>JBCCIU010000012.1:0-157894 GCA_039028095.1 Pseudomonadota bacterium
CTATACCGCAATACATCACACAGCACTCAGTCTTATACCCCTGCATAAATTGCACCGGGGGTACTTTTTTGAATCAGACCTGTTGTTCCGTCTGTCTACGATTCGAGGTGTGGTCACAGATATGCCTCATCGCGCCCTATATGGCTCAGAACGCAGTGGAATATCACTCCTGGCCGCGGTCCCTACGTTTGCCTTGAAGCACTTGCGAAACTTTCTGACGCGCATTTTTTACAACTATTATCTGCGCGACTTCCAATTGGCTTCTCTGGAGTGGCTGTTGGGTCCTGTCTTAATACTGTTCGGGTTGATTTTTGGTACGTATCAATGGATCGATCACATTCAACAGCAGATTGAAGCCAGCGCCGGCACGGTGATGTTGTCCGGCCTCCCGTTGATCGTCGGACTACAGATGCTGCTGTCGGCCATTGGTTTTGATGTGGATAATCAGCCGCGGATCCCACTGCAGGTCCGTTTGGATCAAGCCACGGTGTCCGCTCAATAGTGAGCTCTTCCCGCCTGAACTGGGTGCTCGCCGTCTGCCTGACGTTAATATTGTTTGGTGTGTTGTTTCGTCAAGTCGAGATTTCCCAGTTATGGGCTGGATTCTCGAGAATTCCGGGCTGGTGCATTGCGGCGGCGTTTTTGTTGTTCGTCGGAGAAGGTGTGATTTCGACCTGGCGAATTCTGGCTTGTGCTGCGACCTCGCGCACGCAACCGCGGGTGATCAATGCGCTCTCAGCGAACGGTTGGTGGGTACTGCTGGTTCTGGCTCTGCCAGCTCGATTGGGTGAGGTTGCAGCAATCGCGGTGGTGCGCCGCGACTTAGACATGTCGGTGGGCGCAGCGGCCATGAGTATCGTTTTTCAAAGGATGCTGGACGTTATCTGTCTGGTGGCCTTGTCCATCGTTCTTTTAACCTTTGCTTATGTTGACGCCGGATTTGCTATGTGGGCAGGATTGGTTGCCAGCTTGGTGATCTTGCTCTTGTTGAGTCGAATAGAAGGGATGCTGACCTGGGCTGCGCGCTTGGTTGTGCGCTTTCGTCAGTTGTTTCGCCCCCTGATTCAGGCTCGGCGTTGGCGAAGGCAACTGACAACCAATAAATTTTTGCGGGTTGTCGTGCTCACAGTCTTTAAGTGGTTGTTTACGTTCAGTGGGATTGGCGTGCTGATCTACGGCTTTGCTTCGCTCGATACAGGACAGGCTCTGGGTAGTACAGCTGTTTATAGCCTTGGATCTGCGGTTCCGATTCACGGCTTAGGTGGCGTCGGAATTGGCGAGTACTCTCTTGCTGGTGTGCTGCAGCACCTGGCGGCTGTTGATACACCCACGGCGGTTGCCACAGCGTTGGGTGTGAGATTTTTTATCATTTCCTTTGGTGTGTGCTTTTTTCTATTCAGTCGCGTTGCAGGTTGGTTTTATGGGCGATAAGCGGCGCGAATCAAGCCAACTGATGGCCACGTATGACAAGCTGCGATTAAGTACCGCGCCGGTTGAACATAAAAGTGGTTACCTT
Source organism: Pseudomonadota bacterium (assembly GCA_039028095.1). Classification (GTDB taxonomy): domain Bacteria; phylum Pseudomonadota; class Gammaproteobacteria; order Pseudomonadales; family Azotimanducaceae; genus UBA4421. The sequence goes on from JBCCIU010000012.1 coordinate 1,517, forward strand.
TCCAAACGTCTGTTCCGCAAAGAGCAAGATTGGATTCTGCAACAACTTGATCAGATCAGTTCCCAAGCGGTCATAGTAGACGTCGGGTGCGGATACGGGGCTATGCTCGACCCAGTGATCGGGAGCGCGGAAAAATTGATCGGTGTTGAGCTACACCCAGTTGCAGCACAACATGCGCATAGCCAAGGGATGAATGTAGTGTGTAGTGATGCTTTCGAGTTACCGCTGGCCACATCCAGCGTCGACGTCATTGTTAACTCGCAGTTCTTAAATCAATTGGATGCACCCACCAGCGAGCAGTTGCTGGCCGAGTTCGCTCGTGTGCTGAAACCGGGTGGCACGCTGATTCTGACCTGGAGGCATGCATCTTCGATTGTGCACCGATTAGCCCAGTGTGCGTTAACCCTGACAAGATCCAGGTTTGCAGATTTTCCGCAGTATGAACATCCTTGGCAGGACTTGAATGAATATTGTGCCGATGTTGGGCTCAAGCATCAGCACTGCAAAGTGTTGCGGTTGTTTAAAACAGAGCCTGTGGATTTATCCCTTGGTCGTGTGCTTGGGATCAGTTGTGTCGCGGTGCTTACCCGGGCGTAAATTCAGGTAGAGAAAACGATTCCAATTGTTGCACTTGGCTTGCAAAACTTGGTCCAAAGTTAATGGTCGGGTGATGTAAAAGCTTTTGAAGCTTTGCGAGACTTCCACCCCGATTGAACCACAACAGAAGGGAGGCCCAATGATCAGTGTTGTGCAATCGATAGTAGGGTTGCTGCGGATCAAAATCATACGGGTGGCAGTAGAACCACGGGGCCGTAGACTGCTGGCTACGTTTTATCACAAAGGTAAATGGCAGGTAGCGAAAATAGATGCCACCCAGAAAAGGAACGGTGCGGAACAGTAGTTGGGTCACGGGCGCGGGAAATTCGATCAATCCGGAGGCCCAGCGAAAGGGTACGGCGGGTGCATCCGGGTAACCATGGAATATGTGGGACGTCGGTAGAATGCTGGATGAGTAGGTGAATTCCAGATCCGCAAGCACATCGCTTGCCCAAGGGCTGCTCGAGGTGAGCGAAAAGTTTGGCGCCCGATAGCCGGTGACTGGATGGTTGATTATGTCTTCTACAATCGCCTTGCCTTGCGCTGTTGCTCTCGAGAACTGGTGCTTGTTCTGGTTTACGATCTCTGTGTGATCCAACGAATGTAGAGCCACCTCATGACCTTTCTCGTGAATCTGGCGAATCAACTGGGGAAGTTTGCTCGCCGTTTTTGCCACGACAAAAAAAGTGCCCACCACGGATGCAGCCTCTAAGAGCTCGAGCACTTTTTGGGTGGGCTCGAGCACCCTCTCGGCCTTTTGATCCTGGGATGGGTCTTCCAGGTCAAAGGTGAAGGTGAGTTTGCTCATGACACGCTGGCGTACTTATTCTGAAAGTAACGATGGAAAAACGCATTGGGTACCCACCGAAAACCGTTGTTGCGAAGCCACAAATTGATTCTGGTAGCAGGGACATACCAGCGCACATCACGGCGTGTGGAACTCTGCATGCTGGTCAGATTGGGACGTAGCGTTCGGTCGTAGTTGGCGAGGCCCGCCTCCAGGTTCTGTTCTTTTGATATCGCTTCGACCAATACCCTGGCATCGTTTATTGCCGCTGCAGCGCCTCGCCCGGAAAATAGGGTTAAACAATGGGCCGCATCTCCCAGCAGCACCACGCGTCCGCAGTACCATTTAGGGAGTTCTATTTGCTTCAGGACGTCGTAGTAGAAGTTGCCGTCGGGACATAGAGAAAGGTGGTCCAATGTTGTGCCCTGGCTGCCGGAGAAGGCCTCGGTGAGTCTGGCCTTCAAGTTGTCCGGCACGATACGAGAACGATCTGCCCACACAAATACGCTGCCCACATCTGTCTGCCCTGTGGTAAACGTAGCCATATAACGATTTTGTTGGGTGTGTGTTTCGAAGCAGTTTTCCAGATCACAAATGTTATTGTGGCGAAAGGCGGCACAATGTAGATCCAGATAGTGTTCGGTGATGTGCTCTTTGTTAAAGGTAAGGTTTCGTGTATTAGAGTGAACGCCGTCGGCGCCGATCAATAGGTCACATACCCAGACTTGACCGTCATTCAGGGTGACCGAGACTTTGGATTGTTGTTGCTGGACATGACTGATCTGGGTGTCCATGCAGATTTCGACGCGCTCCCGGGCGACATCATATAAAACCTGGGTGAGGTCATCCCGCATCAGCTGTAGAACGGGCAGGTGCCCGAATAAATTTTTTGTCTGGAGTTCGAGCAATGCACGATCGCTGGCGTTGTAGTAGACAGATTTGGTGATACCGCTGCTGCGCTGGGCAAGCCGCTCCAATAGTCCCAGCTCTTGCATACAGGTATACGCAGCATCTGCGATAGATACTAGAAAACCACCACCTCGCAGCTCAGCGTCGCGTTCTATAACGATGGGTTGCCAACCTTGTTTCTCCAGGAGCAGAGCAGCTGTCAGGCCCGCCGGACCTGCGCCTGAAATGAGTGCAATCTTAGAATCAGTTTGTGTAGAGGACACTGTGTAATAGGTGACGATTTTTTAGGCATCATACACAGATGTCGGTATGCAGCCCAAGTTCAGGGTTGAGTTCGCACGAGTATTTCGCGCTGTGCCATCAAGTTACCCCCTTCGGAACAACGACCTGCGCTGCTTACGGTGAAATAGGTTCTGCTGCTTACGGTTTCGCTGGCGCAGGTGATCACCGCTTCACAATCGGTGAGTCCAACAGTGTTCAAATTGATGGTGCGACTGGTACAGCTACCGCCGGCTAGCGGGGAGTAAAGCTCATTCATAGCGAGTTGCGCACCGGACTCTGCGGCAAGAAATGCGTTTAGCGAATAAATTTCTAATCCTACCGCTGCTGAGGTTGTATTGATGCTACGTGCGATAGCAACGGTCAACATGGCGGCGACCATAATAATAAAAAGAGCGCTGATCAATCCAAGCCCGGCTTGGGGCTGGATTGGAATGGGTGGTCTTAATCGACAGCGTCCGAAGACATTATGGATGGGCTTCATATAATGTTTCGTACCTGTACGTTGTGAGAAATTTCCAGCGTGTCACCCCCACGTTGGAAATGCATGACGACGCTGATCACTGCATTCCGCGTCAGAGTGGCTGGCGAGATGGAGAAAGGCGTCACGGTTTGATCGAGTTCTTCCACCAGTAGCGCCCTCCCGGGCATGGTTGTAGGAAGTGTCGCGGCGGTAGGTTGAGTGTTTTGAAACCCGTATGACTGGTAGCGCCACAAAGACCCGCGGTCTACGCAGAAGCTCACCGGCGTGTCCACAACGTAAACCCGACGCTGGGGAGAATTGTTTGAAAACTGATGGGGTGACGCAAGGGTGGCAATCACCTCGTTCGCGGCATCAGGCGCCGCCAGCGTAAAGGTCGGGCTGATATCACTGTTGGCAGATAGCTGATAGACGTTTGTTCCTGGTGCAACGGCGAGGCGGTGACTTGCGGCTGCGGGTGGGGTGTGCAGCGGGATCAGGGTCAAGTTGGATGCGCTGAAGCCGATCGGTGCGCTCACATAGACCGTGGCGCTCACGACGGGAATAAACTCCAGGCAGTCTCCCGACACGCGGATACTGTTGGGTAGAGCCTCACGTAGTTCGCGATTCAACCGATTCAGAGTTAACCGCACGTCCGCTGAGACCTCTGCGCGATCGCTTGCAGAGAAAAACCCCTCTGTGCTGTCAGATATGAACCGCATGGTACCGATTGAAAGGATTGCCAGTACAACCATTACTGTAATCAACTCGACAATCGTAAATCCTTTGTGGTGGGGTGCCTGGGAGCGCATCAGAAATTCGTCCGAGTCACAGCAAAAGAAGTCGGACTGGCAGCGGGCGGTGTGACGGTGACCACCACGACCTTAGCATCGGTGGCACCGGCTAATCCCAATGCGGCAATTTGCGCTGTGGTTGCATAGTTAACGGATACCTGCACGCGAAACCGTTCGTATTCGTAGCGAACTGATCCATCCACATGCAGTGGAGGTAGGTCATCCAAGCCATCGTAGTCATCGACGTCGTCGAACTGAGCTCGAGCTTCCCCATCGTTGAAACTTCCGCTCGCGCTGCAGGCTGTGGTGCTTGCAGAACATGGTGGGACGCCACCCAGAGGTGTCGTCTCATCATATTTTTTTGCCATGATTTCTTCGAGATAGGCTTGTGCCAGGGCTGAGGTCCGAGCGTATTCCATGCCATCTGACTGGTGACGTAGGTTAAAACTGAGTGCTGCAAAAATACTGACGCCTGCGATGCTGATGATGACAATGGTCAACACCAGTTCCACCAACGTAAAGCCCGCTGCGTACTTAGCAACTGCCATTAGCAAGATATCCGCTGTTGTAAAGACAGAGGCTGCGTGAGTTATCTCCGATCACTTCCACCAATAAGCCGGTTGTTGCTGACACAGCAGAGCCTTCAACGCTTAGGCTGTTTACGTTGCCCAAGCTGTCGAATGCGATCAGCAAGCTGCCACCGTCCTGCAGCGTCTCCACAGTGGCGCCACTTGTGAGGCGGATGTCTGTATTTTCGGCCGGGACCAGTGCTGTTCTTAAGATGCCATCTGCTGTTGAGCTGTTGATCAAGCGCCAGTTGTCACCGTTGGCGTCCAGTTGGAACGTGATGTCAGTGTCCTGCCGGCTCATTGCCGTGGCTTGTGCAAATTTTATTTCCTGGTGCATTTGGTGGGCGACACTGGCGGGGGTAAATGCGGTTGTGGAAACACTCCGGCTGAGCGCCACCGCACTCAGAATGGACAAGAGAATGATGACAACAACCAGTTCAACGATGGTAAAACCTTGTTGCACTAGGTCCGCTTCCGACGTTATTAGAGTCCTCTAAGTGTAGAACGGATCCGACAACTTGCTGGTGAGCCTGGGGAACTTGTGGAAACCCTAAAAACTGAGTAGGGAGGTGACAGCAGGAAGTTCGGCGGCGAGTTGCTGCCAGTCGTTCTCGGGTGACACTCGCCAGACTTCTCCGTTATCGGTGCCGGTTAAGACGCCGCCGTTGACCTCGGCGTCCACACACAGGCCGTGAAAGTTTGCGGCCGACGGGTTGTGTATTTCGTCCCCCAGATTTGTCCAACTATTACCCTCATCCAGTGACTGAAACAAGCAGGCGCCTGCGCCGCGATCTTGTTTGTAGTGAGAAAATGCGGTGGGGGCTGCCGCTACGGTCAGCGCATGCGGTGCACGTTGATCGATACACATGGGTCTGGAATAGCGCGGTTTGATCCCAGACCAGATATATTCCCAGTTTTGCCCCGCATCCACTGATCGAAAAACGCCAGCGTTACCCTCCACCATGTCGGCTATGCCATCCAATCGGCCATAACCTGTAGAGACAAACAACGTATCGGGTTTCCGCGGATGGGAAAACATCATGTGAATATCGGGATTGTCACCTGGCAAGACCAAAGACCAGCTTTCACCTGCGTTGCGGCTGATCATGATACCGCCGACCTCTACGCCCACCCAACGCGACTCAGCCGCGGTCACCAGGGCGCGTGCCTGGCCGGGAATGGGGGGGTCAACGGGCACACACCATGACTCAGCCTGCGGATGTTGACTGAAGCTTAAGACCTCCTGCCAGGTTTGTCCCAGATCGTCACTGCTAAAAAGGGCTGCGGGTTGACAGCTTGCATACAGGCGAGTTCGGCCGGCGTAGCTGGCCGTTCTGATTTGCCAGACTTCATAGTCCTGCAAACCAGCGTGCGCCCAGACCAGGGAATCCTTTGATTGAAACAAACCATGTCGCGTGCCGGCGTAGAATATACCGTCTATGAATTGCAGGTCTCTAACCGCGCGAGCTTCGGGACAAACCATTTCGGTGTGCGATCCAATTCTAAAGATACCGCGGCTGGTACCGGCAAGTGTCAGCATGCTGTCCCCATCCTGCTTATCGCACCTTTTTTGCGTAATGTTTGCCGTTCTGATGCAGCCACACGCCTTCTACAGTCCCATCTTCAAGGTCGAATTCAAGCTCTGCAGCAACGACCTCATAGTAAAATCTGGTGTCGCTTTCGGCAAATACGGGAAAATTCTGTTGTCCTGTCGCCTGGACCCAAAGGGCTTGATCATTGCGCGTCACGGTGAGCTCAAAGCCGCGTCGAAGCCGATAGGTGCCAACCAGGCGTTCAACTTTTTCGATGGGTAGATTGAGTTTAGCTCTGATCGGGACCTCGCCGATTCGCTGGGCTGTGATCGTATTCCCCCCTTGATGGAGGGTCAGGCTGGTGACGATTGAATGTCTTCGGTTGAACTCAATCTCTGTCGGGACAGATTCCGTCCGAAATTTGTCGGTGCCGGTCGAGTGCAGCTTAAATTTTGGCTGTCCACTGACCTGGACAAATAGCTCTTGCCCTTCCATGAACACATCCAGCACTGCTTGTGGGCTCAGTTGATAACGTCCCAAATAGGCCTTTGCTTGATCTGGGGTCAGGGTCGAACCGGTAGCCAGTGCAGGCAGGTGTATATCGCTGCCCATGAGTGCCTGGCCCATCAGATCGACCTCTGAAAGCATCCCATTAGCCAGCACAACAGCGGCACGGTTGCGCTTGGTATCAAAGCCCATCCAGGAGCGGAAACCGGCGGTCGCTCCGTTGTGCCAAAGGTATTTTGGGTCTCGCGTGTTGATCATCCACCCCAGTCCGACTGCAACGGCAGGACTCACATCAGTTTGGCTTTGGTGGGTATCGCTGATGGCTTTGGCCAATGGCGAATCATTCTGTGCAAGCTGGGCGCGTGCGAAGTTCAGCATATCCCCTACGTTTGACCAAAGGGCGCCTGCGCCAGCCAAAGCATCAAAAGTCCAGTTGGTATTGGGTTGTTGGTCCGCACCGTGCCCCTGCAACGTGACCCCGTTTTCGGTTTTGTTTTGTGGGTCGACCCAGGTTTGTTGGAGGCCGAGGGGATGCAGGATGAATTTGGCGATCACCTGCTCATAAGGTAGGCCTTCAGTTTTCGCGAGTACCATGCCCAAGAGGCCAAGACCAAGGTTGGAATATGCGAACGTTCCTTCCTGACCCGTTGACTGATAGCGGCTCAGGTAATCGATCACATCGGCTTCGGTGTAGCTGGCGTAGGGATTGTCTAAAGAACTCAGATCTATGTTGTCGGGAAGGCGTGGCAGTCCGGATGTGTAGGAGGCCAGTTGACCCAGTGTGATTTGCTGCGCATCCGCCGAAATATGCTCTGTGTATACATCACCCAGGGTAGTGCCCGAATGGACTTTAGAAGAGGCGGACAGCGCCGTGGTGGTGAAGACCTTGGTGATGGAACCAATCTGAAAATAATCGCTGGCCTCACAACCAAAGTGTTTAACTTGCTCCGATTCACGATCCATGACGCCAATGGCAACACATAGATGAGGCTGATGGGCTTGTAGTGTTTGGGCATACTGAAAAACTTCAGCGTCTCGATCAGCGCCAGCAACTTCACCTGCAAACAGCACAAAGAGCAACACCAAACCAACGTTTTTTGTGTGTCTCCAAATCATCGCGTCTATTCCTGCGTTGTGGTCGCGGTATCGTTACGGGATAGAGATCATACTCTGCGCAACGCCATGATCAAATTGGTGTGGGCAGATCTCCATGCGACAGTTTTTTGCTGACTTCCGTGGCGTTTTTTCGCGTCTTTTTGCTTTAAAAAAAGAGGTGGAATATAAGCTGTCTCTGTTAGAATCGCGCACCTTTCGCCACCACTGGAAATTGCTGCGCTCTATGGAGTACGTATTAGGCCAACGTTGGATCAGTCAGACGGAGACTGAATTAGGCTTAGGGATTATTGTCAATATTGAGGGGCGCCATGTCACGGTTCGCTTTCCGGCTGCGGAAGAGGATCGGGTGTATGCCACCAACAATGCACCACTAGCACGGGTCACCTACCAGATCGGTGAAACATTGTTCACCATGGATGAACGCCATCTGGACGTTGTGGAATTTGAAGACCGTGATGGCTTGCGTTATTACCTGGCTGTTGACGACGAGGCCGGGCAAATTGTGGTGCCGGAAACTCAGATTTCCGGGCATATTCAATTGAGCGCCCCAAATCAGCGCTTGTTCAGTGGCCATTTCGATAAAGCTCACGAATATCAACTTCGGGTGGCGACTCTGAACCACCGTGATCGCCTGCAAGGCAGTGACGTACGCGGTCTGATGGGTACCCGCACCAACTTGCTGCCTCATCAGATCTATATTGCCAGTGAAGTTGCTGGGCGATACGCCCCCAGGGTGTTGTTAGCGGACGAAGTTGGGCTCGGTAAAACCATTGAAGCGGGCATGATTGTGCATCAGCAATTACAAACTGGCCTTGCAGGCAGAGTCTTGATTGTGGTGCCAGAACCGCTGTTGCACCAATGGCTGGTAGAAATGTTGCGCAAATTTTCGTTGCGATTTGCGCTGTTTGATGAAGAGCGGTTTGATGCTTTGCGCGAGGCTGGTGAGGAAAACCCCTTTGAGTCTGAACAGCTGGTCCTTTGTGGCTTGGATTTCTTATGTAATCCCAAAATCTATGACCTTGTCGTCAGCGCAGGGTGGGATTTGACCGTTGTGGATGAGGCTCACCACTTAACTTGGTCTGAAGAGTCACCTGGTGAGGCGTATCAGGTTGTGGAGGCCGTGGCTGGCGCAAGTGCGGGATTGTTGTTGCTTACAGCGACGCCGGAGCAACTGGGGTTGGAAAGCCACTTTGCTCGATTGCGCCTCATTGATCCGGCACGATTCGCAAGTCTTGCGCAGTTCCGTGCCGAACAAGGTCAGTATGTGGCCTTAAATAATCTGGTGGAAGCCATTACCAATGGGGAAGTGCTATCAAGTGAACACAAACACTGGCTTAAGGACCGTGGATTAGACGGCGTGGAAGCTAACGAGCTGATCACCCGGTTGCTGGATCAGCACGGGACCGGGCGGGTGCTGTTTCGTAACACTCGATCGGCGGTAACGGGTTTTCCGAAGCGGGTACTTAACAGCTATCCGCTGATTGGCGAACCGGGTACGGTGGCAGTGGAGGGATGGTTAACCCATGATCCCAGAGTGGGTTGGGTTGAGCACTTCTTAGGCGAGAACAAGAACGAAAAAGTCTTGCTCATCTGCAGCAGCGCTCAAACAGCGGTAGATCTGGAGCGCCATCTGCATTTAGACGTTGGTATTCGAAGTGCGGCTTTCTACGAAGACCTCTCGATCATCGAGCGTGATCGGGCTGCGGCATATTTTGCGGATCCTGATGGCGGCGCTCAGGTTTTGATTTGTAGTGAGATTGGGAGCGAGGGGCGCAACTTTCAGTTTGCTCATCACTTAATTTTGTTCGATCTTCCAGCGAACCCGGATTTGTTAGAGCAGCGCATTGGTCGCCTGGACCGAATTGGTCAATCCCAAGATGTGCAGATTCATGTGCCCTATCTGGTAGGGAGTGATCAGGAGGTACTATTTCAATGGTATCACCACGGCATGAATGGGTTTTGTGAGAGCTTCTCTGCCGGCGCGGCTCTAGCCGACGAGTTTGAACTTCAGCTGGCCGGTGCAATGGCGAACACCGCAGGTCGAGGAGAGGCGATCACCCAACTTGTAGAAGCCACTCAGTCACGCACGGCCGATATCCGGGCTCAGCTCAGACAGGGTCGGGATCGTTTGCTTGAACTTAACAGCTCTAAGCCCGACGTGGCACAAGCCGTCATCGATCGGATTGGCGCTTTGGAGAACGCTGAGGAGTTGGGCGACTATATGGAAAGTGTGTTCGATATTTTTGGTGTTGATCATGAGCCGCATAGTGAAGACACGCTTGTACTCACGCCCACGGAACATATGCTGACCCCAAGTTTTCCCTTACTGGGTGATGCCGGTGTAACGATCACTTACAACCGTGAACTAGCTCAGGTGCGTGAAGAATGGGAATTTGTCACCTGGGAAAGCCCCATGGTGACCGGTGTATTTGATCTGGTGCTGGGTGGAGAGCTGGGTAATACCAACTTGTCTGCCTTGAGCCTGAAATCATTGCCCGCGGGAACGGTCTTATTGGAGTGTTTTTACACCTGTGTAGGACATGGGCCGAAGCAGCTGCAGCTCGAACGTTTTATGCCTGCTACCCCAATCCGCGTGCTGATTGATAACCAGGGCCGAGATCTCACCGGCGCGATCAATCATCAACAGCTTAACGGGCTTTGTAAGCCAGTGAACAAGGCAGCCCGTTTGGCGGTGGTGAAAGAGATCCGTACTGTTTTAGAAGACGGACTCAAGCGCGCAGAACAGCAAGCACAAACCGGTGTTGGTGAACGAAAGGCGGCGGCCATGGATCGACTTGCCGAATTGGTTGGCAAGGAGCACGCGCGACTGTTAAGCCTGCGTGCGATCAATCCAAATATTCGCGATGAAGAAGTAGACTTTTTAGCAGCCCAGCAAGCAGCAGTGACCAGCCACATAGAACGGGCGACCCTGGAACTGCAGGCGGTTCGAGTGGTGATCGCGACCTAGCTGCCACTTCGGCCTGTGCATAGAGATTTTAGCGTTAAACTTAGACACCTCTTTGTGAGAACTAAGCGTTCAAAACCGTGTCTAATTCTCCTGTGATCCATACCCTAACCGCCCATCGACCGACCGCCCTCACGACCATTGCTGTCGCCTTGTGTGGTTTGCTTTTCTCTTCTTCGTGCTGGGCCGATCAACGATATGTTGCCTCCGTAAGCCGTTGGGTGTTCTCTGCAGACTTTACCCAGGCCGAACAGCGAGAGGTCAAAGAATGGATCTCACAAGTGCATACCGGTCTCACCCGACTGCTGGGGCCCAGTCCCAATCCTTACGAACTGCATTTCAAAAAGTATTCAAGTCGCAGCAGCCCGGTGCCCTGGGCACGAACGGCCAAGGGGTGGCCGATGCGCGTAAACTTTTATGTGGATATGAGCTACAGCCCGGAGCAGTTTCGGGCGGATTGGACCGCCGCGCATGAGCTGTCACATATGCTGTTTCCCTATGTCGGTCGGGACCGCTGGTTTTCTGAAGGACTTGCCAGCTATCTGCAAAATCAGGTGATGTATGCAGCCGGACATATCTCCTGGGAGGAGGTTATGGCTCGCTATGCAGAGCGGTTCGCGCGGGTAAAACGCAGTCGCGTGCCGCCAGAGTGGTCAGTGCTGGAGCATAACGATCGGTTGCGCGAACACGGGGACTATCCCCGCCTGTATTGGGGGGGAGCGGCCTATTTTGGCCTGGTGGATAAAGCGTTGTGGCAGACCCAACGGATGAGATTTGTGGATGTGGTCCGGCAGTATACGGTCTGTTGCTATCGACGGGGTGGGGTGAACGCGATGGACATGATTAAGACGTTTGATCAGATCAGCGAAAGTCGGGTGTTTTCGCAGATCTACCGGGCGTCCATGATGACAGAGGGACCGCCGGAAACCACGGAATTGCTGCGGTGGTTGGACCAACATCCACCCGGTTTGATAGAGGATCAGGTGATTCCCGATGCGGCATCATATTCTGCAACACGCTTGCGTACTTCAGGAATCAGTGATTCTCCGTATTCGATGGCATCGTTTAATGGATCATATCCCCGAATCAGCAGTGAGGTCGCGCCCAGTTTGTAGTACTCCAGCATAGCCTCAGCGACGGTTTCTGGCGTGCCCACCAGGGCAGTTGAGTTACCCGGAGCTCCCGAGGCCTCTGCAAGCTTTGTGTATAAACAGGCGTCAAACACCTCTTGTTCTGCTGCGGCCGCGAGGAGTCGTTGTGATGCAACGTTCTGGGGACCGTTTCGCTGTCGCCCGCCCATCCGGCGCTCAACCTGTTCCAGGATGTCTCGTGCTCTATCCCAGGCCTCGCCGTCAGTCTTACCCAATATAGGGCGTGTGCTGACGCTGAAGGTGAGGTCGTTGTCAGCCGCAGCGTCTATAACACGATGCATAAACGCTTTGGTATCCGCCAGCGGTTCTCCCCACAGCATGAACACATCCAAATGAGGGGCGAGAGTGTTGATCGCACTTTCTGAACCGCCGCCGCCATATACGGGAATATGAGGATCCTGAATGCAACGTATATCAGCGTGGGCTTTTGCCACACGGTAGTACTCTCCATGGAAATCGAATGGCGTGGTTTCGAGCCATGTCGATTTCAGTACCTGGATGTATTCTTCGCTGCGCTGGTAGCGACCGCTGTGATCGATAAAGTCGCCATCCTTTGCCTGATCCGTATCGTTACCGCCACTGATGATATGCACGGCCAGACGGCCATTGCTGAGCTGGTCCAAAGTGGCCATTTTCCGGGCCGCCAGGGTTGGCGCGATAAATCCCGGTCGATGTGCCAAAAGAAAACTGAGCCTGCTGGTATTGGCTGCAGCGTGCGCTGCGATCATGAATCCATCCGGCGCGTTGGTGAAATAACCGATCAGGACACGATCAAAGTCTGCTGCTTCGTGAATCTGGGCCGTCTGTGCGATGACGTCGGCAGAAAATGGTGGACCTTGAGGCGCAACAATTTCTGACGATACCTGCGGTGCGACCCAGCCAATCATCTCTACCGGCATAATATTTTCCTTCCCCTGACTCGTTGCTAAAGATACCAAGCTTTCTACTGGGATCCCAAATGGTTCAGAATAGAAAGTGGCGTTAGTTATCGAGTGATGTAGGGGCGTTTAAGAATGGACGACAAGTACGGAAGAGACAGAACCTGGGGTGAACCGCTGCGTTATCCGGATCCCGCGGTAGAGGTACTGGATGCGCGTTTCAGAGATTACGTCTTGGGCAGTGCCGCGCTGGAGCGCATCTGGACAGGGGCGCGTTGGGCTGAAGGGCCGGTCTGGTTTGGTGATATGGGGGCCTTGCTGTGGAGCGATATTCCCAACAATCGAATTCTGCGTTGGCATGAAGCTACGGGTCAGGTAGATCAGTACCGGTATCCCTCCAACTATGCCAATGGACATACCAGAGATCGACAGGGCAGGCTCATTTCGTGTGAGCATGATTCGAGACGGATGACTCGCACCGAGCATGACGGCACGGTGACAGTGTTGGTCGATCGGTTTGAAGGCAAGCCACTGAATGCCCCTAACGATGTGGTTGTGCATCCTGACGGGGGCGTATGGTTCACAGACCCGGGGTATGGCATCCATTGGAACTACGAAGGTCACCGTGCGGAGTTTGAGTTACCCACGCGTACCTATCGTTATGATCCAGATACCGGTGAATCGATCGTGGTGGATGAATCGTTGGCCAAGCCGAATGGACTGGCCTTCTCTCCGGATTACAACACTTTGTATATTGCGGATACGGGCTCTTCTCATATCCCCGGTCATCCGCGCTGCATCTACGCCTACGACGTAGCTGGCAACACGCTGTCGAATCAGCGAACCTTTTGCGATATGAACGGTGCTATGCCGGACGGCTTCCGGGTAGATGAAGACGGTAGCGTCTGGGCCGCCGCCGCTTGGGGTGGTGTGGACCAAGATGGCGTACACGTTATCTCCCCGGGTGGTGATCGGCTGGGCATCATTCACTTACCGGAGGGTGCGGCGAATCTCTGTTTCGGAGGCGTCAAGCGCAATCGGCTGTTCGTGACCGCCAGCCAGTCAATCTACGCGATTTATGTTGAAACCCAAGGGGTTAGCTATACGCAATAGGAAAGGCGTGGAAAACTCCCTTTCGGAAGCAAGAACACACACGGTGTTCTTGTCCGAAAGGAAACAGGTGCAGGTTAGAAACGAACCCGAGCGCCAAACTGGATAGAACGTCCAGGTAGCGGTGCCACATCCTTCAGGAAGGACGTGTGGTCACGCTGCTCATCGTCGGTCAGGTTTTTGCCGCGTAGAAACAAGACAACAGAAGTGTTTTCCTGTTTGAACACGTCGTACTCAACGCTGACGTTCAAGTCTTCGTAACCGCTTGTAATCAGCTCTTCTGATCCGATGTCGTTCTGGCGATTACTTCGCAGATAGGACAAGTTGGCGCGCAGCGCTTTGTGCTGCAGTCCGACTTTAAAGCCGTATCGTTCCGAAGGTAAACGCGGGACGTTGTTGTTCGACGCACCAGAGATCTCGGCATCAACCACGTCCAGTTGAACACCAATGTCTAAGCTGCCACCATCCCACTGCATGGCCTGGAAGGTGCTCATGAAATCGACACCGGTGAATGTTGCATCGTTTTGCAGGAACACAAACACGGGTAACTCATCCTCTTCCTCTCCATTTGCTTGTTCGTAAATGAAGTCGGTGAAGTCGATGTGATAAACCGTGACGGCAGTACGCCATCGGTCTGATACATATCTGAAGTTGGCAGAAAAGCTCAACGCGGTTTCGCTATCCAGATTGGGATCCCCAATCTCAAAGGAATTGGTTGCCAGGTGAGCACCATTCGAATAAAGCTCTTCTGCGATTGGGGCTCGATTTGAGTAGTCAATTTGGAATCCGGCGTTCCAGCCTGGGAAACGATTGTCCAAAGGCACCACAAAGCCAATTGAGCCGGGGAAGTCCGTGAACGATTCGCTGTCAAAATCCACAGAGTCGTGTTCCAAACGGTTTACTCTGGCGCCAAGTTCCAGATCGAAGCTGTCGAAGCCGTATTCACCCACCCAGAAAACACCAGTGTCCACAGTCTCTACCGGGGCGATAAAGGCTTCTTCACCCACGGCAGAGAAGTCCTTGTTGGTATGCTGCAAACCGAACGCGCCGCGCCAGTTTTCCAGCTCATAGACCAGCTCGGATCGTAGCTCCCAGGCGTCGTTTTCGTAGGTTGTGGCAACCTCGCCGCTGCCTTCAATTTCCTGGTGTTCATAGTCATTATGGCCAAATCGCACATTTAGGGCGGTGAACGGGCCAAATGGATCGATCAATCCAAACTCTACATCTGTGCGAGTGGATTCGAGTTCGAGTACGGGATTACCTTCCTCTTCCTCTTCGTGTTCCTCTTCCTCTTCTTCTTCGTCCTCGTCATGACCCTCTTCATGATGGCCGTGTCCAGGAAGACCGTAGTCAGAGTCGGTATCTGAGATGCTGATGCCAAAAAAGCCCCAATCAGCGACGTAGCTGCCGCCAAAAGCGAAATTTTTGGTGTCATGATCTGAACCAGGAAGGGTGCCGCGCACTTCTTCTTCCTCTTCGTGCTCATGTTCATCTTCATCTTCGTCTTCGTGCTCTTCCTCTTCAGCTTCTTCTCGAGCGATAAAGCGAGCAGATTCTGCAAAACCAGGGATATCGTAGTCATCTCCCTCTTTTACAGTCGCGTCGATGTGCCACGAGAAATTACCTACGCTGCCGTTTAGTTCGGAGGTGGTATTCCAGCCTTCGCTGTTGTCATCGTAGAAGGATTGGACCCCTCCGGAAAGCGGTTGCTGAGTGTGTGGGATACGCCCGGTGTGTACGTCGACAACGCCGCCGATGGCGCCTGACCCGTAGAGCAGTGTCGAAGCGCCTGTCAGTACTTCGATACGATCTGCAACAAAGGGCTCAACGCCAACTGCGTGGTCTGCGCTGGTTACGCTGACGTCCAGGGCGTCAATGCGGTCCTCCATGACTCTGACCCTGGCGCTACCCAGCCCGTGAATTACCGGACGGCCAACAGCGGGACCAAAAGATGAAGAGCGGATGCCCGGCAAGTTGCCCAGGGTGCCGCCAATACTGATGTCTTTCGCTGCTTCCAATTCTTGGCCTTCCAGGACAATGGCTTGCTGTGCCAAGCCCTCAGCCGATAACGGGTGAGCGACAATAACAATCTCTTCGATTGTGTCTTGATCGTTATCCTCTTCTGCAAGGGCAAACGGACTGATGAAGATTAGGCACGCGGTGCCAAATCTAAAAACGCTACGGAAAAAACGACCGTAGCGGTTGGTGTGATTAATCACGACTAACTCCTAATGATTTATATTGCCACGCAAGGTGGCGATTTTTTTCGCTTAGTGTTTCAGGCGAGAGGCGGAGCTCTAGGATGGGTGTTCGTTCGATACTGAACGGTTGCGTCCCTGACCTCACCTGAGCTGCTATAGATTGGCTCAGGTGATTGGGCAGTATCTGACTGGGTTTCTTCGAAAGTAACGCTGGCATCAAAATGGCAAACAGCACAGTTGTGAGCGTGTTCGTCATCGTGATGAAAATGTTCGAGCTCGATGATCTGACCGGCCAGCGTGGCCAGGATTGCGGCCAACACAAAACCATGGACATAGGGTGGCACCCTGCGTCTTTGTGGTTTGAAATATGTGCTGTGTCTAAACATCTTTCTTAGACCGAACCCTTAGACCGAATCCTTAGATCGAATTCTTGTTGTGTTTTCTTCGTTGAGTCCGGCGGTTTTTTCACCGGACCGCGGATGTTAGACGGCTTAAATCCAATGTTCAACGTAGAGATTGACCTTGTCGGGCCAGAGAGATTGGCTGTAAATAGTCAATTTATTGATCAATTAGAGTGGGGCGTACCCAAAAAAACTGTGACGAAGATCACAGAAACCGTGTCGACGAGTTCTTAAAATGTCCGTTAATGGTGAACTGATTCCTGTTCTTTCAGTGACCCGCCGTCAGCTAAATGGATGATTAGAAAAGGCGAACAAAAAACATGACTTATTCTGCACTGGCTCAGCGCTGCGAAGGGCGTTTGTTTTCAAGAGGTGGCCATCTGTGTCTGGTTGTAGGCGTTGATCTGGAGACCGGCTTTGCCTCGGTGAGCGCCCGAACTGAGCATGGTCCTCAAGTCACCCAGATGCCGCTTACTGAAGTGGTGGAGTGTTTAGCTTCGGTACCTCAGCTGAAGCTTGATGGTTTGTCGAATGAACGCAGCCATGCCCGCGTCGTGTCAAAAGACGAGGGCTGGTATTTTGTCACGCGGGAGGGGGAAAAAGGACCTTACCGCACTGAGAAACAGGCTCAGCGTAGGCTGACGAAATATATTTTGCTGGCTCAAGAAGAAGGACGCACCGACCGACCAGAGCCCGTAGAAGCCATCGCCTGAGACCGGCTTACCAGGTATACCAACTATTCTGATCGGGCGGGTGCATCACCAGGAAGCTCCACCAGTAGTAACCGGTTCCTGTCGCCTTCAGGGTGCAGTTGAATTTTGTCCGGCCCGCGCTGATAGGTTGTTTCGGGCGAATTGTGAGCGTTCTGGCCAGCAAGGTCATATCCATCAGACCTTGTCCGCTTGCGTAGCAGCGGATGTTTTGCGCGTTTGGGATACTTTCGGGAATCTGCAGGCTGATTTCCGGTTGATCGATTAATGTCACCAGCCCATTTTTCGGCTCGGCAGACAATGGCAGAGGGTGCAGGTTGATTCGCTGAGCAAATTTTTCAATGGATGCGTATTGGCCGGAAATGGGCACGCGCGGTAAAGCGGCGAGGTTGTTTTTGGGGCCCACACCGCCGGAGTGTTGTCCAAACCCGGTCCATTGCTTGTTAACCCATTGGACCAACGCAGGGGTAAACTCGCCGTATGGGTAGGCCATGGTCGAGGCCTGTACGTTTAGCTTGTCCTCCAATATCTCCTGAGCTTTACCCAGGTCAGCCAGCGCTTCCTCGACGGATTTACTGGGCAGATGGTCGTGGGTATGAGAGTGATTGCCAATTTCCACACCTGCCTTATCAAGCTCGCGCAACTGTGCCCAGCTCATATGCAGACCCGGTGAATCTCCGATAGCGCTGGTATGGACAAACACCGTAAATGGCAGGTTGTGGGCCCGTAATAGTGGCCACGCGGCGGTGTAGACCGACCGGTAAGCATCATCGAAGGTGATGGCTACAGATTTATCCGGCAGATGTTGGCCGTTTTTCAATCGACGGATCACGTCGGGCAAATGCCAAACCTTGTAGCTGTTGGCAATCAGGTAGTCGAGCTGTTCAGCAAACTGGTCCGGTGACACTGACGTGCTTTCAGGCGTCCTGGAATCCACATGATGGTAAGTCAAGACAACGGCGCTGCCATTGCCGTAGGCCTCGACCGGCAGACCGGTTAAGCCGAGCAGACTGATCAGACCGTACAAAGGCAAACAAGCGAGCGACATCCGACATTTTATCATTCGCGACTATTCCAGGTTGTTTTGGCGGATCATCGCTTGAATTTCTGTAACGTAGGCTGCACCACGTTCCGAATATGCCAGTAATCCGGCGGCCAACGCGATGCCTGTGATCGGCGCATCCGTAGTCGCCAACTCCGCTCTTATGCGCCGTAGTTCCTGGTAACGAGGGTGAGAGTTCAGGTTGTAGGCGTAACCCGCAACGGCATCTTGTACCGTGACAAAGCGTTCCACTTCGTGCGTTCTTCCGGCAGCACGGGCGGCCGGGATGATGCCGCAGCCTTCGACGAAACACTGTTGCCCAAATAGATTGTTTGCAAGCCGCGCAAACTTTGATGTACCCCAGCCGGATTCTTTGGCCGCTTGGATGAGCGCCAGAGATTGGGGCACGATGTTGATTCGCGTTAATGCTTCCTTCAAGAGCGCGCTATCGGTTGTCTCTTGATTTGGTTGCATGCCGTAACGGTTGGCAATTTCTACTAAGCGGGCTCGTGTCAGCCAATGCAGTGACCCGGAATAATCTTCATTGATGGTTTGTACCTTTTTGCGGTCACGTAAGATGTCTGCGTTGACCGCCTCGACCTTTGGGGCCAGGTACTCGAAAAAAGCCTGCTTCTTTGCCTGCACGTTCTCGTACTGAGAGAAATCAGGCAGTGTTTCATCCTGATCCGAGTAGAGGAATGAGAGCAAGGTGACCAGCAAGATCAAGCCGAAGCAGACGCCAATGAGGAGGACGGGCGTTTTGGTTATGTTGCGGAACTGCATGTTCAGATTCTATGTGGGAAACGCCCGGTTGTCAGGTTGTGTCAGGTTGCGTCGGGGTGATTGAGGTGGTTTTTGTATTCGGTCAGGGTCTTTCCTGCCGCATAGTTGTGTTGTGACAAGCCTTGGATGATGGCAACCAGGCAGTTGTCGCGCAGGGTTTCCAGGTCGCGCAGCGGCAGATCTCCGGCCTGATCATCTGATTGGGCGCAGAGTTTATCCAATAGCTCATCATTCCAGGCTGGCGCCTGCAATTTGGTCCAAGGCAGTTCCAGCGCGGGTGCAAAATGTTCCAGAAAGTGCCGCATCCCAGCTTCGCCACCGGCCAAGCGGTAAGTCAAGAACGACCCCATGAATGCCCAGCGTAACCCGGGACCGTAACTGAGGGCTGTGTCGATTTCCTCTGCCGTGGCGACGTCCTCGTTGATCATATGCAGGGCTTCTCGCCACAATGCCTCCATCAGCCTGTCTGCGATAAAAGCGTCCACCTCCTTGCGTACGTGCAGGGGGTGCATACCCAGATGGCGATAAAGATTCATCGCGGTGGAGATGGTTTCAGGTGAGGTTTGTTGACCACCACATACCTCAACCAGAGGCATCAGATAGACCGGGTTAAACGGATGTCCAACAACGATACGCTCGGGGTGTTTGCAGTTTTGTTGAAGCTGCGTGGGTAGAAGTCCCGAAGTCGACGAGGCGATAATGGCGTCATGCGGTGTGATTTCGCTGACTTGCGCAAGAACACTCTGTTTTAGCGCCATTCTTTCTGGCAGGCTCTCTTGAACAAACTCTGCGCCGGCGCAAGCGTGCTCCAGGGTATCGCTGATTTGAAGCCTGCCAGGTTCGGGTAATCCGCCCCGTGTAAGTTCGGTGCAGGCGCGCTCGGCGTTTTCGTACACCGCGTCAAATTTTCGCTTGGTCTCGGGATCTGGATCGTAAACCCTGACATCTATGCCGTTCAGTAAGAAGCGTGCACCCCAACCCGCACCAATCACGCCGCCTCCGATTAGCGCGACTCGTTCAACAGTAACGTGGCTCATGGGATACGTTTTGCCAGCTGCAGTTTGTCGCGCGTTTCTGCGGGAGATAACACGGTCACATTCATGGCCTGGGCCACGGTCACCGCCCGCTCGACCAGTTGGCCATTGCTTGCGTAGACACCCCGCTCCAGATAAAGGTTGTCCTCCAGTCCCACGCGGATGTTTCCG
Source organism: Pseudomonadota bacterium (assembly GCA_039028095.1). Taxonomy (GTDB): domain Bacteria; phylum Pseudomonadota; class Gammaproteobacteria; order Pseudomonadales; family Azotimanducaceae; genus UBA4421. The sequence continues at coordinate 21,513 of JBCCIU010000012.1, forward strand.
CCTGCCGCCAAGGCTGATGCGATAAATGGAAGTTGTCGGTTGCCGATAGAGAATGCTGAAAAAATACAATTGTCCGGCAGGTTGTTAACCAGAGCCATCAGGGTATTTAAATCATCGGGTGCACCATAAGGAATGCCCAGGCACAGCTGGATCAGCACCGGATCGTCGATCAAGCCCAGGCGTATCATTTCTTTCACGTATACCAGATGTCCGGTATCAAATACTTCCAGCTCAGGTCTCACGCCCAGAGATTGAATACGCTCAGCCATCGCGTTCAAAACCGATGGGGTATTTGTCATGACGTAGTTCGCCTCGGCAAAGTTCATAGTCCCACAATCTAGAGTACAGATTTATGGGAGACACGATTCGATGTGCGCCAGGCGTTCCATGGGCCCAACCATGTCGGTCCCTACTGCCAGGGGCAGAGGGTGTTCTCCCTCTGAAAATACCACGTCACCCCCCATACCCGCTGTGAGGTTGAGGATGACATCCGTGCTTGATTCGCGAACTCGCTGACACACTTCCTCGTAGTATTTTACGTCTCTGGCAGGGGCGCCCGTTGCCGGATCGCGAACATGGATATGCGCCACAGCCGCACCTGCTTGCGCCGCCTCGATGACTGCATCTGCGATCTGCTTGGGAGTTGCCGGGATGGCCGGGTGTTTGTTAAAGGTATTGCCCGAGCCGGTTACCGCGCAGGTGATAAATACTTCGCTTTGCATGAGTTTCCTAGGCCGAATCGTCGTCAGCTGCATTGTATGTCAAATGCGGCAGGTAATACTTCAGTCTGACGGGTGCTATGCCGAGGGTGCAGGCGATGATAGGGTATAGGGCTCGGGGTTGGGAGAATCTCGATCCACCGGGGAGGGGGAGAGAAAAGGTGGCTGAATCAAATGACGTTCCAGTTGAGCAGGTTGAGTCTGTAGATCTCGATCAGCGGATGACCGATGCGGGGTTTTCGAAAGGCTATCGCTATTATGCGCTGGGACTGCTGACGGTCGTTTATGTTTTCAATTTCATTGACCGCCAGATTGTGGTCATTCTGCAGGAATCCATCAAACAAGATCTGGGCCTGATGGATTGGCAACTTGGCCTGCTCAGCGGTTTTGCATTCGCCGTATTTTACGTCACCATGGGTGTGCCCATAGCGCGAATTGCAGATCGTGGCACACGGCGAAACGTCATTTCCATATCTTTGGCATTGTGGAGTGGTATGACTGCCCTTTGCGGCACGGTAAGCAATTTCTGGCAGCTGTTGCTGGCTAGAATTGGCGTAGGGGTGGGCGAAGCGGGCTGCAGTCCACCGGCCCACTCGATGATCTCCGATATGTTCCCACCCGCCGAGCGCGCCACTGCGCTCTCGGTCTACAACATGGGCATCAACTTCGGCGTATTCATCGGGTTCTTAGCCGGGGGATGGATCAATCAATACTTGGGCTGGCGCTGGGCGTTTATCGCGGTAGGCGTGCCTGGTGTGTTGTTTGCAATCTTCGTGCGCATGACCCTCAAAGAGCCACCCCGAGGCATGTCTGAAATTAAGGTCGTTGATAACGATCCGCCCCCGTTAATCAACGTGTTCAAACTCCTCTGGGACAGGGTTTCCTTCCGGCATATGGCCATGGCCGCTGGCCTGCACGCATTTGTTTCTTATGGGGTGGGCGGCTGGATGGCGCCATTTTTACAGCGCGTACATGGCCTGGAAAGTGGCGAAACAGCCAACTGGTTAGCACCCGTTGCAGCACTGCCTGCGGCTCTGGGGGCGTTTCTGGGTGGGTATCTGTGTGACAAATACGGCAAGGAAGATGCTCGGATGTACATCTGGATTCCAGCCGGGGCTATTATTGTGGCCCTGCCCTTCCAGCTGTGGGCTTACTTTATTGGCGATCATAGATTTGCCATGTTGGTCTACGCGATTCCGGTATTGCTCAATGCCTGTTATCTGGGGCCGATGTTGGCCATGACCCATGGGTTGGTTTCTTTACGCATGCGCGCGGTATCATCCAGTGTATTGTTCCTGGTGCTGAACTTTATCGGTTTGGGTCTGGGGCCGTTGGTGACCGGTGTCCTCAGCGATGTGTTTGGTGCCCAGATGGGGGCGGGCGAAGGGTTGCGTTGGGCGTTGGTGGTGGTCACATTGGCAAACGTGTGGGCAGCCATTCACTACTTTATGGCCGCTCGAACGCTACGCGATGACCTATCTCGGGCGCCGGCATAAAATAGAAGTATCAATCAGTTTTATAAATTCAGGTAGTAAGGGTAACAACAGTGAGTGAAGAAGATCGCAGTGGTGCGGAAAGTCTGGTGCAGACCTTTGTGGATGCGGAAGTAGATGTTTGTTTCGCAAACCCTGGGACCAGCGAGATGCACTTTGTGGCAGCGCTGGACACCAATCCGCAAATGCGCTGTGTGCTAGGGCTTTTTGAGGGCGTTGTTACCGGCGCCGCTGACGGTTACGGTCGTATGGCCGGGAAACCGGCGGCGACGTTGACCCATCTGGGACCTGGATTGGGTAACGGGTTAGCAAATTTGCATAATGCCAAGAAAGCGCGCACGCCCGTGGTTAACGTAGTCGGTGATCACGCTACGTTTCACAGAAAATACGATGCGCCGCTAACGTCAGACGTCGAAGGTATTGCACGGCCAGTGTCTGGGTGGGTGAAAGTCTCCCAGTCGGCGGATGATGTTGCGGCAGACGGCGCGGAAGCGGTACAAGCTGCACTGGCGCCGCCGGGGCAAGTGGCCACACTCATTCTGCCTGCAGACACCGCATGGAATCGAACCACAGCAAGCGCAGCCCCGTTACCCAGGTTGCAGCCTAAGGCCTACGCTCAAGGCAACGTAGACGACGTGGCTGCAGCGCTGAAAACCGGTCAACCGGCGGTCATCTTGATGAATGGGTTCATATCCGAGACACGTGCGGCGTTAGCTGATCGGGTAGCCCAGGCTACCGGCGCGCGCATTGTGACTGATACCTTTGTTGCGCGTACGCAACGTGGGGCGGGTAGAGCAGAGGTGCAACGATTACCATACTTTGGCGAACAAGCGGCAGAGGTTCTGGAAGGCACCAAACATCTGATCCTACTGAGCACCCAATCGCCGATCACTTTTTTTGCCTATCCAGACAAGCCTAATTGGCTGACACCGGAAGGGTGTGAAACTCACACCCTGGTTGAAAGAGATGAGGATATTGATGGCGCTTTGGAGGCGCTGGTCGAGGCAGTGGGTGCCGCCGCCATAGCACCAAACTTATTGGAACTGGAAATTCCCGATTTGCCTCGGGGTGCCCTGGATCCTATGTCTCTTGGGGTAGCGTTGGCACATCACTTCCCAGAAAACGCCATCGTCGTGGACGAGGGAGGGACCTGCGGAGCCGGATGTAGTCTCGCCACTCGAACTTCACACGCGCACGATCATTTAATGCTGACCGGTGGTTCGATCGGTTACGGATTGCCGTGTGCGGTTGGTGCCGCGGTTGCCTGCCCAGACCGTCGTGTTGTTAACCTTCAGGCAGATGGTGCGGGTATGTATACCGTCCAAGCGCTATGGACTATGGCCAGGGAACAACTCGATATCACTACCATCGTGTTCGCAAACCAGAAATATTCCATTCTGCAAATCGAGTTTGGTCGTGTGGGTGCTCATAACCCAGGGCCAAAGGCCATGAGCATGCTGGATTTGACTAATCCTGAGTTGAACTGGGTCAATCTTGCTGAAGGGATGGGGGTTCCTGCATCTCGAGCGACTACCGTGGAAGAATTTTCGGATGCCTTGCAGCGTTCCCTCGCAAGTCCCGGACCCTCACTGATCGAGGCGATTCTTTAGTTCCGGTTGGCATGGGATCAGGAGGTGGCAGTGACCAATTCACCACAACCCACTGATCCTAAAGCCACATCGCAAGGCCAGCTTCAACCTTCCCGGTGGTATTCCCACTATGTTCTTTTTGTGCTGGTGATTGTCTATATCTTCAACTTCATCGATCGCAATATTTTGTCGATTCTGGCTGAAGATATTAAAGCTGACCTGGGTATCACCGATGCGCAGATGGGTTTTTTGTACGGCACGGTCTTCGCTGTTTTTTATGCTGTTTTTGGTATTCCGCTGGCGCGGTTTGCCGATGTATGGACGCGGCGAAGTTTGATTTCAGTCGGCCTCGGATTCTGGAGTTTAATGACCGCAGCCTCAGGTCTTGCGCGTTCTTTCCCACAGCTTGCTCTGTATCGAATCGGCGTGGGGATTGGTGAGGCGAGTGCGTCTCCGGCGGCATACTCGATGCTTGCTGACTACTACCCACCGCATCTTCGCGCCACCGTAATCGCGATTTATGCAGCGGGGGTTTATATCGGTGCTGGAATCGGAATATTTTTGGGCGGTTATATTTTGGAATCCTGGGCAGCAGCGTATCCGGATGGTAATGCCCCATTTGGTTTAAAAGGTTGGCAGGCGGCGTTCATGGCCGTTGGGTTGCCCGGTATCGCCATGGCCATTTGGGTACGTACCCTGCGTGAGCCGGTCCGCGGTATCAGCGAAGGACTGGTTGCGGAAAAACATCCGGCACCCTTTAAAGTGCTCGGCAAAGAACTGACTGCCGTGATTCCCCCTTTGAATGTGATTGGCTTGTTAGGACATCCCCAAGTTCTCAAAAAGAATATGATTGCGGCGGGTGTATTTGCCGTTTGTGCGCTGGGACTGATCTGGTTAACCGGGAGTATTGCCCAGTGGGTTACCTCTGCTTTTGGCGTATATGTGACTTTTTCGTGGGCGCAATCGCTTAAAATTCGCGACCCCGCCACCTATCACATGATGTTTGGCTCTAAGGCTTATGTGTACACCATGCTTGCCTTTCCTATGACTGCTTTTGTGGGTTATGGGGCAGGTTTTTGGATTCCTCCATTGCTGTTGCGCGTCCACGAGGTAGGAGCGGCTGAGGTGGGGCTATATTTGGGAATTGGTTCTGCCACCGGCGGGTTTGTGGGGATTACGCTGGGAGGTATATTGGCTGATTACCTGAAACGTCTGTTTCCGTCTGGTCGAATCGTGCTGGGATATTTTGTAATCGCTGGTTCGATTCCTTTGCTGGTTTGGATGTTGATGGCAGACGATTTGCTGACCGCTTTCTGGATAAATTTTTTCCTGACGGCGTTTTCTGCATGTGCAGGAGGAGTGCCACCCAGCACGGCCGCAGACCTGGTTATGCCGCGAATGCGTGCGACCGCGGGTGCCTATTTTATCTTGATGAACACATTTCTTGGCTTGGCCTTGGGCCCCTATTTTATGGGGCAGTTTTCAGATCTGTTTTTTGCTTCAGGGATGAACGACGCAGACTCGTTAGCATGGGCCATCGGCGTATCCATGCTGACATTTGTCCCGGCGCTGATCTTTATGGTGTTAGCGCAAAAACATTTACCCCGGGAAGAAGCTTCTCGGGTCGAGAGAGCCCGCGCCTTGGGCGAAGATGTCAGTCAGGTTTGAGCTTACGAATAACTGCTCGGCCCATTTCTACCAAAGGCACGTAGTAAGCTCGTGCCAGTGTGTCGTGCGGGTTGCCTTCGGGTAACCCAATAGAAAATTTTTCTCTCTCATCCGGGATATACAGGCTGCCAAACATCCAGTCCCAAATCGCAAAAATCTCTCCATAGTTCTTGTTGAGCCTGGAAGGGTCGTGATGAATCTGGTGCATGGCCGGGCTGATAAAGATGTAACTTAAGGGTTTTCCCCAGGATAACCAGATGTGTGAATGGCGCAAATTAGATGCACAAAAGTTATACGCAACATAGATGGTGCTCATGCCGAACAGAATGGTGTAGTCCGGGGTGCCGTAAAACAAGAATATGAATGCGCCCTGGAAGAGCCCGGTTAGCAATGCCGTGGCGAGGTTGGCAGTAAAATTCCAAAGGGGGTGTTTACGAAACAGTGTTACGGGTGTCATGACCTCGGCTGAATGATGCAGAGCATGAATGGGCCACAAGACATCCAGAGCGTGGTGGGTACGGTGCACGATGTACACGGTCAGATCGGCGATCAGTGTGAAGCCAAGAATAAACAGCAGGTTGATAGAGTAGTTCCATTCTCCAACGAACAATGGGTTGCCGCTGTTCCAGCCAATCAGCGTCTGCGCGACGAACACAGAGGTTGCTGTATTGACCGCCACTCCAAACAGGGCGGTCAACGGGCTGATAAAGATGTTGATCAGGTAGATGCCATAATCCACAAATGATGATTTATGTAGATAAATGGCTCTCGGAAAAAGGAATTGCCAGAAGCCTCGGCGGGTTGTGTGATAGCGCTTGTAGCCGATATAGGCGAATGCAATAAACGTCAGCACGTAGAGCCAAAAAAAACGCTCAGTATAGTTGGTTGGTGTTTCTACCAGGACGTCGAGGAAATTCTGGCTGAGGCGGCCGAGGGCATCCAACAGATGACTAACAAGATCAGACACGCCAGTTGGTCAATCTTGCAGATACCATCGGGTACCGCAGATATCCACCCGGCTATCGCTGAAGTAACAGTTTCTTTCACGCGCTTTTTCGAGAATATGATCGCGGCTGGCCACTTTGATATCCAGCCCACCTAAGCCAGGGCCTCGGCCATCGGTAGCCTCTACAAATCTGATGACTGCGTTGTTGAACTGCATCTGCATCTGGCTTGCGTTGCGAGCGACGGGTAAACCGGCAACGTTACCCCACAGCTGCGCAAGTCCAACCGGGTCGTCACTTTGCAACTCTACACCCGTGATATCGATGGTTACATCTTGTTTGACTTGATCTTCCCAGCCGAGACCACCCACCGGATGCCAGTGTCCTTCAAAGTCGTTATGGGCGTCCGTTTCAATCTCAAAGAAGGCGGCTATCAAATCACCCGGGTGCAGTTGTATCAGGTGCCAGTCGTCTCTTTGGGTTTCATGCGCGACCCGCACCCCCTGATCCGCGGCGTTTTGTTTGATCTGGAGCTGGGTAGCCTTGCTGTCGGCCTGGGTAATGACCATGTATCCGCCGTCCCCTTGACGACGGTCCAGATAGCGCCCACCGGCTGTGTTATCTTCAATGGGTGCAACGACCTCCAAGAAGTTTCTACCAATTGGCATCAGGGTATTTTCCAAGCCAAACGCGCCAACACCCGGGTCCACATAACAGCGGTTTATGCCGAGAATGTCGGTCAGATCCTGAATAACCGGTTCCAGTTGGCGAGCCACCAGGCAAATTTGTCTGAGTTGAATGGTCATTTGTTTCTCCCTAAAAGTGTTGGTTCAACCAATTCTGCAGATGCTGATTAACCTCATTGGGTTTCTCTTGTGCCATCCAGTGACCACTGTCGACGATGCGCTCAGTTAAGTTCCGGCAGGCTGCGCGCATGGGCTCGGCCAGTGTGGACGTGATGGTTTCACAGGTATAGTCATAGCGTGCATGGAGAAACAAAACTGGCAGGTCCAAGGTTGGGTCTGGTGTTGTCTGAGCGTATGCCGCGTTCAGATTGTGGTTCATATAATAGGAATCTGGTCCAAAGAAGGTGTTGCGGCTTAAGGATTCCCCAAACTTTTGCAGGTCCTGCTCGGTCACTACGTCAGGATCTGGCGGGAGGTCTGGCATGGGACCTGCACCAAAAAAACCACCTTGGATGCGGGTAAGTGCCGTGCCAGCGGGCTGCCCGGCGCTATCCGGGTTGCCTTTACGAAATAATAACTGTGCAACCAGGTATGGATCGCTGTCAAAGTGAGCGGTGGCTGCGGCAAAATTCTCTTCGTAAAAACACTGGTATTCCCACTGCCCTGCAGGGAATTGGTCTTCTGGATAAAGTGCTCTATCGATGTGAGGCAACATGCCTGCCCAGCCGTTTTCCAGGGTGTTGTACGGCACGCAGAGGTTAGCCAAGCCCAGGCAGCGTTCTGGATGGTGGCGCCCCAGACTCCAAACAGTTGGGCTGCCCCAATCGTGCCCGACCAAGATTGCTCGGTCGGCTTCAATATGGTCAAGAAACTCCAGCATATCGGCTACCACTTCCTGTTGGGCGTAGGCATCGTGGCTGTTGTAGGTAGAGGAGTGCCCGTATCCTCGCATGTCTGGCGCATAGGTCCTGAAACCCGCTTCCGCAAAAAATGGGAGTTGATGGCGCCAGCTCCAGCCTAGCTCTGGCCAGCCGTGTATAAATACCATGGCAGGTGCCGCTATGTTTGTGGTACCGCACTGCAGGTAACTTGTAGTATGGCGTGTAGTGCTGGTTGAGGAAGATTGGATTTCGTGAATCATTTTTTTAAAACTCGACCAACAAATTTTTTGGGATTACTAAGGCGCTGTGACCTGGGTGTGAGGCGTGCGATCTGGCCCCCTTCGTTGTGTTCCAGTAACAGCAAGATGTCACCGTTGTCAGCTACTTCGATGTCCCTGATTCTAGCCAGATCTTCAACGATCATCTCTTGGTCCACCGCAATGGATGCTTGCTGGTACTTTATATTAATTCGGAAGATGTCCATGGCTTTGAGTGAACCCACAATCATCTGGCCCTGCCAGCTGGGAAAGGCATCTGCTTCATAAATGACGAAGCTGGAGATGGCCGGGGAGGGTGTCATATCGACGATAGGCTGTTCTATATCTTTTAGTTCAACCTCTGAGGTCTTGCGACCCCAGGCGACTTCTGATCCATCGTAGTTCTGGCCCTTGGAAAAGAGTGGCCAACCATAGTTGCGTCCAGGAAGTAGCAGATTGATCTCGTCACCACCACGCGGGCCATGTTCGGTACCCCACAACTGCCCGGTTTGTTTGTTGAATTCCAGACCCTGGGGACTTCGGTGGCCATAGGACCAGATTTCCGGAAGCGCCCCCTCTACGTTTACAAAAGGGTTATCCGTGGGGATACGACCATCATCGTGCAGGCGTAAGATTTTACCGTGGGGATTGTTCAGATCCTGGATACCATCGCGACTCTTCATGCCTGTGCTCATGAACACAAACCCATCCGGATCAAATGCCAGTCGACCGCCGGCCGCGACGTCGCTGGAAGGCGTGTAGGCGGATAGATCAGCCTGCCATATCACCTCCTCGTCAACCCAGACTCGGTTCTTGATACGGCCTCTGATTAACCGGTTCATGGACGCTGGTCGTTTAGCAGCGCGGGATGCCGCGTTGCAGTTATCACATCGGTCTGTGTGGTGCAGGTAAACCCAGCCGTTCTCTTTATAATCGGGGTGTATGGCAACGTCTAACAGCCAGCCTGATCCATATTCCAGTCCAATATCGGACACGTAGGTCTGGTCGTACACAGCAGGTGTGCCGGTAATCAAATCCGATTTTTCGCCATCAGGTGAAATCAGCCGCAGACCGCGCATTTTTTCAGTGAGCAGGATGCTGCCATCCGGCAGTGGGGCAATGGAATATGGCAGTCGATCCAGACCCTGAATAACCGGATAAAGGTAGTAGTCGGTTTGCTGAGTCTTAACCGCTTGTTTTGGATACGTAATCTGGTGCAAATAGTTGAACGTTTCATAGGTCAAGCCGTCCCTGACTTCCGAAACCCACAGCGCAAGCGACTTGATTTCTTCCGCATTAAACACGTTTGACCAGGCAGGCATACCCTTTTCAGGTGCGCCGTTTGCGATACTGGAAATTAAGCTCGGGAGATCCTCGCCGTACATCAGCGGTTTTCCTTTGAGTGGTGTGCCCTGAGGGGCGCCCTCTAGCTGATCTCCGTGGCAAACCGCACAATTTTCTGCAAAGACTAGGGGTGCTTCTCGAGCGCCTGTTTGTCGATCTGCGCCGTGTGCGAAAGATAGCGCCAGCACACAGGCACATTGCAAAATGAGCGTTGTTGTCTTCATGCGTCTCTTTTTTCCTCTCCCGTGCTTGAGCATACCGCCTCTGTTGCCATTTGTGGACTCTGGACGGCTCACGCCAAGTCTTTGTATGCTAAGTCGGAGGGGAGAAGTCTATGCAGACAGGGTCCAATAGATTTTCGCAGGATCAGCGTGAACAGCTGGTGCGTGACGGTTATGTGGTCTTGCCGAACGCGGTCCCGGCAGAAGTGATTGCCAGAGCGCGCAGTCGGATCATCAACAGCATGCCCAAGGACGAAAGACGCTTGTTGGTGCCGCCAGACCTTGCCACCCATGAAGATGTTCTTGAAACCTTCGAAAAATCTCAGGCGGCACAAATACTGCGCCATGAAATGGGCCCGTTTCCTGATGTCATCAGCTGCCAGGTTGCTGTGACTCCTGGTTATGACCAACTGGGTGGTGAGCCTGGACCACATGTGGATGGTAGTTGGAGTGGAGAAATACCTTCCGATGCTCAGGACATCAACCCCGATACCGGTCGACCTTATGACGCCGCTCGGTATTTTGGAGAACAGGATGACATCCGTGGCGCTAACGACGGGCAGCTCTGGATAGATCCGGAGCGACGGATCAGTGTTGGGAGCTATACGGCTCTGGTTGGCATTGCCTTAAATGACCAGTTAGTTCCCGGCAACGGGCAGTTTGCGGTCATCAAAGGCATGCACGAAGAGGTAGAGGCGCATTTTCGACGTCAGCGTGACAGCGGAGGGGTTATTGGTCCCGAGGGACTGAATTGGCCTCGTATCAAGACGACCGCGAGGGGAGGTACCTTCTGTAATGGATTACCGGACCCAATACGACATATGGCCCATGAACGAGCAGAAGGCATTGAGGCGACATCCGAGTGGCCCTGGCCTGAGCTCACGCCGGTTTGTTTGTCTGCAGGTGACGCCGTGATTGCTTTACATAGCTGTCCGCATACACCCACACCCAACCTGGGGCCCACACCGCGTATGAATTTATACTTCAGGATCCGACGATTGCGTGAGGGGAATCCTCACGAGGGTTCGCGCCGGGTTGGGCATGGCGTGTCGGATCACCCGGATCGGGGATACTTTGGTCAGTTTCTTGAGTATCCGGATGAATACAATCCTTGGCAGACTTCTATCGAAAAACTATGCGATCACTGGAGTGAATGGGATGGTTTACAGGAGACAGTCGCACGGTTGCGAGCGAGGTAGAGGGAAGTGAGTATGAAAGTTCAAACTAAAAATGCCGCGCACCGACAAACAAAATATGTTGCTGCACAAACGATGAGCGAACCGATTGTGTTGCCGATACCCAAGCTCACCAATAACTTGGCACAGGCGCAAGCAGATTTGACCGAATCCGGTATGTGTTTGCTGGAAGGTGCGCTGGACTCGGCGCAGTTGGAGACCCTTCGCGGCCGAATCGACAGCCAAGCGCAGGCGGAGCGAAAGCTGGGAGATCGCGGACCGCAGGGTGCAGGCGCGACTAAACAGATTCTGTCGAACCTGGTTAACAAGGGGCAATATTTTCTTGATCTTGTCGAACGGACAGAAACCGATGAGCTGGCCGGGTACATGCTGGGAAAGCACTTTCTGTTATCCAGCCTTACTGCGGGGGTATTTCATGGACCGGTGCTTGAGCCCCAGCCATTGCATCGAGATCAGGGTCAGGTGCCTGCGACCGCAGACTTCCCCGCGGCTTGTAATTTGTTCTGGATGCTGGATGACTTCACGCCAGAAAGAGGCTCTACGTGTGTGGTCCCTGGTAGTCATCGCTGGCCGGCTGAACATCTGGTAACCCCGCCCGCCAGAGCGGTGCAACAACAGATTGAGGCGCCCGCGGGCACTATCTTCGCTTGGGATGGTCGACTGTGGCACGGCACCGGCGTGAACGCTGAGGGTCATCCGCGCCGACATGTGGCAATTTTCTGCTGCTTGCCCTGGATGCGCCAACAGGAGAACTGGGGGGTCACTTGCCTGCAGGAAGTGCTCGACACGGCTAGCCCCAAGCTGAGAGCCCGTCTTGGCTTACGGACTTATGGCACACTTGGGATGATGAGTGGTACCAGAACCGGTAGCGATACCCCTAGTTTAGGAAACTATGATGTGGACGTGCCCGAGTATATTGTTGGGGAGAATGGCGCGTTGCATCCCATGCGGCGAGTGCGGCGTGGCTAAATTGTGACCCGCTTAAGCAGACTAATATAGCCGCGAGAAAAGGTGACACCCTCATAATAGTCGTTTTGCTTTAGCCATCGGTGCATTGTAGCCAGACGATAAATCGGCGCGGATGCCAACAGATGATGTTCGATGTGATAGTTGACACCGTGTGGGCAGATCAACAATCGCACCAGAGGATTTGCGTACAGGGTTCTGGTGTTCTTGCGTGGATCTGGGCTGGTCAGTTGGGGAACGTCTGCATGTTCCGCGATTTGGCGAATCCGTGCGATGGTGGGGTAGACAAATATCATTGCGGCAATCCACATCAGATACAGCCAGGTCACCCCAAAGGCAGCCATGGTGATCAGCATAGCTAGGTTTATCACCACACCGCGCAGCAACGCAGCTTTGTCTTCAGGGGTTTGCTGATCCAGATTTGCGATGGCGCGAAGTTTGAAGCTCAGCGTGCGCCAGCCTGTTTGTCCGCGCAGATCGCGTTTAAGCTTGCGACGAAGGCGCTCCCGGGTGATCGGATAGTCTTGATAGTTGTTGAGATCGGGGTCGCTTGCCTGCCCGACGCTGCGGTGGTGTTCCAAATGCTCGCGCATATAGGATTTGCCATTGGAAAAATCCGCGGGGCTGAGTAGCCAGGTCTCAACAAAACGGTTTAGTCCACTGGATTTAAACAGCGAACGATGTCCGCATTCGTGGGTCAGGACAAAAAATCCGAGCTGGCGCCCGCCCAATAGAAGCGTGCCAACTGCAATGGTCGCTGGATTGGGGAACAAGGCGGTCACGGCAAAGATTGTGATGGTGATTCCCCACTGGCATGCCACGCACCACAAACCTCGCAGATTGCTTTTGCGGCGCACCTGTGCAATTTGGGCCGCGGTTAAGATGTCATTGATGTTTGCCGTCATGTTGCGATTTTAGAAGTTTTAGATCAGCTGATAAACGAGAAAATATAGGACAGACGGCGCCAGCAGGCAGCCTACTCCGGTGTAAAACGTCGCGGTCATGGCGCCATAAGGCACAAGTTTGGGATCGGTGGCGGCCAGACCTGCAGCTACGCCACTGGTCGTGCCCATAAGCCCGCCATAGATCAGCGCGGAGTGTGGATTGTTTAACCCGATGCGTCCTGCAACCAGTGGCGTTGCTATCATCACCAAGATCGATTTTGTCAGTCCTGCAGCAACGCTCAGTGCGACCACGTCGGAATCTGCACCCAGCGCAGTCCCTGTTACAGGGCCGACGATATAGGTTGCGGCACCGGCGCCAATGGTCGTCAGGGCAACGGGATCGGTATAGCCCGCGACGTAGGCGACCAGTACGCCGACCACAAAAGATAAAACAACCCCGATGATGACGGATGCGCCGGCCATCCAGCCGGCGTCTTTCAAGGTTTTAAGATCCGCGCCAAAGGCGGTGGCCACGATGGCAAAGTCTCTGAACATGGCGCCACCCAGCACGGCGACGCCGGAAAAAATCGTAATATCGGCAATCCCGTTTGATCCTTGGGTCATCGTCCCGCCGATGTAGGCCAGGATCAGGCCGATGGTGATCGCAATGGCAGACCCGTGAATCTGTCCTTTGGTTAGCGTCTTGGAGAGCCAGTTCGAAGCGGCCAGAATCAGACCAACAAAGATAAAGGCGGTGATCAGACCATTCCTGGTAAAAACGCTGGCGAAGATCTCTGTGAGGTCGGTCAGCATCTGTTTTACCTGTGCAGCTCTGGCTTGCGGCCAACTTTTGCAAGCACGGGAATCATTGCGAAGCTGGCCACCACGGCCAGCGTGCCGGCGATGATGGCCATCCAGCCGCTGGATAACGCGCCAATCACGTTCTGTTTGGCCGCCATGGCGATGACAATCGGGATGTACATAGCGCTCCAGAAGGTAATGCCCGACCGGGTGATCTCGCCCAGCTCAATTCTTGCTGAGCTTTTGGAGGTGATGAGGATCAGCAGCAGCATGGCTATGCCAACACCCCCCACGTTCGCGTTCACACCGATGAGACTTCCAATTAGATCGCCTGCAACAACGCCCACTAGATAACAAGCGGCCAGAATGGCAACGCCGTAAACAATCACGCTTCGTATCCTCCCTCGTAGTGTCCATCAACCTAACATGAGTGCAAGACGCCGAGCAATTGGGTAGGCTGCGCAGGCGATACTTTTGAGGACAGGAGAGGAGACGCATGATCAATCGCCTTAAACAATTTTTGTTGGTTCTGATGGTCGCTGGGTTGAGTGTGGCCGCGTTCGGCACGCCCGTTCAGGTGACAAGTCAGCAAGGTAAGTTGCTTGGGGAAACTCTGAGTAATGGGGTGGCTGTGTTCAAAGGTATTCCATACGCCATGCCGCCCGTGGGAGTGCGACGTTGGCAAGCGCCTCAGACTGTACCCGCATGGAGTGGCGTGCGGCTGGCGAATCGCTTCTCACCCGCATGCGCGCAGCTTCCCTATCCCGAAGGATCCATGTTCACCCGCCCCAGTGAGCCCACGTCTGAAGATTGCCTGTATTTGAACGTTTGGTCGTCGAATGTGGGTGGGGAAAAACCCCAGGCGGTCATGGTTTGGATCCATGGTGGGGCGCTGACTCGAGGCAGCGGATCTACGTCGATCTATGATGGAAATGCCCTGGCCCAGAAAGGCGTGGTGCTGGTGACGATCAACTATCGTCTGGGGCCTTTCGGCTATATGGCGCATCCGGCATTAACCGCGGAAGCGGAGAAACAAAGCGGCACCGGTTCGTCGGGTAACTATGGGACGCTGGATCAGATTGCGGCCTTACAGTGGGTCCAGGACAACATTTCGGCCTTTGGTGGTGATCCTGACAATGTCACCATTTTTGGTGAATCGGCAGGTTCTTGGAGTGTGAACCATATGACCGCATCGCCACTCGCCGCAGGTCTGTTTCACAAGGCGATCGGGCAAAGTGGGGCAAAATTTGATCCCATGCCGGAGCTTGCGGTGGATCGTTCGGTCACTTCAGCCCACTCTGTAGGTCTAAAGTTTGCCAAGCATCTGGGCGTAGATTCGGTGGAGGCTCTGCGGGCTTTGGATGTGTCAGAAATTAACACCGGGTTTGCAACTTTTGCCGAACAGGGTTTTTCCCAACCCAACGTTGACGGGTACGTTTTTCCAGATCACATCGCTAACATCTTTGCCCAGGGCAAACACAATGATGTGGCGTTAATCCTAGGATCAAATGCCGATGAGGGGACCAATCTGTTACCGCCGCCCGCTAACGAACAAGCCGCGCTGGGTTTCCTGAAATCTCTTGCCGGTGACGAAGTCGAGAAGCTGCTGGATGTCTACGATTTTGCCTCAGACTATCGCGCGGCATACTACGGTGCATTCAGGGATGCCATCTTCACACGACCTATGCGGGAATGGGCTCGACTTGCCAGCGCGCAAAATAGAGATGTCTGGCTGTATTATTTTACTTACGTGCCTCCAGCCCCCATGGGAGGGAAACTGGGGGCCTATCACGCCGCGGAAATCCGTTATGCGTTTGACAACGCCGAGGTCACTTTTGATGGCCAACCTGCAACTGATGAGGAGCTCAAGCTGGGGGATACCTTGTCGGATTATTGGGTAAGTTTCGCAAAGACCGGAGAACCTGTCTCTGACGGTGGTGCAAGGTGGCCTCGATACACTGACTCAGCGCAGAGGTACATGGAACTGGGTGCAAAAGCAAAGGCACACAAAGGCGGGTTCTTGAATAAAGAGGTCCAACTGATTGATGCGTTGGTAAAGGATCAGTGGGCCGATCATAGTGGCGAATAGCCGACATACTAGCAGAGGTAATTAAGTGACCGAATATGTGCTTCAGGGAACAATGTTCTCCTACTACACAGCAAAAACAAGGGCTTATCTTAACTGTAAAAGAATACCGTACGTGGAAACGTACGATGGCTTGTTGTTGAACGGGCCGATCAAAGAGAAGACCCACAAAGTGATGATACCGGTTCTGCAAGGGCCCGAGGATGAGGTTTTGCAGGACACTACGGTGATTAATGATGTGTTGGAGGCGCGCTATCCCGAGCGGCCTATTTTTCCCCAGCCCCCGGAGTTGATGTTCATCACCCGCTTGGTTGAGTTTTTCATTGATGAATTCTGGATAACCACCGCGATGAATACGCGTTGGAATGATGCGGTTTCCAAGCAGTTTGCGATTCATGAGTTTGGCAACGTGCTGGGACGAAGCTTCGGGCTTGAAGGAGAAGCAGCGTTTGAAATTGGACACAAAATTGCCGATCAAATGCAGTCTTATCTCCCTATGTTGGGGATTGATGACGAGAGCAACAGGGAAATAGTTGATGCATTCTTTCGTAAAGCAAGTCATGCCCTGAACCTTGCGGTTGGTCCACAACGGTTTGCTTTCGGGCGCCGCCCTAGCCTGATCGATTGTATTCTTTATACGGGCTACTACGCGCATCAATATCGAGATGCGGGACAGGCGCAAATTGTAATGAAGCGAGAGTTACCAAACCTGTGTTATTTCCTTGACCAGATTCATGCGGGTCAAGGTGTCGCGATTGCTGGTGACTTGGAGATGACCGAAGCATTTGAGCAATACCTGAAAGTGATTGGCCCCACCTGCGCTTCTTTTGCTGCCGCAACCCAACACGCCGTTGCTGAAAGGTTATCCAATGTGAATGTGGGAGAGGTTTGCGACGGCGTTCTGTCACCCTATGAATTTGAGCTAGATGGTCAAAAATTCAGCCGTGGCGGTAGTGTGTTTGCCGCATGGAAATTGCAGCGCGTCCGGGACGCCTATGATCGCGTGGGTGATGACGCTCGAGAACAGCTCGATCAACTGGTCGTCAACATTGGCTGGGCGGAGGTCTTAGCCGATGTGCCATCCTTCCGTTTGGACAGAGTTGACCATCAAACCACGCTGGAATCCATCTGACGATATGGCCGTGTTCCCCTCACTGTGGTGAGGGGAACGGGTGTTTCTGTCCTACCACAAATCGTATTTTTGCAATTCTGCGCGGCCCACCACCATATGGTGAACTTCGTCCGGTCCATCCGCAAATCGCAGGTGGCGCATATCTGTGTATAAACCGGCTAAGGGGGTCCATTGTGATACACCGGTCGCGCCGTGCATTTGAATGGCAGCATCAATAATCTCGCAAACCTTTTCCGGTACCATGGCTTTTACGGCGGAAACATAAACTCTCGCTTCTTTGTTGCCGAGGACATCCATGGCCTTTGCGGCTTGCAGCACAGACAATCGCATGGCGTTGATGTCGATACGCGCTCGCGAGATGACTTCAATGTTTTTACCCAGCTTGGCGATGGGCTTGCCGAAGGCCTCCCGGGTACCGGCTCGTTTAACCATCAGTTCCAGAGCTTTTTCCGCTTTGCCGATAGAGCGCATGCAGTGGTGGATACGACCAGGACCCAGTCGGACCTGGGAGATTTCAAAACCACGTCCTTCGCCCAACAGGATGTTTTCTTTAGGGACCCGTACGTTGTTAAAGCGTATGTGCATATGGCCACGAGGGGCATGATCTTCCCCGAACACCTCCATGCCGCCCAAAATCTCTACCCCCGGGGTATCCTTGGGGACGAGGATTTGTGACTGCTGTTTGCTCGCCGGCGCACTCGGATCGGTTTTTACCATGGTGATCATGATTTTGCAGCGCGGGTCACCGGCGCCTGAGATGTAGTACTTTTCACCGTTGATGACCCATTCGTCGCCATCTAGTACCGCGCTGGTGCTGATGTTTTTGGCGTCTGACGATGGCAGTGCAGGTTCGGTCATGGCATATGCGGAACGGATTTCTCCGTTTAATAGGGGCTTCAGCCACTGCTCTTTCTGTTCCGGCGTACCCACGCGTTCCAATACTTCCATATTTCCAGTATCTGGAGCGCTGCAGTTCAACGTCTCTGAAGCAAGCGGGTATTTACCCAGCTCGGCAGCGATGTAAGCATAATCGAGGTTGCTCAGACCTTCGCCCGTTTCTGCGTCTGGCAAAAAGAAGTTCCAAAGGCCCGCTTCTTTGGCCTTATTTTTAGCACCTTCCAACAGTTCAAGCTGACGCGGGTGCCAGGACCAGCGATCGTCTTTTTCCGCATGTAGTGCAACAAACTCTTCCTGAATAGGTTCAACGTTTTCCGCAATGTGCTTTTGCACGGCGTCCATCAATGGCTGCGCCTCGTCGGACATGGCCAGTTCAAACAAGGATGCGTCTAGATCGGATGCTGATTCCGCCATTTCTCCCTCCCTTCTAGGTGTGTTACAAGGTTGATCAGATGAAGTTGATAACATCATAGCCGGGTGACGTATTAAAATCTGCACTTACAACGTGAATAACCTCTTTCTACATGGCGAGGGGTTGTTACCATCAGATGGCCGCATCCGCGCGTTAACCAGAATGATCGAAAAAATTGATGCGGATATGTTGGTTCTGCAGGAAGTGGGGTCGCAGCGAACGTTGCAAACACTCAACGAACTGCTGAGCCAACCCTACGCTCACTCTGGACTTCGCCAAGGCAATAGTGAGCGCTCCATTCATATCGGTGTCTTGTCCAAATTCAAACTTCATCTCACCTCCCATCGTGAGTTACAGCTTGTGGATGACCAGGGCGCGCCCATGTTAGAGATGCGATCGGCACAGGCGGCCCAACAGAATCAACCCAGCCCGGCTAGATTGCAGCGGGATATCCTCAAAGTAGAGGTGGTCGTGGGTGGACAAAAAATTTCCGTATTTTGCGTGCACCTCAAGTCCAGAATTAACCAGACCTGGCAGATTGTCGATGCGCAGACCTTGCGGCAGGCGGAATCCAGACTGCTTGCCGACTTGGTGCAACAGCACCTGCAGGTAGAGGGTGACCACTTGACGGTTGTGCTGGGCGATTTTAATGACCGACCCAGTGCCGATGAGTTTCGTGTACTTACTGATCTGGGCCTGCATGATCCACAGGGCGTGCAAAATCTATCCCGGGGGCGCAACCCGACCACTTACTGGCCAAAGCGCGCCTGTCGTTTCGATCGGATATTGTTGTGCGATGGCGCCCTCTCCCGACTGGTTGAGCATTCTGAAGTCATTCACAACACCACGATGGCGAAGCAGGCCTCAGATCATTTTCCTGTCAGCCTTGAGCTCAAGGTGTAGGATATGATGCATAGACAACGATTACGTATTCAAAACGGGGGAGAGCAATGGACGTCAAAGAAACGGTTGTAATTGTTACAGGCGCTGGATCGGGCATTGGCCGAGCGCTGGCACAGGGGTTCGCGCAGCGTGGCGCGGAATATGTCGTATGCACAGATCTTGATGCAGACAATGCCGCCCAGACGGCGCAGATGATTGGCGAGGGTGCTGTGGGTCTGGCCCTGGATGTAGGTGACGAGGCTGCCATTGAGGCGTTGGTAAAAGACGTTGAGGGCAGCCATGGGCGGGTAGACATCTTCGTCTCCAACGCCGGCTACGGACAGCGGGGTGGCTTGAACCTGCCTACTGAAGACTGGATGCGCATGATGAATGTCCATACATGGTCTCATCTGGCCGCGGCCCGCGCCGTGATTCCCGGTATGGTAGAACGTGGGCGGGGTTATCTGCTCAGCACCGCCTCAGCGGCTGGCTTGTTGACGCAGATGGACTCCGGACCTTACGCCGTATCCAAGCATGCGGCGGTTGCCTTTGCCGAATGGGTCAGCATCAACTATGCGGATCAGGGGATTGGTGTGTCCGTGCTCTGCCCCCAGGCGGTACGAACCAATATTCTTGGACCTAACGTCGGTTCGGCTCGGACAAGCAGTGGACAGGCCTCCGAGGATGGTATTTTAGAACCCGAAGTTGTTGCGGATGCCTGTATCCAGGCGATCCATGATGAGAAATTTCTAGTGTTACCCCACCCGGAAGTGGAAACCTACTTTCAGCGCAAAGCCAGTGACTATGACCGTTGGTTATCCGGTATGCGCAGGTTCAAGGAGCGGTTGCGCAGCAACTAACGGAGCCTAAGAAGGGAACGCTTTACACAGCGTGTTCCGCTCAATATTCTGAGTGTTCTTACCACGGGGAGAGGGAAATGGGTAAAGGCTTCATTGCGCGTGCTGAAAGTGTCTGGCGCTGTCTGAGTGTTTTGGTGTTAGCGATGTTGGGATCTGCGACCGTTTTCGCAGCGGAACGCATCGATAACTTCCGACTGTTTGACCACACTGGTGATTCTCACCATCTGTATTACTTTTCGGATATGCAGGCGGTTGTAGTCTTTGTTCAGGATGCTTCCTGTAGTACCGATGTAAAAGCGTTGGAGGCGTTAAAAACCACATCTTCAAAATACGCCGAAGATGTGTCTTATTTTGGATTAAATGCCACCGGGGCCAGTCGGACTCAGGTTCAGCAGGCGATGTCAGCAGCTGAAATAGAGATCCCCGTACTGATGGATGGTGCCCAGTTGGTCAGCCAGAATCTGCAGGTCAGACGGGCAGGAGAGGCGCTGCTGATTGACCCTGAGACCTGGCAGGTACTCTACCGCGGCAATCCAGGCAAAGGGTTGCAGGCCGCACTCGCCGAGGTGACTCAAAACGAACCGGTAACAACGGCCACCACCGAAGTGGAAGGTTGTGAACTGCAGTTTGTGGAGGTGGATGGCTCAAAGATCTCTTACCCTGATACCATAGCTCCGATCCTTGCGGAAAACTGCGTCAGCTGCCACCGACCAGGTGGCATTGGCCCTTGGGCCATGACCGACCACAACATGGTGCGTGGGTTTTCACTGATGATCCGTGAAGTATTGATGACTCAGCGTATGCCACCCTGGCATGCAGATCCAGAAGTAGGTCACTTCAACAATGATCGTGCGCTGACTCGAAATGAGCTGCAAACCATAGTCAGTTGGATTGACGCAGGTGC
This sequence comes from Pseudomonadota bacterium, assembly GCA_039028095.1. Taxonomy (GTDB): domain Bacteria; phylum Pseudomonadota; class Gammaproteobacteria; order Pseudomonadales; family Azotimanducaceae; genus UBA4421. The sequence goes on from JBCCIU010000012.1 coordinate 42,335, forward strand.
ACCTCGGGGTGAGGGGGAAGATCCGCTGATGGCGTTCAACTCCGCGTTACCAGCGTGGGGAGATCTGGGTGAACCGGACCTGATCATTGATATACCATCAACCGACGTCCCAGCAACCGGTGTGGTGGAGTATCAGTATAAGTATGTGACCAACCCCCTTAACCGAGATGTCTGGGTTCGGGCGTCGCAGATTTTGCCGGGAGACAGGGCCGTACTGCACCATGTCATCACCCGCTTTGGTGAGTTGGAAACCAGTGGTCCTCGCCAGGGGCGATTAAAGCGCCGTGGTGGGGGTGGCTTGGGGGGTTATGTTCCCGGACGGGTTGCCCGCGCCTTACCCGATGGGACGGGGACATTTTTACCTGCAGGTGCCACCATAGAGTTTCAGATGCACTACACCACCTCTGGCAGAGCCTCGACCGATCATTCAAAGATCGGCATCTACTTTCATGAAGCAAAGCCCGATCACGCGATACGTTCCATGATTCTGGCCAACGGTGGGATTAGGATACCGCCACATGCCAAAGCGCATGCTGAGTCTGCCGTCCGGGAGTTTGATAAAGATGCGCTAATGTATAACTTGTTGCCTCACGCACACTATCGAGGTAAGGCATCGCGTTTTGTGGCTCAGTACCCTGATGGATCCGAAGAGGTGCTGCTGAACGTGCCGAACTATGATTTCAATTGGCAAACGACATATGAACTGGCTGAACCAAAGTTCATTCCCGCGGGTACAAAAGTGGTATACACCAACTGGTGGGATAACTCGGCTCAAAACCCGGCGAATCCTGACCCAACGCGCGAGGTACGCTGGGGGCGTCAGAGTTGGGATGAAATGATCTTTGGCGCCATCACTTACCGGGAAATATCCTCAGAGGAAGCCCTGGAGGTGGCTGGATCAGATTAGGGGTTAGGCTGCGCCGGCTTCCCAGCGGAGCTCGCCACGGTGAGGTGCACACAGGGCGCATCTCACCCTATCCAGGTTCAACTGGCGGCGGTGACGGTGGGCCACCACCTGATCACAGTCGTTACACACCAATAGCCACTTTGGACCAGGCATATGAGCCTGGTCGTTGGTAGCCTCCGGGCGAGCGCCAATTTGTCTGGCCATGGCCCGCCACTTTGCGTTGTGGGCATTGTTAGGTCCCACCAGCGCGTGAGCTATTTCATGCAGGAGCGTGTTGCGAATCTCAAGCTCGTTATTGAGCGTGGCGAAATGTCTGCTCAGACTGATCTCTCGGTCACGGTAGTTGCAGCTGCCGCAGCGCTGGCGTGCGTGGTCTAAGCGAAAGGACCAGTCATCCAGACCATGTAGCTGCAGCAACTCCTCAGCTAAGCGTTTGATGCCATCAACATCCATTCAGTCTGCCAACTCAAACACAGGTATGACGCCTCCATCATCAAACTGTTCAAAGGTGACTCTGACTTTATCACCGGCTTTGATGTGGTTGGGATCCGTGCCCACGATGTTGGTGTTCAGGCGAGCGCCCTCAGCAATGTCCACCTGTGCCAGCACAATGGGTAATCGGTTGGTATGCCGTGGATGATATTGTCTTGCCAGGCGACCGTGCGCGTAAACCGTACCTTCCCCAGAGGCATCTTTCCAGCTGATGTCTGATGACCCACAATTTTGACAAACTGTCATTGGTGGGAAGGACCAGTGGTGGCACTGATTACATGATTGCAGGCGTAGCTTGCCTTCTTTTGCCCCGTCGAAGAAAGGGCGGGCTGCTTCGGTCGGCTCTGGGAGCCATGTTTGATCACTCATGATAACTGCTCCTTTTCCTAAGCTGCTTCGGGCGACAATAAAAGCGTTGAGTGGTAGTTGAGAATGCCGCCATTCCCGGTGACCAGGATCAAATCGTTGGGTTGCTGACGCATGCCCCCCTGCCCACGACCCTGTATTACGGCTTCGGTAATCGGGGTCATTCCCCACATATAAAAGGAAGATAGTTCGCCGCCGCCTGTATTGGTGGGCAGGTTGCCGCCAGGTCCAAGCTTGCCATCTTCCACAAAGGGGCCACCTTCTCCTTTCTTGCAAAATCCATAGTCTTCCAAGGTGGCCAGCACAGTGTAGGTATAACAGTCATAGAGCTGGCACTGGGTAATATCCTCCAGTTTGGCATCCGCCATCGCCAGCGCGCGGGGGCCTGCCTTCTGTCCCGGACCGACCAGCAGAGGATCATGGTCTGCTTGTCCTACGTCATGATTGTGAGCCTGGGCGAAACCGCGAATGTAAACAGGAGGTTGGTTCATGTCCCTGGCGCGTTCGGCCGAGGTCACAATGACCGCAACCCCGCCGTTTGAAACCAGACAGCAGTCCAATACATGGAAAGGCTCTACCACCCAGGGTGACGCGTGGTACGTGGCCATATCTAGTGGCTCTCTTTTGGTCGCCTGTTCATTCATGCCCGCCCATTCGCGCTGGGAAATGGCGATTTGACCAAGTTGGTCCTGGGTGGTGCCGTAGGTGTCCATGTGGCGCTGGGCGCCCATAGCGTACATCGGGATAGCACCCGCAAAACCATAGATGGGATAAAGACTTGCCAGGGCGTCAGGTCTTCCGCCACCGGCGTAGGCATCTCCGCTGCGCTTCCCTTCCTTTAGTGGATCGTCCGCGAAGACGCAGGCGATGTAATCTGCCATGCCGTTGTCCACAGCCATGGCCGCGTACTGGATCATTTGCCCCGCCGTGGAGCCAAACCCCTGCATAAAGGTGAGCACGTTCAGCTCTTTCATGCCCAGCGCTCGATGCAATCCCAGGTTAACGTTTCGTGTTGTACCACAGTTGATTAACAAGCCATCTAACTGAGACTTCTCTAAGCCTGCATCCTGCAGCGCCAGATGCACAGCCTCCACGGCAAGATCCGTAGCGCTGCGATACACCCGGCCCATTTCGGTCATGCCCAGCCCACAAATCGCTGCCTGACCGCTGATTCGATGTGCCATCGCTATTCCTCCTGTTGCACCTGGAGCTCCTGGGCCTGACGTCGTAGTCGGCGCATACCGTACAGCCACCGATCTACATCGTCTCCCTTGCGGCGCACGTATTCCTCTACTTCGGGGTGCGGTAGAACGTAAAAACGTTCTTCGCGAATGGTCTCAACCACGGTTTGGGCCAACTGTTCTGGCTCGATAATGCCATCGGTCTGACCATCGCCCAGGCTGCGTGGTGCCATGGCGGTGTTGACGCCTTGAGGGCACAGGACCGATACCTTGATGCCTTCATCGCCATGGGTGATGGATAAAAATTCCGCCAGCTTGACTGCCGCGGCTTTGGTTACGGTGTACGGACCCGAGCCAATGGCTGCGAGCAAGCCAGCCGCAGATGCGGTGTTTAAAAGATAACCATCGCCGCGTTCCAACATGCCGGGCAGCACTGCACGTGCGGCGTACAAATGAGACATCAGGTGTAGATCCCATTGCTGATTCCACACATCATTGCTGGCGTCGGTCAGAACACCTTCACCACCGGCACCTGCGTTGGAGCAAAATAGATCCACTTGGCCATATTTGTCGACGGTGAAATCCACCAGCGCCTGAATTTCAGCTTCACTGGTGACGTTGCATGCGCGGCCATCGCAACCAAGCTCTCCCGCAGCCGCCTGAACCGCCTCTTCGCTCAGGTCAGCCAGGACAATGCCTTTGGCACCTTCGTCTTGAAACGCTTTTGCCATGGCACGTCCGATACCTCCACTGCCACCGGTGATCACCACAACTTTGTCTTTGAGTTCCACGAAATTCCCCCCGCTCAACTGTTGATTTTCAGATGGTCATTCTATCACCTGGCCTGATGTGTAGTACCAATGCCCTTTGGATTTAACAAAATTGGAGCGCTCATGCAGCCGATACCCGCGCCCGGCGATTTTATATCGCGCGACAAACTCCACAATGCCAACATCATCGTCTGATGTGCCAGCGTCAATCGCTATGATTTTGAGCCCAAGCCACTTCTGCCTGTCATCCAATTGCAGAGATGGTGGGCGATGGGCCGGCTGCCACGTTTTTTCGAGGTAAGCAACATCGCGCAGCACATATGCGCTATATCGGCTGCGCATTAGTGCTTCGGCTGTGGTTGCGTGTGCTCCCGCGAGCAGCGGACCACAACAGGCGTCACGGCTTGGGTTTCCACACCAGCACATATTTACTTGATCGGCAGTCATGTAGATGATGATGCCAATTATTAAGGGAGAGAGATATGACCGTCGAAGTAAATGGCATTGCGCATATTCAGTTGACCGTGAGTAAGCCAGATGAATGTATCCCTTTTTGGGAAAAGCTCCTGCACTTTCTAGAGATGAAAACCCTGATTCGAAACGACCAGACCATCTACTGTATCGGGAGTCGGACAGGGATTCTGGTGCGCGGCGCACCGGAAGAAAAACGCGATGAAGTATTTGATCAGGACCGAACAGGGTTACATCATTTTTGTTTCCGCGCGCGGTCCGTGGAAGATATCGACGCGATCCACAAGTTTGTGGTCGATGAGCTGGATGCCAGGATTGTGCACGGTCCTGAATTAGGTGAGCACTTTGCGCCGGGCTATTACTCCATTTTGTTTGAAGATCCGGATGGCATTCGTGTGGAATTCAACTATGTACCCGGGCAGGGACATTTCGGCAATCGCGGTCGCTTAGGACCCGATGGTCCGGGCCCAGCCAATCGGTACGGAGATGATGGCTTGACGGACGTCAAATGATCAAAGCCCTACCCAGCGACCTGACTGCACTAAAGCAAATATGTCCATAGATAGGGCGACCCCGCAGTGCAAAAATACGCCTGGCCAAATGGATCTGAGGCGGATGGCCACGTAGCCCAGCACCAAACCGGCAATGATGCTGCCAAGGGCTTCCGGGAACGGTTTATAGATATGTATGAGCGCGTAAGGAACTGCCATCATGCCGATGGCCGCGTAGCCAAAGCGCTCGTTCAGCTTTAATAGAAGGGGACCGCGAAAGAAAAACTCAACGCAGAAAAACTGGGCCAGGTAGACCAGTTCAAACACGATAAACAACTGTAGGTTTGCGGGATTATACAAAGGGTAAAAGTGCATGAACGACGGTTGAGTGGATGCGACCCAGACAATGGGTAACATGAACAAAAACAAAGTGACGTACACTGGCCAGTGGTCTTTGTTAAACGACAACCCCCATTCGTTACCATCTCGAGCTGGGAAGCAAAACAGATACACAACTGGAATTGCGACCATCAACACTATGCAGGAACCGGTCAGCCAAAATTGCGCAAAGAAACTCACCTGGTCTATGGACATCCCACTACTGTGCAGAGCCTCCCCCCAGATTTCGTAGAACCGGCGTTGGATGCCATAGCGATCAAAGGCCAGCAGCGCAAAAGCGACAACAACCGGAAAGAGTAACCAGCCGATGTTCTCCCGATTCCACGCGATATCGGGAAGGTATTGTTTTAACAACCTGAACATATTTGCAGACTATAATAGGTCCTGAACAAGCGTACACACAGTTGCCAAATGAACCAAAATAAAAATCACTTGATCGGGATGCTGCTAACGTTCGTTGGCATGGGTATGGGCCAACCAGGCATGGCAGATAGCGCACCATTGATCGTCGAGAACCAGAACCCGTTTATCAGCGTGCATGGGCTCGCGCGAGACATGGGCGCAACCATTACTCCTGAAGGCAAAGTTGCGCTTTCCACCGCCTACAGCGTCGCCTCAAATTTTGATCTCAGCGAGCCGGGTGCTGAGCAAATTACGATTGATGGCGAAAGTAGTCGTGCCAGTCTGCGTTTGATGTGGGGGGTGACATCAAATTGGGAAGTGGGCGCGGAAATTCCTTTTGTGCAACATGATGGAGGTTACCTGGATGACCTGATCATTGATTGGCACGATTGGTTCAATCTGCCGCAAAACGGTCGGGACGATGCGCCGAGAGACCAACTCCTGTATGCCTATACCGGACCCCAAGGCTCGGTTGTACTTAATAACGGTGCATCAGGACTTGGAGATATCCAGCTTTTTGCTGCCAGAGCTTTGCAGTCCTCTGAGAATGCATCCACCGTCTTACGGGCGCATATCAAGCTCCCAACGGGAGATGAGGATGAGTTTTTAGGCAGCGGCAGTATGGATGCTGGTATCAGTTTGCACCACGAACGTAAGCTCAACTCTTGGTTGGGAGTTGGCGGTTGGATCGGCGCGTCCTATTTGGGCGATAGTGATGTGCTGCCGGGCTTGTCCAGAGAAATTGTCGGGCAGGGTGGTGTGCGTAGCTATGTAATCCTAAACGATGTGGTCACGCTTAAGGTTCAGTGGGATATCCATTCCCAAGTGTATGATGAAACGCGCCTGTTGCAGCTCAACGAAATTGCCTATCTGCTCAGCTTTGGTGGCACGTTGACCTTCAATGATGCCCATGCCCTGGACATTGTGGTCGTAGAGAATTTTCCACACCCGGAAATCAGCCCAGATGTGGCTTTTCAACTCAACTGGCGCTGGACACCGTGAGTTACCAGATCTTCACCCGCATTTGTTCAGGCAGGTACATGCCGTCACTAGGCTGTACGTCAAAGGCTTCGTAAAACTCTGTCATATTGCGCAGAACTCCCAGCACCCTGTACTGCCCGGGAGAATGGGAATCACGTAGAAGCAACTCGCGCAGGTAGGGTTCGCGCAACTTGGAGCGGAACGCGATGGCGTAGGCGATAAAAAAGCGCTGGCGTGGGCTCAGCCCGGCGACGTCGGGTCCGTCGGCATGTCCTGACAGCTCAAACGCGCGGTAAGACATGGTCGCGCCGGCCAGGTCACCGATATTCTCGCCCAAAGTCAGTTGTCCGTTGATGCTCGTGTTGGGCAGGGGCTGAAATTGCTCAAATTGGTCCACCAGAATCTGAGCTCTAGCCTGGTACTGTTCGGAATCCACGTCCGTCCACCAGTTACGCAACAATCCATTGCCGTCAAATTTGCGGCCCTGATCGTCAAATCCGTGGCTGAACTCGTGGCCGATGATGGAGCCGATCGCGCCGTAGTTCATAGCGGGATCGGATCCCGATTCGAACATGGGGCGCTGCAGGATACCCGCGGGAAAGGTGATCGAGTTGTGGGTCGGTCGATAAAACGCATTCACCGTTTGGGGGTTGGTTGTCCATGCGGCCCGATCTACAGGTTTCGACAGCTTTGCCAAGCCAAACTGGTGATTAAAGCGCCGGGCATTGAGTACGTTGTTAAACAGCGAATCGGAAGTATTCAAGCCCGCGTAATCTCGCCATTCATCGGGGTATCCCAATTTTGGCAGGAAGGCCTGTAGTTTGTTCAGTGCCTGGGTTTTAGTCACAGGACTCATCCATCGCAGCTCGCGGATGCTGACATCAAATGCGCCGCGCAGGTTTTCCACCAGCTCACCAATTTGACCTTTGGCGGATTCGGGGAAATAGCGTTCTACATATATCTTCCCCAGGAGCTCACCAGCATTGCGATTGATGAAGCGCACGCCTCTTTTCCAACGTTCCGCCTGGGCTTGTTGTCCGCGCAGCTTGCGGCCCAGAAAGTCAAAATTTTCGTCGTCGATTTCACGGCTGAGATACGGGGCAAAGCTCTTCAGCAGGTGTAGTTTCAAATAGTTTTTCCAGACACCAAGCGAGGTGGCCTGGACGATGTGGCCAACATTTTCGAAATAGCTGGTTTGTGCCAATACCAACTTGTCGGGTGTGCCCGCGCCAAGGGCGGTTAACCAAACTCCCAAGTCAAACTTTTCCGTAAATGTCTCAGCGTCAGCATAGGTGTACTGATTTCGATAGGTTTTGCTTCGTTCGCGACTGCGCGTCTGGGTCCAATGTGCTTTTGCAAGTTCTGTTTCCAGGCTTACGATGTCGGTAGCGGCTTGATCGCCATTGTCCCAACCTGCCAGTGCGAAAAGATTGGTGATGTGAGTCTGGTAATCTGCTCGGGCTTGCAGCAGCTTTTCCACATCTTCCAGGTAGTAGTCGCGATTCGGCAGACCGAGTCCACTCTGCCATAGATACAAGATCAGGCGCGTCTGGTCCGTGGCATCGTTGTCTGCATAAAACGTCACGGGGCTATTAATACCCAGCGCAGCAAACTCGCCAAATTTGGTGTACAGCGACGCATAAGAATCAATCGCGTCGATAGACGACAGCTCGTCCTGCAACGGCTCCAGACCCAGCGCGTCTAATGCATCCTGATCCAGGAAGCTGTTGTAGAGGTTGGCGATGGTTTGTTGATCCGCTGAGGCGGCGCTTGTGGTCACTTCATCCAGGATGGTTCTAATCTGAGCTTCTGTTCTGTCGATGATTTGCCAGAACGTGCCGTAAGAAGAGCGATCTGCAGGGATTTCTGTCGTCTCGATCCATTTAGCGTTGACGTAACCCCAGAAATCGTCCTGTGGTCTAATTTCATTGGACAGATCGCCTATCTCAAAGCCCAGGTTGGGTTTTTCGGGCTGGGTTGGATCACCGCTGTTAGGGGTTGGCGTCTGGCAGCCGACCATCAGCAGGGTCAAAGAGGCCAGAATAATACTCTTCTTCATCACGCTTGGATTAACCGGTGTTGGTAAAAAAGACGCATTTTAGTCAACACTGCGCGGAGTTAAATCCTATTTTTCGGCCATTTTGAGGATATATTTTGTATTGCGGCTGACCCACCACAATCTGGCTGATAACAGGATTGCCGCGGTACCCACACCAATGGCAAGACCCAGCCAGAATCCATATACCCCCATGGGTTCGCCGATCCAACCAAATCCCAGAATACACTCGACGGGTAAACCCACGCCCCAGTAGCTGAACAGCGCGATATACATCGGGACTTTTGTATCTTTGTAGCCGCGCAAGGTGCCTGCAGCGGTGGCTTGGCTTGCGTCGAAAACCAGGAAAAATACGACAAATAGAAGCAAGGTGGAGGCCAACGCCACCACGTTGGCTTCTGTGGTGTAGGCGCTGACCATCAAGTCACGTGCAAACAGTATGATCAAGGAGCCCACGACAGCGATCAGCACGGTGGTGCCAATGGCGATGGCCGCGGTAACTCTCGCCTGAGAAATCTCCCCGGCACCCACGCGGAAACCAATCCGTATGGTACCGGCCATGCCCAAAGCCATGGCCGGCATAAACAACACGCCGTTGATGTTCATGGCGATATTGTGGGACGCCACGGTCTCGGCGCCAAAACGGCCCAAGAGGATTGTGGTGAGGGAAAACAAACCCATTTCTGCAAAGATCAGGGCGCCGATGGGTATGCCGATGATGAGCAACGGCTTGATGCGAGTCCACGATGGCGTAGAAAATCTGGTGCGCCAGCCCGTGATGTCAAAGCGTTTGCGTGTTACAACCAGCAGGATCGCTGCCAGCTGGAACCACATGATGATCGCCTGTGCCAGACCAGCGCCCACACCACCCATTTCGGGCAAACCCAGCTCGCCATAGATCAGCACATAGTTGAGCGGGATTTTCAGAACCAACGCGCACAGGGAAATATAAAGTGCCGGTCGGGTATAGCCCATGCCGTCGCTTAAGAACCTGAGGCAAAAAAAGCACATTAAGGCAGGCACGCCCAAGGAGGTCATGCGTAGGTAATCCACGGATATGGCCGCGGCGTCTGGATCGACGGACATCCAGGCGTACACCGGTCCAATGTTGTTCAGCACAACACAGGCCGTTGCACCGCCAAAAGTTGCCAACCAAAGACCCTGCCGAATGACCTCGCCAATTTCTCCGTGTCTTTTAGCACCGTTGTGTTGGGCCACGGTGGGTGTGACGGCTTGTAGCAGCCCCATCATAAGCATGAGGGTGGGCCAGAACAGGCTGCCGCCTAAAGCCACGCCCGCTAAATCTATTGAGCTATAGCGACCGGCCATAATGGCATCCACCACCCCCATACTCATCTGGGCAACCTGAGCGCCCATCAGGGGGAGTGCAATGACTAACAGGCGCCTAACCTCAGGGAGGATGCCTTCTGACGCGCCTTTTTCGTGCGTTTGTGATGGTGCTTGATTCAAGCTTGCACACTAAGTCATTCATGTGAGCGTGTCAGCCACTTATTTGGGTTGGGTAAAATTGGTTTGTTCGGTTACGCTAAGCGCAGAAGTTGGGGAGTGGCATGGATCGAGTACTAGAGGTTGGAGGTTGCGCTGCGGGGTATGCAGGGCGCCTCTTTGTTCACGCCGGTGGCGACGTGGTCTCGAACGCTGTTGCCGCGCCAGCCTGGGCAAGCGACCTTGGCATGGACGCTTTTTTACATGCAGACAAGCGGCGTATTGAAGTCCAGGATCCGGCGCTGCTTGCCGAACTGGCCGAGCACTGCGATGTGGTCATCGTTCACGTTGAAAACGCTCAGGCTGCCCAAGCGCTTGGCGTGATGGAGTGGCAAGGTTGTGTGCGGGTGGTGATCACGTCTTTTGGATTAAGCGGACCAAAGAAGGACTGGCGCGCCACACCCAATGTCTTGTTGGCGATGGGAGGTTATACGCACCTGATGGGTGATGCTGATCGTGCGCCGCTGACCTTGCCTGGTCACTATGCAGAGTTCCAAGCTGGAGCCTTGGCCTATGCCGCCGCAAATGCCGCAAGATTTTGCGGCGAGAATGATGTACTGATTGAAATCAGTATCTTGGAGACGCTGATGACGTTGTCTCAATTCACCACGGTTCGATGGCACTGTGCGGGTGAAGTGCGCGGCCGGCATGGCAGCGACTTCTGGTATGTGGAACCCAGCGAGCTCTATGCATGTGCGGACGGTTGGATCTATGTCAATATCGTGCCCCAGTTCTGGGACCCCTTTACTGTATTTCTTGACCGCCCGGAACTTGCCATGGACGAGCGGTTCACCACCAACGACCTGCGTATGCAGAACCGGCGTGTCTTGCACGAAATTGGTCGAAAGGCCGTGGCTGATTTGACCATTGATGAACTTGCGGCGCGGGCCGAATCCTGTCGCGTGCCCGTTGGAATCGTCAGATCCCTACAAGAGGTTCTGGACGAGCCGCACCTCGGTGAGCGTAGTTTCTGGTACCAGGTCGAATTGGAGGAGAGGTCGGTGAAGGTGCCTCGACCCAACTATCGGATTGGTGGCATGCCGGGTCCCGATCGCCAGCTCTTCCCTGTTGAGTATCCGAAACGGAAGTTGCAATCATGACCCCGGTTTCAGGTCCGCTAAACGGTGTGAAGATATTGGATCTGACCCATGTCTGGGCGGGTCCGTTGGCCGTTCGATTTCTGGCCGATTTAGGTGCCGAAGTGGTGCGGGTTGAAGCACCCGACGGTCGAGGGCCGTTGGTATTTCCATCCACCCCATTGGGTGGTTGGATCAGTGGACCATCCAGCGATGAACCCTGGAACGACAACGCGCTGTTTGTGAAACTGATGCGCAACCGTTCCAGCGTGAGTTTGGATCTGAAAACCGAAGCAGGCAGGCGTGTGTTTTTGCAGTTGGCGAGCTGCGCGGATGTGCTGGTCGAGAATTTCAGTGCTCGGGTGATGCCAGGCTTCGGTTTGGACTACGAAGCACTGAAGCCTATCAATCCCAATCTCCTGTATGTCTCGATGCCTGGCTTTGGTCAGAGTGGGCCATTGTGCAATCGTGTTGCATTTGGACCGACGGTTGAAGCCTTTTCGGGTTTTACCCAAATGATGGGATATTCTGCTGACGAACCACGCAACACAGCCATGGCGTTGATGGATCCGGTGAGTGGTACCAATGCGGTGGCGGCAATTCTTACCGGCCTACGGCAACGGGAAGTAACCGGCGAAGGGGCCATGATCGAGATGTCGTTGCATGAAGGCGGCGTGGGCTACAACGGCCCCTGGTTGGTAGATACACAACTGGATGAGATTCCGGCCCCAAGCTGTTTGGGCAATCGACATCCCCAGATTGCACCACATGGCGTGTATGCCTGCGCCGGTGAAGATCAGTGGATTGCATTGGCCTGCCCCGATGATGGTCAGTGGCGAAGCCTGTGCGAGTTCGTTGATGTGGGGGATGCAGAGTGGTCTGTTGCAAAGCGGATGGATCATCATGATGAGATTGACGACGCGATCAGCGCCTGGGTGTTGCAATATTCCAAAGAGGAGGCCGCAGCCCGACTGCAGTTGGCAGGTATCAGCGCGGGCCCCGTAAATTCCGCGCCAGACATGATTGCAGATGACCAGGTTGCGGATCGTGGATATTTTGCTCGGTACGAACGTTATGATGTACCCATGCCGGGGAATCCCTTGCGGATACCTGGATTAGACCCGTCAGAGTGGCGCCGGTCTCCCAGGTTGGGCGAGCACAATCGGGAAGTCCTGAAGGACTGGCTAGATTATTCGGACGGGCAGATAGATGCTTTGGAGAATGATGGTGTATTGGCCGATCGGCCACCGGCTTGAATCGAACTTTTCTGCTCGCTCAAGACTCTAAGTTAAAACAATTTGTTTTTGGTATTTATGAACATCACAATTCGCTTGCTAAGCCTTTTTTTCGTTTTGCTTATGGCAGGGTGTCAAACTGAGGTAGATTCAAACATTCAATCGGCACCGACTAAAGTACCTGCGACCACGAATGCAAGTCTGGTTGTCGCGGGCGGTTGTTTTTGGTGTGTGGAATCAGATTTTGAAAAACTCCCTGGGGTGGGCGATGTAATTTCTGGCTATGCAGGTGGTGCCAGTCAGTCACCCACCTACCAAAGTCATGCTGACCACCTGGAAGTGGTGCAGATCCCCTATGACAAAAATCAGTCAACCTATCGCCAGCTGGTTGATTACCTACTGCGACACATCGATCCACTGGATGCAGGAGGACAATTTTGCGATCGAGGCCATTCTTACACCACCGCAGTCTTCTATAGCACGCCTGCGGAAAAACTGGCCGCCGAAGAAGCTGTGGCTCAGGCCCAAGAACTGTTGGGGGCACCGGTCGCCACCAAGGTGATTGCGCTAGATAAATTCTGGCGCGCCGAGGAATACCATCAGGATTACTACAAGAAGAACCCGATCCGCTACAAATACTACCGTAACGGTTGCGGACGGGATCAGCGGGTCGCACAAGTATGGGGTAATGCCTCGTAATTTATGCACAATTGACGCTCTATGATTGTTAAGGAGAGCATCCATGAAGCGTTTCTTTGGTGCAGCGATCGCTTGTTTACTTACCCTCTTTGCAAATGCAGAAGAGATAGGCAGTGTAGATACTGCTTTTAAACTGATCGGCCCGGACCACAAAATCAAAATCGAAGCCTTTGACGACCCAAAGGTGACCGGTGTTGCCTGTCATGTCAGCCGTGCGGTGACCGGTGGTGTGAAGGGTGCAGTTGGGTTAGCAGAGGACACATCCGATTCATCAATTGCCTGTCGACAGGTTGGCCCCATTCAAATTGTCGACGAGCTGGAGACAGGTGAATCCGTGTTCAGCGAGCGTCGCTCTGTGTTGTTTAAACGATTACAAGTTGTGCGGTTCTGCGATGAGCGCCGCAACACCCTGGTTTATCTGGTGTATAGCGACAAGCTGGTGGAAGGATCGCCGAAGAATGCCATTTCGACGGTTCCAATAAAACCATGGGACAGCCAGTCACCGGCGCAACGGTGCAATGACGAATAAGTGACACTGTTGCCTTTGTGATTTTGAACGCGTTGATGTGGAACTGCTGTATTAGCGGAGGGCAGACTCCCAGTAGTAGCAAGAGGGCTCGCTTTTAGCGAACCCTCGTCGGTAAATGCTTGTCTGATCAGAACTCCCAGCCCACCTGTACAAGGATGGTGCGAGGCTCGCCTGGGAAATGACCATTGCGTTCGTTAAATCCGCTTTCTGCGTATTCTTTGTCGAACAGATTCTTGATGTTGATCTGGAGTAATATCTGATCCCACTCTGTGCGCCAGCTGGCGTCATAAACCGTGTAGGGTTTTACTCTTTGATCGTTAAAGCTAACGCGATCGCTGACGTAATCTACACCGAAGGCAATTGCGGAATTGATGGACGGAATGTCATAACGTGTCCAGAGACCAAATGTATTCTCGGGTGCGTTAGCAAACTCGTCGGTACCGGAAGCAAGGTTACCACTACCGGTGACCCCATCGATAATCTCTACGTCGTTGTAGGCGTAGCTTAGGGTCATGGTCCAGTTGTCGGTCAGGTCACCCACCATGTCTATCTCAAAACCTCGGCTTCTGACTTCACCGAAGGTGATGAACTGAGGAATGCCGTCGCTGTTGTCGTTATCGTTCGGGTTCAGCTCCCTTATGTTTTCCTTGGTGATTTCATAAATGGCCGCCGAAGTCTGGAACCTGCCATCCAACCATTCTGACTTGATACCAATCTCAAATTGGTTACTGTCTTCTGGTTCATAGCGGAAGCCTTCATTGTCGATGCTATTAGGCGCAAAGCCTTCTGAATAGCTGGCATAGAGCGACAGTGCTTCATTCAACTTATACACCACACCCAGACGTGGGCTTAACTCATCTTCAGAGTTTTCCGCGCCGTTGAGATTGTTTTCATCTTCAAACTCGTCATAGCGTACGCCGCCGACGATGCGCCAGTGTTCACCTATGGAAATTTGATCTTGGACATAGACACCCCAGCGGATGCTGGTGGAATCGCCAAAAGCGGTAGGGCGGAACAGATAGGTAGATGGGTCTGCACCATAACCTGGTGCGATAATGTCGATGTTGGGTACGCATTGCAGGTTTTCTGGATTAGGGGTGGGTAACACACAGCCGCGAGTGACGTCTCTGGCGGTTCTAAATACCCCGGTAGCATCCTGTTCAAAGTAATCTCCGCCAAATAGGATGGTATGTTCTGCGCCAGCCAGTTCAATATTCCGGATGAAATCGATCGTAACACTCCACTCCTCGTTCTCTCGCAGCTGATCGCGATACTCCCGCAGCATCGTACGTCCGTCGCTCAACAGCCCTCGGTTTTCGTGATAGTTCTGTGTTCGTTCATTTTCTAAAACACGTAGCGCAAGCTTGACGGAAAAGTCTGATGAGAACTCATGGCTTAAATTCGCTTGTCCAACGATTGCTTCAAGGCGTTGAAAGTCGCCGTCTTCATTGGGGTTATAGTTAATGCTGGTCAGGAAGCTGCCGCTGTCGTTGACTGGAACGCCGCGAAGTCGGTGGCCGCCAAGATCTTGGTCGATGTAGTCGAAGCTAAGATTTAGTTCGGTTTCTGGCGTGATCTGGAAAGTCAGACCGCTCACCACTTGCAGATTTTCAGCGTCGCTGTTGCGACGGTGTGTATTTCGATCTTCATAGAAAACGCCGCCTCTGATCGCGAGTCGCTCGCCGACGGGGCCGGTGGCGTCTACGGAGGCGCCACGCAGGTTATAACTGCCGGCAAAGGCATCGAGTTTCACACTTCTTTCAAATTGGGGTTTTTTCGTAACATAATTGATCAGACCACCGGGCTCCCCCAAACCATACAGCATGCCGGCTGGTCCCTTCAGGACTTCAACACGTTCAATGTTAAACAGTTGCGAAACAGAGAAGCCGGAAAAAGGGTCACCCCGCACGCCGTCGTAGCGCACCTCGTCCTGGCGAAATCCGCGAAAGTTTACGCCGGAATAGCTGAATTTGGTGACCCCGGAGATGGATCGATAAAGGTCGGTAATCTGCCGCGCAGCCTGGTCTTCAATCAATTGTCTGGTCAACACCTGCAAAGACTGCGGATTATCTAGAAATTCGGTAGGCGTTTTGGTGCCAAATCCCGATTCGGATACCCGATAAAAAGTCTGAGCCCGCCCGGTAACTACAATTTCTTCGATCACATCGTTGGATGCTTGCGTGCTTGCAGTTTGGGCACTGAGGTTTGATGACGCTAGCAGCGCAGCCAGCGTAAACAGCAGCGTGTTAGCACTTACGTTAATTGTTTTCATAATGATTACCTAACGGTTGGGGGCGGAGGATTATAAACGCTAATGATAATCATTCGCAATAATAAGCTCGTCATCCGCTAAATGTTGCTATGAGAAGTTTGAGAAAGACCTCATACTCCTAGGTAGGTCAAATCACTGAGGAGAAAGAGTGCCGGTGTCCGAAGAAGAAAAAGACCAGTTTTTCGCAGCGGTAGACGCCGCTTGTAAAAAAGCGGTGTGGTGTGCTGTTGCCACAGTTGCGGGTAATGAACCGCGTGTGCGAATTGTTCATCCGACCTGGGATGGTGATGTTCTGTGGTTTGCCACAGGTCCGCAAAGCCCTAAGGCAAATCAGCTGCGAGAGAACCCGCACGTGGATATTCAGTTCCAAGTGGCACCGCCGGACTTTATTCACGTAATGGTCCGTGGACAGGCTGAGCTCGTTTCTGATCAAGAGACCAAAAATCATGCATGGGATGCTATCGATTACGATCTCACCCAGTTTGGGTCTACTGGTCCAGAAGATCCCAACTTTTTGCCAGTAAAAATTACACCCTCTCGCGTCGAGCTGTCAGAAATGTTTGGCTCAATGAACAAGCGGATCTGGAGACCATAGTCCTAAAGTGGACGGGGTTTATTATCCCTTTTCGAATTAGTTGCATGGTTTGACCACTCGGTTTTCGTGGGCGACGAAAGATTGCGAGTCGGTCGCGCGCTTTCCCGGTTTAAGTCACCTGCCAGCCGCTATTCTTCCTGTGTTCAGATTCAGCACGTCGATGCAGATATGGAGGACAATTACTGGCACTAGGGAATCTGAAAGGAGATAAAGGACCGTCGAGATTGCCGCAAAGAGCCCAACCTGAAACAGACCGGCCTTATCCTGATAGAAGTGCAGACAGATGAATATGGCAATGGACAACGGTGCTGCGACCCAGATCGGAAAAAATAGCGCGAAAAGCCAGATTAAGTAGCCTCTGTAAACGATCTCTTCTGCGATTCCCGCGACTACCCCCGCACACATGGCAAGATGATGTTCATTGCTGGTTTTCGGCATCAGCAGGAGTGTTTTCTTTCCTGCCGTCGCAAGATATTCCCTCATTGTTTCGCGGGCGTTAGCGTTTGTGCGTACTCGGTGGTACTGAATCGCGCTAAACGTTACAAAAAGCCCCACAACCAGCCAGGTGAGGAGTGTGGACCAGTTTGTATTGTGCTGCATGCCCAGTGTCGCGAAAGACCTCGCATCCCATAGCCATATCCAAACAACTGCAGTAGCTGTGACCACATTAATCAAGATGCTCTCAGTAAAGAACTTAACGCGGACATTGGGGTCCAGGCTGAGCTTTTCCGCGGAATTCGAAAGATGGTAGATGAAACCGTATACGGGATAGACGATGCCTACTAGGAAAAACAGCAGTGCGTCAGCTACGGTTACTGGGGTGGCGTCGAACAACGATTAATCCTGCGTGTGCCCATTTACTTGATTGGAGAATAAGTTTAAATTGAATATGAATTCAAATTCAAATAAATATGTCGCGGAACTACAAACAAGAAAGATCCAAGAAAACTCGACAAAAACTGATGCAGGCTTTGGAATCCCTACTAAAGGAAAGAGATTTTGATCAGATTTCGGTAGCGGAAATCGCTGCGACCGCTGGCGTTTCGACTGGGCTACTTTACGCGCACTTTAAAAACAAGGCGGAATTTCTCGATGCTTTGTTGACCGAATACTACGCTCGCGTGTTGGAACGAATTGAAGTAGCGGAATCCAGTGACACTACTGAGATTTATCGGAAAATCGGAAGTCTCAGGGAAGCGTTGCGCTGGATTGCTAAATCGACATACGACCAGACACACAGTGATGTCCACCTAATTAGAGCGCTATCCTTCTATTTACGCACGCGACCGGAACCAGTGCGGCTTAAGTGGAGAGCACTAAGGT
The DNA here is from genome assembly GCA_039028095.1 of Pseudomonadota bacterium. Lineage (GTDB taxonomy): Bacteria > Pseudomonadota > Gammaproteobacteria > Pseudomonadales > Azotimanducaceae > UBA4421. The sequence continues at coordinate 60,086 of JBCCIU010000012.1, forward strand.
CGCGCGCTGCAATGACGATCGAATCCGTACTCGACGCCTACCCTGTTGCAAACAGACACCATGAGGAATTAGCGAAGGGGATGTTGGTCTATTTCTTCAACTCTATTTACGCTGTCGTATTACGTGCTGATGATGTTGAGTTAGAAACGATTGATGCAGCGATTTTGACCCGCGAAATAGGTGACATGGCGTATGGTTATCTGAAGCTGTACGCAGAGAATCGCGATATCGAACAAGGGTAGTGTTAATTTTTTTGCAGGTTATCGACCGTGTTTGAAAGATAAAACGTGCTCTGCGCTAGCCGTTAATCGCCAAGATCTCGAAGTCTATTTCCACGCGCTCAGGCGGAATATCACCGAGCGAACGGCGGATATCTTCCACTCGAGCGTCTGATTCCAATTCTTTGAAATATAGAGAAACGGGTATGACATTGGAGGGTGGTGAAAACTCGGGGCTCGATGGATCCATGGAAAGTAGGTAAGCAACGGCCTCGTCATTGTGACCCGCCAAGAGATAAAACTCGGCGATCGCAGGGTGCCACCCAGGGTGGAGTGAACGAAACCGTTTGATTGCGGAATCTAATGCCCCGGGCAAGCCTTCTTGAATGGATATGTTTCCCATAATGTGGGCTTGAGGAATACCTCCAAGCGTTGCCGCGATTTGTCGAGCACCTTCGTGATCTTTAGCTTTTGTTAAAACCAATGCTCTGAGATACTGAAGTTGAGGGTTCGGCGAGAATTCATTTGTTAGCCTAAGCACCTCCGCACTTTCTTGGTATTGATCTAGCTGCAGGTGTGCGTTCGCAAGTGTACGAAAGCAAATACCACAAAGTGGATCTCGTTCGACTACAAATTTGGCCACCTTCTTGCCAAGCTCCGGATGGCCAAGATGTAAAAGTACATTCGCAAAGCCTCGCAAAATTTCAGGTTCATAAGGCGCCGCTTCCAGAGCTTTACGATAATAGTCCAAACCTCGATAAGGATTGTTTCGAGTGTAGATCCAATTCCAGCCCATATACGAATTGGCAGTCGGATGATTCGGCGAGATCTCCAATGCTCTGCGCAGTAGAGCGGTACGCTCTTGTTCTAGTGAACCCGGCGGAACTATTTGCAGCTGTTCTTGCCGGAGGAGTAAGCGAGACTTTTCTAAAATCGCGGGCACATATTCGGCGTCCAGAGCCAGGGCATCATCGAGGCTGCTTTGCGCGATCTTGAGCTGTTCTGGTGTGTTAACGCTAAGACTCAATATACCGCGTCCTTGCACATACAGTGGATAGGCTTGTGAATCGGTATCTACAAGTATTGTGTTGGCTCGATTTAGCCGAACGCGCAGAGTTGTTGCTACACTGCTAGCGATGTTTTCTTGCATCGCGAAGATATCGCCTAGCGTTCGATCGTAGCTATTTGCCCACAACTGCGTCCCACTCGACACCTCAGAAAGGGTTACCGTGACGCGAATGAACTCGTCTCGCTTGCGGACAGAGCCCTCTACCACATGGGAAGCATTCACCAGCTCTCCGATTTCGCGAATAGTCATCGGGCGATCTCTAAGCGCGAAGCTCGATGCACGGGCGACCACGGCTAGTTCATTGCTTGTCGAAAGTGCGCTGATCAGTTCTTCGGAAAGTCCTGCGACAAAATAGTCTTGTTCTGTATCAGCGCTCATATTTGTGAAGGGCACGACAACCACTTTGGGGTGTTCTGTGTTTGTGCTCTTCTCCTCGGCCGTGTCAACGGAGCGAATCGGGACGAATGGGGTATCGGAGTAAAGTGAAAACCAAACACCTCCACCAAAAAGTGCAAGCGCCAATACAAAAAAAGCCGCTTCAAGTGCGCTGCTTCGTTGCTTTACCAGGGCCTGCTCGTCTGATACGTCAAATATCCAGGCGAGGTAGGTGACGACCGGAAATCCCAGGACCATGATCGCGATGATTGATTTTAGCGTATCCGAAGTAATACCCAACGGCTCGAATGTCACATCTGCTATTTGCAGCACAACGAAACAAACCACCGCGTAGCCAGAGACTACGCGCAAGACCTTTCGCTCGACGAGTTCCTTTATCATGCCTCATTCTACTCAAAACTCGCGGCGGTTTGGCTGTTAAACCTTTGGAATACGAAACAAGCAAAGATCAACCTAATAGATTTTGGCAGCAAGTTTTTCTATAGACCAAAGAAGCGACTCAGCACCACGATTTTTCGAAAATCATAGAATCTCATCCAGCGAGTTGGTCATCTCCGACGATCGCAACCGGTTTATTGGCGAGTGTTTCCCTCAATGAATGCCATGCGTCCACAGATGCAAATTTGCTCAGAGGGCGTGATTTACGCGTCGCAAGTCAGCGCGAAGGTTGCTTTCCGATGGATGGATCGAAGTTGTAAAACCTACTTCTTCAAGCGCTTTTGTTATAAAAAACAAAAGGCTTTCATGACCGGTTAGTTGTGGCGGATTTTGTTGCAGAGCGTAATTATCGTGTCTGCTTGTTTAGGCGTTAGGCCACTTGCGTGAAACGCTGCGTCTGCGGCAGTGATGCTTTGAGACGCCAGTGTCCACCCTTCTTTCGTGATCGATACTTTCTTCTGCCGCTCGTTGGTTGGCACCCGCTCCAGCGATACAAGACCTTTTTCCTCGAGCTTCTTCAGCAAAGGCGTTAACGTCGCCTTGCTTAACCCGGTTTGGTTAGCCACTTCGGTAATCGACACTCCGTCCCCGTTCCATAGGGCCATCATCACAACGAATTGTGGGTAGGTTAGGCCCATCGGTTCAAGAATGGTTCGGTAGATCGCGGTTAAATGACTTGATGCTGAATAAAGCGCAAAGCACAGCTGATCGTGTAAGCGAGCGGCGGTTACCTGCATGAAAACTCCAGATTTCTATCATTAACTATATTGGCATAAATGATAAATTTGATGTACTGTTTGTACACATATAATACGTATACAAACTAAATTGGAGATAGAATAGTGAGACGAAAATTATTCGTAGTGGCGAGCTTAGTCCTTGCCGTTGCGGCGACGGCCGAAGAGCCGAGAGTTGCGCTACCCGCTGACTACAAGGAAACGTTTGTTGAGTATCTTTCACTGGACCGAATCATGAATCCAGATCAGTTCATAAGACTGTTCGCGAATGAAACCGCGTCGCGCGGGCCAAAAACGAATGGAGAATTGGAAAATGGATCCGTACTCGTAGCGGAGGTCTATTCAGTTCAAAAGAATGAAGCGGGGCAGGTGAAGACGAGTAAACTGGGCCGCAGGATTCCTAAAGAACTCTTGCTCATCGCTGTCATGGAAAAGCAGGAATCATTTGGCATCGGCCCTGCATCAACCATTGATATTGGAAATTGGGACATGGCTGCGTATTTGCCATCCTGGGAGGTGGCTACAAAAAATCTGGATGCGTGCAGGGCGTGCCATGCACGTTTAACTCAAAGGGATTTCGTTTTCTCAATCGAGCATTTGCGATCGCCTTAACCCAACATTCGCGACGGGTTATATCTCGCCCAGTTGACTTGCTTTATAAACCGCTTCACTGCGAGAGTGTACCTCAAGCTTTTCGTACACCGAGCGAATGTGGTGTACCACGGTGTGGTAGGAGATACCCAACCGACCGCTTACTTCCTTCGGACGATACCCTTGGGCAACCAGTTCTAAAATTTCACGTTCCCGGGCAGAAAGCAGCCGGAGGCTTTCTCTGTGATCAGTTTTCTCATCCTGCTGTTGGAATAGTTTGGTAAGCAGGTACCGGGCAATGGAGGCGCTCAGGGGCGAGGCGCCCTGTGTGAGCTGCACGATGGCTTCTGTCAGCTGTGCCGCGGGATCATCTTTCAACAAGTAGCCTCGTGCACCCCCACGTATGGCTTGGACCACGTTCAGCTCGTCACCAAACGTCGTCAGCACCATAATCAGCGCATCCGGACGATTAGCCTTTACTCTATGAATCAGTTCCAGGCCATGACCGTCGGGTAATCCTAAATCGGTAAGCAGTACATCAAAGTCTCTCGTTGCCAACGCGGCCAATGCTTCGCGATAGGTTGATGCTGAGCCAGACAGGTTCAGCCTAGGATCTTCAGCGACAGAGTCCTGCAGACTCGCCAGCGTGGTAAGGTCGTCCTCAACGATGAAAACCTCAATCATGTCAGATCTCATCCGTGTTCAACGGGGGTTGAGACAGGCTATAGCAATTCAAATGCGGCCAACATCGCAAAATCTTGCAGTTCTGCATTATCTTTGACGACCCGACAGAGGTAACCACAGCGTGGCCACACCGCAACCACTGGCGAGCGCAAAGTTGAAGTGCCCCCCCAGCGTGCGGGCGCGGTCGGTTAGGTTGCTGATTCCGTAACCTTCATTGATGTTTGTCTCACTAGGCTCAGCACCATTGTTAGTAATTTGCACCTCGACGCCTGGTTCGCCGTCCTCCCTGGCCGAACTGCTGCAGGATAACTCTACCTGGGAAGCGTTTGAATGTTTGATCACGTTGGTGACTGCCTCCTGCACGATGCGCATGACATGCAGTGATTCCTCTGGACCAAACTTGTCCAACTGAGGTAAAGGTTCTACCGCCCAGACGAGTTCAATGCCATGGGGCTGAAGGAAGCGCTCCAACCTGTCTCTCAGCATGGCCAACAGGCTGACTAGGTCTCCAATCTGACCGATGGTTTCCAGTGAATTGACGAGCGTGCGAAGCTCCCCAAGCGAAGCTCGGACCGCATCCATCACCTCCGGTTGGGTCTCTGGCTTTTGCTCCAACAGAGACAGGGTTGAGACCAAGTGGCCACCCACGCCATCGTGGATTTCCTGCATCAAGCGACGGCGCTCTTGTGCGACGGCATCCTGGGCCACCCGCTGTTGTGTCGTCTCCAGTTGAGTAAGACGTTTTTGGTCCACCGCGAACCGTTTAAGGAACACCACGCCGCCTGTCACAAGAGCAAGCACGGGTATATACGGATATTTGGCAAACAGCGAGGTAAACCCGCTGAAAAAACTGACAACGTCCCAACACGCCATAAACAATGCGACACTGCCGGGTAGTGCAAGCCAAAGCCACCGTTGTCGTTGCAGAAAGATCGCGTGAATGATGAGCAGCATGCCGAGGTGGATGACCACGTACCATGCGGTGAACAGCGACAGGCTCGTCACAAATGCCAGATATTCTTCAGGTAAAGCAACTGATGTGCCGACGATTAAGGAAAAAACGCCTATTAACACCAACTCCACGGCGCGTCGCCGTAACTGGAGCAGACGATGGGTGGCAATCAGAAAACAAATGGCTGAACCCGCGTGAGCGGTCGCGTATAGACCATGCCAGATCCTTACCGGAAAAGGGATCTGCGTGACGTGCAAATGCATGCTATGTATGGCCCACAACAGGGCGCCGAATAGAAACCAGCGGTAAACAGGTGATGGTGCGCCAAGCCAGGAAAGATAGCCCAGCAAGCCGGCGGTAAGTAGCATGATGACGGTCACCGCCTGAGCTAAGGTCACTTTCGTAAAGTAGGAGAATTGATATAAAGAGGACAACTCCAGATCTGGACCCAGATATAGCTCATACAGGTTGCCAATTCGTGAGCGTTCCACCGTCAGCCTGACATGCAGCTCATTGGCTCCCTGCAAAAGTTGTGAAGAGGGCAAAGTGACGAAAACCGGGTAGTTCCAACGATTGGGTAGCGGATCTGTTCGCCGGTCTGTTTCCTGGAGAAATACGCCGTTCAGCCAAATTTCCCCGTGGGCAGACAGGCGGGGGATAAACAACGCCCAGTCCCCCTGGCCGGACAAAGAATCGGTTTCAAATTTAACCCGATACCAGGCCTGGGTGTGTTGCTTGCGCCGCTCAACGAACCAGGCGTCGGGCAAGATAACCTGCTGCCACCCTGCTTCAGGTGGTTGGTCGGCTTGAGAGTACACCAACTCAGCCTGTTCAATTTGCACAACTTGGGTATCGCCTCCCAGATACCAGGCGATCTCGCTATTGGCTGGGGGCTGGGCGTAGACCGACGCGTATGCCCCGAAGAAAGTCCACGCTACAAACAACAAACGTGCTGACACAGATTCTGGTCTCTGAAGTGAATAAGGAAGTTGCAAGTTTCCATCAAGATTACGTGATTTATTTTTAGTCGCAAGTCTAGTCGTAAGACCTCCGCTCTTTAAGATGCCCGATCTACGCGTGATTCACCGCATCCCATATTTTTGCGATACCACAATTTTGGGTAGTCACTAACATTTGTGCTCCACCAAAGGAGCGAACACAATTATGGAATATGTAAGAAAACACTTGAACCAGGGCGTCCTGGCGCTGGGTATGCTGCTGCTGACGGGCGTTGCGCTCGCTGAAGACTTTCCTGGTATCAACCCTAAGAACCCTAATCCACCCAAGGCAACTGGGGCGCTGATGGCCAATGGGATTTATAATCCGTTTGATCCAGCCTACATGGCGCCGACACCTGAGGATTTTGATGTGGAGATAATGGGTCGGTCGCCTGGCGATATTGAGCGTCGCAGGCAGTTGGCTGTGGATTATTTCCTCGAGAGATTTGGTATTGATCTGTCCAGCGGGTTCGCCGACGAAGGTAATATCGTGTTGCTGGAGTCATTGATGGACCCTCGTGCGAACTACCGGGCGTTCAAGCTGCCCAATAGGAAAGTGCCCCGAAACGGTCACATTGTCTATGACCGGCAGTGGGTCATGTTTATCGGGGCTCTGGAGCGCAGCGCCACGTTAAAGGGTACCTGGGGCGGCGCTGAGGGGACCATTGTGCCACCGGGATCTGTGGCGGTGGACGGTGAATACCTGATTCAGGGCACCCCTCGCTTTCGCCAGGGTCATCCCAGCAATTTCTACATTCGGTTTCAGAGTGTAGACCCGATTATCAATGCCGCTTCGGGAGATATTAAATTCAACTGCGTGTTATTGAATCGTAAAGGCCGTGTGATTGGAGCTGCAATTGGGCGTCAGGAACTGGTGCCATTGAACGACGGGACGGGCAATTTCCAGATGGCCATCCAGAATGTCTGGCAGTTTCCTGCTCCGGCTTGGGCTCTGCCGTAGCACCAACGGTGATTGCCGGGGTGGGTTATGGATGAATCACCCTGGCTCAATCGACGCGCCGCTAGCTGAATCAAAACCGCGGGAGGTTGGTGGCGCAGTCGGGCTACAATCATTTCTTAACAGTGGGAGGTGATATATGGATAGGGATGCGTTAGGCGCGATTGAACCGATCTTCTCACCAGAGTTTCAAAAGGCGATTCAAGACAAGGTGCTTGCGGCCGAGGCGCCGTCCAGCCAGATGGTCAGAGCGATGGCTGCAATAGGAAGAAATTGATCTCGGCGAGTGTCGTCAGCGATCCCCAGAGTCTTGTGTGTAAGATGCTTCCCAGCCGGCACTCCCCCGGTCGGGTCAACTAGAATCCCGCTGCGTACATACCGATACTATCTTTCGGCAGATAGCAGGTTCGCTTCATGCGAGTTTCTGTTCCGTCGACAAATGTGAAGATCATGTTTTCATCTTCCAAATGCCGACTGACCGTATCGAAGAGATTAAACAATCTGAAAATCACTTTGCCTTGTTCATCTACTTTGATGGCGCTTGCGAAGTTTGTACAGTAACTCTGAATGTCCCGTGCACCATTCTTTAGTGTGCCGTCCATGCGGAAGTCGTGGATGATGCCTGCCGTCGTGACGACCATCCTGTTGCCGCATTGTTCTACCCGCTCCAGGTGTCCCATGAGCCCTGATTGCGCCAACCATAGGCCTCGCAGATCTGGAACGCCTGTGGCCAGGGGTTCACGGCACGCCTGCAAGATTGGCATCGGCATCTGTGTAAATCCGCAGCCTGGCGTATACGCCTTTGGAATCTCATCGGCAGACGCACCTTTGCCGTCTAGTGCGGGTAGATCGCAGTAGTTTAGCTCCGCGCCATCTCCGCTAAACACCCATGGCGCTGTGGTGTCAGGTGGGCGTGGCCAGAGTGTGACAAACGCAAGTATGCCTCCTACCAGGAGCACTAAACCAAGCAGAATGTAAGCCAATGCCAACTTCATGATCCATGGATTATTGAGTAGGTTTAAACCGTATTGCAATCCTTGCAGCCAGATCCACATGCGATTAATGGTCTGGCTAAGAGCTCACCACCGTTGGTAAAGTGGGGCCATGCAGCTGACCAATTCAAATTTCAAGCGGGTGGTACCCATAAGGGCGGGGGCTGGGTGAGTAGCTTTGAATACCTGGTTGCCCTTTTGTCTGTGGTGGCGGCGCTGGGTCTTGCGCGCGCGCTGTCCGGCATCGCAAAACATATTCATTCGCGAGATCAAATCGCGTTTTCCTGGATACATGTCCTGTGGACGATTAATGTGCTGATATGGTTGGTTGCTTACTGGTGGTTTTCGTTTGCGCTTGCCACAGTGGATACCTGGACACCTCAGCTGCTACTTTTTGTACTCGTCTACGGGGCCCTGATCTATTTTTTGATTGCTTTACTCTATCCCGATCAGGTAGAAACGGGCGCTGACCTGTTTGCGTACTTTGCCAAAAATAGAAGGTGGTTTTTTGGGGCGTTGATCCTTCTCGGTGTGATGGATTTGGTCGACGCTGTTGTGAAATCAAACGTCACGGAGCTGGCAGGACCACCGATGCCCGCCTATGCGTTGTTTATGACAGTCTGGATAGGGCCGGCGATCGCAGCACTGTTTATTGAACACAAGGTTTACCACGGGTTTTATGCACTCACGTTCTTTTGTGCGCTGGTTGGTTACGTCCAACATATTTCGCTGGCGATCACGCTCTAACCTTCTGCGCAGTACTCTTGAGCGCCGCCTACCAGTAAGCAAGCTGTACTGGTGTGGTTGAAGGCACGACTCACTTCGATTTAGTGCCCTCCACCACGGCCATAGAACCCTGGGGTTGGCGCCATGTTTGTGTGTGCTTCCAGCCTGATTGTTCCAAGAGCGCCACAAACTCAGCCTCGGTGCGCTCACGTCCGGTCGAAACGGACATCATGTGCACGTCAAAGAGTTTCGAAAAATCCGCTGTCTCAGGGCCTGGTACTACGTACTCTGCGATCAGTACTCGCGAGCCAGTAGATGAGGCGTGCAGCGCGTTTTTCAAAATCTCGACACATTCGTCGTCGTTCCAGTCGTGCAGAATGTGCTTTAAGAGGTATGCATCCGCCGTGGGCACGGCTTCAAACATGTTCCCGGCCCGATAGTCACACCGATCACCTACACCCAGGCTCTCTGCTAACAACAGTTGCGGAGTTTCCAGCGTCGCGGGTAGTTCAAAGACGGTGCCGGACAGATGAGGGTGTTGTTGAAGCAAGTGGCACAACAGGTGTCCTTGACCACCACCGATGTCACAGACGTGATTCAGATTTGTTACATCGTAGTCTGCCAGGGCAATCAATACCTGTTCGGTCTCACGAGCTGAATAGCTTGTCATGGCGTCATTAAAGATCGCGCCCACATCTGGATCCGATGAGATGAGCTCAAACACTGGTTCGCCAAACTCTTTTTTTATGCCGTCGTCACCGCCTTCACGAACGATGTCGGGTAAGTGTCTCCATGCCCTATACAGTGTCGCACCTTCTTCCCACAAGCATACGCCACGCATGGTGTTGGGATGATCCTTGCGGAAAAAATCGCCTGTTTGCGTGAGTTGGAATGCTTGTTTCGCGTCTTCCTGCAAAATACCAATACTGGCCAGTCCTCGCATTAATCGGTACGTATTGGAAGGATTTAGAGACAGTTCGGCCGCGACCTGGTCCGCACTGCGAGGGCCGCCTGCTAACAGATCGACAACACCCAACTGGACGCCGGCGTGAAGTATCTGGCTGCGCCAACGACCGGTCAAAAGATCTAGTGCGGACTCGGCTGGGTTGCTCATGGGTCATTCCCTCTAGTTAGCGTTTTTTCGCGACTTTACCAGAAGCGACGTTCGAGGGTTGCATCGATGGTTGCCGATCAGGTTTAACGGTGTTATGGTGTATTACATATATACAACACTATATATCCGATACAGTATCGGATCGATTTTGAAGAGAACTAAATTTTGCAAACAGGTGACTACAGATAACAGGTGACGACATATGAATGACTGGGATGAAAGCCTGCCCATTTATGTGCAGCTGCGCTCCACGGTGTTGCAGCGCATCTTGAATCGCTCTCTGGCGGAAGGTGATCCGGTCCCATCGGTACGGCAGGTTGCGGCAGACGAGAAGATTAACCCCATTACGGTTTCTAAGGCTTATCAAATGTTGGTGGATGAGGGATTACTGGAGAAAAAGCGGGGCTTGGGCATGTTTGTTTTGCCTGGTGCACGCGACAAAGCGCTGGCGCAGGAACGGGAGACATTTCTGACGGAGGAATGGCCACGCATACGGACACGTATCGAGAGTCTGGGATTAGCTGTGGAAGATCTTTTAGGAGAATCATCATGAGCGTGCTGCAAGCGCAGGGCCTGGTTAAGCAGTTTGGTGATGTCCGTGCTCTGGATGGTGTGGACATCAACGTTGAACGAGGCCGCATCGTTGGACTGATTGGACCTAATGGCTCGGGTAAAACAACAGCCCTGCAGGCCATCTTAGGTTTACAGCAGATCGACTCAGGTGACATCAGCGTAATGGGCTATAACCCCTGGGCTGAACGTGCTGCCATGATGACGCAAGTCGCTTACATCGCGGATACCGGCATTCTTCCGAAGTGGATGAAGGTTCGCGATCTGCTGTCCTATGTGGAAGGTGTACATCCCAACTTTGACCGAAAATTGGCAGAGGACCGGCTCAGTCGAACCCAGGTGCGCCTGGATAAGAAGGTCAACGTTTTGTCTAAAGGCATGAACGTTCAGTTGCATCTGGCAATTATCTTGGCCATCGGTGCGGAATTTCTTGTCCTGGATGAACCGACGCTCGGTTTAGACATTCTATATCGCCAACAGTTTTACGATGGGGTGTTAAATGATTACTTCACCCAGGAGCGCAGCATCCTGGTGACCACCCACGAAGTGCGTGAGATCGAACATATTCTGACGGATGTGGTTCTAATTCATCAGGGCAGGGTGCGTCTGGCAACGTCCATGGAAGAGATCGCCAGCCGTTTTGCAAAAGTGGTTTGCACCTCCGATCAGCCTCTGCCTGGAACGCCACTATTTTCACGCCAGGGGATTAACGGTCATGAGCACATCTTTTCGGGACATGATCCAAAACAGCTTGAGTTGCTGGGCGATGTCAGTGTTCCCAATTTGGCGGAGTTGTTTATGGCTTTAGTGGGTGGTGATCAACAGGAGGTCTTGGCATGAACGCATATGTTGCATTGATTCAAAGAGAATTTCTTGAGCATCGCGGCGCATTCCTTTGGTCTGCCGGCATTTTGCTGGCTCTGGTGTTCATTGCCGGTTTGATGGTCTTGCGTTTTGACGCCACGGTTGCTGATCTGGATCGCCATGACCGCGAAGAACTGGTCGAAAAGCTCGGTGAAGAGGGACGTGATGTGGATGGTCTGGAGGCGCTGGTGGCTATGGGACTGGATGCCGCAGGAAGCACCGATGGTGAGCTGGACCGGAAGATGCAGGTGTTCATGGCGATCATCGCGATGCCATTCCACTGGATCTTTATCGCCATTGCCTTTTTCGGGTTGGTGGCCTGTATGTACGACGAGCGTAAAGATCAGTCGGTATTGTGGTGGAAATCCATGCCGGTGAGTGACACAGCGACGGTTTTGTCGAAGTGGGCCTTTATTTGTCTGTGCGCTCCAGTGATCACGACAATCGCTGTCTGGATTGCTCAACTCTACAGCCTCACCGTGACCATGGCCTTTGTTGAGGACGGTATGGGTGGCCGTCTGTGGGGTGCCAGTGGGGTATTTACCTATCCATTTCGCATGCTTTTCGGTTATTTCGTCTATAGCCTTTGGGTTTTACCCGTTGCGGCATGGGTCATGTTTGTTGCGACGGCAGTACCCAAGGTGCCGATTCTGTGGGCCTTTGGGCTTCCCTGGAGTTTTATTGTGCTTGAAGGGATCCTGTTTGAATCGAGTCATTTAGCCAGAGCCATCGCGCAGCACATGAATCCAATTTCGTTACCGTTTACCGACCCTGAAAGCTACACAACCATCGGTTTATTCGCAGAGCCGTCAATGTGGGGCGGTCTGGTTGTGGGCGCAGGTCTTATCTTTGGCACCATTTGGTTCCGTGGACGTAACAATGCGATCTAGGACGGGGTCGTAAATCCCCCGGACATCATTTCACCCCAAAGGAAACCCTGGCTCTGCCGGGGTTTTTTTCGTCAAGACCGGAACTAATCTTCTTGCAGTACCGGGTCGTTCTGCGCCACCTGCCAGATATAGCGGCACGGTTTTTTGCGGCTCGGACACGTGATGCGCAGTCGGGTTTGGCAATGTGCCACTGCTTCACCCGGGTATAAAATGGACTTAGGCCAGGCCTTTTCCAAACGCTTACCAATACGTTCGCAGGCTTCACTGCTGCGAATATCGAACAAATCGGGATTTTTATCTGCCTCGTTGATTCCCCAATTGATGGTGTACAGGCAACCGGTTTTGTTGCGAAGCGCTTCCTTTTTTACCGGCAGAACAGGGTGTTTAAACTGATGGATTCGTGCAATGCAATTCGGCAACAGCGTCTGTGCATTAGCGATATTCGCGACGGCTACTGTAGTCATGACCAACAAAATCCTTTTCATCAATGCATTCCTCAGCCTGCGTTTAATCAGTTCTTAGTTTCTCTAACATTTCGGCGAGTGTGATCTCATCCAGGTCTAACCCACTGAAGCTGGTTCTTGAGATGAGACCGCCAAATCGTGTGAGCATTTTGTCAACGACGTCCTGGGGTTCTCCGGTGATTGCGATGGTTTCTACCATTTCGTCAGTGATGAGGGTGGCCATCTCGTCTGTGCGATGAGCACGGTTTAGAGTAATCAACTCGTCTTGCAGCTCCCCCCATCCGTGAATATCCAGAACAGGTTTGTAAGCCACGGTGCAGCCGTAAAATGCAATCCTTCCGCGTATCTGCTCGACAGCCCTGTTCAAACCCTCTTCGGTAGTTGCTGTTGCAATCATGGGTGCATAGTCCAGGGCAAAATCTGTCAGGGTCCTGTCTGAGCGCGCAAGTCCTTCCTCTATGGCGGGAATGGTGACTTCCCGCATGAACTTCTCTGATGAAAACGGATGCATGATCATGCCGTCTGTCAATTCCGCTGCAACCTTAGTCATCAGGGGACCGGTGGCCGATAGCGCAATTCTGGGGCGAGGTCCTTTGGTGTTATCGGGCGTAAATGTGGCTGGCATCAGCGTGTGTTGATAATACTCACCCACATACTCCAAACGTTTTCCGTCGTACCAGCAATCGAAGATTGCTTGCATTGCTTCGATGAATTCGCGCATTTGCGCCGCAGCCTTATGCCAGGGCATGCTGAAACGTCGCTCGATGTGTGGCTTGACCTGTGAACCGATACCCAGGACGAGTCGCCCCTTAGAAAACGCATTTAGATCGTGCGCCTGGATGGCCATGCTCATGGGGTTGCGGGAAAATGCAACCGCTACGGAGGTAACCAGCTCGATGTGTTGGGTCTGTGCAGCGGCGATGGCTAGTGGCATAAATGGATCGTGATTCAGTTCGGCTAGCCGCAAACCATCGTAGCCTGCAGCCTCAAGCTTGGCGGCGTTGCCGCCGATGTTATTCATGTCTGCCCCTATCGGTGCGTCTACTTTCATCCTGATGCCTGTTGTCTTATCAATATGCTGGGATTCTGCACAATGTTTGAACATTGGCTACTGGATTGTGCGCGAAACTATGGGCTGATTGAAGTTGCAAAAAGGAAGATCAGTGTTAGTAAGACTATTTTTTGTGTCCGTTACGGTTTCGCTGTTGCTGATGCCTGAAAGAAGTGTGCAAGCCAAGGGTGAGGAACGTGGCAAACGTAGACCACCGCCGGAAGCGTTCGAAGCCTGTGCGAATCAGGCTGCAGAAGCCGCTTGTGAGATAAAAGGGCGTCGGGGGGAAACTTTGACAGGGTCATGTTTTGTGCCACCCCATGATGATTCGGTACTGGTCTGTCGTCCTGATCATCACGACAAGCGTAATCGTCGGCGCAGTAATGAGAAAACAGCCACTCAGCCCTAAAGGTTCCGAATCCAGATATTCCGAAAGCTGACCCGGTTGGAATGATCCTGCAGGACAAGTGGGGCAGGACCATGCGCTTCGTAGTTGGGGGCACCCACATAGCTCGTTGGTCCTGCAAGGGTCACATGGTTTTGAACCAACACACCGTTGTGCAATACGGTTATGGTGGCTGGATGACGTAGTCTCCCATCATCAGCAAATTGGGGGGCGCGGAAGATGATGTCGTAGGATTGCCACTCCCCTGGCCCGCGAGACGCGTTAACCAGTGGTATGTGTTGTTTGTAGATACTGGCAGCCTGGCCGTTCGGATAGGTCGGATTGTTGTGCGAATCCAGCACCTGTACCTCATATTCACCCATCAAAAAGACGCCGCTGTTGCCTCGTCCCTGTGATTCGCTTTCGATGGTTTTTGGGGTACGCCATTCGATGTGTAGCTGGACGTCGGTGAAAACCCCCTTGGTTCGAATGTTTCCGCTGCCCGGTTTTACCGTGACTGCCTGGTCTTCTATGATCCACGTGGCGTCACTGCCATCCAGGTGGCTCCACGCATTCAAGCTCTCTCCATCAAACAGCATCACTGCATCGGCTGGCGGATTACCTATGCGCTCACCAGGGGTGACCACACCAGGCACCGGTTCCCACAGCTCGGTGACTTTGGCTGCCTGATGAATGGCCTGCATATCAGGCGTTTGCGCAAAAGCCGCATGGTCGGCTATGAGTAGCGCGTATGTGCAGATGCTAATAGGAAAGAGCGTTGAGTGAATTCTAGACATTGGGCAGCTCCCAGGGTGCACGATAGGTTGGGGTGATCAATTGACTAGCCGACACACTTTTCTCGTCGATTCGTGGTTGGCTTGGCTTGTCGTCGTTCGTAAATACTAAGTGGAGTTTGCTCAAGAGCCAAACTTGAGCTGGCTTGACAATCGCTTGTGCGAGCACGCAGATTAGGCTTTGGATTCCTGATGGCCAGCCAAACAATGCGCGGATTGTGTGGACTAGTTCTAGTGCTTGTCTTTTGCGGTAGTCCTGTCGCCTTGCCCCAGTCATCTCAGAAACCACAATATGGCGGTGATCTGAACGTAGGGACGGTGTATGTCACGCTGTCAGCACTCTCCTGGGATCCCGCCGATTGGACCTGGAAGGCGAACCACGATGTGGGCCTGGTTCGTGAGCAATTATTTGTTGCCGACCTCACCAAAAGCCGTGGCCAGGGCGGACGCTACCAATTCATCAACGAAGCTCATATTCCGGAAGAAGTGGTGGTTGGAGAACTTGCTGAGCGCTGGGAGTGGGAAGATCCTCGCACGTTGGTGATCTACCTCAGACGTGGTGTCCACTTTCATGGGCGAGAAGATATCGTGGGCAAGAGAGAGCTGGATGCTCATGACGTGGTGTTTACTTTCCAGTACATCAACAACAGCCCCAAAAAGTCTTCTACAGGTTTCTATGACTACATCGATGCGGTTGAGGCGCGTGATTCTCACACGTTGGTGTTTCGACTTAATTCGTACAACGCTGAGTGGCAGTATCGATTTGGTTACGGCTACCAGTCGTCCATCGTGCCGCGGGAAACGTCACAGTGGGATCCCAAAGACTGGCGCAACGTGGTGGGTTCTGGTCCCTTTCGATTAACCAATTATGTGCAGGGCAATCTGCACGTATACGAGCGTTACCCAAATTACTGGGGTCGCGCACAGTTTACCGGGCAGTCTTACCAGCTTCCTTTTCTGGATCGTGTGAAATATCGAGTCATCAAAGACGAAGCGACCTATCTTTCTGCTTTGCGCACGGGTCAGCTGGATCTGTTAGAGAACATCCGCTGGCTTAACGTTGAGCATCTCAAATCCACCACGCCGGAACTTAAGTGGTCCCGCTGGCTGTCACAGTCGGGTAATTTTATCGTGATGCGCATGGATCAAAAGCCCTTTGATGACATTCGGGTCAGGCGGGCGTTGAATCTGGCTGTGAATCAGCAGGAAATCCTGGACTTGTTTTACGGTGGCCACGGAGAGCTGATGGCCTACCCACAACATCCAAATTTTGGTGAATACTTTGAACCGCTTGAGACCATGCCTGCAGAGATTAAAGAGCTGTTCAGCTACAACCCAGAGAAGGCCAGAGCACTGTTGGCTGAGGCCGGATACGCAAAAGGGTTCAGTTTTCGGATGCAGGTCTGTTCCTGTAGCCCTACAAATATGGATTTGATTCCGCTGCTGGTCCGCTATCTGGCCGACGTAGGCGTGGAGATGATTGTTGAACCGTTAGAGTACGGCGCCTACTTGTCCATGATGACCACCAAGAACCACGGTCCGGGTTATTTAATGAACAATGGCCACACTAATCCCATCGCGACTTTGCGTAAATTTGGCATTGGACATACCTGGAATCCGGCGCTCTATCAGGATGAGCAGTTTGAGCTTGATTTGGAAGCGATTGTACAGATGCCTGATGAGGCAGATCGCATTGTGCTTGCACGCGACATGACTCGGCGATTACTAGCAGATGCGCCGTATGTATGGTTACCTACCCAATATCTGTATACGGCTTGGTGGCCCTGGGTCAAAAACTATGGTGGTGAGCTCAGGGCTGGTGCAGTGCGCCCCGGGCCCATATACGCAAGAATCTGGATTGACCAGACGCTTAAAAAAGAACTGGGGTTTGATTAGGAGCAGAATATGGAGCCAAGTTGGCTTGCTGGAGAACATGGTGCAGTAGACTTCACCGTCGATGGCAGCGTACGACGGGTGACTGGCGCCCTGTGGTTGCCTGACGACGTTCATTCTGAAACGCCCATGGTTTTGCTTGGGCACGGCGCTTCTGGAGATCGATATCAGACCCCGATTCCATACCTGGCGCATCGCTTCGTACAGGAGGCCGGATTTGTTGCACTCTCGGTGGATGGTCCTGTGCATGGGTTGCGAAAAGTTGAACCAGGTGGGCGCGAAGCCTATTTTAAAGAAGCCCAGCGGGACGGTTTTGTAGATGACATGGTAGCGGACTGGCGAGATGCCTTGTCAGCGATGTGTCAGTCGCACTCGGTGGGTGACGGTCCCCTGGGTTATTTTGGTCTTTCGATGGGTACTATTTTTGGTGTGCCTGTGTTGGCTGACGGGCTGGGCAAAGCGTTTACGGCTGCCTGCATCGGCTTGTGTGGTACCACCGGAGCGGGAGCGATGCTCGGCGAACGGCTTGCCACTGATGCTGCCAAGATTACGTTACCTGTCTTGTTTCTAATGCAGCTTGAGGACGAACTGTTCCCCCGGGATGGCTATTTGTCGCTGTTTGATGAGCTGGCGTCTCGTGACAAACGCCTGCACGCCAACCCTGGTTTGCACCCGGAAGTGCCCGCCGAGGAGATAGATCATACGTTTGTGTTTTTGCGTACCCATCTTGAAGGCACGTCAACCCGGCGTATTGTCAACCCTCTGGCCGAGTAAACGTCCAGGCCACTAACTCTCTTGGGCAAACTGAGCATAGGCAGCAGCGGTACCTTGTGCCATTTTGTCACCGTCAAATGCGATGGTCATCTCCGGTGTAAACTCCAAAACAACTCGCTCAGGCGTATCTAAAAACTTCACAAACAGTTCCGGGTTCAGATTCTTGGTAAATTCATTACCGTCGTCGGGCCTGGCAGCCATGCCTTGAGCCAGCAGGTTGTAAAACCACTGTTTTGTCTCGATATCGTCATGGATGACGGTATGTCCTTTATAGGTCACCGTTTTACCCCCACCCATGGGTGTCCCTTTGCTGGTAAACACACAAGATGAGCGTCCGTCCCTGGCGATGGCTTTGATGCGCACACGCTCTCGGGTTGCGGTCATCCAAATGTTACCTTTCACCGGGACGTAGGCCGTGATCACGCCAATGGGGTGTCCCGCTTTGTTGGCCCAGATAAATACACATTCACCGGCGCTTCGAATCAGTTCCTCGATCCGCTCAGGTTCCAGTTTGTACTGTTTTACATCGTCGTAGTTGGTTGATTGTTCTGTCACTTTGTACATCCTATTCAGTTATGGTCGAAATTGTAGTGGTCGGGGACCCAGCTTGTCGCTATGCCCGACTATTTTGTAGGCACGGGTTACCCACTCACAAATGAGGCGTCGAGTGTCGCGAGGATCGATCATCTCCTCGATCTGGAACTTGTTCAGCGGACCTACCGGCCCTCGGGCAGATTCGATTCGCGCCTCTAACTCAGCGCGCAGCGCCACGGGATCTTCCGCTTCGGCAAGCTGTCGTTTATAGGCGGCTTCAATGCCACCTTCCGGGGGAATACCTCCCACGTCCGCTGCGGGCCAGACCACACGAACTGATGGGCTGCTTTGGGGGGTTGCATAGTTGTTGCCCGCAACCCCAAAACTTCTGCGCATCAGCACAGAAAATATCGGCACACCGACTTGGGCGAATGCCACCATCCACTCGGCTCCCTTGCGGATGGTTGAACGAATTTCGTGCTCCAGACCTACCGCAAAACCGGGGTTGTCGATCAGATTCAGGACCGGGATGTGGAATGTGTCACAAAGGTCCAGATGTCGTTTAAGTTTGTCGCAACCGTCAGCGGTTAAAGCGCCACCGTTTGTATGTCTGGAATCCGAGGCGATCACACCCAGCGGGTGGCCGTTAAAACGTACAAATCCGGTAATTTGATCGCTACCCCAATAGGGACCAATCTCGAAAAAAGAGTCTTTATCCGCCATCAATTCGATGGCGCGGCGCATATCAAAGGTGGTGGTGCGTTTGCGGGGGATGATGGTGAGTAGCTCTTGTTCCGCTCGGTCTGTTGGATCAGCACAAGAGATCACAGGCGGTGCCTCATACACGCTGCCAGGAAGGTAGGAAAGAAAACGTTTGGTTTGAGAGACTGCGTCTTCCTCTGTTTCAGCCAGATTGTCTACAGAACCATTGGTGCAGAGAATGTGCCATCCGCCCAGGTCTTCTTTGGTGATCTCATATCCCATCGCGTGACTGACAACAGGAGGGCCTGCCACAAACAACTGGGAGATATCTCTTACCATGACACTGAAGTGTCCCAGCACCGCTTTGGCGGCACCAATGCCCACCACGCTGCCCAATAACAGATTCACCACGGGCACCGTGTTCAATTGACGTGTGTAGGGAGTACTGCCCAGGTGGCCTGGCAGAAATGAACCCCCGGATCCTGCTACCCGTGGTCGGCCTGCCTTGATTGCGCCGCTACTTTCGCGGGCTTTGGATTCGCCGGACTTCTTCTGTTCGGGGACCATGGCAGCAACGCTACCCCCGCCTGAAGAGCCATCCAGCAGTCGCACGGACGGTACACGAAGTTCCATAGACAAGCGGTCCAGATATAGGCTTTTTGCGCCGATTGCCCCATCTGCATGTCCTCCTCGAGAGGTGAAGTCATCCGCGCAAACAATTGTGGTACGTGATTCGACCTCGCCCCAACCCCCCACGTGATTGGCAGGCGTAAACGCATTGATTTGTCCTTCTTCGTCGTATGAAGCAAATCCGGCAACGCTGCCGACCTCCCGAAAGGTATCCGGGTCTAACAGTAAATCGATTCTCTCACGGCAAGTCAGCTTGCCACGACTACGCTGACGTACGACACCCGGATCTTCTGAGCCGGGTGCCAGCCTTTGTTGGGCCAGACGCTGCAGTGTGCTGACTTCCTCCAAGGTGGGCAGCCAACTGTTTTGTGTGTCGATGATGACGGGCGCATGGGTAGCGTCAGCGGAGGGTTGTATAGCTGCCAGTACCTGTCCCGCGCTGACCGTGCCGCCAACTTCCAACTCATCCAACAGAGCGACTTTGCCGGAGCAGGTGGCGGTGACTGTGGTTTCCATTTTCATTGCAGAGATCACGCAAATGGAATCGCCGGCGTTGACCTGCTGATCAATTTGGACGCTGACTTGCACAACACTCCCAGCCATGGGGCAGGCTACCCCAACCATGCCATCGGCGATCTCCACACCGGTTTGAGCCGACGCATCGACGCTCGCAGCTGGCGGCGCGGCAAGTCCCCGAGTTTGCTGTTCTAACAAACTGATTCCAGGGCTTTTTGCAATCTCGCCAGCCTCGTCAATTTCGGCCATCAGGTGGGTATCTGCGTGTCCCGCCTGAACCTTTGGATGCAAAAGAATCTGCTGCAGCTGACCCAGATTGGTGGGCAGACCCTGGATATGAAAATTCTGCAGTGCGCGCAAACTTTGTGAAACAGCCTCAGCGTAGCTGCGCCGCGTACAGATCAACTTCGCCAACAATGGATCGAAGTGACCAGGTGGGGTAAATCCAGCGTAGGCATAGCCGTCAACGCGAATACCTAACCCCGCCGGTTCTTTATACCCCGTTATGCTGCCTGGTCCTTGTGCCACAACGCGGGATTGAATCGCAAAGCCAGATGGTTGATCCATGTCAGCAACCCCACAATCGGTCAGGGTTGCACCCTGAGCAATTCGAAATTGAGTCTGCACCAGATCGATACCCGTCACCTGCTCGGTGATGGTGTGTTCAACTTGTATGCGGGGGTTACATTCAATGAAGTAGTAGCGTTCCCCCGAAACCAAAAATTCAACGGTGCCGGCATTGCGGTAGTTGCAGGCTCTGGCCAATTCAAGGGCATGCTTGAACATATCTTGTCGGATGGCGTCATCCAGGTCTGGTGCCGGTGCAATCTCGATCACTTTCTGGTGACGCTGTTGGACTGAACAATCCCGTTCAAACAGGTGTTGGGCGTTACCGTCCTGATCGGCGAGAATTTGTATTTCTATGTGGCGTGGCTTTTGGATGAGTACTTCGACGAATAGATCACCGCTGCCAAAGGCGCTTTCGGCTTCGCTGCGACATCGCTCAAAAGATTCATCGATCTGCCCGGCGTCGGTAATGGCTCGCATACCGCGACCCCCGCCGCCAGCCGCCGCTTTCAACATAAGCGGCAGACCATACTCCTGGGCAAAGGAACGAACGTCATCGGAGCTGGTGACCGCAGTCCCGGGGATGATGGGAATGCCCAGTGAGTCCGCCAGCTCTCGGGCCTGAACTTTGTCGCCAAACAGACTCAACGTCTGGGGCGTTGGTCCGATAAAGGTAATGTTGTTGTCAGCACAGGCTTGTGCAAACTGGGCATTTTCCGAAAGGAATCCGTACCCTGGGTGGACACAATCACAGTCATGAGTCTTGGCGATATCGATCAGCTGTTCGATGTCCAGATAAGCTTGAACTGGATCGTCTCCTGTCAAAGCGACTGTTTCGTCTGTCTGGGTGGTATGCAGACTGCGCGCATCCGGGGCTGCGTATACGCTGACCGAAGCCACGCCTAAACCGGCCGCGGCGTTGGCGATCCGTACGGCGATCTCGCCTCGATTGGCGATCAAAACTTTTTTCATCATGTTTCCTGATCTTGGGCTTGTTGAAGCGCATCAGCTAATAGATTGCAGGCTGCGCTGGTAAATGCCCACATATTTTCTTCTCGCTGGTCGCTGCCGGTTTCAATGGTTGTGGATAGTCGAACCGGACCGTCTACGGCCAGTACACTGATGCCGGGTGGATGTCCGTAACGTGCGCCGGCGGGTCCGGCAACACCCAGTTCAGAGATTGCCCAGGTGGTGCCCATCTGCTGGCGGGCAACTTCTGCAAAACGCATGACCATGGCTTCGGTGAGTGGCTCAAGACCTTCAACGTCAGCTCGACTCAGGCTCAGGTAGACTTTTCGTGAGGCCAATGTGTAGACCACCGCGCCGCCTTCAAAATAGGCAGATGCACCCGGTACCGCCAACAGGCTCGCGCTGATCAGTCCAGCGGTTGAAGATTCGCAGACCACTACTTTTTCAGCGCGGTTCTTCAGCAGTTCGGCCGCCTGAGCGGAGATATCCGCCAGCGGAGTGTCGCTCTTACTCATATTCCCCCCTTAAAGCTGATAGGATCTTAGCTTATTCAGCGTTCGGCAAGACCCCTGTGAAATTATACGACTATCAAACTGCGCCCAATCCAAGACGTGTACGTGTTTATCTGGCAGAAAAAGGTATCTCTTTTGGACCTGATGGCGAGGTGGACATTACCCTGATTAACACAAACATCATGACTGGCGCGCATAAAACACCGGAGTTTTTGGAGAAAAATGACAATGGCCAGATTCCGGTACTTGAGCTGGATGACGGTACTTGCATTACCGAGAGTTTGAGCATTTGTCGCTATCTTGAAGCGCTGTATCCCAAGCCTGCACTGTTTGGAGCCGACCCGGTCAGCATGGCCCTGATCGATGTTCAACTCCGACGAATTGAGTTACAGCTGTTCCGTTCCATCGGCACCAGCTGGGTGAACGGTCCTGTAGTGGCAAAAGTCGCGGCTGGTCGGTTTAAGCAAATCCCTGAAGCTAAAGAGCAAAGTGATGCAGCCACCCACGCCTACTACAGAAAGTTGGATAAATTATTGGCCAAACAGGCCATGATGGTGGGTGATGAGTACACCGTGGTAGATACAACAGCTATGTGCATGATTGATTTTGCCGCTTCGATGGTCGAGCTGCCGCCAGACCCGGAGCTCAAAAACCTTGGCCGTTGGCTGAATGAGGTCCATGGACGCCCAAGTGCCAAAGCCTGACATCAGCTCTGTTGCACTGTTGGGCGGCTGTGGCGGGTTTGGACGGGCCTTTAAGAAACTGTTTGCGGACAGTGATATCACAACCACAACCATTGATGTGGTTGCAGACGCAGACGTCATGGTGGACATGGATGCAAAACCCGAGCATTTTGTTGCCGCCGTCAGTAATCACGACCTGGTGTTGGTGTGTCTACCCGAAGCGATCGCGTTGCAGGCGCTTGAACTGATCGAATCGCATAATCCTGCCGGCGTTGAGCTCATCTGTGATATTTGCTCGGTCAAATCGAATATCTGTGGGTTGGTGACCAGTCGATCCTTGCAAATGGGTTATGTCAGCATACATCCCATGTTTGGACCTGATCGTGGTTTTGTTGGGCAGAATCTTGTGTTTATAGATGTTCTGCCTGGTGCGCTGAACAACGCGTGGAAAGATTTGTTAAAAAGCTGGCACCTTCAAGTCCTGGATGCGGATGCTGATACGCATGATCAGGTCGCCAGTATGGTCCAGGTCTTAACCCATGCAACGTTAGTGTCATTTGCCGAGGCCCAATCGCAGCTCGACGTTCCTGAAGAACTGTTCGATGCCATGACCACGCCGATATTTAGAGCGTTGGACGAGACCGCTCAGGGGATGTTGCATGAAAACCCCGCTTTGTATCACAACATCCAGACTGCCAATCCGCATGGGTCCAAAGCGCGCGAAGCGTTGCAGTCGTCCGTGAATACCGTGATAGAAGCCATGGGGCAGGAGCAGCCGGGGGCGACCAAGGCATTATTTAATAAGCTTGCCCGGGACTAAGGCTTGCGCCAGATCATCAGATTAAACCAGGGTGCTCTGGCGTTCTTCTCATATAGATCTTCATAGCCCTCTATAGGAGCGGGTTCATCGTAGTGGGTCAACTGTAACCCGTGTGACAAAAACGCCTGTATATAGGCGCTGAGTGGCCGATGCCAGTTTTGTACCCGGATGTCGGCCCATTCCATCCAAGCCACCCACTCGTGGCTGTAATCGTCGATGCCAAAGTGTTTGGGCTTACCATCGTCATCATACTGCCATCCATGCCGCATGCCGGCGCTCATGTGAGGGGCGAGATTAGCGACCAGCAAGGTGCCGTTCCGGGATAACACCCTCGCCATCTCGGCAATACCTGCTCGATAATCCGGAATGTCTATCAGCGTCAGATAACTGACCACAAGGTCAAACTGTTCATCTGCAAAAGGCAGATCCTGGGCTACACCTAACAGATACTCGCCATCGCGATGGCGGGCTATTGCGAGGTCAATCAGATCTTCTATGGGGTCAATGCCGGTTGTGTGGATGCCTCTTTCGCTTAGAAGTCGGCAGAACCGTCCCTCTCCACATCCCACATCCAGTGCCCTGGTAAACGTATGGTGACTCAAGAATTCATTGATTGCCGGGTCCATGACGTATCGACGTCCTTGATCACCAAGCTCCCCCTGGCTTGCAATCCAGGCCTGAGCAGATTCTGTCCAACCACCGTGTTGAGAATCGGTCATCGCTGAGATTCCGTCATAGAGTCACCTGACTGGGAAAGATGGAGTGGGCTATTATGTCAGAATGTTATGAGAGGGTGAGTCTGTGTCACAAGCCTTTCGATTGGTGGCCTGGAATATTAGAGCGGGCGGCGGTGTGCGGGTGGATGCCATCGCCGATGCTCTGCTGGACTGGCGCGGTGATGCCATTGTGCTCAGTGAATTTCGCGCAACGCAGGCCAGTTCTACTCTGGCGCAAGCCCTTTCCGCCCAGGGATATCCCTTCCAGATAGATACAACACATCAGGTGAAGCATGGTGGAAACGCGCTGCTCATCGCTGCGCGCGAACCCATAAGAAAAGTCGGGTTGCGACGCTACCCTACAGAACCTGGTCGCTGGTGTGCGGTGAGGCTTCAGAAAACACGCTTAGTGATTTGCGGTCTGCACGTGCCCAATCAACACACGGGTCGTAAACCAAAGTTCCATGACGAAGTACTTGCCCTGATGCAGCGTTGGCGCGGGGGCCCCGCGATCATAGCTGGAGATACCAATTCGGGACGGATTGGCGAAGATGAAGAGACGTCGATATTTAATCAACGAACCACATCCTGGTTCGATGAGATTCATAACGCCGGGTGGGCTGACGCCTTTCGGCTGAAATATGGCATGCGACGTGAATTTACCTGGTACTCTCCGGGACACGATAATGGATTCAGGTTGGATCAAGCCTTTGTCTCTCCACGGCTAACAGACTGTGTGGCCGATTGTCAGCATATCTGGGCTGGTGGGCGTGATGATACCCGACGAGATCGTGTGAGTGATCACGCCGCCGTTATAGTGGATATCTGTTTACCTTAGGGCTTCCGCTAAGGTGCGGGTGTAGCAATCAACCGGGTAGGGGATTTCTTCAGGTCAGCAAATGTTGAGACATCTTTAGCGATTATATCCACCCCTTCTTGACTGATGTAGAAACGATTGCGCAGATCGTCCTCCGTCTCAAACCCGCACATGGCAAATCCATCATAAGGCTGCCCGGATATGGTGTGGATAACGCTGAGTTGCAGGTATTGAGTCATATGTGGGTGATGCTCCAAAGCCAGTGGTGCATGTTTGTCACGCCAATGACTATCAGATTCGACATGCGTCATATCAGGGTGGTGCACCATGGGGAAAAGTCCAAACACTTTTGCGTTACCTGGTTTTATCACCCGTTGACAGATGACATAAAGTCCACGTTCGCTGCAGCTTTCCAGGTCCTCCAGATCATCTGTGGTCACGGTCACCAAGGCACGAAAAGGTAAGTGGTCGTAAGCACTCCGAGCATCGATGTAGGCCGTGCCACCCAGGCGCGCTGTGATGCTCAATGCTGTTTCAAGATTATTAGTTGCACCGGCGATGTAAAGTGAATGTGGTGTGCTCACGGGCTTCTCCCCTCGTAATATTTCTGAACTATCCCAGAATTTTGGCCAGGCGTTCGGGTCCGTTGTGATCTAATGCCGCCGTTACATGACGGGTTGCCATGGTGGCAATCAACTGGACGCCACGCTCATTAGATAAGTCCATACCGCCGCCAGTGACCATTGCCGTGGCCAGACCACCCATGAGCTGAGCCAGCCCGTAGTCGTCCCATAGTGCCTCGAACGAGTAGTCATTGATACCCAAGCGTTCCAGTTGTTGGTAGTAGCTGCGAACCAGGGATGTTTCGTGTTCTCGACGTATGTCAGGATCCATAGAGCCGCTGAGAATGTACGCCAGGTCATAGGCACCCGGACCCCGACCGATACCTTGCCAATCCAGAATCACAACGCTGGGTGGGGATTGACTCATATCGAACATGACATTTTCGACACGATAGTCCTGGTGAACCAAGGTCCATGGGCTGCGTCCGGCAATGGTTTGGTTGATCTTTTGATAGTTCCCGGCGAAGTGCTGGTAGAGCTCGACGCCACCCGCGGGCAGGTAGTCCGCAAACCCATCCAGAAACACCGGCAGGATCTGGGTCAACATTTGATCTACAAACTCGATCCGTGGGCCGATCATCGTGGGAATCCACTCCAGCTCTGAGGTCTGTACGTTGTCCCACCAAGCCGCGTGTACATGGGCCAGGACTTCCACCGCGGCCTGGGCCTGCGCTGGATTCATCCCGACACTCTGCTCAACCATGGTCAGCTTGGACAGATCTTCCATGACAATGACGAACTCGGCGGTACCACTTTCGATCTCTGCGAGATAAACGCGGGGTATGCCGACGGACACGTTTTTTGCCAACTCATTGTAGAAACGTACTTCGGCTTCAAACATACCCAATGCAACACCCTGGGCTCTGTTTTCTTCAAAGGATGACGGCAGTTTCACTACCACGCTCTCCGGCAGACTGGGGTCAGGGGCGGTATACGTGAGCGGCACGCGAAAAATGTCGCCCATAATGCCCACACCCTGGCCAATCTGCTGAGTCGTAAAACTTTGCACCGATGTATGCAAAGCCTCGCTCAGCCAGTCAGCACTCACATCATCTATGGTTTTTGGAATCATACGATTACTTTTCCTCCGCCGTCAGATGCGCAGGATACACACTTTGACGCGCTTTGGGTTATGCTGATCACACGCGGTTTGGGGAGGAATAGATGTTCGATTTCAAAGATAAAGTCATCCTGATTACGGGTGCCTCCTATGGGCTAGGGGAACAGTTTGCCTATGCTTTTGCCCAGGCTGGTGGGAATTTGATTCTTACTGCTCGCAGCACCGAACTGCTGGAGAACGTGGCTGCCAAGTGCCGCGAAAATGGTAGCAAGGTCACTGTGGTGGCTGGTGACGTCTCTGTTGAGGAAGATGTGTTACGCGTGATTGAGCAAGGCGTTGCTGATCAGGGTCAGATTGATGTGTTGATCAACAATGCCGGGATTGCGGATCCGCGTGGAATAGCATCGGAACAATTTGATTCGGAGTCTTTCCATCGGATTCTGTCGGTTGATCTGGTTGGTGCGTTTTATTTTGCCCGGGAGTGTGGTCGACGTATGCTCGAGCGGGGTTGTGGTTCTATTGTGAACATCTGCTCGATTCTGGCCAGCGGTGGCAATGAAAACAATATTCTTGGATACACTGCCGCAAAAGGTGGGCTGTTGAACATGACAACCCAGTTGGGAGTAGAGTGGGCAGACCGAGGTGTGCGGGTTAACTCGGTTTCGCCCGGGTTCATTGTCACTGAAATGACGCGACCCATGCTGGAAGCCATGGGCCTGGATCGTTGGATATCCTCTCGAACCCCGATGCGTCGTGTGGGTGAGGCTCACGAGGTCACCAATGCGGTGATGTTCCTGGCCTCAGATCTGGCCAGCTATATCACCGGGGTGGACCTGTTGGTGGACGGTGGCACCAATGCCAGTAATGGTACGTTCCAGATTCCGCCGATTCACCATGAGTGGAACAAAGAGACCCCGATGGTTCCGTCAAACTACGAGCCGGTGCAACCTCGGCCGGACTGGTATCAGGCACTGGAAGCAGGCATTCCAGGTGTACACTATCCGGTTCCAGATCAAGAGTAGATCATGATCGAGTTCGAAGCCGATAGTGATCTTGGATGGTGTGAACACACACCACCCAATGAAAGCGTGGATAACGCGGGTAATATCGTACCGACTGCGGATGGTGCATTGGATCCACGTGCTCCTTCGGAACGGCGCTACGATGCGCCAGAAGTCAATCGTTTGCGGGAGCATCTGCGCGCTAACTCGGGCATCCATGGTCTGGAAATCTGCGATCCAGATGAGCACGAGCGCATTCTACGTATCTTTCAAAGGGATGGCTTTGTTGTCGTGCGTGATCTGCTCAACCCAACGCAGGTCGAACAGTGGCACGCGGAATGTGATCGGGTTATGCGCAATATACTGGCACATCCTGGGCAAGGTGAGCGCAAGTACTGCACGGAGTCTTATCGGCTCCCACATAGATACAGCTTTGGCACGAGCAGTGTGACAAGAGAGCAACTACATGAGCCCGCCTGGGCCCAGATGGTCGACTTGCCGACAACAACTCCCATCTTAAAAGCGTTGTTTGCAAGTTCTGACTATTTTGTCCTGGGATCGGGTGGCGACTTCTGTTTACCCGGTTCCATTGAGTACCAGGTTTTGCACCTTGACTATCCGGACGCGCACATCATGACTCAGGAGCGGGCGGAGCATGCGGAAAAGCTGGGCGTGCAACTACGTCTCGATGATGATGGTCACCTGAGTGCAAGGACGCAGCAACTGGCTCTGATCAAAACGCCGCCCTGTATTACCATCAATTTTATGACCACAGACTTAACTGCGGAGAATGGCCCTATTCGACACATCCCGGGCGCTCATGGGTTCCCCCATAGTCCACCGAACCAAAACGATGAACCTGAATGGATGCGATTGTCTACGCTGGTGGGTGCGCCTGCGGGTGCTGGTGTGTTTCGGGATTCCAGGGCATGGCACGGCGCCACGCCTAATGTCAGTCAAGAGGTCAGACATATGCCCAACGTCGAATATGCCGCCCCCTGGGTTGAAGCCGAGCGATTCAAGAAAACCATGCCGTCGGAAGTGTTTGAAAGCCTGACCCCTTATGCACAGCATCTATGTCGCAGAGTGGTCGTAGGTCCAGGTGAGTCGGTTGTCGGAGCTGGTGTGATGCATCCCCTCGGTGAGGAGCGAGAACGGCTAGGGCGGTAGCTCGCTGCACGACCGCCCTGCTAACATTGCCCCGAAGGCAGATCGTTTTTCATCACTCATGTTCCGCTCACTCCACCATACCACGTGTTCGTGATCTGCTTTGTTCGAGTCCACCTTGACGCCCCACATGGGATCAACTTCGTTTGGCACCATGGAATAGCGCATATCCACAATGCCTCCCTGGTGATATGCGAGATAGTCATCAGAAAACCACCTGAATCTTTCGATATCTCGGGCCTGCTGACTATCTGCCTGTAGATCGGGGAGGTGAGTTGGGAGATGAAGTTTCTCGACATGTTGGCCGACACAAACCGATGGTGTAAATCCCGTGCGGATACCATCTACGTAGTAAGCATCTTCAAACTCGTAGATTGATTTCCAGATGAGCAGGTTGGCGAAACTTGGTTTCATGGTCAGACGGTGTGGGGTGTGTCCACGGCTTTCGGCCAGCGCTTCGGCAGCGGCGGTTGCACGATGCAGTTGAACCGCGCCAAATGAGAGGTAAGTCACCGCCCAGATCAGGCCCATGACCGCAAACTTAGGTGCTTTGCGCAAAGCTGCTGTGACGACCAGCGCCAACAGCGGCAGCGTAAACAGCGGGTCCACGACCGAAACATTGTTCCAGGACACCCGCATATTACTGAAGGGCCAGAAAAGCTGGGTGCCGTAAGAGGTACATGCGTCCAACAACGCATGTGTGGCATAACCCAACAGGCAAGCCAGATACGCCTGTCTAAAGTTCAATGGATGGCGCAGTATTTTGAATAACGCACCCGCAACGATCAGCGCGCCTACCGGGATGAATACGATGGCGTGAGTGAAGTGGCGATGGAATTCTAAAAACAATAACGGGTCGGTAGGGGATTGAATCAGCACGTCCAAATCCGGCGCCATGCCCGCAAGCGCGCCAAACCAGGTGAAGGCAATCATTTGCTCGCGACGTGCGCGAGTTTGTGCGGCTGCGGCGGCAATAGCGCCCTGACTGATGGGATCCAATGTGTTCTCGCGTTGGGTAAGCAACCTAGCTTACGTACAACCCCCCGTTCGGATAAAGGGTGGCGCCGGTAGTGTAGCTTGATTCGTCGCAGGCCAGGTACAGTGCGGTGTTGGCCATCTCAACTGGTTTGCCTAACCGGCCCATGGGTGTCATGCCCAGCATCATTTCTTTACCTTCATCATCGTCTTGCAGACCCTGGGTCATTGGCGTTTCGATGAAGCCGGGTCCGATGGCGTTGACGCGGATGTTAAACTCTGTGAGCTCCAAAGCCAGCACGCTGGTGAGCATGGCAACGCCAGCCTTTGAGACACAGTAGTCTGCAGCATTTGGCAAGGCCACGCGCGCTGCGGTAGAGGCGATGTTTACGATGGTTCCGCCATTGCCAGCGTTAATCATGTGTCTGGCAGCCAGCTTATCGGTGAGCATGACCCCGGTCAGATTGATCTGGATCACGCGATTCCAGTCTTGCAGAGATTGATCGACCAGTGGATTGTTCAATGACTCGGTGGTTTCACCGCTGACGTAGTTCGCCTGGGCGACGCCGGCTGCCGCAACCACGGTATCAATGCTGCCAAAGTCTGCGATCGTAGTGTCCATCAGTTCCGCGATCTGTTCCTCAAAACATACGTCTGCCTCCACGAAGCCAACTTTGCCATTGGTGGTACTGCGAACTTCCTCCACAGCATCTTCCAGACGAGTGGCGCCAATGTCGCTGATCATGATCTGTGCGCCTTCCTCAGCAAACCGTTTGGCACACGCAAGACCTATACCGCTGGCACCACCGGTGATGACCGCAACTTTGCCTTCAAGGCGGGGTATTGCCATATTCCTCTCCCAAGTGTGTCTATCTATCTGGTGAGTAGCCTAAGCGTGATTCGTTTTTGCGTCTATGGGTGTTTTTTTGGCCACGGTGAAGTGGACACCCAGGAACTGCGGTAGTAACTTCTTCAGGTTGTTGTGCTAAGAAAATGGGGGAGTGATGCAGGACTTTGAAGGAAGAGTTGCCGTTGTGACCGGTGGTGCCAGCGGCATCGGGCTGGGTATGTGCCGGGCCTTCGCTAAGCGTGGTATGCGTGTCGTGGTTGCGGATCTAAATGGGGACACGATCGAAGCGGCAGTAAAAGATCTAAACAGCCAGGGTGTGGAAGCCATCGGTCAAATCTGTGACGTGGCTGATCACGATGCGGTGAAAGCTCTGGCGGATACTGCTGTTTCTACCTTCGGTGGAGTGAACGTATTTTGCGCAAATGCCGGGGTTGGTATACCCACCTCCGCTCGCAACATGAAGCTGAAAGACTGGAAATGGATCATTGATGTAGATCTGTGGGGACCCATTTATGGCGTCGATGTATTTTTGCCTTTGATCGAAGATTCTGGCGAAGGCCATATCAACGCTACATCCAGTATGGCGGGGTTAATCTCCAGTCAGATGATGGGGGCTTACAATGTTGCCAAACACGGTGTGGTTGCCCTGATGGCAGCAACCGAAAGAGAACTGCGTGCCAAGCAGAGTCCTGTGACCGCGTCTGTCTTGTGTCCGGGACCAATCAACACCAACATCAGTCGCAATTCGGTCAGTTATCGTCCCGGTCAGGCCAAGCCGAAGGCAGATGGAGAGAAAGCCGGGAAGCTTGCGAACAATATCCAGGCAAGCCTTGAGCAGGGTATGCAGCCAGATGAAGTAGGTGAGCTGGTAGCTCAGGCGATCGCTGGTGACAAATTCTGGATTCTCACTCACCCCCGCTGGGCCAAAGCGGTCCAGAAACAGTTAGATGCGTTGGTAGAAGATCAAACGCTCACAAGGGGGTAGTTATGAGTCGGCCGGTAGCAGTCGTGATTGGCGCTACTTCAAAGTGGCAATCCGATGGGCGCAATACGCACTTAATCCATGGTGGAGATATTGATGATTCTGATCTCCCAGTGGGGAAGCGCTGGGGGGTTGGGGGTGCGGTGGCACAAAAGTTTGCCGCACAGGGATATCTCACCGTATTAACCACGCGTCAGCATAACAACGCGCTGGCACTTCACGAGGCAATCGCCGACCAAGGTAATGAATCGATAATTGTCGAGTTGGACCTGGTCTCCGAACATTCAATCAAAGCTGCGTTTGCTCAGATTCGCCAACAGGCGGGCGAACCGGATGTTGTGGTCTATAACGCAGGGTACCTCGAAGGGCGGGATTTACCCAAGGAGCAGGAGTTGCTTGAGCATATTCCTACAGAAATGTTTGACACTGCCCAGCACATTGCCAGTCGAGGGCCGTTTCTGGTGGCGAAAGAAACATTGCCGGGTATGCGAGAGCGTGGCCGCGGTTCTTTCTTGTTTTCCAACAACGCTGCTTCTTTGCGTGGTCGCAAAAGATACACCGGGCAATCACTCTACTACCCCAGGGTCATGATGCGCACGCTGGCACAAGTCCTGACCGAAGAATACTCGGAGTATGGCGTGCACGTTGCCAACATTGTGATTGACGGGTTGATTGACTCCCCGGGAACCCGGGCATTGCCAATGGCTCAAAAGAACCCGGACATCATAATTAATCCGGAGAAGATTGCTGAAGCGTTTTACTACCTGCACACCCAGGACCGCTCTTGTTGGACCCATGAGTTACAGCTGACGCCGCACCCCACCAAACCAAGCTTTTAAGCGACTGGGGTTAGGCGATCATTTGGATTGAGCATCCTGCCCTCTTTGCTCAGGTGCTGTCCGTTCACTTGCACAATGTCTGCAGTGAAATCAAAGCGACCCTGATTGGCGAGAATGGATGAGCCAACACCATAGGCATCAACAGGCGCCTGAGCGGCCTCAAATTCGTTGATGCGCTGAACGGTGATACCACCAGAGATGTAGATTTGTACATCTTGATAGCCCTCCGCGTCTAAGGCGGTGCGTACCCTGTTGACTAACTCCGGGTTAACGCCTGGACGTTCTTCCGTGCTCCCTTGCAGTGATTTATCGACCAAAGCACCCGAGGTATCCAACCTTACACCCTTTAATTTACTTCCCAGCGCTTGAGCGATGTTCAACGAGGTGTTGACGCAATCGTTCTCAAAGTCGACCAAAGCCACTAGATCGACGCTACCATCCTGGTGCTCGACAAATTTCTGTGCGGCCAGCACGCTGTCCCCCCCGTATGCGGCGATGAGCGCATGGGGAATGGTGCCGGAGCCCGGCTGGTCAAAAAGAGTGCCATGCGCATCGGTGGCGACCGCATCCGCGCCGCCGATGAACGCGGCGTAACCATCCGGTACCTGAGTTAGGTAATGATCATGGCGTGCACCAAAGAATAAAATCTTTTTGCGGTTCGCTGCATTCACAATGTCACGGGTATGGGTTGCGATCCGCGTACCCCGTGCCAACACACCCAGATACAACGTCTCTAGATGGGCAAACACTTCGTAAGGCCCTTGGATAGTCATCACCGTTTCCCAGGGGGTCACATGATCGCCGTCGTACAGCGCATTGACGCTGAGTTCATCGAAGTCGCAGCCAGTTTTCAGAATCGCAATCGCCTCGTCTATCCCACACAGTACCGCGTGCGTCCGACAGAACACCTGCATCAACACGTCAGGATTGTGTGCGTCCTTGTTTAATATCTGCCGCGCACGGTAGAAATATTTGTCGGTAAAGAAACCGTCTCTTAGCCATGCGGTTTGCAAAGAAAAAACCTTCGGGTGCAGGCGCTTTTTTTCGGTCATTGGTCGTCGCTTTCTGGTCGGGTCAGCTTGTCGTCTGTTTGTTTCTTTTTGTTATTGATACAGCGAATCTGCCCAACCCTGGTCATAGAATACGCTCATGCCCGGACCACCCACTTTCAGGTGCGCAATTTTCCATTCACCTTCCACGCGTTGATATTTCTCATGGTAGCGTGCGGCCTGCCACTTGGCGGTGGGATTTTCACCTTTGAAGGTAAAGGGACCAAAAAAGTACCAGGTGCCGATTGCGCTATCGCCATCAATTTCGATACGGGGGTTCATGGTCATATGTTCGGTAAAGCTCATCATTTCGCCAAAGCGTTCGAATAGCGCCCTGATTTCGGCGTGACCATTTGCGGTCGCAATACCCTTGCCTTCCCAGATGCCGTCTTCAGTGAAGATCGTGACGATCCGATCCGGGTTGTGGTGGTCATCGCATATTTCGCAATATAACGCCTTAAGCTGTCGGATGGCTTCGATATCTTCCAGACGCTGAATACGTGCGGCCAGATCTTCGTTAGATTCAGACATGATCTCTCTCCCTGTGAACGGTTATTTTATACCGGGTAGAGGTTGTCGGGTAATGGTTTTGAATATGCAACTATTTTTCAGGTTCGCGCATCTATACATCTATAGAGAGGCGAGCGTCGATTTAAAAACTAAAGGTCGAGAAAAGAACCAAATACCCATTTTTGGCGACCTAGTTAGACGATAAGAAAACAAAAAACAGTTGGGGGTAACGTGCTCAATATCCAAGGGCTGACCAAAACCTATGCAAATGGGGTTGAAGCGCTGAAAGGTGTCTCGCTTAAAGTTCCAAAAGGCATGTTTGGCTTACTGGGCCCCAACGGGGCTGGTAAATCTACGTTGATGCGTACAGTTGCCACATTGCAAAGTGCGGATGATGGCACTGTTGAACTGAACGGTAGCGATGTGGGTGCAGATGTAACCCGTTTGCGCCGCACCTTGGGTTACTTACCCCAGGAGTTTGGTGTGTATCCGCGTACTTCACCATTGGCTTTCCTGGAGCACATCGCAACCTTAAAGGGCATTACCGACAAAGGTGATCGGTCTGACCTGGTGGAAAATCTCCTGGTGCAGACCAATCTGTGGGATGTTCGTAAAAAGAATATGACCACTTTTTCGGGGGGTATGAAACAGCGCATTGGCATTGCCCAGGCGTTGATTGGTCAACCGGAATTGATCATCGTGGATGAGCCTACTGCAGGGTTGGATCCAGTTGAGCGTCGTCGCTTTCATAATCTGCTGGCCAGCATCGGAGAGGATGTCGTCGTTATTCTCTCTACCCATATTGTCGAAGATGTGGCGGACCTGTGTACTCGCATGGCCATCATGGCCGGGGGAAACATCCTCAGCGAAGGAGAGCCACAGGAACTGATCCGTGAGCTGGAAGGTCGCTTATGGCGTACCGTGGTAACACACAACGAGGCGGATCGAGTCAAGGATCACGTCGACGTACTGACCACCAGGCGCGTTGCCGGGCGGACCGAGATCAAGACCTGCGCGCAAGCGGCACCCATCGGATTTGAGGCTGCGGCTCCGGGGCTTGAAGACGTGTATTTTGCGACTCTTGCCCAGGCTGGCTTTTCAGTCGAAGTAGATTAGGAGCATAACGATGTGGGAAGTCTTCCGCTTTGAGGCTCGATATCTGGCACGGTCGCCGCTTTTTCTGATTCTGGCAGTCATGTTCTTTTTGCTGGCCTTCCTGATCATGGCTTCCGAAGACGTGAGCCTGGGTGGACTCGGTAGCAATACCAATTTGAATGCTGCCTGGGCCATCGTCTACACCCAGTTCTTCTTTTCAATTATTGGGATGTTTGCTGCGATTGCTATCGTGGCTAATTCCATCACCCGGGACCATGAGCAGAAGACCGCAGAATTATTCTTCTGTACCGGAATCACACCCCGCCAGTTCTTGTTAGGCCGTTTCAGTGCTGGGATGGTGTTTGGCATACTTGTTGGGGCTGCGGCCATTCTGGGAACGCTGGTCGCTTCGCTGATGCCCTGGTTGGATGCGGGGCGGATAGGTCCGTTCAGTATTCTGCCGTATCTATATTCGCTGGTGGTGGTCACAGCGCCCAATCTATTCTTGATGTCGGCCATTTTCTTCAGCGTGGCCGCGCTCACGCGTTCCATGCTGGGCGCTTTTGTCGGTGCAGTTGGCTTTCTGGTCGCTTACGTGATGATCAATAGCCTGGTTGATCCGGAATTGATCGATGTTTATGCGATCCTCGATCCATTTGGCAGCACTGCCTTCGGGGAGGTGTCGCGTTACTGGACGGTTTACGAACGCAACTTTAATCTGGTTCCTGTGGAGGGCGCACTGCTCACCAACAGACTGTTGTGGTTAAGTGCAGGCATTCTCGCGCTGTCTTTGACCAGCTTGCGATACACCTTCAGTTTGGACGACTCTGCATTTAAGCGAAAGCGCAAGGCTAAAGAGACAGAAGCACCGCCTGGTCTGAAGGAGGTAAACGCTGTATCGAGCTTCGGGTCGGCAACGGTGCGGGCTCAGTTTTTCTCACAGGTAAAAACAGACGTCTTGGCAATTGTGCGCAGCGTACCTTTCTGGGCCATTCTTGGCTTCGCCACTTTGAATGTCTGGGGGGGATTTGGCAGTATCACCTCGTTCTATGGCACCGAACTTTTGCCAACCACCAGCAGCATGTTGCGAGCGATTGGTGGTGCTTATCTATTTTTTGTTCTGCTCATCATCATCTATTACTCCGGTGAGGTGGTGTATCGAGAGCGCAGTACCCAGGTGTCCAACGTCATTGATGCCACACCTTATCCAAACGGTGTAATGGTGGCCGCTAAAGTTGTGGCGCTCTGGTTCGTTGTGGCCATGTTGATGGCCTTTGGGATGTTGGCTGGGATCGTCAAGCAGGTGTCCGAAGGCTATACGAACATTGAGTTGGGCTTGTACCTGTATGGATTGTTCTTTGTGCAGGGTGGCTTCTTCTTCCTGCTGGCTACGTTTGCAGTGTTTATACAGGTGATGGCTGGCAATCGGTGGTCGGGTATGGCGGGGATGTTACTTGCCTTCCTGACCTTCCAAGCCTTGCCCAGTATTGGATTCGAGCACGGCCTTTACAGTTTCGGGACTCCCAACGCGCCACATTCTGATATGAATCAGTACGGACACTTTGTTCAACCGCTCTTCACGTTCACCGCCTACTGGGCCGTCTTTTGTGGATTGTTGATGCTATTGACTCACTTGTGGTTTGTGCGAGGTCAGCCGGATGGCTTTGCTGAACGAATTTCGCTGGCCAAGGCGCGACTGAGTCGTGGTGTCGTCAGCACAGGGGGTGTGTTGAGTGTTGTGTTTGTTGCGTTGGGTTGCTGGATCTTCTACAACACCAATGTGGTCAACACCTACGTGGTTGCGGATCAGGTCGAGGCTTTGCAGGCCAGGTACGAAAAAACCTACAAGCCCCTGGAGCTGTCGACCTTGCCGGAAGTGATTGCCGTCGATGTTGAAGTGGATTTGTACCCTGAAGAGCGTCGTTTAGAGAGCGTGGGTACCGCCGTTTTGTGGAACAAATCTGATGAGGTGATAGAAGACCTTTTGATCAGCACACATCCACGGGTGCAGGTCAAGACGATGGGGATAGAAGGTAGCAGCCTGGCATCTCAAGAACCCGAGATTGGGGCGTACAATTTCAAGTTTGAGACAGCGATGCAGCCAGGTGAGCGACGCAACTTGAGCTGGGACCTAACCTGGCGTCATAACGGGTTCAGTAATCCGGGAAGCAGTCTGCCTGGCGGTGGTGACAATCGTGTTGTTGCCAACGGCACGTTTGTAAACAATTTAGAAATCATGCCAGCACCCGGGTATAACTCGGGTATGGAATTGACCAATCCGAACCAGCGGCGCGAACATGGCTTGGAACCGATTCAACGGTTGCCGAAGATCGGCGATCCAAAGTGGCTAAACCGATCCCAGCTGGGTCTATCGGAGCGCAGCGCGTTCAGAGTTGTATTCAGCACCAGTGCTGATCAGGTCGCGATTGCTCCTGGCTATCAGGTAGGAGAGGTGATCGAACGGGGCGGTCGGCGAATCTATACCTACGAAATGGATGAAAAAATCTGGCCCTTTTTCTCTTTTGTATCAGCGCGGTACGCTGTAGCTAGGGATAAATGGAAAGATGTGAACATAGAGATCTATCACCATCCTGAACATGACTACAATGTAGAGCCGATGATTCGCGGCACCCAAAAGTCATTGGACTATTTCACACAGGCGTTCTCTCCTTATCAATATCGTCAGTTTAGAATTTTGGAATTCCCAAGATACGCAACCTTTGCTCAATCCTTTCCGAACACGATCCCCTTCAGTGAGGCGATTGGATTTGTTGCAGATCTGAGAGATGAAAACGCCCTGGATTCGGTATTCTATGTCACCGCGCATGAGATGGCGCATCAGTGGTGGGGGCACCAAGTTGCCGGCGCGCGAATGCAGGGTATGACCGTGATCGTTGAAACCCTGGCCCAGTATTCCGCATTGATGGTGATGGAGAAGGAGTACGGCAAGGACAAAATGCGCCGGTTTTTGCGCTATGAACTCGATCGTTACCTACAGGCACGAGGTGGTGAGTTGATTGAAGAGTTGCCCTTGGTCCTTTCGGAGAATCAGGCCTATATTCACTATCAGAAGGGCAGTCTGGTGATGTACGCCCTGAAAGACCTTATTGGCGAGGATAAGATCAACTTGGCGCTGCGCAATTTCTTGGCGAAGTATGCCTACGGAACAGGACCTTTTCCCACGACGTTGGATATGCTCGCTGAATTTCGTCGAGTCGCTGGGAACGAGCACCAGGAAATGATCACGGATCTCTTTGAGAAGATCACTCTGTTTGATTTGGCGGTGGAGGAGGCCAGTTATACAGAAGTGGAGGATGGCTTCGAGATTCGAATTACCCCAAGTGCTCGCAAGCTATATGCTGACGGACAGGGACTGGAAGCTGAAGCAAACCTGAGTGCACATATTGATGTGGGTATATTCCCGGAACCCGAGCAAGAGTTGGATGATTATTTGCTCCCTGAGCCACTATATTTTGAGCGACACCGAATAACCTCTGACACCAAGGAGATAATCATTCGCGTGTCTGAGCTGCCGCACAAAGTGGGTATAGACCCATACAACAAGTTGATTGATCGAAACCCAGAAGACAATCTAAGAACGTTGAAGCGGTCTTAGATCTGCTCTCGCTGTTCCCAGGATTGTAGCTTTCTGTAAATCGTTGATGGACTAATTTCCAGTGCTGCGGCTGCTTTAGGAACATTGTCACCACATAAGTCTATCGCCCGCTCGATAAGCTCCTTTTCGAACTGCCAAAGCGGCTTGAGTTCCATCGGTTCCGTGGGTAGGTGGTTTGCGCTGGGAGTTTCGGGTGCGTCCTGGGTTGGTTCTATTAGCTTTTGCTCAGGCAGCATAGCGCGGGTCACAGTCTCACCCTCGTTTAGCACTACAATCTGGCGTATTGCATTTTCCAGTTCTCGGACATTGCCGGCCCATTGATTTGACTCAATCCAGTCAAGAACTTCAGGAGCGAACGCGGCAAAGGGTTTGTTTTCTTCCTCTGCATATCGGGTTAGAAACCGCTCAGCTAGAAGTTTGGAGTCGCCCTGTCTGTCTCTTAGCGCCGGCAGTGGAATGGGGATGACATGCAGTCGATAGAACAGATCTTCGCGGAGATTACCACGTTGAACTTCCTCCCAGGGGTCTCGGTTTGTAGCGCATACAATGCGCACGTCCACGTGCTTCGTTTTTGCGCCGCCGACTTTCTGAATGGCCTTGGTTTGTAAAAAACGTAGAAGTTTGCTCTGCAGGTCAATATGCATCTCGCATAGTTCATCCAAAAACAAGGTTCCACCATCAGCGCGTTCAGCCGCTCCCAGTCGATCAGACGTTGCGCCAGTGAAAGCGCCTTTTTCGTGACCGAATATTTCGCTTTCCATCAACTCACGCGGTATTGCGGCACAATTAAGAACAACAAATGGGCCGTCGGCGCGGGTACTTCGTGAGTGAATTGCTTCGGCGCAAAGTTCTTTACCCGTGCCGCTTTCACCTGTGATAAAGACGGGTGCAGTGCTGGGCGCTGCACTACGAATCAGCGTATAGACGGTCTGCATCGCTTCTGAAGCACCAATGAATCTCTCAAAGCCTTCAGGTTGGAACGTTTGTTTCAACTGGACAACCTGGTGCTCCAGGGCCCTTTGTTTGATCGCGTTATTCACTGTGATCGAAAGTCTCGGGGGGCTAATAGGTTTTTCGATGAAGTCAATGACACCTTTGGACAGGCAGCTCACCGCCTCTTGAACAGATCCGGTTGCTGTAACGACGATAACGGAAGGGTGATGATCGAGCACACTGATACGATCCAGCATCTCCATGCCCGACATGCCGGGTAGTTCCAGGTCCAACAACAAGACATCAAAATCCCGCTGGTTCATGAGTTTTAGACCACCTTCTGCTGTCTCGGAGACGTCAATCTCAAAGCCTTCGTGACTCAACAGGGTGGCGTAGGTGTCCTGTAAGGTGGGACTGTCCTCGACAATTAGCACGTTACCGCGGCTTATAGTGGTCATAGTCATGATTGTATTTCTCTTGCGTTCACGAATAATTCAACCTCACGGATGTGTTGTGAGAGTTTCGCTACCGACTTTTCGTCGGGAAGTAAGTTCTGATCACGTGCTTCGAGTTCAAGTTTTTCCGCGAGATCTCCTAGATCTGTGAAACCAAATGTTCGGGCCGTTGACTTCAGTGTATGACTTTCCGTTCTAACGAGTTCCGTGTTTGCTCGTTCAATGGCATGTGATATCTGAACTTCTTTGTCTTTTGCTTCATCCAGAAACTTGTACAACATCAGGTTTATTTTTTTTGCCCCGACAATGTCAGCGAGGTCGCGTATCTGGGTTGTTTCTTCCGGCACAAAGACGTTGTCAGATGAGGATGTTTCACCCACCCATTTGGTTAGCGTTGAGACGAGTTTGTCCACTTGAATTGGTTTGCTAAGGTAATCGGTCATGCCGGCAGACATGCATTCTTGGACGTCTTCTCTGAACGCTTTTGCGGTAACAGCGATGATCGGAAGTTTCTTGGCGTCCCCGCCGAAACGCCGAATTTGCCGCGTTGCGCTCAACCCATCCATCTCCGGCATTTGCACGTCCATTAACACCAGATCGTAAGGCAGGGAGGTTGCTGCGGTGAATGCTTCTATACCGTTTGAAACAACGTCGACGCTGAAATTCATGGTTTCAAGAATCGAAGCAATCACCATTTGGTTTGCTCTGCTGTCCTCGGCAACCAGCACGCGTTTTCCGCTGCCGTCGAAATTTAAAGAAGCTGCCGTTGAACTTTTCAGGTGATCAATTTTTTCCGCTCGATCGAGCGCTTTAACCAAGAGCTCAATATTTACCGGTCGCTGCAGGGCGATGTGCTTACTAGATGCCTGGACGATGTCGTCACTGATCATGATCACGCGGGCATAGGGTGGATAGATTCTGCTTTCCAACTGAGGGCGCAGATCGATTAATACAGGAAAGTCCCCATCGCGGTTCGATAGCTCTCGAACGCGCTTGTCTACGTCTAACCCAAATGCCAGGAGCTGTTTTCTGAGCGTTGTTTGTTCCTCCTTTGATCCATTTACAATGAACACGCTAGTTGGTTTTTGTTCTAGCTCTAGAGTTTGCTTATCCACCACATTAAACGGCAGGCGACATTCAAAGGTACTCCCGTTGCCCACTTTAGACGTCATTTCCACCGTTCCGTCCATCAGTTCGGCAAGCTGTTTACAGATAGAAAGACCAAGCCCTGTGCCGCCAAACTTTCTTGAATCTGAGTTGTCCGCTTGAACGAAGGCTTCAAACATAGTCTCGTGCTGATCTACTGGAATTCCGATACCTGTATCTTTTACACGGAGGCTGATTTGATCGTGATCAATTAGATGCATAGAGACTTCGATGCAGCCGCTTGGTGTGAATTTAATTGCGTTGCTAACAAAGTTTTTCAGGATCTGAGACGTTCTGGCTCTATCCCCAACGATTTGAGTGGGCAGTTTGGGGTCGAAATAGGTCAATAAATCCACACCTTTTGAGTGTGCTGAATTCAGGAACAGGCTGGTCACCTCGTGGAGGAGACCCGCCAGAGAAAATTCTTGCCGTTCTATTTCTAACTTGCCTGCCTCAATTTTTGAGTAGTCCAACACATCGCTGATCGTTTCCATTAAGGTCTTTCCCGATCGCTCTGCGGTGTTCAGGAGTTCGCATTTTTTTGGATCACTCTCGTCGGATCTCAACAGGCTCAATATTCCCAGCACGGCATTCAGCGGAGTGCGAATTTCATGGCTCATGGTTGCCAGGAACTTGCTTTTGGCCTGGCTTGATAACTCGGCCTGACGCATTGCTTCCTGCATGTCTTCTTCGTGTTGTCTTCGCTCTGAGATATCGCGTATTTCTGCTGAGAAATAGTAACGTCCATCCACAAGTACCGGCGATATTGTGAGTTCTATAGGAAATTCTTCGCCGCTCTTTTTCAGCGCGGTGATTTCGGTTCTTTGGTTCAGCACGGGTCCTTTGCCCGTGACGAGAAATCGCTTTAGTCCTTCGTGATGTGCTTTTCGGTAATGCTCTGGAACGATTTTATCTGACATCGCATGACCGATGATCTCATCGGCTTCGAAACCCAATGTTTGGCTTGCAGCTGAGTTGTATTCAATGACCGTGCCGTCCTGGTCGATAATCAGTCGTGCGCTTAGGCTTGATTCCATGAGTGCTTTTTGGAACGACAAGGTGCGCTTCGCCTGGTGACTGGCTGATTCAATTTCCGATCTATCCCGAATGTTGATCAGCGCAAATGCTTCGTCCTCGAGTTTGACGGGGGTCACGGAGATTTCCATCGGGAATGTTGAGCCATCTCGCCGATATCCAGTCTCGTGCCGCACGCGAGAATCAATAGGTAGTTCCGCCTCAAAATTATCGGAAATGGCCTGTTTTAGCTGGTCGATTTGCTCTGAGTGTGGCCACAAAGCCGCAATGTTGTTTCCTGTGAGTTCATCAGGAGAGAAACCAAGAATCCTCTCAGCTGCTCGATTAACTGAGATTATATTTAGAGCAGGGTCAGCGCAGATCATGGCGTCAATAGACGCTTCGCTCATCGCGTCTACCCAAGATCGACGGTCTGGACTATTTTGATTGGTAGTGTTGACCACCGCCCAGACCTGAATGAGCAGTAATCCGAGCAATGCGATTGCGGCCACGACCACTACGCCTTGGCTCATCGAAAACAGGGCAGCCGCGATTAAAGTCGCATTTATTGCAAAGTTTGCAGATATTTTTCCAGCGATTGGACTTTGCAATTTTCATCTCCTTTCTAGATCTCAATAAACTCTAGTTCATTCTGCAAATCCCATTCCGCAAATTTGGCACGAAATTCGGTCAATTGTGTGTGCATTTTGCAAACAGTTTGCAAAATGCGAAGCGTCTCGCAACATCAGTGGAAAAATAGGACGCATTTTTGTGATTCTCCCCGTCTGCTCGATGGCACAGTTATTGCCACATGTAAGGCATGAAGCTACTTATTCGTATCAAACCGTTGCTCACCCGCATGGGATGGTTAGGGATCGCGGAGATAGTGATCCGCCTCACTCGGCTGATCACGATTTTGGCCATGGCGCACTTTCTATCTCCAGAACGATTTGGCGTTGCCGCGATGGGGTTGGTTTGCTTCGAGTTGTTGCGTGCCATTGCACAACAGGGAGTAGGCGCGAAACTAATTGCCGTGGCCGATGACAAACTTGCACGGTTTAACCGGGCTGGGTTTTGGTTGAATTGGACGGCTCATCTTTGTTTAGCCGCGATTTTAGGCGCGTTGGCAGTCCCACTAGAGATCCTCTTTGGCCTCAAAGGACTGGCTGTTTTGTTGGTGGGCTTTGTTCCTTCACTCCTGCTCCTGCCGATTGTGACCATTAAGGTGATCAACGTACAGCGGGCTCAAGACATGCGCCGTATCGGAATTTTTACGGGGGTCATGGTCAGCGTTGAAAATTTGACGATCCCAGTGGCGCTCATCTTTGGTGCGGACATCTATGCAATTTGCATCGCCAAGTTTATTGCTGCGTCGGTATGGGTGTTCTGTTGGCTGCGGGTTAGACATCCGGTTCCGATGGCGGAACCGCTTGTTCGTGATTATTGCGACCTCCTGAAGTTTGCGGGGACGGTCACTGCCTCTGAAACCACAAAGGCGATGCGTGGGCATTTCGACGTCATCATAGCCGGATTATTTCTGGCGCCCACGCAGTTCGGATTTTATACGTTTGCCAAAAATGCCGGTGTGGGACTGAGCATTGCCGTTGTGAACGCTGCGAACACTGTGGTTTACCCATGGTTCAGCCGCTTGCGAGAAGCGCGCGTGGAAGACGACGGCAGACAGATTGCGTTCGCATTGGCTTTGGGTTTGTGCCTGGTG
The DNA here is from genome assembly GCA_039028095.1 of Pseudomonadota bacterium. GTDB lineage: Bacteria > Pseudomonadota > Gammaproteobacteria > Pseudomonadales > Azotimanducaceae > UBA4421. The sequence goes on from JBCCIU010000012.1 coordinate 104,145, forward strand.
TTCGTGATGCAGGCACTCATGAGCCTTTGGTATGTGCCATTCTTTTTCGATGATGTATGGCACGACGCAGCATTCTACGTGGCTTTGATTTGTCTTAGTGCTGTTCCGCGGTGCGTGATTGACGTTCGCGGCATCTGGCTGCGCGCGATGGTGAGTCCAGCCGAAGAACTTTTGTTACACATGCGCAATACAGCCATATTCATCCTCTGTCTTTTGGTGCTTGTGACTGTGCTGGATGTTTCAGGCGCATTGACCTTCGCGATCTGTCTTACGATCAGTCATCTAATAGCACTTGCCGGTTGGCAGCGTTTTCCCGCATCTATAGGAGTAAGTTATGAAAGAACGTGAGTTAGTCAGTATTGTGATGCCCATCTATCGAGTGGAACGCTTTATCGCGCAGGCCATTGGTTCTGTTTTGGAGCAAACCTATGACCACTTTGAACTAATCCTGGTAGATGATGGCTCGGATGACGCCAGCATGGACATAGCGAGATCGTTTGATGATCCGCGTATTCGCGTTATCCGTCAGGCGAATGCAGGCTTGGCTGCTGCCCGAAATACAGGTATTGCTGCGTCCAAGGGCGAGTTTGTTGCGCTGCTCGATTCTGATGACTATTGGCATGCGCAAAAGCTGACTCGCCATGTAGAACATCTGCAGCAAGAGCCTATGGTTGGGGTTAGTTTTGCTGGTTCCGTCCTCGTAACAGAGGACGGCGAAGCGTCAGGGGTTGCACAAAGACCTCAGTTGACCGGCATTACCAGCGCGACACTTTTGTGCAGAAACCCAATTGGAAATGGATCTGCGCCAGTTTTTCGTCGCGAAGTGCTGGAACAAACGGTCAGTATTAGGGCAGGGCGCAAACACTACTTTGATGAATCACTGCGTCAATCAGAGGATGTGGAATATTGGGTCAGAATAGCGCTGACCACAGATTGGATATTTGAAGGTATAGCAGGAACCTGGACCTATTATCGGATTAATCAATTCGGATTGTCGGCAAATGTTGAGAAGCAGTTTAGCGCCTGGAAAACGGCGTGCGGATCTAACGAAAAATTGGATCCGACGTTCTTTTCGCTCTGGTTTAATACAGCCGCTGCGTTTCAGTGCAGATATCTCGCTCGTCGAGCAGTTCAGTCCAAAGACCCATGGGGCGCGCTCAAGATGTTATCTAGAGGGATGTTCTACGATGCTGGTGCTTTGGTTGTCGATTACCGCAAAACAATTGGAACCATCGCTGGCGTTTTTGCAGTGGCCCTGCTGCCTGAAAAAGCCATTGCATGGCTGCGCGGTTACGCGGGACAGCTGGGGGCATAGTGCCCCATCGTCTGTTATTGGTCGCCTGTTCCAAAGCGCAAAGCCACCGTGCATTGCGCTTTTCTTTATGCATCTTGATAGTGCGATGACTGGTGTTGCTGTTCAGTCAGACCAGCTCGCGTGGAAGCGTATGCTTGCAAGGATCGTTCGTATCCACCAATAAGCTTTTCGCCTTGCGAGTAGATTGGTACGTTTGTCTCTTAGCAGATGTTTAGCCGCGACTATGTCGCCGCATAGATAGTTTCTCTTAGCTAGATCCAAAATATGACTAGCACTGCATTCACGCAGCTGTCTTGCAAGCTTGGGTGGCGCGCATCGCGCGATTGTCTCCAGTCGCTGGCTAAATGGACACTCTTTCTTTGGAACATCTGACAGACAAACCCTATTGTCGGCCGCCAGGTGATAGATGGCTAAGGATTTAGCTGAATAGGCGATTTTTCCGTTTAGCGCAACGCGATTCCATAAATCCTGGTCTTCTCCCATAGGTTCTCCTTCCGGGAAACCACCGTGCTCAACGATAAACTGCCTGTCGATGCAGACACTGGACGCGTTGAACAGCAAATCGTGTTGGCTGATACGATCGAAGTAGTCTTCGATGATGAGTTGGGTTTCACCAGACGTTTTTTTAAGGTTAGGCATGGACTTTTTGTATCCTTGTCTAAATTCGTACGCCGTTCCAAAAAGGTCAGCATCGGGGAACTGTGAGCGCAATCGGGTGATTTCCTGTAAGAATGTTGGGTGCCATTCATCATCTGCGTCAATCAAAGCCACGTAACGATTTCTAGCGGCGTGGATGCCTGCGTTTCGAGCGCGAGACACGCCACCATTGGGCTGGCGGATCAGCGTGACCTGATGGCCAAAGACCTTTTGCAGTAAATCCGCTGACCCGTCGGTCGATCCATCATCAACGACGATCAGCTCGTCTGCGGCGTGGGTCTGTGCGAATACACTGCGAATACACCGGCAGATGTTTCGTTTCTTGTTGTACAGAGGGACAACCACTGAAAATTTAGTGTAAGTCATAGAGGTAGTTCCAATTGTTCAGCGAGTTTGCGACAGCTTCATCCACGGGCTTTGAGGGCATTGGGAAACCGCGACATACGCCGGCAGCAATGAGTCCAAAGAGTTTCTTGGCTGAGAGGTTACGGCAATCCATACGGAGCGCTTCAGGGTGTCCGATCTGATCCAACCAACCTTCGTTCTTACTGTGATAGTTGAGTGCGATGACCGGCGTTTGTGTCAGGTAAGAAAATACCTGTGCGTGTAAACGCATCCCGACCATACATTTCAACTTACGTATCCGATTAAAGAATTCCATTGGGTGTGCAGCATAGGAATAGCGCCTCACCTCAATTTCTGGGCTCAAGCGGTTTTGGATCTCTGCGTGGAGTTTTGCATCGCCCCAATAGTCGTGGCCGTTGAAGTCCAATAAAACGATTGGTTCGCCTGTGGTTTGGGCAACCGCCTCCAGACTCTGGATGATGGTGTCCAATCTTCGGCGTTCGTCTTGAGGATTGCCTTTGCCCAATCCTTCGAGCGGGCACAAACTGACGCCGATGCCAGCTCTTTTTTCATGTGTCCAAAAACTTGGTAAGTTGGCCGGGAGGATTGAGGGCGCTAAGTCGAACGTCAGGCGGCAATTGGTTAGGCCCATCTCTTTGCACAGATCATAACTCTGTTGGTCCCGCACACCGACAAACGCGAGCTGTTCAAGCAAACGTTTACAAACGGATTTTGTTTTCTCATCTGTGAACGGGCCGATGCCTACACCCACGGCCATGTGGGGGCCGTCGCCAGCCAGGGCCAGCATATGGGTCTTCAACTGTAAGTCGGTTTTGCTATGAAAAGTTGAGCCGCCTCCGAATATGATGGATGTGCTGTTTGCTGCGGCGCGATACATAGCCAATCTGCGATGACCTCGAAATCGTTCACGTGCTGGCAGCACGGGTTGCCCGTATTCGCAATGGGATGCCGTGACCGCAACTTTTGCCTGCGGGTGCATTCTGCGCAGGATTTGCCAGCATGCCAGTAGCAGTGCGTCATCGCCTGTATTCTTCATGCCGTAGTAGCCACAGACTAAATAATCATACTTTTTCATGGGATTTCTCCAGTTGTGACGCTTGGGCGAGACATACGCCAAGCGAAATGAGACCCGGCCAAATTAGGTAGGCCAACATCTCAAGGTTTTCAGTGAACGAGTAGACGCACACGGGTAGCAGCAAAGCGAGCCCGGTCCATGCCGCTTTGGAAAAAACACTTCTGACGCTTAGCCAGATAATCGTCGCAACCAACGGAATTGCGAATGCCAGAAAACCGACGACTCCCTTCACGAACAGTAATCCATACCATGTGTGATGAGAGCCGATCGCCATATATTCAACCGCATGAGGACCGCGCTCGACTGTGCCGTGGCCAAACCAAGGTGCTTCATCGGACCAACGCTGTACGGCGATTTGAGCGAGCGCACCGCGAACACGCGTTGAGTCCGGGCGAGCGTTTTCGATAGCAGATTTAAATTCCAGGAGCTGCTCGAAAAGAAAAGGACTCGCCAGAATTACTCCGGCCCCGGTTGTGGCAAGCAGCAGCCAGGTATGGCCCGAGCGAATCAGGTTTTCCAGACTGAGGATCACGATGGTGATCGGCAGGACTAACCAACCAAGCCTGGACTGACAGAAAACAACTAGACAAAGGGCGCCTAGCAGGCCGACCAGTCGCCATAGCTTGTGTTCTTCGTACCAAGCGCATACAAAAATCAGCGTACCAACCAGTGAGGCGGCGGGTGCCCAGGGAGCAAAGAAACGCCACCTTGGCAATCCGGATTCCGGATTCACCGCATACAACCCGACCGCGAAGTACTGATCGTCTGCTCCCCCAAGAATTTTAAGGGGCGAGGTGTAAAGGTGCTCGAGTCCGATTGGTACGGCGAGCAGACTGATGATCAGAAAGATCACTGTTTGTAAGCCTAACCAGCAGCTTGCTCGACTGATGACTTGAAAGCGGATGTTGAGTGCAAACCCCGCCAATATGAACAGCGGGAACAGCGCCCATCCTTTCGCCCAGCCGATGCTGGATTTGACTAATTTCATGAAGCCAAGGTCGGCGGTGAGATGCCCTACGAGCAAAGCAAACAAGAGCGTGAAACTGCTACCGATCCAAATCCAGATCAGTCCGTTGGGCCCCTTCGCGTGATTGAATAACCAGCGTATGCCAAAAACGCAGAGTAGTAGCCAGGCCAATGCCGGACCCCAAATGTATAGACCTCCGAGAAAGAACAGAGGATAAATGGCAATAATCGATCCCGATACTAGCTGTTCTTCAAGATTGCGCGGAGCCATTTTTCCCGATTCCTTAGGACAAAGACGGTAATGAGAATGAGCAAGCTACCGATGATTCCGGCTGCGATGCCAAGCGCCGTAATGGGGGATGTTGCCTTGCTCGATGAAGAAGGGGGTGACAGTAGCTGTACCATCGGATAAACACTGAATATGTCGCTCCGATGACCGTCATGTTTGGTCAACGCCGAAACAAACACGGCTTCGGCGATTTGATATTCGCGATTTAGGGCCTCCAGTCGAGATCGCTCACGAAGGTCAACTCGCAAAGAACGGTCCATCGTGATGATGTCCTGGTCAATCTGCTGAGCCTTTTGAACTAACCCTTCAACCGTTGCGACTTCGTTGAGCATGGTCGCGAAGAGTTCTGCACGCTGTGGACTTTGCGCCAGCGTGATGAGCTGCAGATGATTGAACTCTCGATGTCCAACGAGCTGTGTTGCCCGATCCAGCAACGCCTCGTTGATACTGCTCATGTCATGCCTTGCAGCGGCGAGCTTTGGGTGATTCTTACCCCACTTTTTTTGATAAATCGGGAGTTGGCCGCTGACCACTCTCAGCTCTCCCAGGAGGCTCTGAAAAACCGCGTCTGTTTGCAGTGAAAATGCATCATTGGCCATGTCGGGTGTAATACCGAGTTGTGAGGCCAGCATTTTTTGCGTTGCGGTTCTTTGCACCAGCAGTGCGCCAACCCTGAGTCGCTCGGCTTTCAGTTCGCTCAGGGTTTCACCCGCTTGATCAAACTGATCGGTACTCATCAGAGCAGCTTGAGCGCGATGTTCCAATACTTTTTGCTGGGCTGTGTTTACCCGCTCTTGATAGTGTTTGAGCTGTTCCGCAAGACTATTTTCGCGACGCCTAATCTCATCTTGCCTTAGATCGTTCAACGTTCTGATGAATGCGTCGTGCAGGGCAAAAGCCGTTTTGGTCGCGCGTTCAGGATCGTTCTCCTTTACTTTTAAGCGAATCACGGAGGTTTGCAGGATCGTATCCACCCTGGGAGTGGGTAGATCCTCGATACTGATGTTCAGGCGTCTTGCGGCTTCTTTGCGAACCTGTGCGCTCAAAATAATTTGCTTATAGCTCTCCACAGGACTGATTCCGGGCATTGAGAAAGGAGATTTTGACGAGACCTGTGCTTGACCAACATCGTCCAAAGTCACTTTTGTGTCAGCTGTGACATGCGGCAGGACAATAGACCAATTGGTTGTATAACTTGGTGTCTGAGTGAGATACCCGATGACTAAACACCAAATGGTTAGCAGGGCCACAACAACAGCTATGGGATGGCTAAAATTGTCTTTGGGTAAAATAGGAGTTTTCATTATAGGTACTTCAATGGGCTAACAATGTCGCTTAGTGTTCTTGCGATGTCTCTGATGTTGCTGACGGCTGAGTCGTAACACGCCAGGGCATCGTTCGGCATAAGGAAGGGGTTCGTATGGGCGTCGTGTGGTGCGCGCAATAGCGCTTCAACTGACCGCTCTAACACTTCAGTTTCGCCGGTCAAAGGATTTAAGCTGGCCAAAACCACACTGCGCGGTGCGTTGGTCGTCTGAACACCGCCAATGCAATTAGCAGAAATGGCGGCTTGTAGCAGTCTGGTGCCGTAGGGAAGATTTGTTGCGTATCGTCCAACCGCCCCTGAAGAGTTGTCAGTCGCTGGGATAATCAGGTTGGACATAAAGACCCGAAAACCTTTTGGTGTAATCAGTGATGGCTTAACCAGGTGAGGTTGAAAACAATTCGTGCTCGGCACGTATACGGCGTCGCCAGCCATCAAGGGCATATCTTGTGAGGGTGATCCGGAAAGGATGCCGGAAAGATCCAGGTGGTACTGCCATCCCTGCCGAACCACAATGACTTGGCGTAAATCTGCATCTGGCCGAATGCCGCTGGCAGCGCGAAGTGCTTCAGACACCGAACGTAAGCGCGTGTAGTCGCCAATTGCCTGGATTCGTTCTTCCAGCAGTGACTCCGCACTTGGAGAATTAATACTGACCTGCCCCGGCTCGAACACCGCTCCGGATACTGCTACCTGAATCGGGGCCAGCTTCAAAATTCTCAGCGAGAGCTGATTCATGCCGGGGTGAAGAATTTCAGCCGCAACGAGCACCCGTTCTAGATGCTCTGCGGCGTCGTTTGGACTGAGACCGAATAGCGTTATGCGACCGGCATGAGGCAGAGTTAGCGCAGCAGCGTGGTCTAATACGTAGTTCCCCGAAAAGTCTTCGTCGCCGGCAATCCTGAACTCCACGAGGTCTCCCGGGCTGAGTGGCAAAGTGTTGAAGAGCGGTTGGCGGAATCCGTGCGCAGTTGCCATCAGGCGTGGTTGTGGGTCCAGGGCTGGAATAGAACAGGTGCCGTCTTCAGCCTGGCCATTGTTCAGCTGGACCCCGATAGTTTGGGGGGTGCCGTAGAGACCCGCGGTCGGCTCAGCCGGTTGGATGAAGGCGTCGCCATGCATGCAACCCGCAACGCAGAGCGTAAAAGATGCAAGCGCTAAACGGATTCCAAAGTGTTTTAGTTGTATCAACATCTTCATTGCGCTACTCACAATCGATTTGTGTGCAATGCGTGCGATATAGGAACCTGGCGTTTCCAAGCACATATCGCTCCCACTTTTCACGTGGTTCCTGCATCAGCCGAAACAACCACTCACCCTCCATTTTCCTCAACCACTCCGGAGCTCGAGGGATTCGTCCAGAGGCGAAATCGAAGAGCCCGCCCACGGCCAGACCCCGATCTATGTTGAGTCGGTGGATGTTGTTGACCAACCAGCACTCTTGTCGTGGCGATCCGAATGCGACGAGAAGCACCTGAGTGTTGCTTTGGTTGATAGACTCGATGATGGCTTCTTCTTCCATCGGGTCGAAATATCCGTGGTGCACAAAACTTATTGTTAGGTTGGGGTGCGCTGCTCGAAGGCTTATTGCGGCAGCTTCCGCAACACCGGGCTTGGCACCCAAAAGCCCCAGTGATTTACCTCGCTCGGCGAGGCGCGTGGCGTCAGCATGTCGGTTCCGTTCACGTTTGCGGTGATGGCTACCCCAAGCTGTTTTGCGGCCAACCTAACGCCTACTCCATCAGGGAATACTCGGTCTGCAGACCTTAGGGCTTCGCCTAACTTTGGGTGGGACCACATCGTGTCAAAAGAATGTGCGTTCGCGAAAACACCAACCTGACCGCGCCCACGACCGTGGGTACGGCCGCGACTCGCCCAGTCGACGGCCTCTTCCATGGAGTCGTTATCGATACCCACGCCAAAGAGCTTCAGATATCTGGGGCTCGATAGTATTGGTGTGGATAAGGTGATTCTTGAGTCTGCGAATGGTGTTGTCATTTTTTGATGCCTAACCCGAAGGTTTCCAATACTTGCTGTAACAGGAGCAAAAGTCGTACCGAATCCAAATTCCCAATAAGTGTTTGAATTAATTAAAAAAAAGAAGGATTTACACGATCGTAATTGCAAATTGCTAATCGCAAATTGCTAATAAGTGCAAAATGCGAAGTGCCGCTCTTTGCAAAGTCGGAAGATAGCTGGCCTGGTCCCTGGCACGGTTCCTGAATCTAAGTTTGAAAGAATATGATCAGGCGTGAAAAGCACGCTCTACATCGTCAATAAATTTGACTAAGAGAACTGTTTGAAAAAGAGGAACTGACTATGCATTCGACCGTTGTGACCCAAAATGTGCTGGTACTGACCGTCGCGCTGGGTGGCTATCGATTAGTTTTTGACAAATTGATTGCCAGTCATTCTCGGTATGCTCAACGGCATGGGTATCAGCATGCTTTGATTGACAAGGCCGGTAAGATCCATCCGCATGCGGCACCCTGGCTAAAGTTATCCCTCGCGAAAGAGGCTCTATTAAGGAACTATGACGTTGTCTTGGTGGTTGATGCAGATTGCCTGATCCGGCAGGACACGCCCGCGATAGCCACAGTTTGGAAGCAGGATAAATATGTCTATGGGGTGAAGGGTTTTTCTGGGCGGCTAAACTCCGGATTCCTCGTTTTCAAAAGATGTCCGGAAGTACTGGAGTTGTTGGAGCTGACGCTAGATAGTTGTGAACGACCCGTAGACGGCCAGGACTGGGGCGAAAATGGGCACTTGATTTACTTTTCGCACAGTTACTCTGAATTAGCCTACCTTCCTCGTTGTTGGAACAACAATTGCGATCCCTCTGCTAGGGACTACGTGAGACATTTTTGCGGTGGAACCGCCATGGCTCGAAATGTACCCATCAGCATCTGGCGTCGTTGGCTGCTCTTACTGTTGCGACGTCGAATACAGAGATTGGCACGTTGCGAAGGCCTGCGATCTCAGATCAGTTCTAGGACACTCTACTGTCTCGCGAGATACCCGGTGTTTCATCAGGCCCAGCCTGCTAGAACGTAACGGTAAAGTCAGTCTCCCCGTCCTGGACGTTCAAGAATTGCAAATTGTTTACGCCAATTTGATCGATAGAAACGGCGATCCGTTGCACATGAGATGGCAGAGTGAAAGCAAGCGTCGCCATTCCCGTGCGATCTGTGCGTGTGCTATGCAGAGGCTGGCTTGGTCTAAGTGACGATGAACCTTCAACGGTGCGCACTCGCACAATGCGATTGGCAATGATGCCTTCGGCGGTGTCGCTGGCATCGATTGCAACCCATATCCGCTGGACATTGTTGAAATCAAACTCTCGTGCCGCAACTAGGGCTGATGTACGCAAGTGCTCTGACGTTGGACCAGATTCTGGGGTCACCTGTGTTGGTGGATTTTTTTTGCTCGCTTTTTTAGCTTCTGAAGACGTCTGGTGCTCTTGTTGCCTCACGATTTCAGTATTCGAATGTGACGGGAGTGGACTGGTAACTGGCGCTGGTGGCTGTGGCTCCAACATCCAGAAAAGGGTGAGGAACAAAGTGGTTAATGTCCCCCCCACCAAAAAAAGGAGACGCAAATCCTTGTGCGCCGAAACTGCGACACGGCGTCGGTCATGAAACATGGGAGTCACCGTTAGACTCAGCTGGGTAGTGTATTGCTATGGCACCCTCATCATCAGAGTGAGTCCTATTCGCTTGTGCACCTAGCGCGAAACAAACAGTCACCGTTATCAGAATCAGGTGGAGGTGAGCTCTGGGATGTCGAAAAAAATGCATATGTATTTCCCCTGCGGTTCTGGATCGCGTGGCCATTCCAGGCCACGCTATCGAGTGACGAATAGGTTAGTAGTAGTGATGGATGCGTCCATTCTCTTTGTACCAATTCTTTGCATCCTGCCCGTTAGACTCGATCCAATCCTGAAACTTCGGATAAGCCCAGTTCACGTCAATATATTCCTGGGGATACCGCCATTGCGTATCTATCTTTAAGGCCCAGGGCAAATTGGCTTCCGTTTTGAAGAATCGTTGTGCAGTAGGGTCTGAGTCATCGGCAAACTTTCCAAATTGGGTCAGATCGAACTTATCCGTCGGCGGTACATCGGCAAAATGAATTTCACGACCGCGATAGTTTGTCCTAAACAGGAAGTAGTCGAATGCATCGTGTTGCATGGTTATTCCTTCGGTCAGATCCACCTCCAGTTCAAATGGCACTGCCGGCAAATACCCACACGCTTTAACGGTATTAAAGTGACTGCACTTACCGCTTTTCCCAGTGGTCGTGTAATCGTGGGTGTTCGCCCAAAGTTGAATGACAATGTCTGATTGACCGCTTTCGGCCAGTTTTGGATAGACGTTGCCCGCAATCGTTATCGTCGCTTCTTCGAAATACTGTTCGGAGACGCCTCTTAAACGGACGCCGAAACCATTGCTGAAGGCCGCGCCTCGAGCATCGATAAAACCGCTGATTTTAAAGCCGGTAACTTGGTTGTTGGCATCGAAATAAAGCTGTGAACGCGACCTTACGACCAGGTCGTTCATGTCATAGTCCCCTAACCGAGGCCAGGTATCTTCGTAAGCAAGGGTTGACCAGTCTGTGGCCGCGGGAAAATGACTGCTATGACTGCGACGATAGTTGTTAGGGAATTCATCTTCACCATCGGGTATACCGTCAGCGTCGCTATCATTAGCATCCGGGATAGTAACGAGATCTGTGTTGTCGATAGCCGTCGGTGGTGATGTCTTGACAGAAAACACCGCGTCGTTGAAGTCGTTGTCGCCCCAGGTTCGCGGTAAGTCTTCGAATCCAATGATGACCTCTTTCACTTCGTCGTCGTAAAGCAGGACATTGTGCTGCCGAAGTTCCGGCGCAGCTTCCGGGTTCAGGTCCTGAATGGAATAGTAGTAAGGGATTTGCCAGGGCTTAACGCCGGTGTAGTACCAAAATCCATTCGCAGCGATAAAAAAACCGATGCTTGTCCCGGCGGGAAAAGTACCTAAAGAAACTCGATGTCCATTAGCAAGGTGCGGGTAGGAAAGATTTGGAAATATGATCGTTTCCTGAATCTGGGAAATATCAGTCGGCGGGTTGTCTTTATCGAAAGTGAAGTAGCCGAAACTATTTTTGTATCCCGCACCTTCATGCAAGAAGGTCACAAATACTTCGGCCTCCTCCTGCAGTGTAATGTTCGAACCAGAATCGTCGGTAAGAAATGCTTCGTTTATTTGTTGCTCCGGTAGGGCATTGTTGATTCGCCGAAAAAAATCGTTCGGGTACTCATTGCGTGCCCAAGTTAGACCTTCTGGCTTGCCAGTATTTTGGTTGTAGCCGCCGGGCCAGGCTTTGCCAGAGGCGAACTCCCAGGTGTATTGACCGTTTTCCTGTTGCACGGCGAGGGCGGTTGTTGACCACGTCGCTATGCACAACAGGAACATCAAACGTAGATACATCGTATGCTCCTTTTCTTGACGTTGTGTACTAGTGTTGTCTGCGGGGTAATGCCCCTCAGTAGCATCAGTGCGAAATGTGTGCCAACGTAAAGGGTCGGTAATTCCTCAAAAACGGGCGCGCCTTTGCTTATTGCTAACCAAATTGCCTTGCGAATTAGGATGTGTAGCTAAATTGCTGTTCGTTGGTGTCGAGTTGCAATGCTTCTTGCAAACAGATTCGCAAATTGCATCGGATGTCGGATAGGGAGGGATCTGGCGAGCTGATGCTGCAAACTCGTATCGCGGGTTGTCGCGTATTCGCGTGCAACCTTCCTGGAAGAACAATTGCAGACCCAGGTCTCAATTTCCTCCTCTTTATCAGGTTGGCGTAAAAAACCAATTTGACTTTCATGGCAACGCCACAAAGTTTGAACAAATTAAGCTCGCGAACCAGGTCAAAAACTAAGAAAATAGACGGCTAAATTTTAATGAGACAGTTTTCATGCAAGATTTTGACGTACTGATTGTCGGCGCGGGTATATCCGGCATTGGAGCCGCCTACCATTTGATGGACAAATGCCCAGGGAAAACTTACACGATCCTAGAGGGCCGACACGCCCTCGGCGGCACGTGGGATTTATTCCGCTACCCTGGCATTCGCTCAGACAGCGATATGCACACTTTGGGCTTCAATTTTGCACCTTGGAAGGAGGCTAAGTCGATTGCAGACGGTCCGTCAATCCGAACCTATCTGAATCGTATTGCCGATGAGAATGACATCGTCAAAAACATCCGTTTCAACCATATGGTCAAGAGTGCTGACTGGGATACGCAGTCCCAGCGATGGACTGTTGTTGCAGAACATGATGGTGAAGAAATTTCCTATACCTGCAACTTCCTGCAAATGTGCAGTGGGTATTACAACTACGACAAAGGATACACGCCAGAATTTGAAGGGCTAGACAGTTTTGCGGGTACCTTGATTCACCCGCAGCACTGGCCAGAAGATCTGGACTATGCGGGTAAGAAGGTGGTTGTGATTGGTAGTGGCGCAACGGCAATGACACTGGTCCCTGCGATGGCCGACTCGGCGGAAAGCGTGACAATGCTGCAGCGCTCGCCAACGTATGTGGTCTCAAGACCGGACCAGGATAAAATCGCCAATACTCTGCGGCGTTTCCTGCCTGAGAAATGGGCTTATGCCATGACTCGGTTCAAGAATACACAAATGCAAAAGTATATTTACAACAAGACTCGTAGCCAGCCCGAAAAGGTGAAAGCCCAACTGCTGGATATGGTCCGTACAGCCTTGGGGCCTGATTATGACGTGGAGAAACATTTTACGCCGCGTTATAACCCGTGGGATCAGCGTCTTTGTTTGATTCCCAATGGCGATCTCTTCAAGTCGATAAAATCTGGGAAAACCCAGGTGGTTACAGAAGAGATCGACAAAATCACGGCGCAAGGCGTGCAATTGGTGAATGGGGACGTCTTGGAGGCGGACATATTGGTTACGGCAACCGGTTTGAATCTGCAGTTGCTGGGTGGTGCTGTGTTTTCGGTAGATGGTGAAGCGGTGGATTTCCCAAGCACCTTTACCTACAAGGGCATGATGTATTCCGATATTCCTAACCTGATACAGACATTCGGTTACATCAACGCCTCATGGACGCTGCGGGCGGACTTGACCAGTGAGTATGCCTGTCGTGTGATCAATCGCATGGATGAGTTGGGTGTAAAACAGGTGACCCCTCGCCTGCGTGAGCAGGATTTGGGGATGGAGCCGCGCCCTTGGATCGAGGATTTTTCAGCCGGATACATGCAGCGGGTCATGCATCTGTTTCCTAAGCAGGGGAACGATCCGTGGCGCAATACCCAGGACTTCGCCCTGGATAAGAAAATGATCCGTCGGGCACCGCTTGAGGATGGCGCTTTGTTGTTTGGTCAGTCATCTCGACTTCCCCAGGCGCAACCGACCACCAACAGTGTTGAAGCAGAAACCCGCAGCGCTGCCTGATCGATTCAGCGCCTTCGCGATTCGCGATGGTTTGCTTCTCATCATCACATTGGGCCTTTGGTGGTACTCACCTCTGGCCCAAGGTTGGCAGATCTTTACCGGGATCATGACTGGCTTGTGCGCACTGTTGTTCCACGAGTGGGGGCATCTGTACGGCGCGCATCGCTCCGGCGCTACGGTCAGACCAGCGCCGAGCTTGTTCCTACCCTTTTTATTCGATCTAGACTCTAAACGTAATTCCCCCGATCAATTTTTAACCACAAGCGTTTGGGGTTTCTACGCCACAGGCTTGTTTTTGCTCTTCTTTATTGTGGCGTTACCCGGTGATTCTTTGGCCTCAACGACAACCTGGTGGATTGCGGGTGGTCTGTCCATGCTGACGGTGATTATAGAATTTCCCATTGCCTGGCGGGTCTATAGAGGGCACCCTATCCCGGGGGTTGAAATCTATCGGCGCCCATAAGTCAGAAAAATAACCAAAAACTGGGGGGAGAAATGGAAGCAACCATAGCGCAAGGTCAACGTGCGGTGTTTCTGGTGGGTAGGTCACTGTTGGCGCTTTATTTTTTAGTGTTTGGGGTGCAGAAGATTTTTGCCTGGGATCAGATGTCAGGCTATATGGCCAGTCACGATGTGCCTTTGATTCCTGTTCTGTTGGTGTTGACCATCCTGATACAGGTTGGCGCGGGGGCAAGTTTGCTCGTTGGCTATCGCACTCAACTCAGTGCGTTTCTACTTGCCGGTTTAACCTTGATGATCAGCTTGTTTATGCATGACTTTTGGAACATGGAAGAAAGCGTGCAACAAGGGCATGAAACCCAAAACTTTGTTAAGAATATGGGCATTATGGCCGGCCTCATGTTCGCTGCGGGGCAAAATCCTGGGCAGCAGGCGCAGCAACAGTAAGGCCGAGTCTGCGGTGTTTTCGATTCTGTTCACGGAGTAACCCATGCATGAAGCTAATCTGACGCGGTTTGGGCCAGAGCGGTGTGAAGGACCTGGCAGCATTTCAGGGTCCTTTAAAGCCATTGATGGTGATGCAAAAATCATCCTGTCTCACACCCTGGGCGGGCAGGTCAACATAACCCTGAATGGCGAGGAACTTAAGGTTCCGACGCTCAACGGGGATGTTAAAACTGAGCTTGCCATCAGATTGGCAGGTGAAAACACCATTAGCGTTTCATCTGGTGCGGACCAAGGCATGCTTGAGCTGCGCATTACCCAGATCACCCAGGCGGATTTGAGGCTTCAACGACAGGGATACTTTGGCCTCAACACGTCAGATATGGAAAGCCAGCGTGGGTTTTATAAGCTGTTAGGGTTTAAAGGTGAAATCTATCCCGCTGGACCTGAAACCAGTCAAACCTTTGCCCAAGCCCTGGGTTTCGAAGATGACTACCTAATCTACGTTTCTCTGCATAGTTTGCAGGATCCACCTGAAATGCCGTTTGTGGATACGGTTCAGTTTCGAGACGCCTCGTATCGGGAAGAGCCCCCCTATGCGCATCTGAATCATATCGGAATGGCCTATGCCACTTATTCAACCACCGATCTGGATGGTGACTACACGTTTCTGCAAGAGCACGGTGTGGATTTTCTGTCCTCACCTGCTCAAGCGCCAGACGGTGAACGATTTGTGTTCTTTAAGGAACAGGACGGGGCATTTATCAAATTGGTGGATGCGCCAAATGGCGGGGTTTCGTCCAAACATCCAAACCTTGTGCGCCTGGTGAACACGAACATGAACGTGCGTGATCTGGAGCGTTCCCGCGAGTTTTACCGCCTTCTCGGTTTTTCAGAATCTGTAGAAAACTCTCAAGCCGGTGAGGGTGAATTTGCCCAGGCGCATGGTTTTGATGAGCCCATCGCCTATACAGGCATGGATGTAAGCCTGGGTGAGGGTACCGATGGCGCAACCCTACAGCTGCGGCAGTGGCAAACGCCCTATGACGATGAATCACCCTATCCTCCTCCCGTAAATCATCTTGGGATAGACCGTATTAACTTTTACGTTGAAAACGTTAATGAAACGGTTCGTATCATGAATGAATTGGGCTTTGAACAACTTGGGCCTATTGGTGGACCACCAGAAATAGGGATCGTCTTCTTCTTTGATCCGGACGGCATCAAAGTCCAGTTTGCTGGACCCAGAGGGGAGACCTAGAGGGCAGCAAATGAGGAGAAAGGAATCTAGAAGGAGAACAAGATGAACAGAAGAGCATTTCTGAGCGCAACCGGATTGGGGCTGACGGGCCTTGCTGGTTTGGCACACACAGACTACACGCCCACCCGTTATCCTCATCCAGATCGCGTGGTGTTAGACCAAAGTTTTACTGGCTTTATTGGACAAACCCCGATTCAAAGGCTCTTCACTAGTCGCGACATGTACTGGGCGGAAGGTCCTGCCTGGCACGCAGCTGGACGGTATCTGGTTTGGAGTGACATACCTGCGAATCGTCAATACCGCATGCTTGATGAAGATAATCACGTCTCGATATTCCGGCGTACCTCAAACTACAGTAACGGTAACACCTTTGATTTGCAGGGACGGCAGATTTCGTTTGAGCACGATACCCATCGAGTGGTCCGATACGAGTTGGATGGCGACGTGACCGTTCTGGCGGAAACCTACGCAGGTAAGTCACTCAACGCACCAAATGACGGCATTGTTCACCCTAATGGTGATTTGTGGTTCACCGACCCTGGATACGGCAGTCTTGGCGCTTACGAAGGCCACGAAGATAAGACTGGTTCTCCCCAGCCTCACCAAAAAGAAGCTATTTATCGTCTGGATATGCAGACCGGTAAGCTCCACCAGGTTGCTGATGATATCTACAAGCCAAATGGGATTTGCTTTTCACCCGATTATTCCCGGCTATATGTAGCTGATACAGGAGGTTCTCACTACGGTGCCCAGGCCCCGGCTGTGATTAAAACCTGGGAAGTTGTAGACGAGAAGAAGCTGCGCGGCGGTCGAGAGTTTACCTCTATGGTGATGGAGGTGGACGGAGTAGCCAAGCAAGGGTTTGCCGACGGGATTCGTTGCGATAGCGAAGGAAACGTCTGGTCAAGCGCCGGCTGGGTGGGAGAGGGGTATGACGGTGTCCATATATTCAACGCTGAGGGCCAGCGTGTAGGTCAGATTCGTCTGCCAGAGATCTGTGCAAATTTATGTTTTGGTGGCGTCAAGCGGAATCGGCTGTATATGACGGCCAGCCAGTCGATTTATGCCTGTTATGTCCACGCGCAGGGTGCACATTTTTGTTAGATGATGTGTCTGCAGGGAGTGCGTGATTAAACTGGGTATGGGTGAACCAGCATCTTGTTAACGCTCGCCAGAGTTTTCTGAGGCCAGCGATCGTGCCACTTGTTGTAAGAGCATCTGAAAAGTCGCCCTGGCAGAACTCGCATCTGCGTGTTGCTGTTTTTTCAGCTCGTAGTGGGCGTGCAGGTAGTAGCCCGCCTGAATCGCTTCATGCCAGGCTTTGTTTAAATCCTTCAGGTAGGCATCTTTGCTGAGCGCGTCTTCGGTTAGGTAAGGTGCAACAAATTCAAAAAGTTGCATGCCCGAAAACCAGCTGCGCTCGCCGGCCTTTTCTCTGCGATGATTAATCGGCGCCAGGTATTCGATGATGGGATGATTGTCCGTGTTCACGGGTGCGTCTATCACCTGGGAGTCGTCGATGCGCAACATCCCCGCATAGTGTGCTAACAAGGGGACGGTATCTCCGTTTCCCTGTAGATGCTCACCAAGCGCAAAACGGGATGCTTCGAGTAAAGGTGTTTCTGTTGATAGAGCCGAATCGGAGTCTTTGTGGCCCACCAGGGCCAGGACGGGCCGATCACCCCTGAAGTTTCCTCGCCACATGGTTACCAGCGGGAACGCTTCCAGCATGGATTTTGCGATGATGGAGAATTCTTCTCCGGTCAGTTGATACAGCGGCAGCCATTGTGCGTACAGGCCACCCGGTTTGAGCCTCTGTTTAGCGTTTTTATAGTGTTCGACAGAATAAAGCGTGCCTGTCCCCGATTTCCACGGTATGAACAAATCGCTGATAACAAGATCGTAGCTGGCGGTGGTGCCTCGCAGTACATTACGACCATCTTCTGCGATGATTTCCACTCGTTCATCTTGAAACAGATTGTTTGTGTGTTGTGCAAAAAATTGCTCAGATGCGCGTATGGCCGAGGGCGATATTTCTGCGATAACAAGTTCGTGGATTGGGTAGCTCAGAGCGGTGCCCGCGGTGATGCCTGTGCCCAGACCCAAATAGAATATCTGTTTTGGGTTTTGGTGAAGCAACATTGGTAGATGGGTTTGCACTTGTTGAGTTGCCATGTCTCCGGTGCTTCCCAATGTGTACCAGTTGTTGAGCTTTGTTCGCAGGTGACCGGAACGTTCGATGACCGCAACGGTAGCATCGGCCCCTTGCCAAACCTTTAAAAGCTTTTCG
This sequence comes from Pseudomonadota bacterium, assembly GCA_039028095.1. GTDB lineage: Bacteria > Pseudomonadota > Gammaproteobacteria > Pseudomonadales > Azotimanducaceae > UBA4421. The sequence goes on from JBCCIU010000012.1 coordinate 122,055, forward strand.
TTTTCCTCGTTGATTTTTACAACAGGAATTCCGTCGCTATCTACAAGGAAAAACACCACCAACAAACCTGCGATCGGAGTGAGTTTGCGTGCCAAGTTAGTGGGATGTTGGGTGATCGCCAACCATATGGCGGCAGCGATATACAGCAGCGCAATTGTTCTGATGCTGCCCCATAAGCCAAAGACCTCCAGCATCACAAATCCTGCCACGATGGAGCCACAAATGGCCCCTAGGGTGTTGACCGTAACTAGATTTCCCACGGTTTCACCAGGGCCGGTGCGTGCCGCTTCGGCCAGTTTGAAAAGGTAAGGCAAAAGTATGCCCATGGTCATGGTGGGTATGCCGATCGTAAGTACCGTGACACCTAATATTTGCAACATATAACCGTTGAAACTGGCGTCTCCTCCAATGTATGAACTTCCATCGGTGAGCCAATAGAACAGCATAGGAGAGATCGCCACGGAGAGCGCTGTTGTAGTCAGCAACAAGGGCAGCAGCCAGTGATGAATCTGTCGGCCGTGAGCCAGCAGTCGAGCGATGGCTCCGCCCAAGGCCAGTGAAACTAGAAAAACAGAAAGAATCGCCGAGTAGGTGTATACCGAATTGTGCAATACCTGGGCGAACATACGGATCCACAAAACCTGCAGCGCTAACGACGCAAACCCAGACAGTCCTGCCAGCACGGGCAGAGTGGTTAAGCGGGTTGATGAAGTGAGTTTGTGAGTGGGTGGGCTCGCTTCGGATATCGCATAACTTGGTGCTCGCCCCAGAATCACCCCTATGATGCCCACAATACACGTCATCAGCATTGCAACGATGTAGGAGGTGTCAATGCCAAGTGCTTGCGGCAGATAAAAACCTGCGGCAACGCCTCCGCACGCGGCCCCAACGGTGTTGATGGCATACAAGACGCTCGCTCTGCGCCCCAGTGATTCTTTGTGCCTAACCAGGTGCTGTGTCATCACAGGCAATGTGCCGCCCATAAAGAATGAAGGAATAAAAAAGAGAATGAGCGCTAATATAAACTTTGTCACGGTGAAGGCAGTGGCTGATCCTGCGAATAGGCTGTACAGAGTTGGGTAGAGCGCATCGTAAATTGTGATAACGGCAAAAAAGATCAGGGCACTTGCGGTAACGCCCAGCTCCAGCAGCCCATAGACCATTAGTGGTCGCCTTAGCCGGGTGGCTTTGCGTCCCCAAAAGGCGTTGCCTGCGGCGATGCCGCTGAAGAACGCTGCGAGCGTGGCGGCTGCAGCCTGTGTGCTGTTGCCGAATAGCAAAGATAGTTCCTTCATCCACAACACTTCGTAGATCAAGGCGGCTGACCCTGATAGAAGAAACAACAGGCATGCAAACGCAAATTGGCTGGTTCGTGGTTCGTTGCTCACTACAACTTTCTTTTCAGTATGGCGGTTAGGCGATAAAGTCCCGGATGTTACTACTATTTCGGTTGCATTGTGTTCGGCTGGATTGTGTTCGAGCGGATTGTTTGAGCAATAGTGGCGGCGTGCCGTCTTTGGAGGACATCTCTTTGAAATATGACTTCATTATTGTTGGCGCAGGTTCGGCGGGTGCTGTCATTTCCGCTCGACTTTCGGAGATTCCGAATTGCCAAGTCCTGTTGTTGGAAGCCGGGCCAGACTATCGCGTGTCTGAAACACCGGTCGCCATGCGGGTACCCAATCCCTCAACCATTATCACCGCGCCAGAATATGCGCAATTCAGATACGATGACTTAACAGCTAGAAGAACCAAAGCCCAAGAACCCCAGATTTACTGGCGGGGGAGGGGGCTGGGTGGCAGCTCCGCGATTAATGGACAGATTGCGATTAGAGGTGTGCCACACAACTATGATCAGTGGCAGGCGCTGGGGTGTGAAGGGTGGGGTTATGAGCACGTGCTGCCCTATTTCTGCAAATCTGAAACCGACCAGCGTTATGCCACCAAAGACTATCATGGCGATCGCGGACCAATCCCCATCTACAGAGCGCCGATCAATCGTTGGGGGAAAGTTGATCAGGCCTTGGGTGAAAGTGCATTGGATGCAGGTTTCGGATGGGCCTCGGATCACAACGCACCGGGCGCCCTCGGCGTCTCTCCTTACGCGATCAATAGTCTGGGTGGTCGACGCATATCCACCAACGACGGCTATATAGAACCTGTTCGCGGTCGAAATAATCTAAACATTGCAGGTGATACTTGTGTTGACCGCGTTCTGTTTGAAGGCCAGCGAGCCGTCGGTTTGGTTGTTATCAAAAATGGTCGACAAGAGGAGGTTTTTGCGCAACATATTGTCCTGTGTGCAGGTGCAGTACATTCACCAGCGATTTTACAGCGCTCTGGGATTGGTCCAGAAGCCTGGTTGAATGAGGCGGGTGTGCCTGGTTTGGCAGACCTTCCAGTTGGCCTGGGCTTTCAGGATCACCCGTTGGTCTCCCTTGTCTTGCAACTGCGAGGCGATGCCGTTCCCAAGCCTGGCTTTCGCCACACTAACTGTTGTGTTCGGTATAGTTCCGGCACGGAGGGTGTTGGTGTCGGGGACATGATGATGGTGGCGATGAACCGCTTGGGGGATTCGTTGGGTCGTGACGGGCTGGAGCACAATCCTGTGGGCATTGGGATGTTTGGTTTTTGGTTGAATGAGTGTTTCTCAAGAGGCGAACTCAGAATCGTCTCCCCCGACCCCTCGGTCCAACCCCGAATCGAAGAGAATATGTTAGACGATCACCGGGATAGATCTCGTATGCGGTCCGGTGTCAGACAAATAGCTGCACTTGCGCATCATGATGCCGTACAGGCAACCGCCAGTGCTGTCCAACTTGCGACCGGTGGCTGGGTTGCGGCGCGAGGGGAATCCCTTGGTTTGGGCGAGCTGGAACAGCTTAGCGATGGTGACCTGGACGAGCTTTGTCTTGCCATCGCCGGTGACACCCAGCATGCCACCAGCACATGTCGAATGGGCGGCAGCTCCGATCCGCTTGCCGTGGTTGATCCCGAATGCAGAGTTCTAGGTTTTGAAGGTTTGCGGGTGGCGGATGCTTCAATTATGCCGGCTGTACCCAGCGCGAACACACACCTAACTACTTTGATGATTGGTGAAAAGGTCGCTGACAACTTGCGCTGGAGCTGATTGTTCGTTCGACTTTCGGCAAGACCTGGCGACTTGGGGGGCGGAATTGGCTAATATGGGGCGATGCAGCATTTACCCCGTCTTCTTCTGATTTTTGGTCTGACAATCACTTCGTGTTCCGCCCTCGCCAATGAAAGAGCCGCGTCCGTTGGCGTGGCCCCCGTGCTGGAAGAAGAGTTGCTGACCAAAGTCACCCTGGTCGGCAGTGCTGTTGCGCGACGAACAACGCTGGTGTCCGCGCAGGTGGCAGGTATGGTCGAATCCATTTCCGTCGATCGCGGAGATTCAGTAGAGCAGGGCCAGGAATTATTTCATTTGGATGATGGGATCGTTCGTTTTGATCTGCAGAGTGCTCAGGCTCAACTGGCTCAGGCGGAGGCCGAAGTGGCCGAAGCTCAGCGCAAATTCGAAGAAACGCAACGTCTGCGGACCCAAGGACATGTTCCTCAGTCTACGTTGGACACGGCGGGCACTGTGGTGGCTATTGCTCTTGCGCGCGCCGATGAGCGGAACGCTGAATTGGGGCGGGTGCAGCGTCAACTGGATCAACACACGGTGCTGGCACCTTTTGCAGGAACGGTTGTAGATAAAATCGTCGAGATCGGTCAATGGATTCGATCGGATTCGTCGGTCCTGCAGCTGGTAGAAATGGATCCTGCCCGTATAGAGGTTCCGGTTCCGGAACATATCTTTACGCAGCTGCGCAAAACCGCCCAGGCAAACGTCGAATTTGAATCTCTACCCAATCAACAATTTGACGCACAAGTGGGTGCACTAATACCTCAGGGGCTTTCTGCCGCACGAACATTCCCCGTTTGGTTGGAACTGGACAATAAGGGCGGTCAAATTGCCCCCGGAATGTCAGCAAAGGTCACGCTGTTTGTCGGCGAAGGAACAACCTCGGCGCTATTTGTACCCAGCGATGCGCTTGTGCGACGAGCAGATGGCACAACCTTGGTTTGGCGCGTTGCCGAAGACAGGACCAACGACGGCCTAATCGCACAGGCCGTGTACGTCAATGTAGGAGAATCGAAAGGCAATAGAAGTCAGGTGCGAGGTACTGGCCTGTTTGTTGGTGATCTTGTTGTTGTTCGAGGCAATGAAAGCCTGCGCCCGAATCAAACGGTCCAGATTGTCACCGGCGCCGCTGGAGGACAGTAGTGTTTCAGTTTGCCGTGCAGCGGCCAGTCATTGTTGTTGTCGCCATTCTGATCCTCTGTCTACTGGGCGTGCTTTCTGTCTTTCAGGTACCGGTGCAGATGATTCCGGATATCGAAGCTCGCGTGCTAACGGTAGATACACGATGGCCCGGGGCAACTCCACAAGATGTGGAAAAAGAGATTATCGTTGAGCAGGAAGAGTACCTGCGACGGATCCCCGGGCTCGAACGGATTGTATCGGTGGCGTCCACCGCCCGGGCGGAAATCGAGCTGGAGTTTCCGCTGGGGGTAGATATCAATGAAGCGCTCATCCTGGTTAACAACGCCTTATCGCAGGTACCCGCCTACCCAGAAAACGTAGATGAGCCGAGTATCAGTACCAGTTCGGCCAGTGACAACCCATTTATGTTCTTCGCCGTACGGCCTGTGCCAGGCAATCCTATGAATGTAGATATTCGTACGCAGCAGGATTTTGTCGACGACTATGTTCGGACTCGCCTGGAACAAGTACCTGGAGTCTCGAATGTCGGCGCAACCGGCGGCGGTGAGCGCCAAATCAGGATTCGGGTAGACCCAGACAAGCTCGCCCAGCGCCAGCTACAGCTCATTGATGTGCGAAATGCGATCAGAGCTCGAAATCAAGACGTTTCCGGCGGTGATGTGGACAGCGGAAAACGCCGTTTTCTGGTGCGTACCATTGGACGCTTTACCACCCTACAGGAGATTAGAGACCTCATTATTTCGCGACAGGGTGATTCGCTGGTCCGATTGGGTGATGTGGCAACGGTGGATCTGGAGTATGCCGAGCTGCGAAGTGTGGCCTACACCTTCAGTGAGCCCATGATTGGTATGCGTTTGCGTAAGGAAATCGGTGCGAACGTGATCGAAGTGAAAGCGTCGGTGCTGCAAGCCATGGAGGATATGAACCAGGGTATTCTCGCGGACCGTGGACTACATATTACCTTGGGATCGGACGATGTGGTTTACGTTGTAGAAGCTGTCCAGGTTGTATGGCGGAACCTAGTGATTGGTGCGGTCTTTGCAACGCTGGTGATGTTTCTGTTTCTAAGATCAATGGGTGCCACACTCATCGGCGCGGCTGGCATTCCGATCTGTACGATTGCTGCCTTTCTTGGGCTTCTGCTTACAGGTCGTACAATCAACGTGATCTCTTTGGCTGGCGTTGCTTTTGCTATTGGCATGACCTTGGACAACAACATCGTTGTGTTGGAGAACATTTACCGACACTTGTCTATGGGCAAAGAGCGCCTGCCAGCTGCCATTGATGGTGTCACGGAAGTTTGGCCTGCGGTATTGGCGTCAACACTAACGACCGTGTTTGTGTTTCTGCCAATCGTCTTTATTGCTGACGAAGCGGGACAGTTGTATTCGGATATCGCAATCGCGATTGCTGCGTCCATCATCATGTCCTTGCTTGTGGCCATAACACTCGTGCCTACGGCGAGCAGTCGTTTTCTACACGTGGCAGATTCTTCAAGCGCCAGACTTTCACTGCTGGGGGCGCGCTTCAGGGACAAGATCGTAGACGTTGTGGCGTGGTTAACCACAAGTGTGCGCCGTCGATTAACGTTTATCGGCGGGACGTTAGCCACCGCGTTGCTCATCCTGTTGTTCTTGACCCCTGCAGCAGAATACCTGCCAGAAGGGGAAGAATCGAAAGTCTTTGCGCTAATGTTTGCGCCCCCTGGATACAACATCAAGACCATGGAAGAGGTTTATGCGGATGTCGACAGCACGTTCAGTCCTCACTTTGGTGCTGATCCTGAGGAGTTTTCCTCTGGCCGAACCGACGTCCCTGCAATCCGCGGAAATGTCGCCTTTATCAGTGCCGGCCAGGTGTTCTACCTGGTCGAAGCCACCGATCGGGCTCAAACCGATGCCTTGATGGCCAAGGCGTCGCAGACGATTGATGACAAACCGGGGCTGATCGCCTTTGCTAATCGGGGCAGCATTTTCGCGGGTAATTCTGGGGGCACGCGTAGTATCAATGTGGATATCAGCGCACCGGAACTGACCACGTTATTCGACGCGGGTCTGGCTGCCTTTCTCAAGTCCAGAGCTCTGTTTGATCGACCGCAGGTAAGGCCGGTGCCTTCCAATTTAACCATGGGGCAACCCATGTTGGAAATAATGCCGGATTGGGAACGGGCGGCTGAGCTGGGCGTCAATACATCCGGATTGGGATATACAATTTGGGCCTATTCCGACGGTGCATTCGTAGACGAGTTTTTCTTAAATGACGATAAGATCGATATGTTTTTGTATGGCTCAGATGGTCGTATCAGCCAGCCTTCAGAGATCGACCAAATTAGCGTGCATACTGCGAACGGCTCTACCGTGCCGCTGTCATCAATCGTTGAAGTAAGAGAGACGGTGAACACGGAGACGATTCGTCGGGTCGACGGTGAACGCACAGTGACATTGCAGATCGTCCCGCCGCGACAAGTGCCGTTGGAAACCGCCGTAGAAAAAGTTCGCAATGAAATTGTACTGGGCATGAAAGAAAACGGGGAAGTGCCTGCCTCGGTCAGTATGAGTATCAGCGGAGCATCGGATCAAATGGCAACCACGCGAGGAGCACTGTCCGGTAATTTTGCGGTTGCCATTTTAATTGCCTACCTGTTGCTGGTTGCTGTTTTTTCTCACTGGGGGTATCCGCTTTTGATCATGCTGTCTATCCCAATTGGTGTGAGCGGTGGGTTGGTAGGAATATGGTTGTTAAATGTCATTGGTGGTGTGCTGCCCAGCATTGGTTTGGCTGGTTTTACTCAACCTTTTGATTTGATCACCATGTTGGGCTTTTTAGTGCTCATAGGCACAGTCGTCAATAATCCTATATTGATCGTCGAACGCGGGTTACGTAATTTTAGAGAGCGAAGTCTGAATGCTCATGATGCCGTTCTTGATGCGGTAAGCGCACGGATTCGCCCGATCATGATGTCAATGATTACAACTGTGATCGGCCTTTCACCTTTGGTTTTTTTCCCAGGCTCTGGCACTGAGCTTTATCGGGGTCTTGGTGCGATTGTCCTGTTTGGCCTACTTTTTTCGTCCTTGGTGACCCTCACCTTCATTCCTTCACTACTATCGCTCATTCTAGGAAGAGTTGAGCGCATACCCACCACCGCTTTGGAGCAAACATGAGAAGACGCGTTGATCGAGTTTCCCTGGCCACTTTATTTTTCCTGCTCACCTCAGCAGTTTGGGCTGCGACGCCTGAAGTGTTGAAAAGCCAGCCCGGCGCTGGAGAGGTGCTAACTGAAAAGCTGTATGACGTGAGGATCTGGTTTGATGAGTTGCCGGAAGGCGCGCCCAGTATTGTGGTCGTAGACGACGCGGGAAACGAAACCCAGGTGCGTGCCGTGCACAGTATGGGAGAACAGGATCTCATGGGATTGGTCGACGGTCATCTTGCATCCGGTCAATACCGTCTAAAGTGGCAGGCTGGCGATCAACAAGGAGAGGTGCCGTTCAGCGTTGCTCTCCCGGACGACTTTGTTGAAGATAAGTGGGCGCCGCCGCTGGACATAGGCATCGTTCTGTATGATGGCACGGAGCCGTTAGACCTTTTTGGACCCCTGGAGATGTGGATGAACATGGGGGTTGAGAACATCAGGGTTCACCTCATTGCCGAAGAAAAACGGCCCATTGTCCTGACCACAACCAGCTATCCAAAACATCTCGCGCCCAAAGTCGAAGCGCAGTACTCGTTTGAAGATGCCCCTGATCTGGATGTGCTGATGGTGCCAGGCGGCATAGGCACCTTGGTAGAGGTGGACAATCCGGCAATGATCGAGTTCCTTAAGAAGACGGTACCCAATGTTGCTGTCGCAACGTCTGTCTGCACCGGTTCTGCTCTATACGCGAAAGCCGAACTTCTAGCTGGGGTTAAGGCGACGGGTAACAAGGTCTTCTTCGACTATTTGGTCAGTCAGGGTGAGGCGGACTGGCAGTTGGAGGCACGTTGGGTCGAAAGTGGTCGATTCTTAACGTCGTCAGGTGTTTCGGCGGGCATTGATATGAGCCTTGCGGTTATCGCTCGATTCTTCGGCTTGGAAGTCGCTCGGATGGTGGCTGCGTCTACGGAATACGAATGGAATGAAAATGCCGACCGGGATCCGTTTGTAAAATACGCGAACACGGCGACACCATTTGTGGAACAGCTCAAGAGTCGTTTTTCTGCATCTCCATAGACCGTGCAAAATGCCCTGTGGATTAGCTAAACGTTATAACATATCATTAGTCAATCCTCGGCAACTCGCGCTTGATATGAAGACAACGCCTGTCGATTCGGCAACACCGTTAGAATTCTGTAACGCCGTCCCTGTTCCTGTCCGAGCGTTCGCGCAGCAGCTGGTAGAACGGCGCCAGCTGGCGGCCCCCGTTGAACTTACTGGGGTTCCCAGCGAGCAGCAAGATGCCAAAATGTTTCTGGGCGATGCGCTCCAAGCGCTTGGGGGTCACCCAGGTTTTGATGAGTGCTTAGAGTTTGTTGCGTATTGGGCGGAACGCTTTGGATACGAAACTGATGCATCTGAACTTTCCGTCCGCCTGGTTCATTCAAGGCGTCCAACTTGCCCGCGCTTTCATATGGACAACGTTTCGTTGCGACTCATTTCGACGCTGATGGGACCCGGTAGTGAATGGTTGCGTGCGGAAGACGTCCGATACCTCGAAGATTGTTCCATTTCTCAGAACCCAAGAGCAGAAGACATCCAGCGAATGGATAGTTACAGTGTGGGTATGTTCCCAGGCAAGAAAAATGCACTAGGTTATCCAGGCGTTGTCCATCGATCTCCTCAAGCAATGGTCGATCGGCTGGTGATGACTATGGACCTGGTGGCATGATCACCTGGTAAATGTCTGCAGAACGAATTCCTGTCTCGGTACTCACCGGCTTTTTAGGCAGTGGTAAAACCACAATATTGCGCCACCTTGCCCAGCAAGGTGAATTGGATCGAACACTGATATTGGTGAACGAATTTGGGGAAGTCGGGTTAGATCACCAACTTTTGACGCCAATTGATGATGACACCCTGGTCGCCGTAGAGAGCGGCTGCATTTGCTGCACCATTAGAGCCGACTTGGTGAAGACACTGACCGATGCGCCCTGGCGCTATGCCCGGGGTGGAAAGCGATGGTTTGATCGAGTCATCATTGAGACCACCGGGATTGCTGATCCTGCTCCGATTCTTCAGACTATCCTGGGCAACGAATCAGTCAGCGCTCAATATGACCTTGCCGCCGTAATCACTGCGGTTGATGCGGTTAACGGGTTCGCATCACTGCACAATCATCTGGAGGCGGTTAAACAGGTTGCTGTTGCTGACAGACTTTTGTTGACCAAAACTGATCTGGCGGGCGACGACGTTGTGAAATTGGACCGCCGGTTGCGAGAACTGGCGCCCTCTGCGGAACAAAATCAAGTACTGCACGGGGAGGCTCAGGCGGGTTGGTTTTTTGACGTGGGCTCGTTCAAGTTGGACGGCAAAGCCGCAAAAGTTGATGACTGGCTGCGGGAAGAAATGCTGGCGGCTCAGCATGCTGATCGCCACACCCATGATCATCCCGCAGACCCTAACCGGCATGGCCAAATTTTTGCCAGCTGCTTGACCTTTTCCGAACCTGTTGATGCGGCTATGTTTGAAGCCAGCTTGTCTTTGCTGCTTCAGTTTAAAGGACCTGATTTGTTGCGTATCAAAGGTATTGTTAACGTCCATGGTGTAGATCGACCGATGGTGATCCATGGTGTGCAGCACGTATTTCATCCTCCTCAGATCCTGGACGACTGGCCGTCCGAAGATCGGAGAACGCGAATTGTGATCATCGCAAAAGATTTAGATCATGAGCAGATTGGTGACTGCTTTCGCGGATTTGGTTTTTCGCCAGAGGGGACCTGATGTCTAAGCGCAAAGCTAACTTTTACCTGAGTGATGATATAACATATCTGACTTCTGATGATTTCAGTACGAGTGTTAAGCGTTGATGTTGAAAAAACGTAATCTATCCAGAGGTTGGGATGTCGCTGCAGCCAGCCTGTCGTCTTTGTGTGTACTGCACTGTCTCGGTCTCCCATTGTTTGTTGTTCTGCTGCCGGTGGCTTCTCAGTTTGGGGATGACCACTTTGTTCATATTTTGATGGTCGCTGCTGCCGCACCTGTTACCCTTTGGGTTGTGCTAAACGAGATGACTGCTGACAGAAACGAGGTATTTATCGCGTGCGCTCTGACTGGGCTTGGGCTGTTAATTGCCGCGGTTGCAGTGCCTACCTTTGAGCCTTTCGAAACGCCCATTACCTTGGCCGGTGGGGGGCTTTTGGCAACCGCACATATTTGGCGTTGGTACCAACATCACAGCGTTACATCGGTGGACGACAATGTCTGAAGAACTTGTTCTCAACGTATCGGATTTGAAGTTTACCTACGGCGATAAGCAGATTGTCGATATCAGTGAATTTGCACTTAAATCAGGGCAAAGTATGGCTGTCATCGGACCTTCAGGCTGTGGCAAAACAACATTCCTACACTTGTTAGCTGGCTTGTTAAGTCCCGGAGCTGGCACGATCCAGATTCTCGGGCAAGAACTAAGTCAGTTGAGTCTCTCTGCGTTGGACCGATTTCGCGGGCAGAATATGGGTATGGTATTCCAGCGATTATTTCTCATGCCAGCACTCACGGTGCGTCAGAACATTGAGCTTGCGCAAAAAATGGCGCGGGTAGACGTTGATGTCCAAGCCGTCGACCGGTTGCTTACGGAGCTTGGAATCCAGGACTTGTCGGATCGTAAACCGAAAATGCTCAGTCAAGGTCAGGCGCAGCGGGTAGCAATCGCTAGAGCCCTGGTGCACCGACCAGCACTGGTGCTTGCAGATGAGCCGACCTCTGCTTTGGATAATGATAGAGCTGAAGATGCGCTATCGTTGCTTAAGCATTCCGCAGAAACGGCTGGCGCATCGCTGGTTGTGGTAACCCATGATGAAAGAGTTCGCGGCAAGCTCGATTCTGAATTTGAGATGGAAGCGATCGTATGACTTGGTTAAGGCTTGCGCTTGCAAATCTGACGCTATCTCCGCTCACCACATTGGTGAATGTGTTGTTAATGGCGCTGGGTACGGCAAGTATTGTTCTGTTGCTTCTAGCCAGCACGCAGTTACGTGAAACCATGTCCAGAGATGCCAAAGGGATCGACCTTGTGCTGGGGGCACAGGGTAGTCCTGTCCAGTTGATTTTGTCCGCTGTGTACCACGCGGATATTCCACCCGGCAATATCCCGCTGAGTGAGACCGAGCAATGGGCCGAAGATCCTCGGATTGGGTTAGCAGTCCCGATGTCCTTGGGCGACAGCTATCTTGGGTTTCGTATCGTGGGCACCACTCACGATTATGTTGATTTGTACGGTGGAGAGGTGATCGCCGGCCAGCTTTGGGGTGAATCCATGCAGGCAGTGGTGGGCGCAAATGTTGCACAAGCTGCTAATCTTTCGCTCGGTTCCACGTTTGCGGGTGCACACGGTTTGGTGGATGGTGGCCATGAACACGATGATCAGACCTATCGGGTCGTCGGCATTCTAGAACCGACAGGAAACGTGCTCGACAGATTGGTGCTGACTTCCTTGGAGAGTGTTTGGGAACTGCATGATGAAAGTGGACATGACCATGCCCATGAAGATGACCATGCGCATGAAGACGAACATGATGACCACGCTCATGAAGAGGATGAACACGGGCACGAAGATGAGCACGAAAGCCACGCTCATGAAGAGGATGAACACGCGCACGAAGATGAGCACGAAGGCCACGCTCACGAAGAGGATGAGCACGCGCACGAAGACGAGCACGAAGACCACGCTCATGAAGCGGATGAGCACGCGCAGGAAGATGAGCACGAAGACCACGCTCATGAAGCGGATGAGCACGCGCACGAAGATGAGCACGAAGGCCATCCTCATGAAGCGGATGAACACGCGCATGAAGACGAACATGATGACCACGCTGACGAAGAGGGTGAGCACGCTCACGAAGGCGAGCATGATGGTCACGCTCACGAAGAGGAAGATCATGGCACGCACGATGCAAACACCGAAATCACGGCGATGTTATTGAGCTATAACACGCCGTTAGCAGCAATGACTTTGCCTAGAGAGGTAAATGCAGGTGGTGTCCTGCAGGCGGCAGCACCGGCCATGGAAATATCCCGATTGTTGCAACTGGTGGGTGTCGGGATCAGCGCTTTGGGTGCTTTCGCCTGGGTCCTTGTCGCAACCGCGGCGCTGTCTATCTTTGCTGCCTTGTATGGTTCTCTGCGTAGCCGTCGCGGTGAACTTGCGATGTTGCGATGTTTGGGCGCAACCAGAGCGGAACTTCTAACTTACCTGATCGTCGAAGGATTATTAATGACGTTTGCTGGCGTCATTCTTGGGGTCCTTGTTGGGCACCTGGCTATGGAGCTGCTGGGCATCTGGGTGGCAGACACAAGAGGAATGACGCTGACCGGTCTAATTTGGATAGCAGACGAATTTTTGCTGGTCGCTGGCTTATTCCTGGTTGGCGTATTGAGTGCCATTGTTCCAGCGATCCAAGCTTACAACACGGATGTTGCGACAACGCTCCTAGAGGCGTAGCTTAAAATACCTTTAAAGCTGTTTGGGTAGTGTGTATGGATAGTGTGTATGGATAGTGTGTATGGGTAGTGAGTGCGTATGGGTAGATTGATGTTTCGCTCCATTTTTCGATTTAGCGTACCGCTGGTGCTTGTCATCACAAGCCAGGTTGCGAATGCTCAGGCCGCTGGATTGACGTTCGACGAGTTGGCGCTGGAGGGGCCGGTACCCGAATACGTAGAGCCCATTCCGGCATCAGAAGTTACCGAGGTGGTACTTGAGGGGATTGTTGAGTTTGGCTACCAGGATGCCCAGGGACGCCACGTGGTGGATGTACTTGAGCGCAACCAGGCATACTTAGGCGTACGCATATTGACCCCTGAAGGTAGACCCGTTGTGGGTGCTGTACCTGACCTTTCCATCGAGGGTACCAGCCGCTTAGTCCTATCCGATCTCAAATCCGCAGAAGATGGTGTCATGGGTTTTGGCGTCTCCGCTGGCGAAATGGGTTTGGATCTGGTTACCGCGAGCCTGGGTGATGCAAAAGTAGAATTTGCGATTAATACCATCAGCCTGCGAGCGGCTGGGTTTCCCATACCGCCCACGATCGAGGGCGGGATCACCTGGAGCGAACTCATGAGTGCAAAATTGGACTATGGTGAAACGGGGCTGATCGCGACGTTCCCAAAAAGTGTGCAAGACAGAGCAGGAGAAACGATTAAGGTTTCTGGTTTTATGATGCCCCTGGAGCCGGACATGAAACAAAAACACTTCTTGCTCACCTCCAATCCACCAAGCTGCTTTTTTCATGTGCCGGGTGGTGCCGCGGGCTCTATTGAGGTACTTGCATCAGAAGGGGTAGACGTTTCTTGGGATCCGATTATTTTGGAAGGGCGGTTTGAGCCATTGGAGAGCAGCAGCATTGGTGTGGTATACAGGTTACACGACGCCAAGATAGCTAATCCATAATCCCGTGTATAACGTGTATAAGCAGGTGAACATTTGGTAAATGCGGCAGCTTTGAATATATCCAATTCACAACTTCGTGTTGTAGAAAACCGCTGTGCCCAGATCGGTAAACGACTGACCCCTGCTCGACTGACAGCCTATGCGGAGTTGTTGGCGAGCGATAATCCTCTTTCGGCCTACGAGCTGATGGCGCGTTTAGAAAAGCGTGAACGGAAAAAGATCGCACCGCTTACGGTTTATCGCCACCTGGATTTCCTTATTGAGGTTGGATTAGCCCACAGAATCGAATCCAAACAGGCCTACATTGCTTGTGAACACCCCGAACACAGTCACGAAAGCCAATACTTGTTGTGTTCGGCTTGCGGTCGGGCTGATGAGTTGGAATCAAATCAGTTGTGGAATGTCATTGAGAAACTGATGGCCGAACAGGGCTTCTCTAGGGTTGATTCTGTGGTCGAAGTCACTGGCCTGTGTAACGATTGCAAGCAATAGCACAGTCCTTTTTTAGTCTAATAATCAAATGAGGCGCGATGTGCTTCAGGCACAGCCTGCGGCGTGCGGCCCCTGGAGTGTTGATGATGCGTGAGCATGATACCGTGTCAAATCCAACAGTTGGTAGCAGTGATCCACTCGATGAGGTTTTGCAGCGTCGCATTTCGCGGCGAGCACTATTGGGGCGTGGCTTGGTGCTAGGTGTTGGCGCGTCGACGCCAGGTCTTGGTGGTTGCGCAGGGCAATCTGCTGCGGGGGCAGTCGGTTCTGGCGACGACGGCGCCGGTTCACGCGGCCAACTCCCGGGGTTTAGATTTGATGAGATCCAGCGTGGCTCGGACGGTTACCACCACGTGCCCGAAGGCTATTCCGCGCAAGTGTTGATTCGGTGGGGAGATGCTTTGTTCCCAGACGCTGCCGTTTTTGATCCTTTGCAACAGTCGGCCGAGGCGCAAAAAAAACAATTTGGCTATAACTGTGATTTTATCGGCTACTATCCATTGCCGGAAGGTGAGTCGGATATGTCACGGGCTCTGCTGTGCGTGAACCACGAATACACCTCCTCTGTTTTAATGTTTCCGAATGTCTCTGCCGGATTCCCTGGCTCGATGACAAAAGACTTGTGTGATATCGAGATGGTTGCTCACGGGGGCAGCGTTGTCGAAATTGTTTTGCAGGGCGGGCGATGGCAGGTCAATTTGGCTTCGCCTTTGAATCGAAGAATATTCGGTTACGGCACACCCATGGCGTACAGTGGTCCTGCAGCGGGCCACCACCGTCTTAGCACATCTGCAGACCCCTCGGGTGTCAATGGCACGGGTACATTTAATAATTGTGCCGGTGGTGTTACGCCGTGGGGAACCTATCTGATGGCAGAGGAAAATTTTCACGGATATTTCCAGGGAAGCATGGATGAAGAGCAGCCTGAGGCCGAAAATCATAAGCGATATGGTGTGCCTGGCGGCTGGTTCCAGTGGGGACGCTATTACAATGAGTTTGATATAAACAAAGAACCCAACGGGCCTAATCGGTACGGGTGGATTGTCGAAGTAGACCTGTTGGATCCCCAGTCCAAGCCCAGGAAGCGCACTGCCATGGGTCGTTTTAAGCACGAAGGTGCAGAAAGTGTGATTGCGCCTGATGGTCGCTTGGTTGTCTATATGGGTGATGACGAAAGGTTTGAATACGTTTACAAATTCGTCACCAAAGACCGGGTGGATCCAGACGATCGGGTGGCCAATCAAAGTCTGCTGGATCATGGCACCTTATATGTGGGTAAGTTTCACGATGACGGGCGCTTAGATTGGTTGCCTCTAGAATACGGAAGTGGTCCCTTAACAAAAAGCAATGGATTTTCGTCGCAAGCCGATGTCGTGATTGAAGCTAGACGCGCGGCCGACCTGTTGGGGGCGACTCCGATGGATAGACCTGAAGATGTGGAAGCGCAACCGGGCACAGGCAGAGCGTACGTGATGTTAACGAACAATAGTCTTCGAGCCCCGGATCAGCTTAACGCGGTTAATACGCGGGCCCGGAACATGGTCGGTCACATCGTTGAAATTCAAAATCCTGGCGGTGATCACGCCTCGGAACGCTCAACCTGGGACATTCTGGTTCAATGTGGAGACCCAGCTGATCCCGAGGCAGCCGCAACTTGGAACGCGGCCACCAGCGATAACGGCTGGTTCGGCAGTCCGGACAACTGCGCGTTTGATGCAGCCGGACGACTTTGGGTTTCAACAGACGGCAATCCAGTGACCGGCGCTGCAGATGGGCTATGGGCAATAGATACGGACGGTCCACGCCGCGGCACTGGGACTGCGTTTTTCAGGGCCCCGGTAGGGGCGGAGGTTTGCGGGCCCCGATTTGCACCGGATGGAAAGACGCTCTTTCTGGCCATCCAACACCCAGGTGATGGACGACAGGCGACATTTGAAAATCCAACAACCCGATGGCCTGATTTTCAAGAAAACATGCCGCCACGACCCAGCGTAGTGTCGATTAAAGCTGACGATGGAAACGTGATCGGAGGCTGACATGAAACCGTGTGGAGATTTCCCGCTGGTAGGTGTATTTGCTCGTGGGTGTGGTTGCTCGTAGGTGATCTACGCACCAATTCAAAACTTGCCAAGAATGTTATAACATAACATTTTGAAATGATGGCGACCCAATGAGAACGAGTGATGCAAACGCTTCACCAAAAACCGGGAAGGGGGATCTATGGGCAATAGGATTATCGTCTGCCTGTATGATTCATTGCTTGAGCTTCCCTTTGTTAGGAGCACTGTTGCCGCTGGCCGCCCAACTAGATCACAACCACACGGTACATCTGATCATAGTCGCCTGTGCTACGCCAATTACCCTATGGGTGGTCTGGCAAGCGCGTGGCACGGTGAACCATAGACGATTCACGAGCATTGTGATGACTGGGTTGGCATTGCTGTGGGCTGCTGTGTTGATCGAAGCTCTGGAAATTTACGAAGTACCGCTCACGGTGATTGGAAGCCTTCTCATCGCAGGTGCCCACCTTTTCCGCTGGCGCAGCCATGGCCGCCCGGTTTGGCACAAGACTTGAGCGTCGATTCTTAAGGTCCCCAGCAAACAAAATCTGTAAATGATAATCATTATCAACTATGATTCACGGCATACGAACCGTTTGAGAACGTATGCGAAATTCAGCTACTGCCTCGCTTGAGGAACATATCCGTTTCGCTCTGAAACCTGATGAACCGCGTCTGTTATCCACCTACCTGGATCTTTGTGATGAGGTTGTTGGCGAAGCGCCAGGGCGGATCAAACGCTATTTTTATCGGCGAGCGTATAGCGTGTTGATTGCGGCGATTGAGGACGAGACCAACCCGATGCATTGGCGTTGGCTTTGTTTGGATAACATATATAGAACGTTACAAGGATTACAGCGACTTGCTCGAAGCGCTGAGGATGTTCGGGAGGTGCAATCCTGTTCTTTTCGAATGCAGCAGCTAAGCGAGGTACTCATGCAACGCGCTCGTCCCGAACAGCACAAATCGGATTCAACAAAACAAGGTGATTTATGAGCGAAACTCGCATCGTCAGCGACAGTATGGGTGAACTTGAGGTAAGCGCTGACGCTCTTTACGGTGCCCAGACCCAGCGGGCCGTAAACAACTTTCCCATCAGTGGCCAACGCATGCCCAGAGCATTTGTCGAAGCTCTGCTGTTGGTGAAACAGGTAGCTGCCATAGCGAACCACAAGCTGGATTGTATCGATGCGGAGATGGCCCGCTCGATCTCTGAAAGCTGTGAAGCGTTGACGGCACGTTCGGATTTAATGGATCACTTCCCGGTAGATGTGTATCAGACTGGATCTGGCACCAGCTCGAACATGAATGCCAATGAGGTGATTGCAACCCTGGCCAGCGAACGCCTCGGTTCGCCTGTAAACGCCAATGACCATGTGAATTTTGGTCAAAGCAGCAACGATGTCATACCAACGACCATTCACGTCAGTGCGGTGTTGGGGGTGCATCGACACTTGTCACCAGCGATTGAACACCTGATCGAAGCCATTGAGGCGAAAGCTCAGGAAACGGAACACTATGTAAAAACCGGCCGAACCCACCTGATGGATGCTATGCCGATCAGTTTTGGCCAGGCTCTGAGAAGTTGGGCTGATCAGCTTCGCAACAATCTTGGACTGGTAATGTCTACGGTGCGGGCGGTGCAAGTCTTAGCTCAAGGGGGCACGGCGGTGGGTACGGGAATCAACACGCACCCGAAATTTGCTGGAGAATTTGCCGCCGAGCTTACTGGATCGACCGGTATCGATTTTTCTGCGCCCGATAACTTTTTTCCTTACATCGGGTCTCAGGATGCGATTGTGGCGCTGTCGGGGCAATTGAAGGCGTTGGCCGTCACCCTGATGAAGATTGCCAACGACCTTCGGTGGATGAATTCTGGACCATTGGCAGGATTGGGTGAAATCACCCTGCAACCTCTGCAGCCAGGTTCGTCGATTATGCCGGGTAAGGTGAATCCGGTGATTCCTGAGGCGGTAGCCATGGTTGCGGCTAAAGTGATGGGTAACGACACCGCTATCACGGTCGGGGGGCAGGCAGGAAATTTTGAGCTGAACGTCATGTTGCCCATGATCGCCGCGAATATCCTCGACAGTATTGAAATTCTAGGTAACTCATCAAAACTGTTGGCAGACAAAGCCATTGCAACGTTCACCGTAAACGAACAAAAACTGACCGAGAGTTTAGATCGTAACCCCATCCTGGTGACCGCGCTGAATCCAATTATTGGTTATGCCAAAGCTGCAGAAATTGCCAAACAGGCGTATCGAGAAAATCGCCCCATTGTTGATGTAGCGCTGGAAAACACTGATCTTGCTGAGGACGAATTGCGTTCGCTGCTGGACCCATCCAAGCTCACAGAAGGGGGCCTCTAGGATTCAGATCAGTATGTGTCGTGACGTTTAACCCACGCCATACTAAACGGCAGGTCACCTTCGTTGCGTCCGCGGGGGGTCAAATCGATGAAGCCATAGGCTGCGTTCATGGCATCAAGTCCGCGGCCGTATGTGGAATAGGTGTGTAGTATGCCGCCATCCTCACTGCGTTCAAATACACTGGTGCCGTGCATTTCTTCCATTCGTGCGGGCACCTCGGCGTAGTTGTAGGTGGTCGTACCTTTCTCGCGATCAGCGTCCGACAGGCTTACGTGAAAGTCGAAGTTGAATTGGTTGTTGAGCGCGGATACCCAGGCAAAATCCCATCCCATGCGATCTCTGTAAGCCTGAAGCTTCTCCACCGGCGCACGGGAAACGGCCACAAAACTGATGTCGCGCTGTTCCATGTGAATGATCATTGGGTCGTATCCGTCCGCCCAGAATGAGCAAATGGGACAGCCTTCTTCCCAGTCAGGACCAAACATAATGTGTTGCACGATGAGTTGGCTACGCCCGTTGAACAAATCAGAAAGTTTGACCTGACCGTCTACATCGTCGAACACATAGTCTTCAACCGGTAGTTTAGGCAATTTGCGGCGCTGGGCTGCCAGTTCGTCCCCAGCTCTGGCATGGGCTTTTTCTCTCTCGAGCAGGGTTCGACGGGCCTGTAGCCAAACTTCTCGGTCCTGAGTCACCTCTGACATGGCGTGCTCCTCTCAAAGTGATGCGTGTATAGAGTTGACGTTTCAGTCGTCCGCTACCGGACATCATCCTCCGCAAAAACAGCGCGTAGTCCACGTCCAAACGTGGCAGGAATAACGGATAGGTGAGTTTCTCCATCAAACTCAACTCGGGTCAGTTGCAGGGATGGATAGCTGCGAGATTCCAGAATGTCAGCCATCTTGTGCATGTTGCTGACCATTCTATATTCCTCGGATCCAGGTGATTCTTCCAGGCTGCCCACCGAAAGAAACACTCTGGCTTGCAAGTCATCCTGGGTCTGGGCGTAGTTTGCCTCTGTTGCAAACGATACCCCCTCATCCCACCAGAGTGAGGGGCTACCCGCGACGTAACGGGCATATTCTGTGGGCCGGGTGAATAAGGCATGCAGGGTAAATAGACCACCAAGCGAGTCACCCATCAATGTGTCGTCACCTGGCTTTGCCGGATAATTAGACTCGATAAAAGGTTTAACTTGGTCGCGGATAAAATCCAGGTAGGCGTCTGCGCCACCGGGCTGAGCCTGGGGTAATACTGCAGGACCCTGCGAAGTGGACGCTTGGAGAAAGCGCTCATCAGCGGTTGGTGTCAGATCTCTGTTGCGTAGTGAGATAGACTGATCCGCTTTTTGATACCCGATACCAACCAGAATCAATGGCGGTAGCTCATTACCGAGTCGCAGCAGATGCATGGTGTTGAGTACGATGGGGAACATTGTGTTTCCATCGGTTAAATACACCACCGGCATCGCTTCTGTCGCATTGGGTGGAACATATACATCGATCACGTACTGCTCACCGATAGCCTCCGACGTCATATGGTGACGGAGCGTGCCTTCCAACTGAACGGGAGCGGGCGGTGATAGTGTGTTGGAAGAATCATTCTGCGCCGTGGGTGAACAACCCAATAGAAAGATCAGAGTGCAGCAGACAGCACCCGCGGTTATACGAATTTTGCCCATACGTCCAACGCCTCTCTGTCAGATACCAATGAGTTTACTGCTGATTCTGGATCTGCTTTGCCGATCGCCATCCCACAGAACAACATCAGTTCATCTTGGGCGCCGACAAACTCAGCGACGGCTTCGGATCGCATGGCCCAAGCCTCCTGGGCGCAGGTGTCCAACCCTGCCTCCTGGGCCAGGAGCATAAAGGTCTGCAAAAACATCCCCAGGTCCGACCACTGCGGTGGCCCCATTTGCTGATCAACAAAACAGAAGAAAGCGGCAGGCGCACCAAAAAATTCGTAGTTGCGTGCCAGATGTGCAAATCGGGCGGCTTTGTCTTCTCGGGGGATACCTAATAGCCCATACATGTCTTCGCCAACTTTAAAACGAGAATCTCGATAAGGTGCTTTGAGCTCACTCGGATAGATCTGGTAGGCGGGGTTTTTTTGTGGCTGGGCGTCGGCAAGATGGGCTTGCAGATCTGCCATTCGCTCGCCATTCACCACGAACACGCGCCAGGGCTGTACGTTTCCGCCAGAAGGGGCGCGCGCAGCCTTGGTCAGCAACTCAGTCAGAACCTCGTTGCTGACAGGCGTGGATAAAAAATTGCGCACACTTTTGCGGCGTTGCACAGCGTCCGATACGTTCATTCAAACTCCCCTCAGTCGATGTTAGAAACAACGGGCTATGGTACTCTCTGCGCGCAATTTTTAAATCCTTCGCAACTGGAGAGACTTATGCGAGAAGCTGTCATCGTTTCAACTGCCCGTACCCCTATTGGTAAAGCGTATCGAGGTGCGTTTAACAATACTCCCAGCCAGGCGCTGGGTGCCCACGCCATCAAGCACGCTGTAGCGCGTGCCGGGGTTGCCCCGGATGAGGTAGAAGACGTCATCATGGGCGCTGCTATTCAAATGGGCACGGCCTCGATGAATACCGCACGCCAATGCCTCCTTGAGGCAGGGTTACCCGATAGCGTCCCGGGCCAGACCATCGATCGTCAATGCTCCTCGGGAATGATGGCGGTCGCTATGGCCGCCAAGCAGATTATTTCTGACGGCCAGGATGTGGCAGTGGGTGGTGGCGTGGAGTCGATCTCGATGAACCAGACCGGCGATATGTTTGCGGTGCCGAGTCCATGGGCTCTGCAGAATAAACCTGCGCTGTACATGGCGATGATCGAAACCGCCGAAGTTGTTGGCGAACGATACGGGGTCAGCCGGGATGCTCAGGACGAGTTAGCAGCTAACTCCCAAGCGCGAACTGCTGCGGCTCAAGCAGACGGGAAATTTTCGGACGAAATTGTGCCTATGCCTACGACCATGAAGTTCACCAACAAGGAAACCGGTGAAACGACCGATTCAGATATTACCCTCGAACAGGACGAAGGCAATCGACCTGGGACAACCGCGGAATCTCTGGCGGGACTGCAACCGGTATTCGGCGGCGGCCAAGTGATCTCTGAAGGAAAACACGTCACTGCGGGTAATGCCTCGCAACTTTCCGACGGAGCATCTGCTTGTGTACTGATGGAATCCTCACTGGCCGAAAAGCGGGGCCTGCAGCCGTTGGGAATTTATCGCGGACTGGCCGTTGCGGGCACCAACCCTGACGAGATGGGTATTGGACCTGTATTTGCTGTACCGAAGCTGCTGGAGAAAAACGGCCTGACCATGGATGACATCGGCCTATGGGAGCTGAATGAAGCCTTTGCGGTGCAGGTGCTGTACTGTCGAGACAAGCTCGGTATCCCAGACGAACTGCTAAACGTTAATGGTGGAGCGATATCCATTGGCCACCCTTACGGCATGTCCGGTTCACGCATGGTGGGTCACGCACTGATCGAGGGTAAACGCCGCGGTGCCAAGTATGTGGTGTGCACCATGTGCATCGGTGGTGGCATGGGTGCAGCCGGTTTGTTTGAAGTCGCGTAGACTCGACTCAGTACCATGTCCGATCAACACAAAAACGATACCTACGGAAATATTGACGCCCGCAACGAAGACGATGCGGGTGTTCAACCCCCGATTCCCGCGGCAACTGTGATTCTGTTGCGCGATGCCGCCGACGGTGATGGCTGTGAAATCTTGATGTTAAAAAAGAACAGCAAAATCACGTTTGGTGGTATGTGGGTGTTTCCCGGAGGAAAAATCGATCCTGAAGACTATGCGGGTGGTGATGATCTTGAGATCGCGGCGCGCAATGCCGCCGCCCGCGAGGCGGAAGAAGAAGCCAGCATTCAATTGCGACCGGATGAGTTTGCCTATCTGGCACATTGGACGCCGCCACCTGGACCACAAAAACGTTTTGCGACCTGGTTTTTTGTCTGCGCTGCCGAGCGACTGAATGATATCGTCATTGATCACGGCGAAATCAAAGACCATGCCTGGATCAAACCTTCTGTTGCTTTGGCGCGACATAGAAAAGGAGAGATTGATCTGGCGCCTCCGACCTGGGTGACCTTGTACCACCTGTCGCTATACAGTCCTGCCAGCCATGCGTTGGCGCATTTTGCCAAGGCTGAGGCGAAGGTCTATTCGACCCATGTCGCCAAACGTGCGGATGGGGTCAGAGTGGCTATGTGGGCTGGCGACTCGGGCTACGAACCCTGGGATGCTGATGCGCCAGGGGAACGTCACAGGTTGGTGATGGCACCGGATGGGTTTCAGTTTGAAAATACAGTGGAAGACTACTGATATAGTTCACCTAAGGAGTGTGTGATGATTTGTCATGAAGTGGATTACGAAATTTTTGGCGACGATATGCAGATCGTCGAAGTTGAACTTGATCCGTCAGAAGTGGTGATTGCCGAGGCGGGCGCCATGAACTACATGGAAGATGGGATCGACTTTGAAACCCGGATGGGTGATGGCTCATCTGCGAACAGTGGTGTGCTCGATGGGATCCTGAATATCGGTAAGCGTGTGTTAACGGGTGAGTCCATTTTTATGACCCACTTTACCAACCATGGACACGGCAAGAAACGTGTGGCGTTT
Organism: Pseudomonadota bacterium; assembly: GCA_039028095.1. GTDB lineage: Bacteria > Pseudomonadota > Gammaproteobacteria > Pseudomonadales > Azotimanducaceae > UBA4421. Next base: position 145,519 of record JBCCIU010000012.1, read on the forward strand.
GCGGCACCTTATCCCGGCAAGATCATCCCCATCGACATGGCTGAGATTGGTGGAGAGTTGACATGCCAGAAAGATGCCTTTTTGTGTGCGGCATTTGGCACAAATCTGGATATCGCTTTTCACAGACGCCTGGGTGCAGGATTTTTTGGCGGGGAAGGGTTTATCCTGCAGCGACTGCGGGGCGATGGGAAGGCGTTCATCCATGTGGGCGGCACTGTCATCAAAAGAGAACTTAAGAACGAAGTATTGCGGGTTGATACGGGGTGTATCGCAGCTTTCACGCCAGGAATTGATTACGATATTGAGCGTGCCGGCGGTTTAAAATCTATGGTGTTTGGCGGGGAAGGGTTGTTTCTTGCGACGTTAGAAGGCACCGGAACAGTTTATCTGCAAAGCTTGCCCTTCTCGCGTCTGGCGAATCGGGTCATTCAGGCAGCCGCACCTGGGGGCAATAAAGGAGAGGGTTCCGTGCTGGGTGGTCTGGGAGATATGTTCGGAGACAAGTAGCGAGACGGGGTCGGGGAAGTCTCTCCGACCCACGTTCATTGCCTGTCAGCCTAGCCAAACACCTTGGAGTAGACGTCTTCGTTAAAGCCAACCAGCAGGGTCTTCCCCACAACGATGGTTGGTGCGCGCAAATTACCTGTTGACCCCAGCATGGCAGCGATGGTCTCTTCATCGCCATTACCACCCTTAAATTCGGTGATTTTTTTGCCTTTGGCGACGGTCATTTTGCTCGCCTTGTTGAGTAGAGCTTTGGCATCATCGGCCTGAAGCTTGCGGCTTGCCGGTATTTTCTCTTTGATTTCTATATCGCGTGCCTCCAAAAACTTGGATGCTTTGACACAGCTGGTTCAGCCTCCGCGAAAGTAGTACCAATCGACTTTTTTGGCCAATGTATGACCCTCCTATTTAACAGTGTAGATTTAACTTTTAGTTTTTTGTCTAGATTTTTGTCGCGGATCAGTTCGGAAACGGTTTTTCCGCGCCCTCAGGTAAGTCTACCTCAAATGCGTTTAATGTCATGGATACGCTGACATAAAAGCCGCACACGCCGACTATCTCTGCCATCCCGTGTTCTCCAAAGAGCCGCACCGCAGTGTCGTACGTTGTCTGGCTAACTTTTTTCGCATTGTGTAGTTCGTAGGCGACATGGTAGGTGGCCATATCTTTGGGGTCATCTGATGACGGGGTTGTACCTGTTTTGATTGCTCGGATCACATCTTCAGGCACACCCGCCTCTCTGGCCATAGGTTCATGTGCGTACCACTCAAACTGAGCCTGCCAGTGTGCGCCTGTAACCAGGATTGCCAACTCGATATAGCGTCGGTTCACGCTGGTGCGAAAGCGGAAGAATCCGCCCAGTCCTACCATACGTCGACCCATTTCCGGGCTGCGGACCCAGATATCAAAAGGTCCGCCAATATGTCCCTCTGCGGGTTTTACGGGACGGTTTTCAACCACCTGATCAAAAGTCTGTTTTTGTTCCTCGGTGAGCTCTTCGTAGCGTTTCTTGATCAACCTTGCCATAGGTGTCGCCTGTAAATCTCCGTTGGTGTTAGCATGGCGATTCTAGGGTCCAGGAGCAAGTACGGGAGCTTCCTAATGGGTATGTTGATAGATGGGCAATGGTCGGACGAAGATCGAAGAGTAACCAATGCTGAGGGCGAATTTGTTCGCGTCGACTCAACCTTTCGCTCTGCGATTGAAGCTGGAGACGATCAATATCTGGCAGAGCCTGATCGATATCATCTATTTGTTAATGCAGGCTGTCCCTGGGCTTATCGCACGCTGTTGTACCGCACCATTAAAAATCTGGAATCGGTTGTATCGGTTTCTTTTACCCAACCTGCACGAGGTCCCCAGGGATGGACGTTTGGTAAGCCGGAGCCGATGCTGGGTGCTACGCATATTCATGATGTCTATACCGCGGCGGATCCACACTTCACAGGTCGCACAACGGTACCGGTGTTATGGGACAAGAAGACCAACACCATCGTCAATAACGAATCAGCCGAGATCATCAGAATGCTGGACTCAGCGTTTGATGATCTGCCAGGGGTCAATCCGGCTCGCTATTATCCCAAAGAACTGGCAACAGAGATTGATGCTTGGAACAAAAAGATTTATGTAAACGTGAATAATGGCGTTTATCGCTGTGGATTTGCTGGTTCTCAACAAGCCTACGAACAGTCCTTCGACAATCTCTTTGCGCAATTAGATCAGATTGAGGCGCACCTGGCGGACCATCGTTATTTATGCGGGGAAAATATCACCGAAGCAGATTGGCGTTTGTTTGCGACGCTGGTGCGATTTGACGCGGCCTATTATGGCTTGTTTCGGTGCAATAGGAATCTTCTGCAGGACTATGAATGTCTATGGGCATACACCCGAGATCTGTATCAACAACCCAAGGTAAAAGAGACTGTGGACATGGAAGCGATCAAGGGAATTTATTGGGGTAGCAGAAGTCCTGGCATCATCCCTAAGGGGCCAAGCATAGATTTTGATGAGCCACATCACCGTGGTTGAAGAGGTTTACTACGCCCAGATTCTGCAGGAGATTGATGGAGGCGTACTCACGCTGACTCTAAATAGACCCGCACGACGCAATGCGATCACCACGGTCATGCTGGCCGAACTGATTCACGCGTTGGAACACGCGGCCAATGATAAATCCGTTCGGGTTGTGGTCCTGCGGGGGGCTGAGCATGGGTTCTGTCCTGGCGATGATTTAAGCGGTATGGGACCGCTGCCGGACGAATTTGTTTTCCGCCCCAAAGCATTTGTCACCCACGTTGCGCTCCAAAAAAGTCTGATGTCGTTGCCCAAACCGACCATCGCTGTGCTGCATGGGTATGCGTTTGGGGTTGGTTTGGATCTGGCGATGGCCTGTGATTTTCGTATTGCGACCCAAGACGTGGTGCTGCAGGACCAGCGCGTGATCGAACGCGGAATGCATGCAGTAACCGGTTGCGCGTGGTTTCAACCCCGGGCGATTGGCCTGCCTCGAGCCTTAGAGTTTCTGATCCTGGGTGAACCATTGGATGGGCGTCAGGCTCAAAAATTAGGCATGGTGACCCGTTGTGTCGCGCCAGATCAGCTGGAAGAGGCAGTGATCATGCTGACGCAGAAGCTTGCCACTGCCCCTACCAAGGCCATCGGGCTGATGAAACGGCAAATCTATCAAGGTGAGGCGATGGACCATCAGACCTTTATGGAATGGGCGGCGCCACTGCTGAAAGATGTCCAGATTCGTGATCGGGAAGAAGGGATCAAGGCGTTTTTGGAAAAACGCCCGCCGAACTTTACCGGTGAGTGAGCCTGTCCCCTAGCTGGGTGGCAAGCGGTTGACCGCCATTTCTGCCAGCTCCAGGGAGCGTCCGATCCTTTCTCGCATTTCCTCCAGATCGATGCCCTCGGTACTTTTTTGACCGGCGCAATAGCGAGCGTATACGCCATGCACAATCGCCGCAGACTTCCAACGGTTAAAGCCAATGTAGTAGTCCAGCTGTGACAGATCCCTGCCGGTTTTTTCGCCGTATCGGGCTGCCAGCTCCGATCGAGCGGGGAAGCCGGGTGGCGCCAGCGCTGCCTCGGGCAAAGGGGGTTCCGGATCTGTTGGGTCGGGCCAGAAGTTAAGCGCATAGGCCAAGTCTGCCAGCGGGTCACCTAATGTGGAAATTTCCCAGTCGACAACCGCATCCACGGTGCAGTTGGGTCCAATCAGGACGTTGTGTGGACCATAGTCTCCATGCACGACCCGAGCTGGACCCTGATCCGGAAGGTTCTCCAGAAAAAACGCTTGCAGCTCGTGGGCTCGCGGATCGTCGTACTCTGCGGGTTCAATGGACGAGGTCCAAGATCGGTACCAGGTCTTCAGCTGGCGCCCCACATAGCTGTCTTTTTTACCCAGATCACCCAGGCCGACCTCGTCCGGATCCACCTTGTGGAGTGCGGCGAGGACATCGATAAAAGAAAAAGCCATTTTCTGACGCTGGTTTTCGGGGACATATAGATTTGTGTCGTCGGAATTGTACAGTGGGTGTCCATCGACGAGCCCCATGACGTAAAACCAGGCCCCAGTGACATCAGGGCTTTCACAGAAACCAAGAGCTGCTGGTACTGGCACATCCGTGGGACCCAAACTGGATATGAGCGCCCATTCGCGGCTCATATCATGTGCCTTGGGTAATAATTCGCCCTGAGGGGGGCGGCGGATGACCGCCTGACCACCGTTTGCATCATCTATTCGGTAGGTGAGGTTCGAATGCCCACCTTCCAGGCGGGTCCACTCAAACGGCGGGCTAAGTGATGGGATGTTTGCTGCGATCCAGGCTTCAACGGCATCTACTTGATAGCCTTCAGGCCCCAGGCTTTCATCGTGACTCGACATGTCCATTCTCTCCTTCTTCTAAGTCTTAGTTTGACCGGTTAGATTCCCCAAAATCAATAGTGCAGTTGGCTTGAATCTGCCACACTGCGAGTAGGGGGAGAACTGTTTGCTGTCGTTTATCAATCGAAATCTTGCGATCCTGTTTGTCTGTCAGCTGGTGTTTGTCTCCGGCACCGTCATTCTTGTGACGGTCGGCGGGCTGGTAGGGTATGAGCTTGCGCCTGATCCAGCGCTCGGTACTTTGCCGGTGGCGCTGATGGTGGTTGGGACGGCTTGTGCCACCATTCCGGCCTCACTAACGATGCAGCGCCTTGGGCGCCGTTCTGGTTTTTTGATCGCCACCGGGATTGCCACACTGGGCGCATCAGGTGCCGTTTTTGCTTTGAGTGTGAATAACTTTGTGCTCTTTTGTATGGGCACCAGCCTGGTCGGCGCCAGTTTGGGGTTCAGTCAGCAATTTCGGTTTGCCGCTGCCGAAAGTGTGACGCCAGATAAGGTCAGCTTTGCCGTCTCATTTATCTTGTTAGGCTCGATTGTTGGAGCGATTGTTGGTCCGGGGCTGGTGACCTATGCGGCGGACATTGGCGCTGAGAATCCGTATCGATTGGCGTTTCAAGGTGCTATCGCGCTGTACGCGCTGGCTGCGATAGTGCTGATTGGATTGAGACCGATTGCATCTACCACCGATGAGGTTGACTCGATTGTGCAAGCGCCTCGTTCGGTGTTAGAGATTATACGCGGACCAAAACTGTTAACCGCAGTTCTGGCCGGGGTTGTTGGTCAAGGGGTGATGACGTATGTGATGACGGCAACACCCATCAGCATGAACGTTTCGGATGGATATTCATTGCAGGAAACTTCTGCGGTGATCCGCGCACACGTCATCGCGATGTATTTACCTTCGCTGGTAACCCCTTTCCTGATTGAGCGCTTTGGTGTGGGCAAGGTGATGGTGGTGGGCGTGGTTACCTTTCTTGCCACTCTTGCCATTGGTCTCGCCGGAAAACACTATTTGCACTATTGGTTTGCCATGGTGATGCTGGGCGTAGGGTGGAATTTTCTGTTTGTCGGCGGTACAACGCTGCTGGTTCAAGCCTATCGCGCAAATGAGCGTTTTAAGAGTCAGGCTTTGAATGACTTTAGTGTGTTTACCATGTCTGCGTTGGCGTCACTTCTTGCCGGTACGATATTGCACCAGCTGGGTTGGAACATGGTGTTGCTGTCAACAGTTCCTTTGTTGGTCGTAATGTTGGTGATGGTTGGTTACTGGCGCAAGTCTGAATCGAATGATTCTTCGATAAGTACCCTAGGGAGGTAAAGGTGAGAATATTACTCTTGATCTTGGTTAGCGCGTTGGCCGCGTCGAACAGTGTTGCGCAGGATCGATGTGAGCCGTCTAAATGGGGTTCGGAAGATGAAATTGGCAGCGCCAATCTGATTGACACAGCGTCAGTCTTGAAAGCAGCGCAGCTGGTCGAAACCGGACGCACTTATAGTCTGGGCATCACAATCGATCACACGACGCCCGCCTTTGCGCCCCGCGGTTTATCATTACAGGTTGTTCAGCCGGGACAACAAGAATCCGCACGACCCAATGCTGGGATGACATACAACGACGACGTTTTCCAGGGATGGTTTGGGATTGGTTCGCAGCTAGATGGGCTTGGGCATCTTGGCTATGAAGGTATGTATTACAACTGTAACGACGCCAAAGACTTTGCCGAGATCAGCGGTTTAACCCGGCTGGGCATAGAAAAGGTACCGCCACTGGTCACCAGAGGAATTGTGCTGGATATGGCAGGGCACTTTGGTAAGGACTTTCTGGATGCAGGACAGTACTTTTCTGTTGATGATGTGAAAGCGGTGGCGAAGAAACAGCGTACCCCGATAGAAGAAGGGGATGTGGTTTTATTTCACACCGGCTGGACCGATGCGAAGCTTAAGTCGGATCCACAAGCCTGGGTTTCTGGCGAGCCTGGGCAGTCCGAGGAAGTGGCGCTCTATCTGGCTGGCAAAAATGTTGTAGCCGTGGGGGCAGACACCTGGGGGTTAGATGTGGTGCCGCCGCAGAACCCTGCACGCCCGTTCCAGGGGCATGTTACCCTTCTGAAAGACAATGGTATCTACATATTAGAAACCATGAACACTGGACCCCTGGTGCGCGATGAAGTGTTCGAATTTTTGTTCGTCCTGGGTCATGCAAAGGTTCGTGGTGCGGTACAGATGTTTATCAATCCGATCGCGATTGATTAGCATCACGATGTGCCGACTTCGCTCTTGATCTGATCGGCGACTTTTTCTGCCACCATGATGGTGGGTGCATTGAGATTCCCGTTGGTAATCCTGGGGAAGATGGACGCATCTACCACTCTCAAATTTTCTACACCATGGACCCTCGCCTGAGGGTCGACTACAGCCAGTTTGTCTGTCCCCATGCGGCAGGTGCCGCTGGGATGATAGGCGCTTTCAGCATGGGCGCGAATGAATGCGTCTAAGGCTTTGTCAGAGGTGGCACTGTCTCCTGGCGCAAGTTCTGGACCGCGGTAATCGTCAAACGCTGGTTGGGCAAAGATATCGCGTGTCGCGCGTATAGCTTGCCTAAACACCCGCCAATCCTCGTCACTGGACATATAGTTAAACTTTATCTCCGGCTGGTGCGTCGGGTTGCTCGTGCGAATTCTTACATGTCCTCGGCTGGACGATAACATGGGTCCTACATGGGCCTGGAATCCTTCGCCGGATGCCTGTGACGTACCGTCGTAATTCATAGCCGCTGGCAGGAAGTGGAATTGAATGTCTGGGTAGGGCTTGGTGGCATCGCTACGAATAAAGCCGCCCGCTTCGAAGTGATTGGTTGCTCCCAATCCCGATTGGGTGGTCAACCACTGAGCTCCGATCCTTGCCTTGCCCAAAGGTGATAGTTTTTTGTAGAGAGAAACCGGGCGAGTGCAGCTTTGTTGGACGTACACTTCTAGGTGATCCATTAAATTTTCTCCCACGCCAGGCAGCTCGGACTGGACCGGTATGCCAATGGATTGCAGGTGTTCTGGATTTCCGATGCCGGAGAGCTGCAGCAGGGCGGGAGAACCGATTGCCCCACATGCCACGATCAACTGTGTATTGGCTTTGACGTAGAGTGGTTTGTCGTTGCGAATACCCGAAAGGCCTTTGACGACTTTGTTTTCTATCTTCAGTTTGTGTGCGCTGAAGTGGCTCAGGATGGTGAGGTTTTGCGGCCGGGGTTGTAGATAACATCGTGCAACGCTGGCACGCTGTCCACCAGCTACGGTCATAGGCAGGGGCCCAAAGCCTTCCTGCTCGGCACCGTTTAGGTCTGTTCGAAGGGGATAACCTGCTTGTTGTGCGGCCTCGAGAAATGTCTGGTAGAGCGGGTTGTTCATCTGGCCGTTGCTGACCTGCAAGGGCCCGGATTCACCCTGGTACTGTGGGTTTACAGGTTCGGAGATAAAGGTCTGAGCCTTCTTGAAGTAGGGTAGGACGTCGTCATAACTCCAACCACTCGCCCCCATCTGGACCCAACCGTCAAAATCACCAGGGTTGCCTCTGACGTAAACCATGCCGTTGATTGATGAACTGCCGCCCAGACCTTTTCCGCGCGGACAAGCCAATCGGCGATGATTCAGCCCGGGTTCCGGTTCGCTGGAATAGCCCCAGTTAAAGCGCTTTTTGTGCATTGGCATGTAGAAGGCTGAGGGCATGCGGATGTACCAGGGGTGATGTGTTCCGCCAGCCTCAAGCAAAACAACACTAGCGCCGGGAATTTCACATAGTCGTTTTGCGATCACACACCCGGCCGATCCTGCACCGACGACAACATAGTCGGCCACTATTTCTTTCACTGAACCCATCTTACGCATGATACACGCGCGGGCTTTAGGGACACACACATTTGCGTTGTGAGATCAGGCTTACGCTTTATTTCCGCACCATTGCGAAAAATATCTGCAAGAATCCACAAAGTGGGGTGGGTGTAAGAGATGTCTCAGAAAAAATGTGTATGTCCTCTAAGCGCCCCAAAAGCACGTTTGTTACTATGTGGGTAAACGTTGGGGGTGGGTGCGTGCGACTAGAGGCAGAACAAATTGCGTTTTTCAAAGCAAATGGGTATTTGCTTGTGCCCGGTGCTATGGACGCCAAGTTATGCGAGGAAGTGCGAGACTTGATGTGGCAGGCGCTGCCGAAAGGGAGTGGCCTGCAGCGAGAAGATCCGGCAACCCATGTGGGACCGTTTGCAGAACCGGATGTGAGTGATGATGCGCTGCATACACGTGCGGGTTACCGGTGGTTAAATCGGTCCCTGGGGGTGCGTCAGGAAGTTATTGATCTTGTTTATTCTCCAGAAATTTGTGGCATGGCAGAACAGCTCTTGGGATCACATTTACGTCAGGCGGTGGTTGATGGCTCACCCATGGGTAGTGCGGGGCCTGCCTGGCCGGGCGGACCGACGGACCCGGCCCTGGCCAATGAAGGGGCGCGCGGGGTCTACTGCACATTGCCATACGGTGATAAGGCCAGGGAACCTGATGCTTGCCATACGGATGGCCACCCATTTCAACTCGGCGTGGTTGGGTTGATCGATTACACGCCTCAGGGTGGCGGCGCCTTTAAAGTTTGGCCAGAGTCTCATCGTCGTCTTTATCCAACCTTTACACTCAGATACGACCAACCGCGTATTCCTTACTATGATCACTTGCCGACCTTTAAGGGAATCGTACACACACCAGCTTATCTGGATGAAATCGAAGCGCTGAACGCCGATACACAGCCCGTGGAATGTTGGGGAGATGCCGGTGATATTGTGTTCTGGCATCACCGCACAGCTCACATGGCCGGACACAACTATTCGAACGTAATTCGCCAAGCGGTGCTTGCTGATTTCTGGAAGATGGATCTGGATAAATATCGGGCAGAATCCCCGGATGGTGATCCCTGGCGTGACTGGTCTCCAGAAGTGCAAAACTCCTCAGGTCAATACAGTCCCGAGTTTGCCCGTTCGCAACGCCTGATCTGAGTGCCCAATCAAGGGCAGTAGGGGGTCATGTCTATGCCGTGCGCCCCATAGCGGGACTGCACTGCTTCGAGAGTTGCTTCGTTCCAGTAAGGACTGCCGGGTGCTGGAAAGCCCAGAACACAGCGCTGGTCCACGCTCGCTGCTGCGATTAACTTCTCCATAAACTGATCTTGCCGATACATCGACCAAGCCCAACCGGGGTGCAGTACGTTTACCCATTCGGCGCGGGCTTTTTTGAACGTCATGTTATGCACCAGGCGCAGTGCCCCTTCTTTTACCGGTGTTCCGCGATGCCAGGTGTCATGTCGATAAAACAACACCGACCCAAACTGATATCGAGCCAACACTTCTCGGGCATAGAGGTTCTGTTCGCGAAACCGAGCGACATCTGGGGCTTGCTCGTGTAAGTAGGCTTCGGCGTGGGCTTTATCGTTTACATAATTTAATCCGGCGACTCCAGGCGTCTGCATGATGGGCCAGGGATATGCCGGGTCGTCTTTTCCCATCCGCGGTACAACGGCAGTAGAACCCAGGCACTCCTCAAATTCTGATAGGTAAATAATAATCTCGACCGCATCAGGGTCGTCCCATTCAGGCGGATGGGTCAACGTATGATTGGGATAGTCACAGTGCATTCGTTGATCGGCGTTGTCCTGATCGTGTGCCCCGGGAGGCCTGCCATATTTTGGCCACAAATCAGATTGAGTAAGCCGAATCTCGCGGATCGGTACGTCCAGCAGTGTTGCAACAGCGCTCAGAAGATCTGGATGTAAGGTGATGTTGTTGCACGCCGATGAAAACTGACTGGGAAAGACGAATTTTTGCGCGGAACCAAAGGTTGAAAATCGGGCAGCGTCCTTGCTCGCGGGATTGGGGAAGTGCTCAAGGGCGTCAGCTTGAGCCTGGTGCAGAAGAGATTGTGGTAAGAGGTTGTGGACCAGTGCGTATCCTCGCTCCCGCCAATTGTCTATCTGTTCCCGGGTGAGGGCCTGGGACCGGGTCGGTTGGGAATCGGCCCATCCCGTCATATTTGAATGTTCAACTGGGAAAGGTCAGGCATATCACCCCGGGGTTCCAGGGGCGTAAGTGCGTGAAAGAAGGGAACTGGCTCGCTGACGGTGACGATGTAGGTCATTTGTTGATCTACAGCGCCTTCAGCATGCCAGGCGCCCTTGGGGATGTTCAGTCGAGTCCCAGGCCCAATTTCAATCCGCTGCTCATCCTCATCCAGGAGGTAGCCGTGTCCGTCCAGCAGATAGCCGATAATGTCGTAATTATGATAGTGCACAGGTAACTCAGGTGATGTACCGGACACATAAGTGGTGGGCCAGAAGCCGGTTTTGGCGATGTCCTGCATGACTTCTGCCTGAGTCGAAAAGTAGTTCGTTTCAACGGTCATTCTAGTCATCACGGTACCTCGAAGTTTGAGTGTCAGGGTGAGTAACCAGTTTTTGTCATATAGATACTTTCGATATTCGCCACAAGGAGACCATCCGCAATTGAATCCGCGTAAACTTTCTGCCATTCCGGATCGTTCACGAAGCCCTGCCATCCTGCTTTGGCAGCATCAGCGTCCTTGTGCGCGATGATATAGATCAGTTTGTTCGGGTCATCTGCGGGCGTCCAATAGGCGATATTCTTCATCCCATGTTTTTCAAACAAACCCATGGTGTGATTTTGGAAGCGCTTGTTCAGATCGTCGATCTTGCCTTCGTTCGCGGTATATGTGCGCAACTCATAAAGGCTGTGACCATCGGCGATGGCGGCCGGACTGATGAATGCCGCGACGGCAGCAAGGGTAAGCAGGGTGCGAAAAATGGGTGATGACAAGGTCCTCTCCTTATGCAGGTTCAAGTAGAATACGCTCATGAGTATGACACACCCATCCCAAGACAAACCACCAGGCCTGATGAGCTACCGAAAATTCTGGGCGCATCGGCTCACGCCTGCGCCGGTATTGCCCATGACTCGGCAGGAGATGGACGATCTGGGGTGGGATAGCTGCGACGTCATCATTGTCACGGGGGATGCTTACGTTGATCACCCTAGTTTTGGTATGGCGGTTATTGGTCGATTTTTAGAGGCCCAAGGCTTTCGTGTTGGCATCATTGCTCAGCCGGACTGGCGTTCTACAGAAGATTTTGAGGCGCTAGGGCGTCCCAACCTTTTCTTTGGGGTTACCGCGGGCAATATGGACTCCATGGTCAATCGCTATACGTCAGATCGGAAGGTTCGTTCTGACGACGCCTATACGCCCGGTGGTGAAGGTGGTGCTCGTCCTGATCGCAGTGTCATTGTCTACGCCAACCGAATTAGAGAAGCATTTGGTGGCACACCTTTGGTGATTGGTGGCATAGAAGCCAGTCTTCGTCGTATTGCACATTTTGATTATTGGTCAGAGAAGGTCAGGCGTAGCGTACTGCTGGACGCTAAAGCTGATCTTTTGCTTTTCGGTAATGCGGAACGAGCCATTGCGGAAGTCGCCCATCGCTTGGCCGCCGGTGAACGCATTCAGGAGATTACGGATCTTCGTGGCACCGCCTTTAAACGCAAAGTGACACCAGCTGGGTGGATAGAAATAGATTCGACCCACCTGGATGTCCCAGGACGCACGAACCCGCCCGAAAATCCCTACGCCATGCAGCCTGATACACCCGTTGAGCATAGCAATCCGGACGATGAGGTGCAGGTGGTCCGTTTTGTTCGAGATGTCCCGGCAGAAGATCGAGATCGCAGTGTCATCCGTCTGCCGAGCTTTACTCAGGTCAAAGAAGATGAATTGCTTTACGCACACGCTAATCGAGTTTTACATATTGAATCGAACCCCTACAACGCGCGTGCGCTTGTACAGCGTCATCAGGCCCAGGATGTCTGGATTAACCCGCCTCCGCTACCTTTAGAAACCGCTGAAATGGATGCGGTGTACGAACTGCCTTATACGCGTCAGC
>JBCCIU010000013.1:0-156141 GCA_039028095.1 Pseudomonadota bacterium
CCCAACCCACCCGGAACCAAAGATAGGAAATCGTAAATGACAGACTACAAAGTAGCAGATATCGGCTTAGCCGAATTTGGCCGCAAAGAAATTCGCCTGGCTGAGGCCGAAATGCCTGCATTGATGGCACTGCGGAAAAAATATGTTGATCAGCAACCCCTGGCTGGTGCTAAGGTCATCGGTTGTATTCACATGACGGTACAAACTGCCGTACTGATAGAAACGCTGACCGCCCTGGGCGCTGAAGTACGGTGGTCTTCATGCAATATTTTCTCTACACAGGATCACGCGGCAGCAGCCATGGCAGCAGCGGACATCCCGGTATTTGCCTGGAAGGGAGAAACCGAAGAAGAATATTGGTGGTGCATCGAACAGACCATCCTGCAGGATGGCGAACCCTGGGATGCAAATCTGTTGCTGGACGACGGTGGCGACTTAACCGAACTGTTGCATGAGAAGTATCCGGCCATGCTGAACAAGATACACGGGATCAGTGAAGAAACCACAACTGGCGTCCACCGACTGTTAGAAATGTTGAAAGACGGTTCTCTAAAAGTACCGGCGATCAACGTCAACGACTCTGTTACAAAATCAAAAAATGACAATCGTTATGGGTGCCGACACAGCTTAAATGATGCGATCAAACGTGGCACCGATATGTTGATGGCCGGGAAACGTGCGCTGGTTATCGGCTATGGTGACGTGGGCAAAGGTTCTGCTCAAAGCCTGCGCCAGGAAGGTATGATCGTTCGGGTTACTGAAATCGATCCGATCTGTGCCATGCAGGCATGTATGGATGGCTTTGAGGTGGTTTCCCCCTACAAAGATGGCAGCAACACCGGTCAGGCATCCGACATCAACCAGACGCTGATGCAGGATACGGACCTCATCGTGACCTGTACCGGAAACGCGGACGTTTGCGATAGCGCTATGCTGAATACGGTCAAGCGGGGGGCCGTGATCTGTAACATCGGCCACTTCGACAACGAGATTGATACCGCCTATATGCGGGAAAACTGGCGTTGGGATATGGTCAAAGATCAGGTACACCAGATTTTCAGGTCCGATGACGACAGCGACTACATCATCCTGCTTTCAGAAGGTCGCCTGGTTAACCTGGGCAACGCCATGGGGCACCCATCCCGGGTGATGGACGGATCGTTCGCGAACCAGGTACTTGCGCAAATGCATCTATTTGAACAAGCCTGGGCTGATCAGCCGGAAAACCAACGTTCTCCTATCACCGTTGAAGTCTTGCCCAAAAAGCTGGATGAAGAGGTAGCACAGCTAATGGTTGAAGGTTTTGGCGGCGTGGTGACCCGATTGACGGATACCCAGGCTGACTACATTGGCGTGACCACCGAAGGACCCTTCAAGCCTGAAGCATACAAATACTAGAGCCAGGCTAAGACAACCCGGTTATGCAGTCGCTCCAAAATGTGATTCAAATTCTCGATCTCGAGGAGATTGAGAAAAATCACTACCGCGCCACCAGTCCGGACACGGGCTGGCAGCGCGTCTATGGCGGCCAGGTGATTGGTCAGGCCTTGGTGGCGGCTTCCAATACCGTGGACGAGGATCGACAGGCACACAGCCTGCATGGATACTTTCTGCGTCCGGGAGATACAACCATTCCAATTCTCTACAAGGTCGACCGGATCAGGGATGGACGCAGCTTTACCACGCGACGTGTGGTTGCGATTCAAAACGGACAGCCTATCTTCGCGATGTCCATCTCTTTCCAGGTGGAGGAACCAGGCTTGGAACACCAGTTCCCCATGCCCGACGCACCACCTCCGGAGGCCCTGGTGGATGAGTTCGAACTGCGCGCCGAACAATTGAAAGCGCTGCCTGAGGAATTCCAAGAACCCCTGTCAATCAGCTCGGCGATTCAGATTCGATGGGTGGATCCGCTGGATTTTATAACCCCCCCGGCAGCCCCTCCGCACCAGATGTGTTGGATGCGTGCCTCCGAATCTCTGCCAGACAATCCCAGATTGCATCAGTGTGTGCTTGCGTATCTTTCGGATTGGTCCCTGCTTGACACTTCCACCAGACCACACGCTATCAGCTATGTACACCAGGAGGTGCAGATGGCGAGTCTGGATCACGCCATGTGGTTCCATCGTAAATTTCGATCCGATGACTGGCTTCTGTATGTCCAGGACAGCCCTTCCGCCTCTGGCGCACGAGGATTTAATCGCGGCTTGATCTACAACCAGGCAGGGGATCTCGTCGCTTCCACCACCCAGGAAGGTTTGATGCGGGTGCGAAGTTAACCCCAAACTGCGGGGCCAATTACCTCACGTGCCGATTCGCTTAAATAGAAAGAAAGCTGGCAAAAAGAGGGCTTGCGTTCTTACAAATTCCCTAAGTTGAGACATATTCCCTGGCTATACATCCTATTATCACACTGGGATAATAGCCGGCTTTGTGCGTTGCACAGTAACATCTGAAGCGGGGACAACTAGACCAGCATGGCTAACCTAGAACACATTACCGAGAGCGTTGCCGCACTCAAAGAGCACTTTGAAAGCCATCGCTATATCTGCAGCGAGCAGATTGCTACCGCCGTTTATCTGGCCTTCCACCTGAAAAAGCCCATCCTCATTGAAGGACCACCTGGTGTGGGTAAAACTGAGTTGGCCAAAACCACCGCAGAAATGTTTGAGCTACCGCTGATTCGTCTGCAGTGTTACGAGGGCTTGGACGAATCAAAGGCTATCTACGAATGGAAATACGGCAAACAGCTGTTATACACGCAGGTCCTGAAAGAAGCCTTGGACGAGGTTCTGGCCGGTGCCAAGGGATTTTCACAGAGCGTAGAAAGACTGCATGAGTTTGGTGACATCTTCTTCTCCGAGGAGTTTTTGGAGCCTCGCCCACTGCTGAAGGCGCTGAAAGAAGAAGATGGTTGTGTGCTGCTGATCGATGAGATTGATAAATCTGACCATGAATTTGAGTCTCTCCTGCTGGAGATTCTGTCGGATTTCCAGGTATCGATTCCTGAAATTGGCACGGTAACGGCGCAGCAGGAACCTCCAATGGTCTTTCTGACCTCAAACAACACCCGAGAAATTTCTGACGCGTTGAAACGTCGTTGCCTGCATCTATATATCCCCTTTCCGGACATCGATCTGGAGCAAAAGATCATTCATGCTCGCGTACCCGAAGTCCCGCCTGAGCTGCAACGCCAGCTTGTCTCCTTCATTCACGAGCTACGCGATCTCGATCTGAAAAAGGTTCCAGCGATTTCCGAAACTATTGATTGGGCCCGCACGCTGCTGTTGTTACACACCGAATCGTTAGATCCGGAACTGGTTCGAAACACGCTGAATGTGATATTGAAGTTTCAGGAAGACATCGAGAATGTCGAGAGCGAAATTAATTCCATTACTGCAAAAATCGCCAGGTCATAGAGGGCAGTTCTAAGCAATGGATCGAACGCTCACCAACTTTATCCACTCTCTGCGCATGGCGGATGTAAGAATCTCCACCGCTGAGACGCTGGATGCCATGAATACCGTGGAGTTGGTTGGCTACCGTGATCGAGAGTTCCTAAAGCACAGCTTAAGCCTGGTGTTACCTAAAACGGCAGATGAAAAAGAAACCTTCAATACGTGTTTCGATCAGTTTTTCGCCTTTGAAGACGTCAGTGGCGATGAATCCAGAGCGAATGACCAAGACTCCGGCGCCGAAGCCGACGACGCTGACCACCAGGAAGGTGATGGCGAAGGGGAAGGTGGCACCGGAGGACAACGCCAACCAGGTCAGCCTAACCCTGGTGGAAAGAAAAAGAGTAAGCAGAAAAAGCCCAATAACAACCTGTTTGAAGAGGAAGAGGAAGAAGATCTGGGTCCAGGGGAAATGACCACGCCGTCCAGCGAATTGGGCAATCTTCTGATGAGTAATTCTCGAGTCGACCTGACCATGGCCATGGCCCAGGCTGGTGAAGAGGTTAACGTGCGGGATATCCAGATCTTCACCCAGAAAGGCCTCTATACCCGCCGGGTGATGGACGCTATGGGCTTGGCCGAGCTCAACGGAGAGATTGGCGAGCTAAGACAAGACAGTCGGGTACCGGCGCGACGGCTGGGACAAGAACTCAAGCGCCGACGCGAATGGCTTCGCGAACAAGTCCGGGACTATGTGGAACGCCAATTTCTGCTCAATGCAGACGTATCTGGAAAGAAGCTGCGCGAAGAACTGCTGCGCAAGGTCAAGCTGTCCAATGTTGAACATCGAAACTTTCGCCTGATCCAGGAGATCGTCTATAAGATGGCGAAGAAGTTGACCACCATGCACTCTCGCCGGAAGAAGGTTTACAAGCGCGGGTTGTTAAACGTGCCGCGCACGCTGCGCCACAACATGGCCTATGACGGCGCCATTTTTGATCTGCATTGGAAATCGGTCAAAATCGACCGACCAAAGGTATTTGCAATTTGTGACGTCTCCGGTTCTGTCGCGGCCTACGCTCGCTTCATGTTGATGTTTCTATACAGCCTGGACGAGGTCATGCCAAAAGTACGCAGCTTCGCGTTTTCGTCGGACCTGGCTGAGGTCACGGAACTTTTCAATCGCAATAAAATCGAAGATGCCATAGCCAAGGTGCTGAGAGATTACAGCGGCGGTTCTACAGACTATGGACAAGCCCTACTCGACTTCAAGAATCATTGTCTGGATGACGTAGATAACCGAACTACGATCATTATTTTGGGTGATGCACGCAACAACTACGGCGAGGCCCATGCGGAGATCCTGAAAGAAATGTACGACCGCAGCAAACGCATAATCTGGCTGAATCCGGAATCAAGAGTTTCCTGGAATACCGGTGATTCGGAAATGCGGCGATATCAGGCGTACTCGCACCAGGTTGAAGAGTGCAACTCGCTCATGCATTTAGAACGGGTAGTCGGTAACCTGCTACGTCAGGTAACCCAGTAATATCCTCGATGAGCAAAGTCCAAAAAGTCCAAATCGACGACTCCGAAGACGCATTTGCAGCCAGCGCCGCGCGCCCTCTGCTGATGATGGCGTTGTTTGCCGTCCTGGGGCTGGTAGCGCTCATGTGGGGTTTGCAGGTACTGGCCGGCCTGGTCGGCTCTAACACCGGTATCGCATCGGCGGTCGATCACGAAAACAACATGATCACCCTGGCGTTACGCGACGAGCCGCCTCAGTTGAGCAGCATGAAAGCAACCGATGCCATCTCCGGCATGGTCCTGGGCCACGTCATGGAAGGCCTGCTGCGCATGGACATGCAGGATCGATTGGAACCCGCCATCGCCGAACGGTGGGAAGTCACTCCAGAGCGCGCGACATTCTGGCTGCGGGATAATGCGAAGTGGAGCGACGGCGAACCCGTCACAGCACACGATTTCGAATTCGCCTGGAAAACAGTGCTGGATCCTGAGAATGCCTCACGCTACGCCTTCCTGCTTTACCCTATCAAGAACGCCCGCAAAATCACCGAGGGCGAGGTGCCCGTCGAGCAAGCTGGCGTTCGAGCGATAGATGATCGTACGCTGGTTGTCGACCTGGAATACCCAACGCCATTTTTCGATAAGCTGGTGACATTCCAGACTTATCTGCCAGCCCGTGAAGATTTCTATGTGAGTACCAACGGAAAATACGGTGCAGATGCTGACAAACTGTTATACACCGGTCCATTTCGTATGACGGATTGGGTGCACGGGTCCAGCTTGTACATGGTTAAGAACGAACACTACTGGGACAAAGAGCGCATCAATCTGGACGCCATCAACTTCGCCTACATGACCTCCGACTCAGGGGCTCGGGTCAACTTCTTCAGCGACAACAAGATTGCCTACACAACACTGCGAGCTGAAGACCTGTACCGTGCCATGCAGAACAAATGGAAAATCTATCGCGTACAGGATGGCACGCTGTGGTACGTGGAATTTAATCACCGGGATGATCGAATTACGCGCAACAAAAATTTTCGCAAAGCCTTGCAACTGGTTCTGGACATGGAGGAGCTGGTCTACAAGGTGACTAAATCCCCTGGATATATTCCTGGTGAGTCTCTGTTCCCTGGTTGGTTGATGGGGGAAAACGACTACCTGCGCAAAGAATATCCAGCAAAGAAGGTCAGGCTGGATACGGCCACGGCTCAGGAACACCTGCGCATGGCACTGGTAGAACTGGGGCTCGATGAAATTCCAGAGCTTGTGGTCCTGTGTGATGATTCGCCTTTGGCCAGCACCCAGGCTGAATGGGTTCAAGGTACGCTTAAATCCAAGTTAGGCATCGACGTCAAAATTGACAAACAAATCTTCAAACAGCGACTGGAAAAAAGTCTGGCCGGTGAATTTGATATTTTGCTACCCGGTTGGGGTCCAGATTATGACGACCCGCTGACCTTTGGTGATTTATTCGCATCGTGGAACGTTCAGAATCGTGGTCGCTTTGCCAACGAAGAGTATGATGCCCAAGTCGAGATCGCTCAGACCTCTCTCGACCAGGGTGTACGCGCCGCGGCTTTTGGCCGCATTCAGGACATTGTGTTTGAAGAAGCAGCCATTCTTCCAATGTACGAACGCGGGGTGAGCTATGTGATTCACCCTGACGTTAAGAATGTGAAACGCCGAGTGATCGGCGCTGAAGTCGATTTTACTAATGCTTATCTGGAAGAATCCGACTAACTGCGGGATTCACGACCAGAAACGTTAAGTAATTGTGGCTTGAGCCTGAACAACTCAAGCTGAAAAAAACACAAGAAAAAACCATAAGTACAAGATAGGCGAGCGATGGGTCGTTACGCACTAAAGAGGCTACTACAAGGGGTGATAACCGTTTGGTTTATTGCCACCGCGACGTTTTTTGGCATGCACGCTGTCCCGGGCGATCCGTTGGCGGCTGACAAAGCCATGACCGAAACGATTCGCGCCAATCTGGAGGCCAAGTACGGCCTGGATCAGCCCCTGCATATCCAATATGCGATCTATCTTAAAAATCTGGTTCAAGGTGACTTTGGCATCTCCTATACCCAGGAAAATCGGGAAGTAAACGACATCATTCAGGAGCACTTCCCGGTCTCCGCAACGTTGGGGATATTGGCGGTGGTGTTTGCTGCCTTAGGTGGGATCTTGTGGGGTGCACTAACCGCCCTGTATCGAAATCGCCTGCCTGACACCATCATCATGTTTCTGGTGATACTGGGTATCTCGGTACCCAGCTTTGTGGTCGCCGCGTTAGGCCAACTCAGCCTGGTATCGGCAAACAATCTGACTGGCATCTCCATTCTACCCGTGGGTGGTTGGGGCACGATCTGGCATATGATTGTCCCCTCTATGGTGCTTGGGCTTTCCACCATGGCTTATCTGACCCGACTGATGCGATCGTCCATGCTTGAAATTGTCAGCTCGGACTTTGTACGTACCGCTCGCGCGAAAGGCGTTCCCGCCACTCAGATATTTACCCGTCATCAGTTGCGCAACGCCATTCTTCCGGTTATCACCGTACTGGGTCCTCAAATTGCAGTGATCACCACCGGCGGCTTTGTAGTAGAGATCGTCTTCGCCATTCCGGGACTGGGGCGATATTTTGTGCAGGCGGTACAACAGCTCGACTATACCGTCATTATGGGCACCACCGTCTTCTATGGCGCTTTCCTTGTTTTTATGGTGATTTTAGTTGATTTCATCTACAGCCTGATAGATCCACGGGTCCGGTTGGAGTAGACATCATGGCGCAAACTCAAACACAACCGCAGCAGCTGGATTTCACACCGATCCAGCAAACCGAAGAAATTCAGGGAATTTCGCGCCCTTCTCTATCGTACTGGCAGGACGCCTGGATACGCCTGAAGACCAACCGGCGAGCACTCATTTCGCTATATATCATTATCGGACTTCTGCTGTTCACATTTTTGGGTCCCCTAGTGTGGCAGGTTGACCCTGCCCAACAAGACGTCAATCAGATCAGCCAAGCACCATTTGCCGACCGCACGGTAACGCTCGTTAAGGATTACACACCGTGGAATCCAACGGTTTACCCACAAAACGGCATCGAATGGGAAGACACTCCGAATACAGAAATCGTTCGGCTGAAGTGGTCGCCTCTAGAGGGCGCTGATCAGTATCGAATCTACCGCAACGTTTACCCGATTGGTCCGGAGCGGTCTCTGGGTTTACCCCTGTTTGAAATCAGCGCAGACCAGACCTGGTCCGAAGATCGGCTGGATCTGAAGCCAAGTACCTACTACTACACCGTGGTGGCTTTGGATGGTCAAGGTCGTGAAACGGACCTGTATCATGAGATTGAAGTCGAACTGACCCGAGCCATCACCCTCACCGAAGCGCGCAATCGAGGACTGGTGGCTCAGGGTGAGAACGCCGAAATTGGCACTCAATTCAAGTACGACCTGCATCCGCTTGGCACCGATTACCTGGGCAGAGATATGCTTGCGCGATTGATGCACGGAGCCCGCGTGTCGCTGTTTATCGGCTTTTTTGCGCCCCTACTGTATGTCCTGTTTGGGGTTGTTTATGGGAGTACCGCAGGGTTTCTGGGTGGTGCAACAGATCAGGTGCTCATGCGATCTGCCGACTTCGTTGTGGCCTTGCCGTTTTTGCTGTTCATGATTTTGTTCAAGATTGTTTTTGGTATTGGCCCTGGCGAAAGTGGTATCACACCGATGCTGATCGCCATGGTGGTGCTGTTATGGCCTTCTACGGCTCGTCTTGTTCGAGGACAGATACTGCAAATCCGAGAGGAAGGTTATATCAGTGCAAGCACATTGCTTGGCGCCAAAACCAACTATCTGATTATGCGTCACATGATCCCCAACACCATGGGTGTCATTCTGGTCACCGTCACCTTCGCTGTACCCAGTGCGATCTTCACCGAGGCTTTCCTGTCCTTTATCGGCATGGGTGTCGCACCGCCAACGCCTTCCTGGGGATCCATGTGCAACGAAGGCATCAAAACCATGTTATCAACTCCGCATGAACTGATCTTCCCTGCGCTGCTGATCAGCATCACGGTGCTAGCTTTTAACTTACTGGGTGACGGTCTGCGCGACGCGCTGGACGCCCGGATGCGGAATCGGGAGTAACGAGTGGTGAGCAATTCCCTACTAACCGTTAAAGATCTGAAGGTTGAGTTTGATACCTACGGCGGCATCGTACAGGCGGTCCGAGGGGTGAGCTTTGATGTGAAACCCGGCAAAACTCTAGCGATTGTGGGTGAATCGGGTTGTGGTAAATCTGTCACCGTTCAGTCCGTGATGGGATTGATCCCCATGCCGCCCGGACGAATCACCGACGGCCAGGCCGTAATGCATGGCTTAGACGGGCAGGACGTAGATATTCTGGGTCGTAAAACCATCAACGGGCAGGATATCCGGGGCGACAAGATTGGCATGATCTTCCAGGATCCGATGACATCTCTGAATCCAACCATGAACATCGGCAATCAGATTTCGGAAACGCTGATCGTGCATCGCGGAATGTCGAAGAAAGATGCTTTCCAGCGTGCCATAGAGCTGTTGGAGCTGGCCAAAATTCCCGAGCCCGACAAGCGGGCCAGCCAATATCCGTTCGAATTTTCCGGCGGGATGTTACAGCGGGCGATGATCGCCATGGCCATCGCCTGTGAACCCGAAATCTTGATCGCTGACGAGCCAACCACTGCTTTGGATGTCACCATTCAGGCCCAGATCCTGGATCTTCTGGTGGACCTACAGAAAGAAAACGGCATGTCCATCATCCTGATTACCCACGATTTAGGGGTTGTCGCGCGAATGGCTGACGAAGTCCTGGTAATGTACGCCGGCCAAGTTGTCGAGCATGGGTCTGTCGACGATATTTTCTATCGCTCTGGTCACCCCTATACCTTGGGGTTGCGCCAAGCCATGCCCACCAACGACCAGAATGCCGCACGCAAGCTTACGCCTATCGACGGATCGCCTCCGGATTTGTTCAACCCACCCCCGGGATGCGGTTATTGCGCCCGCTGTCCCCACGCCATGCAGGTATGTCAGGACAATCCCCCGCCGGTGGTTGATCTGGGGGATGGCCACTGGGGACGTTGCTGGCTGCACCATGCGGACAACCCAAACCATGTTGAAGCAATCCACAGCACTCACGGAGGCGGTTCCAGTGACTGACCTCATAGAAATCCAAAATCTGGTGAAGTTCTTCGACATCGGCAAGGACCAGCATGTCCATGCCGTAGATGATGTCAGCCTCTCTATCGCCGAACGCGAAATTGTGGGCCTGGTGGGTGAGAGTGGATCCGGAAAAAGCACTCTGGGTAAAACAATTCTAGGACTGCATGACAAAACCGATGGCCGGGTACTCTACAAGGGAGAAGCGCTCCCCGACCGCTATAAGCCAGTAGATTTTCAGCGCTTGGCGCCACATATGCAGATGATCTTTCAGGATCCCTATTCATCATTGAATCCCCGTATGACGGTTGGAGAAATTATTGGCGAAGGTCTGAAGCTACATTCCCAGGCCAACGCTGCAGACATTCGCGACCAGGTTGCGGATTGGTTAACCAGGGTGGGGCTGCAAGCGGACCACATGTCGCGTTATCCACATGAGTTCTCCGGTGGGCAGCGCCAGCGTATCGGTGTTGCACGGGCTCTGATTCTGGAGCCGGAATTTGTGGTCTGTGATGAGCCAATCTCAGCGCTAGATGTTTCCGTGCAAGCACAGGTCGTAAATCTGCTGGATGATCTGAAAGATAAGTTAGGTCTCACGCTGCTTTTCATCGCCCACGACCTCTCCATGGTCCGCTACGTGAGCGACCGCATGGCGGTGATGTATCTTGGCAGCCTGGTCGAAATTGGCACTGCCGATGAGGTGTTTTTTAATCCGAGGCACCCCTACACCGAAATATTGGTGGGTTCCAACCCCGAACCAGATCCAAACAGTGAAAGAGAGCGCGCCTCCACCGCCATTCAAGGGGAAATACCCTCTCCGGTGAATGTCCCAGCCGGTTGTCGATTCGCCAATCGATGCCCAAAAGTGATGGATCATTGCCGTACCGTCACGCCCGAGTTGATTACACTGACCACGGAGAGTGCTTCCGGTACCTCTGCAGAAAGAAAGGTTGCCTGCCATCTATACAGCAGCTGAATATTAGCGCTAAGCTTGGTTCTGCTGGGAAAATAAAGGGGGAACTATGATCTTCGAGATCCGCAATTATCATTTCGATCCTGAAAGGTTCGACGAATACAAAACCTGGGCGCGCGAACAAGCGCTCCCCTACTTGGATCGAGAACTGGACCTGGTAGGTTTCTGGGCGACTGGCTCAGATGCAAATGAGGTTAACGGAGAGCCGATGGATGCCTTAGGTTCGGCCAATATTACGTGGATCATTCGTTGGCCAGACAAGGCCGCTCGTGATGCAAAAATGGCAGAAGCGTTCACCACCGACGAGTGGACCGAAATCTTCGCCAATGTTCCTGGGGGTCTACCCAGCTACCACCGAATGGAAGCTAAGTTTACCGAGTCCCTGCTCTAGCCATTTAGCCCAAGCCATTTAGCCCAAGCCATTTAGACCTGTCCATTCACCGAAGCGACCGAGACCGCCTGGCGGCGGTCTCGAAAAACAACGTTGTCGTGTCTGGATTGAGACTTCTAGATTGAGACTTCTAGAAGGGTGCACCACCGCCGCGGTTGCCTCCACGGCCTCCGCCACCGCCGCCACCACCTTTTTTGCCCTGCGCTTCGTTAACCCGCAAAGGTCTGCCTTGATGGTCCTGTCCATTGAGTGCTTCAATAGCGTTATCAGCACCTTCTTCCATTTCAACAAACCCGAATCCTCTTGACCGACCGGTTTCACGATCTGTAATCACTACTGCAGATGCAACGGCGCCATACTCGGCAAAAAGATTTCGTAGGTCTTCGTCAGTGACCCCCCAGGCAAGATTGCCTACGTAGAGATTTTTCACTATCCCAAATGCTCCTGTTATCTATATTGGCCTGAGAAATCCCAATCAACAAACACGTGGACCGGCACTCTCAAGTACTTCCGGTTCCGACCAATCAAACTCAGGATCATCTAAGAACAAACAATTGGGCGAGACTGACATGAAGCCTACGTGAAACCGTTTGTAACCTCAATCACAGTTTTTTTGGCGATTTTTCGCCACACCACACCAAAACCCTGGTTCCATCCATGGATGTCTCTAATCCGAGACCCCGCAGCCATCACCATCCATATCAAAAAAAAGGGGTGCAAATGCACCCCTTTAAGCATGGTTGTTGTCCAGGTCTACTGGAACGCACCAAACTTATAGCCAATTTCCAGCCCCGCCATGCGTGGGTTGGTAGGCTCGATCACACGACGATGGCCTTGGGATTGGCCATAGGTGAACTGGTTACGTACACCCAGGTCGTTGGTAATGTTGTTAACAAAACCTGAAACGGTCCATTGCTCATCCGCACTGGTCCAGCTTGCACGAGCATCCCAGCGGATGTATTCGGGCGCCAGGGACAGTGGTCCTTCAGGTACCGGACGACCGGCAGCCTGGAATTCACCGGTGTAAGCAACAGAGGTCAACAGGGTAACCTTACCGTTATCGCCCAAAGAGATGACGTATTCCGCCCAACCCGTGAACTTGTGTTCAGGCACTCGTGGTAGCGGTTCATCATCGATGGGGAAGTTACGTTCCGCTGTCGTGAAGATGGAAGCAGGTGCATACGGGTTATTCGCATCTACAACACCGGTGGTACCGGTAGTCGGTTCAAACAGCTCGCCATCATATCTTGCGTCCGTGTAACTATAGGTTGCGCCAATGGTCAGATTATCAGTTGCTAACCATAACGCCTCCAATTCACCACCGATCGTCACAGCGCCCGGAGCGTTTCGTACCGTGGTAGAAACGCCGGTAAAGGACGAAGTGGAATACTGAAGATGCACGCCTTCGTAATCATAGTGATAAATCGAAGCATTCAACTGCAAAGTCCCATCCAACAACTGGCCCTTATAGCCCAATTCGATTGCTGTGATGTCTTCAGGATCGTACGTTGGGATAAAAGAGAAGTAACCCAAGTTAAAACCACCCGCGCGATAACCCGTGGTGTAGGACAAATAGAACAGATCATCTTCGGTTGGAGAATAGTCAAAGTTGATTCGGTAGGTCACTTCATCAAACTTATTTTCTATTGCCCGGTAGATCGAGCGGGCAAACGGCACTCCACGTACTCTTAGCGTATCGAAGTTCACAACGTTACCGGTCGCATCCAATGCACCCGTGATGTTCTGATTATATTCGGCAAGTGTTACTACGCCATCACCATTACCATCACCACATGCGGTCGCGTTACCCGTGTTTACAACACACTGATTAAGCGCTGCGGGGTCTTCTTGGTACAAAAACAAGTTTTCCTCAGCTTCCTTATCGTCTTCAGCGTAGCGAGCACCCAGCGTGATGGCCCAAGTGTCGTTGATCTGCCATTCGCCCTGCATATATACAGCCCATGCTTCAGTACGGTTTTCTGTATCCCAGATAAAGGTTGTACCTTGGGACACCGGACCATGATCAACACGACCGGTGGTAGCAAAGGTATCACCGAACCATGGCGAATCGTGGAACTGAACTTCGGTGATATTAGGATCACTGAAGGAGGGAAGAGGCACTAAGCCTGCTAGGTTAATCGGTGCAATGTTCTGAGCAGTACGGTGGTTTGCCATTCCTACAGCTTCACCCAGATAAACGACCATCGTTGACGAACCCGCCAACCAATCATCTGCGCCCAGACCACCATAAATGTTGTCAGGACTGGTGTAGCGCGACCATCCATCTGTGGAGTAGAAGTCCAACTGCTGGTCAATGTCGTTCTCATAGTAGAACAAGCCACCTGTTAGCGTAATGTTGTCACCAATATCCAGGAACATCTGAATTTCGTGCTGATAGTTTTCGTTCTCTTGGGCCGCGTAAAACTGCTGGTCATTTGGCAAACCAGTGCGGTCGTCCTCAGTCGTACGATCGTAGAAATAGTCGGTGTAAGCACCGATATACTTGAAGCTTAAGTAGTCTGTGACGTCCCAATCGACGGATATGTAGGCAGCCTGATGATCAAAAAATTCATCTTGAAAACCGTTAGTCCACGCGTCCAGGTCATCACCCGTCAGCTCGGGAATCTCCCGTCCACTACCTTGGATTGAGCGGTCAGCTCGCGCGAGTTCGTCTGCCTGATTCAAGGCTGGGTTTGCGAAGATCTGGTAGGCATAGTTCGGACGTGAAAAGCCCGTGTTGGTTGTGCCATCCGCCGCAATACCCGCAGAGTCAACACCAGCAACCAGAGGCTGCCCGAATCGGGTAATGCCATTCAGGTCAAACTGATAAACACCCGTTCCCGGAATGGTACCGTCCGCTGTACCGTTAATATACGGCACGAGACCCGTGGGGACGATACAGTCCGCTACGGTTCGGTCAGTTGCGCTGGCACAGAACTGTGCGCCAGCTGCCGTTGGGTCCTGGACCGGGCGCCAGCCATGTACTGGGTTCGAAGCCCATCGTTCACCACCAGTGACAGGGTCACGAATACCACCCATCTCAGACACAACAATTGCACCAGCACCTTGGGCACCTGACATCATACGACGGTAAGAACGTTCGTTACCGCGTGCGTAAACGGTCAGGTTTTCAGTGGGCGTGAATTCCAGGCTCAACGTATAGTTTTCGTCACCATAACTGTTGATGTCTGGATTGCCAGGCTCTACATCGTTGATAAAGCCGTCACGAGTACGCTTCACACCCGTAACGCGAGCGTTCAACAACCCATCGATGATTGGGCCAGAGAGCATGGAGAACACCTCTTTCTGCTCATAGCTACCCAACACCACTTTGACTTCACCTTCAAATTCATCTGATGGTTTCTTACTGTGGAAGTTCACAGCACCACCAACCCCGTTACGTCCGTAGAGCGTACCCTGAGGTCCACGCAGTACCTCAATACGTTCCAGGTCGAATAGACCACCTTCGGTGGACGCAATACCGAAGTCTTCGGAATAAGCACCGTCAAAGTATGTCGCAATTCCCGGGTCACCACCGAGCGCTCGGAACAAGCGGCCAACCCCTCGAATAGAAAGGTCATAAGGCTGAATGGTGGTTGCTGGAATATAGTTCTGCAGGTCTTCCTGGTTACGAATACCAAAATCTTCGATAAATTCACCAGTAAACGCTGTAATGGATATAGCGGTATCTTGAACTGTCGATTCACGTCGTTCAGCTGTTACAACGACTTCTTCAATCTGACGACCTTCAGCAGCCCATACAGAAAATGAAGCAGGCAGCAGCAGAATCGCTGCAAGAACAGCACCGCCTACACGTGTTACACGTGAGAGCATAGTTTCCCCTCCAACTCGTTATGTTTTATTTCTGCAGGTCCCGTGAACTACATGAGGATGCACGTTCAAATTTCACTGCAAAAATGATCACTAAGAAAAGTCTGACAGTCCCTGCTTAACAAGCGCTTGACCAAGATAAACACAGTTTCCCAAATATGTTCGGTGTTGATCAGAATTCGCCCACACAGGGTCGGCCATTAAACGACTCCCCAGCCATTCTTATAGAGGTCTAGCCGCCTTCTGTCAACGATTGGTAAGAGATTGTAATACGACGGTTTTTAGGGTGAGGGGGTGGCTTAGAGGTGATCGCAAGACCCCGTATCGCAGATTATTTGCGATACGGGGTAGCGAATCAGATCAGGTTTTACTGAGGATTCATTTGATAGGTCACTTCAAGACCATACACACGAGGCTCAGTTACCTGTGCAGTACGTCGGAAACCGTCCGCAGCACCGTGTCTTAAGATCTGGCGAATACCAATATCATCAGTCACGTTGTTAACGAAAGCGGTCACGACCCAATGCTGATCATTACTTCTCCAGGTGCCTCGAACGTCCCAACGATCATAGGCAGGCGCCAGATCAAGTTCACTTTCGAACGCAGAGAAATAAACATCATCGATGTAGCTGTAGGCCAGCAAGAGTTCTAAAGAACCCATTTCATCGAGATTGAACCGATAGGAACCCCAGGCACTTGCCTTGGATTCAGGTACCTGCAACAGGCGGTTACCCTTGATATTGATACGTCGATCAGGATTGGTCGCTGCATCGTAGATATCACCAGGAAAACGCGGATCAGAACCATCAACGACAAAGAAGTCTTCGGTGTATTCCGTGTCGGTGTAGCTGTAGTTACCACCGATGGTCAGGTTATCGGTGGCAAGCCACAACAGCTCGGCTTCGAAGCCCATGACTTCTGCACCGGGGGCGGTCTCAATAGAGGTGGTTGAATCGACGACAGCACACGCACTTTGAGCACTCTGCAGCGTGCCCCCTGGAGGACAAGCTTCTTCGGTACGAGTATGAATGGTTTCATAATCATAGAAGTAAGCAGACGCGTTCAACTGAACTGTACCATCCGCCATCTGGCCTTTATAACCCACTTCGTAGGCAATCAGCTCTTCAGGATCGTACTGAGGTGTCTGACTGAAAAACGCCAGGTTAAAGCCACCAGAGCGGTAACCAGTTGTGGCGTTCACGTACAGCAATGAGTCATCGTTCAGGTTGTAGTCCAGGTTCACACGCCAAGTGATTTCATCATCAACCCGCGCAACTTCCCGGTATGCACCAAACACAATCGGCACACCTTGCAACCATGGATCAACGGCACCGGTGAGCTGCAAGGTGGCAGGATCAACCGCGCCACGCAGAATATTTACCGTACCAAGGTTCAAACCAACCGCGTCCAGAATTGCTGTAGTTTCAGCGTACTGTGCCAGCTGCTCACGACCTTCTACGTCGTCTTCTGCATAGCGAATCCCAACGGTCAGCGTAAAGTCTTCATTAATATCCCAAACCGCCTGAGTGTATACCGCAAGCGCGTCACGTTCGGTTTTGTTAACACCGTGCAAATCCGTCCCGCGGGTTGCAGGACCATGGTTGACGGTGTCCAGAGCGGCATCACCACTCCAGAAGCTGGTCTGAGTGGTGAACTGACCGTTCCCGGCCAAGCCGTTAGCTTCAGCAAACTGACGCGCAGACTCAATGTTCACAGGTACCGCACCAGCCAGGAAACCAAGTGCTGGATCACCAGGTACTGCACCCGGTGCAACCGTAGCGAGAATGTTGTCCAGTCCCCAGGTAGGATCATTGAACTGATTGCTGCCTGAAGTGCTGAAGAAGTCATAACGCTGATCGATGGTTGCCTTGTAGAAGAACAATCCAGAGGTCACGGTGAAGTTATCAGCCAGGTCGTAGAACAACTGGAATTCATGTGAAATATATTCCGCTTCGTGGTTCACATAGAACTGACGATCGTTCGCCAGGCTTGCGCTGCTATCGTCTTCGGTAATGCGCTCATAAATCAGCTCATTGCTTCCAAACAAGTATTTGAACGTAACCGCGTCGCTGATATCCCAGGAGAATTCCAGCTGCACACCTTCTTGATTGAAAGTTTCGTTGTTCAGACCGTTAGTGAATGCACACAAGTCGTCACCCTTGATATCTTCACGATCTGAGAACACACACTCGTTGGGATCAAGCCCAAGACCAACGCCGTGGTTTCGGAAAGCACCGGCTGAGTCTACACCGGGCCGAACACGCTGCGCCTGAATGGTGCCGCCGGTGGTGGGGTTGGTGTAGTTGTAGATTGGCTGAGAAGGATCAACAAACGCGCTGCTCAACGGATCGGTTACCGTAGGATCAACCGCGCGAATTCGATGTGACAAAACATCATAGTTTCGAGAGGTGTCATTGCCCGGTAGAACAGTGTTTTCACCACTCAAGACGATCAAACCACCGCCGTCGGCACCACCAAATACGCGGTCAACACGAGCGCGATTTGCACGAACGTTCAAACCCATGTTGTCGGAAATCAGCCATTCAAAAAGTACAGCCAGGTTCTTTTCGTCCCCGCTGTCCAGATCAGGCCCGACGCCACGTTCTTCAACCCAGCCGTCATGACGGCGGGTGCTGGCCACAACACGAGAATTCAGTACGCCGTCGATGAGCGGTACGTTGATCATGGCGGAGAAGTCATTGGTACCATAGTCACCAATCACGCTCTTCGCAGAAAAATCGAATTCGTCCGTTGGCTTCTTGTAGATGAAGTTCATCGCACCGCCAACCGCGTTACGTCCATAGAGCGTGCCCTGGGGACCGCGAAGCACCTCGATACGCTCTACATCCCAGAACGAACCGATGGTTGCGGTATACAGATCTTCTGAGTAAATACCATTGATATAGGTAGATACCCCCGGGTCACCACCCAGGTTACGGAAGTTACGCCCAACACCGCGCACGGCCGAGTCATACGGCTGAATTGTGGTTGCTGGGATTAGGTTCTGCAGATCTGACTGATTGCGAATACCAAAATCCTCAATCATCTCTCCAGTAAATGCTGTAATCGAAATAGATGTGTCCTGCACTGAGGCTTCTTTACGCTCAGCAGTAACAACAACTTCTTCAATCTGACGACCTTCAGCGGCGAATGCGCTGACGGCAAAACCCTGAGCGACAAGCGCGCAGGCAAACGCGCACATAGCGCGAACCAATCTAGATTGCATGATCCCTCCAGATACAAATGCAGTTGTGACTTCAACTACGAACCCAAACCAGACCGTCCTCTTCCCAAATTTCAGCCTGCTTAGGATCCCCTAATAGTTACACAGCTCCACCCATTTTCTCCCCTGGGACTGCGCAGCGCACTTTTATAGGTGTCTGAGGCGTTAAAGTCAACGAATAAAGCAGATTGTCAGGCAGAAAAAATGTGAGTCAAAAACTTAAATTGTAAGGACTTTTGCAGACCACTTATCGCGCATGCGCAGAATACTTTCCTCGGTGGTATAGGTTTCGACGCGATCAATCTCGATCCAGGCCAGATTATGTGATTCATCACTGATTGAAACGTCGGTACTTAAGGCGCCGACACAAAATCGCACATCAAAGTGATAGTGCGCTGGATCGTCTTTGCGCGCTGGGATTTCGTGTATATCTATATCCAATATGGAGGGTGATAGAAGCGTCACCGCGACTCCAGATTCTTCCTCAGCCTCCTTTAAGGCCACCCTCGCCGTATCAGGGTCCGAGTCGCTATGACCACCCAGCTGCAGCCACATGTTCAACTTTTTATGATGGGTTAACAGCAGCCTTTTGCGAGCCGGATCAACCAGCCAGGCTGAACCGGTGACATGACCAGGGGTCCAGCAATCACGATCAAAACAGCGTGGTTCGTTTTCCACAAAAGTTCTGAATCGCTCTGTGACACGAACCTCTTCGGGAAAGCTCTCCTCATATTCATCCAGCAGCGCCAGTAGTTTGCGTCGATGCACCGTAGTCCTTATCCTCGTGGTCTACGCATTTTAACCAAAGGGAGACCAACATGATTGGTGTGATTGCCAAATTAAACGTAAAGCCCGAAGCAGCCAGTGAGTTTGAGGACGTATTCCTCACGCTTTCAGAGGCGGTCCGCGCCAACGAACCCGGCTGCCTGCTGTACCAATTATGCAAAGACGACGACGGTAACTATGTCGTCATGGAAATGTACGAAAGTGAAGAGGCTCTCGCGGCGCACGGCCAATCAGAGCACTTCAAGGCCGCAGGCGCGGGCTTTAAGGGTAAAATGGGTGGACCACCTGAAATCACCCGTATGGGTGCTGTGACGCGCTAGTTTTTGATTTCGAACAGTTCGGCAAGCTGGTCAGTCATGGCCCCGCCGAGCTGTTCGGCATCGGTGATGGTCACCGCACGTTTATAGTGGTGTGTGACATCATGCCCAATCCCGATCGCCACCAATTCCACCGCTGAATAATTCTCGATCATGTCAATGGCATATTTCAGATGCTGCTCCAGATAGTTGCTTGGATTGACCAACAAGGTTGAGTTATCCACGGGCAAACCGTCTGAAATCACCATCAAAATCTTGCGCTGTTCCGTGCGGGTCACAATCCGGTTGTGGGCCCAGATCAGCGCTTCACCATCAATGTTCTCTTTGAGCAGTTCTTCGCGCATCATCAAACCCAGATTGCGCCGATTTCGCGCCCACGTATCGTCTGCTGCTTTATAAATGATATGCCGTAGATCATTCAGGCGTCCTGGATTGGAGGGTTTATTCTCGTTAATCCATTGTTCCCGGGCTTGGCCACCGCGCCAGGCGCGGGTGGTGAAACCTAAGATCTCCACTTTGACAGAGCAGCGCTCCAGAGTGCGTCCCAGAATATCAGCACACATCGCCGCGATCGTGATCGACCGGCCTCTCATGGAGCCGGAACTGTCGATCAACAGTGTCACCACGGTGTCACGGAATTTCATCTCTTTTTCTTGTTTGTAGGCCAGCGGATTCACCGGGTCTATCACAACCTGGGTCAGGCGTGCGGCATCCAGAATGCCTTCTTCCAGATCAAACTCCCAGGTTCGATTCTGTTTTGCCATCAATCGTCTTTGCAGGCGATTCGCAAGCTTGGATGTGGTGTGCTGCAAGGATATCAGCTGTTGATCCAACAACTGGCGTAAGCGGGTCATCTCTTCTGAGTCACAAAGCTCTTCCGCTCGAATAATCTCATCAAAGTCTTCGGTGTAGGCTTGATAGTTGATGTCGACCGCAATGCGACCGGCCTCATCAGGCATGGGTACCGGTGCTTCGTCCGGGTCCGCTTCAGCGCCGGATTCGTCCATGTCCATGTCCGCATCCATTTCCACCATGGTGGCTTCACCATCTGCGTTTTCATCGCCCATGGCTTCGTCATCGAGCACCACATCTTCCGGCGAGAATTCGGAATCCGCTTCCTGGTTCTCATCCATGGTTTCGATGTCATCCTGATTGGTATCACCCTCAGGAGGCTGATCCAGATCTGCCGCCAGGCCAAGGTCAGCAATAATCGAGCGACAGGCAGTCGCGAACTCTACCTGATCCGTAATGTGGTTCCGCAGATCCCGAATCTGCTCCCCTGCATGAGATTCGACGTGATCGCGCCAGAAACGCACCACGTTTTCAGCGCTGGGGGGAAGTTCTCGACCCGTGAGCGCTTGCCTGACAAGCAGCCCTACCGCCACAGATAACGGTGCGTCACTTTCGGCGGTAATGGTATCAAATGCCGCCTGCTGACATTGCACTTCCAGGCGTGCATCCAGATTCTGAGCGACGCCCTCCATTCGCAGACTACCGATGGAGGCAATACGCGCATCCTCAATCCACTCGAACATTTCCTGAGCCGGTCCGCCATTAGGGCTGTAGCGATGATGCAGACCAGCATCGTGATGGCGCATACGCAACGCAAACTGGTCCCCGATGCCACGCACGGAATTGACCTCGTCCTCGCTGCACCCCACCGTTGGCAGAGGGACACGCATGCGATTCCCTCTCGCCGAAGGCGCGCCCGGACCAAAAGTCACCTCCAGTTCGTCGTCTTCGGCAATTGCCCGCATGGTAGCGGTCATACCACGCTTAAACGGCTCTAATGGATTTTCTGCTTCGCTCATAGAATTGGTTTCTGCGCCGGCTATTGAGACCTATGCACTTTTCAGAGAGATTCCTTGGGTCGCATCTCCCAAATCCTCTCCCATACAACGCTGGTAATATTCGGCCACGATTGGTCGCTCCAGTTCATCGCACTTATTCAGGAAAGTCACCCTGAAGGCGAATCCAACATCACCAAAAATTTCTGCGTTTTGAGCCCAGGTCAAAACCGTACGAGGTGACATGACAATGGACACATCCCCATTGATGAAACCTTTGCGGGTCAGATCCGCAACGCTCACCATATTGGAAATCATGCGGCGGCCCGCATCGCTTTCTTCGTATGACTTTGCCTTGCCGCAAACAATTTCACACTCCGCATCGTGCTCCAGGTAATTCAGAGTGGATACAATACTCCAGCGGTCCATCTGGCCTTGGTTGATCTGTTGGGTCCCGTGATACAAACCCGTGGTGTCACCCAAACCAACCGTATTGGTCGTGGAGAACAGTCGGAAATGGGAATGGGGAGTGATCACCTTGTTCTGGTCCAGGAGCGTGAGTTTGCCTTCAACCTCAAGCACACGCTGGATCACAAACATGACATCCGGACGACCCGCATCATATTCATCAAACACCAGGGCCACTGGATGTTGCAGCGCCCAAGGCAAAATACCCTCGCGAAATTCGGTGATCTGCTTACCCTCTTTCAGGACGATCGCGTCTTTTCCTACCAGGTCGATACGGCTGATGTGACTGTCCAGATTGACACGAATGCAGGGCCAGTTAATACGCGCGGCGACCTGCTCAATGTGCGTCGACTTGCCGGTACCGTGGTATCCCTGGATCATCACACGGCGGTTGTGAGTAAAGCCCGCCAGAATCGCCAGGGTGGTGTCCCGATCGAAACGATAATCTTCATCCACTGCGGGTACATATTCCGTACGTTCGCTGAATGCGGGGACCGTTAAATCCATATCCAAGCCAAATGCTTCTCTCACATCGACTGTGGTGTCGGGTACTAACGCGGTGTTTAAACCGCCTACTGCCTGGTCTGTCACGAATACTCCCTTACAAAAATATTGGGCAAGCGGGCTATTGTAAGGACTCAAAAACAAAAATCAGTAAAAACGTAAAAAAGAAACCCGCTCTTTCGCGCGGTCTCCGATGCAAGACTTCACTAACAATTAGCGATATTCACCACCACCCTGGCTTGTTTCGCTCTGTTTGGCCCGGTCTGACTGCGCTCACTCACCGAAAACTTTTCGCCGATTCCTTAGAACTATTAGGGCCTCTGCGGCGACTTAGCTACTAGAAATGGGGTTTGGCACGGATATTGAAAGTCAGGCTCGACGAACTGAACGGAAGGGTATGTTTTGATACAGCAGTTTGCCGAACATCGAGTTGCTGCCAACCTGGTCATGATCATGATGATCCTGGCCGGCCTGTGGGCGGTGCGCACCATGCCAACGATGCTCGACCCACCGGCGCACTATCCGTCGGTTTTTGTTGAGGTCAGCTGGGTGGGTGCCGCGGCGGAAGACATCGAGACGCTCGTCACAACGCCCATCGAGCAGCAACTTCGCACCTTGAACGACCTGCGGGAACTCACCTCGCGCACGGTCAATGGCTACACCTTTATCGAAGCAAATTTTAACTACGATGCGGATATTGATCTGGCACTGGATCAGGTTAAACAACGCGTTAACAATATCCGCAACCTGCCCCCGGAAATTGAACCCCCAATCGTTCGCCGCCCAATCGACATAGAACCCATTACGGTTTTAACGGTTTCGAGTCAGGGCAGCCTGAGCGAGTTGATCCTATTGGTCCGACAGTTTGAGAAAGATCTGCTGGCCAGGGGCATTGAAGGGGTTAAATACGACGGTCTTCCTAATGAAGAAATCGCTCTGTTAGTTGGGGGCAAGGATCTCCAGAATCTTGGACTGACATTAAACGAGATCGCAACACGCGTTCGACAAGTCAGCCAGAACGTACCCGCCGGAGAAGTAGGTCGTGGTCAGGGTGCACACCAACTCCGCAGCTTGGATCAACGCAGAGACCCTCGTGAGTTTGAGCACCTACGAATAGAAAGCAGTGGTCAGCTGGTTCAGCTACAGGACTTCGCCGAGGTAGTGCGTCGACCTCAGCGCGGCCAACCTTACCTGAGTACCGCGGGCGACCCCACAATAGAAATGATGCTGTGGCGTAACACAGCAGCCGACGCGGCTTTTGCAGACCAGATTGTGAAGGATTGGTTGGCCCAGGTTCGTCCCACCCTGCCCGCCGGGGTAGAGATTCGCGAAATCGCCAACATCTGGCGCATGATCGGCGACCAGCTGAATATGATTCTGAAAAACGGATTGTCCGGACTGATCCTGGTGATTGGCGTCCTTTATCTGTTCCTTAACGGGCGCACCGGGTTTTGGGTCACTGTCGGTATCCCGGTGTCATTCCTGATGGCTCTGGCACTGTTCCACATGGTGTTTGGCTTTGGTATATCTATCATCGCGTTGATCGGTTTGATCATGGCTCTGGGTATCGTAGTGGATGATGCCATCGTGGTGGGTGAGGATATTGTCACTCACTACGAAAGTGGTATGCCGCCTGCACAGGCAGCAGTTAAGGGTGCACAGCGCATGTGGGTACCCGTTGCGACCTCATCTCTGACCACCATGGCCGCTTTCATCCCCCTGCTGATCATCGGTGGCGTCATGGGAGACGTCATACTCGCCCTGCCGACGGTTTTATTGTGCGTAATCGCCGCGTCCCTGATCGAGTGCTTCTGGGTGCTCCCGGGCCATTTAAGGCACAGCTTGTCTAAAGTGAGCTACAAAGACACCCCCGCATGGAGAATTCGATTTAATCAGAAGTTTCACCAAATTCGAGATCAAAAGTTCAAACCCCTGGTGGAGGTTGCGTTAAACAACCCAGGGACCACGCTGGTCACATCCATCTGCGCCATGTTGGTGGCTTTATCCCTACTCATCTCCGGCCATGTTGGCTTTAACCTGGTCACCGGTTTCGATTTTGAGTCCATCGAAGCTAACGTCGAGTTTACTGGCAGCGCGACGGCAGATGAACGAGAAGACTTTATCCGACACTTGGAAGATGCACTTGAAGCGACGCACATAGACCATGACTCCGCAAATATCGAAGGCTGGGTTGCCAAGTACAATCGAGCCAAGTTCGATAACGATCGACTCAACGGTGAACAATACGCATCCCTGGCGGTTCAGTATGCTTTTGAAGAAGATCGAACAACAAAACCGGCCACGTTTGCCGACAGCTGGCGTGCTAAAGTTCAACGGCCACCCTACGTGGAAAAATTGACCATCGGCGTGGAAGGGGGATCAAACAACGGCAACCCGGATATCACCCTGATACTACGCGACAAGTCCACCGACAGCATAAAAGCTGGAGCAGAAGAACTGTCCTACCTGCTCGCGAGCTACCCCGGGGTATCCAATGTCACCGACAATCTACCCTACGGTCGCGAGCAAATCATCTTTGAGCTTACACCTCATGGCCGTACCCTGGGCCTGACCACAAATGAGCTCGGCGCCCAACTGCGGGCCGCTTATTCTGGCGCTCGGGTCCAAATTTTCAACGAAGCCGAGAGCGAGCTGGAAGTACGCGTTATGCTGCCCGACCTGGAGCGCGATAACTTGGCAGCCTTGCAGAAGTTTCCGATTCGAACCACCAACGGCAGCTTTGTGCCGCTGTCCAGCATCGCCGTACTCTACAATCGCCGCGGTATCGATACCATCCGTCATTCTGATACGCAGCTGGCGGTATCGGTGTCTGCGGATGTTAACGAAGACCAAAACAACGCCATGTCCATCATCGGTGACGTCAAAGAGAATCAGCTGCAACCTATTCTTGATCGACACAATCTGACCTTTGGTCTCGGTGGTCAATCAGCCCAGGATGAACTGATGTTGAGTACGATGGCTCTGGGCGCACTGTTAACCTTGGGATTGATTTATCTGATCCTGGCCTGGGTTTTCTCATCCTATCTCTGGCCCCTTGCCATCATGATGGCCATACCTTTTGGCATTACCGGCGCCATCTTTGGTCATTGGGTCAGCGGTTGGGACCTGGGCGCTATGTCCCTCCTCGCCTTCTTCTCTTTGACGGGTATTGTGGTAAACGACTCGATTGTATTGATCAGCTTTTTACGACGTAAAGTAGACGCGGGCATGCAGATGAAAGCTGCGCTCCTTGAAGCCACCCAGGCACGGTTTCGTGCAGTGATCTTAACTTCGCTCACTACGGTTGCAGGGCTACCGCCGTTGATGTTTGAGACATCAACACTGTCTATGTATACGGCGCCCATCGCCGTCACGATCTGCTTCGGTCTGACCTTCGCAACCCTGTTGGTACTCATTGTCATACCGGCCCTGATCTTATTGTTGGAGCAACTGAAGGCTTTTCTCGCGCACCAACTTCAAAAAGGGCTTAACTCAAAACCATCTCCAAACACTCTTCACACGTCAGGGCAATCTCAGCTATGAAACTTCACGATCTAACGCAACTGTTTGCAAAGGCCCAGCCTAGGACTCGCCAGATGCTCATTTCCGCCGGTATCGTTGGGGTTGCGGTGCTTACCAGCGCATCCATCTTTGCCACCGGACCCGACGCAGCTCCCGCTGCACACGTCGAGAAAGCGTGGCCCGTTTCAGTGACTCAGGCGGAAATGACATCCATCGCCCCTAACGTCTCTGTATACGGAAAGCTGGAAGCCAATCGGTTGGCCAATCTTCGCTCCGACATTGTCGCCCGAATTCAAGAAGTTTCCGTCAACGAAGGCGAGTGGGTTGAGACAGGTGAGGTGTTGGTTCGGCTTGAGGCTCGCGAATTCGAGTTAAAAGTGTTGGAACGTGAGGCCCAACTTCGTCAACACGAAGCAGAGTTGGCGTCAGCCAAATCTCAGCTGGTGTTGATGCAGGAAAGCCACGAACACTATCAATCGCGCCACCAGGTCGCCAAAGCAAAACTGACGCGTCACCAGGGCCTGATGCAAAAGCGCCTGATTTCTAAGTCATTGCTTGACGAAGTGATTGCGGCCACAAACCAGGCAGCCATCGAATATCGTCAACACAAGCAAGACCTGATCAACCTGCCTGGCCAGATCGCAGTTCATGAAGCAAATCTGGCACAGGCTCAAGCGCTACTTGAGCAAGCCCGCATGGATCTGGAGAAAACCGCAATCACCGCTCCCTTTTCAGGCCCAGTGCTGGAGGTTTTGGCCGCGCCCGGAGACTACAGCAATCTCAGCACACCACTGGTTCAGCTTGCAGACGCTTCAAGTTTTGAGGTGAGAGTACAGATTCCTCAAACTCAGGCCAGACAGTTTCACCAGAATCTGGACAGTCCCGGGGCAAGTGCAATTATCGCAACTGATGACTACGGTCAGTCATTACGCTTGCGTCGTCTGGCCAGTCAGGTACGGGCTGGACAAACCGGACTAGACGCATTTTTTGTATTCGACCACCTACCACGCAGTCAGGCCCTGGGGCAGGTTTTGAACCTGAATATTGAACTGCCGTCGCAACAGAACCTGATCGCATTGCCCGTCCAGTCGATTTACGAAAACAAGCGCATCTACGCTGTACGTGACAATCGCCTGGTGGGGGTTGATATCGAACGGGTGGGAGAACGCGAATCAGCAGACGCAGGTTATCAGATACTGGTTAGGAGCGACCAGGTTATGCAGGGAGAGCAAATTATTACCACACAGCTACCGCGAGCGATCACCGGTCTGCTGGTCGAAGTATCCAATCAGGGGCTAGGTGTTAACGCTGGATCATAACCTCAAATTCAAACGGGTCGATGCCATCGTTGCCATCGTAGTCGAAATCGCTAAATAGCAGTCCTTCGCGCATACGACCGCCAATTTCTCTTCGAGTGAGATATCCATCGCCATCTTCATCCAGTTTTTCGAACTCGCTGCTGGCCAGCAGAGGGCGTTCACCTCGCCAGCGTTTGGGTTGTACCTGACCGGAACGAGCGGGAGCCTGGGCACCCTGTTCAGATTCGATGGTGGCGCTTTTTTCACCGGCACGAATGGTTCCGGTTCTGCGTCCATCGCTAATGGTGGCAACAGGTTCGGTCACATTGATACGCGGATTGTTGATAGGCGCTCCAGCCTCAGCTGTTTGCTCAACGCGTTCTGCATATTCCGCTGGCAGTACATCTGGCGAATCCGGCCAATCATCAGCCCCAAATCGATTTGCAGTGTCTAATGTATCGGTGTGTAACACAAAGTAAAAACCATCATCCGACAAGCGCAAGGCGTCGGGGTCTACAGCGATCAAATTTTCGTCAATCAAAAAACTGCCAACCGAAACGACCACGTAGACTATTGCCTTGCGTTCCAGGTCCACGGCCAGATCTTCTACCCGACCCAACAGCTCTCCATTGGCCATCACCACCACCTTGCCATCCCATCCGGTGGCAGAAGTAGGTTGTGCCAGACTTGCACTGGACATCGATGAAAGCACGAACCACAAAACTACGCAGGTCGCATATCGCATACAAACACCTCATTTCATGAGACCCTATTAAGGCACATTAATTGCCTAATATCTAATCGCGCTGACGCTCACCTTCAGGGTTCCGATAGCTAGAGTCCATACCCTCATCGGAAAAATCAATGGGGCCAGTCAGCGCGACAAGTCAGTGACAATTTTAGGATTGAGCATCTTGCCGAGGGCGATTCTATAAAACACTGGCACAGCAACCAGGGTGAGCAAAGTAGCAAAGGCCAGCCCGCTCATGATACACACCGCCATCTCCATGAAGAACGCATCCGCCAGCAGCGGAGACATACCCGCTATCGTCGTTCCGGCCGCCAACAATACCGGACGCAGGCGACTCACGCTGGCACTCACCACCGCTTCAAAATTGGGTCCCTGCTCCAGTAATTGTTTGTCAATTTCGTCAACAAGCACAATACAGTTTTTGATCAACATTCCTGAGAGGCTTAAGAATCCCAGAAAAGACGGGAACGTAAAAGATAAGTCAGTGGCGAGCAGCCCGATGACAACGCCACAAATTGTCATCGGCACCGTCAGCCAGATCACAATCGGTTGTTTTAGTTTCCCAAACATCAAGATCGTGATGACAAACATAATGCCAAACGCCATGGGAATCTTTGAGGTCAGCGTGGTGTTTGCTTCCTCACTTCCTTCGTATTCCCCACCCCATTCCAGACGATAGCCTGCCGGTAAGGCGATCGCCTCTACATCCGCGCGCAGACTATTAAAAACGCGCGTCGCGTTGTGCCCCGCCGGTGGATTCGCCTGGGCTCTGATCGTCCGTGCACGGTCTTTACGATAGATCGTCGCGTTGGACGATCGCAATTCCAATGAAGAGACGACCTGGCTGATCGGTATGTGTTGTTGTTGGGCTGGACTCCAGACCTGACGCTCCATGAGATATTCAATATCACTCCGCTCGTCCAGTGGCGCACGCGCAATAATAGGAATCAGCTTATCTCGCTCTCTGTACAAACCAACCTGAATACCCTGCGAGGCAAACGCCAACGCCCGAGACAGATCCGTGCGGGTGATGCCTGCCAGCTGTGCACGAGATGCATCAAACACTGGCACCAGCTGCATGACAGGTTGCCGCCAGTCGGTCTTGCGATCGATCAGCTGCCGCTCCAAATATATCGCCAGCGCCTGGTCAGCCAATTCACGTAACACACCAGCATCGGGACCGCTGAAGCGCGCTTCTATTTTTGAACTGCCGCTGGGGGTAAATTCTGCCCTTGTGACCTGGACCTCTGCATCCGGTTTTGCGGCCAGCACAATCTGATGTACCTGGGCCATCACGTTATCCATGATCGTGACATCTTCGACGCGCACCACAAATTGTGCATAGGCTGAGTTTGGCTGCTCAGGATTCATGATGGTGGTAAATCTGGTGGCACCTCGACCGATAAAACTGGTGGTTGCCGCCACCGTCTCCAACGCCGCAATCTGTTCTTCCAATTCAATCACATCCACCAGGGTTGTTTTGATATCGGTACCTTCCGGCAAACGATAGTCGACATAAAACAGCGGCGTATTGGTGGTAGGAAAGAACCCTTGTTTCACAAATTGAAAGGACCAGATGCAGGCGAACGTGATCGCCAGCAACAGAAACGTCATAAACCAAGCTCTACGCAACCCAAACCTGATCAACTCACGATAGGGGGTGTACATCCAGCTGCTGTAGACGTCTGTGGCTTGACTCGCATCAGCTTGAGGTCGAAGCAGGTAGCTTCCGAACAGAGGCACAACTGTGATCGCTAGAATCCAACTCAGCAACAGGGAAATAGCAACCACCTGAAAAAGCGAAATTAAAAAGTGTCCGGAGTTATCATCACTAAGAGAAATTGGTCCGAAGGCGATAATGCCTATCACCGTCGCACCGAGCAAAGCGTACTGGGTTCGCGACACTGACTCCGCCGCCGCGCGGGCCGCGGTCAAACCACGCCGCACACCAATCACCATCCCCTCGGCAATCACAATCGCATTATCCACTAGCATGCCCATAGCGATCATCAGCGCGCCGAGTGAAATTCGTTGCAGCTCGATGCCTAACATCGCCATAATACAGATTGTCCCAAGTACTGTGAGCAACAAAACGCTGCCCACTACTGCACCGGCTCGCCAACCCATAAACAGACACAGCGCCAACACAACGGTTGCCACAGAGAGCATCAGGTTTTTTAGAAACTCGTTGATCGAATCTTCCACAACCTGGTGCTGTGCATAAATGACTTCTACCTCAACCCCAAGGGGTAGTTCACCAATGATCGTCTGCATGCGCTGATCTACACGCTGGCCTACTTCCACCACGTTGCGCCCATCAACGATCGAGATTCCCACAGTAAATACATCGCGGCCGTTGTGCCGAATAAGCTGCGGCGGAACCTCAACTTCCTCCCGGGAGATAGTCGCGATATCAGCAAGTCTGAAAACTTCTGTGGATCCGGCACGGCCAATACGCATGTCGCCAACAGCCGCTTCACTATCAAAAGCCATTTCAGGCGCGATTCTCATTCTTCTACCGAGATAACCCACTGAACCCGCGGGAGTAACCTGGTTCTGTACCGCGATGGTGGAGAAGACTGCATCCACCGGTAATCCCAATCGAGTAAAGCGACCGTGTTCAATTTCAACGTACAAAGCTTCGTATGGTTCACCCGCGGTCTGGACCTTGGCTACACCATCGACTCCTTTTAACCCGGTGGATATCTGCCGAGAGATATCGCGGATTTCTGCAGGGTTGTAATCTGGCGTCGAGACCGCATACATGATGCCGAACACATCACCAAAGTCATCTTCGACCAACGGCACCCCGGTTCCCGGAGGCAGTCGACTGGCGGCTTCAATCACCCGGCGACGCAACTCATCGAAAATCTGTGGCGTATCCTCGTTACCAAACTGCTCTTGTATCTCAACAGTGACTTCCGAACGACCGTCTACCGATTTAGAAACAATTTCCTCAACGTAAGGTAGTTCCTGGATGGCGGCCTCAATAACATCCGTAACCTCCAACTCAACCTCTTGAGCCGACGCACCTTCGTAAGACGTTATGATCAGGACGTTTTTGATTGGGAAGTTGGGATCTTCCAGGCGACCAACGTTCTCCATCCCGTACACGCCGCCCAATAAACAAGCAACCACCAGCATCCAGGTATAGAGTGGTCGCTCAATAGAAAATTGTGCAATGTTCTTCACAGGGTCGACGTAATTTCTCCAAGTACTGAAACACGCATACCCGATTGCAGTTGGCTGGCACCGGTGGCCACAACCAAGTCACCATTGGAAAGACCATGTAATATCTCGACGCCCTCGCCCACCGGCTCGCCAACACCGACAGCCCTTTGCGCAACCGCACCCGATTCTCGATCAAACACCCATACTTCAAATCCCTGTTCGCTGTCGCCGACCAAAGCACTTGGTGGAATGACCGCACGAAACGTGCCGCCGCTTGGGTCCCGAAGTTGTGTTGTCACCGTCGCCGTCATGCCGGGCAAAATATTCCATCGATCTGGGCGTTGCATACTCATCGAAACCGCGTAGGTCTGGGCGACCGCGTCTGCTTCGCCTCGGTTCTCACGATAGGTCAACTCAAATCGCTCGTCAG
This sequence comes from Pseudomonadota bacterium, assembly GCA_039028095.1. GTDB lineage: Bacteria > Pseudomonadota > Gammaproteobacteria > Pseudomonadales > Azotimanducaceae > UBA4421. The sequence goes on from JBCCIU010000013.1 coordinate 31,585, forward strand.
GGATAAAATCAAACTGGGCGTAGGCGGTTAACAATTCCTCACGGGATGCCGTACCCACCAGGGATTCAGGCACGTTAGCAACAACCTCTAAAACGTGTAAGTCATGCAGCCGAACAATATTCTGACCGGCATTCACATTTACATGGTTATCCACGTAACGACGCGCTACATAGGCATCGAAGGGGGCTGTCATTCTTGTGTCTGCCAGCGACTGGCGGGCTTTTTCCAGGCGCACCTGCTGGAGTTGATGCATCGATCGCGCATCATCCACCACAGACCGGGCAATACCTTTTTGCGCAAGCACCTGACGCTTACGTTCAAGGTCCTGACGTGCCAGCTGCAATTGAACCTCTGCTTCCTGCACAGCAAGCTCAAAATCCGTGGGGTCCAACGCTGCGACCAGGTCTCCAGCAGCGATGGTTTGACCTTCCAGCACGGGCATTTGTTTCAGCGGCCCACTCACCTCGAACGTCATATCGATGGACTGAGCAGCTTCTACTCGCCCGACAAACTCATAGCTCAGGGTTGCAGAACTATCACGTACTTCAAAAATACGAGCCGGACGCACCATTTGATCTGCGGGCTCCGGGATGCTCCTGTCCGCACAGCCCGCTAAGGACAGCACAGCTGCCCAATACACACCGGTTGCTTTAAGCCACGCCACGGAATATCTCCTGATCTTGGGTGGGCAGGGACAACTGGCGCATGCCACTTAATCTGAGCAGCAATCGTTCCAGACTGATCCATGCATCTCCTGTCAGTTGTCCCTTGCCTTGCTGGTCGATGACCGAAAGCTCACCCAATACCCGATCCGGATCGCGTATGCGCTGGACAAACTGTTGCAGGGCACGAGCACGTTGAGGGGGGAGGCCGCGGGTGTTGTTGGCACGTCGCAACTGGCTGGATAACGCACCCAAAACGGCAAATACCGACACTCCTGCTTCCTGCAAGCCACTGAGAATCCGCACACACCGAGAAGTATCACCAGCCATCACCGCATCCAAAAGATCAAAAACGTTGTATCGGGAGGCATCTTCCAGCGAGGCCATCATGGTTTCCAGATCTACCACCGCATCTGACGCAAAGACCGCCAGCTTATCAACCTCCTGGGCTGCGGCCAGCAGGTTACCCTCGACCCGTTCAACCAGGTAGCGTGTAGCCGCGGGATCTAGTTGTACACCCTGTGATTGGGCACGCTGTTTCACCCATCCTGGAAGTTCCCGCGGTGTCATGGCCCAGTTGAGGCTGACGACCCCGGCCTCTTCAATGGCTTTAAACCACGCACTTTTGCGCTGGCGGGTTTCCAGGCGTTCAGAACGAAGCAACAGGATTTGATCAACTTCTTGCCGATCGATCCATTCACGAATGGCCACGCCCGCTTCTTTATCAAATTTCTTCGGCGGCACACGCACATCCAGGAGCTTCTTTTCTGCAAACAGCGACATGCTGGCAGCGTCATTCGCCAGGTCATGCCATCTAAAACCACCTTCTACATAATGGATCGACCGCTCGGTGAAACCTTGGTTTTTTGCAGCTGCGATGATCGCATCACAAGATTCCTCTACGATGAGCGGCTCATCACCACAGATAAGATAGATTGGGGCCAGCGTTTGGCCGAGACGGGATTCCAGATCCTGAGGTTTGACCTGCACCAGACTATCCTGTCTGAGAGCGGGATACCGCATCCATACTGCGCACGATCTGACCCACCACATCCTGCATGAGCTCCCTTTCAAGGATTGCCTGTTCTTCCGAGCTCCCCACAATATTGTCACGGTCAATGCGATAGACCCGCACGCGCTCAATCCAGGTGGGTGCCAAAAGTTCTTCACCCGCTGATCCGAGCAGTCGATATTGGACACCGTAGGTTGTTTCGTATTCTGCAGCACGGGCCTGACCAGCAGTCGAAATACTGCGTCTCTCCCGACGTTGATCCAGCAGCTCAACAGTAACCGCTGGGCTGTCAATATTTTGCGCCAAACCCGCCTGCCGCAGGGTGCGATTCAGGGGCTCTGCTACAGCGATGCGCGTTTTACCGGTGATTGCAAAACTCTCAATGTTGGTACTGATGTCATACGTACGCAGCTGAAAGCCGCAGCTGCATAACACGCCCATCAGACCAATCAGTACAAACCCGCGCATGGCTTACCTCCTGCAGACTACCCTACAACAATATTCACCAGTTTATTGGGCACCACAATTTCTTTTCGGATGGTTTTACCTTCCATATGACGGACTACATTATCCTCCGCCTTAGCGGCAGCCAATATGTCCTCTTTGGAAGCCTCGGCAGCAATTTCAATCTGCCCTCTTACCTTTCCGTTCACCTGCACAGCCAGAGTCAGGCTGGTCTGCTCCAGGGCTGACTCATCCAGTTCCGGCCAACGGGCATCAACCAGAGCGCCACTGCCTCCGAGCGTCTGCCAAAGATCATGCGCAATATGCGGAGCGATGGGCGAGATCAGGACAACGGCCATCTTGAGCGCTTCCACGACAACTGCCTGGTCCTGCTCCGATTCCACGGGGAACTTTGATACTGCATTACACAATTCCATTACGCCGGATACCACGGTGTTGAATTGTATGCGCCGCCCATAGTCGTCATCAGCACGCTGCAAAGCAGTATGGGTTTTGCGACGTAACTCTCTGGCGGGTTCGGTTAACGTTTCGAGATCCAGATCCGGCGCTTGTGTTTGCGTATGTTCCTGTACCAGACCCCACAGCCGTTTCAGAAAGCGCATGGCGCCTTCAAGTCCGGCCTCACTCCACTCGAAAGACTGATCGGGCGGTGCGGCAAACATCATGGCCGTGCGCACCGTGTCCGCACCATAGCGATCCAACAACTTTTGTGGATCGCCAGCATCACCAGCCGACTTCGACATTTTCTTGCCGTCCTGCAGCACCATGCCCAGCATCAACAGATTGGTAAAGGGCTCATTACCCTGTACCAGGCCTTCATCACGCATCAACTTGAAATAAAACCGTGCGTACAACAAATGTAATATGGCGTGTTCAATGCCGCCCACATAGTGATCTACCGGGGCCCAATAGTTAACTCGATCGTCGACCATGGGCGAGTTCGCATCATGGCTGGCGAAACGCGCGTAGTACCAGGAAGATTCCATAAACGTATCAAAGGTATCGGTTTCACGACGGGCTGGCTTCCCACACTTCGGACATTCACAATTCAAGAAGCTATCCATCGTGGTCAGCGGGGATCGCACACCCTCAAACTCAACCTCCGTGGGCAATATGACAGGCAAATCAGATTCCGGCACAGGCACCACGCCACAGCCTTCTTCATCGCAGTGAATCATCGGTATCGGGCAGCCCCAGTAGCGCTGTCTGGAGACCCCCCAATCGCGTAAGCGGTAGTTAGTGACCCGCCGCCCGGCGTCTTTTGCCGCCAAAGCATCCGCTATGCCGTTAAACGCTTCCTCGAAGGACAGCCCATCAAACTCACCGGAGTTAATACACCGTCCATGCTCAGTAAACGCCGCCACCGCCAGATCACACGCCTCATCTCCAAGCGGCTCAATGACCTGAACGACAGGAATGTCGTACTTCCTGGCAAACTCCCAGTCTCGTTGATCGTGCCCTGGCACGCTCATTACAGCACCCGAGCCATATTCCATCAGTACAAAGTTGGCAACCCAAACCGGCAGTTCTGCCCCGGTCAGCGGGTGTAGCACCGAAGCATTGGTTGGTAATCCTGTTTTTTCCATGGTGGCCAGATCGGCTTCAGCGGTGGTTGCTTGCTTACATTCATCAATGAATGTCGCAATCTCTTGATTTTCTGATGCGGCGGCTTGTGCCAGGGGGTGTTCCGGCGCAACGGCCACATAGGTTGCGCCCAGCAAAGTGTCGGGGCGGGTGGTAAACACCGTTAGCGCCGTTGTTTCATCACCCACCACCTGGAAATCAATCTCGACCCCCTGGGATTGGCCAATCCAGTTACGCTGCATGCTCTTCACAGACTCAGGCCAACCCGGCAGGTTGTCTAATTCTTCTAACAATTCTTCGGCAAAATCGGTGATTTTAAGGAACCACTGGGCCATTTCCCGGCGCTCAACTATGGCGTCGGAGCGCCAACCCCGGCCATCAACAACCTGTTCATTAGCAAGTACTGTTTGATCTACGGGGTCCCAGTTCACAATAGAGTTCTTGCGATAAACCAAGCCTTTTTCGTAGAGCTTCACAAACAACCACTGCTCCCAGTGGTAATACTCCGGGTCGCATGTTGCAAATTCTCTGGACCAGTCAATACCAAAACCAAGACGCTTCATCTGATTGCGCATATAAGCGATGTTGTCCTTGGTCCAAGAGGCTGGCGGGATGCCGTTTTTGATAGCCGCGTTCTCCGCGGGCAAACCAAAAGCATCCCAGCCCATGGGTTGCATGACGTTGTGCCCTTTCAAACGCCGGTAGCGATTGATGACGTCCCCAAGGGTATAACAACGCACATGTCCCATATGCAGTCGCCCACTGGGGTACGGGAACATGGCCAGGCAATAGTATTTTTCGCCTTCTCCAGATTCAGTCGCTCGAAAGCTCTCGCTTTCGTCCCAATAGTTTTGCGCCTGCGCTTCTATGGCATGCGGGTCATACACGGCATTCATGAGTACTTCTACTTAGGATTCCATCACATTTTTTTCGGGCCGCAAGGATACTCCTTTGGCAGCAATGGCAAAAGCTTTGCCGGTGCCGGAAGATCGGTCCTGGGCCTAACCGGCGCGTCTTTTAACCTCAACACCTGCAACCGCGATGAGGGATTCCACACAGTCCCGGATTGACTCATCCAAAGATCGAAATTCGATGCCCAATAAATTACGGATACGATCGTTGCGCAACTCGGCTTTTGCCCAATAACCACGTAACTCGGCCTCTCGGGCTTGGATTCGTTCAGGGAACGGGTCGATCACAGCGGGAGTATCGTGGTTAAGCTCTGGAAGCAGCCGGTCAATATCTGCACAGATATCCTCAACGTTACGCATATCTGTCGACCAGGCGATGTATCGCTCACCATTGCTTACGTCCACACTTTCTAAAACGCCGATGTGGCAAGCCGCATCGTCTCGCACGTCCACCGTCATCCATGGCCGGTAGGCACCATTCTGGTAGTACTGGCCCGCCAGCATCATTTCAATATTGTGTTGCCAGGGCCCCATATCCTTCTGATGGGGCGATTGGATAGGACCAACGTTGTCCGCAGGACATACGGTAATGGCATCCCAGCCGCCGTGTTCAGCAGCAGCGTCGCTGAAAACACGCTGCGCCAGCACCTTACCCATAGAATAACCTTGACCACGCTCGGGTGTACGCTTGGGGTTCTGCTCGTCCGGATATCGGTCTTCGTAAAAGACCGGACGCCGCGCCACCTCTTTGATATCAGCCTCAGAAATTACCGCGGCGATACTGGACGTTACCACCACTCGTGTAACGGTACCGGAATTGTTAACGCTGTTGATGATGTGATCGCACACCCGCTGCACGTAGTCTTGATCATCGTAGTCTGAAACATGTGATAAGTGACAAACACCGTGGCAGCCCGCGAAGACATCATCAAAACACCCCTCATTATCCAGGTCAGCACTGTGAAGCGTAAGACGCCCAGATGCAAAGCCACCCATTTGCTTGAGAAAGCCAACCCTGGAATCATCTTCTGCATTGCGAACACAAGCCCTGACCCGATAGCCTTTGTCCAATAATCCTCGGACAACCCAGCCACCGATAAAGCCGGCCGCACCGGTTACTGCAATGGTCCCTCCCGTTGGTACAGGTGCCATGTCTCCCCCTAAACTGTTTGTGATGAAGCTTGTTTTCGGTATCTCAACCCAATAACCACTATGCCGCCGAATATAACAGCCAGCAACGGCCAATCCCCCATTCGACTATACGGTGTCCGGCCACGCATTACCTGCACCTGGCCGTACAGTGTTGCGGGCACAAATTGGGCAAGAGACTGGGTGATTTCTCCCCGTGGATTGACCACGCCCGTGACGCCATTATTGGTCGCGCGGACCAGCCAACGGCCATTTTCCCGGGCACGCATCTGTGCGATCTGCATGTGCTGATGGGGTCCGATGCTGCGCCCAAACCAGGTGTCATTCGAAATAGTCATCAACAGACCTGCATCCTGGGCCCGCACCCGCATCGACTCTCCATAGGCGATCTCATAACAAATAGCCAAGGCAGTTTTGGTGAACCCCAGATCAATATTGGGCTGATGATACAAGCCCGCTGTGGCGTTAGACATGGGCAGATCAAAAAATTGAATCAAACCCCGGAGCAGATCCTGTAACGGTACATAGTCACCAAAGGGAACCAGGTGATGTTTGGCAAACTGTCCTTGTGCGGTACCCAGCCCCAGGCCCAGATTCTTGAAATCATAGCGACCATCGGGGTATACGTCGGCTCCAGGAATACCGATCACCATGGCCGTATCTGTCGTCTTAGCCTGGTTATCCAGCCCATCCAGTAGCGATTGAGCTTGTTGGGCAAACATCGTGACCGCAGCTTCCGGCCAGACGATCAGATCCGCTGACCAATAATCTCGCGTCAACCCAACATGCGTATTCCAATTAGGAATCTGCTGATCACGGTGCCACTTCAAATTCTGATCAAGGTTCCCCTGGACCAAAGCCACACTTTTTGAACTTTCGACTGAGGTCCATTGAATAGGCAGGAGAATCACACCTAACATCCAAGGCAGCGTGACAATTCCAAGGGCCTGCCAGATTAACCGACGACGCCGAACCATCAAGACGATCGCACAGCACCCCGCGACCAGCAGCGCCGTCAAACCCAATACGCCAATGACTGCGGCAATCGATCCAAGAAAGTGGTCAGGATACGCAAAACCCATAAACAGCCACGGGAATCCTGTTAAAAACCAGGTGAGCAACCAATCCATCAGAACCCAGGTTATGGCAGCTGATCCCAAGACCCATATGTCACAACTCTCGGCGGCTGAAAATCTATCTTTTACTTTTGCCACCACCCAGCCCATCGGCAAGCAGAACAATGCCATGCCGAAAACAAAAAGGGCAACCAACGAAAACGCCAGGGGCGGAGGCGCCTGTCCGTAAACATTAATACTGACATACACCCAGGATGCTCCCAGACCATATTTTCCAACCCCGAAGAGCCAAGCGACCAGCACCGGTCTGGAAGAATCGATCAGCAGGTAAAAGAAACCACAGGTGCTCAGCAACCCCAGGGGCCAGTAATTAAATGGCGCAAAAGCCAGGCAATAGAGAACGCCGCACAGTACCGCGCCAGCAAGGCGCACGGAATTCATTGGGGGGTATGCACCCGTAACAGGCGTAAGCGGCGGGAGTCTGCATTCAGGACTTCAAACCGCAGTGATTGTAATTCAGCCACCTCGCCCCGCTCAGGCAAATGCCCAAACGCATGCAGCACGATGCCACCCACGGTATCGAATTCTTCTTCGCTCAAATTTGTGCCGAAGTATTCGTTAAAGTCGTCGATGGCAACGCTCGCCTTGACATTAAATCCATGGGGCTCTATCTGTGTGATGGCGTGATCGTCTTCGATGTCATGCTCATCTTCGATTTCGCCAACAATCTGCTCTAGAACATCTTCTATGGTAACGGCGCCGGAGAGCTGACCATATTCGTCCACCACAACGGCCATGTGATTGTGAGTAGCTCGAAACTCTTGTAACAAGACGTTGAGACGTTTGCTCTCCGGAACAACCGTAGCCGGGCGAATACAGTCTCTCATGGAAAATTTTTGGTGATCGGTCTCGAGCACAAGGGGCAATAAATCTTTGGCATGCAAGATGCCTTTGACATCGTCCATATCATCTCCCACCACCGGAAATCTTGAATGGCGAGACTCTATAACAAGCGGAAGTAGGTCTTTGGGTTCCTGGTCCTCATGCACCACAACCAATCCGGAACGAGGAATCATGATGTCTCTGGCGTGCATATCCGCCACATGCATGGCTCCGAAGATAATATTCAGCGCATGGGTATCAATCAGGTCCCTATCAGCTGCATGGCTGACTATTTCCATCAGCTCAGGCAGATCATCTGGTTCGTCAGAAAATAGATCAGACAGCCAGTCACGAAACCTGCCCTTGCGGTTTGTGTCGTAAACCGAACCGTCTTCGGTACTCGAATTTGTGTTCGAACCTGGCTCACCTGCCTTGGCTTTTTTTGTGTGTCTGGCAGGTGCTTCTTGACCATTTTGATCAGAAAAATTGCCAGCACGACCAATTGAGGTGCTGTCAGGCTCTGTCATATCGCTCATTGGCAATGGATGAAAGGTCCTTGAACGCTCTATATAACATATTCAAATGCCCGAACAACACTTTACTTGTCCAATTCCGCTTGGGTGATTTGATAGGGATCTGCAACTCCTGCCTGGCTGAGCAAGCGGGTTTCTATACTTTCCATCGTGTTTGCGGAGTTATCGTCTTCATGGTCATACTCCAGTAAGTGTAGAACCCCGTGAATAACAAGATGATGGAGGTGATGCTCAAAGGACTTGCCCTGTTCTGAAGCCTCGCTGCGTACGACGGGCAGGCAGATCAACAGATCACCCAACAGTTCAATCTCCGGGATCGACTGATCTCCGGGGAAACTCAAAACGTTGGTGGGATAGTCTTTGGCTCGATATTGCGCATTTAACTGACGAGACTCCTCTGCATCGCACAGACGAATACACAGATCCCCGGCCAACGCGTGATGATGTTGCTGCAACAGAGGACTTGCGGCAAGCGCCTCTACCCAACCGACCAGTTGTTCCGGTTTAACGCCAACCTCACCCAGCGCCTCGTCAATCTCTACGGCTACAGCCATGGGCTTGTTATCTCGACCGCTCCTGATCGGCCGCGGCATAGGCATCCACTATTTTCTGCACCAGCGGATGCCGCACAACATCTTTTGAGCCAAAGTGGGTAAAACTTATACCGGCAATACCCCGCAAAACTTCTCGTACGTTTACCAATCCAGAGCGCTCCCCCCTGGGCAGATCGATTTGCGTAATGTCACCCGTAATCACCGCAGTAGATCCAAATCCTATGCGGGTTAAGAACATTTTCATCTGCGCCACCGTGGTGTTCTGACTTTCATCCAGAATAATGAAGGCGTTGTTTAAGGTGCGGCCTCGCATATAAGCCAGGGGCGCCACTTCAATAATGTTGCGCTCGATAAACTTGTTGACGCGTTCCACGCCCATCATCTCGTAAAGTGCGTCGTAAAGGGGGCGCAAGTAAGGATCAATTTTCTGCGCGAGGTCACCCGGCAAAAAACCCAGCTTTTCCCCTGCCTCTACCGCAGGGCGTACCAGAAGAATTCGCGCAACCCTCTGAGCCTCCAGCGCTTCAACGGCACAGGCGACAGCAAGAAATGTCTTTCCGGTGCCGGCCGGACCTATGCCAAAGTTGATGTCGTGGCTGCGAATTAGCTGGACATACTGAGATTGATTCCCACCGCGAGGTTTGACCGGCTTCTTGTAGGTGCGTATAACCCCGGAGGTAGAAACTTCGTCTGCAGATGATTCCTGGGTTGTTTTCACCAATGCCTCTATACCCGCTTCCTGAAGATACAGATGCACAAAATCTGGCTCAATCTCGTCACGTTCATAAGTCTCCCGGTACAGCTGGTGCAGCAATGCAGCACCAGCTTCTACTCTGGCGCTGGCCCCTTGTACCTGAAAGACATTGCCACGATTGCGGATAGCAACTTCCAAACGTCGCTCCAGGTGTTTTATGTTCTGGTCAAATGGACCACACAAGGCGGCCAATCGCTGGGGGTCGTTGGGCTCAAGTGTCACACTTGTCGTTACCGAATCATCGGATTTAGATTCAACCTCGCTCATTGCGACAACACCCCTCGAAGAGAGTTGGGCAATGCTTCACTGATTCTGACATCAACAAATTTTCCGATGAGCTGATCGGCACCATCAAAATTCACAACTCTGTTGTTCTCGGTTCGCCCTGCCAGTTGGGTAGCATCTTTGGAGGAGCATCCAGTCACCAGCACCGGTACTGTGCTCCCTACCATATCTGCGCTGATTTGTGCCGCCTGTTCCTTCAGCCTACCTTGCAGATAGGCCAGGCGCTCTTTTTTAACCTGCATAGGTACCGGGTCATCCAAGCTGGCCGCGGGCGTGCCGGGTCGAGCGCTATAGATGAAACTGAAAGACACATCAAAAACCACTTCCTCAATCAGTGCCATGGTGTCAGCAAAGTCTTCATCAGTTTCCCCAGGAAACCCGACAATAAAATCTGATGAAAGGCTGATATCTGGTCGGATTTCACGCAGGGCGGAAATTTTGTCCAGATAAAGCTCACGGCCGTGACCCCGTTTCATCGCCTTAAGAATACGATCTGACCCGGACTGCACCGGCAGGTGCAGATGATTCACGAGTTCAGGCACGTATCGGTAAGCATTTAAGAGCGTGGGAGAAAAATTCATGGGGTGAGAGGTAGTGTAGCGTATGCGCTCCACGCCATTCACATCTGCAACATGGTGGATGAGCCCAGCCAGATCAGCCCACCCGTCATCCAGGGCGCCTCGATAAGAGTTCACATTCTGACCGAGCAAATGGATCTCACGCACGCCCTGTTCAGCAAGACCTGCCACTTCCTGCATAACTGATTGCACCGAGCGACTGACTTCTTCACCACGGGTATAAGGTACGACGCAAAAAGAGCAATACTTACTACAGCCTTCCATGATTGAAACAAAAGCCGCAGGTCCATCCTTTTTCGGCGCCGGGAGTCGGTCAAACTTCTCCACCTCGGGAAACGTAACATCCACAACAGGCAGCTTGTTGATTTGCGCAGCATCCACCATATCCGGCAATCGATGAATGGTCTGAGGACCAAATACCATATCCACATAGGGTGCACGTTTGCGGATCTGGTCACCTTCCTGACTCGCCACACATCCACCCACGCCGATCACCAGATCGGGATTTGCCTCTTTCAAGGTACGCCAGCGGCCTAACTGGTGGAACACCTTTTCCTGGGCTTTCTCTCTGATCGAGCAGGTGTTGAGCAATATGACATCAGCTTCGTTTTCGTCCTGGACCAGCTCATAATCCTGCTCTTCACGCAGCACATCATGCATACGTGCCGAATCGTATTCGTTCATCTGGCAGCCATGTGTTTTTACAAACAATTTCTTAGGCATTGCAGGTCTTAATGATTAGTTGTTCGATGTCGAAAAAGGGCGCGCATTATACGCAAAGCCTACTCCAAAAACAGTGACTCACAAGTTTTGTTAACCTACCCTTGAATAACTACTATTTGACCCCATTAACGCCTCGGAGCCGCAGTACGGTGGGATCGCAAACCAGCGGACCCGCAAACCAAAGTGGCCGCATTCAACGACAACTTCATAATCAACCCAGATAGATATCATGAGCGACAAAAGCGACAGTAACAGAGACAAACCACGCAGCGTATTTCGAGTGCTCTTTCACAATCAGGGGCAGATCTACGAAGTTTACGCACACAATATCTATCAGAGCGAACTCTATGGTTTCGTTGAGATAGAAGACTATACGTTTGGTAATCGCTCGCAAATGTTGATTGACCCCACCGAAGATCGACTGCGCAACGAATTTGAGGGTGTTCAACGCTCCTTCATACCCATGCACTCTATCGTGCGGATCGATGAGGTAGAAAAGGAAGGGGTTGCCAAAATCACCGATAACAAAGGTGGAAATGTCACCCCATTTCCAATGCCCCTGCCTAAGGACTAGTCACCCAGGGGCCAGCAAAGTTTGCTGAAACTGACTAATCCTGTCAGGCAGCCACCGTCTCCCCACGCTGAGCGTCGCCCTGCGCCAGTACGGAAAGCGCTAGCCGTTTAGCGGCTGTATCTGTCGAACACCCTTTTGCACTCGCCATGTCAAAAATTCTGGTTAGACGGTAGGCAATCCCCTGAATACGAGACTCAGCCCACCTCTGCAGACTGAGCGTGTCGGCTTGCTGGAAGTAGTTATTGCGCATCAAACACTCTTGACCGACCGAGATCACGCCTGCGGCATTAATCACAAAATCAGGTGCATAGGTGATGCCACGACCCGCGAGAATGTCGCCACAGTGGTTATGCAGAAGTTGATTATTGGCAGCGCCGGCGATCACCGACACATCAATTTCATGGGCTACAGCCTCGTTGATCACGCCACCCAGCGCACAGGGGGCAAAAACATCTGCTGCGACCTTGTTGATGTCTTTTACATCTACCCCAGTTGCGCCAAAACGCTGTTTGGCGAGTGCCACACGGCACGGCTCTATATCGGCCACGGTCAGACGGGCTCCCGCTTGGTGGAGCAATGCACATAGCGCCATGCCCACCGCGCCTAGACCTTGCACAGAAATATGTAGTCCGTTCACGGATGCCCTGTTAAGGCCATACTCAATGGCGCTTTTAATACCCACAAATACGCCGTAGGCGGTTTTTGGGCTTGGATCACCGCCAACACCTCGATGGCCCGTTCCGGCAGCAAATTTTGTATGCCGGGCCAGTTCCTGCATCTGTGCCACCCCCATTCCAACGTCCTCGGCAGTAATGTACCGACCGGCCAGCTCATTGAGCCATTGACCAAACACAGCAAGCTGTTCCGAGGTTGGTGCATCTTCTCCCGGGCGCGCAATGATCACACTTTTGCCACCGCCAAACGGTATACCCGCAAGCGCATTCTTGAATGTCATACCTTCGGATAGCCTTAGCGCATCTTCAACGGCGGCATCGGTACTGACATATGACCAACGGCGGCAACCCCCTGCAGCTGGCCCCAGTTGAGTATTGTGCAGAGCAATCACTGCCGACAACCCACTGGCGGCATCGTGACGCACGACGACCTGTTCATGAGGTAACTGAAGTTCAGACTGTTCTACCGAACTGATAAACATCGGAGTATTCCGCTTCCACGTTGAACGAGAAGTGTAGTCCTAACTATCTAGGCTGGATGTTGCGATGTTTCAGAAGATTCAGGTCTGATACAAATCGCGTCCTAGTAATATCCTGAAATCCGGGATAATTATCCTAATACCCTTCCTCAACAAGAGGGAAAGCGCTCAGCACATGGCTGGGCCCCAATGGTTGCGCCCGCTCGACCAGATCCGGAGTTAAATCCGCCAATTTATTCACGCCCGCCAGCGCCATTGTGGTCTTAATCTCGTGCTCCAGAATCTCCAGCGCGGTGACCAGTGCTTCTTCTCCACCTCCGGCCATGGCCAGCGCCTCGAAGCGCCCCATCCCGACAAGATCAGCACCCAGGCAGAGCGCTTTCACCACATCCGCACCACGCATAAAACCACCGTCCACGACCACGGGCACCCGTCGATCAACCGCCTCCGCAATTTCAGGTAGCGCGTCTATACAGGCTCGCGTATGGTCCAACTGCCGTCCGCCATGATTGCTGATGTAGACCACATCTACACCGGCATCCACACAGCGGCTGGCATCTTCCGCCACCCCAACACCCTTGATCACCAGAGGGATATCAAATTTCTCCTTAATGTGCGCCACCGTGTCCCAGGTCATATGCGCCTGGGCGGCAAAATCTCCACTGCCAGCGCGGCGACCAGATAGCGGCACATACCGTTTCATGATGTCACGCTCACGCCTGGAGTAGGTTTGCGTATCCGCCGTCAGGCAAAAACCGGTGTACCCGCAGTCAATCGCCCGAGCGATTATGTCGTCCATCCAGGCTTCATCTCCTACCAGGTAAAGTTGGTAAATACGCGGACCGGGAACCTCGGCGGCTAACTCTTCGAAGGTCGGCGTACAGACCGAACTCAATATCTGCAGAATGCCAAACTGTTGCACCGCGCGAGCAACCGCAGCGCCCCCTCGCTCTTCAAACACCTGAATGGAACCGATCGGCGGCATGACCACGGGTATTCGCATGGGTGTTCCCAGAAATTCGGTCCCACACTGAACGTCGCTGACGTTATTCAGTATGCGAGGTTTGAACACCCATGATTCAACACCTGCGCGATTACGCTTTAATGCGGCTTCGGTGTCGGCACCACCCACCAGATAATCCCAGGCACCCTGATCCAGATTTAATCTAGCCTGTTTGACGATCTCCGACAGCGTCAGAAACTGTGGCATGTCTCCCCCTACTCACGATCACAATGTTTTTTGTAATTCGCAAGGATACCATGTCAGGTTAAACTAGCTTATTTACTAACACAGGTTACGGGAGTTGAACGTGGCAGGAATGGTCATCATAGGCGCAGGGCACGCAGCAGGACAGGCAGCCGCCAGCCTGCGTCAGGAAAAATACGAAGGTGACATCACCATCATAGGAGATGAGCCCCACGTACCCTACCAACGCCCACCGCTGTCAAAGCAATACTTATCCGGTGAACAGGGCTTGGATCGTGTCTATCTGCGACCAGAAAAATTTTACGAAGACAAAAATGTCACGCTCAAACTTGGGGTAACTGCCACGGCCATTGATCCGGAAGCCCGGAGCATTGCGCTGGATAGCGGTGAAACAGTGGAATATGAGAAGTTGATCATCGCCACGGGTTCTCGCCCGCGCCTGCTGAGCATTGAAGGATCAGATCTTGGCGGCATTCACTATCTCCGCACCATTGCCGACGTAGATGCCATTCGCGAAGAGATGCAAGCCGGTAAGAAAATGGTCATCGTGGGTGGTGGTTATATCGGTCTAGAAGTTGCGTCGGTGGGCGTGGAAGCAGATCTGGAGGTGCATGTACTGGAAATGGAAGAACGCATCCTACAGCGCGTCACCACCCCGGAAATGTCCGAGTACTATCATAATCTCCACACAGGCCGAGGCGTACATATTCATACCAATACCGGTGTCACCGGATTTGCTGGAGAGAACAGCGTCGCCCAGGTACTGTGCGGAGACGGCGTTTCATTTGACGCAGATCTGGTTGTTGTCGGCATCGGCATCATTCCAAACGTCGAACTTGCCGAGGCTGCGGGGCTCGCGTGTGACAACGGCATCGTTGTAGATGATCATTGTCGTACCAGTAACGAAAACATTTACGCCGCAGGTGACTGCACCAACCATCCAAATCCACTGTTAAACCGACGACTACGTTTGGAATCAGTTCCGAATGCTATGGAACAAGCGCGCGTCTCTGTGAGCAATATGCTGGGTGGTGACAAAGTGTATTCAGCCATGCCGTGGTTCTGGTCCGATCAATACGAACTCAAACTGCAAATGGTTGGGTTCTCGGCAGATCACGATACCCAAGTGGTCCGCGGCAATATGGACGAAAACCAATTTGCGGTGTTCTATCTGAAGGACGGTCTGGTCATTTCAGCCGATGCCGTCAACAGCCCGAAAGAATTTATGATCTGTAAACAGCTGGTTGGAAAACCCGCAGATCCTGCGGTGCTTGCGGACGCACAGTCAGATCTCAAAGCCCTGCTGAAATAGGCAACTAGTCTTCTTCGAGACTGACCTGGTGTTGTTCAAACTTTTCATGAATAACGTCCAGGAACAGGTCTCGGAGAGAGATTATGCCAACGGCCTTGCCTTCAACCACCACCGGTAAGTGCCTGACATGGTGGCGTTTCATCAACGCGATACAGTGAACAACCGTATCGTTCGGAGAAACCGTCACAACGTCGCGGGTCATAATCTCTGAAACTTTGGTTTGCTTGGATGCGTGCTGGTCCAGGATTACTTTCCGGACATAGTCCCGTTCCGACACAATGCCGACCAGAAACTCATCGATCTGCACCAGTAGTGCGCCGATATTCTTCTCATTCATCAACGATAATGCATCAAATACTGATGCCAAAGGATCGATCCAGACCGCCTCCCGAGTGACGGTCTCCAAAAGATCTGATACGTGGTGCATTTCCCCTCCTGCACATGCGCGATTGAGATCTTGCCCCGACTATACACCAATGCTTCAAGCGCTCAAAAATGTTAGAAAAGCCCTATTTAGTGGTATCGGAACACACAATCCATATGTATGACTTCGCCAATCGACAGTTCAAGCTACTGCACAACGAGCAAGGTCAAGCCGCCGCCGACACGGTCTTGAGCTTTGGTCCAGAGCGTCATCCCTGGTGCGGCAGCTATCGTGGGAGCAACATCCTGGCAGGGCAGGTGTTACTGACGCATACCGAGCAGGGCATATCCATGTTTTACCAGGCATGTGATGCAGATCGAAAACTTCGCTCAGGTCAGGCCCAGGTGACGATCAACGAAGGCGACCCGACTACCATGTCTTTAGACTGGCAATGGAACGACGGACAAACTACCGAATCCAGCACTTCCAAGTGGCAGGAGATCCCCGGTGAGCCAATCACACGCACCCGCAGCGGCGCTTATGCACTGATCACCAAAGGTCAGGGTGATCAACGCGAAATTCTACTGTGTCGGATTAGTGACCAGCTCCCCGACAGCCAGGGAAGGTGGACCCTCCCCGGTGGCGGAATTGAATTTGGCGAACACCCGGAACAAGCGATGCAGCGCGAAGTCTTCGAGGAAACAGGGTACACCGTAGCATCGGGTAATCTGGCGGCGATCGATTCCTGGGTTGTAGAACGCGGCAGTGTCTCTTTTCACGCGCTGGGATACATCTACACGGCAACGGTAACCGGCGGAGAATTGACCGTCGAGCGCAATGGCACCACAGACCTGGCAGCATGGCATCTGTTGCGCCAGATCGATGATCTACCCACCGTTGGATTGGTCAAAAAAGGGCTGGCGGCCTTGACGTGAATTGGGTTCAACCATCTCCCTGCATGACAGGTGTGGATTTGTTTCGCTCCCAGACCTCAAACAATTTCACGCCGGCAATGTAGGCAATCACAAATATCACCGCGCGCACATCCAGGCTAAGTAAACCTACAATGGCGGGACCTGGGCAAAACCCTGAGATCCCCCAGCCAATACCAAACAAGCCCGCACCCGCTACCAGCCGGGAGTCAATTGTGGTGCTGCCAGGCAGATGAAAGGCGGTATCAAATAAAGGCGTATCCCTTCCGCTAGCCGCCCAGAAACCGATGGTTGCCACCACCACGGCAGAGCCCATCACCAAGATCAGGGCAGGATCCCAGTTTTGATTCAGCGTTAAAAAAGCGAGCACCTTTTCAGGGTTGGTCATGCCTGCGATCACCAATCCCGCCCCAAAAATCATGCCGCCGAGCAAGGCAGAAAGGTTTTGTTTCATCAGCGCAACCCCAGTCCGGCAAGCACTGTTGCGGTCATCATTCCCACGCTCAGGAAGATGATCGTAGCCACCAAAGACCTGCTCGAAAAGCGTGAGATGCCGCATACCCCGTGCCCGCTGGTGCAGCCCGAACCTAAGCGTGTCCCAAAGCCAACAATCAACCCACCCAGCATGAGCCAGAGGGCATACTCACCATCAACCGCCACAACGGCGGGAGCGCCAACCGTTGCATACGCGAGCCAACCGCCCGCACCAAGCCCAACAACAAAAAAAAGTGGCCAGCCAAATCCCGCTCCGGATAACACATTGGCGGCAATGCCGCTGATCCCGGCGATGCGCCCGAGGCTTAAGAAAATCCATACCGCAGCAGCACCAATCAACACCCCTCCCAGAATGGCATCAAACATATTCAAAGCCCCAAAACCTGTTTCGCAATAATATTGTGTTGCACCTCAGAAGAACCCCCTGCGATGGTATAACCGCGGTGATGATAGCGACCGGAAGCCACAAACTGCGCCCATTCTGGGCCTTGATAGTCTCGCGCCGAGTGTTTTGTGTCCTGAGGCATACTGAGGTGATCGATCATTTCAAACAAAAGCTCATCCTGCGCCTGAACTAATTCGCTCCCCTTAAGTTTCAACATCGATGGCTCAGATCCCACCTCACCGCCCTGATCCGCCAGCGACAAGATTCTTAAGCTGGTCATTTCAAGAGCAAGGAGACGAATCTCAAGTTCATGGAGCTTTCCAATCACGCTGCTACTCAATTGCACATCACGTGTGCGCTGCGCCTGCAAAACCTCACGCACAATCGACAAAATGCGCTTGTTTTCTGCCACCCGCGAAACCAGCAGACGCTCGTCTCCAAGCAGACTCTTTGCGACCGTCCAACCCCGATCTTCATCCCCCAGACGCTGACTGATCGGCACACGCACGTTGTCAAAAAACACCTGGTTCCATAAACGCTTCCCGTTAAAGGCATACAGCGGTTCAACGCTGACCCCGGCAGTACGCATATCAAACAAGAGGAAACTGATGCCTTTCTGTTTTTGTACATCATGATTTGTTCGAACCAGGCAAAAAATCCAATCTGCATCCTCCGCAGCAGAGGTCCAGATCTTCTGCCCACTGACGATGTAATCATCCCCATCCCGATCTGCCCGGGTTTGAATACCTGCCAGATCTGATCCCGCACCAGGTTCTGAATAACCCTGACAAAACCACAGCTCTGCGCTGCGAATACGCGGCAGGAAGAATTCTTTCTGTTCCGGGGTACCAAAACGCGCAATCGCAGGACCTACCATGTTAAAACCAAAACCTGAAAGTTGCGGCGCATGGAAAGCCCGACAGGCGACATCAAAGATATGCCGCTGCACCAGATTCCAGCCGCAACCGCCGTATTCTTCAGGCCAGTGCGGTGCAGCCCAGCCCTTTTGATTCAGTACTTGGGTCCAATCGCGCAATTCATGTTTGGTCACACCCGCTCCGGATTTAACCTTCGCAGCAAGATCGGAGGGTAGATTCGCGGCGAGAAAAGACTCTATCTCTTCTTTAAACGCTGCTTGTTCGGCATCCAGTTCAAACTGCATGTTGCTCTCTTTTTTTCGTTTCTCTCGTTCTCTTAGCGATTCTGGTGGTTCGCACTTTGCTCGCGAGAGTTACGCGGTCACAACCAGCGGACCATTGTCCGTGACGATCAATGTATGCTCATACTGCGCGACCAGGCATCCTTGAGGCACACTTAAGGTCCATCCATCATCTTCTTCATAAACCCAATCAACTCCGGTGCTGAAAAACGGCTCGATGGTCAAAACCATACCTCGAGCCAGCTTGCGTTTTTCATTGGGATTATCAAAAGGTACATACGAGGGCTCTTCGTGAATCGACGCACCCACCCCATGGCTCCCCAGGTTGCGCACAATGGTATAGTGCTCTCGGTCTGCAATCTTTTGTACTTCCCGCCCGATCACGTTCAAATTTCGATTGGAGCGTACACGATTAAGCGCCGAGTTTACCGCCAGGGCCACACTCTCACAGATGCGATATTGTTCGTCGTGCCCGTCTCCCACCACAAACGACTGTCCCATGTCGGCCACAAAGCCATTCAAATTTGCTGACACATCGATGTTCACCATGTCACCAGACGCAACCTGTTGATCTCCCGGGATACCGTGGGCTGCTTGGTGATTGATCGATATACAGGTTGCTCCGGGGAAGTCGTAATACATCTTAGGCGCCGAGACAGCGCCGCGTTCAGCCAAAACGGCCGCACCTATGTCGTCCAATTCGCGTGTCGTAATACCTGGTTCACAGCGATCGATCATGGCATCAAAAGCCGCTCTGACGGCACGCCCAGCGGCGCGCATTCCTTCTATGTGTTGTTGAGTTTTTGCGTTCACTTAATCCTCCATCGTGCGATCTGCCAGGGCGCATCAGAGTTTTTTGAGATTCTTCTAAGGCACCGAACAGGCTAACACACGGGAAATCTGACAAAACGGACGTCCGCTTTCCTCCCGCCAATTATTAAACGCCTCCTGCGTCTGTGATAACGCTTTTTGACTGGTCGGTTCCTTTTCGACAACCTGTAACAGAACCAGTGCCTTCACCACATCTTGCGAAAACATCGGAGTATCTCGACCAATAAAGCGCAAAAAATATCGTCCCGTCTGCCCGCCAAGACGATTGCCGGACTTTTTAAGTGCAGTCCACAATGCCACAAAGTCATCCGCTGGCCATTGGGCGAGAAACTGACCAAAAGAACCATACTCCTGGCGGATATCGAGAACGTATTGCGCGTTGTGCCGCACGGAGGCAATTTTTTTGCCGTGTCGAACAATAGCCGTATTGGCCTGCAACTCTTCCAATTCCTCATCCGAGAGCATGGCGCATCGGGTGACGTCAAATTCGTGAAACGCTTCCTCGAAACCTGGCCACTTGTTCTCAATGACCTGCCAGACGAATCCCGATCGGAAAACGCACTTGGTCATCTCAGCTAAAACATCGGCGTCAGCCAGTTTACGCAACCCGGCCGGCGAGCGCGCAGTCGGCAATAGCTGTTCCAGCTCGCGT
This sequence comes from Pseudomonadota bacterium, assembly GCA_039028095.1. Taxonomy (GTDB): domain Bacteria; phylum Pseudomonadota; class Gammaproteobacteria; order Pseudomonadales; family Azotimanducaceae; genus UBA4421. The sequence continues at coordinate 51,817 of JBCCIU010000013.1, forward strand.
ATACCGCCCTTGCGTTCGGCTGCACGGTGGAAAATGCTGTCGAAGGACTCCATCATTTGGCTCCGAGATCAGTTCTAGTCAAAGGAATTGAAATTCCGCCAGAGTGAAAATGTAGTGAGTAAAATCGTATTGAGTGAAATTAAAGAACCATCAGATACTACCTTAGATCCAAAGCTACGGTCACTGCTGGATGATCAACTGCCTGAACCAACAGAGAATTTTATCTACTGTGCAACCTGTTCCCATGTCATCACCACGCTGGCTGAGAAAACCAGTGTCCATGGACAACATGAACACTTCTGCGTAAACCCGCACGGCTTCGAATTTCACGTTGGCTGCTTTTCCAACGCCTTGGGATGCGACATTACAGGGCCATCTTATGCGGCTGATTCCTGGTTTATGGGATTTGCATGGAAACTGGCCACTTGTGCCCAATGTCAGACCCACTTAGGCTGGTACTTCTCTGCAACGAACGACGGTGTTGCACCGGACTTCTTCTATGGGTTGATTCTCAGCAAAATACAAGAAGAGCTCTAATTCAGTTACCACCAAGGGCAAAAATGACAGTCACGACAATAGAAGTGAGCAAAGAGTACCTGCACTTTGCAGCTGCTCACTTCACAATCTTCAGCGCCACAGAACGGGAAAATCTGCACGGGCATAACTTTCACGTGCAGTTGGAGGTCACGGCGCCAGTGGGAAGCGATGGCCTGACTTTCGACTACAACATTCTAAAAAACAGTCTTAAGGCACTGTGTGACGCTCACGACGAAAAAACTCTGATGCCTGCCGACTCACCACACTTGACCTTCGAGACCGACAATCAGTATCAATATGTTTTGTTTGCCGATGAGCGAATCCCGTTCCTGCCACGTGACGTGATGCTCTTACCCATTCGCAATGTGACGGTTGAAGAACTATCGGAGTACTTTCTTAAGCGCATGGTAGAACATCCGGACATCGCCGCCGAGGATATTCACCAAATCGTGCTAAGGTGCTCCTCTGGCGAAGGCCAGTGGGCACGCGCGGTGTGGAACGCCGGCTAATACCAGCCAACAATTGTTATCATCCGCAAAGGGAGAACAAGCATGAAATGTTTAGTCATCACTGGAGCAAGCGCTGGCATTGGGCTGCACGCTGCCCGGCATTTCACTCAGGCGGGCTACCAGGTCATAAACCTGTCACGTCGCCGTTGTCCGCTGGAGACAGTCACCCATATCAACTGTGATTTGTCAGAGCCGGGGTTTATTGAAGCGGTCAGCCCAGCCATTTCCAGCACCCTCTCTCAAGCCGAACAGATCGTTTTGATACACAACTCTGCCCAGCTTAAGAACGACAGCGCTGTGGAAACTCCCAGCAACGATCTGCGTGCCGTTCTGGAAGTGAACGTTGTGGCCCCCAACACCTTGAACTATTTCATCATTCCCTACATGCAATCGGGTTCCAGTATTCTCTACGTTGGTTCAACGCTGTCAGAAAAAGCAGTCCCTAACTCATTCAGCTATGTCACAAGTAAACACGCAACGATCGGGATGATGCGATCAACCTGTCAGGATCTGGCTGGTCGGGGCATCCATACCGCATGTATTTGTCCGGGATTCACCGATACTGAGATGTTGCGCGAGCACGTACCTGACGAAGCTATGTCTCAGGTAGCAGCAATGAGCGCTTACAATCGTTTGGTAGACCCTCAGGAAATTGCCCAGACCTTATTTTGGGCCGCCGAAAGCCCGGTGATCAATGGCGCCGTCGTACACGCCAATCTCGGACAAATCGAAAGCTGAGCTATGCCGGACCGGTAAGTTCCTCGGTTGCCTCTTCGGTGCCCTTCAGACCGAGATAGGGTCGCAGATAACGGACCGCCAGATAGATTGGCCCTGTATCCAAAGCGGCAACCGCCAATTTGAAAACGTACCCTGAGGCAATAAACACAAGCAGCTGGGGCCAGATATCCTCATCTGGATTTACCGGCAGCGCTTGAGCGTAGAAATGGGTAATCAGAATCACAGCGGTTGTATCCACAATCTGGCTGACCATAGTTGACGCATTGTTGCGTAACCACAGGTGTTTACCCCCGGTCAGTTTTTTCCAGAAGTGGAACAATCGAACATCACAGAATTGGGCCACCAGGTAGGCCATCATAGACGCGGCAACCGCTCCAAAAGCTAGCTCACGAATCTCAAAAAATACCGGCAATCGACCAGCTTCATCCGGTATCAACGCACCGGTAACCGGGTCGGTGGGCTCAAAACCAGGAAGCACGCCACCCAGCCACAACAGGAATATCACCCAGGCGTTCAGCAGTACGCCGACCCAGACCATATCTCGCGCCTTCTTCTCACCGAAGAGTTCGCTGATGAGATCTGTACATAAAAAGGTAACTGGATAAGGCAGAACCCCAACGGCCACCACCATGGGGATACTAATTCCGAAAACATCAAAGGAGAGATCTACAAACCGGGAAATACCAAGCACGTTAAGCAAAGCCAGCGTGCCCAGAAAAATCCCTGACAGCACAAGAAACACGCGCTGTCGTCGTTTGGCATAGTTGATCTCACCCACCTGATTCACCGAGTTTATCGAGGATTACTTAAGTGATCAGCGTTTACACAGTTATTCAGTCGGCCTGAACTGAGATAAGTGACGGCGACTTCACCGCCCTTGTAGCGCATGTCATACACGCTTTCCGGGGTAAAGAATGCCGAATGCGGCGTCAGTAAGAGGCGATGATCAATCCACTCTTCGTTGGCGGCCCATGCTTTAATCAACGGATGGTCGGGGTCAGCAGGTTCCTCCGGCAGTACATCAAGGCCGACTGCCTGAACTTTTTCCGCCTTCAGCGCATCGTATAGTGCATCAAGATCTATAATCGGACCGCGCGCCGTATTGACCAGCACAAGCCCTGGTTTACTGGCGTTGAGCACATCCGCGTTAATCAACTTTTCTGTTTCTTCGGACAGTGGGGCATGCAAGGTGACCACGTCACTCTGGGCGAACAGCTCCTGAAGTGAGTGCACCCGTCGAATGCCCACCGCCAGCTCGGCACCGTTTTCCGCATAGGGGTCATACATCACCACGTCCATCCCAAACGCCTTGGCTCGCAGGGCCGCTGCCGTACCGATACGACCCAGGCCCACCACGCCGCACACACAAGCAGACAAACGTTTGCCATACGGATTAAGTGCCGGACGCCATAGGCCACGCGGATCCTGTTTCAGTTCGCGCGTATGAAACGTGATGCCCTTCATCAAAGACAACATCAGCGCCATCGCGTGGTCCGCTACTTCCTGGGTGCCATAGTCAGGTACATTACATACCGGGACCCCCAGTTCCCCCCAGGCTTGCCGGTCAATGTTGTCGAACCCGACCTTTGGCGTAACAAAGATACGGCAGTTGTTCATCTGACGGCGATATTCTTCAGGTATATCACCAACGCTCACCACCGCATCACAAGTCGCCCACTGCTCAGGCGTAACCTCGTTATAAGATTCGCAAAAGATCGCGTGGTGTTCCCCTACGCTGCTGGTCTCAATTTCTCGGTTATCCGGCCATCGCATTGCCGGCCAAAGGATATTAAACGTCATTGCTGTCCCCTTTTTTTACTAAGCTGCGTCCTACCCTCGCTTTTTTGCATTTTTGTCCGGCAAGGATCGACGGGCAAGCTCGGGATGTTACCTGCCGCCTATGGTTTGTGCCAGAAGCGACACGCTTTCCCGCAACTTGCCTTCCTCCACGCCTGGAATTCTAATCCTGGTAGCAATGAGGTGGGTCATTCCCAGCTCTTCTTCATACCGGGCAATCTGCTCTAGCACCTCCTCGGGTTCACCGATGATCGTCCAATCCTCTACACCTTCCCCGTCTTGCAACCTGGTATTTTCTACATTGGCGGCTATTTCCTGCTTCAGCTTACGGACCAGATTAGCGTCACGGGAGGTGAACATCGTTCGCATCAATGGAACCTGCGCAGCCCTGGGAATCTGGGCTTCATCCGATGCTGCCGCGTGGGCGGCGTAGTTGGTCTTTAAGGTGGCCAGACTTTCCATCGGTGAACAAAGGTAAGGTAGTCCTAACCGCCCAGCTTGAGCCAGCGCCTTTGGTCCAAACGCGGCAACCCACAAAGGTGGATGGGGTTGCTGCGCGGGTCGTGGAAAAACCTGAACACCCGCTTCGTCATCACCGTCAAGGGAAACCTGCTCACCTGCCCAGGCCCGTTTCATCAAATCCAATGACCATGCGAAGATGCGGCGTTTTTCTTTTGGTGGCACATGAAAAGCACGCAACATTTCTGGCGCATATCCGCGACCTACCCCTAAGATCACGCGCCCCCCACTCAGTTGGTCCAATACAGCGACCTGCTCCGCAGCCTGCAGCGGGTTGCGCAGCGTTAAAAGATAACTGGTCGTGCCCAGCTGGAGGTTGGTTGTTGCACCCGCAACGCTGGCCAGCAGCGTTAGCGGATCGGGTAACGCGTTTTCACCAAAATGGTTTTCAGGGAGCCAGATTGATTGGTACCCGCATTCCTCAGCAAATCTCGATTGCTCACACAAACTCGGGGCGGACAGATCCGCAAAGTTCCATGGCGTCAGCCCCAAGTGTATCAACGTGGATTGGGTCACAGCAGTACTTCTATAAATAGTGGTCTAAAACACGCACCTTACAAACGAACCACACCCGGCCGCAAGACACTCCGAACAGTGTCGCTTTAGGCTGGCTTAAAAATCAGAGCAAACTAAGCTAAAAGAATGCGCACACTGGACATCATATGCGAAGGCGAAGTCACCCCGAGAATCCAACTGTTGGTGGATTTCCTGGAGGATATCGACGTCTCTTTAAAAATACGCAGAAAAGTGCCTGCTAAACCAAGCACACCCTTTTTGTTACTCCCCACCGTGCGCGGGTCACGCTTTACGCACAGCGTGCCGCCAGGCGAAAGTGTGGCGATATATCTGGAGGACAATACACCACTCGTACCAGCCCATTTTCAGTTTGCAATTACCAACTGGCCGGCCAGATCCTGTGATGAACAGGTGCGTCTGCTGGCCAGGTACCTGAAGAATCCCACAGCAAACCCTTTCCCAAGCTCAGAAATCGGTTCATCCCAGCTCAACGCATCAGACCAACATCATGCCCACTCACGAACAAAAGCCACAGCACCTGCTGCTCAACAACAAGAGCGTTTTGTCGTGGGAGGCTTTGCATTAATTGCACTCGTGTTTGTTGGTTGGCTGATCAGTTCGGACAGTTCAGAGGACATAATACCGACAGATGCTGCAGATGATCTGACGCCACAGGTGACCACAGTTACTTCGGGTCTTGATCAGGCATCCGATGAGAACACTCCGAGAAATCGAGAACAATTAGAGATTTATGCCTCAAGCGAGCAGACCGCAGAGGTTTTGGATACACCGAGTTCAAATAGCCCCTACCCACTGGAACAGATCTTCGCCCAACAAGCTCTGGATCATCAATTCCAGTGTCCCCTCGGAAAAATAGAGGCGCTAACAGCACAGGCGCCGGCCCAGATTAGAAAACTGACATCACCGCTTCAGGCAGCAGACGCCAATACCATAACCAATAAACCAGCAGACAGTTGGCCACCAACATCACAGTGAAATGAATACGTCGAAGCGGCCACCAGAGACTCCCCAGCCAGACTCTGTACAGAAATCCGATCTGTAACAACACCAACACGCAGAATCCTGCCGAATACCATAAGAGATCCGGAATCCTCTTTATGCCTGAATTGGCAAAAACCACAATGCTCTCTGCAGTTGCGGCGATCAGAAAGACAAACCACCCAAACAAGCCTACAGAAGCAAAGACAATACAAGTCAATAAAGCGCCGCCGGCACTTGTTCCCGCGCCCATCCGCGAAATCGTCGCGATGGGCCAACCCACCACGACAGACAAAGCGACTACCACCCAGAACGCCAGCAGCAAAACATTGTTGTTCACTTGCTCAAAACCCACCGCGCGTTCATATCCCAACATGGGACGTGAGGAGTGATACAACGTCCCGGCGAGACCTGATCCAGACACTTCATTACCAGCACCACCGAACCGACCAAACACGATTCGATCATCACCATTAACCTGTTCAAAAACATTGCTGGCGATCTGTCGGAACTCATAGCTACCTTGCAGATCTTCCACGCGCAAAAGATCTGGCACCCGATCGTAGGTAACTGACAAGCGGTCGGACAATCCAAAGATTCGCTGATAGTCACTGTAGTTCCTGCGGGCGCTGATATACTCGCCCACATAGCGCTCCCCTGACGAAACAGGTTCGTAAGTCGAACTGCGGCCGTCCAGCCCCAACCTTTTTGCAACTGTACGCGACAAGCGAGAGACCAGGGAGGCTCCGCTATCTGAATTCACCGCCACAAACAACCCGAGATTCTGGCCCGGCCACAGGATCATGCGAGCGGTGAAGATGGTCGTGGAGCCATCGTGTCCAACCGCTCGAGTTCGTCCCGTGCTCATCTCGTACATACCTAAAGTCATGCCGTTAACATAGGATGAGGGGACAAACGCACCCCCCATCAATGCGGCTTTGGATCTGGCCGTCAGGATCGCGGTGTCATTGGGGTTCAACAGTTCTACCATCAGACGGCCCATATCTTGGGCCGTGGCACTTGCAGAACCCGCAGGAGCCAGAGGAATATAGCTGAAATTCTGCTCAGCAAAGCCTCTCGCCGTTTTGGCAAATCCTTTAGAACGTTGATTGATCAAGGGATCAGGCAGCGGCTGGCGTGTTGATGTGTTGGTCATACGCATGGGGCCGGTGAGGTACTTCTCCACGTAGTCGTGCCAATCTTCGTCTGCAACATTAGCGACCGCATGCCCGGCCAACGCCGTACCATAGTTAGAATAAGCGGTGAGCGTTCCAGGCAAACGAACTCGTCCAGGCGTATCCTGCTGTAGAGTCGCAAGCAAACTGCGCATTTGCCGAGGACCGCCAACAAACAATTCACTCAAGTCATCTTCGAAGCCAGAAGTATGGGTCATTAGATGGCGCAGGGTGATCGGCTCTGCAAAATCATCCGGCAAGCTCAGCTCGGGCATATAGGATTGAATATCCGCATCCAGATCCAGCTTGCCCGCCTCTACTTGTTGCATCACCGCCATCCAGGTCAACACCTTGGTGATACTGCCAATGCGGAAGGTTGTCAGCCTTGCCTGAACAGGCACATTGTTGGCCCGATCGGCTAACCCATAGCCGCGCGCGACCAACAAACGCCCATTTTGTACCAGCGCAACAGTCGCCCCAACGGTTTCACCGCCAACGACACTTTGCTCCATAACACCATCGATAAACCCCTCCAGACTGGTGATAGAGGTACTTTCAGCCATGGCGTTCAGACTGAAACAAACGCCCATCAGCGCATAGAGAATCTTGATTGCTTTGATCATAGGGGTGCCATCACTATTCCAGCCCTGGTTGATCTGGTTGTGCCGGCTTTTTGGTCTGGGATTGAAGCTGCTGAAACAACATAAACGCCTGCATACTTCCAAGCACCGCTGCCACATGTCGTGCTGTTGCAAAGTCACCATAAAGCGGATCATCCTTCAGCAACAGGCATCGCTCCTCGCCACTACAACGAAACTGGGTACGTTGACCAAACTGATTCCCCGCAACACCATATTCACCAAAATCATCGGGGTTCTCAGCCAGCTTCCAATACGCTTCCCATGTCGTTGGAAAACCAAAAATCGGTCCTTGAACCGCAGTGAGTGTCTCGGTAGCTGCGTCAATCAAAACCGTTTCAAACTGATCAGGTGGCGCTGTAACGTAACTGCATGTCCCCGCCACAGCACGCGCGACGCGATCTTCGTCAACTTCAAAGCGGTCAAACCGATCAGAGGCTGAGAAACGCCACCAACGACCGGTGTAAACTGGGACGACATGAGCGGGTGAGGTGACGTCCTGAATAAAACTCGTTAAGCGACCGAGCGTTTGCAGCTCTCGCTGCCGCGACCGTGATCCATCCAAGCGACCGATCAACTCTTTGAATCGATTGTGGAAACGGGTATCGAGCAACCCCAGAAACGTCTTGCTGGTCTGATCGTCGCGATTGTAGTAACTCCAGCGAAACATCCGACTGAACACATTGCCATCAGATTGGGCTACATTCGCTTTTACTATATAGCGGGTATCCAGAGCAGACAGTCGGTCAACTCCAGGCAAATCTTGAACACATTCGTTAAATTGTTTGGCCGCAATGAAGGTAAGTCTCTGGTGCAAATCGCCGTCGTAGCCGTAAACCGGATCGGCATAGACGACCCCGAATAACAGACTCACAGCCGCCACCCAGTGCATGCTGCATCCCTTTATGACGGCCAGCCCGGCGCCGGACTGTGATGGTGACCGGCAACTCATTTACCGAAATCTCGCCTCGCCCATGTCCCTTGTGCTTATCCCTTTGCTTATAAAGGGGTCCCAGTCTAGACTCTGTTACCAGAAGATCAAAACTTGAATTATGGGGAGAAAGCGTACATGAAAGCTGCAGTTCTGCGCGAGATCAACAAACCTTTAGAAATTGAAGATGTTCAACATGGTGATCCCGCACCCCGGGAAGTACTGATCCGTACCGTTTCTGCTGGCGTATGTCATTCTGACCTGCACTTCCAGAACGGCTCGTATCCCCACGAACTTCCTGCGATCCTGGGTCACGAATCGGCTGGGGTGGTAGAAGCCGTGGGTAGCGACGTTACTTACGTAAAACCAGGTGACCACGTGATTACCTGTCTGTCGGCATTTTGCGGACACTGTGAACATTGCCTGACCGGTCACATGTCTTTGTGTCAGGAACCGGAATTGCAAAGACCCGCGGACAAGCCCTCAAGGCTGGCTTCGGGTGACGAAAAAATTGCCCAATTCCTGAATCTTTCCTCCTTCGCCGAGTACATGCTTGTTCACGAACATGCCATCGTAAAAATTCGTGAAGATATGCCCCTTGATCGGGCCGCGCTGATCGGCTGCGGCGTCACCACGGGGGTGGGTGCGGTGATTCATACCGCAGCTGTCGAGCCTGGCAGTACAGTCGCCGTGATCGGATGTGGCGGCGTTGGGCTGTCGGCCATCAATGGCGCAGCCATCGCCGGAGCCGCTCGCATCATCGCGGTAGATATGATGCAGAGCAAACTCGACCTGGCGAAAAAGTTTGGCGCTACCGACGTAGTCAACGCGAGCGAAGTGGATGCAGTTGGTGAGGTGCGTGAAATGACCGGCGGCGGTGTGCACTACTCCTTTGAAGCAATCGGCTTGAAACAGACTGCAGAACAAGCCTTCAAGATGCTGAACTTCGGCGGCGTTGCAACCATCATCGGTATGATCCCCGTGGGGGTAAACATCGAGATTCACGGTCCGGAATTTCTTATGGAACGAAAGCTGCAGGGCTCCAATATGGGCTCAAACCGATTCCGTGTGGATATGCCCAGATTTGTAGATTTCTACCTCCAAGGGCGCTTGCATCTGGACGATCTGATTTCCGGTCGTATCAAGCTTGAGGATATCAACGATGGGTTCGCCGCGTTAGAAACCGGTGAGGTTGCCCGCAACGTGATCATGTTCGACTAAGAGAAAAAGATCATTCGGGTGGTTGAGACGACAGGTCCCACCCGAATCACCCCCTAATGACCACATTGCCGAATCTTCCATTGCGATAAACCCGCAGCAACAGTTGGCGCTCGTCCAACAGCACAGATTCTCGAAATTCGTTCAAATCTCGGACCGTACGCCGATTGACGCCAACGATGACGTCACCGGCACGAAGGCCGTAGGCATATGCCTTGCTCTGAGAATCCACAAAAGTCGCCAACACGCCTGAACTTTGCCCGTCATCAGGATTCCAAAAGTTCTCGAATTCTGTACCTGCCAGGCGCTGGTCTATTCTGCGACCCAGAACCTGCAGCTGAGTATTTTCGGTTAACGCAAGCGTCAGGCGTTTGTTTTGCCCATCGCGCGACACCCGCATTTTTAACTCATCACCCACAAACATGATGGCCGCTTGGCTGTGAAAATCTGAAATCCGTTTGATTTCGCGATCTCCCAGTTTTGTGACCACATCACCGGGCTCGAGCCCCGCAGCTTCCGCAGCGCTACCTGGTTCTACGTCTACGATGACCACCCCATCGGATCGTTCCAAGCCAAAAGCGCGCGCAAGCTCCATATTCAGCGATTGAACAGACACGCCGATGATGGCTCTCTGCACGGCACCGTGTTCGATCAGTTCGCTCATGATCGCCGAAACCATGTTTGCTGGGATGGCGAACCCAATGCCCACATTACCCCCTGTCGGGGCAAGAATGGCCGTGTTTATGCCAACCAGATTGCCATTCAAATCGACCAGTGCGCCGCCTGAGTTGCCAGGATTAATTGGCGCATCCGTTTGAATAAAATCTTCGTATCCTTCGATGCCCAGACCACTCCGGCCAAGGGCGCTGACGATACCGCTGGTGACAGTCTGGTTGAGCCCAAAAGGATTACCGATCGCGACCACAAAATCGCCCACCCTCACCTTACCGCTGTCAGCAAACTCAAGTTCGACCAAGTCCTGCGCATCTACCTTCAGCACAGCCAGATCCACTTGTGGGTCTCGGCCCACCAATTCGGCAGCCAGGACGCGCCCATCCGCCAGCTGGACCTCTATCTCATCTGCACGTTCCACCACGTGATTATTGGTCACGATGTAACCTTGTTGCGCATCAACGACCACACCGGAACCTGCACTCTGGGTACGATGACTGCGCTGGCGCGGGACGTTAAAGAATCGCCGAAAAAAGGGATCATCCAGCAACGGGTTGCGTGCTTGCACGGTGGCGAAGGTAGCGATGTTCACCACTGCAGGATTCACCGTTTCGAGCATGTCCGCCAGAGTTGGCAGTTTGCCCTGTCCTGGCACAAAGGTGGGCAATGCTGGCTGCACATTCGCTACGGGTAATAGCAGCATGCACAAGACCATGATCCTGAGTAGATCCAGGTTTTTGAAGAATCTAAGGTAAACTGGTGTTTTCACAAGGTACAACAACTTCGCAGCGACGGGACATATTATATGACCTTATGGCATCGCTTGGGTTCAAAGTTCTAAAGCGCGCCACACGACTCGACAGCGTTTTGCGGCGTACCCCGCCCCGCGCCCACGATCACAAAAAAGGCGATCCCAGACGACAAGGCTGCGAGCATATAGGCCAAGTCATATCCAGACAGGTCATATAACAGGCCCATTAAAAAAGGCCCAGCGGCGACGCCAATCACAGTTAACGCGTTGGCCAGAGCGTAAACCCGTGGGTAGATATTTGCGTCAAACACCTCGGCCAACCAGAGTGGCTGGGACATCAGCAGATTGCCGATACTCAAACCGAATAATCCTGCACCGATCTGCGCCATCGACACTTCCGTTGCCGAGCTGAGCAAAAGCAGACCGACCATTTGCAAAACCAGGTTGGCCAGTGCATATCTGCGCACCGGCACTCGGGTCATAATCCAGCCCCCTAACACTCGCCCTGTAATGCTGCCTATGGTCAGAATTTGAATCGCTACCGCGGCATCAGAAAAGTCGCCTAATCCTTCTATCAGATTGTACAGATGGGCAATCCCTCCAACCTGGGCACCCATGACAAATACAAAGCCCAAGCTCAGGAGAACGAAAAATCGACTCCGAACAGCGTTTTGGTAAGCTGCACCATCAACTTCAACCGGTCCGGCTTGTTGAAAGCTCCGAGGCCACCGCAGGACCCACAGACATAGAGGCGTCACGACAACAACAAACAGTAACCCGAGCCACGGTAAACTTGCATCAATACCGTAGGTGTTAAAGAGGTAGGCAGAAAACGGTGTCACCAATACACCACCCATAGATAAACCTGTGGATGCAATAGACAAGGCAATAGAGCGTTCCGGACCCGGGAACCAGCGTGTGACCATGGTCGTCGCGACCACCAGAGAAATACCCGTGTTGGCCGCACCGAACAAGGCGAAAATCAGATAGGCCATCCAGATATTTTCCGCAAACCCCATGGCGCCCAGACATAGTCCACAGCCCAGCGTACCAACCACCATAATTCGTTGGATGGGAAAACGGTCGATCAAGCGAGCCACATAGATACCCGCAATGCCGCCAACGGCAAAAAACAAAGTCACGGCAAAAGAGATTTCGGCAATGGGTGCATCCAATCGCGGTGCCAGCTCGGTGATATAAACCGACATATTGTAGAAACCAAAGCCAGAACTGACCGTCTGCACAACGAACATGGCCCCGACAATCACCCAGCCATAATGCATTCGAGATTTGCCGGCCATGTCAGATTGGTTCAACTTAGGTTTACGTCCGCAAGAACTCGAGTCAGATCATCCATGGTGAACGGCTTTGGCAGTATCCACGTCCGCTCATCGTCTAACCCGGTGATTTCTTCTTTGCTGTAACCGGTCATGAATACCACGTTCTGGACCGGTGCAAACTGGCGTAGCTGATCATAGGCCTCGATACCTGACATCTCTGGCATGCCGATATCCAGGAGTACAATATCAAAGGCCGTTTCCTTTAATGTGGCCAGAGCTTGCGAACCACTCTCGGCACAGGTCACATCAAATTCGAGGCGCTTTAGCATTTCGCTGGCCACCAGTCGCACCGCTTCGTTATCGTCCACAACAAGTACGGACTGGTTAGACACTTATGAGCCCCCATTTACAATCAACGAGATAATAGAAAGGTAAAGTGGTGTCGTGACAAGATGTCCGACTCAAATGATTCTAACGCAAAGTAGAAGGGGCAGAACAGCCAAACATCAAGGAGATTTGCCCACCCCTCTATCGCTCGTGGTTACAGGTATCCGTTGATACGCAGTGCTTCAAGCAAACCCGTCAAGATCAGGTCGGGTACAACTTCATCAAATAGCTGTTCACGATCAAACAAATGCGCAAATCCACCGGTTGCAATCAGCAAAGGGGGCTCGTCTGCAAACACCTCCTGGGTGATCCTGGCGCTTAGCTCTCGCACCATACCGACGTTGCTCCAATACAAGCCACTTTGAATACTCTCAACTGTGGTTTTGCCAATGGCAGATCGCGCAGGCTTAATTTCAACGGAAGGCAACTTAGCCGTTTTCTGCTCCAATGTTTCCATCGCCAGGCGCACGCCCGGCATGATATTCCCGCCCAGGAATGTTGCATCCTTGTCCACTGCACAAACGGTTGTCGCCGTACCAAAATCCACCACGATGAGATTTCTATTTGGAAACAACTTAACGGCACCGATGGCATCGGCGATACGATCGCTGCCCACTTCCTTTGGGTCTTTATAAGTAATCTTCAGCCCGGTTTTTATCCCAGGTCGCATAATCATGGGTTCCAAGCTGAAGTATTTTTGACAGCATGCGCGCAGAGAATAGTTCAGCTCCGGCACCACCGACGAAATGCCAATCACCTTAATGCCCTCGGGGTCAACGCCGTTCTCACGCAGCGCGCCACGCAAGAAAACGCCAATCTCATCCGAAGAACTTCTGGCGGTTGAGGCGTGACGAAATTGTGTGGTGAGTGCCTCACCATCAAACACGCCACAGTAGATTTGGCTGTTACCGACATCTAATCCCAAAATCACAGGTTCCCCCCTAAACGACTATCCAGTAGCCGTATCAAACTAGGCCTTCTGCAGCCCAACGTTATCGATCAAACGAACCGTTTTTTCCGCACATTCAACAACCACCGCGGCAAAACGACGACGCTCACGGGTGATTACATAATCCACCGTAAGTCCTAAGGCTTGAAGTTGTTCTATCACTTCAGCATCGCTGCGATGAGAGCGCAGCAGGCAATTAAGTTGTCCCGCCAACCGCCGCGAACGCGCGTCTAACAACTTGTTGCGCGAGGACATGGCCAATCCGTCTTTTTCTCGAATCGTGGCGCATCCAACAATCTCCACATCCAGGAAAAAAGTGAGGGCCATATCCTTAACCAGCTGGAACTGTTGGTAGTCCTTTTTACCGAAATAGGCTCTGTTTGCATGGACCAGATTCAGCAGCTTCATCACGACGGTTAACACGCCGGTAAAATGCCCTGGACGATTTTGACCACATAGCTCTCTGCTGAATTCTGATTCGGTGATCTGGTAGCGATAGTTATCCGCATAGAGCTCTGCATAGCCTGGCATGATGACGTAGTCCACACCGATCTTCTGCGCCAGCTCCAGATCAGCATCCAAGGTATCTGGATAGTTCGCCAGATCTTTAGGATCGTTAAACTGGGTGGGATTGACATAAATGCTCAGCACTGTGACATCATTTTCTTCCACGCTGCGCTGCAACAGTGATCCATGTCCGGCATGTAATGCACCCATGGTGGGTACAAATCCAACGCTGCCTTCGAGCGTTTTCCGAAAGGCTACCCATTCCTGCATATTTTCGAAGGTGCGCATACCTACCCCGCAATCCGCTTGACCAAAGACGGTTTGCCATAGGCTTCACACTGCGCTGGGAAATGCCCTCGAGTCACATCATGGTGGTAGTTGTTAAAAGCACCCACCATGGTCTCCTGCCCATTTAAGTAGTGGCGCAGAAATTTAGGCTTAAATTCAGTATCCATACCCAGCATGTCCTGCATAACCAACACTTGACCATCAGTATCCGGTCCAGCCCCAATGCCGATGGTTGGGATCAAAAGGCTTCGGGTGATTTCCGCAGCCAACGCCTGGGGGACGCACTCAAGAACCAGCGCAAAAGCACCGGTTTGTTCAACCGCGTGAGCTTGGTCAAGGATACGTTGAGCATCCTCATCGCTTTGACCCTGAACCTTGTGCCCACCAAAGGCTTCGACCGACTGAGGCGTCAAACCCAGATGTCCCATCACCGGTACACCCGACAGAATGATGTGCCGCATGATGTCGGCTTGTCCTGTCACCCCTTCAATTTTTACGCAGTTGCTACCCGCCTGCATCAGCGCTGCAACCGAATCCATGGCAAATTCAAGTCCGCGCCGAACCGAAAGAAAAGGCATATCCCCAACAATAAATTTGTCTGGTGCGCCTCGTTTAACGGCGCAGATGTGCGTCGCCATCATCTCCACCGTGGCATGCACTGTACTGTCATGGCCATGTACTACCATGGCCAGGCTGTCACCTACCAGAATCGTATCGATATGAGATTGATTGACCAGACGTGCGTTTGTGTAGTCATAACACGTGATCATGGAAATTTTTTGCTTAGACGCTTTGCGCTTGGCAAATTCAAGAATGTTCATATACCCCCCTTAAAAAGGGAGGGATAAGTACGCAGCCGTTCCTGGCTGGGGCTGGTGTCCTGACGCGGACTTCTTGCTGCCGAAAAGAAGCCTTTGTGCCCTTAAGTACCTGTCCCTCTGGATCAAGTCTTAGTGTAATTCGTAAGTTTTCATTGCCTGATCTCTGTTGGCTTCCACCAATCAAAGTCCGACGAAAGCGAGACTACTTAAAAAGTTTTTACCTGTCGACGCTGGAAATGTATGCAGTTTTAGTGTTCGGAAACGGCCTTTCAGGCAATTAATTTCCCTAAAACCTCAGCTGTTGCAGTCCGATCATTGGCATTCGGCGCAAACACCGTGGGCGTAAAATCTGTTGTGCCAGCTTCTGCCATAACGCCAATTTGATCGGTCACCTCCTGGGCGGATCCTACGATTGCCACGGCACCGGGACCGGCAACACCTTCGCGTTCAAACATGGCAATGTAAGAAGGCAAATTTGTGTACATCTTCATGCTCTTGTCTATCACCGCTCTTACCTTTTCCGGCTCCTCGGTCACACAAACCGGGAGCGTCGCAATAATCCTTGGGCTAGGCCGACCAGCTGCGGACGCGGCCTCATTAATCGTCGGCGCGATATGTTCTTTAATGGTATTCGGCCCAGTCCATGCCAGGATCGTCCCATCGGCCAGGCGCCCGGTGACACGCAGGGCTTGTGGTCCCAACGCAGCCATCACCACCTGGGTGTCTGACATGGGGCGTTCAAAAATTCGCCCGCGGCACTGTAGAAGTTCACCTTCAAAATCCACGTGACCGTCCTTCAGCAATGGCATCAATATGGATAGGTATTCGCGCAGATAACGAATGGGCTTATCAAAATCAATGCCAAGCTCTGCCATAAAGGACTTATGTGATAGCCCAATGCCTAACGTGAGTCGCCCATCGAGCGCCTGTTGAGCCGTCAGGGTCTGTGCGGCCAGCGCCATCGGATGCCTGGGCATCATCGGCACAATGGCCGTTCCAATTTCGATCTCGGACACTTGACCACCCGCCACGGTCAATGCGGTGAGCGCGTCAAAACCGCCACTCGGGTGATCTGCCAGCCAATAGCTTTTATAGCCGTTCGCCTTTGCGTCACGAAGATCTCCCGCTACCGTCTCAATTGAGGCGCGACCAACAATACCAGTGCCATTCCATCCTATCTGCATGGGCAACTCTCCAGCTGTCTGTTACGTTTCAAAGTCTAAATCCAATCGTCTACGGGCGCTGTGAGCTCACCACGCACGGCGCCTGTATTCACTACCCCGGCGGGTTCCATAAGCAGAATGTGCGCCTCACTATCCGCAGAAGGCTTATGCGCTACCCCGCGCGGAACCACGTACATCTCGCCTGCTTTCAATTCTACCGAGCCCTCACGAAAATCTATTCGCAAAGATCCCTGCAAAACAATAAACACCTCGTCCGTATCTGAATGCTCGTGCCAGACAAACTCCCCGTCAATCTTCGCAACCTTGATGTGGTAGTCATTCATACGAGCGATTACTTTGGGTGTCCACAGCTCGGATAGCTGACTCAGCTTGTGTGCAAAACTGATGGCTTGAATACTCATCGCTCCCTAATCTGGCTGGAATGTCCGCATCTATCTAAAATACGACCCCTGAAGTAAAACTCATCGAGGTACAACGTTGTCTAAAAAGGCACTACACTCTCGATCTTACATACCTAACATTATCGCTTAAGGCAGTCCAATGAGTGACACTCCCCCCGAAGCACAAGCAGACAAGCAGCCCACACCTTTTTGGAAAAAAGCGCTACCGTGGGTCATCACGCTGGCCTGCTTTGCATTTCTGTATACCCGAATCTCTGGTCCGGCGGCTGCCCAGGGCATGTCGGTGCTGGGCTACCTGGCAAACGTGTTTGCCAACGTGGACTGGGTCGCATGGCTCGCTCTGATGATCCCATATTCGATCGCTTTCTTCCTGATCGACTCACTCATCGTGTGGCGGGTAATCAATTGGTTTAACACAAAGGTGGGCTATCGAGAGATACTGCCGGTGCGTGCCAGTGCCTACATCATTTCAATATTGAATGAGCAAGTGGGTAAGGGTGCCATGGCGCTTTATCTGAATCGACGGGATGGGGTGCCCGCATGGCAGGTTGGCTCATCCATGTTGTTCATTATGGTGTGTGAGCTTCTCTATCTCTGTGCCTGGGCAAACATTGGCCTGTTTCTGCAATATGATGCTTTGCCCGAAGTCTTCCGCATTCTGCCGTGGGTGGGCGTTGGCATCTTGATCGCCTTTGCCCTGTTCTACGCCTATTTCCAAGGACTGATCCTGCCAAACAACAAGCTGCGCGAAGGTGCTCTGTTGCTGGCATTCAAAGAAGCAAAGATTCACCAGTACCTGATCATTCTGGTACTGCGTTCTCCTGCGTTGCTGCTGGCGGTCATTATGTACAGCGAAGCGTTGGCCCTGTTCGGCGTAGAGTTCGGGTACCTGCAGATGCTGGGCATTTTACCCGTCATTTTCTTTGGCGCATCGATCCCAGGGCCGTTCAGAGCCGTTGCCGTCACCTTATGGGTCACGTTATTTCCTGAATATCCCGCAGAGATGTCAGCATTTGGCCTTGTGCAGCACAATTTCTTTATCCTGTTCAACGCCGTCATAGGTTTGCTGTTTATGGGTAAGGTGCAGAAGGAGCTGTTTGGTCAAAAGCCGGCTGACGCGTAGCTTGGGGGCATTCTGATATGAAAAAACTATGCTTCAGTCTGCTGCTTGGCCTCGTGGTCACGACACCCGCTATCGCTTCGGTACTGAATGAGACAATTCAAAAGGACTACGATGTCCACCTGGGCGCGCTGTTCGATCACTTTCACCGCAACCCGGAACTTTCGTTGATGGAGCACAAGACCGCTGCTCGTATGGCCGAGGAACTGCGCGGTGCCGGCTACGAGGTCCATGAGTACATTGGTGGGACCGGCGTCGTCGCCCTGCTTGAAAACGGTCCAGGTCCGCTGGTGATGATGCGCGCCGATATGGACGGTCTGCCCGTAGAAGAAAAATCCGGGCTGGAAAACGCTTCCCGGGCCCAGCAACGCGACCTGATCACAGGCGATATGGTCTACGTCATGCATGCGTGTGGACACGATGTACACATCACAAGCTTAGTGGGTACCGCCCGTTTCATGGCCAACAACAAAGACACCTGGTCAGGCACGTTGATGCTCTTGGTACAACCTGCTGAAGAGCGGGTTCTGGGCGCACGAGCCATGCGCGAAGATCGTATCTGGGAGCGATTTGGACAACCTGATTATGCATTGGCGTTCCATGTTTCATCAGAGTATGAGGCCGGCAAAATCAACGTCATCGACGGCAGTCCCTATGCAGGAGCCGACACCGTCGACATCCGCATCCATGGCGTCGGAGCACACGGAGCCGCGCCACATGCGGGCAAAGATCCAGTGGTTCTGGGTAGTCAAATCGTACTGGCGCTACAAACCTTGGTGGCCAGAGAGTTATCGCCTCGAGATCCAGGCGTGGTCACCGTTGGGTCCTTTCACTCGGGGACCAAACACAACATCATCTCAGATTACGCCCACCTGCAGCTGACGGTTCGTAACACCAGCGAACAAACTCGAACAACATTGCTGGAAGGCATCAAAAGAATCGCTACTAATATGGGACGGGTTGCCGGTCTACCAGAAGACAAATTGCCGGAAGTTGTCGTGTCCAAAGAGAGCGTCCCGCCCACCATCAACGATTCGTCCCTGGCTCAAACTCTGAAGTCGGCCTGGATTGACGAGATCGGTGAAAACGAGGTCATCAGCGTCGGCACCAAGAGCATGGGTGCTGAAGATTTTCCTTTTTTTGCCTCCGAGCCCTTCATCCCCAGCGTCTATTGGTCAATTGGCGGCACACTCAAAGAGGACATAGAGTGGGCAAAAGCAGGCGGTCCACCGGTGCCAAGCCACCATTCGCCGCTATTCAAGATCGCTCCTGAACCGTCTGTGGTTCGTGGTGTAGAATCTACCGTGGTTGCGTTGAGGACTCTGATGCCAACCGAGAACAAGAGACCAGACAGCAGATAATACAAACGAAAATCATGTTGCCAACAGCCAATCATGGTAATTTTTGTATCGGCGTAAAATCTTCGTCCTGGACCTGGCCATAACTTTTAAAGCTGCTCTTCCCTGGTACGTATTCCCTCAGACCCGTCCAATTCTTAATGCCCCACGGGGTTGGTCATCTTGGGGCAATCTGAGTCAGTTCAGGCGCCCCCGTTCATAGCTGGGCGCGCCTATGAAGTGCCTGACGAACTACTTGTCACAATCTTGAACAAAGCGTTGCAGGCGCACGGCAATAAGATGGGCATTTCAGGCGCTGTTCCGGTAACTCAAAGTGACTACCAGTCCTTGGTTAGCTAGTTCATGGCCCATGAGCGAATCTAAATCGATAGAACAATCGCGCCAACCAACACGACAAAAGCAATCCCCCAGATTTTCCAAGTCCCGCTTTCTTCATAGCGAGGTTGAGCAGCGCTCTGGGAAGCAGGTGGTGCTGTTGCGTTGCCAGCCTCACTCGAGCTTGAACTGTCTTTTTCTTCCGGTCCAGTTGCTTTGTTCGATCCAGCTGTTTCGTCCGATCCTGCGTTTCCGGTTTGTTCCAAGATTTTTCCCCGAACTAGATAATTTACGATTTATATGACTATAGGCTGCGTCAAGCTTACAGCAAAAGGCAGCCTTTCAAGACCTGGTGGCTAGGGCCAGACTTTTATGTCCAGATGTCGAGGGGAACTTACAAAGGTCGTCCAATAAAATCACTTCAACATCAGGCCGCAACACCATCTGTTTCACCTAAGGCTGCAGCCCGTTCAAGACGGCTCGCTTCATCGTCTGCAAGATACCTCCTTGCCGCGAGCAAGAACACTGCGCTGACCCCAAACATGACCAAACCTAGGGTCATACCGTCTTGTAAGGCGATGGCAGGATCTTCTCCGGCGGCTGTGCCCAGATCGCTGAACTGACCCATCAGGTAAGGCCCCAGGGCCAGGCCAACAAAAGTGTTCATCAATACGTAATAGGCTGAGGCGGTTGCTCGCATCCGAGGCATGACCAAGTCGTTGATCGTACTGGCGCCAGAGCCAATCCAGGCGGGCGACAAAATACTGAACACAAAGCTATACAAATACGCGGCGGTTGGGCTGTCCGTATATAAGAAACCAAAGGCGAATGGCGTGGCCAGGACAGGTATGGCCAAGCCGATATAAAGCCGTGCATTCACTGTCTTGGCCCGAAAATAGTCTGCCAGATAACCGCCCAGCACAATTCCGATAAAACCGCCGATGGCCGAGCCTAAGCCGAGATACAAGCCAGCATCAGCAATCGACTCTCCATGCAGGCGCTGCATAAATGGCGGTGACCAGAAACCGACGCCATAGGTCACAAACGAAATACTGGGGAAGCCGATAGAAGCCAGAACAAAGGCTTTGGACTTGAACATCATCCCAAAACAAGCAGGGTCGGTGAGCTTCAGATAGTGCACCCACGTGATGGTAATATAGACACCCAGACCCAAAGCAATCCACTGCAGCGCAGTCGGCATCACAAGATAAAGTCCGTAGAAGACCGCGGCCACACCAGCAAGCGCGACGAGATTCCAACCCACTGCACGCATCCCACCAGACAGATAAAGGGAAACCCATGAAAAGCCAGGAAGTACGCTCATCAACGTACTCTGCGTCGCCTTAAACGGATGGGGGTGAGGCTGTGTGATCAACCCTTCCGACATGCCACGCACAGGTTCTTTGAGCGTCCAAACCCAAACGGCGACAAGAATGCCGGGGATGCCAACTGTTAAGAACGCAGCCTGCCAGGGTTTGATACCCAGTGGTGCAAGAGAAGGATCTGGATACCATTCATACCACTGGGCGACGACGGCACCACCCAGGAACAATCCAATACCCGCCCCCAGATAGATACCGCTGGAATAAATCGCCAAGACCGTGGCGCGAACTTTTGGCGAAAAGTAATCGGACAACAGCGAGAATGCCGCAGGCGTGGCGGATGCCTCACCCACGCCAACGCCAAACCTGCAGGCGGCGAGTGCACCATAACTTTTTGCAAATCCGGACAAAGCCGTCATCAGGCTCCAGAACGATAGGCCGATCGCGATCAGACTTTTGCGATTCCACACGTCCGCGAGCTTTCCTAAAGGAATGCCGAATACGGCATAAAAAATTGCGAACGCGGTGCCGTAAAGGAATCCAATTTCCGCATCACCAATCCCCAAGTCCGCTTTGATTTCCTCAGCAAGGATTGAAATGATCTGGCGATCAATAAAATTGAAGATGTAAACAATGATCAGAACAAACAGCACGTAGCGTGCGTACCGCGCCGAAACCTCTATATCCTGATCCGATAATTCAAGCTGTTCTTTGTCACTCACCAGGCTGCTCCATCAAATTTTTCGCGAGTCACAAATTCATCTACCGGCTTACGACGCAGGCGCGTGAGCTGCTTCACCGGATGGCCAATAGGCACCATCGCAGCAAAGGCGAACTCGTCTGGCACACTCAATAATTTCTTCACCGCATCTTCCTTACCGCCTGCAAAGGTCGTTAAGGTACCACCCAAACCTTCGTTTCTCGCAGATAACAAGATATTCCACACAAACGGATAAATTGAGCCCCCTGATATAACCCCTACTCGATCTAGTCCTGAATCGAACGAAGCAACCACCGAAAGATCCACAAACACCATCAGCACTACGGGTGCCTGGGTAATTTTTTCTATCATCTCGTTGGGGATTGGTGCTGCCTCAATCTCTGCATCGCTTAGCGCCGTGGGGTTAATGGTATTCCAAGGTGCCTCACCGGCCATGACCTGCGCGATATAGCGCTGAAACGTGGGCTCGATCAAAGGTCCAAGGGCCGACTTTGTCGCCGCGTCTCGCACGACAACAACCTTCCATCCTTGACGGTTCCCTCCACTGGGGGCAAAGCGGGCGTTTTCAAATATCCGCGAAAGCACCTCGTCAGTTACCGGCTCATCGGTAAAATCGCGCGCCGCAAACGTCGTACGCATAACGTCGTAAAGTTCCACCTCGTGCGTTCCTCCCCAGTTTTGTTGTTTGTTGCCTTCAGAACTTCCACAGAAGAAAAATTTCTTCGGAAGACTTATCCACACCTTTATCCACAATTCGCTTCGGATCTGGCAGAAAAAAGCGATTTACGTCACATTTGTGGGACAATTTTTCCAAATTACGTAAACTAAGTTCACGAACGGTGGGCAAGCACCTTGCCTGCTGATCAACAATAGTGAAACAATAGTGCCAGCAGAATCACCAGCAGTTGCTTACCCCCTCAAGGACTATAGGGATATTTATGAATAGTTTCGACAATAATTCTGGAGACGAGCTCCCCCCTGAAGTACTCATGCGGGGACTTTTGCGCGCCTACTACTGGATGGACGAAAGTCTACAGAACGGTTTGCAGCGCGCAGGTTACAAGCCCAGAACCCGAACCCAGACCATGATCCTCATTCACATCTCAAACGGTGTGACGCGTGCTGCTGAACTTGCCAGAGCCCTTGGCGTCAGTAGACAGGCCATTCAGCAGCAGATCAACGACCTGGAAGCCGAGGATCTGGTGACGCAAATTCCAGACCCAACGGACAAACGAGCCAATCGCATCGTATTCAGCGAGCGTGGTGCTTCGTTAATCAATCAGGCTATGGAAACGTTACGCGGCGCAGAGCAAGCCCTAGCCATGCGCATCGGCTACGAGAACATTACGCAACTGCGCCGTGCGTTAATGTCAGACTGGGGTCCCGTCATTGGCGAACAGCGGGCACCTGGTCGCAAGCGTAGCGTAAACTAATCTCCTTAGCCCAAATTCTGGCACTCGGATCTGCCCGGGTGCTGGATTTTTCCGCCTTCGAAAAACAGCGGTAGCCGATTTGGCCAGACAGACCATGGTCGAAACGCTACGCAAAACGTACTGCAATACGTACCTCTAGCACTCACTCTGCCGGCGTTTCGTCCCACCCGATACACTTTCATCCCGCCTATCCCCATCTTGTCGCGATGCGTTTCGCTGGCATGAAATTCGTCATAGATTGGCACCATGGAACAACGAAGCAGACAGGAATGAACATGAAATACAAATTCACCATCGCATTTGTGGGCGGGCTGTGGGCCGTACTGTGGACCCAACTGGTGAGCGCTGACACGTTGACGATCGTCATCAAAAACGTGGCCTCTGATAAAGGAGCGATCATGGTACAAATCCTCAACAGCGAAACGCAGTTCATGGGTGAGGGTCAGATTGCTGCTCAAACACAACGACCAGTGGCGGGTGAGATGCGCTTCACCGCCCACCTGCCACCGGGCGACTATGCGTTTAGAGTCATGCACGACGAAAACGACAACGGCAAACTGGACAGTAATTTTGTCGGGATTCCAACAGAACCTTGGGCTTTTTCCAACAACGCCACAGGCAACTTCGGTCCAGCAAAATGGGCGGATGCCAAATTCTCCCTCTCTGGCGAGACGACTCAGACGATCACCTTGAACAAGTAACGAGGTACAAGCATGAATCGACGCGAATTTTCCAAAGGGTTAGGTCTGTCAGCAGGCCTCGGGTTGGCCAGCACCGCTATAAATGCGGCAGACCCAAAAGAGATTGGCGGCTCAGATTGGGCAGCGGCCTTTGATGCGGCCATGCAGGAACAACCGTGGCTCTTGGCTTATCGATCTGTCGATCAAAGTGCTTTCAACGCGCAAGCAAAGCTGGTTGGGAAGTGGCCTTCCGAACTACGCGGAACGCTGTATAGAAACGGACCGGCCAGACATGAGGTGCATGGTTTTCGCTACCAACACTGGTTCGACGGAGATGGCATGATGCAGGCCTACCGCATAGGACCAGATAGTGTCACGCACCAGGCGCGCCTGGTAGCAACCCATAAGGTCATCGCCGAAGACCAGGCAGGCCGAGCTCTCTACCCAGGCTTTGCCAGCATTCCTCCAAACCCGGCGCCGGTGACCAGCCCAGACGTAATTAACGTGGCCAATATCAGCGTCTTGCCTCATCACAATAAACTAATGGCTTTGTGGGAGGCGGGTAGTCCCTGGGAGATTGACCCGGATACGCTGGAAACCAAAGGCATCTATGCCTTTTCCGAACATACCAAGGGTGTTCCCTTTTCTGCTCACCCACGAGTAGAAGCAGACGGCACGTTATGGAATTTCGGCTATCTTTCTTCCGCTGGCATGCTGGTCTTTTGGCACATCAGTCCGACTGGCAAGCTGGTCAAAGTAGGAAAGATCGACGTAGACCCGATTACCATGGTCCACGACTTTGTGGTCACACAAAATCATATCGTCTTGCTCATACCACCTTTAGATTACCAAATCCCAACCCGTGCCATGTCGTTCTTAGATGCCCACACCTGGCGTCCGGACAACCCTACTAGGGTACTGGTGGTCGACAAAAACGATTTCTCGAATCACTTTTTTGTTGAATTACCCGCCCAGTGGGTGTTCCACTTTGGCAACGGCTGGGAAGATAAAAACGGCGTCATTCGTTTTGATGCGGCGCGCGCCGACGACCCAATGGCGATGATTTCTTCTTTTCGAGAGATCATGCGTGGAAATATCGTGCCCAGCAGCCCAAGTCATCACCATCAATATCGGATTGACACAAAGCGCCGCACGATCAGCGAAATCCCACTGTTCCATACCCGCCTGGACACCGAATTCCCCTGTGTCGACCCGCGCGTCAGTTGTCGCAAAAATTCAAAAATTACATTCTTGGCAAGCCACGCAGATCAGCCTGCACCCCATGGACTGTTGAACGAGGTCAGTAGTTTCGATTTTGAATCAGGCCAACGGGATCATTTCAGATACCCAGACCACATCATCCCTGAAGAACACCTCTTTATTCCTGCACCAGACAGTGCGGTAGAGACTCAAGGGTGGGTCCTGGGCTCAGGTCTGGATTGGAAAGCCAAAGTCCAGAAGCTGTTTGTGTTTGACGCACAGCACCTGCAGGACGGTCCGTTAGCAGAAGCTCACCTGCCTTACTCGTTACCTTTGGGACTACATGGCAAATTTCAAGCCGCATAAAACAACCGCTTCAACGGCTGGCTTATGATCGGCAAGATCGTCTAAGGTAGCGTCGTGAATCTTAACCACCACATCGAAAGGCCTCTAAGCACTTTTCTCGCCGTTACCGTCTTCAGCTTCGGCATCGCGGTACTGGTATGGGCAGTGGGTGGGGGTCATTTCTTAGGCAATCTAGTCGTGTCACTCAGCATCGGCTGCAGCATAAGCCTCTCGTTCATCTTCTTGAGCAAACCCATGCTCAAAGTCATGTCCCCCTACCTCGCTCCCATTCCGATTACCGCCATCGGGTTAGTTGCCGGCTTGATACTGGGCGGCAGTTTGGTGCTGGGACGCCCCTGGTTTTTCTTTTCAGAGGACTACGGAACGCTCCTGGTTGGCGTATTCTTTGGTGTGATCGGCTTTGCCATTTTTGGCACCAGAGCCCGGTTGCGAGAAACGGCCGCGCAACTTGCCCACGCGCGACTCAAGACAGCAAAGCAAGAAAAGATGTTGGCTGAAACCGAGTTAAAACTGCTTCAAGCTCAGATTGAACCCCATTTCCTGTTCAACACGCTATCCAACGTTGCCAGCCTAATCCACAAAAACCCTCACGCAGCGGAAAGCACCCTGGTAAACCTGACCACCCTGTTGCGGGCTTCGTTATCCCGGACGCGACAGGGTGAAACAACCTTTGGTCAGGAGCTGGATATGGCCAAAGCCTATCTGGAGATTAACGCCATACGCATGCAGGACCGCTTGTCCTTTCATATCGACGTGCCAGACCTTTTGAAGTCCACGCCTCTACCGCCACTGCTGGTGCAGCCGCTCATCGAAAACGCGATCAAACATGGTATCGACCCGCTGGTAGACGGCGGTGACATCTGGCTGCGCGCCTTCAACCAGGACAATACCCTGGTGATTGAAGTCGAGGACAATGGCCAGGGTGTTAGTCTGCAAAGAAACACAAACACTCAAGGCACCGGCACTGGCTTGAAAAATGTTCGAGAACGTTTGCAGGCCCTGTACGGTCACGAAGCGAAACTCACCCTGACAGAGCCAGCCACCGGCTCCGGGGTGTTAGCGACATTGTCGATTCCGAGGCAGAACTAACCGTGGATACCGCAATCATCGTTGATGATGAGCCTCATCTAGCCGAATATCTGCAAGACAAGCTGAGTAAACTCTGGCCAGAACTCGAGATTCTCGGTCAGGCGAACAACGGTCGATCAGCACTGGCGCTGGCAGCAGAAACTCAACCAGACATCGCATTCCTGGATATCCACATGCCAGGACTGTCCGGTTTGCAGGTCGCCGAGTCACTGCCCGAACATACCCGTATCGTATTTGTGACCGCTTATGATGAGTTTGCGTTGGAGGCGTTCCAACGAGCGGCAGTCGATTATTTAATGAAGCCCGTGAGCGATGATCGCCTTGAACACACCATCGAGAGACTGAGATCCAAACCCACCCAGATAAAAAGCGAATTAGTCGAACTGCTCAAAGATATGGGTCAAACCCCCCAAAAGCATCTGCAATGGATTCGTACCGGCTTGGATGACACCACCCGCCTGGTCGCCACCGATGAGGTGGTCTATTTTCAGGCAGATCAGAAGTACACCAGCGTAATGACAGCGAACGCAGAACATCTGGTCAGGCGCAGCATAAAAGAGCTGGAGGCGGAGCTAGATCCCAATCAGTTCTGGCGGATTCATCGAGGTACAATTGTTCGGGTGGACCAGATCGTATCCGCGGTTCGGGATCTGAGAGGGCGCTACACCATCACCCTCCGGGATAGAAGTGAAACACTCCGCGCCAGCCAGACTTATGGCAAGTTATTTAAGCAAATGTAGATGGCCAAAATTGTGCTGTTTAACAAACCTTACGATGTGCTTTCCCAATTCCGTCCCGAAGCGGGCACGCGATCCCCTAGGAAGACCGTAGCAGACTTCGTCAACGATCGTTCCCTGAAGATTGCAGGGCGCCTCGACAGAGACAGCGAGGGCCTGTTACTACTGACAGACGATGGCGCCCTGATCCACAAAATAACCCAACCTGATGAAAGGGCTGGGATGACAAAAACTTATTGGGCTCAGGTGGAGGGTGTCGCTAACAAGGGACAGCTCATGCCGCTGGTGGAGGGGAAAATCATCTTGAATGACGGTCCCTGCCAGCCCTCGCCAGCCAAAGTCATAGATGAACCCCAGAACTTGTGGATCCGCAGACCGCCCATTCGTGTCAGAAAAACTGTTCCCACAAGCTGGATTGAGATCACATTGTCCGAAGGCCGCAACCGACAAGTACGCAGGATGCTTGCTGCCGTTGGACTACCCGTATTAAGGCTGATCCGCTATCGGATCGGCTCCTGGACCATCGACGGACTCCCATCTGGGCAAACCTTGTTGGTCTGAGGCTGGAAACCCTGCATTCACAATCCTTTCATATCGTTTACAAAGCCCATATACCTTGTGTCAGCGAGGCCTCCTAGAATGTCCAGACGAAAATAAAGACAAATACTAAGTACAAATACAGGGGGCTGAAATGAGTCTTTTTAAGAAGGCTATCGCCGTTGTGGCGGCCACGATATTTGCATTTGCAGGAAGCAACGCACTAGCCGGTGTCATGACCTATGAGGTTAAGAGCACCGGAAAAATCAACTGTACAGGTTCACCTCACGGATTCTGGAGTAACTCGATGCGGCCTGGTGGAAGCTGCGGTGCATACTACGACTACCAACCTGGTTCCACACTGACAGTAGATACGGACGCAGGCACCGCTGTGTTGTCTGCAACCGCCATCAATCCTCATGGGTACAAGGTTTCAATTAACTTCACCTGGACTAATCTGACCGACGCTGCAGGTTGGACCGGCAAGGTCAAAAACGGCGGCGGCGGCGACCCAAGCACCTGGCTGTACTTCGGTGAAGGTGACGGCAAGATCAAGTTCT
This sequence comes from Pseudomonadota bacterium, assembly GCA_039028095.1. Lineage (GTDB taxonomy): Bacteria > Pseudomonadota > Gammaproteobacteria > Pseudomonadales > Azotimanducaceae > UBA4421. The sequence continues at coordinate 80,072 of JBCCIU010000013.1, forward strand.
ACGATCCAATGGGTACCAAAACAGGGCGCGCTCTCGTACATGTGGTACCAGACACAGCGTTACAACTTGGCTATGGCGCCAACGACAAAACCGCCGCCCTTGGCGCATCGTCCTGGATTAAATACAAATACGGTGACAAAGGTGTTCCAAGAAACGAGATGTCCAGCACCGGGTGGGGCGGACACTGGGACTTCAACATGGAACTACATGCAGTGCCTGAACCCGCAACACTTGCGATGCTGGCACTTGGCTTGGTGGGGTTGGGTTTAAAGCGACGCCAAGTCGCTTGAGAAGACCCTGACTGCTAAATCGAGTCTATCTGGCGATCCCATATCGTGGGATCGCCTTTAAACTCAGACTTCCGTTGGGCTCGCGCTTCCTCTTCGACCTGAGCTTCATCCGCGAACTGCTGACTAGCGATGTAGCTGTTAATCGCAGCTTCGGCATCCTCACGAGACTTGTACGGCCCCATGTCGCCTTCCCGCGTTGCAAACCACCACTGATCATTCATACGCACCACGCGGTCCGCTGATCTAAAGTGGCTGTTTTTGTCTCCGTCTGACTTTCGCATATATCACACTCTAACCCAGTCTAGGTTATGTATTTCGTTGATAGCGTCACAGTTTGAACCGCTAAATCCGCAATTCGCCCTGAAATACCGGTTGAACGCGACCACCAACTTGAATCTTATCTTCCACCTTTAAATACAATCGTGAGTCCCGATTGATTTCAAAACCCTGATCCACTACGACATCGCCGAGCGGACCGCGGTGTTTACGAAGATACGCCGCAAACGCCGTATTTGCACTACCCGTGGCCGGATCTTCACGAAGCCCACCCGCGACAAAAAACATCCGGGTGGCAAAATCCGCATCTTCCGTATAGGGCTCAGAGCAGACGACAAAGGCACTGAGCACAGGGTTATCCTCGCTCAACAGCGCTGTATGCACATCAAGACTCAAGCGCGCGCGACGCAAAGCCTGCAAAGATCTGACGGGAATGATGACAAACTTGGGTCCAACCTGGGCGATCTCAACCGGCAAATCTTCTGCCAGATCAGCCTCTGAAAGTTCAACCAGGTTTGCCGCAGTTGCACGATCCAGTGGTTCCAGAAACTCGACTGGTGGTGGGATCATCCAGCCCACGCCATCTTGAAAAACAACCGGCACAGGACCTACCTTAAGATTCAAAGTGATGGATCCTAGACCCCGAGTTAACTCCCACGCGGTCCCCACGGTTGGGTGTCCGGCGAATGGCAATTCGGCTGTGGGCGTGAAAATCCGAACGTCTGCCTCACCCTGCGAAGACCGCGTGATGAACGTGGTCTCAGAATAATTTGTTTCCAAAGCGATGGCCTGCATCTGGGCATCGGTTAACGACGACGCATCGTGGACGATTGCAAGTTGGTTGCCTTGAAGCGGCCGCTCAGCAAAGACATCAACAATGGAGGTTGGAAATGATCGAGGCTCGGTAGTCATAGTTACTCCTGTTCTACGCACGACTTTCGCACGACTTTTCGCGCGAATTTACGCACGAGTTGGATTCACCACGCGCTATTGGGCGCAGTCCTTTGCCTCGGATCAGCCAAAAACTGACTAAATTTATGTTTGATGCGATTATGAAGCCAATTCACTCTGCCCAACAAGATTTTTATTCGCACCCAACAACACATCGAAGTATTGTGGAACCATGAGCATCGACAACATTTATCACTATGAGCGGATCACCGATCAGATCGGTTGCTCCGGGCAACCCACCAGTGAGCAATTCGAAGACATCGCCAATGCCGGCTTTAAAAGCGTGATTAACCTGGCCATGGCAGATTCGGACAATGCGATACCGAACGAAGGCAGCCTGGTAACTGCTCTGGGGATGACCTATGTCCAGATACCAGTGGATTTTGCCAATCCCACGCGCGGAGATTTGGATAAGTTTTGTGCGGTCATGCAATCGCTTGAAGCAGACCAGGTGTGGGTCCATTGTGTTGTTAACGCCAGGGTTTCTGCATTTTTATACCTGTACCTTCGACACATAAGAAATCTGGACGAGCCCGACTGCCGAACTCAATTGCTGGACCGATGGGAACCCCAAATGGACGACGTCTGGAAAAACTTCATGCAAGACGGCGACACCTGGCTACAGACCTGAGATCCTTTCAGGTACATTGGACGCTTCTATTTTGCGGCGTGCTGCGTGGTGGCTTCAACTACTGATCTTTCTTACGACAATGTGTCTGTCCATGGCGGTCACAGCGGCACTTATTGTGGCCACGCGAAAGATACATTGCGCGAAGTCGTTCAGGCCTACGCAGACAACAACTTTGCCTGGGTTTGCTTGACCGAGCATATGCCAACGCAAAACAAACTTCTGATACCTCCCGAAGAAACCCAACAGGGATTCCAACCAGATCAGCTACAGGCTCGCTTTGACGCGTACTTTAAGGAAGCACGCCAGCTTCAAGATGAGTATCAAGATCGGCTGGACATACTTGTTGGTTTTGAAACGGAGGCCTACACAGGCTACGAACAAGAGGTTGCAGATCTAATACGCCAGCACCAACCGGACATGATTGTCGGTTCGGTTCACCACCTGCGGGATATTCTGTTCGACGGTGGACCAGAATATTACGCCCGCACCGTCGAGGCCTGCGGCAGCATTGAAGCGATGTACTGTGAATATTTTGATCGGCAACTGGAGCTCATCAACCGCTTTGAACCGGCCGTGGTTGGGCACTTTGATTTGATTCGTATTCACGACCCAGAATACGTTGATCGCTGGGCTGTGCCCGCCATTCGAGAACGGTGCATTAGAAATCTCAATCGCATCAAAGAGCTGGATTTGATCCTGGATCTTAACGTCCGTTCTCTGCACAAGGGTGCGCCAGAGCCATATATTTCTGCGCCATGGTTGGCTTATGCCATAGAGCATGACATTCATATCGCACCGGGAGACGATTCACATGGTGTTGCCAGCGTCGCAGCCTACATGGACCAAGCCGTTTCGACGCTCGTGGCAGCTGGGGGGCACACCAATTGGCCGCGACCTGCACTGGCCCGGCACGTGACGAGATAAACCAGGCACCATGAATCCGATCAGCACCATAGATTTCGCCCAACCGGGTCACACGCTACAAAAAGAAATCGATCGCGCGTTCGCCGATATCGGCTTTTTGGTCGCCCGTAACATCGGCATCGATCACGTGCTGTTGAACGACGTGTTTCGATCGTCACACGCCTTTTTTAATCAAGCAGCGGACGCAAAGAATCAATTTGAGTATCGCACCGCCGCGGAAAATTTTGGCTATCAGGGCATGCAACAGGAAAACCTGGACCCCACAGCGCCGGCAGATCTGAAAGAAACATTCACCATGCGCAACATCATCAATCGGCCGCTCACGCCAGACCGATGGCCAAGCGCGGATTTTCAAGCCTTGGTGTCCCGGCTCTATGCCAACGTATTTGAAGCAGCCAATACCCTACAACGGCATTTGGCCACGATTCTCGAAGTCCCCGAAAACTTCTTCACCGATGTACACAGCGGAGAGAATGTCACTTTGCGTCTGCTTTACTATCCAGCCATCCCATCCAATAAGGTGGCAGATCGACAACTTGGGGCCGGTGCGCATACTGACTATGGGATGTTGACCTTCTTATTCCAGGACAGCGTCGGCGGTCTGCAGGTCCAAGGGCTGGATGGGCAATGGATAGATGTAGAAACAGACAATGACAGCGTGGTAATTAACTGCGGCGACCTGTTAGAACGTTGGACAAACGGCCGTTACCAATCAACCCTGCATCGCGTACAACCCAAAACGGAGCAACAGAACCGACTCTCGATCGCCATGTTTTTGGACCCGGATAGCAAGACTCAGGTACAAGCGCTGGACAGTTGTGTCCAGGCAGACAATCCAGCCAGATTTCCCGCAGTGACAGCCGGCGAGCACATTCAAGAGATGCTGAACGCAAGTCACAAAGACCGATACAAAGAATCCAAACCAATCCAGACAGAGAAGTAATACAACAAACGTGCAAAACTTTATCTCCTACTGGCGACCCCACGCGAGTCTGGCAACAGCCGGCGCGGCGGCTTACTCCATGTCCACTTTATTCAGCGCCATGAAGCCGATTCTGCTTACCCGGTACGTAGAACAGATTGGACTCAGCGAAGGACTTGCGGGTTTGTTGGTCGCGCTGCCTTTTGCAGGGATTGCGTGTGCCTCGCTCCTCATGCGAGGTTGGTTGCTGCGTGCTCCCTACAGGCAAATCGCAATGGTCTGCGGTGGCCTCCTAATTGCGTTGGAGCTGCTCAGCGCTTTTACTTTCAGCTACCTTAGTGTTGTGATGCCCGCGCAGTTCTTAAGCGGTATCTGTGTTGGCCTATTGATGGGTACAACCTCGCGTTACGTTTCAGTCACCCGAGAACGTGATCAGCTGTTTGGGTTTGTCGACATGACGGCCGTGCTGCTGATGTCGTTTATGGTGTATCTGGTTGGCGCCAGCGTGGCTTCTGCTGGCATCTGGGGCGGTTACCTGGCAGCAGCCATAATATCGACCCTATTTTTCGCCGCTTTGTTCGTATTTCGCCCCGCAGACCAGAAGGCGACTTCTGATTCCGAACAATCCACCGCAGCGCTTGAATTCGCCGTCCGACCTGTAGCCATAGTCGCCATGGGGGTTTTGTTCGTTACTTTCAGCGGCTTAGGATTTGCTTTCATGTTTACTATGGCCGCAGATCTGGGTATGGATTACGAGTCTGCAGGCAGGAACATTGGCATTCTCTTGTTTGTCTCGGCTTTTGCTTGTCAGATTGGAGGTTGGGCCAGCGCGAAGTTTGGACCCGAGCGGCCCTTGGCATGCGCATTCGTCACGTGTGCCGCGGGCTGGTACATGGCTGTTTTCACGGACGACCCAATAATATTTATGGCAGCACTCGTACCCGCAATATTTTCTCTACAGTTTTGTTTCCCCATTTTGCTCTCGTTTAGCGGCAGTCTTGACACAGAAGGCCGGTGGGCAGGCATCGCAAGTCCACTCATCACCAGCGGTTTTGCCTGGGCAGCCATCGTTGCGGGTCAGGTTGTGAACTACGCAGGAATCCAGGCGCTGGCCGCTGTGACGACGATCGGAATGTTGCTCTGTTTGGGTTTATTGGCCATTGCCGTGCTGAAGAAACCCAAAGTACTGGCGGTCTAGTCAGTTAGAATGGCCTTGGTCAAACTCTTCGAGCCACACCTTAGCCTCATCCATGGTGGCAAATTTTCGAATCAGCCGAACCGGCTCCCGCACCGCCCACTCAAAAAAGTTTGAGAACGAGGTGTAAAAGGAGTCAAAACTTTCGCGCGCCTGAGGGTCGAGGGGCGGCACCATGGCGATTGGTTTGGTGTGTTTGGCGATTTCCTCACCGAAGAAGTTTTCCACATCTTGGAACGCAACCATCACATCACCCGGATCAGGTGATGGTCCATGCACGGCGTGCGTAAAATCGATAAGTACTGATCGCCAAACCTGTCCACAGTTGATACCGATAAATGCCTGGACGATAGCCAGCACACTGTTTTCACCTTCTACGGTAACAGAGTAGTTATCCAGCCCATCAACCGAGACATTGATCGCCAAGGACAGTCCATACAAACACGGCTCGACAGAATACAGTAACAAGACGGCGAAAGGTAGGCTGACATTCCTTAGACACGCCTTAGTCTTCTGCAGCTACAGCCCAAGCGGCGCTGCAAAGTGAATCGACAATACGAGGCAGAAGGCGGCCAGCAAGAGAAGCTTCACCATCAACGGGGCGATGAAACGAAACCATACCAGATAAGGCACCTGCGCCAGGGCAAGCGCTCCCATCACCAAAGCATTTGTGGGCATGATGATATTGGTTAACCCATCACCAAACTGATAGGCCAACACGGCTGTCTGCTGGGGTACCTCCGTCAGACTCGCCAAAGGAGACATGATCGGCATCGTGACAAAAGCCTGTCCGGAGCCAGATGGAATCAGGAAGTTGGTCACCGATTGCACCAATAGCATACCGATCGCCGCAACATCAGGTGACAACCCTTCCAGCAAGCTTGCGATGGAGAAGACCACGGTATCGATGATCTGACCGTCTTCCAGCACAATCGCGATTGCGCGCGCAAACCCGACAACAATGGCAGGCGCTGTCATTTTGGCAGCACCCTCGAGGAATATACGGCTGGTTTCTCCGGGTCCAAACCTGGCAAGCGCTGCAGATACAAGGCCTACAGCAAAGAAAACAGTATTGAGTTCCACCACAAACCAACCATGATTGGACGCCCCGTAAACAAAGACACTGAGCCCAACCAGAAAAGTCACCAGAATGAGCATGCGCCGGACGGTTAAATCCAGATCAGTTGCAGTTTCCAGCTCCTCGGCGTGTATCGAGTCTAAGACCAGACTGGACGATGGATCATGTCGAACCTGCATGGCATAGCGGTACAGATGGTGAAAACCGACCCCTAAGAACACCACCATCATGACCAAACGAAACTCCCAGCCAGAGGTAGCAGGCACGCCTGCAATACTCTGAGCGATCAGGACCCCAAATGGGTTGATCCCCGCGCAACCCCAACCGATTCCAAATGGAATCCACACAATCCCCATGGCAACCAAAGCATCCATGCGCATGGCCAGCGTCATCGAAACGATGATCGGCACCAGCGGAAGATATTCTTCTCCCATACCGATGGTAAAAGAGCCCAAGCTGAACATCACAAAGCACCCGGCAATCAACAGCCCAGGGCTTGAACCAAGTTTGGTCACCGCTCTATGCAATGCCGCATCCACGGCGCCACTTTTTCGCAAAACCTCGATGACACCACCGATGATCAAGATTAGGAAAATGATGTCCTGAGCATTAGCAAGCCCTTTGGTGATCCCAACAAGAAAGTGCCAAACGGGCAGCGTGACCTCGTCTTCGGCTGGCACCGTCCCATAGGTACCTGCGACCACCATGGTTCTTTGGGGGTTGTCCGAAAACGCCTGGCGCTCAAACTGCCCTTGCGGTATGACATAGGAGAGCAGTTGCGCAAAAACGATAAACGAAAAGATCAACACCAGCGGATCGATGTTAAAACCGCGATCGACATGCGAAGCCTTATTCATAACAAAACCTGGTTTATCCCCACGATATCCTTTTGTAAGCCCAACCCCGCCCATATTAGGAACAAGCACCAGCTTACGCTAAGCTGCCTGCGTGTTCCTATGCGGCAAAGGCAGTTGTCAAAAATGGTTGCGCAATCGAACCCTGGCGAATCTATCAAACGGCTCACTCCAGCTCATGCCGAGTCAATCATAGCTTGCTTCCACCGTGTCTACGGCGACAGTTACGCCAACGAAATCTACTACGACCGCGCTCTGCTGACCCAGGCGTTAACCGATGCCAGCATTCGATCTATTGGTGGATTCCTGGACGGAAAACTTGTTGGCCACATGGCAATGACCACGCGCGATCCGCAGGCAGGAACCGCAGAACTGGGGAACACTGTCGTCGATCCAGACGCCCGCGGAACCGGTCTGGCTTGGCGCATTGCTGCAGCACTTACCGAATGGACTCTGGAGTGCGGCTATACCGGTTATGTTCACTATCCCACAACAGATCACCACATCATGCAACGACAATCGGTGAAATCGGGCATCGAAACCGGTTTGATGATGGGCTATATACCAGCCGAAACCGACGGGCAGGTTAGAGAATCTGCCAGTCCAAAGCGCGGAGCAGCCACCATTGTTTACGAACAGCTAACACAAAACGATCCGAAAGAAGGCTATCTACCGTCAGTCTATTTCGATCGCATTTCAAATATGACTGAGGCTTGCGGACTATCGCGCCAATGGGAAGAGGGGAGACAACCCGATGGCAAGACCGTTGTCGAGATTTACGAAAGCAACCGGCGAGGCCTGTCGCGGATCCATACCAAACACATCGGCGAGGATTTTCTCAAAACGTTGAATGCCGCTGACACTAGACAACCCTGCCATCAGTTGGATTTGCTGCTCAGTGATCCAGGCATTGATCAGGCTGTTACCAACGCGCTTGAGCTTGGCTGGGTATTTTGTGGTTGGCTGCCTGGATTTTCATCCCATGACATTTTACGCCTGCAGAAGTTTGACCCTGCACAAACAGAGTTAAACCCTGGCGTCGTGAATCCTACTGCAATTCAACTGCTCAACGATATTCAGCAGGGTCTCTGAACCCCTCCCCAATATTCTGACCCCTCCCCAATATTGCACCTGATCTAACTTAACCTTTACACGCGTAGTTTTATAAACTACATTTGTAGTCGTTATTCCGCAATAAATGACAAAATTGAACATATCCAATTCAGAATTAGAGATTATGAAAGCCCTGTGGCGCCAGCAGCCGCTCACCGTTGGGCAGGTGATCGAACGTGTCAAAATGTCCAATGACTGGCACGACAACACCATTAAGACGCTGCTGAATCGCCTGCTGAAAAAGGAGCTGGCGGCCCGTTTCAGGGAGGGCGGACGCTTCTTTTACCAACCCCTGGTCACCGAGGAAGACTATCTCACGCAAGAATCTGAAGGCCTGCTTACCAAATTCTTTGAAGGAAAAATGGCGCCCTTGGTTGCGCACTTTGCCAACCACAAGAAACTGACCGCAAAAGATGTGGCGGAAATCCAAGCCATTCTTGAGCAAATGAAACATGATTAGTTGGGGCATTCAGGCAGTGTTCGAGGTGTCATTTGTGATCGCTTTGATCCTGGGACTGCGTCCGCTGGTGAGAATGGCGCTTGGGGCCCAGGCAGCTTACCTGTTATGGGCGTTGATTCCCGTGGTCATATTTGTACCCGAACTGCCAACCCTTCCGTACCAACCCGACTTTGGCGCATTAACAGGTTGGTCAAACTATGCAGAACTCAACAACATTTCTGCGCTGAATACCTCAACTGCAACGTTCCCATTGCTGACCGCCTGGCTATCAGGTTTTATCGTTTGGTCGATTTGGAAAGTTGCAAGCTATCGCAAGTTACGTACCTATCTGGCCCAATCATCAACCCATTTAGGCGACCCTGCGGTACTTCGCCGGCTACCGGAGGGTTTGCACTCCTTTAAGGGAGAACTTTATTCGACAAATTCGCCCAACGCCCCATTTGTCACAGGCTACACGAATCCGAAAATCTACCTGCCAGAAGACTTCAAGGAACGATTTTCAGAAACTCAGCAGACTTGGGTATTGAGGCACGAGATCGCTCATATCGATCGCGGAGACTTATGGGTTCTATTGTTGGCAGAGACAATACGCGCGGTCTTCTGGTTCAACCCTTTGGTACACATTGCCCTGCGAGCGCTCAGAAAAGACCAGGAGTTTGCATGCGACCAGTACCTGCTGGGAGATGCCAGCCGGGAACAACGCATCGAATACGGCGAGGCTTTGCTAGTCAGCCAAACCGGTACCACTCAACATGACGGAATCACTTTTTTCAAGACCCACCTGGAGCGATACAAAATGATTGCCAAACACAGACACTCTTTGCCTAAGACATTATTCGGCTACGCCCTCACTGCTGTTATAGCAACGGTTGTTCTCACCTCTTCCCCCAACGTGCAGGCGAACGCGCTTGACGACAAACCAATCACGCTGAACTTTAAACAAATTGATGCGAACAAACTCATATCAATCGTTAGCGCGTACCTTGAGATATCTTTTGATGGGGTCGACCAGCTGTCCGACATCAAAGTCGACGTGGCGGTTAAAAACGTCTCAGCCAGACAGGCGCTGAGCCATGTGCTGAGTTGTCACGGATATGGCATTACCGAGCTATCAGATGCAAAGGTGAAGATTCACCCGGTCTCTCAGCCCAACACACTATCTACTTGTCCGTAAGACGTAGATCGTCAACCGCGCACGCGACCGATCAGCCAGGTGACCCAGCCAATGACGGTTGCCGCAAATCCCAGCAAAAACAGCAGGGTTTTAAGCGGTGTTAATACGGCCTTTGCCGCGAGCAGATCCACTGTATCCGTTAGTGCCAAAACCTGTACTACACCTTCCAATAAATCGGCGGGCACAACCACAAGGATAGTCAGCGCGAGGGCTTTGCCGATCTTCGGGAAAAAGCGATAAGCTGATCCTGCAAACAACGCGCCGTATGCCAGCGGATAAGCCACATCCAACGTGGCTGTAATCCAGGCATGTATCACTTTCTGGTCGGGGGTCAGAGCCGCGACGGCCTGTCTGACCTCCCCCGGCTCAGAGATGGCATCAATAAAACTGATTCCCCACATCGAACTTGCCACAGGGAATGCGGCGGTGATCAATACCGTGATGATAAAAGCGACCCACAGGGTGGGGGTCTGGGCGAGTCGTTCTAGCATGGTTTGCCTTGTCAGCGTTTTTCAAAGGGTGAGCGTCTCACAAATCAAATCCCAGATCACTGCCCAGATGGAACACGATCTGAGTAAAGAATCCGCTTCGCGATCTGCCAACCGGCTTCAGTCCTTCGCCACATCATCTTGTAAACACCCGAACCTGCCACCTCAGGTGAACCTGACGCCGCGGTTTGATGGGTGATCACCACCAGATTTTCCGTTACCGCGTAATCTGAGCTCAGCTCCAAAAATACAATACTGCTCATATGGTGACGCGTCTGCCGATCAGCCAAGCGCCCCTGATGCGACTTGCGTGCGTATTCTAGGAGTTCTGATCGACCTTCAATACTGGATTTCAACTCATCAAGAACATAGCGCTCGACGACGGTATCTTCTGTAAACAGATCCGCAAACGATTCTGAATCTTTGGCATCCCAACGATAAGCGTATTGCGCAATGCCTTCTTGAATGGCCATCCGATTGGTCAGCATTTTATCTGCCTGAGTGCCACCCCAGAAAATCCAAAGCACCACACCGAGATTAGCAATCAACAAAATTACCAGAGAATAAGAAATCTGTTGAGTGATTGGCATATGCAGGGCAACAGCCGCTAAAGCGACCAATGCTCCTGGCAGGTGGTGGTGTCGTTGACCATCTTATTGCTCAAATTGCTGCTCGTCTCATGGCACATCGGCTGCCCCACCGCTTGGGTGGCCCTGATCCACAGGGTAACCAATTGACTCCGCTCAGACAGTAACGAACGGTCGGCCTCCTGCAACCCTCTTAATGCAGTCAATACATCAAGATAATTCTGATCACCGCGAATGTATCTGTCGCGCGAGGCTTTCAGCGCTTGCTGAGCATATCCCCGTCGAGAGGCTACAGTGGCAATGATCATCTCCTGTTGTTCATATTGCCATCGTAGCGAACGCACCTCCTCCAACGCCGCAAGCCACAGTTGCAGATATTGCTGACGCTCTTCTTCCAGCGCCTGCAGAGCGCGATTTTCCAGCCCTTTTAATCGACCCCCGGTAAATAGAGGGGCGCTCAGGTCCAACCCGTGACCTAACCACTCACTGCTGAAGGCCTTCTGAGTAAGCGAGTTAAAGCTCACCGAAACCTGCAAACTGGGGAGTCTCTCGGCAAATCGAATCCCAGCCCTGGACGCGGCCTGTTGCAGTCTTGCAAAGCCGGCCCGGATGTCTGCACGATTACGAACCAGGTCATCAACTGTTCCACCGATGACGGCGTTGGGTGCCGGGGGCAAGTCAACCAGACCAACTCGAGCAATTTGATCAGGAATCTCACCCAACAGGACATCCAGGGTGTTTTCCAGAAGTTCTGCCAGTGTATTGTTGACCAGCGCTAGCTGTTGCAGGGCTGTGGTTTGTTCGCGTTGCTGATAGATTTCGTTAGCAGGCGCTTGTCCGAGCCGAAAGCGCGCATCGATCAACCTTTCCAGATCACGACTGACCTGAGTCTGAGCCGCAAGCAATGCACCCTGATTTCTCAGCTCCACGATTTGGAAATAAGTCTCCGCAATAGAGGCACTCAGAACCAGTCTGGCCGTCTGATGTTCAAACCATCTTTGCTGGCGAAACTGCTGGGCAAATTCAATTTCAAGGCGCCGCTTACCCCATAGACCGGCATCCCAGGAAAGACCCAGGGCGCCCAAATCGGCACGGGTGTCTGGTTCACGCCCGGAAAAGTTACGGGCGTCTCTTCTACCCAGCCCCACAAGGTCTGGCCAACGGTCTGCCTGGGCAATCTTTAGATCCGCTTCAGCCTGAGCGAGGCGCGCCAAAGCGATATGCGAAGACGGACTACCTGCAAGGCCCTGGGTGATCAACTGGTGCAGCAGGTCATCATCCAGTACCAGCCACCATTGCACCGCTTCCGTACGGATTTCCCCATGCTTCTCGATTTCGGAAATCGACACAGCTTCCGGCAACATTTGCACATCTGGCGCTGTAACGCAGCCCGCAAGACAGCTGAGCCATAAGATATAAATGATGGGTCTCATATCGTCACCTCGCCCCCTTGATCAGACCTCAAGGCAGAGGGCTCCTCGGTAACATCCGCTTTACGCTCCAATGCCACCACGATGCAGGGGAGCAACAGCAGCATAACGGGGATCGAAAATAACATGCCGAAACCAACAGAAACCGCAATCGGCCGCATGGCAGCTGCTTGAATGGAGGTTGTCAGCATTAACGGCGCCAGACCAACCAGCGTTGTCACGCTGGACAAAACAATGGGGCGGAATCGATCGCGGACCGCGGCAATCATCGCAGACTTGGGGAGTTCCCCGGCTCGCAAACCTTCCGTATATCGCAAGTGCAGCAACAAGCCCGCGTTAATAACCAAACCTCCTAGCGCCAACACGCCCAGAAAGCTGGCTGCACTCAACTCTATCCCCAACAAAATATGACCGAGGAGCGCACCCGTTGCGCACAGAGGAATACTCGACAACAAGATCGCACTATGCCGCAGGCTACGAGCATATGCGCCTATCAGCACAAAAATCGCTGCAAACACGCCAACGGTAGCCAACAGGAGACCCGATTCTGTTTCAGCATCTTCATCGGTATCTATTGCTTCATCCCAGGTAGTCAAACCAGGAAAATCTGCCTCTAACTGCGGCAGTAGTTCGTCACTGACCAGATCCTCCACCAGTGATTTTGAAGTCAAGCGCCGGTCGATGGACGCTTCGACCCGCTCAATCCTTTGGCCATTGATCCGCCTTACCTGTACCGCACCTCTTTCCCATTTGATACGAGCGATGTCGCCCAGCGCTGCCTGACGTCCATCACTGGCGGTGAGTATCAAACCACTCAGATCGGGGAGCACCCCCTCATCACTGTGTTGACCACGCACCATGACCCGCACTTCATCTGCGCCGCGGGTCAGTCTGGTGGCTTCCAATCCGTCCAATTGCGCGCGTAGGCGACTGGAAATTTCAGTTTCATCAAAGCCAAGGGCCCGCCCCGCATCGGTGAGTTCAAATCGTACTTCAGACCTGAACGCGTTGCCGCTGTATGAGATTTGCCCAACGCCAGCAATTTCTCCCAGCTTACGGACCAACGCTTCCGCCGCTTCCTTACTCACCAGAGAATCGGCATGAGCAATCTCCAACGTCAAATCTCGACCATCACCCGGGCCCTGCAAATAATCCACAGACAACTGGGTCAATTTTGCTGGCTGCCCGATCAAGTCCCGCCATCGCTGAGCAAACTCACCTGTGGTAAACGCCCTTTCTCCCGGCGGTACCAGACTGAAGGTGACGGAGCCCTGATGACTGGCCGGGGCACCTAATTGAACATAGGTACCCTTGATATCATCTGCATCACCCAGCAGATACAGCACTTCCTGACCCAGCACTTCGATCTCCTGCGCCGTTTGATCGACTTGCTCATCAGACGCCCCTGGATTGAGCGCATAAATCACCGAGACCTGTTCGCTTTCAAAAGCAGGCTGCAGAGAAATGGGTACTCGACCGCTAACCACCCAACTCACTATCCCCAACGCCATGAGCGAACCGACCGCAATCACCAAGCCTCGATTCCCCAAACAAGTAATAGCCCAGGGTACGAAGTAGTTTTCCCGCAATGCTTCAAACCGCGCCTGTACCCATTGTTGCCTGCGCCCTGTAAAACGCCGGAAATCTCTGCTGTACGCAAGATGCGCAGGTAGAATCCATAACGCTTCAACCAACGAAATGATAAACACACACGTCGTGACAACCGGGATGGCCAATAGAAACAATCCCAGCTCACCCGGCATAAAGAAAATGGGTGTGAAGGCAATGATATTGGTGGCGATGGCAAGGGTAATCGCCGTAGAGAAACGAGACAGTGTGTCGGCAGCGGCATCTATCGGGGACAGGCCAGATTGCATGGCCGAATAGATTGATTCGCCAATGACAACCGCGTCGTCAACGACGACACCGATTACGATAATGAAAGCAAAGACAGAAATGAAATTGATGGTATAAGGCGTTAAGGCAAACAAAGCCACACCGCCCAGCATCGCCACGGGGAGACCAACCGCAACCCAAAACGCGACACGCGCCTCGAGAACCAGAAACAGTAGCACCAAGACAAGGGCCAACCCGATTAAGGCACTGTCGGCCAGAATCCCTACTCGATCTGCAAAACTCTTCGCATCGTCGTCAAAGATAACTGCCCCACCCACAGGCATCTGGTCTTCAATTTCTGCCAGTAGATTTCGAACGCTTTCAGATACCTCTCCTGGACTGGCTCCTCCTGAACCAAAGATGTTCATCATCACACCCAGTGACCCATTGATCCGATAACGCTTCCCATAAGGGCGAAATCCATCTTCAATGGTGGCGATCTGGGACAGCGTAAGCGAGGAACCACTGGGGGATTCAATCATGGTGATATCAGCAAACTCGTGCGCATGACGCCGGTCAAGTCCTGTAGCCAGGCCATACTCACCGGTAGCACTTCGAATCGAACCGCCGGACAGCTCGAACGAGGCACTTTGCACGCGTTGGGCCACTTCGCGCAGCGACAACCCAAACAATCGAGCCCGATCCGGTGACACGGCGATAGAGATCTCTGGTTCCCCAGCCCCATCGACTTCAACCTGCCCCACATCTGGCAAACTCAATAAACGTTCCCGGGCATATTCCGCAAACGCGTGCACTTCGGCACGGGACTGAAAGCCGTAGAAACCCAGTTCGATATCTTCGCCATCATCTCTGACTTGTATGATGGTTGGCGCTTCCAGATCTGCGGGCAACGCGCTCAATCCATCTACGGCGCTACGAATCTCATCCAAGGTACGTTGGGCGTTTGCACCCTCATCCAGCATAACAAAGATGTTGGCGCCGCCAGTTTGGATTTCGCTGACGATGGTATGAATGTCGCGCAACGCATCAATACTCTGTTCGATCGGTTGTACAACCTGAGTTTCGACTTCGGACGCTGTCGCACCGCGATACTCGATCTGGATCTCCAGCGTGTCCAAAACAGCAACTGGGAATACCTCTTGTCGCATATTAAACACGGCGATCACGCCCGCGATTAGAAATACCCACATCAATAGATTGGCAGCGGTGGGATTGTGCAGAAACCAACCCGCGATGCTCCCATGAGGGTTCGTTTGCCCGGCCACTTACTGCACCGCCTCCGCCGCTGTCACAGGGGCGCCATCAAACAAACCAATAGGGCGCTCGACAATCAGGGTATCACCAACTTTGAAGTTATCTTCTACAGCCACCAATGGTCCCTGGACCTCAACCGGGGAAAGCTGATGCCGATGTGCCCGTCCATCACGGTGCAACCAGATCAGGTTGCCGCTGACGATCAGATCTGCGGGTATTAAGGCGACAGGTTGTCTTTGTGTGGCAACCAGTCTGACCTCGAGGTGCATGCCGTATACCCAACCGGCGTGGGTCAAAGGGTCATCGATTCGAACACGCAACGTCGCGAGTCGCGTTTCTTCACTCAGGCTTTTGATCATACCCTCTAAACGACCTGATACCGGCGCGGCACCTAGATCATGGGCGGGGCGCAGCTCGATGTTTGCTATACCGGCTTCAAAAACCTGCGCCGTCTGCACAGGTACTTGGACCTCGATGATCGCGTAATCCAAAGGAAACAACAGCGCTGTGACTTCTCCAACCGACAACAAACGGCCTGCAATGGCATCAGAATCGACGACGGTCGCAGACCAGGGCGCTCGAATTGAAGTGCGTTCGATATCCAATTTTGCCCGATCAATCGCTGCTGCGATGGCCTGACTTTGAGCCAGGGCTTCCGCACGCTGAGGCGCTCTCAGCGCCAAAGGATTTGGCGGCAGATCTTCATCGTTAGTTTCCTGCCACGCCGTCCATTCTAATTGAGCAATCTCCGCACGGCCTTCCTCCAATTCAATATTGGCCTGGGCCTGGGCGAATCGGGCCTCGGCACTTGCCAACGCTATTTGGTAGTCTCGGTCATCCAGACGTAACAGCACATCACCCTGGTCCACCCGTTGTCCCGCCTCAAGATGCTCACTCACCCAGGTGACTTCACCGGCCACCTGGGTGGTTAACTCCAGCGACTGACGCGGTGTAAGCTGTCCAAAAGCTTTGACAGCTCGAGGCATCAATTGGCGCTGCAGCGGCTCGATGGTCACCTGTGGACGCCCCTGCGGCTCCGACAGTTCCAAAGGTTCCGGTCCCGAAATCAGAATGAAACCGCAAACGGCAACACCCACCACGCAAGCCAGGAGTATTTTCATTCGAGGTTGTTGCATAAAAATCACTGCCACTTAAAGGCATTTTGCCAGGGGCAAGGATATGCAGGCGCTGGTTAACGTTCGGTTAACGCATTGCACGCAGATAAAGTTGGGCGCAGGTGGGCACTTAGAATGTCACTGAAGTGACCCGACCATTTGCGGTCTGACGGGTCGTGCAAAGCCAGTCAAATCGGCCACAGATCAGAGCAACCAGCTCTAACCCCAGGCCAAACCCGTAGCTGTCTTCGGATTGTGCGCTTGCTTCTCCCCCGAGACCCGGCTCCAAAGCTGCGACAGAGCTGTTTTCCACGGATACTTCTCGGTCTTGGACGGTAATGCGCACCTCACCTTCGACGGTGTATTGAAACGCGTTCCTCACCAGGTTGGATAACACAATCCGAGCCGCGGCAACTGGCACCACCGCGTCGCCCGCTCCTTCCACCACCAAGTTGACGTCTCGTTTATCCAACAGGTAGTCAAAATTTTTGATGACGGTATCAAGCTCGTGGCGCAAGTCGATCGACTCTGAACTCGGCAAATTGTCGGATTGACGATTAATCCAGAGCAAGGTCTCCATCAATAGCTGAATATCCTCCAAGGCACGATACTGCCTGACAAACGCAGCTTGTTCAGCCTCCGAGCGATCCGGGCGATCGGTCAGTCGGTCCAGCAGCTCATTGTTGGAGGACAGAATGGCAATGGGCGTCCTCAATTCATGGCTGGCATGACGCAGAAACAACTTTTCGCTGTTAACCCCTTCGCGCATTCGGTCGAACGCAAATCGAATTCTCTTAGCCAGTTCCTCCAACTCCTGAAATTTCAGATCGGGGATGGGCTGCTCAGATGCTTCAACCGTTTGTGAGGCACTCCACTGATTCAATCTGCGCAAGGGCCGGTCTATGTCGCGAATTATGAGAAAGGCGACCACTAGCAACAAGGCTGTGAACAAAAACCCAATCGCGAACGCAAACTGGTCGGTAAACTCCAGTTCGTCGTATATTTCTTCACTGCCCACAACACCATGCAGCAGATAAAGCCAATCGTCTCCTTGCAACTTGTAGGGGTACAGAAAAAGCAACTCGCAATTTCCTTCGGGACAGAAATTGAGCGTATCGATTTCAAACTGCTTACGATCCTGGGCGTCGAAATCCAGGTTGGTAAATCGCAACACTTCACCGTGCTTGAGCTCTTCGTGCGCAAAGACCTCAAAGATATCTGCAGGAATCTGATTGACGTCGGTATATCCGCCCAGACCCGGTGCAGTGGGCAGAGCCGGACGCACACCCAGTAGCGCATAGTCTTCGGCATAGTCTTCCGCTGCTTGCTCCAAAATAGATTGGGATCGCAACCCAATGCCAAGCTCAAGGTAGTATTCAAGTAGCTGGGTATAGGCGATGACCACCAGGATCGCGACGCCTGCGAACCAGGTGAGCAGATAACGTCGCAAGCTGGGTCGCCCGGAGGCGGATGGATCGCTACTCATCCGGCTCTCTTATCGCCACCCCGTGACTGGCGACGGTTTGAATCAGTTTCTTCGAAAAAGGTTTGTCCACCTGCTGCCGAAGTTTGTACAGGTGCACCTTCAAGACGTCAGACGCAGGTGTTTCCGACTCTTCCCAGATGGCGTGTTCCAGCGCTTCGCGACTCACCACATTGGGGGATTCACGCACCAACACTTCAAGCAGCTTCCAACAGGTTGGCGTGAGAGAAAGCGCGCGTCCCTCGCGACTCACAGTCCTTGTAGAGATATCCACTACTAAAGGACCGACAGAGTATTTTTGCGCCAGCGAGCTGCGGCGTTTCGCCAACGCCCGAACCCGCGCCGCCAGTTCGCTAAGTTCAAACGGTTTAATTAAATAGTCATCGGTGCCCGCATCAAACCCGGCCAGTTTATCTTCAAGTGTGTCTCTGGCTGTCAGCATCAGCACCGGGACATCAACGCCCCTTTTACGCAACGCTTCGCAGACTTCCAATCCATTCATTCTAGGCAGATTGATATCTAACAGAATTGCCTGATAGCTGTTTTCCAGCGCCAGTGCCAAACCTTGCGTGCCCGTGGCCGCGTAGTCGCAATCAATACCTTCAAGATCAAAGAACGAAATCACCGTCTCTGCAAGGGACAGGCTGTCCTCTACCAGCAACGTTTGGATGCGCATGTGTTTTTCTATTAACCGCTGACCACAGGCAGATCAGCATATCCCAGGATGACAATAGGGACGAGCCCTTACAAACCCAGCCGCTTCTCCAACCTGGCTTTGACACCCGACCAGTCGGACCGGGTGATGCTATACATCACCGAATCTCGAACATATCCGTCCGGGTATATTTTGTGTTGGCGCAACACACCCTCCTTTACGCCCCCGATACGTTCTATGGCGCGCTGTGAGGTGAGGTTTCTGCTGTCCGTCTGAAGTTGGACGCGGTTCGCTTCCAACACTTCGAACGCATGCTGCATCAACACCAGCTTGGTGGCGGTATTCACATGAGTTCGCTGAAACGCCACTCCATACCAGGTGAAGCCAATTTCCAACCCCCCATGCTCAACACGCACATCTAGATAGGATGAGCTGCCTGCCAATTTACCAGTCTGGTTGTCGTAAACACTGAACGTGAGATCGCCCAGCGTACTGGAACGCTGAAGCATCGCCTTGATCCAGCGCCCTGCATCATCGACATTGTGGAAAGGGTCTGGTGTCAAATAGTGCCAGATATCCTGGTCCTGGCCGATCTCAAAATAGGCCGCTGCCTCTTCCTCGCTAATCGGCTTAAGCGTCACCAATGAATTTTTCAGTTCCTGTGCGGCGGGTGTCTGCATGAAACACTACTCTTAAATTGGCTGAACACCATATTAGTCAGAAAAGCCCCTCAGCATTCGGACTAGGTTTAAACCTGAACGTGAAAACCCTTCACGACATTGCCCGATTTTACTTTTCCAGATAGCCAAATTCTTGAGCGATCAGCTGAGCAGGTGCCTTTTCAAACGCTTCTCCATGACAAAAAAGTAAACGTTTGGGCTTCCAACTCTGCAAGATTCTTAATGCCTGACGATCCTTTTCCCGCCTATTTGTAAACCAACGATAAAGTCTCAACAGACCACCATCTGGGTAGATCACGCCTTCGAAGCGCAAAAATAACCTGGAAAAAAACGGGACGTTCGACGTTTTCAGATTGATCAGCAGGTCAGTGAAAATTACCGATCCACTGGTTTTGTGAAAAAACACAACCTCCTGAAACAAACGACTACCAGAGAATATGACCTGATCAATATCCCGAGCAAAACTGGCTGGAGCAGTTTCTCCAAGCACCTCAATGGCTCCCAATTCGCCCACTTTGTCCAACGCTTGCGCATCGGCGAACACCTGCGCACTCGGGTAAGCCTTAATCCACTGCTCGACAAACAAATAGTGCAGCTTGTTGGGCACAATCAACGCAACAACTGGCGCATCCAGTTCACTCAAGAAGTCGAGCACCTCCTGACTTAAGGAAATTGGTGAATGGATCCACAACCCCCCCTGACTCAATCGGACAATGGTCATCCGGGTATTCATCGGTGCCCCGGCAAACACGATATCGGCACCGTCCAGGGTCCAGATGTTGGTGTCGATGTGTTTGATCATGCGCTTGTCCTTGTGATGCCCAGTCTGCGGCGCTGACGAAAACAAGTTTAGATTGCTTGCAGTTGCATCCTGAGGTGTGCTGTCAGGCCGCTACTAAACACCGAAACCAGGCAAGTGAGACTCATGCCATCCACTTCTTTGTACCAGGATTGCCCGCTGGTGTGACTCCCATCAAAGTGCGCATCTAATTGCCAGCCCTGCTTAGACATCTGCGGTTCAAAGTGATCGATTAGGTCCAGATTAGACAAGGCGGTTTGAACTTCGATATCCGCATGAGCGTCCTGCATTCCCCCACCCACACCACTTCCGGGAATACCGGCAGTATCCACCTCTTTGGGTAACGCTAACCGTGGTAGATGGGAAGTTAACCCAGATACAAAATGCCGCGCCTCTTTGTATGAAGCAATAACCGCGTCGCAATCCTGGCCAGGTTGACCTTTACGGTGGGAGAGTACAAGAATATTTCCAAGAGCAGTCTTTCTCGCCTGAACACTTAAATGTCCCTGCTTCCCGCGGCAAAACTGCTGATTTTGGGCAATGCCACCATTATCGTGCGATACAAATCCACGCACAAAGAACCTATCCAAGCCACTATTATCGGGCACGGGTCGCCATTCTGATTCCACCAGTATATCGCTGGTCTCAACCAGAATTTCCTGTATTTCCCGTTTTGTCATCCACGCCGCGGCGTTATGTCTGCCATGAACACCCACACTGCTACCGATAAAGGTTAATCCCTCCACGGCTAGGTTAACCGGGAACTGATCAGGCAAGGTACGCGAGTAAGTAACGTAGTGAGCAAACGCCAATGCAATATCCTCATCAATGCAGCAAGACTTGTTTGGGTCGGGAAGCGGGCCGGCAACTGCTAAAAACGGAAGATGAAACAGTAATGCTAGTGATGTCATGTAAGAAACTCCTTCTCTCTCATGATGGGCGTGATGCCGAAAATCCAAAAGCTCAGCATGGAATCGCCTAGTCCAACTGAAGCTGTATAGAATAGGAGCTTACCCGTGCAAAGGAAGAATCTGAACTATGGATTGGAAAACGTTGGCTGTCGTATTCGGAACCGTATTTTTAGCCGAACTGGGAGACAAGACCCAGCTGGCCACGGTCTTGTTTGCCACAGACAAAGACGTCAGCAAGTGGTTGGTCTTTATTGGTGCCTCTTTAGCGCTGATTGCCACGTCGGCAATCGGGGTACTGGGCGGTGGTTTGATCGATCAATACGTTGACGAACGCACCCTGAAATCGATCGCGGGGGTTGGGTTTATCGCAATTGGTATTTGGACCCTGATGCGTTAATCAGTTTCTATTGGTACGAAACCGCCACTGACGTGGCAGGATTAAGGTCATCCCGCGGATCTGTCATCAACCCTTCAGGGAATTCGACTCGCACAGCCTTGTCAGTAACTGCCAGGCACAACTTGTGATTATTGTCCCCGTCTCCCAGGTCAGCGATCGCAAAAGGCGTCACCGAGCTTTCAAACCCTCCACCATCCACTACATAAACACGATACGCCTGACGTTCCAGACCATCCACCTCATCTCCCCCTGGTTTAGTGACACCACCCGACCAGATTGCTCGAATAACCTGCTGAGTGGATTCTGGGCACCCGTCACCACCACCGAACGGCAGACCTGAGGCTTCCTGTCCCAGCGTCCATTGATCTTTCGGGATAGATTCTGCACGAACCAGGAACGGACCGGACTCCAGCGGCGTCACAGGGATCTCGGTACCCCGAAAATTGGTTTGCCCATCCCTCGATATCACGTTACCCACGATCGTGACCGATATTGGCGGGTTGTTGAATGAGCCCAAGTCGCCAATGGTAAGAATGGTTCGATATTCGCCAAAATCCTCTGCAGGTGCTGGCGTAACACAGCCTGGCACCCGTGTTTGGTCGTCGGCCAGGGCAACCTGAAAATCACCCGCCTGCAAAGTATTGATGTCGATTTCCTTGGAGAAAATCACAGGCATACCATCTTGATGACCAAACTCGCGGCAGATTCGATAACTTGCAAGAAAAGGAATTGCATCATCTAAACCGAAAAAGGCCGACAACAGTGTCGCCCCCGCATTCGATGCTGCCGGAAATGAGGACATATCGGTTGCGTCAGTCTGCTGTGTGCTGGCGAGCTTGCTAATGCCATCGGAACAGCCGCCCAATGCCAGCCAAGACACAAACAACGCTAATCGTCCAAATCGCATGCCACTCCTCCCTGTAAAATTTCCCTGTCATTTTGGATGTTCACATGCGAAAGCCAGTTCGTCGACAACAATTTATTTATATAATGCCCAATCCGACTGACCCGAAGAGACCATGACCACAATTACTGAAAAAGAGCTCGCCGAAGCACGCACGATTTGGGGGAATGCCCTGGTCGGCATCTCAACCGCTTATGACAACGAGGGCATTGACGCCGCCACCCAGCTGGCCAATCAGGCTCTGGACGCAGCCTATGGCTATCATCTTGGCCCAGTCCTCTTTAAACCAACACTGGCCAGCGGCGACCAGACATTTCGCCCAACTCGGGAAGGCGCGCTGTCGTACTTCGTCGCGCACAATGATGCGTTTCCTCAGGATGGAGGATTTGGCTTAAAGGGTTGGCGTAAAGTCGAATCTGAAACCGCGGCCTCCTTCATCCAAGAAGATATTGCAATGTGGATGGGGAACGTGACGTTCACGGATAAAAACGGCGACGTCACCATCGTAGATAAAAGTTGGGGGTACAAAAAAGACAGTGACGGCACCCTGCGCATCGTCCTGCACCACTCTTCGTTGCCCTATTCGCCGTCGTGATTTAGACCAGAGGCTGCAGCGGATCGATTTTATGTCGCCTGATCATTGTTATTCCAAGCGCAGAGAATCTAGCTCGGTACCTGGCGGGTAGTTGTCAGCAATCTGATACATTCCATCCAGAGTAATTTCTGCCCGAAACGTCATCGCATCGTGAGGTCCACCCTCAACCAGGTTTAACTTGGCAATATCACAACGGTTGTCTTTAAGCTGCGCATGTTGAGCGGTGACCACAAGCCCATCCTCACCCGCCTCCAGACCAATCTCGGTTAGCGTTGAGTTGAGCATCCCGCCGTGCGCTTCGAAGGTGATGGTTCCTTGAAATCGCATCGATCCAGATGCACTTCCATCTTCAGCAATGTTCAAATCGCCACCGTCGATGGCGGTCAAAACAAACGCACCATCTTCAGCACGCGAAGCACCGTCCGCAACGCTGATTGATCCTCCAGCGCCTTCGACATAGTTTCTGAAACTCTCCTTCACACCCCAGGTCATCTTGCTGATGCTCATCACCTCTCCTCAATCCCACTTTGCCTCTGTTATCGACCGCATAACCTTTTGTGAAGTCGACGATACACACACATTAACGCCCAAGGAAGGCTAACACCGCACGATTGATGACCTCGGGGTGCGTCTGCAGAGAATAATGGGTTCCTCCTGGCACCACAAAGAGCTGAGCATTGGGGATACCACGATAAAGATCTAACGCATGCTCCAGTCTGACATCACCTCGATCACCGTTAACCACCAATGTGTTTGTTTGCACTTTGGCCAAGTCACGCTTTAAGTAATTGGGCGTTGTCGTCCACATTAAAGACATTTTTTTGAGCAATTCGCCAAATCCATCCAGATTATCGTGGCCGGCCAGGTAGTGCTCAATCATCACGCCAGGATAATTGTTCGGGTCGGTGTCTCCGTCCCATTCATACTGTTTCAGAAAGGTAAGCATTTCATCCGTATAGGCCTCTAGATTAAAGCTTGCGCCTAACAAAACGAGTGACTCGATTCTGTCTGGGTGATTCATCGCGATCATGAGACCGGTAATGCCTCCATCCGAGGAACCCACAACCGAAAACGTTTGGTGCCCCAAGTGTTGCGCCAGCGCCAACACATCATCGACCATCAGATCATAGGTAATTTGCTCGGTGGATGGCCCGCTGCGACCTTGTTCTCGACTATCCAGTGCCACCACGGTGAAATGCTCTGCAAACGCCGGAATCTGCTGCGCAAAACTTTCTCGTGATTCCATCCCACCATGCAACAAATACAACGCCGGGCCAGTACCGATGACTAGATAGTTGAGGGATACACCGTTTACAGAGGTTTGTTCTACGCGTTCCGTTCCCATATAAATCTCTGCTGGCTTTTCAAACCAGCTTCTCAATGGCATAAGCAGCTATTTTTTTCAGCGCTGTTTTTGACGCGCCGGTTCTGGCCCGAAGCGCAATCGTCTGAAGCGTTGCCTGCAGCAGACTGGCTGCCATCTTCGGATTCACACCCGGAGATAACTTACCCTCAGTTCTAGCACGTGCCAGGCGCCTGGCAAAGCTTTGGTCTAAACGCTGAATCAGCTCTTTTAAATCATCACCCACTTGCGGATGCAAAAACGCCTCGCCAGGTGCCGTACAAACCATCAAACATCCCAAGGCGGGGTTGGTTCCACAATAGACATCAATAGCACGATTAAAAAATGCCTGCAGCCCCTCTTGCAAATCTGGAATGGTCTCAAATGTTTCCTGCACACCAATATCCAGTTGCCCGCAAAATCGAGCCAGGGCTTTGCGGTAAACCTGGTCCTTGTTCCCAAATGCATTGTAAATGCTGGGCCGATTCATACCCATCGCTAGAACCAAATCGTCCAAGGACGTGGCAGACAAACCTTTCTGCCAGAACACAAACATTGCTCCGTTTAGTGCAGCATCTTCATCAAATTTCCTGGGGCGACCTCTGGGCATATTTTGTACCGATTCGCAAATTAATCATTGACGAAGGTTTATTCTATGCGATACGGTACAAAAAAGACACAACAGAGCACCCGAATGAAAATCGATCAACCTAAAAGCCCGATCGTGAGCAAACTCCAAGGCCTGCACCTGTTCCACTTTGACGGTGCTCCCTGCGCTCAACGCGTGAGATTTGCACTCCATGAAAAGGGGCTGAGTCGCGGACGCGAAGTAAAGTTTGATGCCCACGACCCTGCAGCCTGCGAAGGTGAACCGGGGGCATGGGTGAGTCGACAAGTGTCCTTGGTGAAACGACAACACATGTCCCAAACTTATTCCGAAATTCAGCCCAATCTGGTTGTACCTGCGCTAGTGCACAATGGCGAATTGCACATCGAATCCATGGATATTATTGCCTATCTTGACGAGGCTTTTGGTGGGACCCCCCTGGTACCAACGGATGATCTGGATCTCATGCATGATGCCCAAGCTCTGACCGATCAGGGCAAGGAGCTGCATCGCTCAATTCGATTTGTAACCTTTCGTTGGGGATTGCGTGGATTGGCCCGTTTATCTAAAGAAGAAGAAACACAACTCAAAGAACTGTTGCATGGCGCGGATGACGGCGAAAATCTGGTGAATTTCTACGAGGGATGGGACAGTCAATCCATACCCGACGACGTCTTCTTAGAGCATCTGGACAAACTCAACAACGCTTTTCAACACCATGAGCAACGCCTTCAAGACGGCCGCCAATTTTTGACCGGCAATCACCTGACGATGGCAGACATCATCTGGGCGATGAAGACGTTACGCCTGACCGAATGCGACTACCCTTTTGCAAAGCTGTTTCCAGCCTATACGGAATGGTACAAGCGCATCGAGGCGCGCCCGGCTTTTCGCGAAGGCGTCATGGGAAAACACAAATTTATGAGCGCCGCCTTTCGTGCAAAGGCCAATATCGAACAGCTTTTTGGCATAGGATTACAAAGGCAGGTACTCAAGCGGGTCGCCTGAACTGCCTTGGTGTCCTTTCCCATCGGTGGTTACTAACCCGCTGCGCCCAGAATCGTGTGAACCAAGGTCATCATCGCCACCACAAAAAATGCGGTGAAGCCAATGCCCATCAGGATGAAGTGAATGGGATTGCCTCGCGAAAAATCACGCACTCTGTTTTTACGTTTCTGCACCCCGATCGCGGCCCACAGAGTACTTTGCAGCATCTCAAGGAAGGACAGAGGTTTTGAGTCACCAGTCGAGGTATTCGGGGCTTGCTTTGTCATAGTGATCAAAGCCTATTATGGACACATATATCTTTAAATAGGGTTGTGTTACATATATTAGTGAATTCGAATCACTAATCACTATTTTGCCTATGGACGGACTGTCTGATCTGGAAATATTCACAACTGTCGTCGAAGAAGGCAGCTTCGTCAGGGCTTCCGCGACATTGAATCTAACACCCTCAGCCGTCAGTAAGCGCATCAGTCGCTATGAAAATCGCCTGGGGACTAGGCTGCTCAATCGCACCACCCGCGCCTTGTCATTGACCGAGTCGGGTCAAAACCTCTACGCTCGCGGCAAAACCATACTCGAAGAAGTTGCCCAAGCAGAGCTCGCGTCTAAACACGGCTCCGTCACACCCACTGGCAATGTCAGGATCTCCTGTTCTGACGCGTTTGCACTACACGTACTTGTACCGACGCTCCCAAGCTTCCGAGCGCTTTACCCGGATATTTCTATCACCATTCTGCAGGGGGATGGCCCCATCGATATGATTAGAGAGCGGGTGGATTTGGCTATACGGTTTGAAGCGCCGACAAATCAGGACTTTGTGAGCATGAAGCTGCTCCCTGACCCTTGGGTGGTGTGCGCCACTCCACAATACATTGCTACGCATGGCGCACCTAAGCACCCACGCGATTTGCAGCACCATCCGTGTCTGACTATTCGAGCAAGAGACTCTGAAACCAATCAATGGCAGTTTGTGACAAACGGTCAACCAATCCATGTTGATATAAACAGTACCCTGTCAGGCATTGGTCTGGTGATGAAACAAGCCGCCTTAAACAATTTAGGGGTAGCGCGCCTTGCCCACTTCCTGATTAAAGACTGCCTGGATGACGGTTCTCTGATGAGGCTGCTGAAGGATTTTGAGCCAACCAACTCTCGGCACATTCATGCGGTCTATCCAAATCGTCAGTTTGTCCCCATGAAAGTCACGGCCCTAGTTGATCATTTGCGTGAGCGTTTGATAACAGCCCACGCCACCTAGCCCATCCAATATTGATAATGGGAATTATTCTCATTCGCTGTTAGCATACCTGGCTAACTTATTTACATAGGGGGCTTACATGCCACGGCACACTTTGCCACTTGCGATCATTGTTGGGACTATGCTAACGCCAATCTGCGTGGTCGCTGAAGAAGAGCAGATCACCGAAGAGATCATCGTTTATGGAACCAAGGTGCAAAGAAGCCTTAAAGACACGCCAAACAGCGTGGCACTTTATAGTGAAGAAAATCTGGAAAAGCGCAACATCACCACTCTGAACGAAGCGGTCTTGCGAACCCCCGGGGTGAATTTGCTGGATGGCGGTGGCGGGCTGACCATTCGCGGGGTGCGCTATACCGGCGTATCCGGTAACACGCCATTTAACGAAACGCTGTCGGTCTTCGTTGACGGTGTTCGACAATCTGCAGAATCTGCCGCAACCTCTCCCTTTTACCTGTTTGATACGCAGCAGGTAGAGATATATCGAGGCGGTCAATCCACCAACCGCGGCGCGGCATCCATTGCTGGGGGCGTGGAGATCAAGACCAATGACCCGGTCTATTACACCGAAGGCGGCTTAGAGGTCGGTACCAAATACAGTGAAGAAAACAGCTCCAACGGATACAAGGCCAATGCGTTCTATAACATGCCGCTCAGTGATCAATGGGCAATGCGCGTTACCGCTAGCTGGGATGACTTTGAAGGATATCTGTGGAACCCGTTCCTAGACGACTATGCTGCAGAAGAGGAGTTCAGCAGTGTTCGAGCTAAACTGTTGTACACCGGCACAGACGAGTCCTTCACGTCGTCGACCACCGTTTCTTTCAAGGATTTCAGCGAGGGACAACCCTGGACCGACCTTGAAACCATTCCAGAGCGCTCCACCAGTTTTGATGAAATCCGCGACAACGAAGTGGTTTCTATCGCCCAACGTTTCACAAAAGACTTCGACGGCGGCCATAGCATTGAAGCGAACTTTACCTACGCCAAAAGTGAACGCGATGCCCTGACTGACCGCGACGGCGCCCTGCCCTTTCAATTTTCTTCCACTGACAACGAAGACATCAGCCAAACGGCAGAACTGAAATGGATTTACGACGATGGCGGCAACCAAAGCTTCCTACTCGGCGCCTACTACGATCGTAAAGACATCGAAAACTCTTCTGCTATTGCAATCAGCCGGCAATTTCTCGCGCTTGCATTGGCCCCACAATTTGGCGGGGATCCGGTGATCGCAGAGGGTTTGTTGATCAGCTTTGGCGTGCCGGAGATCGTCGAATTTAATACCATGTCTGAAGGCGACAGAGTCAATACTGCAATTTTTGGCGAGTATGAGCGTGAACTGACCGAAAGCATTTCCGTCCGCCTGGGTCTTCGATGGGATCGGGAATCTCAGGACCTCAGCGACGTGATTATCGCCAACGCCACCATACCCGGGCTTGGTGGCACCACAGATGAAGTCTCTGACGATGACGACTACAGCCGTTTGTTACCCAGCGTCGTATTCACCTGGGCCGTAAACGACTACAACAATTTAAGTTTTGTTTACAAGCAGGACTATCGTACCGGCGGCTTACGCTTCGATTTGAACACGGGCGCTATTAACACCTGGGATCCGGAATACACCAACGGCATTGAGTTAGCCTGGCGTTACTCAAACCCAGAAGCCGGTTGGCAGACCCAACTGAACGTATATTACACCGAATGGGAAGATCAACAGGTTACCGTGACCAGAAATCCAGGAGACTTCGGCATCACGGAAAACGCCGGTGAATCTGTCCAGTATGGTCTTGAAGCCTATGCACAATACAATGCCAACGATCTGTTTGATGTGTACGGCTCAATTGCTTACAACGACACCGAATTTAAGGAATTCGACACCGGCTTTGGTAGTCAAGGCGATCTGTCGGGCAGAGAATTTCTGTTCTCTCCAGACTGGACGGTAACGGCAGGGATCACCTTCAACTTCTCTGATAATCTGACCATGGATTTGAACGCAAACTACCAGGAAGACTCCTGGGCATCGCTAAACTACTTCCGCAGAGCGAATGACGACTTTCTGTTAGTGAATGCCAACGCGCTCTATCGGAACGACAATTGGCATGCGCGATTGTGGGTCAACAACCTCTTCGATGAAGACTACATCTCATGGGCCACAGATGCGGACCCACGAACCAACAACGGTATCGGGAACAGGCGGACCATAGGGCTCGACGTCGGGTTCAGCTTCTAGCGTGGCCTTTGACGCCAACCGTTGTGACTGACGAAACAGCCACAACGGTTGGTGCTGGCGCGCCGCAAAACGCTGTAGCTTCGCGTCCGAGTCACACCGGCCCTGACAGGGTATGCTTGGCATCCTAAATCACTGGGAGAGGCGATGTTCAAGCTCACAGACAAACGGGTTGTGGTCACCGGTGCAGCCAACGGTATCGGCAAAGCAATCACGTCTTTATTCCTGAATCGCGGTGCCAAAGTCATTGCCACCGACATGGATGGCACGGCGTTAGAGGCTGCTTTCAAAGATTCAGAAAATGTCACCCTTCTGGCCGGCGACCTGTCAGACGACTCAACGCAGACGCGGGTACTGGAAGCCGCCGCATCACAGCTGGGTGGCTTGGATATTCTGGTCAACAACGCCGGAATCGTCGTCGCTGGCGATTTTGATACGCTGACGGACGCCCAATGGGATCAGATCATGGGTATCAACGTCCGAGCTGTATTCCGGATGACCAGAGATGCAGTACCCATGCTGAAACAGAGTGGAAGAGGAAGGGTCATCAATCTAGGTTCAATCATGTCAGATCTTGCAGGACCCGGGCTGGCCATCTACGGCACCTCTAAACATGCGGTAGCAGGACTGACTAAGGGGATGGCCGTTGACCTGGGAAAATACGGCATCACAGTGAACTATTTACAACCCGGATCAATTGTCACAAAACTCTCCGAACCATTTATGGACGACCCGGAATTTAAGTCGTATTGGGAGCAAAAGGCACCCATCGGGCGATTGGGCGAAGCTGATGAAGTAGCGATCGCCGCGCTATTCCTGGCTGCTGACGAATGCCAGTTTGTCTCCGGCGTGGGTTTGAACGTGGATGGCGGCGCTATCGTGCAATTTTGAGCTGAATAAGTCCCATCAGCGACTTTCTAAACGGTACAACCAGACCTCGTCAAACTGCATTGGGTCGCGCTGAAAGAAAGAGCGACCAGCCCATTCGGCTGCAAACGCCGTGAGCTCGTCTTTGTCCTCTACGCGCAAGGCCTTAACCGGGTAGATTGTTTCTCCCACGCGAATCCGGATGAACGGGTTCTGCTCTATGTGTTGTACCCAATTTGTTCTGGTATCACCTGCGTAGATGTACAGCTGTCCATTCATCTGCACATACGCCAAATTGATCGAATAAGGATCTTCCGGTAGAGTTTCCAACTGCGCAAGCGCGGAAGACTCCTCAAACGTCCATTGCGCAGGAGGCTGCTGAACCGCACCGCTAAGCTCGCCGCCCGACATGAAGATGAAAGGACCACTGCAAGCGCTTAAGGCCAACGTGAGTGCAATCAATCCAAGGTATTGAAAGAGGTTCATAAACATCCTGCTCGGTTTGGGGTCATTTTAGAAAGATTCCACGGGACACACACTTTCTTTTTGTACGATTATTCTCACGTAGGCACACGTCAACCCCTACAAAATACCACCCAATCTATCCACAATTAGCCAACTTGAAGGAGATCTCGCACAAATCGAAGTGTGTGTCCTTAACTAAGCACCGTATTCAGGAGAGATGAAACAGGTCAAGCGTAAAGCGATGTCGAAATACCAATACCAAATCTGGCATCATTCCAATAGATTTGCACCGGTTTGCTCTGCGCACTATCGATCCGCCCAACTACTTTGACGAACGATCACAAAACAACATGATGCGGATCTGGACCCACAAACGAACACTAACACTACAAGACTCTGGCGTACTTGTGACCGACGAGTGTGGATTCGAACCGCGTATCGAGCTGATCGGGGGAATACTGCTGGCGATCTACAAACAGATTTTTCTTCGCAGACATCGCAGGCTCGCTCTCTACTTCAGCTGCGAAACAAGGAAGTGCAAATAAGCAAGTTACCCGAACTCGTCCTCTTGGTTTTGGCTGCCTACTTGAGGCCAATACGTCCTTCAGCGAATGAATATCGCCAGTTTAGATATCAGTCTGCAAGCCTTCCCGGAAAAGCAATCTCACTCAAGGTTTTGCGAGGGCTGGGCTTTTCACGTTCTTGATACTTCTCTGGTAAATTGGCGGGATCTCCCGGGTAACCAAAAGCCACCATCGCCTGCGTGGCGTAGTCTTCAGTCAATCCAAGCACGTCTGCAGCCTGGTCGTGGTGAAACCCCCACATCGCGTGTGATACCAGCCCCAAATGCTCGGCCTGTAACGCCATACTCATCCATGCACTGCCGGTATCAAATGAATGGGTGGGTGCGGGTTCACCGTTGTGGTCAAAGGTAACCTTAGAAACAACAGCAACTAATGCTCCGGCTTCGCGGGCCCAGACCTGATTCATGTCCATTATTAGATTAAACAGAGGGTCCCATTCCGGGGTGCCCCTGAGCCCGTACACAAATCGCCAGGGCTGCGAGTTAAAGCAGGAGGGTGCCCACCGTCCTGCTTCAAAAATTGAAAAGAGTTGCTCCTGGGAAAGCGCTTGACCAGTCATCGCCCGGGGCGACCACCGGGAGATAAATTGTTCGTGCGCTGGTGCTTCGCGTTCGCGACCGTTGTCCTGCGCCATCCCCGTCACTCCTGGTTGTCTAGTTCTTAAACTCCGCCACAACAGATGCTATGGATTCTTTTGCGTCACCAAACAACATACGCGTGTTCTCGCCAAAGAAGAGTGGATTGTCCACCCCGGAGAAACCTGACGCCATAGAGCGCTTCAAGACAAATACAGTTCGTGCCTGATCAACATTAATGATCGGCATACCATAAATTGGGCTGTTTTCGTCGTTGCGCGCCGCGGGGTTAACCACGTCATTTGCACCAATTACTACCGCCACATCGATGTTATCGATTCGCGGATTGATATCTTCCATTTCGATCAACTGATCGTAAGGCACGTTCGCTTCCGCCAACAAGACGTTCATGTGGCCAGGCATACGACCCGCAACCGGGTGAATAGCGTAGGTGACTTCCGCTCCATTACCTTCCAGCAGCTCACCAAGCTCACGCACAACGTGCTGAGCTTGTGCCACGGCCATGCCGTACCCTGGAACAAATGTCACGGATTGCGCCGCTTCCAAGATCAGGAACGCATCTTCTGTGTTGATGGGCTTGACCTCACCTTCAACCTTAGAAGCTTGCTTTGCGGCACCAAATCCAGAAAACAGAACGTTAGCGAGCGACCGGTTCATGGCCTTACACATAATGTTGGTCAGGATGATACCCGCCGCACCCACCATGGAACCCGCCACGATCAGAATATTGTTGTTGATGGCGAAACCAGCGGCACAGGCTGCAAGGCCGGAGTAACTGTTAAGCAGTGAGATAACAACCGGCATATCAGCACCACCAATGGGCAGCACGGCCATCACACCGAACAAGCACGCCAGTCCGATGACCGCCCACAGGTAGGGCGAATCAACCGCAGGATCCATCACAAACAGGACCGAACAAACCAGCAAAGCAACAACAATCAGACCATTTACGATGCGCTGAGCACCAAAGACAATGGCCGCACTGTTCATCACTTCTGACAATTTACCCCACGCCAGAATACTTCCGGTAAAGGTCATACCACCGATCACAATCGAGAGCACAATAGTGATGTCGGTAAACGTGGTGTTACCGATGTTGTAGAGAGCAGCCCAACCCACCAAAAGGCTGGCAATACCACCTGAACCGTTAAACAACGCGACCATTTCCGGCATGCTGGTCATTTCGACCTTCTGCGCTGCCACCGCACCAATTGCGCCACCAATCAAGGCCGCAATAATGATCCATTCAAACGTCAGGATCTGCGCGTTGAATAGCGTCACTGCAACGGCAATGAACATGCCAATGGAAGACAGTAGGTTACCGCGAACCGCAGTCGCTGGAGATCCCAGCTGTTTCAAACCAAATATAAATAGCGCCGCGGCAACAATGTACCAGACGTTAATCAGCTCAATGCTCATTATTTACTCCCCGCCTGATCTGTATCATCTTTTTTCTTAAACATACTCAACATTCGATTGGTCACCAGGTAGCCACCCACCACGTTGATCGCCGCAAAGCCAACCGCAACCGCCCCTAAGATGGTGGCCATTTGGCCAAGCTCTGCGCCAGCAGAAATCAGCGCGCCCACGATGGTAATCCCGGAAATGGCGTTCGCCCCTGACATCAGTGGCGTATGCAACGTCGCGGGTACTTTTGAGATCAGTTCGAAGCCCAGAAAAATGGACAGCATCAACACCAGACCTAGTAAAACTGCTTCCATGATTAGGCTCCGTTATAGATATTTTTGATGGTTTCGTTCACCACACTGCCATCCCGTGTAATTACACAGTTCTGCACAATGTCGTCTTCCGGGTCCAGGTTGAGCGTCTTGGATTCTTCGTCCCAGAACTCACTCAGCAGGTTAAAGAGGTTGTTGGAGTACATCTCACTGGCATTGCGTGCCACCTCGCTAGGTAGGTTACCCTGTCCAACAACCTTGACGCCGTTGATGTCCACCACCTGATCAAGCTGCGAGCCTTCAACGTTGCCACCGGTCTCAACTGCCATATCTACAACAACCGAACCCGGCTGCATCCCTTCAACCATGTCGCGCCCGACAATCCGAGGCGCAGGTCGACCAAATACTTGCGCCGTGGTAATCACTACATCACTTTGCGCAATCACCTTCTTCTGACCTTCCCGCTGTAGTTCAATCTGCTCTGGGGTCAGCTCTTTTGCATAACCTTGATCGGTCTGACCGGTATCACCCAGATCAATCTCAACAAATTTTGCGCCAAGCGATTGAACCTGTTCTGCAACGACTGGGCGGGTGTCAAATGCTTCAACCCGCGCCCCAAGACGTTTGGCGGTTGCAATAGCCTGAAGACCGGCAACGCCGGCCCCGATTACAAATACCCGTCCTGGTGCGATGGTCCCAGCGGGCGTCATCATCATGGGGAAGATCTTTGGGCAATGGAACGCAGCCTGAACAACCGTTACATAGCCAGCCAAGTTTGCCTGGGAGGACAATGCATCCATTTTTTGAGCGCGCGTGGTGCGAGGGATCATCTCCATAGAAATGGCGGTGACGCCTTGGCTAGCCAACCCCTCTACTAATGACTGCTCGTTAAACGGATCCAAGAAACTGATACTGATCGCACCGGATTTAATCTTGGCCGCATCATCCGCATCTGGCTTACGCACGCGCAAGACAAGATCGCAGCCTAATACTTCACCAGGATCGTTGGTCACCGCAACGCCAACATCGGAATATTGAGCATCGGTGAAGCCTGCCGCCACGCCAGTGCCGCTCTCAATCGTGATCGAAAACCCCATATTGATCAGCTTC
This sequence comes from Pseudomonadota bacterium, assembly GCA_039028095.1. Classification (GTDB taxonomy): domain Bacteria; phylum Pseudomonadota; class Gammaproteobacteria; order Pseudomonadales; family Azotimanducaceae; genus UBA4421. The sequence continues at coordinate 114,841 of JBCCIU010000013.1, forward strand.
TTCGCATTCTGCGGCACAAGCGCAGTGCGCAGCTCGCCGGGCCAGGTTTCCTTAGGCACCCCAATCTGCATATGTCCCCCTATGAAGGATTATTGGAAGGTCAAATTTTCCGCGTCAGTACGGTGCGCATCTCACGTGGCACTCGAAAAGACATGACGCAATGGTAAAAGCAAACGCGAAAGTTTACCTTCGCGCTCAGCGAAAACAACTAATCCCAACAGTCTATATGGCCAATCAATATATTCCTGATTGGAAACTATCGAGAATATCTATCTTGCATCATTTGCCAATGCTTCAGACAATGATGATGTAAGGGAAGTGTATTTCCTCGGGGATTATAGAATAAGTCATCGCCCGCTCCGGGCGGCTAGTGGGAAAGGGGTCATCATGTCTAATCGGGCTGCAGCTTTTGCGGTTGTAGTAGCTTTTCTGGTGGGCATCATCGGCAGCCTGGCAGTACGACCGCCTGGTGAAGTTGCGCCGTCAACCAATTCGGAAACAAACCAAAACGATGAAGCAGCGGCTCGCATCAAATGGCGCGTTCCTGTTGTTTTTCAGACCACCCTACCAGTACTGGGGGATAACCCAGTCTACGTCGCCGACATCATACGTAGGGCGTCCAATGGTCAGGTCAGGCTGGACTTGTTCGAACCTGGCGAAGTGGTGCCAGCCTTTTCCGTCACCGACGCCGTGCGCGACGGTAAAGTTGAGGCGGGCTACGTATGGCTGGGCTACGACCAGGGCAAAATTCCCGCATCACCACTGGTCAGCGCGGTTCCCTTTGGCATGGAACCCTGGGAATACAGCGCCTGGTGGTTTGAGGGTGGCGGCCGCGAACTGACAGAAGAGCTTTACGAACCACATAACATTCACCCCATCTATTGCGGTATGACCGGACCAGAAACAGCAGGATGGTTCCGTTCCCGCATTGAGACTTTAGAGGACATTCAGGGCCTTAAGATTCGTTTTGCCGGCCTGGGTGGCAAGGTCATCGAACGTCTAGGCGCCAGTGTCACCATGATTCCAGGCGGTGAAATTTTCCAAGCCCTGGAAAAGGGTGCCATCGATGCGTCTGAATTTGCTCTGCCCATCGTCGATCAAACATTAGGATTTAGCCGGGTTGCCAAATACAACTACTACCCTGGATGGCACCAGACCTTTACCGCATCACATATGGTGATCAATCTAGAAATCTGGAAGAACCTACCCACCCACGACCAGGCCATGCTGGAAGCCGGTTGTACCGCAGGTGTCATTCGTAACCTTTCTGCGTCCGAGGCCAAACAGGGGTCGGTGATTGCTGGGTTCCCGGAGATTGGGGTCAGCGCAGAATCTTTACCTGAACCGCTACTCAGAGAACTGGAAGCTGTGGCGCGCGAGGTGATCGAGGAAGAAGCTGCAAAAGATGCAAGTTTTGCCAAGATTTTGGAAAGTCAGCGCAAATTCCGCGCTGAGTACGCCCACTGGAAATCCCGGGCTTACCTGCCGAGAGATTTCTAAATAGTGGCAGCGCCTTATTTACCCAACACCAAAACCTCTGCCCGGATTGATGCCGTGGTGGGAAAAATTGGACGTGCCACCTCCTACATCTGGGCACTACTGTTGGGCGTGATCGTCATCAACGTGCTTCTCAGGTATGCGTTCAGCGAAGGACGAATCGAACTGGAAGAACTGCAATGGCATCTTTACTCCATAGGGTTCCTGCTGGGGCTCAGTTACGCCTACCAAGAAGACGCACACATCCGTGTAGACGTCTTACACGAACGCTTCAGTGATCGTACCAAAGCCTGGGTAGAGCTCTACGGCATCCTTTTATTTGTCTTGCCTTTTATTGCGGTCATATTGATTTTCTCTTTCCCATTTGTCGCAGCCTCTTATGACCTTAGCGAAATATCCCCTTCTCCCGGCGGCCTTCCCCTGCGTTGGTTGATCAAAGCTTTTCTGCCCATAGGGTTTGGACTACTGCTGCTGTCAGTTATCTCACGGCTCCTACGCGTCTGGCACTTTCTGTTTATCAATACCACACCACAAGGCAGGGCAGATGGCAGTTAACGAAGTTCTAGCCGTACTGATGTTTGTGAGCTTTATTGCTTTGGTGTTTACCGGTTTCCCCGTGGCCTGGATCCTGGGCGGCCTGGCTATCTTATTCAGCGCCTTTGCCATCGTGTTGGAGGTAGATTTCAATCTATTCACTGGCGTCGACTGGGGTTACACATCGCTAAGTGTAGATCGCATTTGGAACGTCATGGAAAACTGGGTCATGGTCGCCCTGCCCATGTTTATTTTTATGGGTCTGCTGCTCGACCGATCAGGCATCGCAAATCAACTGATGACAAGTTTTGCCCGCCTATTTGGAGGCATCCGAGGCGGGTTGGCCATCACCGTCACCCTGATCGGTCTATTGCTGGCCGCCACAACAGGCATCATTGGCGCATCAGTTGTGTTGCTTGCTCTGCTCGGCCTGCCGGTGATGCTTAATCAAGGCTACGACAAAGCACTGGCCACAGGCACTATTACCGCGGTCGGAACATTAGGCATTCTGATCCCACCCAGCATCATGCTGGTTCTGATGGCAGACCGCATGAGCATGAGTGTTGGAGATCTTTTCCTGGGCGCCGTGTTTCCGGGCATGTTGCTTGGCGGGCTATATATCGCCTACATATTGGCGGTAGGTATACTCAAACCTGCGGCGGCTCCAGCAGGTGAAACCCAACAGTTCGATATTGAGGCAGCCTGGACCCTTTTTAAGGCCATCTTGCCCCCCGCATTCTTAATCCTGGCGGTTTTGGGCAGCATCTTTTTTGGATTGGCAACGCCCACAGAAGCCGCTGGTGTGGGCGCCGCTGGCGCCCTGTTACTTGCACTGGTCAAACGCCGCTTGTCACGACCCGTCATGCAGGAAGTCCTTCAAGAGACCACCAAGACCACCGCGTTCATTTTTGCAGTCTTGTTGGGCGCCACTGCTTTTTCGCTAGTGCTGCGTGGGCTTGGAGGCGACGAGCTGATCGAACGCGTTCTAATGGGTCTGCCATTCGAACCCACGGGCATCATCATCTGCATATTGTTAGCCACGTTTTTGTTGGGCTTTTTCCTGGACTGGATCGAGCTGACGTTGATTGTGCTGCCTTTAGTCTCACCAGTGGTCATCAGCCTGGGGTTTGATCCAGTCTGGTTTACCGTCTTGTTTGCAGTTTGCCTGCAGACCAGCTTTTTAACACCCCCGGTGGGTTTCGCCATTTTTTACCTAAAAGGTGTCGCCCCACCAGAAATTGAGGTAACAACTATCTACAGGGGCGTCATGCCTTTCATTATCCTTCAAGTAATAGGTATGTTGATCATCTTCAACTGGGACGGTTTGGTCACATGGCTGCCTGCCCAGGCCTACGGCTAACTATACAATCAGAGAGTCCACCATGAGCACATACGAAGTCACCGCAAAAAACTACAGCGAATCAAGTGAAAATAGGATTCACAGCGACGAAATTGCGCGGAAATTTGGTTTCAAGGGCGCGTTGGTCCCAGGGGTCGCCGTATATGGTCACCTGACTTACCCCTTGGTTCACGCCAATGGCGAGGCTTGGCTGGGCCATTCCGTGAATACGCTTCGTCTACACAAACCCGCGTACGACGGTGACAACCTGACCCTCGCCATTGAACAAGATGGCGACCAACAAACTGTCTCGTGTCACAACCCGGACGGTACGCTATTAGCCACAGTCATCAGCCAACAGCCGCAAGTCATACCCAAGGGAGACTTCACTCACTTACTGGACGCTGAATATAAAATACCCGAGCGCATTCTGATCGAATGGGATAGCGTCAAATTGGAGCAGCCCTTTGCACCCTGGCAGCTCACCATTACTCCTGAAGAAAATCAGCGTTACACCAACGAGGTGAGCGATAACCAAACCATCTTCAGCCAGTACGCACACCCGCACTTTCTATGTAGCATCGCCAATACCGCACTAACAAACGAATACGTAATGCCAACCTGGATTCACGTCGGCACCGAAACCAGACATCACCTTCCGGTGATGGTGAATGATGAAACGACGATCAAAAGTGTGCCGATTGAAAAATGGGAAAATAAAGGCCACCAATTTATCAAGCTATACGTTAGTATTTGGCGCAACAACGAGCTCACCACAGATATGCTACACACCGCCATATTCAAGGTCGCAACCTAAGTGCAGCGATTCGCAGTACTCGCATCTCACGAAGGAACAACACTACAAGCAGTCATGGACGCATGCTCCTCCGGGGAGTTGGAGGCTGAAGTCGTACTCGTCATCAGCAACAACTCAAAATCCGGTGCCCTCCGCCGTGCTCACGAGGCTGGAATCAAAGGACTGCATATCAGTGGCGTGACCCACCCCGAAGGAGAAAGCCAGGCAATCCTGGATGCGCTTGTGAGCGCGGAGGCAGACTGGGTATTGACGCTTGGGTATATGAAGAAGATTGGTAGCGAAGTGTTAAACCATTTCGAAAACCGGGTAATAAATAGTCACCCATCGCTGCTGCCTAAATTTGGGGGGGCTGGATACTATGGTCGAAAAATTCAGGAATCAGTGATTGCGAGCGGAGAGCTAGAATCCGGTGCGACAATTCACTTGGTAAATCAAGAGTACGACAGGGGAGCCATTATCGCGCAATCAAAAGTTCTGGTCGAAAGCTTTTTCACAGCATCATTGCTGCACCAAACTGTCCAAAAGAGCGAAAAGCTTCTTCTAGTAAACACACTTAAAAGATTGCTCACTCAATAATTTGGCAAAACAGGGATTGGCTCCCAAACTTCAAAAGACTACCTCCTCCATAGGATTCCTCCTCAAAGTTGTGATTCAAATCACATTTTCACCGCTAGAAGAACCTAGAATCACACTACCTACTTCACCAAAAAGATTGAGCGTGAACTTCCCCTTCTTCGGCGATTTTTTTGTGAACCTTCACAATCGTATCGGTTTATTCGAACTTTTTAACCGAATTCGCTGGTTGGTCGTTTTCTTGTTTGGTCCAGTGCTATGCGCGCTTTGGGCCTCTGGATATGCATCGAACGCGAGTGCCCTAGGGGTAGCCTTTATCTATGTTCTTTTCGGAGCCTACCATCTCAAAATAAACCCAAGAACCCAAAAACAGCAATTTGGTGAAGATAAAATTGAAGTCACAGACAAACCAAACTGCGCTCTGTGCTTAAAGAAAAGCAGAATCATGAAGGTTTTCAAATATCGTGTTGTTTCCGAATGCGACTATATGGAATGGTTTAGTATCATCGGGCTCGCGTCCTGCAGAGAATGGACCTCTGAGCAAAGTCATCTCTCAGCAGTCTGCCTACCCTGTTCACTTCGCAGATTGTCTCAATCATGGGCGAAGTTAATTCTTTGGTTCTGTTTGTTACTTGCCTCATCCAACGCCTTTCACCACGTAGGACTGGGCTTGCAATTAGCCGCCTACATTTTTGCATTGATATCCATTCATGCCATTGTGCATCACGGTTCGCGACTATCTCATCCTTTTGCGCTTATCCGCTCGGACGCAATTGACGCGCTTGAGCAGGTGCACGGGGCGTTTTCAAAGGAACAACTTATGTCCGAGCGCAAGTGGCAATCCTTAGACAACGGTAGAGAACGGGTAGAATCCGATGAACAATTGGTTGCTTCAATTCACCAGAAGCTTCTGGGGTATCCGCTGCTCGCAACAGCTAGCATCAAACTGAGCTTACTAGTTTGAATTCAAACCTCAACGCATCCGTCTAATCGCACTGACAGAGAAATCTCGCTCCGCAGTAAAACCATTCGCAAACTGGAAGTTCGACCAAACCAGCGTGGTACTCTTACCCGTTTGCACATTTTCCATATGCATGGTGTGGGCCTTCCAAAACTTATTATGGTATTTTCGGAAATCCGTGAGCGTTAGCGTTTTTAACAAAGCCTCGTGTTTATCGTAATACTCTACTCGCTCAATGCGATACTCCTCTTTGTCATACCATGCAATCTGCCGGGAGTATCCGGAAAAAGGATCAACGGGAACTCTCTCAACCACCCAGAACGAGGCTCCATTGAACAATTCTTCCCTCAAAAGCGAATAGACAAATTTTTCTAGCTCTTGAGACACTAAGTCCTCATAAGCAAAGTCACTCCCAAGAAACGGTCCTGATTTGTTCCTCGAAGCAATTTTTTTTACTCGATTTACCGCAGGAAGAAATATCCATTGATCGTCCTCTCTATTCTTTTGGGCATGCGAAAGAAGGGCGGTTCCTCTGATGGCACGTGGTTCTCTAATAACCAAAATTGACCGGTCTCCTACATCCGCAATTTCGAGTTGACGAATATCTAACTCACGAATTGCTTGACGATCACGTTGGTCCTTCAAAGTCATACGTAGGTTAACCTTAAAGTCTAAGAAATCTGATTCGCGAAGATCAGCTTCCTGAGCAATCTCGTAACCGAAGTTATCATTGGCTATCGCGGCATCAACAATGACTGAAAGTGTAATTGCTAACAATAATTTTAAGTTGTTCGGCCACAGAGAGTACAATTGTCTTATTTGACTTGTTTTGTTAGACAACATCGGCACACGTTTGATTGAGCGGAAACTTTCGACAGATAGAGTCCACTATTTGCTTATGCTCATTTCTCATTGCAGGGGTCGCCTCATTGATAGTCGAAACGACGATCTGGGCTATATCTTGAATACTTTTTTCATCTAATCCCCGGTAGGCCACTATGTTGGTTCCAAAACGTACACCACTAGTTACGTTGGGTGAGAGGCAGTCATTCGGGATTAAATTGCGGTTAACAAGGATTCCTATTGACTCTAAGAGTGATTCAACCTCGTTACCTTTGACTCTCTCATTGCTTAGGTCAACTAAGACCATGTGGGTATCTGTCCCACCAGTGATCATATCTAAGCCCTGTCCACGGAACGTGTCGGATAAAATCCGAGCTAGGCGAAGAACTCTTTTCATTCTTTGCTCAAATTCTTTTGTTTGAGCTTCTTCCAATGCCAGTGCTTTTTGTGCGATCTGGCGGAAATCTGGGGTACCTTGGAATCCTGGAAACAAACCCCTGTCTATTAGCTGATGGATCGGCTTTCTCTTGTTAAGAGGAACCAAATCGTGATCAGATCCAGCTAATATCAACCCCCCTCTCGGACCATACAATTGTTTGTAAGTGCTTGTGGTTGTAACGTGAGCGTAGTCAATTGGAGATTGCACTAGTCCGGCTGCAACAAGCCCAGAAACATGGGAAATATCAGCGAGCAGCAAAGCACCAACCTCGTCTGCAATCTCCCTAAATGTTTTGTAACAAATCGACCTCGGGTATGCACTTGCACCACAAATGATGAGTTGCGGTCGCACACTTCGCGCACGATCTCGCACCAAATCAAAGTCAATTACGTGATCTTGCAATGGGTAGGTATGAACTTCGTAGAGCTGGGCTGCCATACTCATTGGAGCGCCGTGAGATAGGTGCCCACCATGCTTTAGGTCGAGACTCAAAATGCGATCACCAACATCCAACAATGAACTATAGGTGGCAATGTTTGCCATACTGCACGAAAGAGCTTGCACATTCGCATAATTTGCATTGAACGCCAGCTTTGCAGAATCGATACAAAGATTCTCAATGTCGTCGACGAGGTCTGCCCCGCTATGGAATCTAAACCCTGGGTAACCCTCAGCGGTAACTTCCGACAGGTTCCAAGCAAACTTGGCTATGTGATCAGGCAATACGCTTGCGGCGGCTTGAAGTGAAAGCGTCTCCTGCGCATATTCCCTGGTTTTTTTGGTAAGCGAATCAAGGTCAACTCTCATCTTACGCTCTTACGTTTAAATGCACTCTGCATTATACGTAGCGCGTACAAACCTATTGAAGATATGCGTGCTAAATAGACAATTTCATCGTTTTCCAAACCGTCAATAGTGACTTCGTCAGGAAATTTATGAGTGATTCTACTCGGTTTACCAATCTCCAATGCTTCAAGGGAATGAAAGACATTTCTATCAACCCACTTGATTGCTTTCACCACCTCTCGAAGGCGGGGGCTCTTTTCATTCTCAGACAGTTTATCCGAGCGGTAGATCGGAGGGACCTCATTAATTATTTTCGCTACGTACCTATTATTGGAACGTAAAACGACTATCTCCGTACGAAATAGATCGAGTACTGAGTGGCCGTACAAACCCATCGTTACACCTGTAAGTGGCGTTAAACGCTTTTTCTCGTGACCGCGGGCAACGATCATGTGTCCCAGATGTATAACCTGGTAACGTAAGTCGGGTATAGAGCCTTTTTTACAGAACATCGAAGATCCATAAGAGACAATCGTGTCAGCGCTTGGGTCGTAACAAACCAAAATAACATCAGCCTGATGGAGCAAGGATCTCTGCGAATCATTGTAGTCAGACGCTAGCTGATCTTTGAAAATTTGGTTGAGAGTATTCAGGAGCTCTGGGCGACTAGAAATAGCGTTTAGGTCTGAAGTGTCTTTGAAAAAAGGAATCCACACCAAATCAGGCTTAGCACGCCTAATTAGTTTTAGGCATGTCAGAAAGATCCTGTGCGGCTTTGCTCGGATGTTACCGTGGATCTCCTTTGGGGTATTCTCAGGCCAAGGGTATGAAGGGAGGGTCTCTCCATCTCGTTCACCAACCACGATAAGGTCATCACCTTGAGCCTCTTCATTTAGGGAAGCTTGAGGATTTTTCGATGTCCGTAAAAATTCCGTTGATTGTCCAACCAATCTCGTGCTCCGATATCAAGTCAGCTAAGGCTATCCTTCATCAATAGCTGTTCCGCAACGCTCAACGAGGAGACGACCAGCATCAAGGCCGGACCATGCGTTCCATTGCGATCCCTCAGATTCGAAGCGCTAAAAAGCAAGGGTGCATGCACTTCATTACCCAAGCAATTTAACAAGCGCGTACTCAACAAATGTGCCAAATTAGACAATTTTACTTACATGCGCAATCGTTTTTTGAGCGAATATACCAACCTGGAGATAGGTCCAAGAGCAAGATAGAGTTTAAGTATCAGAGCACTGGTGCCGCTTGGCTGAAAAGATTCTGTCTCCATGAGGAAAAGCGCCGAATCCCTCCAAACAAAGTTCCACCTAAACGGATTAGTATTCCTGCCTTTGATAGCCTCGTAGGCATCCCCAACCAGGACATATGCGCCCCCTATTTTTCCAACTCCCTCCCACCCGACAGATTCGAAAAGTGCTTTTTGATCTGAATAGACAAGCACAGTTTTCCTGGAGCCAGAAGTACACGCCGTACAAATATATTTAAATAGGGCAAGAACCGTCTGTTCGCGTCGGGATGAAATAGAACAAATTCCATCGACCTCGATTAGTTGGTCCGGCCGCGGTTGTGATTCAGGCCAGGGAACGCTTACTTCACAGGCCAAAGTATCTTGAAGCTCTGGATACCTGACTCTCGCAGCGACGATCACCCTCCCGCCAAGTCTTCCCACAATTATTCGGGAAATTTTATCCGATTCATGAGCAAACGCTGACCCTGGTAGGTTAGTACCGTCCTCTTTGGCTCTAAGATCCAAAAGTTCTGCGTATTCAGATTCGGACTTTAAAGAGAGAAACTCGATGCCCAGCTCAATATTCTCAGGAGTAAAGCCGGCAGCAATTAGCGAATTTATCGAGACATCTTGAGCAAACTGAACTAGGTATTGCCCCAAGAGCGCTTTTGATCTTTGGTCGATATCGTGCACGCGAGCACCAATTTCAAGCACATCTGATCCGCCGCTAGATCCAATTCTCAACCAAACTAGTTCAACTTCAAGAATAGTTTCGCCCACCATTGGAAGACTGATCGATAACATTAATTTCATTTTTGGGATGAGAAAGGAGTTTTCGATATCGGTTACCAACATCAATCCAGATACAGATATATTTCTTACCTGAAAGCCGATGAAGTGATTGAATCGCCCAGGGGAGGCTGCTACCGCCCTTGGAAGGTGATGCTCGCTACATACCCAACGCATAGCGGCACGAGAATCGCGGTTCCCAATCTGTTGTTCGCTTTTCGATTCAGAGAGGAATCGAGCTCCAAGAATCCGCCCAGAAGGGTTTTCTGAAACAGAAACAATATATCCGACAATTTCAGAGCGCCTACCCTCTACGACAAGTTGTAGATCGAGCGTTTGCCCTTGAGCGAATTCTTCCATGTGGTCCACGGGAATTAGAAACTCCACGCCAAGCGGACTCAATCTCCAAACTCGCACATCTTCGAACTCTTTCGTGGTCCCACGTTCACGAGCTCTCGCAACTACCTTGTCAGTTTCCCTGACATCAGTAGGCTTTGCTCGGCCATGAATCTCAGCCAAAAATTCACTATTGTCGGCTTGCCTAGTCAACAGCTAATCCGGAATGGGACTCGTTATTGTGACGTCTGACTTTGCGGCCCATTCCATCAGTTTTGGTAGTACGGTCAGATCAAAGAGAAGCGAAATCGCCAGTACGAGGCAAGTTACAGCTGCAAAAGTAACGTTAACGTCAAAATTGGAAAACAAAAGCGGAGAAAATCCGAGAACAAACAAAATGGTTGTTGCAAGTATCGGTACACCAACCCGATGGACGCTGTAAGACATGCTCTCTATCGGAGATTCGCCACGATTAAGCGACTGCCTTTGCTGATACAACAAATGTATCGCATCATCAATCACCACCCCTAGCGCCACGGCGATAACTATCGCCCCCGAAAGCCCTATTTCCCCAGAAATCCAACCCCAAGCTCCTAGTCCGCAGAGGATTGGCAGCGAAATAGCCACCAGCGCGTTTAGTCCGAAACGCCAATTTGAGAAGACAACACCCAGGATGAAACTAGTCATTGCCAATGAAATAATTACCGTTTTTGCAACCGCTGGAATGTTAGAAGTCGATAGGTGGGCCACCGGTGAATTTTCTCCCGTCACTACTCCCGATAGATATTCGTAGTCTTCTCTCAACCATCTTTCGACCTCCAATTCTATAGACCTCACATCACTGGCTTTGGTAGAGCTTAGTAAAAGCGGGATGTGCGTACTCGTGTGTTCAAAGTTAACTATATCGCTAGAAGAATCGCCCGCTCGCAACCCGAGTTCATAAACAAAAAAGTACTGAGATAATGCATCTCCTGTTAGCTCTGATATCCCTGTTTCACCGAAAGCGCGGGCGGTGTTCTCCATAATATCGCTAAGTGATGACGCACTGGCGACGTTCGGGAGTGTTCTGAGCCTAGTCGTCAACTCCTGCAGCTCTAAAAGCGCCCGTGGATCGAAAATACTATCTTCAGCATAAACTTCGACCTCAATATGACTTGGTCCGGCTAAATGCTTTATTGCGAAATCCGTATCCTGCCTAACTTCAGTACGCTCACTAAGATAGGCCACGAAATCGTCTTCTAGTTTCAAAACGCTCAACCCGATAAGGAATACAAAGAGCAAGCAAAAGGATACGAGCGGAATGCTCGAGCCCCTTTCCAGCCTCTTGGCGTAAGCATTAAGTGACATTTGCATTTTTGCGTTAACCACCGAATTGTCTCTGGTCGATCTTGCGTTCAGAAACAGAGGAGTTACCGTGATCGTTAAAAAGCCTCCGGCAACCATTCCTATCGCAGCGAGTAATCCAAGTTCCTTTAGCGGCGGAGAACTGATAAACCAGAGCGACGCTAGAGAAATTGCAGAAGTCGCTGTGGTTAATAGGATAGGGACATAGTTCGCGTTAAGGGCAGTAATCCTTGCAGTATCAATATCGGTCCCAGCATCCACTAACCTCAGAAAATGCAAAAAAAGATGCATGGATGATGCAACTATCAAGGTCAACAGCATTATGGGGACAGTTGTAGTTGCCGACGTTAACTGGATACCTAGCCAACCCGCTATACCCATAGTACTTAAGACCACACTCATCGCGGAGCCTAACATCAGTGCCGTGTTCTTAAAATCACCAAGCAGCAAACGTAAGGCTAGTACTAAGATCACACCGGCCAACGCAAACAATGTCGTTATATCTCTTCGACTTGCGGCCACATACTCTTGCGAAACAGGAATTCCGCCCGTTAAATAGACATCAATTTCAGGATATCGCTTTGAAAAATCGCGTTTTAGAAGAGTTGCTTTTCTAGCTATCGTTGCCAATTTTTCAGTCGAATCTCGATCAATGTTAAAAACGCCGATTACTGACATTGCTCTGCGATCAGAACTAATCAAACGCTTGACAACAAGAGGCTGTTCAAGAGCGTAGAGGCGCGATCCGATACATTCGGAATCAGGACAAATATAGTCTAGGTAAGGATCTACTACGACATCTCCAGCACTAGCATAGGGATAAGACACGGTCGCAAGAGAGTCCACACGAACCGCCTCAGGCAGTTTTGCAACCTCGGTACTGAGCCACCTCAGCGCTTCTCGCTTTGTTCCATCAACTTCGATCTCTTTGGGTGAGTGAATCGCAAATAGCACCTTTCTAGTTGGCTGGTAAGTCTCTTCGAACGACATCAAACGTTGCATATAGACATCGTCATGAGCGTAAAAAGAGCGGGTGTCGCTATTTACTTTAAGGTTTTTTACTCCAACCCCAGCAACCAGAATCACCACAAAGGTAAGTGTGAGAATCAACGGGCGGCGTTTGAATATGGTCTCTGACCACATATGAGCCCCTTATGGTTTTCTTGTCTAGGCCGCTGTCTTGTAAGCAAGTTCCAACAGCTCATGGCTTTCACTGCTTGGTCGCAAAACGAAAACTTCCTTAGCTTCCGGAAAGTCACGAATCTCAACCTTTTCCCGTTTAAGACAAACTCGAAAACAGTCAATCCCAAGATCGAGCTCGTTAAGCGTTTTCGCCGAATCTGCGCATAGTAGGATATCACCAGGTTTGAGGTGCTTCGCCAACCCGGGCGCTTTGGTGGCATCATCTAGTCTCGCTAGAAAATTGACTGGCGGTCCGAGCGCTGTAATCTCTACACCGGAATTCATGCCACCAACATTCCCAACTAAAGCTTCGCCAACGGAAATCAATATGAATCGGTTAACATCCATGGTGGACACAGTAGCATTCATATCCTTATTTAGCTCCGAGAGTGCAAATCCAGCCAGAATCGATCTGAGAAGGTTTATGTGTTTGTCGTCACCGTCAAAATAGGCAAATATCAGATCTCCAATCTTTCTTGGTATACCTTCGTGATTTTCAACTGCATCAGAACAAAGCTTGACTTCCGGTAGAACACTATCAGCAAGAAATCGATCAATATCTCTGCTACCTTGCGTAAATCCCCTAATGTCAGACCAAAGACAGGCCACAACTTGCTTCTTAGGCGTTAGTACATTTAACGTCGCCTCGAGCACTGACAATTTCGTATTTTCTATCAGATTTTCAAGTCTCTCTGCAATAACTCGAGGAATGAAACTCTTGAGTCGACTTTCGTATTCCTTGCCCAATTGAATCACTTCCTCTCTAAACGCGTCTCTCTCCCTAGTCAATGCATATGTCCTTATCTCTGAGATATATGATCCCCGAATCCCAAGGATTACTATGACACTAACCACGCTAGCACTGGCTAGTTGATATCCAGGAGCTCCTGAATCAAGAAGAGCCGGGTAGAAAAGGACAATGGTCGGAATTGCGAATATCAAACTCTTAATCGGCGAAGTGCTGAGCACTAGGACCGATGTGAAGAGAAATAAATAAGGATAAAACCATGGGGCTTCTGGAAAATAGACGGGAACATACCCTTGAGTCACGCATGCTGCGATACAGAAAAGAATTGCTGGCCACTTAACAAATCGCGAAGCGACAAATGCGTCAGAGAAAAGAACAGCTGCTGTTGATAGGCTTAGTCCTGCCATGGACATTCTGAAAAAGAACCAAGACTCTATCGGCTCCTTGTTGTTTGGAATATCCACGTAGTAATAGTGACCAACGTAGCCGACAGCCACCAGAACAAAGAAAATCTTTCCTCGATTTGCAAATTGCCTGCTGTGTTCAAGGTACCAAGCATCATACCAGGGCGTACCCTTGAGGATCAGCTCTGGCCACAAGTACTCAAAGAGCTTCTGTAGCTTGCTATGCATAGATTAAACCCTCCGTGAAGGGTTTTTCTTTTATCATTCTCGTCAATCCATATACGCGAACATTGACCCTGCCGCGTTGATCAATTTTCAGCGTTCGACCCTGCGGACAACAACCTGAACACTAGTTGCTCGTCTATTAGAGCACAAAGGGACTCGGACAAAAGTGATAAAAATGCCGATCGGAGGTACAGATTGTGCGGCAGTTCACTTTTTCAGCAACGGTTACTTACGCGGTCGTTTGTTTTGGACAGGATTCGAGCCACATAATTACCAATGCGGCTGGCACGATCAAAACTAGCAGGACTGCAAACGCCAATGCAAAACTCCCGGTCCTATCGTAGCTACTTGCAACAATCACAGACCCTAAGGCGCTTAGCAATAGAAATGGGCCCAAGAGGCCCATTACCCTACCGTATCCGCTGGCCCCAAACCTAGCTGAAATCATCGCACCTAGTAATGGGAGAATGGCGCCGTTACCAAAACCTAGAACGCCTACCATCAAAATCTGTCCGCTAAATCCGGGTTTGGTAAATATGAAAAGAATAACAGCGGCGGTTATCAAACAAGCAATAAAGAACAGCAGTCTGTGGTCCCAGTAGTCAGCCTGCCTACCAAAGGCCACTTTGCCAATGATCATAGCCACTGACATGATTGAAATTAACAAGGGAGTAGTACCGCTCTCCGTTCCCAGTTCAATTGCCAAGACCGCGAGGTTAGATTGAATTGCGCTCTGGGCCGCTATCAACGGCAAGAAGGCCACCACAATGACCCAGAAGTTTCGCTCAACCAATATCATGCGGGTACTCCACTCCCGATCATTAGCTTTTAGATTGAAATCATCACGATCATGGCGGACAACGGAATCGATTTTTGAAGGTGAATCTATGACAAGGCTTAGAACAATGGGAACGATCGTAAGAACCATACCAGCGAGCACGAGATGCGTATCCCGCCAGCCAAACTCGAAAAAAAACAATCCAACCGCAACCGGCAAAACTATGCCGCCAATCGAGGTACCAGTTGTCGAGACCCCCATCGCCAATCCCCGCTTCTGATCAAACCATCTCGCAGTGAGCGTTTGTGCTGCCAGAGGGCCAGCTAGAACCATTCCAAGAGGAATCAGCGTGCAATAAATAAGGACAATGTGCCAAATCGAATTTGCAACAGAGAGGAGCAAGAATCCCACCGCGGAGACAACCGCCCCAACACAAATCATCACCTTTATTGAATACCTCTCCATGGCATATCCAACGAATGGAGAGAAAAGCCCTTGTACGATCATCATCCCCACATTCGCCCACATGACATCCGCTAGATTTGCCTCAAACTCACGAGCCCAGATCGGTGCCCAAAAAATAAAAGAGAAGAGAGTGAGTCCGTACATTACTGCTTGGAAAAAAACACCAGCTCCAATGACACTCCACCCGTAATTCAACCCAGTCGGTTTATCCACTTTTCTACTGACCTAACAAATGATTTAACGAGAATTTTTCGGCACCCCACTTCGGGAAATACCAGGGGAAGACGAGTGATGTTCTGCAACTGTGTTCTCTGGATTGCGAATCTAAGAAAAAGCACTTCCAGCTTATGGATTCAAACGGCAACCTAATTCTAGCCTTACTAAGGCTAACCCGCTAACTCGGGTGAGCTGACTACAACTATCGCCCTCATCCTGTCAGACTACCACGAACGCAATTCCGATCTAAAATCCATGCTCTTGGAAGATGAACAGAACATCCCTTAAGATTCGACGCAAACGTGATACTTTGAACCATCTGTCAACGTATGTTTCGCAAATTCATGGCTAGGCTTCTCACGATTCCTGATATCAGAAGAGCGCTGCTAAGCTGTTCCAGAACGACTTATGTTCAAAATAGAAATTGGGTTAGGCCGTTAATCGCAACAATCGTTTTCATCCACTTTAGCTATGCCATCTTAGTAGCTCAGTTTGGTGAGAGCGACGTTCTGTGGCTCAGGGCTTTGGACGTAGCTCTGCTAGCCCCATACTTATTCTTGAAGGATAATGAGGCTACGCCTTGTGGGGTCTTCTTTGTAAATAGTTTTGTCCCTGTATTATGTTTTGCTGGGCCGAGTTTTTTGGTTGCCGCGATACTCATCGAAGGAGCACAAACAATTCCGAGCGCAGATGTTCTGCTACCAAGGCAATATGAACTGTTAGCTACCCTTGGGCTCTTCCTTGTATTCTGCAGCCACCGTCTAGCGGCCTTTCTAATCTGGGTGACGATTGCGCTAGCGTTGACTGCACTTTTTTACTTCTTATACAACATAAACGTTGGCTTCTTGGTTACAAACCTACCCTTTGTGGCCTCATTTTGGGTATTCCTATTCGCTGGCATCACACTAGCCGCCGGACAGGAGCAGGCGCGGAGACAAGTTCAACTAATATCAATTCGGCGGGTTGGAGCCTCTGTAGCTCATGAGTTGAGAACCCCACTCACAAATATCCGATCAAGGATTCTGGCTCTGCAGAAATATGCTCCACAAGTATTTGAAGGCCATTTCGAAATTGAACCAACCAACAAAAATCGAGAAGAACTACTGCGAAAAACCCCTGAGCGCATCGTAGAAGAAGTCGATTCTGCTTTGACTTTGATCGACATTTTGTTAGTGAAAGCACAAGACTATGCGACTAACCCCCGCGCTGCTGAAACATTCCTGATTGAAACTCCAGTAAAAAACGCTATACAACGCTTCCCATATCGATCCCCAGAGGAAAAGTCTTTCCTGATAGTAGAATCAATGCCGAACTCAAAAGTTTTCGGTTCTCCTATCCTGCTAACCCATGTAATCCTAAATCTGCTAAAAAATGCGCTTTACTATGCCGCTTCAAACAAGCATTCGCCCGAAGTACGGTTATCAACATCGGTTAGGGGGTCCGAACTAGAAATTTCAATAAGAGACAACGGCCCTGGGATTCCCAAGAACCAAAAACTTGAAGTGTTTGAACCATTCTACTCTGGCTCCCCTATCGAAGGCACAGGCGTTGGCCTCGCATTTTGCAAAGAAACGGTAGAAGATCATTTCAATGGAACGATCGAATGTGAAAGTGATGGAGAATCGTACACACGCATGATCGTCACTCTACCTATTGCCCAAGACAAGGAATCCGCGTGATTTCCAGAAAATCAGGTTATCTGGTTGCAAAGCCGACTCCTACTCACAGCGAATTCCTGGCGTCGAATGGATATCTGGTGTTGAAGGGTGCGCTTGATTCAGTTGATCGTTTGGCTACCGAAATAAACGAAGTGTTTGATGCGTTGCCCGCTGATGGTCGTGATCCTCGCCGGTCCGAACGCGGGAATGAAATGTTTCGCTACGAAATGTTGAATCGTAGCGCGGCTTGTCAGGAGGCAGTAGGCCACCCAAAAATATTGGAGGTGATCGAACCGTTGCTTGGGGAAGATTGTCACGTCATCGCTAACACCGCTTGGCGAAACCCCCCTTCAAGCGATGGAGAGCATGGCGGAGATGCGTGGCACATCGATGCCGGTCCACACATTCCACTGCCGGAGGGTGTTCAGTGGCCGGTCGAGATCCCACATCCGGTATTTGCGATCGGCGTGCACATCTTCTTGAGTGATTGCAATCTCGAAGACGGTCCAACTGGCGTTATCCCGGGCAGCCAGCGGTCTGGGAAAGCACCTCCTCGGACTCAGGTTTACGATAACTCTCTGACCTACGAGGGACACGGGGTCGTACCGTTGATCGCGGAAGCGGGTGATATCGCCTTCTTCGTCAGTGATGTATGGCACCGTCGAATGCCTACTGCACTAGGTGACCAAGGGCGTTTTTTTTTACAGGTGCATTATGGTCGCAGAGACATTGCACAGCGAATCCGGCGCACCAGCGAAGCGAACCATTTGTCCGATCAAGCGATTGCGAGGGCAGATACGCCTAGAAGGCGAAGCCTAATCGGCCTGCATGATCCCTTCTTCTATGATGGATAACATAGACTATCGATGAGCATAAAAGCAGAGAAAAACTTCTCACTAAAAGACCAGCTGTTTAACGAAGAGACTGTATCCGAATTGGCTGATGCACTCGGTGGGGCTCATCGACAATTTGACCGTGCTGCGTTTCTAAAGCAGGTGTTGGACAAATTTCCAGAACTCGAACTGAAAGCCCGTATCGCCCACATCGTGGATGTACTGGGAGAGCATTTACCAGCCGAGTTGCCGAAAGCCATCAAGATTCTCGAGGCCGCCTTACCAGAACCTTTAGACCCGACAAAAACCGACGACGACTTCGGTACCTTTATCTGGGCAGTGCCTGGTGAGTATGTGGCTCGGCACGGATGTAACGACGAATACTTCGAGCTTTCACTAAGGTTCTTGCGCGAAGCCACCAAACGCTTCACCTCAGAGAATCCAATACGACCGTTCTTGAAACAATTTAACGCACGCACCATGGCGTTTGTGCATGAATGTACTTCAGACGAAAATTATCACGTCCGTCGATTAGCATCGGAAGGTATACGACCATTTTTACCCTGGGCACCCAGAGCCGATGTCGCGGTTGACGACATTCTGTTGGTATTAGATAAGCTCTATTTGGACGAAACACGTTACGTGACGCGCAGCGTTGCAAACACATTGAACGATATTGCAAAGATCGAACCTGACAAGGTCGTGGACACACTGGCGCGCTGGAACGCCAGCACACCCGACAACAAAGAAGTTCAGTGGCTGACTAAACATGCATTGCGTACCTTACTGAAGGATGACTTCCCGGACGCCTTGTCATTGCTCGGGTACGCGCACAAACCCTCCTTCAAGCTGGTGGAAGAATCCGCCACAAAGCCAGTGAAAGTAGGAGAAGATTTCCGTTGGTCTTGTCGCCTGGAATCAAAAAAAGCGCAGCTTTTAAAGGTGACTTTGAAGGTCTATTTTTTGAAAGCCAATGGATCACATTCGACCAAGGTATTTGCAATCAAAGATGCAACCTTCAAAAAGGGCGAGACTCTAAACATCCAGAAGAAACAGTCGTTCAAGCCAATCACAACGCGCACCCTCTACCCAGGGGAACATAAGGCAGATCTGGTCATCAACGGCGTTGTCGCCGCAACCGTGTCATTTGATGTGATCGAATAAGGCATCTGCGCATTTATTCGCAGAGGTGCCGCCGGTAACAACTCCCTCTTCCATTTGATTCATCACATACGCAAACGCTACATTGCGGTGTGGATCTACAAATCCCAAACTACCGCCTGCACCCGCATGGCCTAAACACCCGGACCAACCTACTGGCGCTTGCTCGTCATGCAACATGTAGCCCAGACCAAACCGGGTTGGGGACTGCAAAACTTTATCGTGGCCTTGACTATGCGTGGTGGCCGCTTCCTGCAACAGCGATTCGGGCAGCCATTGTGGAATCTGCGCAAAAAACTCCGCCACACCGCGAGCCGAACCGTGGCCATTTACCGCGGGCATAACCGCCTGCCGAAAGGCGGGTTTGTTCATATAGCCCGGCCCCAGGTTTGGATTTTGGAACACAGCCCCGGTCAGAGTCTGCGGATCACGTAAATCGCGCAACATGTTCTGGGATCCCTCTGGCATGCTGTTGCGCCTGGCAGGATCTATTTTTGCCGGCAACATATCTGCACAACGGGTCATTTGAACGTCATCCAAGCCAAAGCAAAGTTCAATCTGTGGTGGCGCTACCCACGCATCAAACACATCGCGGAAGCGCATCCCCTTGACCCGGCACACGACTTCACCCAACAAAAACCCGAATGAGCGCGCGTGATACCCATGGTCTGTGCCAGGTGTCCACCAGGGGGTGGTCATTGCCAACTGCGCGCAGGTGCGGTCCCAATCGTAGTAGATTTCTCGCTCTACCGGTTCATCAAAAGCAGGTAGCCCTGCTTGATGGGACATAAGTTGCCTAACCGTAATCTCGCTTTTGTCAGCCTGAGCAAATTCAGGCCAATAGCGCGCAACCGGCGCATCCAGATCCACCTCGCCATCCGCCACCGCGCCAAGCAGGACCGTCGTGGTCAAAGCTTTCGAAACAGAAAAAAAACAACATAGGGTATCCGATCGCCAGGGCTTTTCCTTTTTGCGATCCGTGTAGCCTGCATGCAGGTCCACAACCACCTGGCCATCCACAATAATCACCAAGTGAGCGCCAACCTCGCGACCGGACGAAAAACCATCCGCAAACGCCGCGTGGAGATGGGCAAAGGCTGGATCGATGTTGCCGTGTATCTCAGTCATAACAATCCGTCTGGTTAATTTTTCGTGACCGAATCATTTCGTGCATAATGTATCGTCATTTCGATTGTTTCGCTCTACTACACTTTAAACAGCTAGCGCCCCTTCAGAGTGACAACCATTGCCCAGAGTTAACATTGCTACAGTTAACATATTAGAACGAATAAAAAGCAGCCCTTAAGAATCAAATGGCCCACAACGACCTGACCCAAGGGTCAGTGCCCACTTCACTGGCAAAACTGACCGCGCCCATGGTCATGGGCGTGTCTTCCAGTATTGTCGTGCAAACCCTTGAAATGGGCTTTATTGGTCAACTTAGCACGGCACATGTTGCAGCCATTACGTTCACCTTTCCTATTACCATGATCCTGACCAGCCTGGCTTTGGGCATCAGCATTGGCACCTCTTCGGTCATTGCTCGATCTGTAGGCAGCGGCGAGAGACAGGACGTAAAACGGCTGGCGACTCATTCAGTCATTCTGGTCACTCTCTTCATGGTGCTCCTATCCAGCCTTGCCTGGCTCAGCATGGATCAGATTTTTCGCACCATGGGCGCCAGCGAATCACTACTGGTGCTGATTCATACCTACATGGACATTTATCTGCTGGGTACCGTCTTGTTTACCATTACGATGATCCTGGGCAGTGTGATGCGAGCCAACGGTAACGCGGGCATTCCCGGCACCATCATGACCGCGGGGGCCGCGGTGAATCTCATCATCGACCCTATTCTGATATTTGGATGGTTTGGATTGCCCCGAATGGAGTTAGCCGGGGCCGCCACCGCGATGCTGATCACTCGCGTGCTTACCACGACAGTCATGCTTTTTTACGTGTTAAAACTGGACCAGGTTGCTCGGCGTTTTGAGTGGTCAAAATTCATCTCGTCTTCACGCCGCATCTTGCATATTGGCCTCCCCGCGATGGCCACTCAGCTTATAGGACCAGTAACCGGCGTGATCATTACAAGAATGCTTGCTCAACACGGTGAAACTGTTGTGGCCGGCTTTGGTGTCGCCACTCGCATAGAAGCCGTGGCGGCCATGTTGATGTTCGCCTTGTCTGGATCTATCGGTCCATTCGTAGGGCAGAATTGGGGAGGCAAAGCGCCAGACCGTGTTCGCGAAGGCGTGCGTGTCAGTTATCAATTCTGCCTGCTGTGGGGTGTTGTGATGGCACTGCCCCTGTTTTTGTTTGGCCACTACATGGCCAGCTGGATAGAACCTTCAGAACCCGTCATTGCGGTAGCGGCAATTTATCTGGCTATCGTGCCATGGAGCTACGGCATGTGGGGAGTGCTGATGATGGCCTCCGCTTCGTTTAATGCCTTAGGCAAACCCCTACCCAGTACTGTCTTGTCGTTTACTCGGATGTTTCTGGTCTACGTACCGCTGGCCATGCTGCTGAATTCCTTAATGGGTTATCAGGGAATATTCGTCGCCGTATTGATGAGCAATGCGCTGATGGGCGTTGCAGGCTACTTGTGGTTCAGACAGCGTCTGCAGCACATGACCTTGGCAGTAAAGGCCTAACCATGTGGGGACGGAGAGTAGTCACCATTCCGGGTGTGCTGATCGCATGCTTTGCCTGTATCGCTTTATATTTGCCCGTGGTGCTGATCTGCCTGATCTTGAGCATCCTGCCCAACCTTCGGTCGCTCCCTAACGTCTGGACGTTTATCTGTGGCTATCTCATCTTTGAGGTTTTGGGCGTTGTCCGCCTCGCCTGGGTGTGGCTGCGTTATCGCAATAGCGATCAGTGGATATATCAGAATCGACTTGTACAGATCTGGTGGGCCTGCGGACTATTGGACCTGGGCGCGTTGGTGTTTCGTTTGGAGTTCGAAGTTAGCGGGCAGGAAGCACTCGAAGGGCCGTCCGCCATCTTGTTTGTACGCCATGCCAGCATGGGCGACACCGTACTACCCGTTTACTTCTTCTCCCGCCCCCGCGATATGGAAGGGATCCGCTATCTGATTAAAAAAGAACTGTTGATCTCACCGTCTCTAGACATCGCGGCGCATCGCCTGTCCACTTTGTTTATTGACCGGTCAGGCTTCGATACCGAGGGCGAACTCGAACGCGTGGCAGAGATAACCCGCACCGCGCCCCAGGACGAGTCAATGATGATCTATCCAGAAGGTACCCGGGTCACGCCAAAACGTAGAGCGCAAATCCGCACCAAATACCCTCACCTGTTAGAGCAACTGGACCGGTGGCCTGACTTGTTACCGCCTCGCCTGGGTGGCCCAACCGCCCTACTCTCACACAACCCTGGTAAGGATGTAGTATTTGTCGCTCATACCGGATTTGAAGGCCTGGCAAACCTGAAAGAACTGCTCAGCGGTGCCGGGAAAAGAAAGCTGGTGAGGATTCATATGTGGCGCATCCCTTACAAACAGATACCCGAAGATTTTAAAGAGTTTATGTTCAGCCAATGGGATACCATGCAAAATATAGTCGCCTCCCAAATGGGTAAAACCCAATAATGTCCGGAACAACCTATCGATGGCTCGCAAGCCTGATATCAGCCTTGGCCTGGTTACCCGCAATCGCCTATTGCGAATCTGAGCTCAACCCAACTACGGACACACAGTTGGCTATTGCAGAAGCCCGTCGCATCATCAGTGATGACCCATTTGTGAATCTGGCCACCGTAGACGACAAGGGCCAAGCTCGCATTCGAACTATGGAGCACTCTGGTGCTGATGAAGACATGGTGGTGTATCTAGCCACTATCCCCAACACGCGAAAGCTGACGCAAATCAAAACCAACAATAAGGTTACGCTGTTTTTCGACAATGCAGATGAAACTGCATACGTTTCAATCATGGGGACCGCCTCAATTCACAATGACGCTGCAACCATCATTCGCCATGCCTGGCAGACGCCAAAACACCGTACCCAGTTTTGGCCAGAGTTTCCAAAAGGCTACGTGCTAATTCGGGTTCAACCTGATTGGATGGAGGTAATTACGTCAAAAATCGCCGCCAGAGATTCCGACTGGCGCCCACAAGCAGTTCAATTCTAGCCAATTACCGTCACGGCTGACTTTTATATTCATAAGTTACTGAATTTGTTAAACAAATTATCGCAAGTAATTCTTGACGTTGCCGTTTCGCTTGGGTAACTTCTCTCGACCGAAAAGTGGAGAGAAAATGGAGGCCAACCATTTTCTGTAGTTACGAGCCCACGTAAAAAAACTGGCAAAACTACTGTGGAGAGGAGTCACCCATATGTATCGTATCCCATCTGGATTACGCATCGCGCTAGTCCCGGTTATTGCTGTCTTATTCAGCACCGGAGCACCTAGCACCCTAGCAGACGATTCTGACGCCCGAGTGCTGGAAGAAATCGTCGTCACCGCACGTCGACAAGACGAAACCCTACAGGACGTCCCTGTCACGATTACCTCTGTTGGAGGGGAACAACTTAATAATTTCCAATTGGACCAGCCAGCCGAAATTGCGGCACGGGTGCCCAACTTTAATATTCAAACCGGTGGATCAGGTTCTGGCGGAACCTTGAATCTGCGAGGTGTCGGAAGTTCTGCGATCAGCGCAGCCTTTGATTCAGCAGTCGCTTTAGACATCGACGGCGTCACGGTCAGTCGCATGCGCATGGTGCAGGCAGCTTTTATGGATCTCGAGCAGGTGGATATCCTGAAAGGTCCGCAATCGCTCTACTTCGGTAAAAGTGCCAGTGCCGGCGTCGTATCTTTTCGCTCGGCAAACCCTGGTGAAGAGTTTGAAGCCAAAGTGGGCGGCGGATACGATTTCGAACAGGATGGCTACTTTATCGACGGCTTCATTTCTGGACCGATCACCGACCAGTTAGGCGCTCGACTTGCGTTTCGCTACTCCGATACGGATGAGATCTGGGAGCTGGAAGCACCCGGTCGATCAGACCAATTGGGTGAAGAGGACTTGAACGCTCGCCTCACTTTGGAGTGGACACCTTCCGACACCGTCAATATCAACTTCAAGACCACCTGGACGAGTCACGAGGCAGACGACGCCATCGGCAATTTCGATGTGCTTTGTTCCGTGCCAAACGATCCACAGCCCAGCAGCTTCGCAATCCTATCGCGACCGGCCGGCTATGACTGTAACTTCGACGATGGCGTCACTCAGTTCGCCGGGCATAGCGACGTTTTCCGTCAAAACGTCTCTGGTGAGGTCAACCTGTCCCCACGAGAGGAGTTGGACACATTGCTCACTCGTGTGCAGGTTGACTGGGATGTGAGTGATGCACTGACACTAACCTCCGTTACCAGTTATTTTCAGCTGGAGGAAGACGGGGCAGCGTGCTACGGCTATGACCTGAACGGTATCGGCTGTAACCATACGATTAACGAAACCGATGCGTTTGCACAGGAATTTCGATTGGCCGGCGATATCAATGATAGTGTGAGCTTCTTATTGGGTGCGTTCTATCAGGATCGCGAATTGATTTTCGATACCGGACAGGAAGCCGTCGGTGCCGCACAAATCGCGGCAGTACTTAGCCTGCCCACTGCGGACCCCGCCACCGGATTCTCAGACGACTGGCGTAAGATTCACACCACAGACTCAGAAACCTGGTCGGTGTTCGGCAGCATGACCTTCCAAGCGACAGATCGTTTGGAAATTACGGCTGGACTGCGCTACTCCGAAGATGAGCGTACCAACGATATTCAGGTGGACAGCGTCCACTATATTTTTGGAGTCATCGGGTTCCCAACAGTGCCTGTCGGATTCAACTCTGGCGACATCGAATTTGATGACGACAACATCTCACCAGAGGTGAGTTTCTTGTACGCGTTAAACGACAACGTCAACCTGTTCGCAGCCTACAAGAGCGGTTATAAGTCTGGCGGCATCGACAACAGCGCGCTACCCAGTGCATCGCTGGCAGCCGCCGCGGCTTCGGGTGATTTTGGTGAGCTGATCTACGAAACAGAAGAAGGCGACGGCTTTGAAGTTGGCATGAAGGGCCGCTTCAACGACGGCACCCTTCGACTGGATGTCACGGCGTTTCGATATGTTTATGAAGATCTGCAGATTCAGAGCTTTAACGCCTCGACCATTCAGTTCAGCACCTCAAACGCTGGTGAGCTGGTATCTCAAGGCTTAGAAGCCAACTTCACCTGGCTGCCGGAAGTAGAAGGCTTGAGCATCTACGGCGCCTTCTCTTTCTTGAACGCCGAGTTCAGTGATTCGTTTATTCCTGAACCACCTGCTGGCATCACTGATCCTGCGGTCATTGCTCAGTATGACTTGGACGGACGGGCCGTATCTGGCGCATCAGATTATGCGTTTAACGTCGGACTAGATTATGAAACAGCCCTTGGCGATACGGGATTACAATGGGGTTATGGTCTAAACACGTCGTACAGCGACGAATACGAAACTCAGAATGAAGACCCTGTTGGCTTTGTGCAGGACTCTTTCTGGTTGGTTAACGCACGCATATTCCTCGGTGACCAGGATGGAACTTGGAGAGTTTCACTGGTTGGCAACAACCTCACGGATGAGCTTTACGTGACCACCAGTGGCGGACGACCATTCGCCGACACCTCCAATAACACGCTGTTACCAGGCGGTGTTGGACTGTCGGACACTATCCTGAACTACGCACGCGGCCGCCAACTCTTTGCAGAGTTTGAAATGCGCTTCTAATGCGTAGGTTCCGCAACCTGCAGAAACGCCGCCTCGAAGGGGGCATTTCTGACTAAAAAAACCCCAGCGAATGCTGGGGTTTTTTGTTGGGAAGCCGTATAACGCCTACATTTAGCGATCTTGAGTTTGAGAGGGGAGAGTTTGTTATGACAATAGGTAAGTCAGGATAGTTACCCTTACCTTCCCCTTTTGCTTGAGTTGATCACACCAAATATTTCGGCCCGAGGACCATTTCAGGCCCCGAGGTTCGCGCCATAAAAAAACAGTCAGGCAAGATTCTTTTCGACGCAAATATCTGAATTACATGGTTTCTAGCGGCAAAAATAGCGCTTGACCACCCGAAAACCCTTCGATACTGTCAGATGGCGAAAAGTGGAGACACAATTAAGAGGGGCCGCTTTAAACCGCCACTCCGTGACCGCTTTTCACCTACATTTCCATTGGGAGAGGGGAATTCAGTGAAGACGAGACGATTTGCTCGATGGCTCGCGGCAACCATTTCAGTTGTGCTTGCCACTTTTACCTATGCAAATGACGATCAGGTTATTGAAGAAATTATCGTAACCGCGCGTCAGCAAGCAGAGACGCTACAGGACGTGCCTGTAACCATCGCTGCTCTAACTCAAGAAGACTTAGAACGCTACAACATCACCAACCTGGTTGACGCTGCAAAGATGGTGCCCAACATGGTCATCGCGCACGGCGGTTCCGGCAACGGATCCAGTCTGCGGCTACGTGGCATTGGATCCAGTTCTATTTCAGCAGCCTTTGACCACTCTGTGGCAATCAACCTGGACGGCGTGGTCGTGAACCGCGGTCGTTTCATACACAACTCGTACCTGGATATGGGTCAGCTGGAGGTGTTGAAAGGGCCGCAGTCGCTTTACTTCGGTAAGTCTGCAACCGCCGGTGTGGTTTCGATTACCACGAATGATCCTGGTGATGAGTTCGAATTCCAGTTGGGTGGTGGCCTAGAATCAGAATATGACGCCATGTTCTGGGAAGCGGTTATTTCAGGGCCAATCACCGATACCTTTGGCGCACGGCTTGCCGTGGGTTGGCAAGAGCAGGAAGAGCTCTTCGAGAACTACTCTGCCCGCATCCCTCACGCGGCTCTGACCACCGCGGGTGCGGATCGCTACTACGGCGACGAATCTCTAAATGCTCGTTTAACCCTGGTTTGGGATATTTCTGACACGTTAAGCGCCAAGCTGAAGTATAACTATTCCAAATATGAGAACGATGGCGGTGGTACTGCGTGGCAAGAAGAATTTTGTCCTGAAGGTTCACACCAACCTACTGGCATCCCCTCAGCGGCCAATGCCTTTGCAGTATTCCAAGGTGTCGATGACTGCAGCATCAATGGCAATACCTCCAAGCTCAACCTGCATCCCGGCCTGCGTGCTGGTTTGCCAGGCGGCTATGACAATGGTGAACCGGGCCTGGAGCAGGAAACCGACTTCGTATCTTTAACCGTAGACTGGGACATCAACGAAGAACTGAGTTTCACTTCGGTAACGGGTTACGTAGATCTGGAGCATGACGAGCTGGACGATTACAGCTATGGCGCCAGTGTCTTCGGTGGATTGCATTTCAACTTCTACGAAAGCCTTTCACAAGAATTTCGTTTAGCCAGCAACTACGAAGGCGCATTAAACTTCCAGCTTGGGTTGTATTGGCAGGAAATCGAGCAGCGGTTTGACGCGCACCAATACGCGTTTAACCTGCCTATCATGCCAAACATCTTTACCGCGCCCGTTCTACAAGGTGTCTATGACGGTATAGCTGCAGCGACCGGTCAGACCATCCTGTTTCCGTTGGATCCAACTACAGGTGTGGTGGGACCAGACCCGTTCACCGGTAACGCCTACGACTACAACAAGGATCACTACCTCGATACAGATGTTATCTCTGCATTCTTCGCAGTGTACTGGGACATTAACGATCGTACCGAGCTGACCTTTGGGGCTCGATACACCGAAGAAGAAAAAGACGGCTACATCTTGATTCCTTATGTTCACGCGGCCGCTGGCCTGTTCGGATTTGGTGGTCCACCACGCATAGATGGGCTGGAGTTTGAGGACGACAACATTTCACCTGAAATTGCCATCAACTATTACATCAACGATGACGTCAGCGTGTTTGCAGCCTACAAAGAGGGCTTTAAGTCCGGTGGTCTGGATAACAGCGCGTTGCCCACAGCGGCACTCAACCCACTCTCACCTTCTTTCCAAGGTTTCGACTTCCTGGTGTATGAGTCAGAGGAGGCAAAAGGCGGCGAGATTGGTATGAAGGCAAATTTCCTAGATGGCGCCATGCGCTTCAACGCGACCGCATACACCTATGAATACAGCGACCTGCAGGTGCAGCTCTTCGATTCCACCATCATTCAGTTCAGCACGTTTAACGCATCTGCGCTGGAAACCACAGGTATCGAATTTGATATGTTATGGCAGACCGAAATTGATGGTTTGAGCATTCGTACGGCATGGGCATTGAATAATACGGAGTACACCGATGACTTCTTCACCGCGACGGGAGAAAACCTGAAAGGTGAGGACGGCTCAGGTAGCGCGGATGTCACCGGATTCTTCGGTTTCACCTATGATACCGAGGCGTTTGAAGGCTGGCGTTGGAACGTGTCGTCTGATGTTCGCTATACCGGTGACTACGCGTGGACGGCAACCGAAGACGCGTTGGAACAGGATGCCTTCTGGATCTGGGATGCGGCGATCAGTCTGTACTCCGAAGACGGCACCCATCAGTTCAATCTGATTGGGCGTAACCTGACCGACGAAATTTACATCGTTACTGGTGGTGCTATCCCAGGGCGTATCCCAGCTGCTAACACCGGACCCAACAGTCTGGACCAGGCCGCAACCACGCAACTTGGGCAAACCATGACGCTGCAATATCGATTTACTTTCGCAAACGAATAAACGTCCTTGTTCTGAACCGCAAACCCCCGCTCTAAGCGGGGGTTTTGCTTTCTGGGGAATCGATACTCAAAGACCTTGCGGAGGCCAACCATCCACAAACTGACGCACCAACGTTTCCACCATATTTCGTTCTAAACGCGGACGGGGCGTAAACAGCTGATCAGCAATGGCCAAAGACGCCACACCATGCACGCCCGACCACAAAGCCCGCGTCCCAAGTTCCAACTGAGACTCATCAACCTCTTCTAATCTTTTCAGTTGCTCACTGAGCAACCCGAACAACTGATCGATCTCGTTTTGCAGGTATTCGGGAGGATCCACGCTTTCCGGCAATCTGGGTGTAAACATGGCTTGAAAACGATACTTGTGCTCCCTGGCAAAATCCAGATAGGCCAACCCCATGTTTACCAGTACTTGTTGCGGTGAGTCGCTGTTATCAATATTGGATTCAAGTCGCTCACGCAGCTGTAGCAGACTGCGCGCGTTTACGTGTAGAAAAATGTCATCCAGATTTGCAAAGTGCGTATACAACGTCCCGGGGGTGTATCCAATTTGCTTGGCAATATCTCGCGCAGTAATTTTGACCGTTTGTTTTTCTTCGATCAGCAACATGGTGCCGTCAATCACCAGGTCGATAAGCTCTTCTTTGGTATGGTCGCTACGTCTCGCCACCCTGTCCTCTTTGTTATCTGCACTTTCTATGTTGTCCGAATGGGAAACCACGACAGGTGGCGAACACGTCGCCACCTGCTTGGCCTATCCTACCAGGCTTTGAAGTGTTGCCAGGCACCTCGGCTGCGGACCACCAGGTTGCGGCCGTGACGCTCGGCAACAGACGCTAAGATCACCAGACCAATACCGGCAAACGCTAATCCCATCCAGGATCCGAAATTGACATGTTCAATCGCATGGGTGGCCATGACTGCCAGGGTCACCAGGGACACGAGAACACCGCTAAGCACGGGTTCACGCCATCGTCGCAGGTAGCCGATACCAAGCATCACCAAACCCACTGCCAAACCGAACAGCTGACCGGCCACACCACCGTCAAGTACCGGTCCAAGCAGGCTTACGCTCATCAGAAACAACCCTATGCCTCGGTACCAGGACTGAAAACTGCTCATAGCGCTGGCCGCAAAGATTAACCCACCGGCGAAGAATACCGCGAGATGATCCACCATATACTCTGCAAGTACACCGATTGAAGAGGCGCCGCCGAACACGATAGCCAGCCCAATCAGGCACTCACGGATACGTCCCGTGGGCAAATACAGGCGCGAAACGAACATCCATACCAAAGAAACCATACAACCAAACACCGCAAAGCCATGACTGCTATCAATATAAAATCCATACCTGACCATCGCTATGCCCAATGGCAACGTCAACAGCAGGCGCCCAGAAACAGCTTCCAGCGTTCTGATCTGTTTTGTTCTACGGATAAGTGCATCAATTCCCAATGTCAGCACTGCCAGGGCCCCCAACATCGCTAACACAGGCATGCCAGTTCGGACCGGTAACAACAATAGCGCACAGGTAACCATCAACCCCTGAGTCAGCAACAACGCCTGATCCCGCGCGAGAACCCTAAAGCCCGCAAAACTGACAAGCCAGGCGACGATCACGCTCATTGCGGTGCCGGTGATCAAAACAGGGATCGCTAATGCACCACCTTCATTGTTCACCACTTCGTAGATCAGTCCGCCAAGCTGAGCAAATTGAACCGGGACCAGGGTCACGCCGATACCCAGCAGCAGCCGAGCACTCTTGGCATCATGCATAAATCGGTGCAGAGCAATGCCTATCAGTCCCACAACAATCATCAGTCCTAAATAGCTCCAGTTACGGACCATATCGTTCGCCAGATCCAGTCCCTGGAGCAGAAACAGAACCGCCCCGGTGCAAAACACCCCTACGCCTAACCAGCGCAGCAGAGTAGCTGCTCTCAGACTGGACTGCTCGGTCTCGTGGGCTGCATCATCAATTTCAATTGAAACATGCATATCTTGTGCAACACTCATGTCATTGCTCCTTTTTGTTTATCCGTCTTAACTTTTTCGCAGTTGGGCGAGCTCAGCACGTAGACGCTCATCTTCTTCAGCCAATTCAAATTCGGCGGTTAACGCGTCTGTCGCGGTCACGATCGAGCCGCCTTGACCCAGCTCGTCCGCGGTCACCGCAGCTTCCCACCGATCAAAAAGTTCCTGATTGTTGATGTCCTCGCAGAGCTTGTTGGATGTGCGATAAGACTTAGTTACCGCACCACGCGCGCTTAGAGACGCACGCTTGGCAGTCAACTCACGCAATTGGCGCTGAGCATTGGCCAGGGCATTGTCCAATTCACCGACCAGTTCCCGGTGTTCGGCAATCTGGGTCTTCAGTTGAGTTTGCTTCTCTTGCTCGATCTCAGCCTTCTTAAGGCACGCCAAAGCTCGCTCTTCGTCTTCTTCAGCGCAACTTTTGGCGCGCTCGCGCCAGGCGTCGGATTGGGCCACAGCTTCTTTAAGGGCTTTTTCCAAACGGTCCAGCTCTGCTGCGGTGCGCCTGCTTTGTACCTGGATGCCGGCGACGGCTTTTCGTGCGTCCGCAACCACAGTTGCGGCAACCGCTTCATGATTTTCAATGCGCCCTAATGCATCATCAAAGGTGGCGGATAGAGTGGCAGCTAAACGTCTAAATCTCATAATTGTTACCTCTTTCATCTATCAGATTAATTGAACAACGTTCAATTAGGAGCGCAATATATTAAACAACGTTCAATTAGTCAACCTGTAAATGGTACTTCCCGGGTCTGCTGCCCAATCGGTACAATGAATTCATGGCCTTACCGACTCTTATGCTGCCCATCTTTGCCGCCGCCGTGGTTCTGTCAGGGTGCAGCCAAGCAAAAGAGGATCGAAAGGAAAACGGCGCTGCCACAAGCACTCCCTCGCCTGTATCAACACCAGCGCCACTAGCACCTCGCACAGCCCAAATGTGGAGCCGCAGCTGCGCCTTGTGTCACATCGATGGAAACGCCAGCGCTCCTCGCCTGGGCCACCCTCAGGAATGGGAAAAACGCATCCCCAAAGGATTGCCAACCTTGCTGAAACATACGGTGGAGGGCTACAAAGACATGCCACCTTTGGGTTACTGCATGGCCTGCGAAGCGCAGGATTTTGCCGACATGATCCAGTTTATGAGCGGACATCAGTTCGAGGCATCACAACGATGAGACGCGGCATCAATAGACGAGCATTTCTAGCAAGCTCGGCTATGGCCGCGCTATTTGGAGGCTGGCACCACGCACGGGCCGGGGCGTCTGCCAAGCTGCCCTGGTACAACTGGTCTGGCGGATTGTCCTGCAGACCCGCAGGTCGGATTTCACCGGCTACCGAAGAAGCGCTGGCTGAATTTCTAAAGCAGACTCAAATGCCTGTTCGCCCCGTCGGTTCAGGCCACTCTTTCAGTCCCGTCGTACCAACGGATGGCCATCTGCTGATCATTGACCAGCTCACCGGTTTGATCGATCACAATCAGCAAGCACGCCAGGCTACTTTTTTTGCTGGGACGCGTTTGGGAGATATGGGACCCGTACTAAGTCAGATCGACCAACACATGCTCAACCTGCCCGATATCGACAGACAAACCCTCGCCGGCGCTACCGCAACGGCCACCCACGGCACCGGGATAAAATTCCAATGCCTATCAGGATTTGTTACCGCATTGCGCTTAGTAACGCCTCAAGGCGAAATACTGGATGTTGACGCCAAATCTAACCCCGACCTGTTTAACGCAGCTCGTGTCAGCGTGGGCGCTTTGGGTGTTGTCACACGGATGACCTTGCAGAATCGAACACCCTATCGGCTGAAGGCCTTAAACGCAGTTGAGCCCATCGAAGACGTCTTGCAAAGATTTGACAAGGCCGCAGCAACACACCGCCATTTCGAGATGTTTCCGCTGACCCATTCGGATTATGCGCTAACCCTGACCATTGATGAAAGTGACGCCCCGATCAACAATCCAACACCCTCGCCTGAGGAAGCCGCCGCGTTTGGTCAGGCGATGGCGATGTGGGCATCCCTTCCGCCTGGTGAACGCAAACCTCATATCGATGGGCTTGCCCAGCAAATTGGGCCAACCGAAGTGGTGGATGAGTCCTATAAAATTCTCAGCAACATTCGCAACAATCGATTCAACGAGATGGAATATTCGGTACCGTTACATCATGGGGCAGAGTGTTTACGAGAGGTTCTGCATACGATTATGAAAGAAGAAGTGGATGTGGTTTTCCCATTGGAATATCGCTACGTACAAAGAGATGACACCTGGCTGAGCATGAGCTCTGGAGACGAAGATCACGCAGCAATTTCAATTCACCGCACAGCCGGCGAAGACTACCGCCCCTACTTCGATTTGATCGAACCCATCTTCTGGAAATATGGCGGTCGTCCACATTGGGGTAAAATTCATTCACTGGGCGCCAGCCAGCTGGCCGAGCTGTACCCAAGATTCAAAGACTTTCAGGCGCTGCGTGAGTCAATTGACCCAGAAAACAAGATGCTCAACGAGCACTTGTGGAAACTGTTCGTATAAGTAGGCTGAAAGAGAAAGGTTGATGCGAAGAAGAGAACTGCTAAAACATGCTTCACTAACCGCTACCATACCTTCACTGTTGTGGTCCCCCGGGACAGGCGCAACCAGTCCAAACGCTCCCTCATCCCAGACGGGAGGGCATAACCCCTACTATGCCAAGCTGAATCAGCTATTGAAGACCCAGGGTCCCGGCAGACCCGTCATGCTGATCGACAAGCAAAGAATGAACCACAATATCGATGCAATCACGCGATCTGTGGGTAATAAGAAAACCTACCGGGCCGTGGTGAAGTCTCTACCTTCGGTACCCCTCCTGCAACACGTCACGCTCCGCAGTAAAAGCCAGGCTTTGATGGTGTTTCATCAGCCTTTTTTGAACGAGGTCGCTAAGTCTTTTCCAGACAGCGATGTACTGCTGGGTAAACCCATGCCTGTACAAGCGGTGCAAACTTTTTACGACAAGCTTGATACCAATCGCTACAACGCCAGTCTCAAGGTCCAGTGGCTGATAGACAGTCTTGCGCGGTTGGAACAATATCTGGGGCTGGCTCAGGATCTGGGCGTATCCATGCGGGTCAACTTCGAAATCAACGTGGGGCTCTATCGCGGCGGCCTGGAATCTCCCGAGGCATTGAGCAAGGCGCTGTCCATTATCGATCAACACCCCAACCATCTGCGCTTAAGTGGGTTAATGGGCTACGAGCCGCATCTGACCGGGATGCAGGCGGATCTTCGGCACCCGGCAGTTCAGTCTGTGCTGTCCGTTTACGACGGGTATATCGACCAGATCAAACAAAACCAAATCGATCCCACGACACTCACGCTAAACGGAGCGGGCAGCCATACGCTGAAGATTTACGAGTATGATCACCGTATGAATGATCTTTCTGCCGGCTCTGGTGTTGTTATGCCCACAGATTTCGACACCCACCATCTGAACGACCATCAGCCAGCCGTTTTTATTGCCACGCCCATTTTGAAGCGATATCCCAAAAATCCCGTAATGCCTGCGCCACCGCAGAACATGGACCAGGTGTATTACATCTACGGTGGGTACTGGAAAGCTAAGGTGGTCTCACCACAAGAAGTAGGTGAGACAATTTATCAAAGCACCAACCAAAGTCCCATTGCGACTTCAGCCAACGTGGATTTGGAGGTCGACGATTACATGTTTCTACGGCCCACGCAGAGCGAATTTGTGATGTTGCAATTTGGTGACTTGTTAGTGGTGGATCAAGGCGAGATCACTCAGACATGGCCCGTGTTTCATCAAACAGGATAGAAATGAGTAAAGACCTATGAGCATCCCAACCTTTCACGCCAGTGCCGATCCTCAAGAAATCGCGGCCGCCTTGGACGAATCCGGCTGCGCGGTGGTTACCGACGTCATTGGAGCAGCACAACGCGAGGCGGTGAGGAACGAACTGGCGCCATTCATGGAGGCAGCGCGGGTAATCGATAAAGATGATCCTACCCAGTTTTATCCCGGTCGCACACGCAGGACCAGCGCGCTCATTGCGCGATCACCTACGGTGGGTCAGCTCGCCGTAGACTCAACCTCCACCAGCTTGTGTGATCATTTATTACTGCCAAACGGAGAATTTGGTTATCACCTGCATGTTACCGGCGCGCTGGAAGTTGGACCTGGTGCCAGAAAGCAAATGCTGCACCGCGAGCACGATTCATTTACTTTCTTCCCAGACCCCAAACCCAACTTGATTGTTGCCAGCATGTGGGCGATTACCGACTTTCGCGCGGACAACGGCGCAACACTGGTCGTCCCAGGCAGTCACAAGTGGCCAAAGGAGCGCAATGCTCGTGATGAAGAAGTGCTTTCCGCCGAAATGCCTGCCGGTTCGGTTCTATATTGGATGGGCGGCACGCTGCATGGCGCAGGTGAAAACTCCTCACAGGATTGGCGCTACGGGATCGTACTGACTTACTCTCCCGGCTGGGTAAGGCAGGAAGAAAATCAATATCTGGACACACCACCAGAAGTGGCGCGCAACCTGCCTAAAGCGGTTCGGGAAATTGCCGGTTATAAAATCTATCGAGCTCTGGGATTTTCTATGGATGGTTCAATGAGCGCACAAGATATCTAGCGGCGTTCACTCGCTGAATATCAACCAACGTCTAACCAATAACCACCGCCCTCACGGTGTTTGATATGGCCAGCTGTGGGCGTGGCAAAGTGTGTACCGATGATCAAAATATCCTGGTCTACATATTTCGAAAGCAGATCCTCTCGCGTTTGCTGACCCTGAGGTTGATCGAAATCTGCCGAGCTACACCAATCCGTCCGGGACATCTGCACCGGATGGTGAATACAATCTCCTGTAATCAGCGCCTCTTCACCTTCTGAGGTGACGTGTACACTGACATGACCAGGCGTATGTCCGGGTGTCGGTTCTAGACAGACTTCTTCGCAGATCTGATGAGTCTCACCCACCAGGTCTACAAGCCCGGCATCAACAACCGGCCGTACCGAGTCTGCCAGCAGTGGTCCGTATTCCTTTTCGTCCTCATTTGCGTCCCAGTAAGTCCACTCTTTTTCAGCCATTAAATAGCGGGCGTTTTCAAACGTTGGTAACCATTCGCCATCCACCAGCATGGTGTTCCAACCCACGTGATCTACGTGAAGATGCGTACACATCACAGTATCGATGGATTCGCGAGGGTACCCGGCATCTGATAGATCCTGAAGAAATGAGGTTTGCAGATTGCTCCAAGCGGGTATGTTGCGCTGCTTATCATTGCCAATACAGGTATCCACGATAATCTTGCGTTCCGGCGTCTCCACCACCAGAGCATGGATACTCATAATCAGATTCCCGTCCACATCCATGAAATGTGGCGCCATCCAGTCATATTCCTGACAGGCATCTCGCGTGGCGTCCGGCAGGATAAAACGTGTTCCCCCAGCCACCTGCATCTCAACCACGCGCGTGATCTTTACATCCCCAATCTGCCACTGATTCATAACCCTCTCCCCCTGATCAAGCAGAACCCCACCATAGCAAACTTGGAAATGTGGAACCAACACCTGGCCGCAGGGTCAAAGATGGACCAGGAGCAGGTACATGACACATAGCAAAACTAAAAAATTAAGCACGATTGGAGGCTGGCTGATAGCGCTGTCCGTGGCATTCTATCCAGCTGTATTGGTACAAGCCGAACACCACACTAATGTCCACGAGATCGCCGTGTGCGCGCCGACGGGGATCGCACTGGGCGGTTACGACGCCGTGTCTTATCACAGTGCCAGCAAACCCTCTCCGGGTCGCGCAGAATATCAGGCTCAAATCGGTGATCTCACCTACCAGTTTACAACCGCGGACAATCT
The DNA here is from genome assembly GCA_039028095.1 of Pseudomonadota bacterium. GTDB lineage: Bacteria > Pseudomonadota > Gammaproteobacteria > Pseudomonadales > Azotimanducaceae > UBA4421. Next base: position 151,650 of record JBCCIU010000013.1, read on the forward strand.
TGCAACTTTTCAGGCAGATCCCGACCGGTACCTTCCCTCCTACCTTGGCTGGTGTTCTACCAACCTGAGCATGGGGCGGTTAGCGTGCCCGGATTACACCAATTTTAAGATTGAAAACGGCAAACTGTTGCTATTCGAGCACGCTGGTTTTACCAATGGGCGTGACGTGTGGAATTCCGATCCAACCCTACACCGACAACAAGCAGATCAAAACTTCTTGAAATTTTCCAGATGAAGGTCCTGAGTTGGGTCAGCCTGTGCGTTTTGTTAGCAACGGGCTGCGGTAGCCAGCGCACCATTGTTTTTGGCACCGCGCCCGGCGGTCCGGGTCTTGAGCTCACAGATACACTAACCACTGCGCTCGAGCCCACAGAATCGGTCTCAACCATTCGGTACACCGACGTTGCAGCCTTAGTCGCTGCCGTTCAGTCCAGAGAAGTAGACTTTGGCATCATCGAACAACCTCACTCACCCATGCCTGACCTGGCTGTTGCCACACCCGTGTTTCCGAGCGTTCTGCATGTATTGGTCGATCAAGATATTCACCGTTGCGACACGCCGATCCAGTTTTCTGAGCTACTTACCCAGGGTTCTGTGTATGCTGGTGTACCCGGCTCCGCTGGCTATGATCTCTTGGGAGACCTGGCCAACTCGCAATGGCTACCTCCGCTAGCGACAATTAACATGCTGGACAACGCATTTGGAGAACCCCCGCAAATACACGTAGAGTTTGGCGAGATTCTCCATCCTGACGCTGCACGTCGCCTACAAGGTTATTGCTTGGCATCACTAGGAGATGTCACAAAATTGGGGCGCGGCACATGGGCCGAAGGCCTGTCCTATCGTTACCCTCATCTGAAACCATACATACTTCCCGCAGGCCTTTACCCCAATCTCAACCAGCGAGCAGTTTTAACCTTGGCCGTTACCTCTATGCTGGTGACCCACCCAGACACCGACACAGACATGGTCTACGACGTGGTAGAAACGGCTTTCAACATCTCCAGCCAACTCAGCGAGATCTATCCGCTGGCCGGGGAGACCATCCACGCCGATCACGATCACGAGTTGTACACCCTGCCGGTGCACGCTGGCGCATGGCGTTTTTCCCAGCGTAATGCACCCACGTTTTTGGAACGATATGCAGAGATACTCGCTTTTTCTGTCACTCTACTCGTGGCGCTTTCCAGTGCCTTGGTTGCCTTCGTACGCATCCGCCGCCAGGCGAAGAAGGATCGGATCGACGCCTATTTCAGCACCCTGCTGAGTCACCGAGCCGAACTATCGCAGACAGACCGAGCCCAGCAGGTCGAAGAAGACGTGCGAAACCTGCAACGCAGGGTCACCGAATTGGTGGTCAGCGAACGCATCCAGGCTGATTCTGCATATCTGGCTTTTCTCAATCTATCCGACCAGGTAATGCGCGAAGCGGCGTTGATGACACGAGCTACCGTAACCGGTCCAACAAACAGGGAAAATCCCGGCCAGAATTGATAACCTTGACCCTTTGAAAAGTAGTCATTGGGGGTTCAAATGGGACTAGTTGATGTTGCTAAAACGCTGACCCACGTACCGGCGTTGCTAAAACTGAAAAAGGGGATGAAACCCCGTTCGCTGGATGTGGCAGACTGTTTTGGCGGTCGCGTCGAGACCAATGCAACAAGCATTGGCAACAACACCGCCATCATATTTGAAGGCCGCAGCGTCACCTGGGAAGAACTGAACAAACTCGCCAACAAATACGCCAACTATCTCAGAGAGGCTGGGATTCAACGCGGTGATGTGGTCAGTCTGGTCATGGAAAACCGCATCGAGTTTATGGCGCTGTTAATTGGTGTTAACAAAATTGGTGCCACTTCGGGTCTGATCAATACCAACTTGACCGGTCGACCCCTGACTCACTGTATTACTGTGACCAATTCGAAGAAGTGTATATTTGGCGCGGAACTGGCGCAGGCCATTCACGGCGTCAGTGCAGAGCTGGATTTTGGCAAAGAAGACTTCCTGGTTGTTGATGACCAGGAACCCACCCAGCTGGATTGGGCGACAAATCTGACCCAGGCCAGCGCCGAGGCTAGCGACTCAAACCCCGATTCAACCGGGCAGGTGACACTTGGCGACGTGGCACTTTACATCTTTACGTCGGGGACCACAGGTCTGCCCAAGGCTGCAGTACTGTCCAACCGGCGCTTTCTCATGAGTGCAGACATGTCCGCCCTTGCCGGACTAAAAGCGACCCCAAAAGACCGCATCTATCTTTGTCTGCCGCTGTATCACGGCACGGGACTGATGATTGGTGCAGGGGCTTCGATGTGTTCAGGGGCCAGCATGTTTATACGGCGCAAGTTTTCTGCCAGCAATTTTTTGCCGGAAGTGCGCGAACACAACTGCACATGCTTCATTTACATCGGCGAACTGTGTCGCTACCTGAACAATTCACCGTCCAACCCTGACGATCATGAGAATCCGCTACGCGCCATGATGGGCAATGGCATGCGTCCAGATGTCTGGCTGGACTTCAAAGCCCGCTTTGGTATCAAAAAGATCACAGAATTTTACGGCTCATCTGAAGGTAACGTTGCCTTTGCCAATCTGATGAACAAAGACCAGACCGTGGGGATGACCAGCGCCGAAGTGGCCCTGGTCCAATACGATGTGCATAACGATGAAATCGTCCGTGACAACGCCGGTCGCTGTATCGAAGTGATGCCAGGAGAGGCCGGCCTGTTGCTCGGTAAAATTACCGAGGACACGGTCTTTGAGGGCTATACCGATACCGAGGCAACAGAAAAGAAAATCCTCCGCGACGCTCTGGAAGAAGGGGACGCCTGGTTTAACACCGGCGACCTGATGAAGGTGGTGGACGTAGGCTACACTCTGGGTTACGACCACTATCAGTTTGTCGATCGGGTCGGCGATACCTTCCGATGGAAGTCAGAAAACGTATCCACCAACGAGGTTGGTGAGATCCTGAACGGATTTGACCAGGTCAATTTCTGCAACATTTACGGCGTTGAAGTGCCTGGCGCAGATGGCCGCGCGGGTATGGCTGCGATCAATCTTGCTGAAGGCGTCAGCGAACTCGACCTTGAGGCATTCAGCAACCATGCCAGAAGCGAGCTGCCCGCTTATGCGGTGCCGGTATTCCTGCGTATCCAACACGACATCGATGTCACCGGCACCTTCAAAATGGTCAAAGGCGATCTACGCGAACAGGCCTACCACACCGACCAGTTCACCGATCCGGTATATGTGATGAAAAGTGGCGAGAGCGTCTACTCACCGTTGGATGACGAGTATCTGCAACAGATTAAAAACGCTCAGGCCGGCTTCTAGGGGGAAAGCGGCCTGTCACAGCCAGGGACGGGAGGGAGCTAACAACCCGTGAGGGAGCGAGCGACCGTGACAGGCCAGACGCAGGAGACATGACTACTTCCTACATCGTGGGAGTTACTTTACGCAGCTGCGTCTGAACCAAAACTGAACGAATTGTTAAGAAGAGTTTCAAATGGCTACAGCAGTCCTGTTGGATCTTGGTAATGTTGTGCTCGGGGTCGATTTCCGCAGGGTGTTCAGCGCCTGGGCGCGGGCGGCCGATGTAGATGAAGACCGTTTCTATGAACACTGGTCTCTAGATGACGCCTACAAAGCCCATGAGCGCGGCGAGCTTCACTTTGCCGACTACGCCGAACACCTGGGCACCGTGTTTGATGTGACCTTGGACGAGCAAGACTGGCTTGCGGGCTGGAATGATATCTGGACCGAACCTTTTGCTGACGTTATCAATCTACTGCCCGATGTCGCGGCACGCTATCCGTTGTATTGCTTCACCAACACAAACGATGCGCATACCCAATATTGGCGCGCAAACTATCCTGGGGCGCTGGCGCACTTCAAACACATATTTGTCTCCAGCGAAATTGGCGCACGAAAGCCCGACGTCACTGCGTTTCAGCAAGTGTGCGAACAGATGCAACAGGTACCATCAGATGTTTTGTTCCTGGATGATACTCAAGAAAACGTCCAAGGTGCCCTGGAAGCAGGATTAAACGCCATATGCACGCCAGACCAGCAGGCGGTGGTCAGAGAACTTGAGCGACTACTTTAAGCAGATTCGAGCCAGGTAATCGTATCCAACGCTTGCGACTTGTTCGTACCGCATAACCAAGATTCCGGCTTAAACTCTGCACACACCCTGGGGCGCTCGGGGAGATTCCAAACGCCACAGCGCTGATCGTCCAGCAGGTTAACGCATCGCACACCTGCAGGTTTCCCCGCGGGCATACCGGGGATAGGAGAACTGATGGAAGGTGCGATGCAGCACGCACCGCATCCTCTGCGGCATTCCATCTAGTCGAAGTTATGCGCGATGTCTGCGTAGTTTTTGATCATGGGCACAACGGTATCCGCATCAGCCGGAGGAAGTGCAAAGATCACACGATTGAAGCCCGCCTCTATCGAATACTCAACAGCCTTGGGATCAGGTCCGACG
>JBCCIU010000014.1:0-153822 GCA_039028095.1 Pseudomonadota bacterium
AATTCGCGCCTCGCTTTTGGGGGTAAATGATCCCCACACCCGCACGAGGGTCGTTAGCTCAGTTGGTAGAGCACCGGGCTTTTAACCCGTTGGTCCTGGGTTCGAATCCCAGACGACCCACCATCAAATCAATGACTTACGTTTGTCTCGCTCACTATGGGAAATTTAAAGGCGGGATTTCGGGCGACTGCTTTTAGTTCAATCAAAACCTTGAGTCGCACCAGGACGAAAAGCGACACAATAGCTGAGGTGATTGCCTTAAGATACCCGCGTGTGATTCCTGAACTTCCACTGAAACAGTCTCAGCATACCCTAAGAGTCTATCAATAACTGGCTGTGTGCAATGATTTGTCATGACCATCGCCTTGTATCCCAGCATACGTGGGCCAGCGATCTCGGTGGAACTGCCACGTCGATAAGGGGTGGCATTGTTTGAAAGAGCTTCTATTTCGTATCTACTGAATGAAAGCTTGAACTAAGATTTCCAGCTTAGACCGCACCTTGCAACTTAGTTGACGTTGTGCCTAAATTTGGCGAGCAATAAAAAAGGGATTTTTGAAGTGTCTAAGTCGTTACAGATCGGGAGTATCCTTGTTCAATGATAGAAATTGCTTCCCTCTATGACAGCTTAGACGACCCGTCTTACCTACTGCCATTTCTTAGGGATGTGGGAACAGAATTCTCTGCCTGTAATGTGGGTATGGGTATTGTTGGCCCTCAATTCAAATCGTTTTTGTCCACCAATGGTGACTTGGAGAGTCAACAAGCCTACCTGGACAATGTCGAATCAGATCCTTGGATGCTGGCCGGCATCGCAATGGGGTCACTACTACCAAGCGTCATTGACGGCGAAATGTTAGTTCCTAAGAAGATCTACAAATCGACCGACTTCTATCAACGCTTCATGAAACCTAGCGGTATAGACAAGGTATTGGCACCTGTTGAATTGAACTTGAGTTCATCAATTATGCTACCCATCAATCGTTCAATTAGACAATCTGACTTCGATACTGCCGATAAGAAGAAGGCGGCCGTCCTCGCTAAACATGTAATCCGTTTCGGTAAGGTTTTCAGACAAATCAACACTGAGCAAAACGTCACCCGGGAATCTGTAACGATTACTAGTAGGGGTATTTATAGAATAGGCGATATCGTGTCGTCCACGATTTTCTCGGGAGACCTGTTTTCTCTTAGGGGTAACAAGCTAACCCTTAAGCACGCCGAGCTTGATCGTGTCTTTCAGGAAATGATATCTAATTGCCTCAAGCGCAATTTTGAAAAAGTGGGGCGTCAAACAATTAGTTTGTATTGGAATCATGACTTCTACTCTGTTGCGGTGTTTCCAAAAGTCGTAATTGATCGCTCTTTCAATCGAATGCCGGCCGCCCTCGTCCTTATCAAGCAAGCCAGTCAACGTTTTCGTAGTTCATGTGTGAAATGGCAATTAACGGAAGCGGAAAGTCGCCTTTGCACCAAACTGGGCATGGGATGGGATTTGTCAGGAATAGCGAAAAGTGAAAACAAATCTTTGTATACAACTCGTACACAACTCAAAATGATCTTCAACAAGAGTGAACAACGGTCCCAATCCGCGCTTGTATCAACGCTACACCTTAACTCCGAACAAGCACTTCCATATTTATCGACAACAGAAGGGATAAATGAGAATAGATGAGGGGGTATTACAAAACCTAGTCGGTTCAATTTACGATCATATTGACCAACCTGGCGCCATCGCTGAGTTACTGTCTCAGACGACAGTGCTTTTTAGCGCTGCCAATACGAATTTGGGAATCGTGCAAGATGGTGTTGTGGAATACCATTCGCAATATGTTCCAGAGGACATGTTAGAGAAACGGTATCTTCCAATTATCGATACCGATCCATGGTACGTCTTACCTCGACAAATAGAAGGACCAAAAGCGCTTCTCGCTACGCAGTACATCAGTACAAAAGACTACAAAAAATATCCTCACTACGACATTAATCGAGAGTTGGATTTCGAATACTTAGCGGGTTTCGCAAACACTGGACATCGGAAAGATTTAGAGTTTTTCATGGTATGTACTCGGAGTCGTACACAAGGAGATTTTGATACAACGGTCCTCAAGTACTTTGAACTACTTGGTTCCCATCTTGGCCGTGCGTTGCGATTGAAGAAGAATACGTCGAAGACTGACAATACGTTTGCGTGTGTTGTTCTTGAAGATCGCAGAATAGTAGAGATAAACGAGCAATTGCTAGGGCTCGTCTACAAAGGGGTGTTTCGTACTCGTTTGGATAACGATAGGTTCGAGTTTTGTGAAGAACAGATTCAGTCGAGGTTTGAAACCTTCGAAGCTCAGAGTTCAGCTTCAAGCGCTTTGGTGGTGCTACAACCAGGCCTGTATGCTCTATGGGAGAAATTTTCTTACTTGGATTCGCAATATAGCCGGAAGATTCGAACGAGAGTTCGTTTTGTTGAAGCAGACGAATTCAATTTCGATTTCGGCTATACAGAAGCGGAAAAGGAAATCGTTCTGCTTTTGTTGAAGGGTCTTTCTATACAGGAGATCGCTGTTGTTAGACATAGATCAGTTCATACAATTCGAACTCAAGTGAAGTCGATTCTGAACAAGACCAACGTGAGTTCGCAAAGAGAGCTTGTTGTTAGGTTAGCTTCAGAAACCTGTTGAGTTTGGTGCATTAGCGATGCGAACCCAATACCTTGCCTGTAGTTGATCTAACGACCCGCTAAGCCTTCAATTTCCGCGATGCCAATTCCGTGCCCTTGGAGTTCCTTCAAGAATTTGATGCAAGCTTTGGTCTGGGTACTCACACCCATTCTCATTAACAAACGCTTGCAATGTGTGCGTGCTGTGTTGATTGAAATTTCTGATTGTTCCGAAAATTCGGAAACACTCAGACCAATCGTTAGCGCGCATAGTAGATCCATTTCTCTATTGGTTAGGCAATTCTGTACTTTATAGCGAGAAAGTACATCTTTGTGGTAGTCATGTTTTTCGGATCTGGTGACACTGATTTCGAAACGCCCTGCGTCTAGACTTTCTTTCATATCCAGTACATAACCAAACCCGTTAGCCCCAAAACAAAACGGCTGTGGCAAGTTTGTCGAGTTGGACGCATGCCTCAACCAATCAAAAAATCGCGGCTTTTCTTGACGCAACACATTGATTTTTCCACTGGACAATCGCAGAGCGCCATTGGCAATCATTTCATTGACTAAGGCTCCGGCGTGATCTTCACAGTAGCCTGATTTGGAGACAATAAGTCGATTAACTGAGTGAGTAATGTCATTTGAATGAGTGATTCTTCGGCGAAGTCGGAAGGCGGCAGACAGCGGACCTTGAATGTATCTCATTAGATTGAAGTCGCCAGAATCATAGTCATCGCTACCTATTTCCCTCTGAAAAGTTACGACGCTAAAGCTTTGAATGCCGACGTGTAATCTAAATCCAATTTCATGAAAATAGCCGAGTTGCCTCACATATTCGTTAAAAAATTCGGTGCGACGATAGTCTCTATCTAGAATTGCATCACTAGATTTCGCGACGTGCCCAGCCATTAGAGTTGGAGTTAGCTTTGGCATTATGGGATTTATGGCTGCGTAATATTCGAAGTAGGGCTCACTAAGCTCCCGTAAATCGGTGGTATAAGAGGTAGGATCAATGTTGCCATATTGATCACATATCCATATACCAACATTCTTAACGTATTTTACCTTCAGCGCGTCACGCAGCTTGTGTGCGACTTGCTCCACAAAATCTTCGACCTCTATTAGATCGTAGATTTGCAACAGTGCTGAGTCCATATGGGCGTATACGCTCTTAGGCATTTCATTTTCTCTTCCGTGATTTCGTTTTCATACCAACACCAGCTTTGCTGATCAAGGTACAACGCTTTCAGTATTAGAAAATACACCATTTGGGGTATGAGGAGTCTCGCAAAAGCAGGCAAGCTTTTGTTAAGTTAACACGGAGTCTGTGACATGTGTACACGTCGCTCTATGCTGAGCATCGTTGTTCTGGCAGTGGTTCTAATCCCGCAGTACGGAAACGCAACATTGCTTACCATCGAAACCAACACTGACACGCTGCTTGAGGGAAGCTTTTCGGTAGACGACCTATTGGATCCAGGGCAAACGTTCACGATTGCAGCGGGAGGGGGCGCATTTGGTGATCTCTTTCCAGGCTCAGACCCACGGTTTTTTATCAGTAGAAGGCTCGATGGGGCCGGGTTCGCGACGTTTCAAATTTCTGATCCCATTGATGCGGCGGTCAACCTTGGGACCGGGGAACAGTTGGCTACCTTTTCTGGTACTTTCGATAACAATTCAACTAGCACACTAGTACACTTTTTGTTCTATGACCTTGTTAATCCCGGCTCGCTTGATGACCCATTTACGGGCAAATTCAAGTTCAGTACATCACCGGTACCCCTCCCGGCTACGGTCTGGTTATTCGTTTCTGCACTTGGGGGTTTGGTGGGTTTAAGGCGATACCGAGGCGCACAATGTGCAGGGCACTAGCTCAGATCTTTTTCTACGCAGCGTATTGACATGATTGGTGGGAAGGAAATGCAAATAAAAAAAACACAAAATTGGATTGCTATCAGTTTGCTTGCGTTAGTTTCAACGTCGGTTCATGCCATCACAATAGATGGCGTGAACGATTTTTCTACATCACAGACCTTTACTACATCAAGCGGTAATAGTGGTTATGTTGCGACGGATGGCGTAAGTCTTTTTTTTGGAATCGACCACCCAGACATACAAACCGGTGGGGCCTCTAACTTCTTTGTAGCTTATGTTGGAAACGGGGTGGAGGGTGGGACAGACGGGATCACGTTTAACACTCAGCAACCGCAGCTTCCGTTTACTGCAAGCGGCGCCTTCGCAACTAGTAGCAGTTCTACAGGTGTTTACCTCAACAATGGTAGTGGGTTCTTTCTTAACAGTAATCCTAGCGGTTTGGCAGCATCCGGAACATTTCTCGAGGTATCGATTCCACTTTCGGACCTCGGGGTGTCTGCAACAGATCCCATCTTTTTTTTAGCGTACCTTCTGTTTGAGGGAGGAGGGTTTGAGTCGAGCTATTCGGTTTTCCCTATCGACTCCTTTTCAAACGGCGCGTACGACCCGAATCCCACCACGTTCATCACCTTGCAGGCAGTACCACTCCCAGCCGCCGCTTGGCTCTTCCTGTCAGCGTTGGGAGGACTTTTCGGCCTGCGTAGATTCCGAACCGCGAGTAAGGTAACTCAAAGATGTGGAGGCGAACTCTCAACTTAGTTTTGTTTGTTAGCGCTATATACTCGCTGTCCCCAGTATCTATTGCTGGCACTATTGAGATTCCTGGCGTTGTGACTTCTTCAGCGGGCACCTTTGCGGCTGGGGACGACTTTAGCTTCAAGCTCTTTCCGTCGGAGGGTTCTTTTCGATTTGTGACCAACACGGTCGCAGTTTTTGCTGCAAGAACTAATGACCTTTTGGACGGTTCTGCTCCGGGGTTTTCGGATGAGTTTACAGTGGTTCTTAGATTTGGAGGCGAAATTCGTGCGTGGACGTTTGAAGATTTCTTTAATATGACAGATACAAATCTTAGCGTGAACATCGTGAGCGGCGATATACCGGTAGTTCCTTTCCCCTTAGCGGGCCTGGACCTCGACCCATTAGAAGTATTAAACACCTTCGATATTAAAACTGCGGATATTTCTTTGCTGACTTTCGATGCGTCCTTCAATCCTACATTTGGCGAGCGTCAGCTAATTGCTTTCCTACTTAGCTCTGATCCCGTAAGCGTAAGCTTCGACGTTGGAGACCCAAATGATAGGCAGCTAATAGTCCAATTCGGGAATGTCTCAGCGGTTCCCCTCCCTGCAGCACCTTGGCTATTTATTGCAGCGCTTGGTGGGTTGGTTGGGGTACATGCTCGTAACAAAAATCGGATTGAGAACTCAGAACAACGTCGAAGACACCGTTCCGACCAACACTTACTGACCAGCGCTTGCTAACGCCACAATGTTCCGAATTGACTTCACATTTCAGCGTGGGTAACAAGGAATAATTGCTTACGATTCGGAATTGGCAGACACCGATCCAATTAGCACGGTATTCAATTCATCAAACCCCGATTTTTTGATGTGTATGGAATTAATCATCGCCTCTCGTTACCTTCTCTCAAACATGGATTCCCGTCCAATCTGGTGGAAATATTCTACCGAGTGGACGGAGACTTAAGGTGCTAGTGTGCCCCCACCCCCGATAGCCGGATGCCTATTCGGGAGCCAGGCAACCATGATGCATTCGCGGATCGACATTCGATCACCTCTTCGTCTTTGAATCTAGCGATGCCACCAGCGCTATGAGAATTCTGCGAAACTGCTCGTCTGGAATTGCTTGCTCAGATTCTTGTGGTTCGATTCCATGTACTTGGTCTAGTTCTTCGAGGCTGACTACACCTCTATCCACCAATGACCGGACGATCTTGCGATACTGAGTGGCATTGCTGTTATCGAGTGGCTCTCTTTTGATCTCCGCCGCGAGCGTGCGAAGTTCTCCCAATTCTCGCTTTTTCATCGCGTTCGTAATTGCCGCAATCTCAACAAGATCACTGCCAACCAGTTCATTAATGTGATTGATATATTTTTTTAACAAAATGCGATACCCCATGTCGAGGCCACTCCCTACTGTTCATCCATCATTGGACTAGGTTCCGCAAAAACTATCCGTTCAAGATGACACTTTTATGACAGATCCCTTGAGGCGCGTCTGTCATGAAAGTGTCACGCAATTGCCACGGTATGTTCATATTGGCGTTCTAATGTTTTCCCCTAATTTATCTGGGGAAAATTCATGTCGTTTGTTTGTTATTTTCGATTTGCCATCTTTCTGGCAATAGCCTTGGGTGTTGCTGCTTGCGGCGGTGGTTCTAGTAACGCTTCACCGGGAACGGTGGTTGTAGAAGTCCCTGTTTCTGGTGGTGGAACGGGAGGTGACAGCGGAGATGACACTGGAGGGGGTGGTGATACTGGGGGTGGTGCTGATGGACCCACAGTTGCGAGTGCAATTCCAACCTCCTTGGCGGGTGCCATTACTGATTCTGGGAATACAGGTGGCGCTGCTTTTGATAACAAACCAATTTTTTCGATTGATGTGAGTGCGTTGCCCGGTGGTGCGTTAGATCCAAGCGGATTGACCTTAGGGAATGACGCTGTATTTGAAGTGACTGGTGGTGCATTGCGCGTCATCCCATCAGTTTCAGGCACAAGCCATGCCAAAGATATCTCTTTGAGTAATGGCTCAGGTACGGCGGATACGAACAATCTACCCGATTGTCAGCTGCAGATAGCACCTGGCGCTGTCATTGTCGGATCCACCGCAGAAGATTTCATTGTCATCGAACAAGGCTGCGCGATTGTCGCTGACGGTACTGCGGAACAACCAATCGTGTTTACCGCACTGGCTGAGGTCAATGGCACTGTCGAAGATGCTGATCGTGGTCTATGGGGGGGATTAGTGATCAATGGATTTGCACCGATTAACGATTGCCCAGAAGGTACAACAGGGGGAACGGTTGAATGTACCAAAGAAGGTGAAGCTAACTCCGGGACCTTTGGTGGCAACAATCCGAACGATAACTCGGGTATTTTGCGATATGTCAGCGTGCGATATGCAGGATCCAATGTTGATCCCGAGAATCAACTCAATGGTATAGCGTTCCAGGGTGTAGGTGATGAAACGATCGTTGAATATGTTCAAGTGCATAACAATTTGGATGACGGGATCGAATTTTTTGGTGGCACCGTCAATGCGAAGTATGTGGTTTTGACGGGTAATGCGGATGATTCCTTGGACTGGACAGACGGTTGGACGGGAAATATTCAGTACCTGTATATCGAACAGACAGACGCTGGTGACAACGCCATTGAAGCAGACAATCGGGAAGGTGATGAAGGCTTAACGCCAACCTCCAATCCCTCAATCGCAAATATGACAGTGCTCGGTAAATCTGACGAGCGAGCCTTGCGTCTGCGTCGTGGGACTGGATTGACGTTGAGCAATAGCTTTGTTGATGGTTCTGAACGGTGTATCCGTGTGGATGGTACCTCTCGAAATCTTCTCGGAAGCGCCATTGATCCTACCATTAGCATTCAAGGCGTCAGCTTTGCTTGTGCAACAACCAATGATAACGATAGTGATGGATCTGTCGCTGATTATTTGGCTGCCGCAATTAATGTGTCTACGAATGGTGATAACGTAGACAACGTCGCCATTGCTGATGAATTCTTTGAAGACACTGATTTTCTGGGTGCCTTCGGTTCTGAAAACTGGGCTGCGGGATGGACGTTGAGCGGCAGTGTCAGCGCACCAAACCAACGTGATTTCGGGTGCCCCGCAGGGACCACAACCTCAGCAGAAACGATTGATGGCGATCGAGTTTGTCAGCTGTCCGGCGCGATCACCAGTGATTTGTTGTTGACCAGCAATAACCTGTATCAGTTGGTTGGCAAGGTAACGATTGGGGGCGACAACACAGATTCTGCGGTTTTGACTCTCCAAGCCGGTACTACCGTTTATGGGGGTAGCCCGGAGAGCTTCCTGGTGATATCACGTGGCTCCCGGATTGTGGCCAATGGCACACGTACTGCGCCCGTTGTATTTACCGCAGAGGATGACGTGCAGGGGCTTGCCGATGAGACGAATGACCGCGGGCTTTGGGGTGGTCTCGTGATCAATGGAAATGCGCCGATCAACGATTGCCCGGAAGGTGAAGTGGGCGGCACAGCGGGATGCACGAAGGAAGGTGAAGCCAATTCTGGCACCTTTGGAGGCGCAAACCCTAACGATAACAGCGGCTCTTTGCGGTATGTGGTTGTTAAATTCGCAGGCTCTAATGTAGATCCTGAAAATCAGTTAAATGGCATTGCTTTTCAAGGCGTGGGGGACGGCACGGAAGTCGATTTTGTTCAGGTTCACAATAACCTGGACGATGGTATTGAGTTCTTTGGTGGGACCGTCAGCGCAACCCATGTTGTCCTGACCGGTAATGCAGACGATAGCTTAGATTGGACCGATGGTTGGCAGGGTACCATTCAATATCTTGTTATCGATCAGGCTGATGACGCCGGTGACAATGGAATTGAAGCGGACAACCGTGAAGGTGATGAAACTGTAACACCTCGCTCGCTCCCGAAGATCGCTAATATGACAATTAATGGGAATCCAGGTGAGCGAGCAGTGCGGCTGCGTCGCGGCACCGGTCTGGAACTGTACAACAGTGTGATTCAAGGCAGCGAGAACTGTCTGCGCGTGCAAGGAGATTCCCTGACCCAGTTAGGGTCTGGCATCCAGTTTGGTGGCGTGAGCTTCAACTGCGCGACTGTGGTTGAAGGCGACAATGTCACGGCGATCCAAACCGAATTATCCAACAGTGAAAACGTTGCGCAGGACGGTACGTTAGTTGGGCCTGTTGATGTGTCCGCGGAACCGCTGTTTGCCCAAACCACCTTCATCGGCGCGATCGAAAATGCTGATAACGATTGGACCTCAGGATGGACCGTTGCGATGCCAAATAGTGGCCGTACGTTCGGGTGCCCGGATAATGCTGCCGAAACAATTTCACTCGATGGTCAAACCACAACGTGTCTTCTATCTGGCACCTATACCGCAGACTTGAACCTGGCTCGAGGCAACTACTATGTGTTGGATGGGAAGGTGACTATTGGCGGAGATAACCAGGATAGCGCTGCTTTAAATATTGAATCAGGTGTCGTGATTCTAGGCGACGATCCAGAAGACTTTCTGGTGATTTCACGCGGCTCTCAGATCGATGCCCGCGGTACCGTAAATGCACCAATAACGCTGACCGCCGCTGATGATGTCTTAGGCAACATCACCAATCCAGCAACCACGCGGGGCTTGTGGGGCGGCTTGGTCATCAACGGCAACGCGCCAATCAATGATTGTCCGCAAGGCGAAACGGGCGGCACCGATGGTTGTACCAAAGAGGGTGAAGCTAACTCTGGCACTTTTGGTGGGTCTACCTCGAACGATAGCAGCGGGCTGCTGAACTACGTTGTTGTAAAGTTTGCAGGATCCAACGTGGATCCTGAAAATCAGTTAAATGGGATTGCATTTCAGGGGGTTGGATCAGGTACGGTGGTCGACTTCATTCAGGTTTATAACAATCTGGACGACGGCATTGAGTTTTTTGGTGGCACGGTAAGCGCATCCCATGTGGTCCTTAATGGAAATGCCGATGACAGCCTGGACTGGACTGATGGTTGGACCGGTAGTCTGCAGTTTGTGCACATCGTCCAGGCAGCTGATGCTGGAGACAATGGCATTGAAGCTGATAACCGAGAAGGCGACGAGCTTGCTGCCCCTGTATCAAACCCAACGATCGCCAATCTGAGCATTGTCGGTAAGTCGGATGAGCGAGGTATTCGATTACGTCGTGGGACCGGGCTTAACTTGTACAATTCCGAAGTTGGTGGGAGCGCCAATTGCCTTAGAATTCAGGGTGAATCGCTCAATCTCTTAGGTACTGGTATCACCTTTAGTGGTGTGATGCTGAATTGTGCAACCGTTAATGAAGGCGATGATTTGAACGCGATTCAGACCTTCCTAGATGGTTCGGTAAACGTCACTCAGGATGGATCTATGGCTGTTCCGGTCTCGATTCCGTCGGAGTTAGATGGTTCAGGAGATAGCGTTATTGGGTCTGACGTGCAGACCTGGGGTTCTACGTGGACCGTAGGGCTGGAAAACTAGAACCATGATACTGACGAAAATTATAAGGCGTGGAGCTTTACTTGGTTTGTTGAGTGCAATACCGCTTTCACAGACGTTATTGGCGCAAGAGCAACCAAATGCAAGTGTAGATAACACAGTGCGCGTAGCTCCCCAACAGGAGATTGAAGAAGTGGTGGTTCTGGGACGTTTTATCCCGGATGAAAAACGGACAACTTCAGAAATTTCTAACGTGCTGGATGAAGAAGCGCTTAGTCTACTCGGCGATTCAAGTGTAGGAGATGCGTTGTCCCGGGTGACGGGACTGAGTCTGGTGGGTGGAAAGTATGTATACGTACGTGGTCTGGGGGAAAGGTATTCTTCCACGCTGCTAGACGGATCGCGTATTTCTTCACCAGTGCCTTTTCAAAAAACCGTGCCGTTAGACATTGTACCTAAGAGCATTGTGTCTAACCTTTTGGTACAGAAAACCTACTCTGCTCAATATCCAGGGGACTTTAGTGGGGGTGTGGTTGATGTGCGAACTCGTCCAACACCTGAAAGCAATTACTTTCAGGTGTCGCTAGATATTGGCGGAGACACGGAAACTACCAACGGGGAGGGATTGGATTACCGCGGGGGTCGGGATGATAACTGGGGTTACGATGATGGCACCCGTCATCAACCTGTTAACGTGGCAGCCCTTTCTAGCGAGAATTTTGAAGCAATAGGAGATCCTGACGATCGGGCATTGGGGGCGAGCTTTTTTAACTTCTGGGACATCCGAGAAAGAGAGTTGAAACCCAACTTTGGAGGTGATGCAGAGGGCGGCTTACGTTTTGATTTTGATAACGGGATGTCTTTGGGGGTGATTGCCTCGGGTAAGTATGGCAATGATTACAACAATCGCCTTAAGGACTACAACCGTTATGAATTTACAGGTGTAAACGGGGGGAATACTCAAACTGTACGGTATGAACAAAATACTACCCGCCACACGATCAACCTGAGTGGATTTTTAAATGTTGGTCTGGAGATCAACAACGATAACTCAATTACCTTCACCCACGTGATACTCCGGCAAACCGACGATGAGACACAACAGTTCCGTGGGCTGTCCAGTGAGGATGACATTAGTGGTAATGGTGGCACGCAGGTTGAAAGCTATCGCCTGCAATGGACTGAAAATGAGATACGTTCCAGCGCAGTTAAAGGTGAACACTTTTTTAATGTTGGTGACTCGATCAACGGTGCCCTGTTGAAATGGCGTTATGTTGATGGGTCTGGATTGCGTGAAGCGCCTGATACTCGTACCTATACCTATGCCCTAAGCTCGGATGGTTTAGATGAGATTGTCACGCCAAGCCAGCAAGCTGCGGGTGATCTGCGTGAAGTGTTTCAAGCACCAGATCGGAACTGGGCTAAGTTAAGTGATGAGATCGAGGAATACGGTATCGACTTGGAGATACCATTTTATGTCGGAAATGCGGATCTCACGGTCAATGTTGGCTGGTCGGAGTATGAACGTACCCGGGGTAGTGAAGACCGACTGTTCCGGTTTGACATCACAGCAAGAGCACCCGACTGGATCCCCCTCCAAACGCCTAGCCAGCTTTTTAGTATAGACAACTGGTCCGCGGACTATCTTGATGTTAGAGATTTCTCCGCCAGTGCGGCGAATGCGAGTGGCATCTTTCCTTTTGCGCTCTCCGGCGAAGAAACCACCGCCTACTATTTTTCTGTTGATGCGCAGATCACTGATCGAATTAGAATCCAAGCGGGTCTGCGAGAGGAGGAAACGACGTTATTTGCGGATGCCTATGGAGGCAACATACAACAAGGAACCATCAACGCTGTAAGCCAAGACTATCGGGACACATTACCCTCTGTTTCTGTGACCTATGAATTTGTTAATGATATGCAGGTGCGGGTAGCTTGGTCAGAAACGATAAATCGTCCCAGCCTGTTGGAAATTACTGGGACTACAATTCGAAACCCCGAAGATTCTAACTTGTATCGGGGTAACGTCTTCTTAAAACCTGCGGAGGTTGAAAACTTCGATGTCCGTTGGGAATACTATTTCGGCGACGCTGACAGTATGTCCGTAGGTTGGTTCACAAAAGAGTTCACCGACCCGATTGAGATTGGGAAAGTGCAAGCTCAAAACGATATTTTTACCTGGTTCAATGCCGATACCGCCGAACTGGATGGCGTTGAAATAGAAATGCGCAAAGCTTTGTTTTTCGGCGAATGGTTCGGCTGGGATGAGGCTTGGGATGAATTTACGCTCTCGGCCAACGTGTCTTTTATCGACTCTGAAGTTCGCCTTCTCGGTGGTGGTGAAACCGCTGCAAACGTCCCACTCACTGGCGGTCGTCAGATTGCTCGGTTGTTTGAGAATCAACGTGGGCTCACGGGGCAGTCGGATCTGTTGGGTAATCTGATGTTGTCTTATACGAACTACGAATTAGGTATTGAAGGCTCCCTTGCTTACAACTACACCGGCGAGCGTATTGTGTTAGTGGGTGCGGAGAATGCGCCCGACATCGTTGAACAGTCCCGAGGAAGACTAGATCTCCTGTTGAAGTACATGGTTAGGTTGTGGGATACCGACCTAGAACTCGAGCTAAAGGTACAGAATCTCCTAGACGAAGAAGTAGAATGGACCCAGGGAGGGTTGCTGTATGAGCGATATGACCCAGGATTGAGCTATAGCATAGGTCTCAAGTTGAACTTCGAATAGGTCTCTCGCTCGCGAATATGGAAAGCCGGATGAACTTAGTCCATCAAGGCTTTCTCGGTCTTGATTGCGTTAGTTGTTATACGCGGTGAGGACGTACCCGCTACTATTCATGCATTGTTTGTATTGGCTGAACGCGGGGCTGTCGGTGGCAAATGGCTTGTCTGCCTCGGATAAATCAGCTTGCGCCTGACAGCGTGCATGATCATTTCTATATTGGGCCGCATCCACGGCTTCCGTTGAAGCCCAACGGTGCGTTGGAGCTTGATGGTGCGTTGAGTTTGAGCAAGCGCTGGCTGCCACACAGGTTAGAACTATCGCACCTAATTTGTTTATCCGTTTGTTAAAAAAAACCTTCATGGATCCTCTCCTCAAGCGAGCTACTAAACACGAAACCTGGGGTTACCTCAGGGATTCTTGCGTTACGAGGGGAAATATAGCGGGTTTTGTCTCGCTTTGTGTTACAACCGAACCTTTTCAGCCATATTTTTCGAGATATGCTGTATTAATCGCGATACGGCTCGGCTTGATAAGAACTAACTCTCTGATAA
This sequence comes from Pseudomonadota bacterium, assembly GCA_039028095.1. Taxonomy (GTDB): domain Bacteria; phylum Pseudomonadota; class Gammaproteobacteria; order Pseudomonadales; family Azotimanducaceae; genus UBA4421. Next base: position 14,024 of record JBCCIU010000014.1, read on the forward strand.
ATAAAGGAAAATAAAGAATATTCGAAAAATAAGAAACGACATCATGTTTCATAGAAATGTCACATTAGTGTCATAAGCCGAGTCCAGAATGTGCCTATGGCTAACCACATTCGACACTTTTGCGTTTTTGGAGCGATGATGATCGCGTTGGGGTGTTCTACCTCCAATCCCAGGTCTACACCCGCTTCGATGGAATTTTCCTGGTTTCACCCTCAGGGCGGAGAATTTCTGTTTGCTTATGACAAAAGTGAATGTGAATCTTTTGTCGTCGATCAAAACAAATCCCTTGGCGTAGACCAAAACGGGCCATTTTTTACCTGCATGCGCTTGAGGGGATACTCACTAGTAGACGTGAGTGGGACTGTCCTTATCCCACCGCTGGAAGGGATCGCAACGGGTCAGATTGGGTCGGACTAGCTCTCATGTCCTGTGGCTAAGTCGCCACGCGCGTGTTTAATACGCCTGCTTAACTTTCCCGCATCATGTGGTAGTGAAAACGGTTTCCGATACGTTGCGGTGGCAGTTTGATTTCCACGTTTAATAAATCTTCGTAACCAATTTGTGCAAGCATTTGCCGGCAGAGGCTTTGGTCTTCTGCACCCAACCTATGAAAGAAGCTCAGACTTCTTTGCAGTAACCAGATGTTGATCACGCCAGCACCAAAGCCTGCCTGATCGTCAGATGACACCTGAGGCTGATCTTCATCGCTGATGAGGCTGCCTGGCTTGGGCTGTGTTGCCTCAACGTGCTTGTTGTAAAGATGAGCCTCGCGCACGAATCGCTGGCCTTGTTCGTCGAGGATGTGTTTTACCACCGCCATAAACGTGCGCGGGACTTGGTCCTCGGCCGCATACTCGATTGGCGTGTTTGGAAATTCTGGCGACTGGATTTCGGGGGTGTTCATATGCTCTACCCAGCGAAACACCCGTGGGGCTCTTTGCTGCATAAAGTGTAACGGCACCGGATCTCTGCCCATGTGCGCATGTAATGCGCCCATCAGCGAGTAGTCTGCAATGCTTGGGTGTCCACCCAGCATAAAGGGATACTGTTGGAAATGTGCCTCTAGTAAATCCAAAAGCGTGCCGTAACTTTGTGCCATCTCCTCGAACACAGACGCGTCGTGATTCAAATTGCCACGGCTCAACATTCGATCTGCGATCAAATTACCGTAGTGCAACAGTTCTTCATCTGTCCCTTGCGGTTTGAAAGAACGACCAAAGTCCATCTTCACAAAATGTAAGTTGTGTTCGGGAAACCATCGATAGCGCCAGGCCAAGCCAACGAGCCCTTCACTACCAAGCAGTTCCATCAGATGTGCGATGAAGCGCAGCCTTGGGGTGGTAGGTAAGGCGGGAATCTCTGGAAAGCGGGCTTCCAAGGCGTCAAAAATTACAGTGCTATCTTGAAGCACTTCGCCCTCCGGCGTCTCCAACTGCGGGATGCGGTGACTGCCAGACGTGGGCCGAATGTAGTTTCGAAAACGTGGATCGCTGGGGAGCCGTTCTAAAAATGGAATGCCTTTCTTGCGCAGGTAGACCCGGTTCTTGGCGGTGTAGTAGGACGCATAGGATCCATAAAGAATGTAGTGCCCCGTCGGTTCAGAATTGTCCATTGGCTTTTAAGAGCTGCAGGAAAGCATTGAACATCCTGCTCGAGTACGTGCCCACTCGGGGCGGATTTCGGCGAAGGATTTGTTCTCGGGTTGTTCGTCGTAGGGCTTACGCATAACGTCTAAGGTTTTGTTAACGCGTTCGAAATCGCCTTTTTCGGCGTCATCGATAGCCAACTGAGCCAAATAGTTACGCATAACGTACTTGGGGTTTGTGCGGTTCATTGTGGCCTTACGGTTCTCGTTGGTAACGTTTTGTTGGGTGAGAACCGCTCGGTAAGTATCGACCCAGGACACCCACTCTGCTTGCAGATCCTTATTGAGCTGATGGCTTTGGTAGAAAGCGGGTGAAATGGTTTCGATATCCTGTGCTGGCTCAAACTCAAGCTGTGCAAGTTGACGATACAGCACGGTCATATCCGTTTCCGCCTGGGTCATCAGCCGCATTAGTCCATTGTTCAAGGTTTCGTCGAACACGTGCAGTCCCAGTTTATTCGCCATCATCTGATGCCAGCTTTGCTCATAGTGCTTTGCAAACTTGCTCAAGCTTTCTTCCAAGGGTTTGGTGTCTTCAATGAGCGGTACGATGGCGTTGGCGAGCTGCAATAAATTCCATTGTGCGATACCCGGCTGCTGGCCGTAGCGATAGCGCCGTTGGCCGGCATCTGTGGTGTTGGGTGTCCAGTCCGGATCAAAATCTTCCAACCAGCCATATGGACCGTAGTCGATAGTCTCGCCAAGAATGGAGAGGTTGTCGGTGTTCATAACGCCGTGCACAAACCCTACCCGCATCCAGTGAACCATTAGATCTGCGGTGCGTTGGGACACCTCCTCGAACCAGGTTAACCATTTTTCTTTCTCGTCCGCGATAGTATGCAGATGATGAAACTCTCGCTCGATCACAAAATTGGTAAAGGTTTTTAGTAAGTCGATTTCCTGCCGCGCCGCAAGCAGTTGGTAGTGACCAAACCTCACAAACGAGGAACTTACGCGGCAAACAACGGCGCCAGGTTCGGCTTCCGGGTTGCCGTCGTACAACATGTCACGAACCACCTCCTCTCCAGTGCCGATCAAGCATAGGGCCCGAGTTGTAGGCACACCCAAGTGATACATGGCTTCACTGCACAGAAATTCTCTGACCGATGAACGCAGCACGGCTAACCCGTCTGCAGTACGCGAAAAAGGGGTTGGACCGGCACCCTTCAGTTGGAGCATAAAGTGCTGGTCCCCGACATTTACTTCGCCAAGGTTAATGGCTCGCCCGTCACCAAGCTGCCCGGCCCAGTTTCCAAACTGATGTCCCCCGTAGCAGGTCGCGTGTGGATCCATGCCCGGATCCATTTGATTGCCAGCAAACACCTGAACAAATTCATCAGAGTCTAAGAGTTTTGGATCCAAGCCAATCAAATCAGCTACCTCGGCAGCATAGGCAATCATATGGGGTGCGCGAACCGGTGTTGGCGCAACTCGACTGTACAAGGCGTTCGAAAGTTGGCGACGATAGTTTTCGTCGATGCCATCGCTGGGAAGGCCGGCGGTAAATTGATTATCAAATGACAGATTTAGCATTCAGTTAGCCTAACACTGTTTACTGGGATTAAAACCTTGCATACATTGCGCGCTAAAGGAGGGGCCTATGATTCCAGATCAACCTGAGCTGCTTGAGCAAGCTGAGTATGCCAACGAAGCGTTTTACCTGGCCTTCGAGGCAAAAGACATTGATGCCATGACAAACGTGTGGTCTTCTCGCGAGGATCTGATTTGTTTGCATCCAGGATGGCCGGCTCTGACGGGTAGAGTGGCCGTGCTGGATAGTTGGCGCTCAATCCTAAGTAATCCCCAGCAGGGCCAAGTCAGCGTTTACAACGCAACGTGTCACCTGCTGGGAGATGAATGTGTCATGGTGATTTGTTATGAATCCGCTGGGGATGCCGTCATGATCGCAACAAACATCTTTCAACTGGATGACGGACGGATGCGCATGATCGCCCATCAAGCTGGGTATTGTGGTCAACCGCCTGAACCCAGTTAGATCAGGATGACTGACGCCGATAGGCGCCTGGTGCTGTTCCGAAATGGGCGCTGAAGGCTTTGCGAAATGCGGCCTCGGACTCATAACCCACAGATTCTGTGATGTCGAACATACTGCGATTGGTTTCGCGTAGCGCGGTCGCTGCGGTTTGCATGCGCCAGTGTTTGACATATTGCCCTGGAGCCAAGCCAACCAATTTTTTGAACTTCACGTTGAACGCGGATTCGCTCAAGCCTGCTCTGGCTGCCATTCCAACCAGATTGTGATCTGCCCCAGGGTGGTGATGAATATCTGCCAGCACCTTCCCAATCTGAGGATCTCCCAAGGCGCCGATCACTCCCTGCAAGCGTCCGTTGTCAATTTCGTTACGTAACATCTGGATAAATACCAGTTCTGCCAACCGATCGACGGCTAGCGTGCTTCCGAGGGTGTCCCGGGCTGCTTCACGCATCCACAAATTCACCAGCTCTCGGGTGCTTGCGTCGTCCGACTGAGACAAATCCAATACAACAGCGGTGGGTAGGCTGGATAACAGCGGCGCGGCCACTTTTTTGTTAAAAGAGAAGTAGCCACAGACCAGGCGCGTCACGTTACCTTCCAGCCTGGGTGGTGGTGGATGATTGATCATTTCGGGATCGGGTGGTGTTTCTTGTGCCGACAGCACGTGTGGCGAATCGTGTGGAAAAAACACGATCTGCCCTGCGATCAATTTGCGCGGTGGGCGATCTTCGCTGTGAAGCCAACCTTCACCCTGACAAACCAGGTGAAACGGAACTTGGGTACTGCCGGACGTATCCACGGCCCAGCCACCACAGTATCCCTCGCGAAAGAATACCGTTGCTGCAAAGTTGATCTGGCGTAGCAAGAGGCTGAGTGGATCTTGTTCGTTCATGCGCGATTTTTCTCAAAATAAGCAATTTTGGACATAAATATCGATATTTTCGGCATATTTTATGTCGTATGGCGACTATACAGTACATTCAATCGCTGGCAAATAGCGTGTAACAACACAAATCAGGAGGCAGTCATGTCAAACATTCAACAGATAGACACTCAGAGTTTTGATCACGCGGTTCTCCGCGCCTCAGGCCCCGTGCTGGTGGACTTCTATGCGGACTGGTGTGGCCCTTGCCAGGCCCAGCTACCGGTCCTGGAGTCATTTGCGGAATCTTCCGATGTATCGGTGGTGAAAGTGAACGTAGATGAATCCCCGGAAGTGGCGGCCAGTTTTGGTGTGCGCAGCATCCCTACGTTGGCGCTGTTCCAGAACGGTGAGTTTGTAGAAGCGCGGGTGGGTACGAGTACCGCTGCGCAGCTGGAAGAGTTGGTCGCAAAGCACTAATTCACCAAAACCAATCATTTTAAAAAAGGAGTGGACCATGAAATTAAGAAAGAGTTTAGCGGCGATTACGGTGTTGATGAGCGGTATCGCCTGGGCTGGCGTTGAAACCTCTACGGATGCAAACGATGTGATCCTGGCAGGCTACGATGCGGTTGCCTACTTCACGGAAGGTCAGCCGGTAAAAGGCGATGCCCAGTACACGGCGCAGCATGACGGTGCGGTTTATCGTTTTTCGTCGGCTGAGAATCGCGATTTGTTCCGCGCAAGCCCTGAAAAGTATGCCCCAGCCTACGGTGGCTACTGTGCGCTAGGCACCTCTTTTGGTAAGAAGTTTGAAGTGGACGGTAAAGCGTTTGAGATTGTTGAGGGTCGGCTTTACGTGAATAAGAACTTAAGCGTTTACAAATCCTGGAAGAAAGACATTCCCGGCAACATTGTGAAAGCAGAAGGACACTGGCCGACCATTCAAGATGTGGCCGCGTCCGAGCTATAAACGCACACGCTTCCCCCAAAAAAAGCAAAAGAAATTGCCCCTTGTTCCGGGGGCTTTTTTTGTCTGATATTTATAGTTTAACTTTAAACTATAAATAGTTTAATATTGAACTATATCGTATATTGTTTCGTGTAAAAGGATGCGCTATGTATTTCAGAATTGCAGGGTTTGTGGTTGCTTTGAGTCTGGTGAGTGGTTGTGGTGGCCCGTTGGGTATGATCGCCGGTGGCAAGTTAGCGGGCAGTGAAGCACCGTTCACCGATGACCGGGTACCGCAAGAGAACAAGGTGATTGCGCTGGAGACCAGACCGTCGGATCCCTACTCCGTGAATATTGGCACGTTTGTCATTGATGGAAGATTGTATGTGGACCCTGCTGTAGAGCGGACCTGGTATCAACACATGCAGGAAAATCCAGATGTCAGGATCCGCTTTGATGGCGAGGATGTGGTCTATACCGCGCGCGCCTATCCGGTGGAAGACGCGAGTGTGTTGGCCAAGTTTGAAGCGGACCGAGTGGTGTTGCGACTCGGCCCGCGCTGAGATCTAAGCTGGATCCCCAATCTTCAGTAGTTGCTTACCAATGTTCTGACCGGTGAACAGACGCTGCAAGGTTGCGGGGATGTTTTCGAAACCCTCCTGAAGATCTACCTGGTAGATCATATCGCCGGCCTGAATCCAACCCAACAACGCTTCGATCGCCTCGCCTGCCTTATGCATGTAGTCGATCACAATAAACCCTTCCATTCGCCCGCGCATCACGACCAAGTTCATGAGGTTGCTGGGTCCAGGGATGGGAGCCGTGGCGTTATAGCCTGAAATACCGCCACATAAAACAACGCGTGCGCGCATATTGATGTGATTGAGTGCGGCCTCCAGGATATCGCCACCCACATTGTCGAAGAACACGTCTACTTTGTTTGGGCATTTTTCGGCGATCGCTCTGTTCACGTCTTCATTCTTGTAATCGATGACGTCGTCAAAGCGTGCTTCTTCTTTAAGCCAAGCACACTTTTCCGGACCCCCTGCGATACCCACCACGCGACAGCCTTTGATGCGTGCGATTTGTCCGGCGATAGAGCCAGTTGCACCGGCAGCGCCGGATACTAGTACCGTTTCGCCCTCTTTAGGATCGCCCAGATCAAGCAGGCCGAAGTAGGCGGTTAAGCCGGTCACGCCCAACACCGACAACATCATGTCGGGTGCAATCCCCGGCGGGATCTTGTTCAAACCCATAACCGCCTGATCTGGTGAGACCACCACAAAGTCCTGCCAGCCGCCGGTGGTTTGTACTACATCGCCCGGTTGAAAATCTGGATGCTTGGATTCGGACACCTGACCGATGGATCCGGCGCGCATAGGCTCACCGAGATTGACGGGGGGCAGGTAGCTCTCTCTGTCTTCCATCCAGCCCCGCTGGGTGGGGTCAAACGAAAACATCAGGTTTTTGACCAGAACTTCACCATCACCCGGGCTAGGGATCGGAGATTCTGCATATTCGAAGTTGTCCGGACCAACCATGCCGGCGGGGCGTTTGGACAGTAGCCATTGTCGATTGGTGTTCATGTGAATCCTAATATTTATGTTGAAGGGTGATTGTAGGCCTTTTTACTGCACAATCGAATTCCGGTAGAGTAATTTCAGCTAAATTTCTAGGGGTGGAAGATGGCCGAAGCGATTGCACTTGAGCAGCTGGATCCATACAGCGTAGAACTCGATCAGATTGATGTGAGTAAACCAGAATTGATGCAGACGGATACGCATTGGGGTTATTTTGAACGCCTGCGCCGCCAAGATCCCGTGCACTACTGTCCGGACAGTCATTTCGGTCCGTATTGGTCGATCACCAAATTTAACGACATTATGGAGATCGAGAAGAACCATCAGGATTTTTCCTCTGACCTGGGTATTATTCTGGCGGACCGACCGGCAGACTTTCAGACCGTCAATTTCATCAGCATGGATCCACCCAAGCACGACGTGCAGCGCAAGACCGTACAGGGTGTTGTGGCGCCCATGAATCTAGCCAAACTAGAGGGCACTATTCGCAGTCGAGCGGCCGCGATTTTGGATTCTCTGCCAGTTGGCGAGCAGTTTAACTGGGTGGATCTGGTATCGGTGGAGCTGACGACCCAGATGCTCGCTACCATCTTCGATTTTCCGTTTGAAGACAGGCGTAAACTGACCTACTGGTCAGACATGGCAACCTCTGGTGAACTGGCGGGTGGGCCAACGCCAGAACCGGTACGCCGGGCGGCGTTGATGGAATGCCTGGAGTATTTTCAGCGACTGTTTAATGACCGAATGGACGAACCGGCAAAACCGGATTTGTTGTCCATGCTGGCGCACGGGGAAGACACCCGCAATATGCCGCCCATGGAGTTCCTGGGCAATCTGATATTGTTGATCGTCGGCGGTAATGACACCACACGTAACTCAATTTCTGGAGGTGTGTTGGCGCTGAATCAAAATCCTGCAGAATACGACAAGCTGCGCGCAAATCGTGGCCTGATCCCCAACATGGTTTCGGAAATCATTCGCTGGCAAACACCGCTAGCGTATATGCGCAGGACTGCCAATCGCGATCTGATTTTCCGTGGAAAGCAGTTTAAGGCCGGCGACAAGATTGCCATGTGGTATGTATCTGGAAATCGCGACGATGAAGCTATAGACAATCCAGATCAGTTCATCATCGATCGCAAAAACGCCCGCCACCACTTGTCATTTGGTTTTGGTGTCCACAGATGTATGGGCAATCGCCTGGCGGAGATGCAGCTGCGTGTGTTGTGGGAAGAGATTATGGACCGATTTGAATTTGTCGAAGTGGTCGGTCCGGAAGAAAGGGTTCAATCCAGTTTCGTCCGCGGATATTCAGAGCTACCCGTCGTAGTGCATCCCAGGTAATGGCTTGAATGCTTGTTAGGAAGAGTTAAGAGCTTGTAAGTGCGTTGTAAGTTTAGCGACTAAGGCGCACAACAATTTTGCGTTGGTGGATATGTTTACCTTATGGAAAACGATCTTTCTAACGTCAATCTCCCATCCCAGGTACGTGCTTATTGCGATGTGCTGGCGGCTTTGTCCAGTCATGTCGATCGTCCCATCTGTCTGCTAGATGCCAATCAACACCTGCTGTGGACCAATACCGCTTGGGGCCAGGCGCGCGGTCGTATCAGCGCCGCTGGTATTTCGGATTGGGTAGATATTGATTTAGTCCCCGGTGTGCACAGCGTAAGCTTTGGCCGGACTCATTTGCGGGGTGAGCTTGAAATCACGGCTTTAACGGGCGAGCACCCGACATATTGGCTTATGGTGTTCAGCGCAATAGACCAGAAGCTGGCGGCTCACGATTCTAGTCCTGCGCAAACCCTGCTGTTGCAAAAAAGGGAAATGCTGGGTGGGTTGGCACCTGCCCTGACTTTGGACTTCAGCCAGTTGCTGTCCGCCATTTTAGGCAATGCGGATCTCCTTGCGGATGATCTGAGCCTGGCCGCTCATCACAAGAACCCACTGCAGAACATTATTGCAGCTGCTGAAATGGCATCCGAGCTATGCCAACAGGTGATGTCGATCGCAGGCGGTGAGGACTATCCAAGATTCAGCACCGTTGATCTGGGCGATGTGGTTCGGCAGCTGAACCACATTCTGCAGGTGGCATCGCCCGAGCGAGTGTCTATTGAATTTGAAATCACAGATCGCACAGCGGTATTGGGCGACTTGGGTCGAATTCAGCAATTAGTGCTCAATCTGGTGCTGAACAGCATTCAAGAAATTGGTGCGAGCGGAACCATCACAGTTGGAGTGGGGACCGAAACCCTGGACACCGCCGCCAGGCGGACTTCGTTGTTTGCAGACGTAGGAATTGGAGAATATGCCTGTATCACAGTGTCGGATACTGGACCCGGCATCGGTCCGGTCGTTCCCAAACTGATATTTGATCCAACCTATTCCACGCATAACGAATCCCGCGGATTGGGACTTGCCGTGGTGGGTGAAATCGTTGAATGGCACAGAGGCACCATTGTGGTGGACAGCTCTGATCAGGGTGCTGAGTTCAAAATCTACCTGCCGAAAAAGATTCAAAATAGTTAACCCCTTTTTTGTGGCGGCTGCGTTTTACTCTCTAACGGGCATAAATTGGCCCACAAACTGAGGTGAATTGCAGTGGATACAATGCGGAATAAATTGTTCTGGGTGCTCTTGGGTCTGGTTTTTCTTTATGGGTGTCAGGGTCCGTCCTCTCAGGATTCTAAAGAGATAAAGCAACCAGACGAACCAATACAGATTCAACCTGAGCGTACGGTCATTGAGCCCCGGCCCGTGCTCGATCTGGCGCAGGATTCGGAAGCTAAAAACCCTGCGAACGTGCAGGAGCAGGTATTGGAAGAAGTGCTGGTGACAGCCGCCAAGCAGGGTAAGCCGATGGGTAACTTAAACAGACGCCTTGCTGCGGTAAGTCCTGCTCATGTGGCGCATTACCAGATGCCCGCTTATCAGGACTATGGCCGCGATCAGTATCAGAAGTTTACCGATAACGGCTGGCAGTGGAGTGAGTCCTCACCGGTCTCGACCTTCGCGGTTGATGTGGATACCGCCTCTTACACCAATCTGCGCAGAAGCTTGTCTGATGGTTACCTGCCGCCTGGCGATGCGATCCGGGTGGAGGAATTTGTTAACTACTTTGACTATCAGTATCCGGCCCCGGCTGATGCCCACCCTTTTGGGATCTATCAGGAGTTTGGACCTAGTCCTTGGAACAAAAATCACCGCCTGTTGCACATCGGGATCAACACCACGCCACCGGCCAGCGTGAAGGATCTGCCCCCGGCCAACCTGGTCTTTCTGGTCGACGTATCTGGATCGATGCAGGCGCCCAACAAACTGCATTTGTTGAAACGGGCCTTGAAAATGCTGACAAGACAGATGAGAGCCGAGGACAGAATTGCCATGGTGGTATACGCAGGTGCTGCCGGTACCGTGTTGGAATCCACCGCGGGTGATGAAAAGGCCAAAATTCTTGCTGCGATCGATAAACTGCAGGCCGGCGGATCAACCAACGGTGCGGCGGGGATTCATCTGGCTTATCAACTGGCCGAGCAACATAAGATCGAGCATGGCATTAACCGTGTACTGTTGGCGACGGATGGTGATTTTAACGTGGGTACCACCGGCACAGATCAGCTGGAAGATCTGGTGGAGCAAAAACGCAAGTCTGGCGTTGCCCTTACGGTCCTTGGGTTTGGCTCTGGCAACCTCAACGATCACATGATGCAGAAAATAGCCCAAATCGGTGATGGTAATGCGGCGTACATAGATACCATGCACGAGGCGCGCAAGGTATTGGTCGACGAGATTGGCGCAACGCTCAACATCGTGGCACGGGACGTAAAGATCCAGGTGGAGTTCAATCCTGCCGTGATTGCAGGCTATCGCCTGGTGGGCTACGAAACCCGACACCTCAATCGAGAAGACTTTAACAACGACAAGGTAGATGCCGGTGAAGTGGGGGAAGGCCACAGTGTTACAGCAATTTATGAAGTGGTCATGGTGGGAGATCAAACAAACATCATCGATCCATTGCGCTATGCTGATAGTAAGCCTGGACAAAATGCCGAAGAGCCGACGAGTGAAGCGGCCTATGTAAAAGTGCGTTACAAGACCGAGCATGGTGGCGCAAGTAAGCTCGTGACGCAGGTTGTATCAAGCGACAGCATGCAACCTGAGTTGGACAAAACCAGTTCAACTTATCGGTTTAGTGGCGCGGTAGCCTGGTTTGCACAGTTGTTACGCAATGGCGAAGCGGTGCAAAATCACAACTGGAAAGATCTGCTGGCGTTGGCTGAGAGCGCTAAAGGGATGGACCAGATGGGATATCGGTCCGAGTTTCTAAAACTGGTGCGTACCGCAGAGAGTCTGCAGCCGGGCGACACGGCGGCATCTGGACGTTAAGCCCAATTCACGGAGTTTGATTTGACTTCATCTGTTGCAAATTCAGCCTCAAATTCTGAACCGCTCAGCGGTTCAGAATTGGCTAATGTGCCCGATGAAGCGTTGGTTGCGGGTTACCTTGCCGGGGATCAGACGGCCTTTGAGGTTTTGTATACAAGACATAAAGGCGCCATCTTCAGATACCTGTTGCATCAACTACCACGAGCTGCCGCAGAGGACGCCTTTCAAGAAACCTGGCTGAAGATCGTTAAAGCACTGCCTGGATATTCAGAGCAGGGAAAATTCCAGGCATACATCTTCAGGATTTGTCACAACGTGCTGATGGACCATCATCGAGCGAGTATGAAGGGAGTTGAAGAAACTGGAATTGATGAAGACCTGGAAGATACCGGCAGCGAAGTGTCTGGTAACGCATCAAACATGCAATTGCGAGAGATCTTGATGCGACAGCTGGCGGCGCTGCCGGTTGCGCAACGGTCTGCCTGGATACTCAAACACGAAACCCAGCTAACAATTAATCAGATTGCGGAACTTACGGATACCACAGCAGAAGGTGTAAAAAGCCGTTTGCGGTACGCCATGGATAAACTCAAATCGCGGATGCAGAAATATGTCTGATCAAGATAAGCAAAAGCCGTCAGATGAGTGGATAACAGACCTTTACCGGGAGGCGCGTGAAGAACCCGGGGCGGCTTTGGATGCTGCCATCCTGAAAACGGCTGCGGATGAAAGCGCGAGACCTGGTGGGTCTGGAAAAAAGTCTGAGGCCTCGACGGATAAGTCGGCTGGTACCGGTCGAGGCTGGCTGAGCGGGCGGGTGTCTGCCCTGGCTACTGCTGCGGTATTGGTCGTCAGCGCGGGCATCTATTTTCAGGTCGACGAAGCTCAGGTGATGCCAAGCGAATCTGAAGTTGCATTTGAGTCGTTGGATACAGCGGCTAAACAAATGCGCGCAGGTGATGCGGTTCGCCAAGTTAAATCTAAGCCCGGGCAAGCTCCGGCTGAGGTGGATCCATCACCCACTCCGAGTGGGCTTGCATCGCTGAATGCTGCGCCGCAAAGTGTGCCGCCCGCTGGGCAGAATACAGCTGACAACCCTGGCGAATTAGAAGAGATCGTCGTCGCGGCATCGCTTCAAACTGACTCGGAGCCATCTAAATATGCGAGTAGGGCGTCTGCTACATTATCCCGCCAAGCTGTATCAGAAGAGCCTGCGGTGGACAGTCGCGACAGTAATTCGGTCTGGCAGGCATCTGAGTTATTGGCTCCCCAACTATATTTTCTCTATCCGGGCATTGATGAGCGTGGGCACGACGTTCTATTGGATCACTATGTACAAGATGGTGTCCGTCGGATTCACGCTTATTCCCAAGATCGCAGTAGCGTATATGCAGAAGTTGTGCTGTATCCGGAGCCGATTGATGTGGATGCGTTGCACAAACAACAGAAGTTGTTCATCGAAACAGAAGATCCTAGAAAACAAGATGGACAAGTGAGCAAATTGATTGCCACGTTTGTACAGGATCGCAAAGCAAACCAAGCCAGCATCCGTTTTCGGGAAGGTGACGTTGCGTATGAGCGGCGTATGTACTTTCTGAATACTGAACTGAATGGCGAACAAGTGGGTCTACGCATTGTCATAGACCCGCGTTCGCAGGCCAATCACGAAATCGTTGAGTTTCTAGAATTTAACTAGCTGTAGCTTACGACCTCATATTCAATGTCATCGGTATCGCGAAAGTAGAAACGTTTACCCGGCTCGTAGTCGCCAAATGAGTACGGGTTGTAACCGGCTGACTTCACACGTTCTGCAACCTCATCCAGATCTGCGACCTGCACACCAACGTGATTTAGCCCGCCTCGAGTTCGAGCACTACTATTTGCTGCTGTCTCGGGCTCGTGGTCGTAGGTGTAGACCGCCAGGTACTGATTATCGGTGCCGACATGATAGGTTTCGCCACCCATCTGTGACGGGCCATGCCAGCGCACTTGCCAGCCGAATATTTTGCAGAGCATGGCTGCTGTTGCTTCCGGGTGTGTGACGGTGACATTAACGTGTTCGATAGATACAGAGTGTTTATTGTCCATTTCAGCCTCCACTGGTTTGGAAATCAGGACTTGAAAGAGTAGGCTAATACCTAAACCTTACTTTAGGTCAAGCTTTTATCATGGAATTTTTATCTATTGGCCAGGTGGCGGACCGGACTGGTCTTTCGATTTCTGCGATTCGCTTTTACGAAACCCAGGGTTTAGTTCACCCGGATAGAAACACGGGTGGACAGCGGCGATTCAAGCGTGCAGATATTCGGCGCTTGTCCTTTATCTTGATTGCGCAACAGTTGGGCTTTTCTATCAGTCAAATTCGAGAGCAGTTAGGTTCACTGCCCGATAACAGGACGCCAACACAAAAAGACTGGGCAAGATTGAGCAGAGGTTTTCGCACGCATCTGGATGAGCAGATAAAGATCCTGCAAAACACTCGCGATCGGCTGGACGGGTGTATCGGGTGTGGTTGCCTGTCCTTAACCAATTGCGCTTTATACAATCCGGATGATAAGGCCTGGCGACATGGCCCTGGGCCTCGATATATTCTAGGTGACGCCCCTGGGGATTAGATTTTCATGCGCAAGATCGGGATGTGTCGGTCTACTCGTTCATTGTAAGTATCGAACCCAGGGTTAAACGCGCGGAATCTGTTCCAGGCGTCCGCGTAGTCCTGCCCATCCGTTTCTTCCATGTGACCTCGCAATACCTGACCGCCGCGATAGAAAACCACTGGTCGATCTTTGGCATTCCAGTACCAGGTAGGATGTTTTGGACTTCCGCCGCTTGACGCGACCAGGTAAAGATAGGAATCGAAGGCGTCGTACAGCAACGGGGTCTGGTAGGTTCTACCGGTACGTCTGCCGGTGGTTTCCAGCAATCCAATCGGCACCCAACCCAAGCCCAGGTTCCAACGTCCCTGCGTCTTTCTCATCAGGAAGCGATCCAGGGGCGGTGTAATGGTGGTGAAGAACCACCCGCCAAATCGGGTCGCTGAAAGCCGCAGGACCTGGCGAAGCAGAGTTTGACGTATGGGAGACTGACGCAAACTATCGACCGTTTCGGAAGAAAGAATTAATGTATCAGGTCAGGGTAATTGAGGGGAGCCGTGGTGCAGCCACATTTTGATAGTTTTCCACACGACTACGTCAACCGGGTCTATGCCGGTGTGTTGGGCAAGGTGATTGGGGTGTACTTGGGTCGTCCGTTCGAAGGGTGGACCTACGAGCGTATTCAACAACAATTAGGCGACATTGAGTACTACGTGCATGACAAGCTGGGTATGCCGCTGTTGGTTACCGACGATGATATTTCCGGCACGTTTACGTTTCCTCGCGTATTGGGTGATGCTCCCCCGACTGCTGCGGATGTAGGCAAGGGATGGCTGAACTATTTGATCGAAGATCGAACCATTCTCTGGTGGGGTGGCTTAGGCAACTCCACCGAGCACACGGCCTATCTCAGACTCAAGCAGGGCATTGATGCGCCTCGCAGTGGGTCTGCAGCACTCAACGGCAAGGTGGTCTCGGAACAGATTGGTGCCCAGATCTTCATTGACGGCTGGGCCATGGTTGCGCCTGGGGATCCTGATCAGGCAGCGTATCTGGCGGAACAGGCAGCGCGTGTCAGTCATGACGGGGAAGCTGTCTATGGTGCCGTGGCCTGGGCGGTGATGGAGTCGCAGGCGTTTGTGGATCAAGACACAGACCGCCTATTGGATCTGGCTGTGCGGTATGTCCCTGGAGATAGTGTCATTCGAAAATTGATCGATGACGTGCGTAGTTGGCATGCACAGTCTCCAGATTGGCGCGGCAACCGTGAACTTCTGGCCGCCCACTACGGGTATGACAAATATGGCGGTAACTGTCACATGGTTCCCAATCACGGTCTGATGGTTCTGTCTCTGTTGCATGCAGAAGATGATTTTTCCCAGGCCATGAAAATCGTCAATACCAGCGGGTGGGACACAGACTGCAACTCCGGAAATTTGGGTTGTCTGATGGGCATCAAACTTGGCATCGATGGAATTAACAAGTCAGCAACAGGTGAAGACTGGCGTGCGCCTGTGGCGGATCGAATTTACGTACCGACGGCTGATCCAAATTGGGGGATTTCGGATTGTGCCCGCGAAACGGTGAGTCTTGTGAATTCAGCTTTGCTACTCAAAGGGAAATCCCCATGGCGGCCAAAAGGGGGTGCCGAATTTCATTTTCAGCTGCCTGGCTCGGTACAGGGTTTCACGACTACGGGCGAGGGCGCTTCGATCCGGCACACCGTTGATCATGATGGGGCGTTGTTGCTGGCAGGGCCCGCAGACAGCCAATTTGGCTCTCCAGTATTCACCCCGACCAAAGACATCGCCAAAATGTTTGAAAAAGCCGGGTATGCGTTGTTGGCCTCGCCACGCATCCACCCCGGTCAGACTATTGAGGCAGAGATTTCCACTGATACCACATGTTGTTTGTACTTAAAGTACTACGGTCATGGGGACGAGCCGACCTTCGTTGCCGGACCCGCAATCGGGAGTGGCCAGACCCAACGGGTGAGCTGGGAGATTCCTAAAGACTGCCATCCGATATTTGAAGTGGGTGTTGCGCACCTGGGAGATGGGCACTCTGCACTACACTGGCTGACCTGGGCTGGTGAGCCAAAAATAGACTTTTCACGACCTTCCAAAGGGTCTATGTGGCGGCGTGCCTGGATCAATGGAGCGGATGAGTTCTTATCCTGGTGGGAGGCACATCGGATCATCCAAAACCAAGGCCGCGGACTGGTGATACAAGGTAATCATGGGTGGCGCGACTACGAGGTCACGGCCGATGTGACGCCCCATCTGGCAAACGCCGCCGGGATTGCGGGACGCGTGCAAGGCATGCGTCGGTATTATGGTCTGTTGCTTAGCAAACGCGGTGAGCGGAGTAGTCTTGACCTGGTCTGCGTCAATCACGCAGAGCGGGTGTTAGCATCTGTGGATTACGCTTGGGAATTCGGCGAAACCCACGACCTTAAGCTTGCATTCAGCGGTGACTCGATCCAAGGATATATCGGCGATGCGCTAATGCTTGAAGAAGCCGATAGCACGTTGACCTGCGGCTCCATCGCCCTGGTCGTCGAAGAAGGTCGCAGCGGCACAAACACAGTTCGAGTCAACCCGACCCGACACGGGAGACCCGACACGGGACACAGACTAAAACAAGATAATCCACACATCCTAATTCATTTTTTTATTATATTACCCTCGTGCGGAAACATCCTGAGGTAGTTTTCTACGAAAACCGATTGGAATCGAGGTTGTCAATCTGCAGATGCTGTGTACGATGTAAGGGATCGACTACTGGGATTCTTAGGGGCGTTAAGATTAGCCCCGATTGAATTGGAGGGATCGGTAGTTAGGTGTAATCAAAGAATGGGTGTGGAACTTTCCGTTTGGATTTGTCTCGATTGACTAACCGAGCCATCCAGGCTTCCATTCGATTCAGTATTTCAGGCTTTGGCTGGCGTTTGTACGCAATCCACAAGTTAAGCTGTTCAGCATATTCCTTTACCGTAATGCGGAGTTTGGGCTCCTCAGACTCCTCGGTCCAAAGTGGAGCTAGATAAGCTTCCAACTTTTTCACATCGAACTGGGTTTCCTGCAACCGTTCATGAATAGACGTGTGTTCGGCCTCCGTTAAGGTTTTGACGATCTCTGCCTCTACTGGATTAAGATCTACGTAGGCCATACAGGCGAGCAAATCGCTGTGCGATCGCAGGATGCCTGAGTAGAAGCGCGATTCAAAAAAGTGGCCTTTACATTCATCCTCGCGATTTGCCCAGGTCGCAAAAGGTTGTTTGAGGTGCTGCATAAAACGAGAGAGAGAACCTAAGGCGCGACGGCATTTTTCAAGTCTCCTGCGATCAAGCAGAAGCTCGTTGTATTTGAGGATTTGATGGAGATTGAACTGGTCAAGAGAATCTGGGGCCAGATGGCTTTCGGTAATTGGTAAACCGTTAAACACACCACACCATCGTCGAGCGATTTCCTCGTCGCTCCAATTTTTTGCCTCGTTCGGATCGTATCGAGAAACCAGATGGAAATGGTTGCTCATCAAAGAATATCCCATGACTTGTACTGCAAAGTACTTGGATAAATGCTTCAAACGATTGAGGAAGACGTCCTTACGATGGTCGTGATTCTTGCCGGTAAGTGGGTCCTCACCAAAAAGCCATGCGCGACGCGTACACCTTGATGTGATGTGGTAGATGTACGCTTCGTTTGCATCGACGTAAAAAGACCGAGGCTTAGTCATTTGAGCAGGGTACCGTGAACTAAGGTCTCGGTCGCATACGTGCTGGCCACATGCCAATGTAGGAGAATGGCTGGATGCGCTGAGAGTTAAAATTCAATCAGCAACTGTGTGTCCCGCAAGCCCGTAAGTGCTAGTGACTATATTCATCCAGATTGCGGAGCATATAGGCGGCGCCGTGGGGTTGGTTGATCGCTGCATTTTCTCCGAATAACGCTTCCTTCTGTCCTTGATAGTTCGCGCGGTGGGTACCCAATGGCGCAAGCTCAGCGGCGTGTTTGGTGGCCTGGTCAAGTAGACTATCGGTATCGGCGATGCCCTGGGCGATGCCTGCCTCCAGCGCGGTTGGGCCGGTCCAGCGCTTGGCCAACTGTACGGTTTCAAAAAACACATCCCCTGCCAGTTTGTGGCGGAACAAAGCCAGCTCAGGAATAGGGATACGCATGCCCAACTGCATTTCGTTTGCGCAGATGAACCCGCGATCGCTGCGCATATGTCGCACATCGTGGCAGAGTGCGAACATAAATCCAGCGCCAAAGGCATGGCCGTTAACAGCCGCCACAGTGGGCACTGGGAACGTGATTATACGGCTCATCAGTTTCATAAACTCATCGCCAAACACGTCCCGGTCCCCGGCCTCGGGGTGCGCTTCGGGGTTTTGTACCCAGTCCAGATCCAAACCGTTAGAGTAGAATTTGTCTGACGTTGCAGTGGTAACCAGAGCAGCCGCGCCTTCACTGGACTCAACCTCATCCAATGCCTTGGCGATTTCTCGCACGAAGGTGGTGTTCCAGCGGTTTTCGCCAGCATTCATGGTCATGGTGAACACGTCACCTTCGCGTTGCAGATCGATCATCGGTCTCCCCTGTTGGAATAGATTATGCTTGCGCCAGCGCTACCAATGCCTGGCGAGTTGTTTCATCTGCAGGGTAAAACATTTCTACCGAAAGTTCTTCCAGGGTGACATCGCCAGGACCTCCAAAATGGGCCAGCATAGTAAACAGGCTGTACCGCTGCCCATCCTTTTCCATCACCATTTCTACCGCAGGCGCGGGTTGCCCCGACCAGATAACGCGCCAGTCCTTGGGTGCTCTGGGATGATTCAAAATCTCCTCTATTAAAACGGGCAAAGTGGGATGCTTGGGATTTGCGATCAGTGCACGTCGAGCCCGACTCAAAAAACTTGCAACCAGATCTTCCCAATTGGTGATGTAGGGCAGGTAGCCTTCTTCCGCCAGGCACAGGCGCACAATCTGAAACTCTGTGGGTGAGCCCATGTTTTCCAAGGCCGCAAATGGGTCAACAAAAAGATTAAAAAACTTGAGTGCAGCTTCGTTTGCCATAACCAGATTCCATTGGCCGTCCAGGACCATGGCTGGATAGGGTTCCTGATGCTTCAAGGTTGCGTCCAGGGCATCCCTGAACACCCTGTGCGTTTCAGCATCCAGATCTCCTTCTTGGAACATGGCGTTAAACCCAGCGCTTTGCAGTAACGAATTTTGCTCCCGAAGGGGAATGTCCAGGCTATGTGCTAAAGCCAGGACCATCGGTTTGCTAGGGTTGGCGCGCCCGGTTTCCAGAAAACTGACATGACGCTGGGATACCCCTGCCATCATCGCGAGGTCCAGTTGACTCACGTGTCGGTGACTGCGCCATTGTTTTAAGAGCGTTGAGAATAGTGGGGCTGCTTCTGCCATAGGGATCGCTCCAAACAGGATATAGCGCAAGTGTACCTTGGTTATGACCTGAAACGATTACCTCCCGGGTAATTGGCGTTAATACGTTGTGCGACTAAGGTGAAGGCTCGATACAAAACATAGGAACTCGTGATGAAAAACGTATACCTGAGCTGGGCGGTTGCTGGCACTGTGATCCCTGTCATGTCGTTTCTTGGCGTCTTCCATGAGGAGACCCCAAGCTTGATGGGATTTATTCCGTCTATTTTTGCCAATGGATGGGCTGCGGGGTTTACGCTGGATTTGTTTATCTCAAGCTTTGTGTTCTGGACTTATATGTTCACGGCAAAAGAAGGTCCCGCCCCGTGGTTGTTTATTGTTCTCAACCTTTGCGTCGGATTGTCCCTGGCACTTCCTTTGTATCTCTATAGAAGAGCGGCCCTGAGCGAGCCAGCCTAGTTCGCTTATATTGGCGGTAAGGCGTATTTGTGGCGCTCGCTGTGGATCCGCAGCAGGTGCCAGATCTCCCGGTTCAGGCTCTGGTCCCCCAAACCCTCAGCCCAGGCATGTAGTTCAATCAAAATCGCAAGCGCCTCGTCGTGCAGCGCACTCACGTCACTCAGCTTCCAGGAGACGGGCATCTTATCCAATATTTCTAACCATGCCGGGTTCGGCAATTGATCGGCATGGATACGCAGTACCTCTTGAATGTCCTGAATGTCCTGCATGCGTACATCCACGGCCCGCTCAAAGTCCTCGGCCGCGGTCATTAATAATTGGGTGATTAGACCAGCGTCTGCCTGCGCATACTCGGATTCAGCCACGGGTAAGATATGGGTGGCAATGCGCATAGCGATGCTGGTCAGCGTTGCTTGAGGTTTAGGCATCATCAGCTGAGATCCAGAACCGGTTCTGCGATGAGATGTTGATTGTCACCACACAAGCGGTCCATCAAGATGCGACTTTGTCGGTCCATCAATGGCCAGCCTGCCAGAGCCAGAATGGGTTCCTTAGTTGTCCCGTTGACATAGTCTTCGTTGGATGAGGTCCAAATGGCCAAGGCTTTGACTGATGCGAAGATTTGCCACCATTTAAAGCGTATGGGATCAATTTGGATGCCGCTTGCAGTCTGCCATATGCCCACGGCTTCCAGACGCGTCATCAGTCTGCCGGCGATCGCGGGTTGGGGTGACCAAAGTGGGTCTAATGACCAGGCTAAGTCCTCCAACGGATCAGATATGTGGGCCATTTCCCAGTCCAGCACCCCGGTGATCTCCCCACTTGCGGTATATAGGTAATTGCCTGTCCTGTAATCGCCGTGGGTCAGGCAAAGCTTTCCTGACGGTTCTGGCAGGTTGCGTTCCAGCCAACGAAAAGCCGCCTCTGCGATCGGTTGCGGGTGCAAGCTGTCAGAACGAATTACGTCAGCCCAATAGGCAAGGTTTTCCGCTTCGGGGTGATCAGGCACAGGCATAAAATCAGTCAGACCCGGCAGATCGCTGATGGGTGTGCTGGCGAGCCTACCCAGAAGTGTCCACTTGGTGCGACCCAGGCGTTCGCGACAGGCATCCATTGCGGGATCATCCAGTCCTGCTGGGCTGGCCTGACCATTGGCAATTTCTCGCATGATGGAAAAAGGGCGCTCCAGGGCGGCATGGTCTTCTTCCAGAATCAAAGGCTCTGGTACCGGCATGACGCCTGTCTGAAAAACCGTCCGATATGTATTGAATTCGTGATGGCGTTCCGTGTCGATCAGGCTGGACGGAGGGTCTCGTCTTAATATCAGTCCGGAAGCTTCACCATCAATTTGCAACTTCAAACGATAGGTTTCTCGTGATGCCCCACCTGGAATCTGTTTGATATCCACCAAGCCGCACGGCTTACTCCAGATCTGTTGTAGATAGTCAGCGGTTGCTTGGCCTAAAGGCTTCAGTCGTGGTTCCATAGATTCAGACTATCCGGTTGTGCTGTGAGTTTGCAATCCTGAACTCTGCCTCATACAGTCTGACCAGATATTTTGGGGAATGGAGAAACTATCATGGCGTTAAGCCAATTAAGTCGTTCGATTGAAGGGTGTGTTGCGTTTATCACCGGCGCCGCAAGCGGCATGGGTGAAGCCACTGCAAAGCTGTTTGCCGATCAAGGTGCCAAGGTGGCCATTGTAGATCTTAACGAAGAAGGGTTGGCGCGGGTCGCAGGTGAAATTGAAGCCGCGGGATGTCAGGTTAAAGCCTGGGTTTTGGATTTAGGCGATGGTGCAGCGACTAAACGTGTGATCGATGAGGCAGCCGCATACTTTGGTGGTTTGGACCTGCTGGTGAATAACGCCGGGATATCTATTTTCAGCCCGATCGATGGGGAAGAATACGAGGCGGCCTGGGATGAGACCTTCGACATATTAATTTCGTCTCAAACTCGGACGATTCGTGCTGCTCTACCTTACCTGCGTGAATCTTCAAATCCGCGCATTGTGAATATCGCATCTACCGAAGGTTTGGGTGCAACAAAATTTGGTAGTCCCTATACCGCTGCAAAAACCGGGGTAATTGGTCTGACACGATCATTAGCGGTTGAACTCGGTCCAGAAGGCATCACGGTCAACTGTGTCTGTCCAGGACCCATCCGCACGGGTATGACGAAAGAAATACCCGAGGAACAGAAAGAAGTGTACGCCCGCAGACGAGTTGCGTTGAAGCGCTACGCAGAACCCGAAGAGGTGGCCCATGGCACGCTCAACTTCTGCCTTCCCTCAGCCAGCTTTATGACGGGTGCAACCTTGCCAGTGGATGGCGGATTGACTATTAAGAACGCCTGATCGCCCATGTCGGGTAGTACCGAGAAAGTTTCATGGTCCACGGTAATTGCCTATGGCGCACCGGCGGCGGGTGCGGGCTATATGTATCTGCTGCTGAGCCTGTACGTCATGAAGTTTGCTACCGATATCTTGTTGATTGCGCCAGCCGTGATGGGCGTTATTTATAGCTTATCCAGACTTTGGGATGCGGTATCTGACCCGTTGGTTGGCTATTTGAGTGACCGGACACAAACTCGTTTGGGGCGCCGCCGAACCTGGATGCTGGCAAGCTGTATTCCCATTGGCGCTGGCTTCTATATGGTTTTTTCCCCACCGGTAGATCTTAGCAGCACGGGGCTGATTGTCTGGATGGGGATCGCGGTGATCGGGTTCTATTCTGCCATGACACTGTTTTATGTTCCGCATTTATCACTGGGTGCTGAGCTGTCGGACGATTATCACGAGCGTAGCCGCATGTTCGGCGTGCGCCATGCGGCTTATATTCTGGGCTCCATCCTTTCGCTGGTCAGCCTGCAGATTTTGATCAACGCCGAGTACGCGCCAGACGGGGACGTGCGTAGTGCGGCTTCCGACCTAGCCACAGTCGCTGTTTTGGTTATGGTGGTCTTAGTGATCTTTGCCGTGATACGGCTGCGAGAACGGCCGGAATTTCAGGGTAGGGTTAAAGCCGGACCGTTCAAAGCCTTTGTAGACGTGTGGCAGAACAAACATTCCCGTCTGCTGCTGATTGTAACGTTCATCGAATATGTGGGCTCCTCGGCGATCGCGGCGCTTACGCTGTATGTCACGCATTACATCGTTGGCACGCCCACCCTGGCGCCGCTGATTATCTTTGCCTACATGTTGCCTTCCAGCGCCTCGGTGCCGTTGTGGGTGCCTTTGTCAAAGCGTTTCGGCAAGATCCGGGTATGGATTGGCGGCATGCTTCTCACCGCACTCAGCTTTGGCGGCATGTTTCTGCTGCCCTTTATTGAGGATCAGTCCATGCGCGTTATCTGGATTTTCACCATGGCGTTTTTTGGTGGGCTGGCAAATGGGTGTGGCGGCACCCTGGGCCCCTCGGTGCAAGGGGACGTGATTGACTATGACGAATATCTCACCGGTGAGCGAAAAGAGGGGGCCTATTTTGCTGCCTGGAACTTTATGCAGAAAAGTGCCTTAGGTTTGATGTTGCTGCTAACCGGTTTTGTGCTTGAGTTTGCAGGCTTTGTGCCCAATGCAGAGCAGTCGATGCAAACCAAAATAGCCATGGTCACACTGTATGGTTTGTTTCCGCTGGTTTGTTATGTGGTCGGCGCAATCATGTTCTCACGTTTTTCACTGGATGAAACAGAGCACGCCAAAATTCAGGAAGCCCTGCGATTGCGCGGATCTGGTGAAGCCACGCAGCAAAGCGCGTAGTCCCTTCGTTTGCGCTCGACTAAGTTCCCGTGAATTTACCAGGGCGCCGTTCGGCGACGGCGCGAACGCCTTCCCTGTGATCGTCGGTTTGTTGCAGTCGGTGCTGCTCTGCATTTTCGTGATCGGTCTGCTTGCGAACCGCATCTGCCAGTCCTTCTCGCATCGTGGCTCTCACGCTCTTTACGGCAAGTGGTGCGTTTTCCGCAATCTCGTTTGCCAGTTTGATGGCCTCGTCACGTAGTGAATCTTTATCGGTCAGCACGTCAGCCAAACCAATTCGGAGTGCTTCTTCTCCACCAATTCTTTTGCCGGTCAGGAACAGCAGTTGAGCCGCTTGATGGCCAATCAGTCTTGGCAGCGTATGGGTTAAGCCAAAACCTGGGTGGAACCCCAGTTTTACAAAATTTGCCGTAAATCGAGCCTCTGGAGAGACCACCCGAAAATCAGGCATCACCGCCAGGCCAAATCCGCCTCCCACTGCGGCACCTTGAATCGCGCCCACCACCGGGGTTTTTGTATCGAAGAGTGCAGTAGCAGCCGCATATAGTGGGTTAGGCGCACCTGGTTCACGGTCGGCTCGCTCCGTGTTGCGTGAGGTGGAGCTGAAATCATTTCCCGCGCAGAAGTGTTTTCCTTTCGAACACAGAACGATGGCCCGAACTTCGTCGCTGTTGTCCCATTGTCCAAAGCAGCTGGCTAAGTCTTTGATCAACTGGGTATCAAAAAAATTGTTAGGTGGGCGTTGAATCTCCACCACAGCTACTTTGTTATCGATGGTTACCCCAATACCTGCGTACGTCATACCACTCCCTAAATGTTCGATAATTCTTGTTGATGTTTGACCAAGTGGATGGATTTTGCAACGCTCGTTCCCACTCAGGATAGATTGGTGAGAGGAAACCATGCTTAAGTGGCAGGTAGGGGCGGTGAAAGTGACCCAGATCGTAGAGTTAACAACCGCATCTCTAGGGCCTCACTTGTTACCCCAGGCGACGCCCGATATATTGGCTGAAATTGATTGGATGCGTCCGTTTGTTGACGAGCGAAATCGGATTGTGCTGTCCATGCATTCATTGATTGTGGAATCCCAGGGCCAGACGATTATGGTGGATACCTGTATTGGCAATGACAAACCACGCAGCTATCCCAAATGGAATTACATGCAATCAGACTTCCTGGAGAAGTTTGTGGCGGCTGGTTTCTCAACTGATCAGATTGATACCGTGTTGTGTACGCACATGCATGTGGACCACGTGGGTTGGAATACTCGTCTTGTAGCAGGGAGGTGGACGCCGACGTTCGCGAATGCGGATTACCTCTTTGCTAAGGATGAGTGGATGCACTGGAAAGATGAGGAGCAGGAATATGGGCCGGTGATCGAGGACTCTGTGCAACCCATCTTTGATGCCGACCTGGCGGTTCTGGTAGACCAGAACCATCGAGTCAATGACGAAGTCTGCCTGATTCCTACGCCGGGACACACCCCAGGCCATGTCAGCATTCACATCGTGTCCGAAGGCGAAGAGGCGATTATCACAGGCGACATGATTCACCACCCGTGTCAGATTAAGTACCCGAATTGGTCGAGTACTGCAGACCATAATCAGGATAATGCTGCCGCAACAAGAGATATATTCGTTAAGCAGTATTCTGACCAACCGGTATTGATCATCGGTACCCACTTCGCTGGACCGACGGCTGGGCACATCGTTCGTGATGGTGACAGTTTCAGGTTAGATTATTGATGGCCAAGGATTACACAATTCATCCAATGGAAGCCACAGATCTCGTTTTGTTCGAGGCTCATTTTGCCCGGCATAGATCGGAATCTGGCCGAGGTGGCGACTATCACTTTATGCCCTTTGCGCCAGACGATGCTGATGGCCCTAATGGTATGGATCCGTCTACTCTGGCGCGTAGCCTTGATGAACCGGGCTGGCAACGATGGTGGGTAGCTAAATCCGGTGGCAACATCGTGGGCCACGTAGACCTGAAGGGTGGAGGAATCAAGGCTCAATTACATCGTTGTGAACTTGGGATTGGTATCGAGCGAGCCTATCGAGGGAGAGGGCTGGGACGCGTACTGATGAACAGCGCCATTACGTTTTGTCAGCTCAGCCCTTCCATCGAATGGTTGGACCTTCGGGTATTTGCCCATAACAAAAACGCGCGACATCTCTATCGCTCCATGGGATTTGAGGAATACGGCCTTGCACCAGACTGGGTGCGTATCGGGCCAACTAAAATTGATGATGTGTTGATGACATTGTCAGTTACGTAGCTTTTGTATGGTTAGCATGGCCCCATAGACACAGCATATTGGGTAGGCCAGGGCAAAAAGACCTGTCACAGCAAGATGATCAATTTGTTCAGCGATTGATGAGGCCAGCCACAGAAATAGTGCTGTGAATAGCAGCATGACAATTACGCTCAGCAGCCGATCGACCCAGCCTTGCAGGGTGACCGTCCAGCGTTGGTTACATATGCCGATGGCAAGATAGCCGGTGATCATCAGAACCAAGCCTGAAGAGCTGCCAGACGCTAAGCTTAAGTCTTCCTGCGATTTAAAGGATTCACCTGTACCGAGTCGATCTGCGGTGGCCTGGGCGTTGTTTAGCCAGGTCGGGTCTACAACAAAGCTGCTGTGGATCCAAATGACCAACTGATCGATGACGATTAAAGCTCCGGTTACGCCGGCTAATACGATGCTTTGTTTCTGAAGAGACCAACTGCTGATCCTCGCTACCGCCATCGGCCAGAGTTTGATCACCGCGAGTAAACACACTAGACCCAGGGTCAGTCCTACCAAGACTTGAGCGGCCGAATGAACGCCCAGATAAATTCGGGTCAGCCCGGTCAGCACTGCAAATACCGCAAACCCCATGGCCACATACCAGGCCTTGGGATAGGTCAGATGGCTCAAGTAGCCCCAAAACGCGACCGCGCCCTGGGCGTGCCCCGAAGGCATACCAAAACCGCCTGTTGTTCGCAGCGCTTCTATATCAGACGCGATCCAGAAAGGTCGTGGTTGTGCCAGCAGGACTTTCAACCAGGTATTGGTGATCAGAGCCAGCGCGCCAACGATTGTCAGCTGTAGACCTTTCTCGATGCCGGCAAAAATGAAAATCAGGTGTAATAGCACCAGCCAACCGATCGGACCACCCAGATCGGTCACCAGTTCCATAAAGCCCGCAACCCCCGGTCCGAATAATTCCTGGGTGAAATTGACTAAATCCATGCGCTGATCAACCCAGCAAGGCCGGATCTGCCTGATTTAGAAATTGAACAAAGGGATCAGAATCTGCATCTGTGTGCCATTGATACTCTGTAAACGCCGCTACCTGTTGCGCTCGATTGTTATCGAACAGGCGCTCGATTACGGCCAAAGCCATGTCGGTGCCAGCAGAAACACCAGAGGAGGTAACATATTGACCCGCGTCGACCCAGCGTGCTGCCTCGACCCATTCAACCTGGTCACTTTGACTGGTTGCCAGGTTGAAAAACATTTTGTTAGACGTCGCCCGCAGACCATCAAGGAGTCCAGCTTTAGCGAGTAGGGCCGATCCAGAACAAACGCTCATGTTGATGCTCGCTGCGGGACAACGCTCCTTAAGGAAGTTAAGTAGCGCTGGGTTTTCAAGCTCCGGAATGGTGCCCACACCTCCGGGCAGGAGCGTGAGGTCCAGATCTGGGGCATCGGAAAAATCGAATTCTGCCAGGGTCTTTGGGCCGCCGGATGATTTGACGCCGCCCTTGTTCTCGGCAATGACAACGATTTCCATGTCGTCTCCCAGACAACCAAACATCTCGAGCGGTCCATAGGCGTCAAGTAGCTCGAAATCGTTATATAGAATTGCTCCCAGTCGCATGTCGGATCCTTGGTTAATTTTTGTGCTGGCATCATGCACTAAGTGTGGTGTGAAGGGCCAGCGACCTCCTGTCAAAAGGGGTTGGGGTAGCCTTGTGTTATACTGACTCGTTTCCCCGCTGTTAATGCGGTTTTACTCTTTGCAGCGATACCCTGTGCGGTATTAGAAGGAAAGTTTTGGCGTCACGAGACATATTTCATGCGTTAGCGGTTCGCAACTTCATGTGGTTGTGGATTGGCAGCTTAGGTTCTTCCTTTGCGATGAATATGCAGATTATTGCGCGTGGGTGGCTCGTCTATGAGCTGACATCGTCGCCGGTGGATCTAGGGTGGGTCACCATGTCTTTTATGGTGCCGACTGTGCTGTTCTCTCTTTACGGTGGCGTGCTGGCGGATCGGCTGAAAAAGAAACACGTGATCGTCTGGGCCCAGGCGCTGAACTGTGCAGCAACCATTTGTATGGCGATCATCATTTTTTCCGGCACCGTCACCTTTTGGGATTTCTTGTGGTTCGGGTTTTTTAACGGCACGGTCCTGGCGTTATCCATGCCTGCACGGCAAGCCTTTGTGCCGGAACTAATCCCTGAACGCCTGGTATTCAGCGCCATGGGGCTCAATACAACCAGCTGGAACCTTGCGCGTATTGTGGGGCCAGCGTTTGCCGGTTTTTTGATCGCGATAATTGCAGGCGGTGACAAAACCTCATCATTCGGCGTTGGCGTGGTCTATATCGTGATCGCAACGCTGTACTTTATTTCCGCGGTGACGATGTTGTTCATCGATCAGCAGGGAAAGGTCAAGCAGGACAGCAAAGCAAACGCCTTTGCAGATATGAAGGAGGGCTTAAGCTATGTGAAGTCGCATCCTCCTGTATTTGGATTGATCGTGCTGTCGATTATTCCGTTCCTGTTTGGGATGCCGTTAAATACTTTGTTGCCCGCTTTTAACGAAGAGATAATGGGCGGTGGACCTGATGACCTTGGATTTCTGGTCTCGGCCATGGGAGCGGGTGCCATTGTTGGCTCCCTCATGATGGCGACCATGGGTGATCTGCGCAAAAAAGGAATGTGGCTGATAATAACCTGTGTTGCTTGGGGTGCAGCTACTGCAGCGTTTGGTATGTCGGCGACCTACTGGCTGGTGATCTCCATGGGTATCCTGGTAGGGTGGGTCAGCAGTTGGAATATGTCTTTGAATCGCGGCATGTTGCAGCTGCAGGTCGAAGATCGTATGCGTGGGCGCATCATGAGCATTGATATGATGAGCCACGGCCTCATGCCCATTGGTGTGTTCCCGATTGCGTATATCGCTGAAAACTACGATGTTGGGACTGCCCTCGTCGTTTCCGGCTCGATGTTTATGGTGCTGACGCTGTTGAGCGTCTTGTTCATTCCTTCTGTTCGTGTGACGGATCGCCCGAAGCCGACAACAGCCTAGTTTTGAATTGCGCGTAGCGCATCCTCGCGCATTTGTCGCTTGAATATCTTGCCGGATGCTATGCGTGGTAACGGCTGATTTTGAATATTGATATACCTGGGTATCTTGAAGCGGGCTAACCGCTCGACGAGAAAGTCTCTCAACTGACCCTCGTCCAGCGCGCTCTCGCAAAAAACAGTTGTGGCAACTTCCTCGCCTAATCGTTCGTCAGGCAGGGCGTATACGGATGCTTCCAGGATATCGGGATGCTCTAACAAAGCAGCTTCAACCTCGCCGCAACCGATGTTTTCTCCGCCGCGAATGATCAAGTCCTTGATGCGATCGACGATGAATAGATAACCTTCTTCGTCAAGGTAAGCGACATCGCCGGTGCGCAGCCATCCATCGACAAACGTTTCTGCGTTGGCTTCCGGACGATCCCAGTAACCCTTGATGATGCTGGTGCCGCGAATCAGAAGCTCTCCACGTTGCCCTTGTGGGAGGGTATTGCCTTCTTCGTCGACAATTTTCAAATCCAATACTGCAGAGACACGGCCAGAACTTGCGGGACGATCCAGATAATCCTGTCCACCAATGCCCGTGCCAATGCCGTTGGTTTCGGTCATACCCCAGCCGGTGTTAGGCATCGCTGTGCTGAAGGTATCGTCTATGTCCTTCACCTGTTCGGGTGCTCGAGGTGCGCCACCACCGCCGACGGCGAGAAGTGATGAAAGATCTGTATTAAGTCTTGATGCGGCCTGGACCAAGTCTCCTGTCATAGCGGCAGGTGCGACAAATGAGGATATTTTTTCGCTTTCAATCAGCTTTGCTGCAGTGTCTGTGTCCCACTTGTACATTGAGACCATCTTACGCTGTTGGCGGTAGGAGCTCAGATAAACGGCGTGGGAACCGGTGACGTGGAACAGGGGGACAGCCAATAGCGTAGCCACCTGATAAGGCAGTTCGGGCGGTTCGGCATCGGCGATCAACAGGGCACTTTTGCCATCCAGCTCCCAAGACAGGAGCGCGGAGAGTATATTGCGATGGGAAGCCACTGCGCCTTTGGGAAATCCAGTGGATCCAGATGTATAAAACATGGTGGCAGGATCGTCTGGATCGATCACCGCGTTGGGCATTGGCGCGTTCTCTGGAACGGCGCCCAGCGCTTCGTTAAATTCTTTGCCAAGAACGATATCTTGCGGGCGCACGGAGATGATCTGGGTGGTGAGCCCTTCAATTTGAGCCAGACGCGCAATTCTCTCTGCGTCAGCCAAGATAACCTTAGCGCCGCTATCCTTAAGCCCCATTTCGATTTCTTCCGTCTCCCACCAGGCGTTCATGGCAACCGCGATGGCACCAATTGAGGTGGCGGCAGTGAATCCAACTACCCATTCTGGGTAGTTACGCATGGAAATAGCCACCCGATCACCTTTCTCAATACCGTAGGTTTCCACGAGGCAGTGGGCGAGGCGTGCGGCTTGGCTATACATCTCAGCGAAGGTGTAGCGCTCGTCTTCGAAGATGAAAAATTCTTCGTCACTGATGGATTCAATATAGAGTTCTCGTAAAGAATTGGGGGCGTTGACGAATGCTTTACAAGCAAGCCCGTTCACTTCTATGTTATGAAGTTCGTGGTCCGCTCCGGGTGCGGTCAGTGTTGCCAATGCTGCAGCTCGGCTTTTTGTAGGTGTGCTCATGTCAGTTACTTCGAGTCAGGTAATATTAAAGCCGGGATAGCCGTTCGCTTGTTCCCAGTCACATCTTTCTTTATAGCGTGGATATCCACCCACATACGGCATAAAAATTCTTGGTTTTCCCGGGATATTTGCACCCAGATACCATGAATTGCACGTAGGTGCCGTGTACATCGTGTTGTCGGCAACATCGTTAACGTGTGCGATCCACTGATCGACCGAGTCAATCTTTGGCTCGATCTGCTTGTCGCCTCTATCATGCAAAAACTTAATACACTCTCCAATCCAATTTACATGCTGCTCGATGGCTACCAGCATGTTGCACAGGACCGAGGGACTGCCAGGACCTGTGACGGTGAAGAGGTTGGGGAACCCCTCTATCTGCAAGCCAAGGTAGGCAGCGGGGCCATAGGTCCACTTGTCGCTCAATGTCAGTCCATTCCGCCCGGTGATATTCGCTTTCAGCAAAGCACCGGTCATCGCGTCAAAGCCGGTGGCGTAGATCAGCACATCTAAATCAATGTGCTTATCCGTGGTTTGAATCCCGACTTTGGTAATCTGTTCGATAGGGGTTTGCTTAAGATCAACCAACAGAACATTGTCGCGGTTGTACGTGTCGTAGTAGTCCCGATCCAGTACCTGGCGTTTACATCCCAGACCGTAGTCTTGAGGCATCAGACCCTGGGCTGTTTCAGGATCTTTCACCATATGTCGCAGTGCCTGTCGAAACAGATCGTTGGCAATCTCGTTTGCTTCCGGGTTTGTGTACACGTCTGCAAAATTCAACAGTTCGCCAATACCCCTGCGCATGATTGTCTGGCGACGTTCTTCGGGGGTCAGTGCCAGGATAGTGCGGCTGCGAAAAGCGCGCGTTTGGGTGGCATCTTGATGGCCAGAATCTGGGCGCGTGACGCTCCGCACGGGGCGAAAGTTGGATACGCCTCCCTGGTTGCTCTGCTGTAACGCGCGGATGTCTCGATAGTTGTCTTTGAATTCCTGCTGTACGGCGTCGCGCATGGCTTTGCGGTTGGCAGGTACCGTATAAACGGGCGTACGTTGGAAAACGGTTAAGTGTGCGGCAGTCTTTGCCAGTTCTGGTATCGCCTGTACGCCGGAAGAGCCCGTGCCAATGATGCCGACCCGTTTGTCGGCGAGATCAACTTCATTTTTTGGCCATCTCCCGGTGTGTAAGACCTCACCTGCGAAGCTGTCAGCCCCTTCAATTCTTGGCGTATTCGGCACGGATAAGCAGCCTGTGGCCATGACGACGTAGGGGGCAATAAACTGACCGCTTGATTCGGTGTCCAGACGCCAGTGTTGCGATGTTTCTGAATACGTTATTGCTGTGACTGTCGTATTGAACAGCATATCGCGACGCAGATCGAAACGATCAGCAACATGATTGGCGTAGCGCAGGATATCCGGTTGAGCAGAAAATACTTCTGGCCAGTCCCATTCCTGCTCGAGCTCCTCTGAAAATCCAAAAGAGTATTCCAGCGATGGAACATCACAACGGGCGCCGGGGTAGCGATTCCAATACCAGGTGCCGCCCACATCAGAGCCCGCCTCGAGCACTTTCGTGGTCAAGCCAAGTCGACGGAAGTGATAAGTTGCGTACATACCAGCAAAACCGCCTCCGACGATTAATACATCTGCTGCTTTGTGTTCGTTTGCTGAACTTTGCTGAGCCATAACATCCCCCTGTCGACTTAGTGTACCCTAGGAGATTCGGATTTTTTAAGCCTGTACCCAAGAGGGTGGGAGGGGTGTCTGAGCTATGTGGGATACCTTAATTCAAAATGCCAAAGTGTTTGATGGTAGCGGGGGTGAAGGCGTCGCCATCGATATCGCCATTAAAGATGGATTGATCGCTCAAAAGGGATCCAGCCTGGATGCTCAGAATGCCGGGACCACGCTGGACGCTCGGGGTAAATATCTGATTCCAGGGTTGCTGGACATTCATACCCACGAAGACCTAGAAGCGGAACTGGATCCAGGATTGCCCGAGGTCGTGCGACACGGAACGACCAGTGTGATTGTAGGGAACTGCAGTATCGGCCTTGCCTATGGTGCTCAGCGCAAGGGTGATCAGGATCCCATCGTTGATTGTTTTGCGCGGGTGGAGAACATCCCCAAATCCGTGCTGCGCATGGCGGCGGAAAAAGCCACCTGGGATAACCCGAAAGACTATCTGGATCACCTGGATACACTGCCGTTGTCAGCCAATATGGCGGCCTTTATGCCTCATTCCATGATGCGCATTGAGGTGATGGGTTTGGAAGACAGTATTTCCCGAGATCCGACCAAAGCAGAAATAGATTCGATGGTCGGCATGCTTGAAGAGGCCATGCAGGATGGCTATCTGGGTATGTCCACTGATGGGTTGCCGCTACACTTTCTGGCCAACCAGCCCCATGTGAAAAAGCGGATCCCGACGCAGTATGCATCTTACGGAGAATACAAAGCACTGACCGAAGTCTTGCGTCGATACGACCGTGTTTGGCAGATGACGCCGGCAACGGACGACAGCGCTTTGACCGTCAAATTGTTCATGCTCTCCAGCGGACGACTGCACGGCAAACCGCTCAAAGTAACCGCGCTGGCTGCTCTCGATTCGGTGAACAACCGCCAACAGAAGGCGCAAGCGCTGTTGTTTGCCAATCTGTTGAATTCAAAACTCATGAACGGCAATTTCAAAATGCAGTGCCTGGCAGCACCATTTCGGATTTACTCTGAGGGTGTGGTTAGCCCTCTGGCAGAAGCCAACCCCCAGCTGCGCCAGCTGATTGAAACTGAATTGGACGATGTGGAAAGACGTCGGGAGATCATTTCAGATCCTGCGTTTGTAGAAGAATTCAGATCCATGTGGTCGCGCGGAAAAAGCGGCTTTAATTTAGGCCATCTGCGTCGCAAGCTGCGGATGGAAAGCGAGTTTTTAACCCGAGATCTGAATGATATGGAGATCTTTCGGGTTCCGGTCAAAGGGTGGGAAGGGCGCACACTGCAGTTTGCATATGAGCGGTACCTGGCCTGGCGTGTTCAACCCGAGGTAGTAACGGACCGGGAAGAGTCATCGGTGTTCGAAGCTCTGGGTTTGCAGATTCGGGATGATGGGGAGTTTTTCTTGCGCCTGCTTGCGCACTATGACAGAGATTTGTATTGGCACTATGTCAATGCAAACCGGGACCCTGCGGTGGTCAAAGAGTTGTTGCTCCATCCCAAGCTGATGCCAGGTTTCAATGACAGTGGGGCGCATGTGACAAATATGGCTTATTTCGATGGTAACCTGCGCGCACTGAATATTGCCCTGAACGACTCAGAAGCCTGTTTCAGCCGGATGGTCAATCGATTGACCCAGGAGCCTGCGGAGTTTTTTGGGTTGGACGTAGGGAGTCTGGATCTCGGCAAACGGGCGGATATCGCGATACTTAATCCGGATGCGTTGCGAATCTATGATGGCGAGGCGTCGGTGACTTATTTATATCGTGAGCTGTTCGATTGCCATCAACTGGTCAATCGTTCAGATGGCGTGGTGAGCGATGTTTTTGTAGCCGGGCAGCAGGTATGGTCCGGGACGGAGTACACCTCTGCCCACGGGCAACCAAACCTTGCCGGTGCGCTGCGCGTTTGTGCTTGAATGCTTATGCTTGAAATAAGAAGCTGCGGATGAGTTTAAGAATTGGTCTGATTTCAGACACGCATATTCCTGAGGCTATGGATCATTTGTGGCCGCAGATTTACGATGCATTTGCTGATGTGGATAGAATCTTCCACGCGGGAGATATTCACGAGCTCTATGTGTTGGACGAGTTGGAGAAGATTGCTCCAACCTGGGCCGCGCGTGGCAATGGCGAAGATGGAAGTGGTGGTCGTCCTGTTCAGCCTGAGGACGAGCGCGTTAAATACGCCTGGACTTTTGATCTGGAAGGTTTGCACATCGGTTTGACCCACTATGTTCCCGTGCCGGAACGTCCTCCCAATTTCACCATGGCCCGCTGGCTGGAGCGGTTTTTCCCAGAGCGAAAGCCCGACATCATTATTTCTGGGGATACTCATCGCGAGGCGATTGAGTGGGTAGATGGTATTTATTGCGTTAATCCAGGCTCTCCTACTTATCCTCATAACTACGATACTCAGTATGGAACCATTGGCTTTCTTGAACTGGACAATGGCAAAGCTGAGGCCAGCGTGTGGCAGATTGTTGAAGGCGGAATTGAGCCATTCGACTGGGACGGCATTCCTCCCTGGAAAATTCGGAAATAACAAAAGGCGAGTACGTGGAAATCATTCAGGAGAATCTAAGTTTTTCAGGCCTGCAGCGAACCTATGAACACGCCTCATCCAGTACACATACCAACATGCGGTTCTCGGCATTTATCCCTGACGGAGCTCACTCAGCGCCGGTGGTGTATTGGTTGTCGGGTCTCACCTGTACTGAGGAGAATTTCACTACCAAGGCGGGCGCACAGCGTATGGCCGGCGAGTTAGGCCTGGTTGTGGTCGCTCCAGATACCAGTCCACGGGGCCCGAATGTGCCGGATGATTCAGAAGGGAGCTACGACTTTGGCTTGGGAGCCGGATTTTATGTGGACGCGACGCAGTCTCCATGGGATACGCATTATCAGATGCGCCAATATATCGAGAGCGAATTACCCAGTCTGGTTGCGGAACATCTGCCAGTAGATTCATCTCGTCAGGGGATTTTGGGGCACTCCATGGGTGGGCATGGCGCGCTGACGATTGGGCTGCGTAATCCCGCTCAGTTCAAATCGATATCTGCGTTTGCACCCATTGTTTCGCCATTGAATTGTCCTTGGGGTGAAAAAGCGCTGGGTGGTTATCTGGGCGCTGACCGGACCCAATGGCGGGCTTACGATGCCTGTGCGCTGATTGAAGACGGCGCTCGGGTGCAGGATATCCTGGTGGACCAGGGCTCAGCTGATGATTTCCTGGAAAGCCAGCTCAGGCCCGAGCTATTGGTTCAGGCCTGTGAGATAGCGGGGATTAACCTCACCTATCGACTGCAGGAAGGTTATGACCACAGCTACTATTTCATCGCCTCTTTTATTGAGGATCATCTGCGCTGGCATGCAGCAAGGCTGACTTAACCTCTTGATACCACGGCTCGACTATCGCCCGAAGGGCCGTTTCGTCCAGCACCCAGGAGGAAGTCCAGAACCAAACTTCCGGCTCACCGGCGAAGGTTTCGAAAGTCAGGCGCAATACACCGCCGCGTAACACGTCTAAAACCACCGCCACGTCTTTTTGGGTCAGCTCGTTCAGGACGAATCCGCCACTGGAAGCGCCACCTGGCAGCCCGAGGACACAATTTCGCCGGTCGGACAAACCTGATTCGATCTGAAACGCGCCGTTTGGACCCACTAGCTGACGCCAGTCTTCAGGGTTCAGCGGCAGGCGTTGCAAGACAATAGTTCTGGTATGTCCGAATAGATTTTCTACGTAATAGCGTAAAGACTTCAGCTCGTAGGTCCAACCGCGTCCGTGGCTGTCAAACTCCTCATCCCAGCTTGCATCACTTAGGAATCCGGAATGCGTCAAAGTGAACAATGTGCCACCATCTTTCGCTTGCAGAACAACTTCGATTGGTAGTGGGTGTTCACCATCGGGGGCATCCCGCCAACTCATCACGAGTCTTTGAGCGGGTTGCCATTCGGTAATCACACAATGCTGTCCGCTGTTCGGTTTGGAGCGATCCCAGATCAAATCGATAAACCCATCAACCCCGGGCTGAGATGCAGCCGCCGCGGCGAACCAGTTTTGAATGTGTTTGGCATCGGTAAACGCCTCCCACACGACCTCAGGTGGTGCGTCGATAAAGAGCGCCTGGTGGATCTCGCGTGTATTCATAACGTTCTGGGCCAGATTGTTTTGCATGGTTTCATTCCTCTTGTGTTCCCTTCCCTGCATCCAGATCTGATAGGTCTGGATAAGCGCCCAACATCACCCGAAAACTACGGGTGGATGACGTACGCGCCTGTTCGTGTTTGCGGATAACCGTCTGTACCGCGTCTAAGAGTTCTTCGGTGAAAGCCTTGCGCTGACTTGGATTTTCGAAATGCATGGTGGCATCCAGCGCAAGTGTGGCAATCGTTTGTTTGGCGCTGGCTCGCTGCTTGATGCGAGCCAGAGTGGTTAATGCGTGGCCCAGCACATTAACCAGACGGGTGAATGAAAACTCACTTTGGTTGGTTGATTCTGGGAGTGTGCTTGGGGCCTGGGTGAACACGCGAGGGGTGACCTGGTAGAGCTTTTCCGTTAGGCCTCTTTGTGCGCGTTCGCCCACCATCGAGATGCAACCCGCTTTTTCCAGATCACGCATGTGGTAGCCAATGCGCTGGCGGGACATATCGTGGCGCTTGGCCAGGGCTGATGCAGAAGCAGGCTCAACAAGATCTTGCAGAATCTGCTGTCTGAATTTTGAGCCCATTGCGGTAAACGCGTCCGTGGAACCAATTTCAAAATTTTGTAATCTCATGACATCTAGTTTATTGGCAAAAAATAATTTGTCAATAATTAACGATAGTCTGTCAAAGACAGCACTCGCCCGCTAAAGGGGAGTGAGCGGCCCCGTTTTAATATTGGGCGAAGTAATAGATGCTCAAGAAGACACCGAGCGCGACAATTGCGCGAGTCATCCACCGCTGGGATATCCAGCGGGAAAGTTTGATGCCGAGAAATCCCCCCAGGGTTGATCCGCAAACCATAATCAAAGCATGGGGCCAGGAAATGAGGTCAGCGAACGCGTAGATGATGACGCCAAACAGTCCGATGAAGGCGTTGGTTAGATTTTTTAGCGCGTTCGCGTGGTGGAAATCTGAGATGCCGATGACGCTGAGTGTGGCCAATAGCACTACACCAAGCCCTGCGCCAAAGTAGCCACCATAGATCGATACAACAAAAACCAGGCTGTAACCGATTGGAAGGTTGCTGATGTCTTTCTGGTCAATCCATGCTCTGGCTTTGTCGCCAACTGCAAACAGAACGGTTGCCACCACCATCAACCAGGGGATCAATTCAAAAAAAAGTGCGTTAGAACTCGACACAAGCAAGAGGCTGCCGATTCCGCCGCCTGAAAGTCCTATCACGATCATTCGAACGGCACGAGCGCGTTGGCTGCGCAACTCGCGAAAGTATGCAGGGAGCGCCGAAATGTTGCCAAACAAGACCGCTACAAAATTTGTAGCGTTCGCTGCGGTGGGTGGTAAGCCGATCGATAAAAGGATTGGAAATGTGATCAGCCCGGATCCACCGGCGATTGCGCTGACCGTGCCGGCCGCAAACCCCGCGAACAATAACAAGCTAACCATTTCCAAGGACATCTAACTGACGCTCAATAGTCTGAGGCACTTGTCAAGAATGGTTGAATCACACTCTTTTGTATATACAATAATCCCGACAAGGTAGTTAAGTCTCAAATACCCCAATAATCTCAATGGACGAGAGGGTGGCGGATAATGACAAGCGCGCCGATCAGCACACCTCCCAGGACGCCTTCTAGCACAGAAGGTCAGCAATTGGATCATGAGCTTAAATTGGCAGACGCCGCGGCGGTAATCAAAGACGCCTTGCTTCCAATTCTTGATTCTTTGCCAGTAGGTATTTGTTTGGTCCGGGAAGACTTTTCTTATATCGACGTAAACCGGGCGTGGGCCGATATGCTGGGTTATCGCAAAGATGAGGTGACCGCGCTGACGTTTATTGACATCACTCACCCTGAAGATCAGGACGTGGACGCTGCGCTGTCGCAACGGCTCTTTTCAGGGGATATCCCCTATTTCCGCGTTCGCAAACGCTGGCTGCGTAAAGACGGGACTTTTTTTAAGGGCACGCTGACAGCGACTGCCTTTGGACCTGTCGGGTCGCGGATCGGTTTAGGCAGTATCGTTGTAGATCATGATGCCGATGAAGAAAGTTCGCAGAATTTGGAGCTGAGTGTGTTTGCCCACGACCTGCGTAATTTGCTGATGGTCGTCTCGGGTTCTGCTGATTCGCTCAAATCTGAGTTCGGTGAGCGACGGTCTCTTGATGCTATCGATAACGCAGCAGGCTTGGCTCTATCGCTGACCCAAAACCTGATCCGCGCATCATCAGCGAACGCCAAAGGTGCCGATATCGCCGAATCGATAATCCGCTGTGTTGAGTTGCAGCGCGCGACATTGCCACCGCGTGTGGTTATCAATTGCAACCTGGCCCCTGATCTCGGTCGAGCGTCGCTTGATGACACGAACCTTTGTCAGATTTTGATCAACTTGATTCTCAACGCTGTTCAAGCGGTTGGAGATTCCGGTGAAATCACCCTTTCTGCAGAACTACGTGGGGTATTTTGTGTGATCAGCGTTGTGGATGATGGGATAGGGATGACCGACGAGCAGTGTGCGCGTGCGACGGAACCTTTCTTTACGACAAAGGGTGCACAAGGCTCTGGGTTAGGCCTGGCTCTGGTCGATAGCACGCTGCGTGAGGTGGGTGGTTGGTTGGAGTTGAGCAGCACACAAAACGTAGGCACCCGTGCCACGCTGCAGATTCCGGTTAGCTAGTCTTCGAAGTTAGGTAAAAAGGCGATGGAATTGATGAATCCGGTGCAATCGACACCAGTAGCCAGAATTTTTTTGCCGATGCCATAGAGTTCTGGGTCCGTTTTCAAATGGAATTCAAACCATTGCTGACCTGGTTTTGTTGCCAATACTTCCTGCAGCTGTTGGTGTGCAAGGGTTTGCCATGGCACCCCAAAATCGGCGACAAACTCTAATACTCTTAGTCGTGAAACCTGAGCCAACTTACTGTTGTAATAAGCATTCAGAATAACAAGTTCCTGTGCATTCAGTTGTTCAGGCGTGATGCAGGATTTGGCGATGACCTCAGCAGAGTTTTCTCCCATCACCGTACGGAAGTCTGCCATTACCTCTGCGTAACCTTCGCTTGTCAGCTCCGCAAGGCTTAGTGATTTTGCTTGTTGCAACTCAATGAAAACCATAATCAGGCCAATGACGACGGCAACACCTGTCGCTATTTGCAGCGCGTTAAAGAGTTTGTTCTCGTTCATCTTTGCTGGACAGGACCGATGGCAATTGATGGAGCGCTGATGATAGGCGGGATTTTGGCGCGAAAAAAGCCTTTGTCGGCGTCGGCCTACTGCCGCAGATAGGCCAAAGATAGTTCGCGATAAGCCCTCAACGTTGTTTTTGCCGAACGCAGATTCCAGCGTTGCGCGTTTTGGCTGATCTCCGCACGCACTTTTGTGAGACCGGCCCGGGCAGCTGCCAGGGTGTGTAGTGCTTGGTCGTGTTCGTCGCTTGCGCTCCCGCCTGTTTGTTCAAGGATTGTTTCAAGGGTCTGCTCAAGGGTACGTACACGATTCAAACGCCGCTCCAACTCCTTGCCCTTTTCGCCAACCTCTGGTCTATCCGCATAGAAAAGTGCGTTGACCAGATGTCGCACGGTTTGCATTAGTATTTTCTCGCTCCGAATTGCCTGTAGCTCCAAGAAACGACGATATTCAAAAACGGCTTCGTCAGATTGACCAGAGCGCAGTAGGCTGAAAACTTTTGCAAAAGCATCAGGGTCGACAATGTCTGGCAAGGGGCCAGCTTTGCCAATTTCCAGGATGGCCTGAAAGTCGTTGGTAGGAAAAGCAACTTCAGTTTTTTGTCTTGGCGCGGCGGTATCGGTGGCGGGAAAGGTCCCCAAATGTGCATCAATCGCATCGATCAGCTCCGCTGACACCGGTCGGCGTCGGGCGACCTTTCGGTACACAACACGTCCTTCGGTGCTCAGGATATAAACGGCATGCAAAGCAAGTTCCTGGGTGTCCGGATTCTGCACACGGAAGGCTTTGACAACTGATTGATCCGGGTCTGAGGCAAGCTCAAAGGCCAATCCAAGCCGCTTGATCATCCCTAGTGAATCATTGGGGGTATCCACGCTGATACCAATGATGGAAGCACTTCGGTGATTAAATCGCTGCAGCTGGTTCTGCAGCTCTCCAAGCTGCACGTTGCAAGCGGGTCACCAATGGCCGCGGTAGAAGATCAGGACAACAGGACCGTGTTTCAGTTTGTCCTGCAGCGCCACTTTGCCCCCGCCCGCTCGATCCAGCGTGAAGGTGGGCGCAGTGTCCCCAATTTCCAAGGCCTCGGGAGCGCTGCGACTGAAACCGTAGGCGTTGCTGGTGATAGCGATGGGTTGTGGGGCGCGGGCAGACGGTTTGTATTTAGGTACAAGTTCGCCAGCCTGATTGGGTAATACAATCAGCCAGTTCAAGCACCCGAATAAAGTCAATACAACAGCTCGCATGGTGTGCAATTTAGGTGGTGAACAGCGATGGTTGCAAGCCTGGCGACTTCATGTAGGACAAACTGATCGTTGAGATTGAAGTTCAGGACGAGCGTTTGGTTGCCTTTTTTTGAGCGTGCTTGTGTGCTTTCGTTTCTTGCTTGTACGCCTCCTTCTCTTTCTTTTTTGCGGCTTTGCGCTCGCGATCTGCTTTCAGTTCGGGAAACCGTGATTCTGCAGCAGGGCGTAAAAGAAGTTCGAAGGCATAGTGAATTCCGATCAAGATCATAACGCCTATTGCGACACCCAACAGCTCGATGAGCTTGTAGGGCCACATAAAGGCCGTAACCATGTTCATGATAGATTCTGTAAACCAGCGAAACAGCAGCTCCGGGATCTGGTTGATCAAAAAATCGAAAAATCCATCAGCTTCGGTGAAGTCTTCAGCCAACATTCGAACTTCGAGATATACGAAGGTTAAAAGGTAACCGATCCCATACCAGCTGCCGCCTTTGGTGCGCCAGATCCTGATAAACGCCTGCATCAGGTGACTCGGAATTGTTCGGGGCTCGCGAACAACGCCTGCAAGCTGCATAAGCTTTTGCACCACCCCGGACTTTTGCTTTGTCTCAGTCATCGCAGACACTTTCTTCGGTTGTAGATAGAATATCCGATATCAACGAACTTTTTTGGGGAGAGGCATGAGTCGTCTATTTTGGATAAGCGTTATTTTGGTCATTTCGCCTGCCCAGGCGAATGAGCAGGATATTCTGGAAGGCTTGCAGCGTATTGGTGTTGAGGATCAGGCATCGACTGTGCTGTTCTGGTCGGATGCCCAGCGGCGGGTTGGATTTAAGAATATGGCGAAAATCTCACCCACACGAACAATCAGCGCTTCAGACAATGTTTATCCGCTTACCGATGCACCGATGGATTTATCTGGGGTGACCTATGAGGTGGATGGTGAACAGCACAGCTTAAAATCCCTGCTGGATGATTCCGCGCTGATTGGGCTGGCGGTCGTACAGGATGATGAAGTGTTGATGGAACACTACGCCGAGGGCAACAACCGTGCCAGTTTGTGGATATCCTTTTCCGTGAGTAAGTCTGTTACCTCCATGTTGATTGGCGCGGCGGTTCAGGATGGTTATATAGAAAGCGTTGACGAGCCGGTGACCAACTATCTGCCCAGATTGCGCGGCACCAGCTATGAAAAGGCCACAATTCGCAACGTCTTAAACATGGCATCAGGTGTTCGTTGGAACGAAGACTATGCTGATCCTGAATCTGATGTGGCCAAAGCCGGCGGACTAAATGGATTGGCCCTGGTTAACTATCTCGCTGATCTGCCGATTGAGGCTAAGGCTGGAGACAAATTTAACTACAACACCGGTGAGACCAACCTGGTGGGTGAAATCTTGCGCTCAGCAATTGGCAACAATGCATCGACCTACCTCACAAAGAAGATCTGGCAGCCGTTTGGAATGGAGTCAGACGCAGTTTGGAATTTGGATAGTGAGCATGGTGCTGAACTGGGGGGTTGTTGCATCAATGCGTCGCTCCGCGACTATGCCCGCCTGGGAATTTTCGCAATGCAGGGTGGAACGCTTGGTGACGGCACCCAGGTGCTTCCTGAAAACTGGATGCAGGACTCGATCACCTCGTCCAAGGGTGCCAACTTTTACGGCTATCTCTGGTGGCTGTTTGGAGATCGGGGATATGCCGCTCAAGGTATTTTCGGTCAGACGATCCGCATTTATCCTGAAGACAACTTGGTGATTGCCGTGCATAGCAATGCCAAAGCTGCTGTGGGTACGCCTTATCACGATCATTATCGCGCAGCTTTGGAAGCCATCCGCGACTACGTGGTGGCCAATCGATAGTTTGGAGGTCTAACTCAAGACCATTTGTGATTGGGTTATCAACGCCACGTTTTTGCCGTCCGCGGTCGTAATCTTGGTTTGCCAGACAGAGGTGCGACGACCGACATGAACCGGGGTGCATTCTCCAGTGATGGTCTCGCCGAGAGGTGCGGCCCCCAGGAAATTTGTTTTTGATTCAATGGTGGTTGTGGCTTTTGCACCTTCAGGCAGATTTAGAAAGGCACCTATTGCGCCTAATGTATCAGCAAAGGACATGATGGCGCCGCCGTGCATAATCCTTCCGGTAGTGCAGATAGACTCTTCCACCACCACCGTACCGACGATACGTTCTTTTTCGGCCTGGGAGATTTCGATCCCTAAAGTGTTTGCAAAGGGCATATATTCCAGCAAATTAATGGCCATTAGATTTCCTCAAGCGATTGATTCAGGTGATGGATCAGATAATTTGATCGAACCAGGCTGGGCCGCAACGTTACTGCAGCTCAGCCTGGGTGTGGGTTATTGTTAACCCCGCATTGGGTTGATGGGAGGCCAGTTTTCTTTGGAGTTCAAGATGGCTTCGCCAATCTCGTCGACGTCAAAGTAGCCTTCGGACAAATCTTTCTTGGCAATTGGCGTGAGTTGCCAGGACAGCAGCTGTACAGAGTTGCCGCCCACCAGAAATTGGCGGCCCGTAACATCTTTTGCCTCGTCAGTGCACAACCAGACAACCGGCGGCGACACAGCCTCAGGCGGAAACTTATCTTGAATGTCTTCGGGCAGAATATCCGTGGTCATACGTGATGTTGCCGTTGGGGCAAGTACGTTTACGTTGATGCCATACTTCATACCTTCCAACCACAGGCAACGCATCAACCCGGC
Source organism: Pseudomonadota bacterium (assembly GCA_039028095.1). Classification (GTDB taxonomy): domain Bacteria; phylum Pseudomonadota; class Gammaproteobacteria; order Pseudomonadales; family Azotimanducaceae; genus UBA4421. The sequence continues at coordinate 57,681 of JBCCIU010000014.1, forward strand.
AATACCCGCTTTGGCAGCCCCGTAGTTAGTCTGGCCAAAGTTGCCCAGCAGCCCGGAGGTTGAACTGGTGACAATAATGCGACCACCTGTGCCCTGTTGGATGAAGCGATCGTAGGCCACTTTTGTGGTCAGGTATGTGCCCCGTAAGTGGACGTCCACCACAACGTCCCACATGGCGTCATCCATGTTTTTGTAAGACTTATCTCTAAGGATGCCTGCATTGGCAATACAGATGTCCAGTTTGCCAAAATTATCGACAGCGGTTTGGACCATGGCCTCAACATCCTCTCGGCTGGTCACTGACCCATAGTCTGCAACAGCGTTTCCGCCTGCCGCCTTAATCTCTTCGACCACCTGGTCCGCCATACTGGAACCGGCTCCGGTACCATCTCGTGCACCGCCAAGATCGTTGACGACAACGCTTGCGCCTTCTTTAGCGAGTAGCAATGCATGTGAGCGACCTAAGCCTCCGCCCGCGCCGGTTACCAGCGCAACTTTGCCATCCAGCATTCCCATGATGTTTCTCCTGTGAAATAGATTTAATATGAAAAAATAAGCCGCGAATTGTAGCAGCTATTAAGAAGCAGGTCGTAAACGGGTGTCAGCCGGGAGGAGGTGTAGTGGACGAATTATTTGATTTTACGGGACAGGTGGCGATCGTCACTGGTGGCAGTAGAGGCATGGGCCGGGAAATGGCGCTGGCACTGGCTGCACGGGGAGCGGATGTGGTCATCACCAGTCGTAAAGCGGATGCCTGTGAAGCGGTGGCCGCCGAAATCGAATCAATGGGTCGACAAGCGTTAGCCTACGGTTGTCACGTAGCCAAATGGGATGAGCTGGATGGCCTTGTCGACGCGGCCTACGAACGCTTCGGTAAGGTTGATATTCTGATCAACAATGCTGGCATGTCGCCACTATATCCGTCGCTTGCTGATGTAACGGAAGATTTGTTTGAGAAGGTGATAGGTGTCAATCTGAAAGGACCATTCCGTTTAATGGCACTGGTAGGGAAGCGAATGGCTGAAGGTGGTGGTGGCAGCATCATCAATATCTCCAGCACCGCTTCACTCAACCCCTCACCCAATTCAGAACCCTATGGCGCGGCAAAATCAGGTCTGAATGCCTTGACCCGTTCGTTTGCGTTTGAATATGGCCCAAAGGTGCGTGTGAACTGCATTGTTGCCGGACCGTTTCTGACTGACATTTCCAAAGCATGGGATTTGGAGGCGTTCAATGAGGACGCCAAACAGCGTTTAGCCATCCAGCGAGGTGGTCAGCCTGATGAAATTGTCGGGGCAGCCCTTTATCTGGCGAGCCCCGCGAGTAAGTTCACAACCGCCACAACCATCAGAGTGGACGGGGGTACTCCCTAACGCAGGTCAATTTGGATGAGCGATACACGGGCTGATGACCCCGAACCAATTCAAAACGCACAAGATCTGGAGTTGCCTGAGGCAAGCCTGCAAGGGGTTTTATCCTTGATGGCTGAAGAGGTTGAGCGGCTTAAATTGGCGCTTGAATACTTTCGCCTAACCGACCATCCGGACAAAGAAGAGCGCATTCGATGGCATGTTATGGAAATCGATCGTCGACAGGATGAGCTTGAAGAGCTAAAGGCGCTGATCCTCAAAACATCAGATGATGCCGAGCACTGATCGATTCGACTAAACGGTCGCACACACGCTGATAGGGATCGCTATCTAGTAGCTGGGCGAGTGTGCCCAGGCCACCTGGGTTAGCCAGATTGACCTCCATCAGCTTCCCATCGACGGTATCAATCGCCGCAAAACCAATGCCCAGCTTGGTCAACTGTGCTGATGTTGCGGTCACTACGTCCTGGTGATCTGTTGGCAGGTCCGCAAGTTCTGCCACTCCACCCTGAGACAGGTTTGTTGTGAGGCCGTTTGACGTTCGTTTGTAGGTACCCAGGACATTATCGGCGCAGACCAGTGTTCGAAATTCTCCATCCCTGATACCGCTGAGGTAGGGCTGCAACAGCCAGTAGCTTGGTGGGTGTGACTGCAACGTCTCTTCCAGCTCTCCGATGGATTCGATTTGATAGACATCTCTACCGAGGCTACCGGCGTTGGGTTTTAACACCCATTTTGAACACGATTTATCATGAAATGCCGCGGCAAAATGTTCGACCTGAGTGCCCATGATGGTTTGAGGACCGGCTGAAATCCACGGTAGTTTTGCATGGAAGTCTCGGTAGGCTGATACCTTCGTGATCAACTTGTGTTGGGGGATGTGCTGCAGAATATCAAACAGGTCCAAACTCAACTGCCTGGGACCAAAGCCGAGGGGCCAGATCAGATCGAATGACTCGCCAGGTCTCTGGTCCAGCCACACGGTACCGGTCCGCCAGGACACTTTTTTGTGCTCGTGAATTTCAACTTGGGCGCCGGCGGCTGAAAATATCTGCGGCAACCGCAGATGATTGTCGTTATGAGATGCCTGGTTGGCTGGTGTGGTCGCCAAAAAGGCAATGCTGGGCGATTCGCTTTTTTGCGCTGATGGCACTATATTCCCGCCCCCATGGTATGCATTGGTTAATATTTTGCCGATGGCTGTTTCACTACCAGATTACACCTTATCGGAAGCGGATGTACCGCTGGTTACCTCCTGCGAGATTGATATCTCAGAGCGAGATGTCCTGAAAGAACGAATTGCGGCCAGGCTGAAGGAGCTGGGAGCCACCTTAGTCGCTCACTATTACGTGGATGGAGATGTCCAGGATCTCGCGGAACAGACCGGTGGATTTGTATCCGACTCGCTGGAGATGGCGCGCTTTGGACGAGATTGTCCCAGTGACACCCTGGTGGTTGCGGGCGTCAGATTCATGGGCGAAACATCAAAAATACTCTCTCCCCATAAAAGGGTATTTATGCCCACGCTGGAAGCAGAATGCTCGTTAGATCTGGGTTGCCCCCCTGACGAGTTCGCCCAGTTTTGTGAACACCACAGCGACCGCACGGTGGTGGTCTATGCCAATACCTCTGCTCAGGTAAAAGCGCTGTCTGATTGGGTTGTGACCAGCAGCTGCGCATTGGAAATCGTGAGCCATCTGAAAGCGCGAGGCGAGAAAATCTTATGGGCACCGGATAAACACCTGGGTGCGTACATTCAAAAAGAAACCGGCGCTGACATGCTGTTGTGGAGTGGCGCCTGTGTCGTGCACGAAGAGTTTAAGGCCAAGGGGCTACTGGATCTGCGTAAGGTTTACCCCGACGCAGGGATTCTGGTACATCCTGAATCTCCCTCGTCGGTCATTGAGCTGGCGGATGCTGTCGGGTCCACCAGTGCAATTATCAAGGCAGCCGCATCGCTACCCCACGATACGTTTATTGTGGCAACGGATCGTGGAATTTTTCATAAGCTACGCCAGTTGAACCCGGGTAAACGCTTTATTGAAGCGCCCACCGCCGGAGATGGTGCCACCTGTCGCAGTTGCGCCCATTGTCCCTGGATGGCGATGAACGAGCTGCGCGCCTTGGACCGCGTGCTGCACGATGATGAATATCGGGCAGGTTGTGAAATAACTGTTGATCCTGAACTCATCCCTAAAGCCGTCGCGCCACTAGAGCGGATGCTTGATTTCCAGGCGGCAAGGCGATAACCCGATCGTAAATTGGGAGGCCATAGGTACAGCCCACGCATCACAGCGCAGATCGATACCCAACCTCAGAGTGATCAGTAACGGGATACCGACCTAGCTGGATAGCTTGCGAATCTCTGTGCGCAGATCCTGAATTCTCTGGGCCAGCTTTGATTCCATCTGAGGGTTTGTCCTTCGAATCAGTCGCTGGGCGTATTGAAGATGTTGGATGGATCTTTGATAGGCGCCGTGTAGATAGAAGTAATCGGCGCGGGCTAGGTGAACCCCGGTGATATTCCCCGCAAGGCCTGCTGTTTCAGCCAACTCATACCAAACATCAACGTCGTTGGGATAGGCCTCAGACAATCGTTCCAGCACTTGTTCTGCTTCCTCGTGTCGACCGCCCTGGTTCAAGGCCTGGGTATACATCATGGACAAGGGTAGGTTGTCCGGATTCAAAACCAGTTGATGGGCGAGCAACCTCAGCGCTTGATCCGTGTAGTTTGCCTTGATCAACAGCTCCGCATAGGCAGCGTTATACAGGATGCTCTGTGGGTTGACGTTGATGAGGTTTTCTACCTTCAACAACGCCTCTTCGTGATCCCCGTTTTCACTCAGAGATAGCGCTAAACCATAATCCGCGGCTTGATTATCTGGGTCATCGCGCAGCTGTTTTCGGTATTTCTTGATTCCGACGCTGGGATTTTTCTGATAGTGCACATCTGCGCGCACGCGCATCAACTGATAGTCCAGTGAGTCCTCATAGCTTTTGCGCGGAAAATCCAGCGCCTGGTTTCTCGCGTCGGCGATGCGGGTTTCGGACAGTGGGTGAGTGAGCAGAAATTCTGGGGGGCGACGCGTGAAACGATAGGCCCGGGACATTCGTTCAAACATGCGTGACATCGCCGCGGGATCCATCTTGGCACGGACCAGAGTATTCATCCCGATACGGTCTGCTTCCTGCTCGCGATCTCTGGAAAAGCGCATTTGATTGGCGTGGCTGGCAGCCTGGGCGGTGCTGAGCGCGGCGATGGCGGCGTCGCCACCCCCTGCAGCACCAATGATCAGTGCTGCAATCAAGGATGCGATGGTAGGTAACGTCTGGGCCCTTTGCTCTTCCACACCTCTCGCGAAGTGTCTTTGACTGAGGTGGGCCAGTTCGTGCGCCATCACCGATGAATACTCGTGGACGTCTTCAGCGTACAGCAATAACCCCATGTTCACCCCGACAATACCGCCGGGTGCTGCGAAGGCGTTGATTTGTGGATTGTCGACCACCACCACGCTTTGAATGGCTTCGCGCAAATCGGAATATTGGGCCAGGTTGCGCAGATGGTTTTCGACGTAATATTTCAATAGCGGATCGTTGCTGGTTGGTAGCGCCGCGTGCAGTTGCTTTAAAAACTGCTGGCCGATCTCACGCTCCATTTGCGGAGAAATGGTACTGGATGAAGCATCTCCCAGGCTGGGCAGTTTTACCGGCTGGCCAAGGGCGGGTTGTCCTACCAAAGTCAGCATTAGGACGGCTAAAACCAGACTATTCGTTGTTTTTTGCAAATGCATAGTTGGATGATACCCCTTTAATCCGCTTTGTCTTGCACATATTCGTTGACGGTTTTTTTCAATCCGTAACGACATAATGAACAGCCACAGTAGTTTTTCAGTGTCGTGCAAATTACAGTAGATGGTCCCAAGTGCATTAGATTTGAACACGTATGTCGATAGAAGTTCGTGAATTAGACGTAAAAGGCATGAATTGCCCGATGCCTCTGCTGAAGGCGAAGAAAACGCTGAATGCGATGGCGGCAGACGAACTGCTGCGGGTCTATGCCACGGATCCAGGCTCGGTGCGAGATTTTGAGGTATTTGCCAAGCAAAGTGGTAATGCGCTGATGGAAGCTGAAGAGATCGATGGCGTTTATACCTATTTATTGAAGAAAAAATCGTGAAGTTCCTAGACATCATTGGCTCGTGGATCAACGAGCACTTTTCCAACGAAGATGCGGTGTACCTGATCCTATTGATCATGGGGACACTGATCGCACTTGCCTTCCTGGGAGGATATCTCGCTCCGGTTCTTACCGGGCTGGTCATCGCCTTTTTGCTGCAAGGTCTGGTCGCGAGCTTAAGCGCCCGCGGCGTGCCTCAAGGCATCGCTATTACCGCTGCCTTTGTCCTCTTTTTAGGTGTGGTCTTTACGTTGGCCATCATTGTGGTGCCGCTGGTATGGAGTCAGCTGCGTGGCTTAGTCGAGTTGGTACCGAATATTGTTGCCGTGTTGCGCGAGAGTTTAACCACGCTGGCGGAAAGATTTCCCGAGTATGTTACCCAGGACCAGGTGACTGCCCTCATGGATCAGGGGGCCCGTGAAATTGGAAACTTGAGCGCGTCAGTGGTTGAAACTGCGTTTGATCAGGTTTTTTCTGTCTTTGGACTTTTGATCTACCTGATCCTCACGCCTATCGCGGTTTTTTTCTTCTTGAAAGACAGGGAAAAGTTGCTGACCTGGTTGCGCACCATGGTGCCGTTTGAACGGCCGTTGCTCGCTTCGGTGGCCGCAGAGATGAATGACCAGCTCGGTAACTATGTACGCGGTAAGGCGATTGAAATCTTGATTGTTGGCGCGGTGACCTTTGTTGCCTTTACGTTCCTGGGTTTGAACTATGCCGCTCTGCTGGGCGTTGTCGTTGGGATTTCTGTGTTGATACCCTTCGTGGGTGCTGCCGTCGTGACCTTGCCGGTGTTTGCTGTTGCTGTGGTACAGTTTGGCTGGACCTGGGATCTGGCGTTGATCATGATTGTCTATGGCGTGATTCAGTTTTTGGACGGCAATGTACTGGTTCCTTTGCTATTTTCTGAAGTTGTAGATCTACATCCAATCGCGATCATCATTGCGGTCCTGGCGTTTGGCGGGATCTGGGGTGTGTGGGGCGTGTTCTTTGCGATTCCGCTCGCCACGCTGATTAAGGCGATTTACCGAGCCTGGCCTCGAGTTGAAGCTGCTGAGGTTACTCAAGACTGATCGAATGCAGATCGGCCGGTTGATTGTGCAACACCTTGATACAATCTGTGGTTTAAACTTCACGGCGCAGTCAGTACCATTCCGCCTCTTCCTGATGATGTGGAAGACTTGAATCGGGGTAATACTCCAAAACCTTTGTCTTATGCCTGCAATTAGTGGTGAATGAAGTGATCAATCTAGCCGGTAGTATCGTCGCACTAGTCACACCAATGGCGCCGGATGGTGCCGTGGACTGGGCTGCGCTAGATAAACTTGTCACCTGGCATCTCGATCAAGGCACAGATGGCATTGTGCCCATGGGCACCACCGGTGAATCCGCAACCCTGGATACGGACGAACACCTGGAAGTGATTCGAAGAACCATTGCTATCGCGTCCGGTCAGGTACCGGTCATTGCTGGAACGGGGAGCAACGCCACTGCTGAGGCGATTCATCAGACCCAAGAGGCTCAGGCTGCTGGCGCAGATGCCTGTCTGCTGGTGACCCCATACTACAATCGGCCTACGCAACAAGGCTTGATTGCCCACTATCAAGCCATCGCCGCAAATTCTGAAGTCCCTCTGGTGTTGTATAACGTGCCACCAAGAACAGCCTGTGATATGCAGGCCGAGACGGTTGCAGAATTAGCGGCACTATCCAGTATTGTTGGCATTAAAGAAGCCTGTGGTGATGCGCAGCGAGTTGGCGACATTCGCAAGCTTGTTGATGACAGCTTTGTCATCCTTTCGGGCGAGGACGCCCAAACGCTGGAAATGATGACTCTTGGCGCAACGGGCACCATATCTGTGACAGCCAACGTTTTGCCTAAGATGATGGCAGAATTTTGTCGGGCGTTTAATGATGGAGATCTGGAACGAGCTCGCCAGCTGGACGAAGCGCTCCAGCCGATCCATGAAATTTTGTTTATCGAACCCTCGCCCACGCCCAGTAAGTGGGCGTTGTATGATATGGGCCTCATAGATTCGGGGATTCGGTTGCCACTGTTACCTTTGACGGAACAACATCATGATGAAGTGCGTACAAGACTGGCCAGGGTGACAGGTAGTGAGTAGACCTAAAGTGAAACAATCGTTGCGAACTCTGTTTTGGGGATTGATTGCTCTCGCGGTGGCAGGTTGTGGCTGGTTTAACGACGGGGAGGGGGTCATTCTCAACCCGAAGGATGATTATCTCGATTCCACCGAGCATCAAGACCTGGTGGTACCACAGGACCTCAAGGGTCTTCAGGATACCGACCCGTTTCCCATCCCTGACACACCATTGGCGGAAAACCCCTCTTACTATCCCGAGCGACCTCCTCTGCCAGATGCGATCTATGCAAATGAGAAGAGAGATGAGGTTAGACTTCAGCGCTTGGGAGAGCGTCGTTGGCTTGTTATCCCCGAACCACCCACCACCGCTTGGCCAAAACTGAAGCAGTTTCTTGCGGAAAATGGGGTGGCCATTGCCTTCGACGCGCCGGAAGTAGGGCGCCTGAATACGCAATGGCTGAAATTGGAAGCGACCTCTTATAGAGACGTTGTGCGCTCCATTACACGAGATGCTAAGGATGCTTTGTCGTTGGATCTGGGTCAGGATCGTTTTCTGATCAAGGTTGAGCAAGGACTAAGGCCGCGTACAACCGAGATCCATCTGCGCCATGAAAACGACAGTGTGTCGATACCAGAAAGAGATGATGTCGAAGCGCTGGAGACCGTGATATCACATGTTACTCAGGCAGAAGCGGATCTGCTGAACGAAATTGGTGCCTATGTGGCCGCTAAGGTATCAGAACAGACGGTTTCCAAGGTTGCATTGCAGATTGGCAGCAATCAGAAGGCAGAGCTCGCCAGATCGGATGAAGGTTTTCCAATCCTCAGATTGTTCTTAGACTATGAACGCGCCTGGGCGACCTTAGGTCAAGCGCTTGCCAATGCAGAGGTGGACATCACTAATCTGGATCGGTCATCGGGTCTTTTCTATGTCGAGCTGACGGAGGAAGTTTTTGGTGGCAAAGAAGCAGGCAGCGGCTTTTTCTGTCGAATTACCTTCTCCTGTGATGCCGATAATCAAGCATACAAACTTCAGATCAGCTTGGAGAGCACCTCCGATCACTTTACGATCCGCGTGCTAGATCAGGACGGAACGCTGAGGATAGATCCGGAACTGGCCCAGCAGGTACTTGTATTGATCAGAGAATACGCCGCTTAGATGGGGTTTGCGTCCCTGGGCAGTGGATCGAGGGGAAACGGCACTCTCATTGCCCTTGGCTGTCAGCCAAACCAAGAAAATCTAAGCACACATTGTCCCGCCCCGCAGGTGCTCGAGCGGCAACGCCTGTTCCTGGTAGATTGCGGGTTCACCCTGAAGCAGACCGAAGCCAGGTTGCAGCGCTTAGGTTTGAGTCCAGGTGACATAGACGCCATCTTTGTCACCCACGAACATGCAGATCACATTGGCGGCATCAGTGCAATTGCGCACAAATACTCGATAGACGTTTATGCCTCTTATGGCACCCTCAAACATGATTTGAAAGGGGTGTCTGTGCATCCTTTTGATGGGGATGTCGGATTTGAGCTGGATGGCGTGGCGGTCAACCCGGTGCGGGTGCCGCACGACGCCAAAGAACCCACGCAGTTTGTCTTTGATGATGGCAACGAGCGTATCGGTGTCTTGTCAGACCTTGGTTGTGTTACTTCGCATGTGATTGATCAATTTTCCAACTGCACCCATCTTTTGCTCGAGGCGAATCATGATCCAGATATGCTACGCAAAGGCAGCTATCCGCCGCGGCTCAAGCAGCGTGTAGGGGCAGACTATGGACACTTGTCCAATGAGCAGGCCTGGGGCTTTCTAGACAAGGTGGCCCACAAAGATCTCCAGGTAGTATTAGGCCATATCAGCGAACAGAACAATCATCCCCAACTGATCCAGCGGGTGTTTGAAGCCACCCGAGAACGGCTGAGTGGGCTGGCATATGCAACTCAGGATGATGGATTTGACTGGGTAGGTGCTCGTCCAGTCGCGCGCCAAATCTCATTTGGGGTGTAAGACGGGTTATCGATCCAATTGCTCTAATGCATGGTGTAGAATCCGGCGCGAACAGTTTATAAGGCCTTTCTGATCATGGATGCTGTGTTTAACGTTACCCCTGACAATTTTCAGAGCGAAGTGGTGGAGAAATCCACGACGATGCCGGTTGTGTTGTTGTTCTGGGCCGAACAGGTTCCGCCTTCGGTTGCTCAAAAACAACTGGCGGAGACGGTATTGGCTCAATATCAGGGTAAGGTGCTCTTGGGTTTATGTGACGTAGCTCAAGATCAAAGTCTTGCTCAACATCTGCAGGTGCGTGGTCTACCTGCCCTTCGGGTGGTGCATCAAGGTAAAATTGTCGAGCAGTTAGACGGTCCCGCTGACGAGGATTCGTTGCGCAACCTGCTGGACGCGCTAACTCAGTCGCCGGCGGATGTGATCAAGGCTCAGCTCGAGCAGATCATTGCTGCAGGAGAGTTCGATACCGCGGTTGAACTGCTCCAACAAGCCATTAACGAAGAACCCGCTAATCAGGCGTTTCGTATCGAACTGGAGATGTACTTGTGCGCAAGGGTGACGTGGAGAACGCGCGGACTGTGCTTGCGTCGATTCCAGAAGAGACAGAAGAACGAGAGCGCCCGCAAAATCGGCTGGAATTTGTGGAAGAGGCTGAGGGCATGGAAACCCTGGATGCCTTGTCCGCGCTATTAGAGGCTGAAGCGGACAATCTGGAATACCTCTATCAGCGCTGCGTCCGCCTGGTGATTGCGGAAGACTACGAGGCCGCGCTTACTGATGGCTTGACCATACTCCAGCGTGATCGAGAGTTTCGCGATGATATTGGTCGGCTGACCATGATTCGCATCTTCGCGGTGTTGGGTAAAGGTCACCCGCTGGCAGGGCAATACCGCCGCAAAATGTTCAACTTTCTTCACTAATTCACCCAGTCTCACCGCCTTTAGTGCGCTGGTACGCATTTTCCAAACTCGAAGCGATTTATCCTCGTCATTAAGCCCATTTCGGGCTGATGGCCCGTGCCTGGTCCTTTCTATCTTCAACTAAGTGTAGGAAGGGAAAGTTGGGTGTAGCGTGAGTAAAGGAAATGCGGCATGGACGCGCATGATGGTTCCAGATCAAAATCTTTTCCGAGATTGGTATTAGAAATCGCCGATCAGGTGATCGAGTTCTCGTCTGAATCAGACGATGAACGGTTGTGCCTCGGCCGCGACACGGTCAATCACCTCGTACTGAGCAACGATGCGACCTCCCGTCGCCACGCCTATATTCAATTCAAGAACAATGATTTCTTTGTGGTAGATGAATCTACCAACGGTACCTATGTCCAGACAGAGGATCAATTGGTGACCAAGGTCCATCGTGACACTCTGCGGCTTTGGGGGTGTGGCTGGATTTCACTTGGTGCCCCCGTCAATCACGGCCAACCGGTCTATTTCCGCCAGTTGAGTGGTTCATGATGGAGTGGGAGAGTGCAAGTATTACCCATGAAGGGAATCGCAGAGATCACAATGAAGATGCGGTTTTCTGTTCATCGGCGCGCGGACTATGGGCAGTGGCTGACGGCATGGGCGGACACAATGCCGGTGAATACGCCAGCGAAAGAATCGCACAGTGTCTGGATCAGGTTCATCTTGAAGCAGATCTGAGCGTCTGTGTTGATCGCATAGAAGATGCCTTGATCGAGGTGAACACGCATCTCCGCGAACACTCAATGCTGGAGTGTGGTGGTCAAACTGTGGGCAGCACGGTGGTAGCCGTGGTGACCCGAGGACATCTCGGGGTGGTGTTGTGGGCGGGAGACAGCCGACTTTACCGACAGCGCGGCCATAGCATTACGCTGGTTACCCGGGACCATAATCCAATTGCCGATCTGTTGGATAGTGGTGGCGTCACAGAAGATCAGGCAATCCATGGTGATACGCATATCATTACGCGCGCTGTTGGTGGACAGCTAGATCTGCATCTTGACGTCGCGGTATTTGATGTGGCGCCCGGTGACACGCTGTTGCTTTGTAGCGACGGCCTGTACCGAGAGCTTTCGGTAGACGAAATTCAGGCTTGTATGGCCATGGAAGTGGACAACGCTGTAGAGCACCTGCTGCAGCAGGTGCTGGAAGGTGAAGCCCGCGACAATGTTTCGGCGGTATTAACCCGGGCGCTAGCATCATGAGCGATGACCAGACCAATAAACCAGCCACGCCAACCGACGATGCCACGGTCTTTCGGGGTGATGCGACGGTCTTGCGCAGCCCGACGATTACTGATTCTGATACGACTGGCGGTCCGGGCGATGAACCTATCATTCCCCAGGCAGGGCAGTTCAAGGTTCTTAAATCACGGTTTGTCCTGGAGGACCGCGTGGGCAGTGGGGGCATGGGAAGCGTATTTCGTGCCAAAGACCTTCGCAAGGTAGAAGCCCGGGACAACAAGCCATACCTCGCCGTGAAAGTTTTAAATAACGACTTCAAGAAGCATCCTGAAGCGTTTATTGCGTTGGAGCGAGAAGCCTCCAAATCGCAATCCCTGCGGCATAAAAATATCGTTTCCATCTTTGATTTTGACAAGGATGGCGATACACCCTTCATCACCATGGAACTGTTGGAAGGACAGGAGCTGAGTGATTTGCTCAAAGCCTACCCCTCAGGTCTACCTCAGGAGCTCGCTTGGCCCTTGGTCAAAGGCATGATCGAAGGTCTGGCTCATGCCCATGCCGAGGGGGTCGTTCACGCCGACTTTAAACCAGGCAATATATATGTGACGCATAACAACGAAGCGCGCATTCTGGATTTTGGTATTGCTCGTGCCATGCGGATGAATCATGGCGAGGAAGACACTGACTTTGATCCGGCAAAACTTGCGGCGCTGACGCCAGCCTATGCGAGCCGGGAAATGCTGCAGGGGGATAACCCCGAAGTCCGGGATGACATTTACGCCTTGGGTGTGGTGATCTATATGATATTCACCGGCACGCACCCCTACGGGCGAATGCCTGCAACGGATGCTTCCAGAGAAGGTCTGCAACCAGACCGGGTCAAGAGCCTGACAAGATCACAGTGGCGCACGCTGGAACGTTGCTTGAGTTTTAACCGCAAGGACCGGCCGGAGAACGCACAACAAATCCTCGATGGGTTTTTTGCCCGTGCGTCCTGGAAAAATATCACATTAGCGTCGGCTGCAGCCGCAGTTTTGTTGGCCGGCGGTTTGTTCACATCTGCGTATACGCAACAAAACAATATCAATTCGGTAAAGGCAGAAGTGCGTACAGAGACGCTGATGTATGCCCAGATTCAGCGCATCAGTGATCTATTGGAGAATCCGCGCTTTGATGCTGAGTGGAACCAGATGTTATCCAGTGAGCTGCAGACTTTGCGGACAGTTGCACCCAGGAGTCCAGCATACGATGCAATGTTAGGCAGGATAAACGACACGTTCGGCCAGGAAATCGCAAACAAAGGCAATCTCGATGAAGCCTTTGGGCTCTATCTGGGAGGCATCCAGTATGGCTTTACGGATGAACTGGCCATCACGCTTGAGGCTCAGTTGCTGGAAAGCTTGGAGAATCGGGCGCGTACGCCACTGAACGCTGACTGGCTTAAGGCCGTGGAATCGGAGCTCAGCTATCACCAGCGGTTTTTCCCCAAGTCCAGCGTGTTGGCTGCGGTGAGACAGGAAGTGCTGGAGCATCTGGCGTCTGAGATCCAACGTATTCAGTCGGTTGATGACGAGGTATTGGTACGTGTTGCTGAGCAAGCGTGGAACACCTTTGCGCCTGAGATGTTCGATGCAACAACGTATGAGAAAACAGCTGCCGCCATCGCGAATGTGGTGAAGCAGGCAAATAATCAGGAAGCCCATCGCGCTTTGCGACGGTTGGAGCGCCAGGTGGATGAGCAGATTGGGCAGATTCTGAACGTAAGTTGCCTAAGGCTTGATCTGGATCTGTTGGCTGCTGAGTTAAAGCAGATTGCAAGACGCGCGCCGTCTCTGGATAGAAAATTCAAACAGGTGAGCGTCGACAAGGTTGCTGGGTGTGTTAAACGCCTGGGTGCACTGGATCCGGATCGAGCGTTGTCATTCCAGCGCCAGGCGATTGTTCACTTCGGTCGTGCGCCTGAACTTTTGCGCACTGGCATCGATCCCTGTTCTATGCAATACCTGGTCGGCAATGGGGCAACACCTGGACCTGGTGGATCTTGCGTCGACGTGGTTGGTGATTCGGTCAGTGCTCACGCTGAAGTACCCAAGGGACCAAAACTGGTTGTGTTGTCTGATGGGGCGCAGAAATATGCGATCAGCAAATATGAAATCAGCTGGAAGGATGTCGCTAGTTTTTGCGGCGCTAATCAAAGCTGTGCGGAGGTTAACTGGCCGTCCCAGGATCATTTTGAGCTACCGGTTACCGGTTTGCCTGTGGAGATTGTCGAAGCCTATGCGGCGTGGCTAAGCGACCAGACTGGGTATATCTACCGCCTGCCCACTCAAGAAGAGTGGGCCAATGCGGTGGGAGTAGAGGTAGACCCCAACCGAAACTGCCGAGTTGAGTTTGCGGGCGTACGACGAGGTGGCAAAGCGTTAGCCATTGATGCGGGCAAGGTAAATTCGGCTGGGCTGGTCCATGCGCTGGGCAATGTGCAAGAGTTGGTCAGGCTGGAAGCGGGAGACTATGGCGCTGTTGGTGGTACCTACCAGGATCCCATAGAACTCTGTCGTGCAGGTACGCTCAGACAGGTCAGCCTTGACGGTGACCAACTGACTGGATTTCGATTGGTCAGGGAGGTGTCTTGAAGTTTTTGCCGTTTTCACCCGAGGTGGTCAGGCTTCGACGGATGGCAAAAGCATGCCAGGCTGGCGAAGTGTCCAGGCATGAGTATCGTGAATCCCGGCGCTCTCTGATTGAAGGGTTGAGTGTCTTACCAAACATAGAAGACACGATCCCTCGTTTTGACCGAGAAGTTACTCAACGCAGGGCGTATGCCACGCCTTTCGAAGGGCCCGCAATGGAGAAAAAAGAAGGTGTGTCTTGGTGGTGGCTGATTGTAGCGCTACTTTTTGCGGTGTTACTGCCAGGCATGGTGTTCGCGGCCAGCACCACCAAGCCTGATTCGGAGGTGATTGACAGCATAGAGCCAGTCGCCCAGCGTGATCCAAATCCCTTGCACTCTAAACGACTGGATGTGCGACAGTTGCAGTGGGTAGTGCCTGCTGCTGTGGCGCAAGAGCTTTCGCAGGATGATGTAGATAAATTCTTAGACCAGGCGTTGACGCAGAAGAAACAAGCCAACGCACCGGCTGGACATGGCTTTACGCATGCGGAATTGGAGGAGGTAGCACGCCTTTTGAGTGCGCTGGGTATTCATGAACGCGATACTCAATTGACCAAGGCGGATCTGCAAGATTTGCACGCTGTTGTGACCGAACAAAAACAACGCCGAGGTGTATCGGTTGTGCAGCTTCAAGAAGTTGCACAAGCCCTGGAAGAAAAGGTGCACGAGGCAGGATTCGGTTTGGCCATAGCCTATGTGCCCGCGCAGAAAGTAAAAGAGGGTCTTGTGGAAATTCATGTACAACTTGGCGCTTTGGCGGATGTGGTTGTGCGTGATGAGACAGGTCAGCCGCGGGCTGAGGCGCGCGGCCTGCGATCCAGGTTTGGTCATCTACTTGGGCGGGTTGTGCGTAGCGATGCTCTGGAAAGTGAGCTGAATCGACTCAATCGCATTCCTGGTATGACTGCGCAAGGTAAGTTTGTGCCTGGTGAAGAAGTGGGTGAAACCGTGCTTGAACTCAACGTCACCGAGACCAACAAGTTCATCGGCGCCGCCCAAATTGATAACTATGGCTACGAGCCAACAGGTGAGTCTCGGTTGGCCCTGTCCGGTCGATGGAACAACCCGCGAGGCGTGGGCGACAGTGTCAGCGCTAATCTAGTGGTGGGATTGGAGTCTGCCGATCAAGCGCACACCGCAGTATCCTACACGTCACCTGTCTTGGATGGCCGCTTTGATGGTGCAATACAGATTCACCTTGGGAACCTGGATGTTGATGCAGGGAGCGGCGTTCATGAAGGGGACCTGGCCAGGCTCGAAGCGGGTCTGGG
The DNA here is from genome assembly GCA_039028095.1 of Pseudomonadota bacterium. Classification (GTDB taxonomy): domain Bacteria; phylum Pseudomonadota; class Gammaproteobacteria; order Pseudomonadales; family Azotimanducaceae; genus UBA4421. The sequence goes on from JBCCIU010000014.1 coordinate 73,425, forward strand.
TAGCGCAGCTATCCTCACCCGATCGAAATCCCACGAGCTATATTTTGGTGCGGGCGTACAAGAATTAGATTGGCAACCTGAAGGCGCCAGCAATTTTGAACAACGCAGTTGGTATGCCACAGCGCAATATCGTACCCATCGCCTGTGGGACACTGCCAGAGTTGCGCTGCGAGGGGGATTAAATATGCATGCAGGTCGCATGGATACCACCCGCTTTGATGCAGATCGCAACTTTTTCCGCTTGGGCGGAGATGTTGGAATCTGGACGGTAATCGGCACACCTTTGGAACGCCTGGGTTATCAGGCCGTGGCCAAAGGCTCACTCACCTTGCGCGGACAACTGACCAATAGCGCTTTGCCAGCGACATTGCGCCTGGCCGCAACGGGTCCTCAGGCAAATCGAGGTTTCGGCCCCGGTCTGGGATACGACGATGGTCTGACGCTGCATGGGCGGGTGCAATTTGATCACGAAGCCGTGGCCTGGTGGATGTTCGTCGACACAGGATATGGCGAGCAGCATCGACTTGCGGATGAGTGGTTTCACCAGACAAGTGTCGGGCTGGGACTTGAAACCGAACTAGGGCGCTGGCAACAAGGTCGACTCAGCACTCGTTTGAGCATAGGCATACCCGTGGCCCAGCAAAGTAGTTTTAGTGGTGAACAACCAGGAATAGATGATGATGTACAAGTATTTTGGTCACTTCGATATGCACCGTAAACCTTCGATCGTTAAACTCATGGTCGGCCTGTGTTTGCTGACAGGTGCTTCCACAAGCCATGGACTTGATGGGGTGGAACTCCTTGATGCGGCTTGGGTCGGTGGCGTGGAGACGTCTCAGCCGTTGTCTGTGATTGTCTGGGCCGGGTCGGAGAGTCAGGAAAATCAAGCGCTTCTAGACGAGCAGATATTCACTGAGTTATCCCCAATATTGCAGTCTGGAGAACAGCTGAAACTTCCACCGGATCAGCTATTGACTGACTAAGAGATAGCTCCGCACCTTAAGCCAACAGTTCGATTGTGCTGCGCTTTGTTTGGGTCGGGCGCGGAACTTTCTGGTAGAACAATAACTTACAGGTAAGTGAACACTAACGTTGTAGTCTCGTGTCTGAAGCGGACTTATCCACGTTGTTAACGGGCCCGACGTTTTGCGCTTATCTTCTAATCCACTGGCTGACGTAGATTTTGTAAGCTATTGATTTTAAATAAAAATAATCAATTTTTCGCCTAACGTTGTGATTATGCTGACAGCAGCGTTGATTGCCAACTCGTCAGCGCTGGTTAAGTTATCCTCAAAGTTATCCACAGCCGTCATAAACGGGTTGTCCACATTCTTGGCTGGGTTTTTGTCTGTATCCAGGGTGGATGCCACCCCTGGCACCCCTTTGCTCTTCAGGCGGTGTGGCGGCACAATCATGTTTGGCGGACGTATCAGACGCTAAGAATAGGAAAAACATTTTGGATAATAATCAAATAAGCCAGAAACTTGACCTTTATAGAGAGCGAGGCGCTACTAAGGTTAAGCTCGGGCTTACAGATATCGATGGTGTCATTCGTGGCAAATACATCAGCCTGGATAAGTTTGCGAGTCTACTTGAGGGGCAGGGTGGATTTTGCGACTGTGTCTTTGGCTGGGATATGGATGATCAGCTCTACGACGACAGTCAGTACACCGGATGGCACACCGGTTTTCCCGATACGGGATATGAACTGCTGGTGGATTCAGAACGATGGATTCCAGGCGAAGATTGTCCGTATTTTATCGGGCGATTTGTGGAGCGGGATGCATCCGTCCATCCTTTGTGCCCCCGGACACGCATGGAGGAGGTCCTCGCTGGATTTGGCGAAAAAGGTCTCCAGGTGCGCTCCGGATTTGAATATGAGTTTTTTGTCTTTGACGAAACCCCCCACTCCATCCGAGAAAAACACTATCAGAACCCGACACCGCTCACGCCGGGAAACTTTGGCTATTCCATATTGCGTAGCTCAGCCGAATCCGACTTGTTCGCTGCGTTGATGGATTACTCCGCAGAAATGGATTGCACGCTTGAAGGGCTGCATTGTGAAACCGGACCTGGGGTGTGGGAGGCAGCGCTGAAAGCCAAAGTAGGGGTTGAGGCAGCAGATCGCGCCAATCTTTTTAAGACCTTTGCAAAAGTGTTTTTCGCAAAACAGGACCTGCTGGCGACCTTCATGGCCAAGTGGTCCATGGACTATCCGGGCCAGAGTGGCCACTTTCACTTCAGTGTGCAGGATGAGGCTGAGCAAAATGTGTTCTACGATGCTGGAGCAGATTTTGGTATGTCAGCCGCGCAAAGGCATGCTGTGGGTGGCCTTGAACGCTATCTGCCAGAGCTATTAGTTTTGTTGGCGCCAACCATCAACAGCTACACGCGGCTGGTCAAAGGTGCCTGGGCACCCACAGCCGCCACCTGGGGTATCGAAAATCGTACAGCTGGGATTCGACTGATTCCAGGAAGTGCCAAAAGTCAGCGCATTGAATGTCGGGTTGGTGGTGCAGATGCCAACCCCTATCTGGCCGGGGCGGCAATATTAGCCGCCGCGCTTGAGGGTATTGAGCAGGGTCTGGAACCGACTGCGCCGGTTGAGGGCAATGCGTACGAGGTCCAGGATCGGCTGCCTGTTGAGCAGCAGTTTCCGACGAATCTGGCTGAAGCGACCAGACGGTTTGCAGCATCCGAAGTTGCCGTGAAGTACTTTGGTCAGACTTTTGTTGACCACTTTGCTATGACTCGCCGCTGGGAATGTCGTGAATATGATCGACACATCAATAGTTGGCAGTTGGAGCGCTATTTTGAAATTGTCTAGGTCCCGTTGATGCATATCACAATATTGCAAACCGACAGCGTGATGGCGCAATTCCAGGCGGAATTTGGCGATTATCCCGGCATGTTTGAGCAGAATATTGCACAGGTGGCAGCAGAACAGAACTTGCCCCTGACCATGACCAGCTGGGATGTGCGAGAACGCCTGCCTGATGATGCTGCCAGAGATCAGTCAGATGCCTACCTTATTACTGGTAGTCGTCACAGTGTCTATGATGACTTGCCATGGATCGAAAAACTGGCGACTTTTCTGCGGGCAGAAATCAGTGCAGGCAAAAAAGTTGTTGGCGTGTGTTTTGGGCATCAGTTGATGGCCCATTTTTTTGGTGGCCACGTCGGACCCGCGGAAGGCGGTTGGGCTGTTGGTGCTCACACCAGTAAGGTACACACCCACGAACCTTGGATGGATCAAGCGGCGGATTCATTAGCACTCATTTCCAGCCACAAAGACCAGGTGCTTAAGTTGCCGGAAAACGCCCAACCCTATCTGTCCAATAGTTTTTGCCCGATTGCTGGTTTCACCCTGGGCGACCAGGTGATCACGGTGCAAGGTCATCCCGAATTCAGCTCGGGGTATTCACAAGCGCTGATGAACTATCGGCGTGACATTCTAGGAGAAGAAACCTTTAACGCCGGGATTGCAAGTCTGGACACGCCACTTGACGCCTCGCGCTGGATCGGCTGGATGCTGAGTTTCCTTCATAACGCCAACACCGCACAGTCACAAACCCAGGTGCAAGACAGGACAACCGCTATATGAAAACAAGAATCGTCATCGCCATTGGCCTCGTGCTCTGCATGGGCGGGTGCAGTGTCAAATTTGCCTATAACAATGTGGATCGGTTTGTTCGCTGGCAGGTCAATGATTATGCGGATCTGGATCGCGAACAGCGAAAGATCTTAGATGCCGGTGTAGAAGAGGTGTGGGTATGGCATCGACGCAGCCATTTGCCTGTATACGCGGACTATCTGGAAGCGTTTGCGGTACGTTCAAGTGACGAAGTTACACCCGAGATGCTTGCAGGCCTGGTTGAGCAATTTCTCACCTGGGGTCTGGAGGTTCAAGCTCGATCGATGCCTACTGCTGTCGCGGTCATTCGCAGCCTCACCGATGAACAGGTGGCGGCGCTCCCAGAAAAGTTAACCGATAGCAATAATGATCTATTGGATGGAGAACAAGACAACACACTGGAAGAATCTCAAGCCAATTGGGCGCGCGAAGTGATCGACCAATTGGAACAGTTCACCGGTAAGCTGCAGAGCGCACAAAAAGATTATGTCGTGCGTCAATCAACGAGATACCAACCGGAACGCGTGCTGTGGGTCGAATACCGTGAACGCTGGCAGAAGCAGTTGATGTTGGAACTGCGGGCGCGTGCCGAACCTGAGTTTGCGCAACGTTTTACGGAACTGGTGAACAGTCGAGAGGATTTTTATTCCCAGGAATACACCAATGTGAGCGATGCGAACCAAGAGCTGGGTGCAAGCGTGGCCGCTTATGTGTTATCCAACCTCACCGACAGGCAGGCTCAAAGATTTAAGGACCGGCTGCTCCAGCTGAGCAAGGATTTTCGGGAACTGTCGACGCAGTCTTAGCTCAAACCGCTTCGGGATCGTCTTTCCAGTATCTAAGTATTTGGTTGTTCGACACCTCAAAATTAAAAGTGGTTTTCTTTTGAGTATTTGAACTGATTGCGATGATTGGAAAGGCACGCAGGCGTGTTGAACTAGAATGAATGTTTTCATATTGCCAGATTTGAACATTCTCATCTGGTCGCCGGACCACGTCCGGCTCGCCAAGATGTGTTAATAACCAATCCACCGTGGTGACGCCAGGCTCAATGGCCTGGAGTGCGCCTTCCGAGGGAACGCTGACGTCTATGGTTTGTTTGTTGGAGCTGTAGCTTACGCACGCACTCAACATCAGGGTGAAAGCAGCAATCAGGCCGATTCTCATCTCGCAAGACCTCTTCTGAGTGGACCGGTATATGCGCTAGTCGCGTGAGACCGACCGGTCATCCAATAGCAACCATGCGACCAGATAGCTTGCGATGACAATTTTTGGAAAAAACAAGGCGGCTATGGTCGCACCTACGCGAACGATCGCCGTATCAATACGCCAGTAGCTGGCAAGCCCGGCACACACGCCTAGTATCCATCCCGTTTCTTTGTCCAGGCGAATGTGTTTGCGGATTTTGTTGACGTATTCTTCAGCCATCGTCTGCTCCTAATTTATCGGCGGAATGATCTGTTTCTTGAGTAATTGTCAGTTATTTCAGCGCAACCAATAGCTCGGCGATCCAGTGATCTGATGATGAGGCTGCGATGGTGGTTGGACTGACTCCGGTCATCGATGCGGAAGGCTGGGTAAACTCGGGGTAGGCCAGTTGTGCCCAGATTCCGAAGAGGACAAATACGGCGATCAGTAATATGAATGCCAGTGCGCTGGCTCTGGGATGGGAAATGCGGGAAAGCCTGATGTTGTTGTTCATGTTGTTTCCTGTTGCACACAAAGTGGTGTGTTTGTGCGACTTGGTTTCTTAACGTCCTGTCGGGTTCAAATTTTCGTAATAGGATCAGTTATTCAATAGTCGTGCCAATCTCGAATTTAGTTCTGGAGCCCATTAAATGGCCAGTTCTCGGTATATGAGGCGATTTTGAGTGGTTGAAAAGCCTAAAATGTGGTGGTTTGCGCCTATGAACTGCTATTTCTAACCCTCTTAATGCCAGGTAGGTCCGTGTACACTTTTCAACTTGAATTAGAAAAGTGAGGGGTGATCCTGGGATGAATCTACATTTTGCAACGTGCTGGGAAGCAATCGCCCAGGAATATCCTGCTCGGGTTGTGAGCATATGTGATGGCGACATGCGCACTTGGGGCGATTTTGAACGTCGGGCTGCCTGTCTCGCCAGTCTCCTAAAAAGCCACGGGCTGGGCCAGGACACCAAGGGTGCGATCTATCTGCACAATAGCCATGAGTATTTGGAAGCCCAATTTGCCATTTTTAAAATTGGTGGATGTCCGATTAACGTCAATTATCGCTACAAATCAGATGAACTGGAGTACCTGCTGGAGAACAGCGATGCCGAGGTGGTGTTTTTTCAATCCTGTTACGCGATGCGGATCTGGGAAATCAAAGACAAATTGCCCAAGGTTAAGTTGTTTGTGCAGATTGATGATGGCACGGAAGCCATGATGGATTTTGCCCAGGACTATGAGCGCGCGATTCGCGAACATGAGCCACTTGCGCCGCGTTCCCTGGACTCAGAAACCGTCTATATGTTGTATACCGGTGGCACCACGGGTTTGCCCAAAGGCGTGATGTATCCAGTGGGTAGTTTTGCTGGTTTTCTAACTCAGATGGGTGCCGTAGGGGCTGGGTTAGAGCCACCGCTTGATCTGCATACATATCGTGAATACCTGGCAAAGATTGAATATCCGCCGATCAGCCTTGTTGGGTGTCCAATGATGCATGGTACTGGGATGTGGTTGGGTTGTTTTGTGCCGATGATGATGGGTGGCACGGTGGTCAGTACGTCAAAGTTAGGGCTGGACCCGCATCGCTTGTGGTCACTTGTTGAACAGCATCGCGTCAGTGATATCGTCATCGTCGGTGATGCCTTTGCTCGTCCGATGTTGGCTGCGTTAAACGAAGCCAAAGCGCGAAAAACGCCTTATGATCTGAGAGCAGTGAAGCAGATCAGCTCCAGCGGGGTCATGTGGAGTGAAGAAACCAAGCGGGGTCTGCTGGAACATCATAATTTTGTATTGAACGACATTATGGGTTCAACCGAAGGCGGGATGGGCAGCGCTCAATCCTCACGAGAATCGGGACCAGAAACGGCCAAATTTAATCTCAATGATGGCGTGGTGGTAATCGCAGATGACGGCACATTTGTGGCCCCAGGGTCCAAGGTCATTGGTCGTATTGCGACGTCAAATCTTGTGCCGCTCGGGTATTACAAAGACCCGGAAAAATCTGCAGCCACTTTTCAGGATATTGATGGTGTGCGATACAGTTTTCCCGGTGACTATGCCACGGTTGAGCCGGATGGTTCGATTACCCTGTTAGGGCGTGGCAGCGTTTGCATCAACACCGGTGGTGAGAAGGTATTTCCCGAGGAGGTCGAGGAAGCGGTGAAGCGCCACCGGGATGTGTTGGACTGCCTGGTTGTTGGATTACCCGATGAGCGGTTTGGCGAGCAGGTGGTTGCGATATGCAACTTGTACGGTATGGACCCTGAAGACCCTGACAGCTATGTGCCGGTAGATAGTGCGGTGATCGACGAATTGATCGAACACTGTGCAGGCGAACTTGCCGGGTACAAGGTCCCGCGCCAGATGATTGTGACCCCCATGGTTAAACGCGCCCCCAACGGCAAGGCCGACTATAAATGGGCGAAAACCTTTGCGGGACAGAAGTTGGGTGTGTGATCTGTCCGCAGCAACCTTTTTTGGGCGATTTCATAGACAATGACGCCATTCTTTGCGCTAGGTCTCACTAAAAGCTGGCTGAGTGAGCTCACTCGTCTAGATTTAGGGTATGTACAACTAGAAGTAGTGCGGGAATGTCCACATCATTTGATATACCACTAGACGAGTCGGTTCAGATTCTAAAACGCGTGTTGCCGCTGATGAGCCAGCAGCGCGTGCCAACCATCCCTCAAAACTATGCCATCTGGTACGACTATGTGACGAATGGCAACGATGAGTTGTCATACGATCTGAACAAGATGATTGAAGGCGGATCGGACTTTAATCCGTTCACCTGCCGCACGTTGTACGAAAAATATTACCTGGATGAGATATCCGCTGAAGTAGATGGTATCCAGGGTGCGGTGCGCAATGCGGTCGAATCGGTTATTTCAGAGTTATCCGGGTTGGGTGACGACTTTGATCATTTTTCTGAGGTGCTGGACAGCAGCACAGCAACTCTTGGTGAAAATCCAACCGAAGAAGATCTGCAGATCCTGATCCGAGAATTAGCAAAAGAGACGACCAGTGCTAAAGCACGTAGTCGTGAGGTTGAGGGTTCGTTAAAAGATATGGCCACCGAGCTCACGGACTTGCGCGCCCAGGTGGCTCGGCTCAGCAAAGATTCAAGGACAGATGCCTTGACAGGGGTAGCGAATCGTCGGGCATTTGACGAAGCCATGCAGAAGATGATGACTGAAGCGCAGCAAGAAGATTCACCTATGTGTTTGATCCTCAGCGACATCGATCACTTCAAATCGTTTAATGACACCCACGGACATTTGGTTGGTGATGCAGTGTTACGCTTTGTCGCTCAGGAAATGGAGCAGTGTGTCAAAGGTAGAGATTTACTGGCCCGTTATGGCGGAGAAGAATTTGCTGTGCTTCTGCCCAACACGCCGGTGGACGGGGCAATGATGTTGGCGGAGAGTATTCGCGCCATTATTGAAGCGCAACGACCTTGCGATGATGAAGGCAACGAGGTTGATAAAGTGACCATCTCATTGGGGGTTGCTCAATATGTGCCTGGTGAAGAAACCCATGTTTTCATCGAGCGTGCAGATGCTTGTCTTTACGCTTCCAAGGAAGCGGGACGTAATCGGGTGACCAGCGAGCGGGATCTTCCGACCCACTAGAATCGTAGAACCTGTCCGATGCGAAGACTCCGTGCAAAGCCTGAACAATTCAGGTACTTTGCACCGCGTTTTAGACAGTTCGGAAATTACCAGAAGTGTTTGTTCAGTATCGTCCAGGCAAAGATGTCTGGGCGTTTGGTGTTGAACCTGCAAAAGTAAAGTATCGGTTACGTCTTGCCCGTTATCCGGCCTTGGCGGAAACCCTGGCCGCCTGGCTCGCCCAGCGTTCTGAAACAGCTGAGCGTCCGAGATTGATTGATATCGGCGCTGGATTTGGTCGCACTTTTTTGTATATGCAAGCCCAGGGTATTGCGGACAAATTTGAACTGATGGGAATGGATATAGCGCCGGATCGCAAAGACCATGTGTACGCTGAAAATCCCTGGCAAATTGTCCAAGGTGATGCCGAACAACCCTTGGAATTCGCAGACGCGAGTTTCGATGTGGTGGTGTCAGAACAACTGCTAGAGCATCTGAATAACCCAAACCAACTGATCCGAGAGTTTCATAGAATTTTGAAACCTGAAGGTCTGCTAATTGTCGGAGTTCCGATATTCCCAGAGCCTGTTGCGAAATTGCGGCGCATGATGGTGCGTCGTTACGGATTGCGCGGTTCAGACCATATTCAGACTTATTCCTTAAAATCGGTTCGCAGAGATCTTCAAGATCATTTTGAAGAAATAGAGGTACGAGGATTTCGCATCATTTCCGGTGGTTTGCTGCGGAAGTTGGAAAATCACGAATGGTGGTACCGATTTAATCGCCGTTTAGGTCGTTGGTTACCTGGATTCTGTATTGAGATTCAACTTCTGATGACACCTCGGCCCAGATAGATCGCGTAGTTTGACGGGACCAGGTTACGGCAACCTTTACGCCGGGATGCGGTCTAAGAATTCAGCAACAATGCAGCGCAGCACCTATGCACGAACAAATCGTCACTAATTTGCTAACAGGGAGGCACGGGCCGTGAGTTTTCCGTCAGTTTTTAGTAAAGCCTGTAGTATGGCGATCGCCATATCGTTTATTACTGCCTGTGGTGGCGGTGGCGGTGGCGGTGGCGGCTCCAGTACGCCGCCTGGTGGCTCTAACCCTCCCGCTGCCGGGTCTGATTTCAGTCAGGGTATTTTTCGTACGTCTTCGACGTTTAAGGACATTTGTCTCAGCCCGCGCCCCGGCACTTCGGATATACAGGGTGGAAGTGCAGACGAAAACGATTGGCTGCGATCCTGGAGCAATGAGCTGTATCTGTGGTACGACGAGATTGTGGATGAAGACCCGGAAGCTTATGACACGCCAGAGTATTTCGATTTGATGCGCACATTCGAAACCACGCCTTCCGGTCGGGACAAGGATCAGGCTCACTTCACCTTCGATACCGAAGCGTGGCAGGCACTGAGCCAGAGTGGTACCTCGGTGGAGTATGGTGCTCGTATTGTCCTGCTTTCAACAACAGTACCGCGTGAGGCAGCAATTGCGTATGTGGTGCCTGGCTCTCCGGCGGATACCGCAGGTGTAGTCCGTGGAGATCGAATTCTCGAAGTGGATGGTGTTGACCTGATCAACTCTGAAGATCCTGATCCGCTTAATGATGGACTGTTCCCAGAGAGTGTTGGTGAATCCCACACGTTTCTCATTGAGAGTGTTGGCGGAGCAACAAGAACGGTAACCCTGTCCGCTGCCAGCGTGATCGAAGACCCGGTGCCGGTCAGTCAGGTCATCAATACGCCGTCAGGCCCAGTTGGCTATCTGGTGTTCACAACCCATATCGAAACTGCCGAACAGCGCCTGTTCAATGAGTTTCAGACGTTCAGCGCCGCTGGGATTACGGATCTGATTCTCGATCTGCGCTACAACGGCGGTGGCTTGCTCGATATTGCCAATGAAGCTGCATTTATGGTCGCCGGCACTGCGGCCGCCGGAGGGCGGACCTTTGAAGAGATCGTATTCAATGACAAACATCCCAGTACTAATCCGGTGACGGGTGCTGCTTTGGTGCCGCGAGCGTTTCATCAGGTAGCACAGGGGTTTTCGGTCCCGCAAGGTACCAGCTTGCCCAGTGTGAACTTGCCAAGGCTCTTTGTTTTGACAACCGAGGATACCTGTTCGGCCAGTGAAGCGATTATCAATGGTCTCATCGGTATCGATCTGCAGGTTATTTTGATCGGTACGGATACCTGCGGAAAGCCGTTTGGTTCCTATCCCACGGACAATTGCGGCACGACTTATTTTACGCTTCAGTTTCAGGGTATTAATGCAAAAGGTTTTGGCGAATATGCGGATGGCTTTATACCCACCGAAGTGCCTGTGGAGGATTATGAGATCTTGGGTTGTCAGATTCCTGATGATTATACTCGTGCGCTAGGCGATCAGGCGGAAGGGCAACTCGCCGCTGCCTTAACGTATATTGATACCGGTGCCTGTCCGGTGGGGACAACATCGTTGCAGAACAAATCAGTCGGGATATCTCAAGGCGCTGGTGTTCGTTCGAATCAATCTCAAGCCCTTTCACCACCTCGGCGCATGCCCGGACGTGTTTTGTAGGTCAGTCTGCTTGGCGGGCGAGGCCGCGTCGCTCTTTGGCCCCGCCTTCGCGTATGAACAACGGTCCAAGGCAGGCGAATAAGACTAACCCTGACAATATGGCGAAAGCCGTATTATAGCTGCCGGTAACGTCATGGATGTAGCCGGCCAATGGGCTGGCCAAGAGAATAAAAGGCAGTTCCACCCACCGCAGTATGGCTGAGGCGTAGGCGAAGTTTTTGGAACCAAGTGATGTGGATACGGCAAATGTCCGTAGGGGCGACATGCCTGAGTAGCCGAAACCGTAAAGCGCAGCGGCGAATAAAGCCAATACAAAACCGTCGACCATGGTGAACGCGATCAATGCAATACCTTGACAGGCAAGCGCCAACCAGATGGTGATACGAGCTCCCCAGAAATCTGACAACCAGCCAACAACCGGTTTGCCCAGCAAAGAGAACAGCGCGGTAACCGACAATACCACTGCCGCATCAGCGGTACTGATGCCCAGATCGAGTAGATGTGCAAACAGGTGCAGCATGACTGCGGCGAAGATGCAGACCATCGAACCAAATATGACCCCGATGGCCCACATAGCCGGTGTGCGTAAGAGTTCTTGCCAGGTCCATTCTGCACTGTCCGCTGCCACCTCAACTTGTTCAGCTGCATGACTGTCGGTGTATTTTTGACCATCTCGCACTTCACCGATATCAGATGGTCGGTCGATCATGAAAAAGTAAACAACCGGGAAGAGAGACAAGGCGGTAGAGACCGCGAACATGTTATAGCCAAAGCGCCAGCCGTACTCGCCAACGATGTGAGTAACCAGCGGCGGCATCAGCACGCCGGCTAACGAGGCGCCCATGACAGCCAAGGCGATGGCTCGACCGCGCCAGTGATCAAACCAGAAGATGATGCAACGGTGCCAGGCCATGCTGCCCATAAAATTGATCCCAACACCAAACCCGATGACAACTACGAAATAGAAATGCCAGACGTTGCTGGACGCTGCCAGCCCAAAATAGGACAGCGTGACGATGCCTATGCCAATCAAGATAACCGTCTTCGGCGACTTGGCGTCTAGGAAACGCCCGAGAAAAGGGGCGATGATGGCACCGGTTACTGCCGCAGCCGAAAATCCGAATGAGATCAGCATGCGATTGCCATCGGTAATGGCGTTCGCCAGATCAGGTAGAAAAATGCCGCGGGAATAGGAGTAGAAGCCGGTGCCCAAAAATCCCAAGAGCCCACAAACCAGGACAATGACCCAACCGTAGAAAAACCGACGTTCGGGGTTGGCCCTGTCTGGGTTGGTGTCGGTGGAACTGATAGGGCGTCCTATTATTCAGGCGGAATCGACGAGTCTAACACGAATGGCTCTGACAGGATCTCGAAGGTGGTAGGTTGCCGCAACTGCACCAACTTGAGGACCTTCTGGCTGCGGGACAGCAGGGCTTGGGCGATAGGTAAACCCAGGCCGGTGCCCCCTGTCTCTCTGCGTGTGGTAAAGAAGGGCTCAAATATCTTTTCCGCGTTCCCTTGAGAGATACCCGAGCCGTTATCCCTGATGATCAGGTTTTGTTGTTGATTCAAGGCGATGGTGACCTGTGTCGCTTTGTTTTGTGCGGCATTCTCAATGAGTACTTCCAGCGCTGCGCAAAAGCTGGGTGCATCGAGAATCTGCTCCTGACCTTCAACAGAATCATCGATCACAAGATCAATCTGGTTCTCGTCGTATGCGAGATTGTTAAAAAGGGTGGTAAGCAGGTGAGTGCAGGGTTGGGTTTGGCCCAGATCCGCTCTGGCCAATTCATTCAATCTTTCGGTAAGCCGCTGTAATCTCTGTGCATCTGCCGTGATGTTGTTAACAAAGGTTTGATATTGCTCTTCACTCATCGCGGTGCGATGGTCCCCGAGTACTTCAATAGCACCTCGGATAGAGGCTAACGGCGTTTTGAATTCGTGGCTGATGTGGCGGGCGAAGTCCTGCAGGTAGTTGGCTCGTTGCTCCAGGGTTGTGGACATTTCCACGATGGCATCCTGCAATTTGGCCACCTCCTTTAGTCGTGGTTTATGGTGTCTATTGATGGCAGCCATGCCCCGTCCCTCGCCGAGACTGATCTGTTGAGCCTGATGGGCCAGGCGGCTGATGGGTCGGGCCATCAGCCGATAGGTGATCAATGCCATGCTCAGGGCAATTGCTAGCAGATATATCGCACCCTGGAAGAACAGCCATCGTTTGGCGTATAGAGCCTGCACAATACTCGGTGGGGTCCGAGACAGCATCACTGCGCCAACAAGCCGGTCGTGGAGGATAATTGGGCTGGCGACAAATACTCGTACTTTGCTGGCTCTGGATAGGTTGTCCGCAGGTAAGGTTTCAACGATGTCTTCTTTGCGACGAATCAGACTGATGTTCTGGCCTCGCAGAGCGGTGTTGATTTCCTGTCCATGGCTGATGTCCTGGCCCAAATCTTCGCCTGTGGTCGCGATGATGATCCCCCAAGGGTCAACCACACGAATACCCGCCAGAGTGGTGAGCTGTGCATCTTTTAATACCGGGTGTAAACGACCTCCAACTGCCGCTGCATAAGGGTGTGGTTGGGCGTCCGCCAGTCCGTCCGGGAAGGGTGGCAATATCGGGGACGTGGCCAGATCCAATTCGGGGGGTCGAGGCACCCAGCCGGTACCTTGGTTTTCTGTATCGATAACCACGGCGCGACTCAGTCCTGACCAATCCTGGGTACCCTGTTCGATGATTGCTGCCCGATACATGGAGGCGATAAAGGCAGCCTGGGCGATCAACGCAGATTCGGTCTGGCGAACCAGAGCGCTTTCATAAATTCGCATGACCTGGATCCCCGCGATAGGTAAGGTCAACACCACCAGGCTCAGACCAACCAGGAAAGTTCGAAGGCTTACCGAAAAATGGGGTCTTCGGGATGGCATTCAGGCGTCCTGCTTGAGCCGGAAACCGATGGCGTACACTGTCTCAATGCCGGGTGCACCAATTTGCGTGAGCTTTTCTCGCAGGCGTCGTATATGACTGTCGATGGTGCGATGACTGACAACCCTGTGCACCTGATAGGCTTGTTGCATCAAGTCATCTCGACTGAATACTTTTGCGGGCCGAGCAACCAACGTGCGCAGCAGATGAAATTCGGTCTGAGTTAAAGTCAGGGTGCGATCACGGAAGGTAGCGCTCATGGTTTCGCTGTCGATCTTAAAGCCGTGATTTGCCACCAACGTAGGTTTGTTTAACCGTCGATCTTCGCGACGCAGATGTGCGTGTACTCTGGCCACCAGCTCTCGTGGACTAAAGGGTTTGCCCAGATAGTCATCTGCTCCAATGTCCAGCCCCATGATCCGGTCGACCTCTTCATCCCTTGAAGAAAGAATCAAGATGGGGATAGCGGATTGACTGCGTATCTCTCGGCAAACGCTTAATCCGTCCAGTTCTGGCATCAGTACGTCCAGTAGCACCAGATCAGGATCAGTGGCTGCAAACGTTGCCAATGCCTGCTTGCCATCGTTTGCCACGACGACACTAAACCCCGCTTGGGTCAGCGCAAACTGAATAACTTCCAGGATGTGGGGATCGTCATCAACAACCAATACGCGTTTCATTCCCTTAGTTTATACGCCTGTTGCATGATCAGTCTGGTTTAAGTTGTAAGTCCTGGGAGATTCCTTGCGATTGCACAACTTTTGCTCAAGTTAGGCGTGGGATTGGCGCAGTTGCGTGACCGAGTCTTGCAAATCCCAGGTGCAAGATGCTCGGCATGACAAGTCTGCTGATACAAGAACTACGCAAGCGCGGTGCTGGTGCCCTACTTGCTTTTGGGGCATTCATGCTTGCCCTGGAGCCGATGATTTGGCTTGTGAACACTTGGCTCGCTCCGGAGTCACTGGGTTTTGGTGTTGTTGCTTTTCTGCTGACTTTGGCGATGTGTGGCCTAAGTTTCTGGAGCGGTCCTGCGGAGTTTAATCAACCCATCCGGTTCAGTTTATATTGGGTCTTAGCGTTCACTGCTTTGTTGCGATTGGTCAGTCAGATCCTGGATATCAACGTGGTGGGTGCGTTGTTGCTGAGTCTGGATGTCTATGTTTTGGCCCGGCTACTGAAGCTCGACTGCCGGCCATTTAGAGTCAGTCCTGTCTGGTTGGCCTTTCTGTTCTGCTTCAGCCTGCCCGTAGAACCGATCATGCAGCGCCTTGTTGGCTACCCCCTACAATACGTGGCGGCTTTTGTTGCCAGCGGTATGCTGCAGATTTTTTTGAGTGACGTCGCTGTGCAGGGTATTCGCATATTGATCAACGGCGTTGACGTTTTAGTGGATTTACCCTGCTCGGGCAGTGAGCTTTTGTCGGTTCTTGCAGTGTTCTTTGCGTTGGGGCATACCGTTTGCCGAGTTAGTCCTGCGGGCGTGTTGTTGAGCGCGCCGCTGTTCTGTGTGATCGCGGTATTGGTGAATGGCGCACGGGTTGCCACTTTAGCTCTCGGCATCGGGTACGCCGAATATCTCAGCTTCAACATCATGCAGCCACTTCCCCATGCCTTTGTGGGTACCGGGTTTGCCAGCCTGGGGGCGATACTTTTGAGCTTGATGTTCCGTGGCCTGTCCACAACTGATTCAGACCATGTGCCCTGCCGGGCGTCGCACGCACCCGTGGTTGCAACCCCAATCAAGTTGGTCCGTGTCCCTATGCCTGCGGCATTCGTGTTTGCAGGTTTTGCACTGGCCGTTGGTGCAATCTCGCCGCAGCCTGTGGATGCATCACCCTCCCTCGACCTCCCTCAGGTTCCCACGGGTGCGGCGGGTTTTTTGGCCAGTTCCAATCCGCTGACACAAAAAGAAAGAGAGTATTTTGAAATCTATGGCGGTGCTGCGACGCGTGCAAGTTATGGGCCTTTCGGACTTTTGGTGGTGACCACTCAATCACCACTGCGTCACCTGCACGATCCGGCCGTTTGTTTTACCGGCATGGGTTATGCCGTTGAATTTCTGGGTACTGATTTCCGCGGTGAACAATCGGTCTATGTGGTGACCGACCCTGACAGTCTCAAGCGTTACCAGCTGCTGGTGAGATATCTCGGTCCGGACGGCGTGGCCTTAAGTATTGCTGAGGTGGTATGGCGATGGGCGTGGGCCACGGTCGGTGGGACGGATCACCGGTGGAGTCAGTGGACCATGGTTCAACAAATTGTGCCGGAACGTCTGCTGAATAGTCCGGCAGCTGAACAATTCCGTTCGGCGATAAACAGAATTTATGACTACTAGCTTCAGGAGTGTTTGGTAATGGGACGATCGATCATTGGTTTGTGGTTTTTGTTTAGCGCAACGCACCATGTGTTCGCCGATGTTGCGACGTCAGGTTATATCGAAGCCGACTTTAACGGTTCAAGGTTAATATTCACCGCCCTAGAAAGCGATTATCGGGTAGAAGTTGTAGGTGATGTGGTCAATGTAGCGTTGACTCAAGTTTACAGTAATCCGGTGGATGTGCCTGTTAACGCACGATATCTATTTCCTATAAACCATTCCGCTGCGGTACATGCCATGACCATGCGGGTGGGTGACGAAGAGATTCGCGCTGTGATGCAGGAGAAACAAGTTGCCGAACAAACCTTTGAAAAAGCCAAAGTGGAGGGTAAATCGGCTAGCCTTTTAACTCAGCACCGGCCCAATATGTTCACCCAGCAGATTGCGAATCTGATGCCGGGCATGCCGATTAGCGTGACCATTGAGTACTCCCACCTTCTGACTCGCGACAAACAAGGATACGAACTGGTGATCCCCATGGTAGTAGGGCCACGCTTTGAGCCGCCGGAACAATCCCCTGGCTCCGAACATGATGATGGCGTCTTAACCCAACAATGGACCTTTCAGAAGCTACCGATCTATCCGCCTACTGCCGGCATTGATTTGCCGGAGACGTTTATCTCAGACCGCGTGACGCTGGCGGTTTCTGTGGAAACACCGAACGCTCTCAGACAGATCGTAAGCCCTACTCACCCCATTGATGTGCAGCACGTATCCTCGACTCAAGTGGATGTTGGGTTCGCACAGGGGGTCGTTTTGGACAACAGGGATTTTGTCCTCCAATTTTCCACCGGGTCGAATCAGGTGGACCTTGGTTTATTGACGCACTGGGATGAGGAGGATGAAGGATACTTCAGCCTGCTTATCGAACCACCTGTAAACGTTGACGAATCACTGGTGATTCCGCGTGAGATGGTGTTTCTACTGGATTGTTCCGGTTCGATGTCAGGTTTACCGATGTTGGCCAGTAAGAAATTTATGTCCCAGGCCCTACGCCAGCTTCGACCAACGGATACCTTTCGCATCATACGCTTCAGCGATTCGGCCACCGAATTTTCGTCACTGCCCCTGGCGGCCACCCCCCAGAATATTCAAAGAGGCTTAAGTTATGTTGCGCAGCTGTTTGGCTCTGGCGGCACCATGATGGATTCCGGCATACGTCAGGCGCTGTCGGGTTCCATCCCTGAAGGTCGGATGCGAAATGTGGTTTTTCTGACCGATGGGTACATTGGGAACGAGGTAGAAATTCTAAAGCTGGTCGGCAACTATCTGGGTGATGCAAGGCTCTTTGCCTATGGTGTTGGTGCCGGTGTGAACAGATACCTGATGGACGAGATCGGCCGGGTTGGACGTGGTTTTACCCATTATTTTGACCCCACCTCAGATCAGGAGGATCTTGAAGTTGTCACCAGCCAGTTAGTGGGTCGTCTGGCCTCTCCGGTACTTCAGGATATTGAATTGGACTGGGGTGATTTACCGATATCCGATGTATACCCGGCTTCGTTACCCGATCTGTATGCTGGCGACTCGATCAGGGTTGTTGGACGGTTCAGCGCACCCGCTGAAGGCAAAGTTCAAATCTCGGGAACCAGTCGCCGCAGTGTTGCGCACTTGCACAAGCATGTGTCTTTGGATGAGCACGGGCAGCGCCCCGTGTTGCGGCGCAGTTGGGCTCGCGCCGGGATCCGAGAACGCATGCATCATTTGGCCACGCCAAATGAAATTCGCAGCCCTAGAACTGAAGATTCCCAGCTGGTACAGGAGATTACCGAACTCGGCTTACGTCATGCCCTGGTCACCCAGTGGACTTCGTTTGTCGCCGTGTCGCGCCGCGTTGTGAACGAACACTCCAAGGCCAATCTCGATACTGACGTTGCGCTTCCAAAAGTCGCCGGGGTGACTGCTGCGGCCTATCCCACGGGGAATGCCATGACTGGATATGGTGCGCCGGAGCCTGGGGTTTGGTTGACCTTGCTCGCCGCTGTTGCTGGGCTTTCGCTTGGGTTGAACCCGCGTAAGTGGTTACGTCGTATTCAGGCGCCCAGTCGATAAACGCGGCGTGCAGTACCACTGAATATCAGTTGTTGGGCGTGATCGTCATAACGTGCGGCAATTTTCTTTAGTCCGTTCCACAACACGTGATAGCTTAACGACAACCGGTCTACCGGAAAATTGCTTTCGAACATGCAGCGTTCCGGACCGAAACAGCCGATGGCATGGTGGTAGTAGCGGGCCTGATGTTCAACAAATTCATCTGAGCTGGGCGGCCGATCGTTGTTGTTCCAACCGAAACCGTTATCGGGCATGGCAAGCCCACCTAATTTCGCGTTTACATTAGGGCAACTTGCGATTGCCTCGATGTCTTTTCGCCACGCATCAAAAATCTCTTCGCGCTTGCCGGCATATGGACCAACGCCCAAAGGCGTACCAAAGTGATCGAGAATCATTGGCGTTTCCGGGCACGCCTTCGCCAGTTCGCAAAAGGCGGCGTTCTGATGATGGTAGTGCCAGGTATCATAGCTGTAGCCAAGCTCACCGAGCCTGCGCACTCCCCGGCGAAATTCCTCCTGGGTATACAAATCAGCCGGTGCTCGGCCGGGTATGGTTAGAGCCTCAGGGTGGGGGTCGCAAGCGCCTGAGTGTCTAATACCGCGAAACAATTGGTCTGAAGCTTCAAGATGAGCGGCCAGGATTCTGTCCAGATCTGGGTGGCGTAGATCTGCTTGAGCAACAATACCGGCGATACTTGCTTGATTGGGGTCTTCTTGAGAAGCCTTGGCAATGTTTGCAACGTAGACGGTCTCACCCACAGACATGAGCTCTTCTGGACCGTCGGGGTAGTAGCTGGATCCGCATTCAAGATACACAGTCTGGACGACGTTATGACCGTCTGAAGTATCCGCCCACAGTTCCTTCAGCTCGTATTCCCAAGTCGGGCGGCTCCATAGATGATGGTGCGGGTCCACGATCTCTCTATCTGGATCGATAATCGCTTCGCGCACCTGGCTCAGCCATTCGTCGTTCATACTCACCTCCCTTAGTTGGTCTATCAGTCTATTGGGGATAATAGAAAGTGGCCATGGCCCGCCGCGACGGGGCGATCCCGATGGTCTTGCCACAACTCACATCGGACATTCGCCACCCGGCGACCCTGACGGGTGACAATAGCGCGGCCAAAAGTTGTTTTAGCGGTGACCGAACGTAGATAATCGAACGAAACGTCTACGGTTTTGGGTAGGCGCTCACATTGCGTGTCATAGATGAGCTGCAAGACAGCGGTCATCTCCAGCATGGCACCCACAGCGCCCCCGTGAACTGCCGGCAGATTGACGTTGCCGACCAGGTGTTCGCTGAAAGGTAGCACGGTGATCACCTCGTCACCCTGTTGATCGATGGTCAACCCAATGAACTTCGCGTAGGGAATGGCGTCAATGAGTGCACTGACGTCCTTGCCTCGACCTTGCTCCCTGAGCTCTTGCAGAATCTTCAAGCGGTACCTGCTTTGTCTTGTGGGATGGGTGTGTTGCGCGTACCCAACATAAAAGTAGCGGTTGCTGTGGCGATGGGATCTTCCGGGGAATGGGTATAAGCCACTGCCCGCACAAAGGCAACATTGGTGGTGCGTTTGAAGCAATGTGCTCGCGCATAGACATCCTGGCCGGGCGTTGCCGGACCCATGTAGTCAATACGCATATCCAGGGTTGCAATGGCGGCCACATCCCGGTGCATTTCCTTGGGTCGTGCAATTAACCCTGCTGCGTTATCGAGCAGGGCGGTGATGGCCCCGCCATGGATCACGCCTGTGTCGGGATCCCCTACCAGGTGCGGTGCGTATTTTAGTGCGAGGGTGCAGTGGTCGTCGGTATGTTCAATGTACTTCATACCGATCGCTTTGGAGTGAGGTACATTCTCCAAATGTTCAGCTACATCGTGTTCTGGATCGGTCACTTTTTGATGAATTTTGCGTTGAATTTTTACTGCACGGTACCACGTCCGACTATCTTTTAGTAATTCAGATCCGGTCAGGAGCTTGCAAATGGCGTTGCAAATGGCGTTGCAAATAGCGTTGCAAATGGCGTTGATGGATACGATGCCTTTTTCATAAAAGCAGCGTTAAACCGGATTTTAGCGGGCTGTGATAAAATGCGCGGCTCAAAATTTTGGATACGCCTCGGGAGGGCATTCGCATGGCTATGCAACACACACCGTTGTTGATGCACCGGATATTAGATCGGGGTGCAACAGTGGCGCCCAATGAAGAAATTGTCACCGCAACCGAAACCGGCGTGCGCCGGCAGACCTATAAAGAAACCCGGGATCGCGCCCATCAGCTGGCCCACGCTCTGGCTGATGCGGGTATCGACATTGGTGATCGTGTTGGAACCTTTATGTGGAATGGTTCGCGACACCTGGAGGCCTATCATGCCTGTGCGGGCATGGGTGCGGTGTTACATACCTTAAATATTCGACTGTCCGACAAAGATCTTGAGTACATTATCGAGCATGCTCAGGACAAAATTATTATTGCTGATGCCGATACATTGCCTTTGCTTGAGGTCTTGAAAGACCGCATGCCCAGCGTCGAAAAGGTTGTGGTTGCGACGGAAGAAGGGTTTGAAGGCTGGCAGACCGATCTACCTCAGGCCCAGGACTATGAAGACTTTATTGCGGGTAAGCCAACAAACTACGACTGGCCAGAGATTGATGAGAACTCACCGTTGGGGTTGTGCTACACCAGTGGAACAACTGGAAATCCTAAAGGCGTGGAGTACGAACATCGTTCTCAGTATCTGCACACAATGACCCAATGTATGACAGACTCCATGGGGCTGTCTGCTACAGATACGATCTTTGGTATCGTACCGATGTTCCATGCCATGGGGTGGGGTATTCCCTGGTCAGCATTGATGTTGGGTTGTAAACAGGTCATGCCGCACCGGTTTATGGATCCGCAAAGGCTGCTGGATTTGATTGTTTCCGAAGGGGTCACCCTGTCTGCTGGTGTGCCGACGATCTGGCAGGGCGTAAAGGGACTGTATGAGGCTGATCCCAACAGATACGATTTATCTAAATTATCCCGTCTGACCTGCGGCGGTAGCGCTCCGCCTCCGTCTCTGATCCGATGGTTCTGGGATACCTTGGACGTAGAGATGATTCAAGGATGGGGAATGACTGAAACGTCGCCGTTGGCTACTCTGTCGCGACGTGTGATGAAAAAGTCTCAGCTTGAGCTTTCGGAAGACGAACAGTTCGAAAATGTGGCAAAAGCCGGGCAATTGATGCCCGGTTTGGAATTGGACATCTTTGATGAAGACTTTAACCGAGTGCCTCACGACGGTGAATCGGTCGGGGAAATTCTGATTCGAGGGCCCTGGATCTGTTCTGAATACTACAATAATCCACAGCCAGAGAAGTTTCATGACGGTTGGCTGATCACCGGCGATGTTGGCAAGATTGATCCAGAGGAATATCTCATTATCAGCGACCGGTCCAAGGATCTTGTGAAGAGTGGTGGCGAATGGATCTCTTCGGTAGATCTGGAAAATCACATCGTCGCTCTGGATGGTGTTGCTCAGGCCTGTGTGGTAGCTCACCCACATCCTAAATGGGATGAACGCCCAGTGGCCCTAATCGTGCTGGAGCCAGGCAAGCAAGTGAGCGCGGATGCGGTCATCGAACATTGCGGAACCGCCTTTGCTAAATGGCAATTGCCAGATGACGTACTTCAGGTTGAGAGTATTCCGCTCACTTCCACGGGTAAGATGGATAAGAAAGTTGTGCGTGCTGATCTGGATGCTCAAGGATACGAGCTGCCGGACTTGCGTGGTCAGTCTGCGGGCTAGTCTATGTCCGTCATAGCGCTGCGCTGGGTGTGCGGCGCTACTTGCGTCATGGCAGCAGCCCTGGGTATCGGCAGGTTTGCCTATACCCCTCTACTGCCAGAAATGGTTCAGGTCTATGCCTGGGATTTTGGTCAAGCTGGCGACGTAGCCAGCGCAAACTTTCTGGGGTATCTGGTGGGGGCGCTTGCCGCACCCAGTCTTGCTGGTAGCCAACAGATTCGTTATTGGATTGGCCTGAGCCTGATGGCAAGTGTTGCAACCACCGCGCTGGGACAGGTTGCTTATGACTATGTCACATGGCTTGTGTTGCGTTTTGCAGCGGGTGTTGCCAGTGCCTACTGTTTGGTCCTGGTAACAACCCAACTCTTGCAAAGGCTTGATCGGGAAGATGCGGCTCACCTTGGAAACGTACATTTTGCGGGCGTGGGAATCGGTATTCTTATTTGCATGACGGTTCTGATTTTCCCGCCTTCGATAGTAGATGCGTGGCGGTATCTGGGGGGCGCAAGTGCCTTGCTTATGCTCGCGGCCTGGCTCGCTTTGTCTACCTCGATTGTACCCAACCAGGCTGCTACTCAAGCACCGTCCTCTTCCCGTACAGGGAATGGACTCTGGTTAATCATTACGGGTTATGGTTTTTTTGGGTTTGGGTATGTTGTCAGCGCGACGTTTGTAGTGGCGATGGCACAGCAGATATCAGGATCCATTACGCAAGGCACTGAGGTCTGGTGGGTTGTGGGTGGCTCAATAGTTCCTTCTGTCTATGCCTGGCAAGTGCTCGCCAACCGGTGTGGCTTATTCCGGACGTTGCGCTGGGCCTATCTGGTAGAAGCGGTGGGCGCCACTATGGCGGCTTTTGCCACCGACATTGTGGTGTTGAGCTTCGCCTGTGTTTTGCTAGGTGGTACCTTCGCCGCTGTTACAGCGCTGGGTATCAGTGCCGCAAAACAACTTGCAGGTCCAAGAATTGCCTACGCGGTGAGCGCGATGACCGTAGCCTTTGCAATCGGTCAATTAATTGGACCTGCCGTGTCCGGACGTATCGCAGATCTGATGGGTGACTTCTTCTGGCCCTGTGTCCTGGCCGGAGCCTTATTGGCCATCAGCGCTGCGCTGGTGCGTGATCCCGAAAGGGTAGAAGAGGTGGGAGAGAGAGGTGGGAGAGGACACACACATTAATTTGTAAGCGTCGGCTCACAGGATCAGGTTTTGTGGATAAATCTGACCTGTTATTGTGAGCGTTGGATTAGGAGGCTGCGTGATATCTCCTACAAATAGAAAGTGTGTGTCCCCTGGAGTTCTCCCCTGGAGTTCCGGGAGTTAACTCGCTCAAGGATCAAACTGCTTCATGAAAGTACTCGTATTGGGTGGGCGAGGTTTTATTGGTCGTCATGCCGTTGCCTCCCTCGAAGCGGCGGGTGCGAGTGTTGTTGTTGGCACGAGAAAACCGCAGCGCGTTGACAACACCAATGCGGCAGAAGAACACGTATTGCATCAAACCCTGTCGCTAGATAATTGGATCCACGTTACCAATCAATATGACGTTGTACTTAATTGTGTAGGGATCTTGCGGCAACGTTGGGGGGAGACTTATGCAGCGGTACATCACCACGCGCCAGGTTTGATCGCGCAGGCGTGTTGTCAGACAGATACGAGATTTGTTCATGTATCTGCACTTGGACTGTCTGCTACCGCTCGCAGCAGATTCATCACCTCTAAATTTCGTGGCGAACAGGCGATTCAGAGCGCAGGTGGAGATTGGATTATCGCCAGACTATCTCTACTCGATGGGGAGGGCGGTTATGGAGCCAGTTGGTTACGCGGTGTGTCGCAACTGCCGGTGTTTGTCGTTCCCACATCTGCCAAGGGCAATATTGCCGCACTAACTGCTGAAGACGCCGGAGAAGCGCTGTGTCGTTTGTGCGTTCGCAGTGAACAAGCTTTGCAGCTGCATACGTTGCGAATCTTTGAACTTGGTGGTGAACAACCGGTTGCGTTTGAACATTACATTCGTGGACTGAGAAAGCGGTATAGTGACAAGCCAGCAATAGCGCTGCGCATGCCCGGCTTTTTAGCCAGAATTGGCGCTCATATTTGTGATGTTCTGCATTTCAGCCCGTTTTCCTTTGGTCACTGGGAGCTTTTGTGCGGGGATAACGTACCTGTACCGAATCGCTTGCCTCAGCTCCTTGAACGAGATCCTGAGAAAGTGTTTGATCACGCCTGACCCGGATCACCGGTGTTCTGATGCCTGCGGAACGGTATGTCGTTGTTGGGGGTTGGTATCTCCCCAACCAGACCCTACCCAGCGTAGATAATATGCCCCACCCGGCCCCGAAAGTGCCTCGCCAGGTACCGCTAACCTTTGATTTGCCCAAACGCTTTCTGGTGCTTACAGGAACCTCCACTACAGCTAATCCCGACTTTAGTGCTTTTGCCTGCATTTCCATAGTCCATCCATAAGTTGGCTCTTGCATGTCAAGAACGCACAAGGTTTCCATGTGGAGCGCTCGCAGTGGACCCAGATCGGTCGTTTGTCGATGCCAGAGTTTACGCATCAGCCAGCTCGCCAATCTGTTGCCGAAGATCTGCTGGGGCGTCATCGCGCCCGGTTCGCATCCAGAATTCCCGCGACTGCCGATGATAAGGGTATTTGTGTCGGACAGCTTTTGCAGAAGACTGGGAATCTCATCGGTCAACACGGAATAGTCGCCGTCTACGAACACGACAATAGAATTCGGTGCAACTTCGGCCAGGGCTCGCATGCATGCCCGGCCATAGCCTGCTTTGGGTTCGTAGACCACCATGGCGCCTGCATCCGCTGCGATTTGCGCCGTGGCGTCGGTTGATGCATTGTCGCACACAATCACTTGATCAAAGACGCTGACGCCATTTCGGTCGAGGGCAACCAGCTCACCCACCACCAAACCGATGCTTAACGCTTCGTTGAACGCTGGGATGATAGCGGCGACCTTTTTACCTTGATACATGTCTGATAGAACTCAATAGTGCAGGTATGGAAGCTTTGACCGAAAAAGTAGCAGATAGTTTGCCTCGGTGGCCAATTTGGTTTGCTGGATTGCTGTGTACCACAGCCTTCCTGTGTTTGGCACTGCAAACCAAGGCCAATACAGGCGTCGGGCTTGTTGAGGTTTTATCCGCCTTTGTTGTGGTAAGCGTTGCTTCGCTGTTGCTGTTTGTTGGCGCGAGCCGTGGCTTCGTGCGCCTTGGTGTCAGGGAAGTATTGTTCTTTGCCTTAATATTCCGATTGGTCGGGATATGGGGTGATCCAGTATTGGAGGACGATCACTTTCGCTATATGTGGGATGGCTGGATGACGCTGCATCAGGGTACCCCCTACGATAGCCCCCCGTTGGAATGGTTTGATTCAGAAGTGGTGCCGGAAGAAATGGAGCATGTTCTGGATGGTATCAACTATCCGGGCGTGCCGACGGTATACGGCCCAACAGCGCAGCTGCTCTTTGCGGCTGCGGCGTGGATTGCGCCTGGCTCGGTGTTACCTCTGCAAATTTTCGCAGCACTGGCAGATTGTCTGGTTCTATTACTGCTCGCCCGCATGGCGCATGTGCGTTGGTTGTTGCTTTATGGGTGGAGCTTCTTGTTGGTTAAAGAATTTTCTTTCACGGCGCACATCGATGTGGTTGGGGCAGGGCTGTTGCTCTGGGCATTGTGGCTGCGCAACCAAGATCAATCTGGATTCTGGGTTGGTTTCTTGGTCGGTGTCTTCGCGGCAATGGCCTTGGGTATAAAAGCATTTGCAGTGATTGCATTGCCGTTTTTGTTGCAGTTCGACTGGCGAGCTTGGGTGGGCAACTGCGTTGGTATTGCCGGATTGAGTATACCCTTCGGTTTCCTGCCAGCTTGGATTCCAGGTGGTCTGGTCGCCATGGGCGAGGGTTGGATTTTTAATGCGCCAGCCTATTTGGCAGCCCTATGGGTTGGTCAGGAAGCTGGCGTCATGATGGTGCGCCTGATAGGGATTATTTCGTTCGCCAGTGTCGCCTTGTGGATTGGTTGGAAATACCTCGTTATGCCCAGGTCTAACGTCGGCCAACTGGTATCAGTTCAACACTATCTGCCCGGGATGAGTTGGCTATGGTGCGCTCTATTGTTGATGTCACCTGTCTTTAATCCCTGGTATCTGGTCTGGTGGCTGCCGTTGGCGTGTTTGTATCCGTCACGAACTGCGTGGGCTTGTTCTTTTGCCGTAGTGTTGAGCTATGTGACCGGATTAAATCTGAATGACACCACGCTGTTTGCCTACCAGCAGCCCACTTGGATACTAATGATCGAATTCACGACCATTGGCATTGCCCTGTGGCTCGATTGGCAACGTCCGCTTACGCGTCTTGTAAGTCGAGCTTGAAGCGCTTGTTCAGGTAGTAAAGCACCAGCGGTACGTGGTCTCTTTCTACTGTGCTGAGCGCAAGGGTGTCAGGGTTTTTGCAATCGTAAAGAGCATTCGCAAAGTCTTTCACAGACCCGCTTTTGTAAGCGCGTGCAGTTTTTCTTTTGAGCTTCTTAAGTTCCCCATCCACTTTGACACAGTACTTTATTTTGGTGGCGCCTGCCGCGCGTCCGTTGTAGACGGATTTACCAAATTCATATACCTCATCTTTGGGCGGCCGGGGGCTTGAGCCGGGGTTGGAAAATCCACCGCCAATTCCACCCGAGGCAAAGCTGATGGCTGGCAATGCCAAAGTGGTACTTAAGACCATAAGGATCAGTTTGTTATTGAACTTTCTCACGCATTGCACTCCAATAAATTAGTTAACTGACTGCTTTGATTGATCTAGATTGGCAAAGTTCACTTTACATGCCGTTCGAGCGCGACTGATGATCTTTTTCGCGATCACTGTTGCTGGTGGATTGCCGTTGGCAACCTTCGCGCAAGGCCCTCACTCAAACCTGGCCGGTTTGATGAAACAACTAAGTGCCGAATATCCTAACATCGTTCATCTCACTAGAGCAGAGATTGTCGAACAACTTGGTGAAATTGTTCTGGTGGATGTGCGTCAGCCCGAAGAATATATGGTGTCACACATACCAGGTGCGATACATATGACGGATCTTGAGCGTTTGGGGAGTTTTGTTAAATCCCAAGATAAGCAAGTTGTGCTGTATTGCTCGGTCGGCTATCGCAGCGCTGAAACCGTACAATCGCTGCGTGACCAAGGGATAGATGGAGTGAGCAATTTCGCGGGCTCAATCTTCGACTGGGCGAATCACGGGCTTCCACTCAAAAATGCATCCGGACCTACCGACCGTGTGCATCCGTACAGCTGGTTCTGGGGTTGGCGCTATCTACAACCCCAACGACACGCAGATTAGTCAGCAGACGGAATCAGATTAGCACCCAGATCAGCTGCTACCAAAAAGCGATCATCCTGAGTGTACTTGTAAAAGTTGATACACGCTTCCGTCAGTTTAATCACGTGGTCATCGCCGTGATTTACCGCGTGGGAGACGATTTCATCTGGGGTTCGGTCTGAGCTTTTTGGACTGCTTTTTAGCGGGCTGGTAGCGTAAACGGTATGTAGCGCTGCGATCGCAAAAAATGCTTCATAAATAAGAATCCGCTGATGTTCTTCACTCAAGCACGGCGCGATATTGCGAACCGCAGCGACGCAGGTGATGGCATGGGTGAACACAATAGCGCCAAGGGTGGAGCGCGCATTGTGCAGGAAAACATCTGCGGAAGTTTTAGCAATGGCCAGGATTGTGTCGTTGACTTGGGCAAACGTTAACTTCTGGACTTGCGCTAAAAAAATGCCGTGTGATGCCAGTTGGCCAACGGCTGTGGTGATGGCGCCGTCATTTTTTCGGTAGTCCTCGTCCAGCAGAGTGAGTCTCTGCATCAGATCTTGTCCGTTATAAGGCCCCAGCGGGAATTCCGCGGGCGTGTGTTTGTTCTCTAATTCCTTGTAGTCAGTGCACCAGGAGGCCAATGCATAGGCGAGCTCCTGCCGCCGTGCGCCAGTATCTTTGACGCGCAAAGCACGTACAGCGTGGCCCACCCGAATGACGCCATGGCAGGCTGCCGTTAAAAAACCCGGTCCTAGCGTGGGCACCCAGCGTGCGGCGGTGGCATGCCATCCACGTTTGTCAATTTGTTCGCTGAAGTAGTTCATCCAATCGGTAAAACGATCGCTTTGACCCAAGGCGTTGCGTAGATTCTCTTCGGTAATCGGGTCGCTTGAAACCGGCCGCAGCGCGATGCCTGATTTGCGCTGGGTGAACCAGGTGTGTGCCAGATGACCATGGTTCAAGGCGGCCAGTGCTTCTATAACCATTGGTGTGTGGTTGGAAAATCCGTTCTTCAGATTGCAGCCGTAGGGCCTCATTTCTAACAGGATGTCGTCGTGATGTTGATAGGCTTTGTCCATGGGTCAAACAGTATAGTTAGTCAGTTCTAGCTAGGCTAATCCCTCAACCTTGGTTTAGGTCAAGTGCGAGTTGCTTCGCAACTCGCGCCAGTTTCCCCTTCGGGGAAACTGGACAGGTCTGCGGACGTTTGGGTGGAGCAACTCGCGCCAGGTTCCCCTTCGGGGAAACTGGACAGGTCTGGGGACGTTTGGGTGGAGCAACTCGCGCCAGTTTCCCCTTCGGGGAAACTGGACAGGTCTGCGGACATTTGGGTGGAGCAACTCGCGTCCACGGACATCGGGGCGGAGCAACTCGTGCCAGTTTCCATAGCGGTACCAGAACGCTAGAGTAGGGTGAGGGTTCCAGGAGCGTAGTCATATGTCTACCCAGTTGCCGCGCATAATAACCATCGGATTCTGGCTGATGATTGCCTCATCCGTTTCCATCGGTTTATACGCTTATGCTTTCCAAGCTGGTTTAACCGGGGCTGGTGAGCTTCGGGCAAGTTTTGCGCAAGTGCCCATCGCTGCAGCC
This sequence comes from Pseudomonadota bacterium, assembly GCA_039028095.1. Lineage (GTDB taxonomy): Bacteria > Pseudomonadota > Gammaproteobacteria > Pseudomonadales > Azotimanducaceae > UBA4421. The sequence goes on from JBCCIU010000014.1 coordinate 102,487, forward strand.
GCTCACGTGCTGGGCGGTGGAACGATTCTGATACTGGGTGGGTTCCAATTCTGGGCGTCGTTTCGCACGCGCCAGCCTCGATGGCATCGGATCTCTGGCCGGATCTATCTGATACTGGTCGCGATCGGCGGTGTGGCCGGCTTGTTTCTTGCGACTCGCTCTATGGGTGGGTTGGTTGCGCATTTTGGCTTTGGCATGCTGGCTGTGATCTGGTTGTTCACAGGCTGGCAGGCTTATGCTGCGATACGTCGCGGCGATGTTCCAAGCCATCGCGCGTGGATGATCAGGAATTATGCGTTGGCCCTGGCTGCCGTTGCTTTGCGTATTTATCTTGGATTGTTCAGCGTCGCCCCGGTGCCGTTTGACCAGGCATACCAGGCGGTGGCTTGGATCAGTTGGGTGCCAAATCTGGTCATAGTGGAGTGGTACTTCCTGCTGCAGGCTCAGGCGAAGCGAGCCGCTTGAATGGCGTCAGGAAGCGCGACATCATTTACCAGATGTTCCGCCACCATCTGTCCCACCCCAGGTGAAGTTTGTACGCCGAAGCCGCCTTGTCCTGCCAACCAGTAAAAGTTCTCTGCCTGCGGATCCAAACCAATTGCTGGGCGACGGTCGGCGGTGAAGGTGCGTAGTCCAGCCCACTGATGCATCACACGGCTGGTGGTGATATGTGTGACCTCCTCCAGTCGGGCAAGCGCAATCGCGACATCCATATCATCCGGGTAGGCGTCCATCGGTTCGCTGGGTGTCTCGTCCTGTGGACAAACCATAAGTCCCGGGCTTTCCGGCTTAAAGTACAGCTTCTCGTCGATGGTGTGCACCAACGGCCATGCATCTGAGGCGTCGGGTGGTGGAATGATTGCGGCGGTGCGGCGCAGCGGTGTGAGCGGTATGTTCGACGCATTAGCCAGCTGTCCCATCTCACACGCCCAGGCCCCGGCAGCGTTAATCACCATGTCTGCCCTGAATTCACCCTGATTGGTTTCCACCTGCCATGTTTTGTCTCTTTGCAGACGCACTACCTCACAGCGGCATTGGACCGGCGCCCCGTGTTTTTTTAAACCACGCTGGTAGGTGCTTAAAAGTTCGTGAACATCGATGGTGAGCCAGGATGGGTCGTAGGCACCACAGCTCAACCAGTCGTCTCGAATAGACGGCACAATCTCCAACACCTGATCTTTGTCCAATTGCGTAAGCTCCGGGCATAGCGGTTGCCAACGTTTAAGATATGCGGCGAGGTGTTCTTCCTCGCCATTGGTCGCGATGGTCAGCCCACCGCGAGCTTGTAAGATCGGATTCTGGCAGAATTCCTCCGGCGGATGCTTAAAAAAGTCACCGCCACGCATAGTGAGTTCTGCTACAACTGAGTTTTCGTACCCTTCGATGTACATGGCCGCAGACCGCCCGGAACTGTGGTAAGCAGGTTGTTCCTCACGTTCCAGCACCAGCACCGAGCGTGAAGCGCTTAAGAAGTAGGCGGCGCCCAATCCGGCGGCGCCAGCGCCGATAATTATGGCGTCATAGGTATTATCGTATTTGGTCATTTCAATGGGTCCAGCTAAGATGCGCGATGTGAATGTTTATACGAATAAGGTTTGGTGAACATGAGAGCTTCAGTGATCGTGTTGGTTTGGTCAGCTGCCATCTTAGCGCCTTTTGCAAATGGTGAGAAAGAAACCAATGAGCATGTGGTGGATAAGTTTCGACAGCTAGGGTATTTGCTGGCGGACCCAAATGTATATCGCAACGCAGATGGTGCACCTGGACCTGACTACTGGCAGCAACAAGCCGACTACAAAATCAAAGCGACGCTGGATGAAAATGGCCATGTATTGACGGCCCGGCAGACCATTACCTATGCCAACAATTCGCCTCACACACTGCGCTATATCTGGTTACAGTTGGATCAGAATAGATTTGATCAAAATTCTCTGGAAAACCGCTCTCGTACCGGGTCGGTGGGCGATCTAGGTGAGGATAGAGTTTCTTTCTCTCAGATGCGACGTCACCAGGCCCAACAAGATCGTGATTACGGCTTTGATATCGGTGAAATTACCAGCGGTGGTAAAGCGATTGCCTACACAATTGTGGATACCATGTTGAGAATAGACCTGCCTACGCCACTCAAGCCCAAGAGCAGATTTGTCTTTGATGTGGCCTGGTCGTTCAACATCACCGAAAAGGATGCATTGGGTAGTCGTGGTGGATATGAGTGGTTTGAGGAAACCGATACCTATCTTTATAACCTCGCGCAATGGTATCCACGGGTAGTGGCGTATACCGATTACACCAGTTGGCAACACAAACAGTTCCTGGGTCGAGGGGAATTTACCCTGGAGTTTGGCGACTATGATGTTGAGATCACGGTACCAGCCGACCATATTGTCGCCGCTACGGGCGAACTGGCCAACGCTAAGGAAGTGCTGACAAGTACCCAGCGGCAGCGGCTGTCAGATGCGGAAGATGCGGACACGCCAGTTTTCATCGTGACGCCGGAAGAAGCGGCGGAGAATGAAAAAGAAGGTACAGAACGCACAAAAACCTGGCGGTTTGTGGCAAAAGAAGTTCGAGATTTCGCCTGGGCCACTTCACGCAAATTTATCTGGGACGCCCAGGGGTATGAACAGAAGGGCGACCCCGGCCTGGTCATGGCCATGTCGTTTTATCCGAACGAAGCAGAACCTATCTGGTCTCAGTATTCCACCGCGGCGGTCATCCACACGATGGAAGTCTATTCGAGATTCTCGTTCCCGTATCCCTATCCCACAGCGCAATCGGTAAATTCGCGCAAACTGGGCGGGATGGAATACCCGATGATCACGTTTAATGGTTATCGTCCTGACCCCATCGAAGAAGATGACCGTAAGAGCATGATCGAAGGTGCGCCGTCGGAAAGTTATTCTCGTTCGATCAAGCATCGACTGATCGGCGTCATTATTCACGAGATTGGGCACATCTATTTTCCCATGGTGGTGAACTCGGACGAGCGTGAATGGACCTGGATGGACGAGGGTATCAATTCGTTTCTGGACCATGTGGCGGGGGTCGAATGGGAAGAAAATTGGTATCGCTACGCCAGTGCGCCATCCATCCTTGATCAAATAGCGCCCTACATGGTCAGCGACGGTCAGGTGCCGATCATGACCCAGTCGGATTCGGTGCTGCAATTTGGTCCTAATGCCTATACCAAACCGGCTGCTGCACTGGTGGTTTTGCGGGAGACGGTTATGGGTCGCGAACTGTTCGATTTTGCGTTTGTGGAGTATGCCCGTCGCTGGAAGTTCAAGCGACCCACCCCAACAGATTTTTTTCGTACGATGGAGGACGCCTCTGCGGTAGATTTAGACTGGTTCTGGCGAGGATGGTTTTATTCCACGGATCATGTCGATGTGGATCTGTCTGCGGTGCGTGAGTATCAGGTCTCCAGTAAAGACCCCGATATAGAATACCCCCTTCGACATGATCTGGATCAAGACAAGTATGCTGAACCCATTGATCAGATCAGAAATAGAGAAGAAGGGCGCCTGACTTTCCGCGCGCGCGTGGAAGGGCTGGATGACTTTTATAACGTCAATGATCAATACACAGTCTCTAACAAAGACCGCAACGACTATCAGACCTACATAGAAAGTCTGGAGCCTTGGGAGCGCAGGACCTTGGAGCGGGCGGTGCAAGCTGGTGAGTACATATATTTTGTGGATTTTAAAAACAAAGGCGGGCTGCTGACGCCATTACCTGTAAAAATTACTTTCGCCGATGGCCAGGTCGAAGAGCGAGATATTCCGGTAGAAATCTGGCGCCGCAATTCGGAACAGGTCACCTCAGTGATGATCATGCCCCAGCGTATTGACTCAATTGAGTTTGATCCGCGACAGCAGACTGCAGACGTGGATAGATCGAACAACCATTTTCCTCGGAAGATTGTGCCCTCGCGTCTGGAACTCTATAAACGCGAAAACACAACTCGCGACCTTATGCGCGACATGTTAGTCAAATTGAAGACCGAAGGAGCCGAAGACGACGGCACCTCGTTGCCGCTGGAGCCCGGATCTTAAGGGGTTTAAGGGCGCTGTTTATGAGTCTGCGATGGGTAGTCGTCATAGTGCTGTCTGTTTTGGCCAAGCCTTGCTTCGCGCATACCCTCGCACAAACCACCACGCAGATGATCTGGCAACCAGATACCAAGTTGCTCCAGGTGACCCATGCCCTGCACCTGGATGATGTCCTGGTGCTGATGGCGGATTTGGGTAATCCGGAAGGAGAAATGACTGTCGAGATGCAAGCGAAGCTTATGTATTACCTGGAGTCAAAGTTTCAGGTGAAGGTGGGTGATGAGTTACTCACGTTGGAGCCGCTTGGGGCCCAGTTAGACGGTGACTTTCTGTGGTTGTATCAGGAGGTTGAGTTAACCACCCCTGAACCCGGCATCAGTGTGGATATTCGACTGCTGCACGAATATTACCCGCAGCAAAGTCATCATCTTAATTTTCAAATTGGAACTGATACACGTTCGTTGTTCTTAGGTATAGACCAGCCCTCTGGTCGGTTTTAGATTCTCCGGCATCAAATCGGTATAGTGGCCGCCACTCATTTTCAATCGGAAACCGCTATGGCGTTTAAAAATCGAATTACTGATCTGCTGGGTATCGAAGTTCCTCTAGTACAGGCTCCCATGGGCTGGATTGCGCGTTCGCAGTTAGCCTCGGCGGTTTCCAATGCGGGTGGCCTGGGGATTATTGAAACATCTTCAGGTGAGTTGGACGCAGTGCGCGAAGAGATCATCAAAATGCGAGACCTGACGGACAAGCCATTTGGAGTAAATATCGCTCAGGCTTTTGTGCGTGATCCGAACATTGTGCAGTTTGTCATCGATCAGGGGGTCAAGTTTGTGACCACATCTGCAGGAAACCCAGAACGCTATACGCAAGAGCTGAAATCTGCGGGGTTGACTGTATTTCATGTGGTCCCAACGTTAGGGGCTGCGCTAAAGGCCGTGGAGGCTGGGGTTGATGGGCTGGTTGTGGAAGGTGCAGAAGGAGGTGGTTTCAAGAACCCCAAAGATGTCAGTACCATGGTCTTGTTACCTCTGGTTCGTTCCAAGGTTGATGTACCTATTATCGCCGCTGGCGGCTTTGTCGATGGCGCATCCATGGCGGCAGCCTTTGCGTTGGGCGCCGAAGCGGTTCAGATGGGCACGAGAATGGTGTCTGCCGCAGAATCTCCCGTGCATGAAAACTGGAAAAACGCCATCGTCAACGCTGCCGAAACCGACACGGTCTTTTTAAACCGGGCGCACTCGCCTGCACTTCGCGCACTAAGAACCGAGAAAACCTCGCGTTTGGAATTTGAAACCGAGACCAACGCGATGACCGAGTTTGGTTCTGCCTTGGATCTTTACTTCGGTGGTGATATGGAATCGAGTATCGCTCTGACTGGCCAGGTTGCTGGACGCATCGACCGCGTGCGCCCGGTGGCTGAGGTGATTGAAGAAGTGAAACAGGAGTTTTTTGACGTAGTTGGTTCGATGTCCAATCAGTACCTGGGTTAAAGTCTGATCTTTACCTGAGCTTCGATCTCTACCGGAACACCAAAAGGCAGTTCCGCCATACCGACAGCAGAGCGTGTATGAGCACCCACCTCGGGTCCAAAGACCTCGAGGATCAGATCCGAGCAGCCATTGATCACGGGTGGTATGGCGTTAAATCCGGCGGCAACGTTCACCATCCCAAAGAGTTTCAGCCAGGCTTCCACGCGGTCCAGTGAACCCACCGCCTGATGAATACTGGCAAACAACCCCAACGCCACTTTTCTGGCGGATTCATAGGCTTGTTCAGGGGTGACCTGATCACCTACCTTCCCGAGCGGCTTGGCTACGCTTCCATCCATTTCGGTAGGCACATGGCCGGAAAGATAAAGGATTTGTCCTTCTATGCGGGTCAGGTCAAATGGTAATCTGGCAGTTTGCATGGGCTCTGGCAGGCTCAAGCCCAGTTCGTGAAATCGGTCATCAATGCTCACAGTTACGCTCTAATGGTGTTCTCATTATGGTTTCTAAGGGTAATGGGGTTTGGTGGCAGTGACAAATTAGATGAGTTCAAGCAGAAAAGGCCCTGAATCGCGCAAATCTGTCGCTTAAGCACAACCTGGTTCACAGATTTTGTGTCGTTCCCGGGATACATTGCTTTTATACAAGGACTTTGGAACAGGGACGTTGTTCACGAAGTAATGTAGGGACTAGCAGTATGAGGCTCTCTTCTTTTGTCGCCAGCACGGTCATCGCAAGTGCTGGACTTCTCTCTCAAACCACAGCAAACGCGGATACTTTTTTTGGCGTATATGCCGGTGCAGGCACCTGGCAGCAAGAATTCAGTGGTGATGTAACGTCAGGTGTTGTTGATGTCAGTATCGAGGATGACCTCGGCTTAGAAGACGACAATACCAATGTTTTTTATGTCGCTGTAGAACACGGCGTGCCGGTGTTACCCAACGTTCGGGCGCAGTTTTTCGATATCGATGTGGCCGGAGACAACGTGCTCTCTCGTAACATTGAGTTTAATGGCCAGACTTTTGTGGTGTCTGATCTAGTGTCAACCCAGGTGGAGCTCAGTCAGAGTGATGCGGTGCTCTATTATGAGGTGTTAGATAACGTTGTATCGCTGGACCTGGGGCTTACGGTCAGCTGGGTAGAAGGTCGCTTGGAAGTTGCCTCGACCACGGACAGCGCCCAGGCAGATTTTGATGAACTGGTACCCATGCTCTATGCCAAGGCGCGGGTTGACCTGCCGTTTACCGGCGTCTGGGCAGGCGTTGAAGGCCAAGGGATTGCTTATGAAGGCAATCAGGTGAACGAATACAACGCTCAGATCGGATGGGAATCTGATATTGGGTTAGGAATTGAAGCAGGCTGGCGCAGTGTTTCCATCGAACTGGAGGACTTTGACCAGGTTGCTAATGCGAATTTAGAAGTGGATGGTCCGTACGCCGCGTTGAACTACCACTTCTAGACCTAATTGACCTTGCTTTCCTGCCGGGTTCTTAAGTGGCGTTAAGGTAAACGCACTTGCATAATGCGCCTTGAATGAAACTGCTCGCACTGTTGCGAGCGGTTTCTTTGTCAAAATCCAATGCGCGTATAAATGACCGATACCAACCGAGAAGAAGTCCGCACACTACTGCGAGCCTGTTTGCCGCAAGCCTGCCTCATTGAAGATGAGGCTGGCAAACGACCTTATGAATGTGATGGCTTGACCGCGATCCGTGAGCAACCATGGCTGGTCGCCATGCCAGAAAACGAAACTCAGGTTGCAGCTGTACTCAAGATATGTCGTCGGCACAATGTACCTGTTGTACCGCGCGGTGCTGGTACAGGACTCTCTGGTGGGGCTAGACCAATCTCAGATGGTGTCGTGCTCAGCCTGGCGAAGATGAACCAGATTCTGGAAATAGATCCTCTGAACTGTGTTGCGCGTTTGCAACCTGGCGTGCGCAACCTTGCGATATCTGAAGCCGCATCACAATTTGGTCTTTATTATGCGCCAGATCCATCGTCTCAGATCGCCTGTTCCATCGGTGGTAACGTAGCGGAAAACTCTGGTGGTGTTCACTGCCTGAAATACGGTCTGACCGTGCACAATGTTCTGGGCGTGCGGGTGCTGCTCAGCGACGGAGAATTGCTGGAAATTGGGGGTGCTATTGATGAAACACCTGGGTTGGATCTGCTGGCGCTAATTTGTGGCTCAGAGGGAATGCTTGGCGTCGTCACCGAAATTACTGTGGCGCTGCTGCCTAAACCGCCAGCGGTCGCTGTCATGTTGGCAGCATTTGATGATGTGGAAGTGGCAGCCAGTGCAGTCGCTGATGTAATCAGCGCTGGGATTATTCCAGCGGGCATGGAGATGATGGATAAGCCGGCGGTATCTGCGGCAGAAGCCTTTGCTCATGCTGGTTATCCACTGGACGCTGAAGCAATTCTTTTGGTTGAGCTGGATGGGACCCCGGAAGAGGTTGTGTCAGTTCGAGATGCTGTGACCGATCTGTTTAACAAGGCAGGCGCCACAAGCATCGATGTGGCGATGGATGCAGAATCTCAGATGCGTTTATGGAAGGGTCGCAAGTCTGCGTTTCCCGCGGTGGGTCGGCTGGCGCCAGACTATTACTGCATGGACGGTACTATTCCACGCCGACGCCTCGCTGATGTGCTGCGACGTATTAATGAATTGTCCGAAGAGTATGACTTACCGGTGGCCAATGTATTTCATGCTGGTGACGGTAACCTGCACCCATTGATTCTCTTTGATGCCAACATTCCCGGCCAATTAGAAGCCACCGAAGAAATGGGCGGTAAGATCCTGGAGCTGTGTGTGCAAATGGGAGGTACGGTTACCGGAGAACATGGTGTGGGTATTGAGAAGCTGAATCAAATGTGTGTGCAGTTTTCCAAACCCGAGTTGGAACAGTTTTTTCGGATCAAACACTCCTGGGATCCTCCTGGCATATTAAATCCCGGGAAAGGTATTCCCACCCTTACGCGGTGTGGTGAACTTGGGGGAATGCACGTTCGTTCAGGTCATGAACCTCATCCTGATCTTGAGCGGTTCTAATGTCCCGCCTGTCCCAAGCTGTGGCGCAGGCCCGCGCGTCAAAAACCCGTTTGCGCATCCTTGGTGAGAACACAAAGCAGGCTTGGATACCCGCCCTGGATGGTGAACCCCTTAACGTGCCGGATCTGGCGGCTGGTGTGATTGACTATCAACCGGAAGAGCTGGTGGTCACCGTTTTTGGGGGCACACCCATTCAACTGGTGGTCGATACTTTGGCGGAACACAATCAGTGTTTTGCTTTTGAACCCCCTACATTTAATGGAGGAGGTACGATTGGGGGAATGATCGCCACCGGTTTTGGCGGGCCGGCTCGAAAATGGGGTGGCAGTGTTCGTGATGCGGTGCTGGGAGTGGAAATGGTCAACGGCAAAGCTGAGGCGCTGCGCTTTGGCGGCCAGGTCATGAAAAACGTCGCGGGCTATGACGTGTCAAGGTTAGTGGCGGGCTCATTTGGTAGCCTTGGCGTTATCGAGGCGGCCAGCCTGCGTGTTCATCCGAAAACCCAGACAGTACAAACCCTGACCTTGCCATCAGATCTGAACGAGGCGTTGACGCTTTGCAGCTCCTTACGCCGTCAGTATTTGCCCTTGTCAGGAACCTGGTGGCACGATGGCCAGCTTCACCTGCGCCTGTCGGGTACAGAGGAAGGGGTCAGTGCTGCTCGAGATCGTCTAGGGGGCGCACTAAACGAAGATCATGAACTGTGGCGTGCTGTGCGCGACCAAACACATTCCTTTTATAACGGGCATGCGGGGGCGGACTTGTTTCGCGTGATCGTCCCGCCTTCTGTCCCAGGCTTTGGTGAAGGTCTGGACCAATCTTTTGAATGGGGGGGTGGGTTACGTTGGATTTGGCATGAGGATGGGGCGAGCCTGAAAGATATTGTGCGCAGCTATGGGGGCTGGGTTTGGCAACAAGGTGCTGTCCCGGAAATCACAGCGGGGCAGCGGCGTTTGATGCAAGCGCTCAAATCGGCTTTCGATCCGGATGGGATCTTTGTAGATCCGTTAGCGTCAGACGCGCCGACCTCAATGGGTTCGGGAGAAGGTCTTGCGAACTGATTTTGATGCGGATTTTCTGCGCAAACCCGAAGGCGCACGTGCAAATGAAATTTTGCGCAGCTGTGTGCATTGTGGTTTCTGCAATGCCACGTGCCCAACCTATCAGCTTACGGGTGATGAGTTAGACGGACCACGCGGACGGATTTACATCATCCGAGATCTTCTACAGTCCGGGGAAAATACTGATCGTGCCCAGCATCACCTGGATCGTTGCCTGACCTGTCGCGCTTGTGAAACAACCTGCCCTAGCGGGGTTAAATATTCGGAGCTGGCAGAAATAGCGCGCAACGAAATAGGTCCCAACAGAAACGGATTGAAAGGAGCATATCGCTTTGCTTTGGCTAAGCTGATTCCCGAGGTGGGACTGTTTCGCAGCCTTGCGCGAATCGGGCGTATGTTTAGATGGCTTTTACCCGGGCGCTTATCTGCCCATGTGCCGCGCAAAGTCTATGGGGTGTTGCCGTCTCAGGAATTGGGGGCTTTGCCGGAGGATGCGCCCAGCGTGATCTTGTTAAATGGTTGCGCACAGCAGGTTACAACCGGCAACACCAATCGTCACCTGCAGGAAGTCTTGACCGAACGCGGCATTCGCGTTGTAACTTCCGAGGAAGAGGTTTGTTGTGGGGCGCTGCCTCTGCACCTTGGCGATGATTCTAGCGCACGTGGTTTTGCTCGACAGAATGTAGATTGGATATACGAGCAGCTGGCGGACGTGACGGCCGTTGTCTCTACGGCATCGGGATGCGGCGTAACGGTAAAAGAATATGACCAGCTATTGGCCAAGGACCCTGTATATGCAGAGCGCGCCAATCAGGTCGGCCAGCGTACACTGGATGTCGCCCAATACCTCAACGATCTGAACTTGACCTGGGAAGCGACCCACCCGATGGGTACGAAGGTGGCCTGGCACAGCCCTTGTTCGCTGCAACACGGACAGCAGGTAAACGGGGTTGTCGAGAGTATTCTACGCGGCGCTGGGTATGAGCTGGTGCCTGTTAAAGATGGTCATTTGTGTTGTGGATCTGCGGGGACATACTCAGTGCTGCAGCCGAAACTGTCTCGGCAGTTGAAAGCGAACAAGCTTTCGGCACTGACTCAGGAACAGCCAGAGTTGATCGCGACCGCAAATGTTGGCTGCCAAAACCATCTAGAAAGCGATGCTCCAATACCGGTCCTACATTGGATTGAACTGATAAAGTAATCGTTAAAGGCTGACCGGAACGTACTTTTTACATCGGATTTTGAAATTCGATAGCTCTTTTCACGAGATCGCGAATGCGAAAGCGTTTCCCCGTTACGGAAACCGTTAGAATAATGTGATGCTTGAGCTAAATGTGGCGGTCCGACTGATTGCTGCCTCTCAAATAATCCTGATTTGCACCGCGGTTGCCAGATCTTCTTTACCCGGCCCGCTTCGGTGGTCTTATCTCGCGCTTTCCGTGGGCGTGATCTGCTATTTGCTGGCGCCAACCATGACTGAACAAATTATTGGCCTCCCTATGGGACTGATCATGGATCAGATATCGAACTTAGTCCCGGCGATGCTATTTCTGGTCGCATGGTTACTGTTTACTGACGATCGACCGGTTCCTATCTGGGCCTGGCTAATTGCGGTTGGCTATACCCTGAGTTTCCAAGTTTGGTTTTTTTCCGGTCAGGAAGCCTTAGGGTTTGCGCTTATTAATCAGATTGGAAAATTGACGCTCGCATTATCCACTCTTTGGTTTGTCTGGGTTGATCGACGAACCGATCTGGTCAACGATCGTATTCGTATTCGGGTCTATTTTTGCGGTTATGTTGGGGCTGCGGTGGCACTCGTTGTGAGTGTTGAGTTGATCAGCTTATGGCAAGTTCCGGCCGTGTTGGAACTGCTTGGTATGACGCTTATCTTGTTAGCGGCCTTCGCGCTGAATATTTATCTGGTCCGCATACCCTCAATGCAGTGGCACCCAAAGTCCTTACAGAAACCTCAAGATCCGAGCGTGCAAAATCTCATCAATCAAATTGAAAATACGATGGTTGAGCAGAGGTATTACGCTCAAGGTGACGCCAGAGTCACGGGGATGGCAGATCTAATTGGGATACCCGATTACCGTCTGCGCCGCATTATTAATGGAAATATGGGCTACAACAATTTTAATCAGTTTTTAAACAGCTATCGGCTTGAAGAGGCCGCTCAACGATTGATCAGCGAACCGCACACGCCGGTGCTCACTTTGGCCTTAGACGTGGGTTTCCGTTCGATATCCTCATTTAACACGTCATTCCGAACCAAGTACCGCTGTTCACCCACCGAATATCGTACCGATCACCTCACGGAATCTTAAAGAACAACTCGAATTTTGAATTTCGAAGGCTTTTGTTTGAAATCGCGCAGAGTGATCTAGCGTGATCCGCTAGCTTTGAGGGAATTGTATGGCCTAAGGAGCTTGAAACATGCAAATTTCCTCAATTACGAAACAGGGTGTGCGGGAACGCAGATATGATCTTGATTGGCTTCGTGTGATCGCGTTTGGTCTGTTGATCTACTTTCACGCTGCCATCGTCTTTATTCCGAATGGGTTACCTCTGATTTCCAACGCTCAATCTAGTATCGGGATGCAGATTTTTGTGGCTTTTTTGCAAGAATTTCGTTTGGGATTGCTTTTTTTAGTTGCCGGAATGGGCGTCAAGTTTGCCCTGGCTAGAAGAAGTCGCACCGAGTTTTTTTTGGAACGCAGTCGACGACTGTTAATCCCGCTGGTATTTGGAATTTTTGTGCTGGTTCCACCAATGGTTTACCTCGAGAAGTGGCATATCGGTCAGTTTTCAGGATCGTTGTTTGAATTTTATGCGGGATTGTTGGGGGATGGCGTTTATCCGTCGGGGTCTTTAAGTTGGCATCATTTCTGGTTTGTGGCTTACCTGTTTATCTACTGCGTGATTTGTTGGCCGCTGTTTCGAGTTGTGATGTCTGGTGAATTGGAAACTCGCTTACAATGGTTGTCTCAGAAGGGCAGACTGTTTTATATCTTGATACCCTTGTTGGTGTTTGAGATTCCGCTGCGCTTTCTTTTCCCAGGGTTTCGAGACTTGATTCATGATTGGGCCAGTTTTATGCATTGGGGCGTACTATTCATGACGGGTTTTGCCGCCATCTGTTATCGACCTATGCTGGATAGTTTTGAGCGGCTATGGGTCTGGGGTTTACTCGCTGGTGTTGCGTGCACTGGATTGTTGTTCTTAAACTTCTTTGATGTGAAATCCGCGCACTTTTCTCCCCTGCATGATGGGCAAGTAAGCATTGTTGAATACCTTTGGTTTTGTGTGTTGCGCATGGCCAATAGTTGGGCCTGGTTGATCGCCTGTGTAGGTTTCGCAGGGCGTTATTTCAATCGCCCCAGTAAGGTACTGGTTTATCTCAACAGCGCCGTATACCCGCTGTTTTGCCTTCACCTGACAATCACGGTGGCAATCGCCTATTTTGTTGTTGAAACACATTGGTCAATCGCGGGCAAATATTTGTTTATTACCAGCTCGACGTTTGCGCTGTCACTATTGTTGTTTGAAGGAATTCGCCGAGTTTTTTTCCTGCGCCCATTGTTTGGACTGCCCCCGCTGTCCAAGGTTCTTAGACAGCTGCCGACACGCAAATTTTATGAAGAGTTAGAGAAATAACGCTTTCTTCTCATCAGCTGAATGAGAAGGTGATACCTGTCATCTCCTCTGACAAGTGCCAAAGTCGGGTTGCGTCATTTTCATCTTTTGCTCGTGGGACGGTGTCTACCTTTCGCGCTGATCGGGCGAATTCGCCCATACCTGCTGGTCCATAGTAGTCGCCGCCTTCGACACGGTCTTCGGTTGCAGCCATAAGCGTTGGGAGCGCGCCTTCAGCGGCGGAGTTCATCAGCAGCTGCAGCGGTAGGAAGACAAATTGCAGTATGGTTGGAAAGTGTCTTCCGAGATCTGTGTTTGAACCACCTGGATGACAAGCGACCGCAATTGCTGAAGCGTCTGCGGCTGATAACTTACGTTGCAATTCGTAGGTAAACAGAAGGTTGGCGAATTTACTCATGGCGTAACGATCCATGCGGTTGTACTGTTTTTGCGCATTGATATCGTCGTAATTTATCCTGCCGTTGCGATGGGCCAGGCTGGAAACGTTGACGATTCTAGCGCCCTCATTATTAATCAGCTTTCCAAGCAGGCGGCCGGTTAGAGCAAAGTGTCCCAGGTGATTCACACCAAACTGCAGCTCAAAGCCGTCATCAGTCAACGATTTTGGCGGAATCATGACCCCTGCGTTGTTGATCAGCAGGTCCAATTTGGGTTTGCTGCTCACCTTTTCAGCAGCCTTTTCAATCGAAGCCAAACTGGCAAGATCTAATTCAATCCATTCAAGCTCAGCATCTGGTGCGTGCTCGCGAATTTTGCCCATCGCCTCATCAGCCTTGGCCTGATCTCTGCAACCCAGGAGCACTTGAGCTCCTCGAGCGGCCAGTATCCTAGCGGTTTCCAGACCTATCCCGGTGTTAGCCCCAGTAACGAGTGCGGTTTTTCCCGCCTGATCCGGAACGTTTGTTTCTCGATACATCCTGATAACCAGCCTTTGGTTGTTCGACCATATTTTTGCGAATAGTATTTCCTTTTTTATCACGTTAAGAAAGTTATGACGAATCTTGTCACGTTGGAAGCTGTGGGTTCGGTGGGAGTCATATTGTTGAATAATCCGCCCCACAATTTGATCGGTGGTGATTTTATTGAACAGTACTGTCAGGCTCAGGAACAAGCTGTTGAGAACGGCATGCGGGCAATCCTGGTGCGAAGTGAGTTAAGGCACTTTTGTGCTGGGGCTGATGTATCAGCGCTCGAAGCTGGTGGCGTCAGCGCCGCACAAACACTTGATCGTCTTGAATCTATCCCGGTTCCAACCGTTGCGGCAGTACACGGTGCAGTTTTGGGGGGTGGATTTGAGCTTGCGCTCGCTTGTGATTTTATTGTTGCGGCCGAATCGGCGCAGATTGGTTCAGTTGAAGTTGCGATTGGTCTGGCTCCTTTGCTGGGAGCAATTGCCCGCCTGACAGAACGGGCGGGTCCAGCACGGGCAAGGGAAATTACCATGCTCGGTCGTAGGTATAGTCCTGACGTGTTAGAGCGCTGGGGTGTGATTAATCTTGTCACGCCTGACGCTGAATTGGAATCTGCTGCAATGTCATTGTCCAAACAGCTTGCCGCTGGCCCCACTGTTGCGTTGAACGCGATCAAACGTATTACCAGAATTGCCAGTAATGAAGGTGTTCGTGCGGCAGATGAAGCGCTGGAGACGCAGTTATCCCCGATGTGGGAAAGTAATGATGTAAAACGGGGGCTTACTGCGATGAAGGAAACTGGGCCCGGCAGCGCGATTTTCGAGGGTGATTAGATGAAACCGTTAGAAGGTATAAAGGTCCTTGATTTTACGCGTGTCTTAGCCGGTCCAACGTGCACCCGTATACTGGCTGAACTGGGTGCTCAAGTGATCAAGGTAGAACCGCCAGCAGGTGATATAGGACGTATCGCCTCACCGCAAATAGAGGGGCAAAGTGCGTATTACCTGCAGCTGAATGGCGGAAAGCGAAACTTGTGTATTGATTTGAATTGGCCTGAGGCTCGCGAAGCGGTATTTCAACTGTGTCTTGAAGCTGATGTGATTGTCGAAAACTTCCGCCCTGGCACCATGAAAACCTTTGGATTGGACTATACAAAAGTTAGCGGCGGCAATCCCGGTGTCGTGTTCGTCTCTATGTCTGGGTATGGCCAGGATACACCGTGGTCGAGTCGTCCCGCGTTCGCCCCAACGGTGCAGGCAGAATCCGGGGCAACGCAGACGCAACTGGACCACTTCGGAGATAAGTTGACCGAGCCAACAACCGATTGGGCGAGCCATGCTGATGTATACACTGGACTGGAAGGCGCGATTGCGGCGTTGGCCGGTTTGAACAGAAGGCATATTACAGGTACGGGCGTGCATGCCGACGTTTCCATGATGGCAACGATGTTAGCGGTAAACGAACGTCTTCACGCTCAGATTAATGAGCTGGATGCGCAGGATGAACCTCTAGCATTGGGTGCACCAGAATCACCAATGTTCGAATTGGGTGATGGAACATTGGTAACGATAGCCGCTTCACCCGTTTCAAGCGGTGTTTTTATGCGCTACTGCGGCATGATGGGGCGTAACGACTTACGCCGTGATCCTCGTTTCCTGACAGCCGTTTTACGACGAGAAAATTTGCCGGCATTGCTGCAGGAGATACAAAGTTGGATGCGCTCTTTTCGATCTTTTGAGGAATTGGAGTACCAAGTGTCCGGCGCTGGGGGCTTGGCGGTTGGTAAAGTGCGCACCGCGGGTGAGCTGCTTGAAACCGATTGGGCTGATGTTGCTAACCCGACGTATACCTCCGAGGTTGGCGATCACACACTTCGATTACCCAAAGGCCCATGGCTGTTTGATGGTGAAGATACTGGTGAACTTACGCCTGCGGCGTCGCGCGGACAGCACAACCGTGAAATCCTGACGCAAGCAGGTATTGATGAGGTTACTATCACAGCTTGGGAAGAGGCCGGTATTTTGCTGCGCGATAAATAACCAACAATCCTGGCGCTAGACAGGTGACTTCACGGTGAGTCGAGACTCTCTGGTAAGGCGCCTACTGAGCGGGAATTGCTGGTTTTAAGCAGATGTGAAATTGCGAAAAAAAGGTTAGCCTGTCGACGAGAAGTATAAGTCGATGCGGATTCGGGGAGGGATCATGTCGTCAGAACAAACAACAACTACTGGCTCGGAGCCAGAGGCACGGGTAGCGGATTACGGTTTTCTGCTGTTTCTCACGCTGCTCAACGTGATGAACTTTGTGGATAGGCAGCTACTGGGTAGTTTTGCCAACTGGATTATGCCCGACTTGAACCTATCTAATACCGAGTTTGGTTTGTTGACCGGTCTGGTGTTCATCTTCTTCTATTCCTTCATGGGATTGTTCATGGGTGTTCTCGTAGACATGTTCAATCGCACACGTCTGATTGCCGCTGGCCTTGCCCTGTGGAGTATTCTGACTGCAGTTTCAGGCAGGGCCACCAACTTTATGACCCTTGCACTGCCACGTATGTTTATTGGTGTAGGCGAGTCCATCATGACACCCGGGGCGATTTCCATACTCTCCGACAGGTTTCCGGCAGCGCGTATGGGGCTTGCAACCGGGATTTATTACATGGGTGTACCCATTGGTGTGGCGTTGAGCTTGTTTATCGTGGGTTACCTGGAGCCGATTTTGGGTTGGCGCGGTTGTTTCTATCTGTTGGGAGGCATTGGTGTTGTCCTGGCATTAATCATGCTTATGCAAAAGGAAACGCCGCGCCGCCATCAACCCGCTGTCGCGGATACCGGCGCTGTGGCGAAGCCCTCGTTCAAAGAAATCATTAAAACGCTAGGAGGTGCGCTGCGAAAATCGCCAGCGTTATCGATGACCATCGCTGGTGGTGTGGCGTTCCATTTTGTGCTGGGTGCAGCCACTTTTGACCAGGTCTGGTACGTGCAGGAGCGCGGCTTCGACAAGTCTGAGATAGCTCGGCTTTCGGCTTGGTTGGCCATTTTTGGCGGCATTCTTGGCAATTTGTTTGGCGGCGCCGGCGGAGATTTGTTCTTGAAGAAAACGGGGATGGGTCGCCCTATGTTTTTGTTCTGGATCATGCTCGTTCTGGCACCGATAAATATCGCCTACCGCCTGGTAGATCCGGAATCGATCTGGTTTATGGTGGGTATCTTTATCGGTTTCTTCCAGCTGGGTTGTTTTTATGGACCTACCTTCGCCACCGTCCAGGAGCTTGTGCCACCCAAAATCCGTGGCACGGTGGTTGCGTTCTATATCCTCACCCTTAATTTTGTTGGTTTGGGGATTGGCGTAACGCTGGGAGGTATTGTGATCGATGCCATTCTTGAGAGCGGCGGAGACTCACCATATACCGTGACGCTGTTTACCTTTACCTTGTTATCGATGATCGCTATACCTTTGTTTTACCTGGCAGGTCGGCGCTTTGACCGTGACCGGGAAGCACTGTTTGCTGAAGAGGAAGCGCAAGGCAACAATTGATTGGAAATGTTCAAGACCAGCCGGCTGAGCCTCAATGCCTGGGAGGAAGCCGATTTTGAAGCGATTGCTCGCATCTTACAGGACGCTGCGACCATGCATCATTGGCCGGCGCCACTCAACGATGACGCCACTGTAAGCTGGCTGAAGCGCGCGGTTGAGCATCAGGCAGAGTACGGGTTCAGCCGTTGGCGATGTGAATTAAAAACTGGCGAGATCATCGGCGATGTGGGCGCTCTGCATCATATTGTGCGAGACAAACCGGTTGTCGACCTGGGGTACATCATCCATGCAGATTATTGGGGGCGGGGCTATGGACTCGAAGCCGCCCAGGGATCTATGGAATGGTTGAAGCGCAATGGCAAAGCGCTGAATATCCAAACTATTGTGGCCACCATGGCGACAGACAATATTGCATCGGTACGCACAGCCCAACGCTTGGACATGCAGCTCACCGATACATTTCATAACCGCAATAATTTGAACAAAGAAAGTTATTATTTTGAGCTGAGACTCGACTAATAAGCTGACCTATCAAAGGGAGGTTTGTATGAAGTTTCTTTCACTGATTCTGGCTGGATTGCGTCGCAGATTGATGCGCAGCATCCTTACCGGTCTTTCCATTTTTGTTGCGTTTGTGTTGCTGGGTGTCACGCACGGCGTGACCGCCGGCTTTAATCACGCTGAAAGTTTGATGAGTGATGTGCGTCTGCGCGTGATGAGTAGAGCAAACATCATTGAACCCATGCCCTATGCTCACCTGCATCGGATGGGTCAGGTTGAAGGTGTGCGTGCGGTAGCCCCGATTGCGATCTTTCCGGCTTATTTTCAGGAACCGCTCAATAACGTCAGTGCTGCAGCACTACATATCGATTCTATGCTCGATGTATTTCCGGAAATTGCCATGTCGCCGGATGAGGTTGCGGCGCTCAAAAGGCTTCGAACCGGGGCCACGGTGGGAAAAAACCTGGCCGATAGATTTGGCTGGAAAATTGGGGATCAGGTGCCCCTAACCTCCTACTTTATGGCGAATGAAGACGGGGGTAATACCTGGACATTTGATATTGTCGCCATCCACAACGATGGTCCCGAAGACGAAGAGCTGATTGCGGGCGAGATCTATTTCCACTACGACTACCTGAACGAGTCTCGGGTTGATCAAAAAGATTCAGTTAACCTTTTTTTAGTTTCGATCGAAAACTCCGAACAGGCGGGTGAAATATCAAGCGAGATTGACAACCTATTTCGCAACTCTTCCGATGAAACGCAAACCATGAACGAAAAACAGTTTCTGAATAATCAGATGCGCAGTATTGGCGATATTGGCGCATTCATCTCGGCCATTCAATTTGCTGTGATGTTCACTCTTTTGTTTATTGCAGGTAGCACGATGGCACAGTCTGTTCGGGAGCGTGTCAGCGAGTTTGGCGTGTTTAAGGCGGTCGGGTTTACAGACAACATGGTGACGATCATTGTGATTGCCGAAGCGGTGGTCCTGTGTCTGATCGCGTCGCTGGTGGGGCTGGGGCTTGCTGCGATTATATTTCCGTCCATATTTGGCGGACTTGGGTTGAGTGCTGTACAGATGGAAGCCAGTGTCTGGGTAACTGGTGTCATAGTGGCGATTATTCTGGGCATGATTGTTGCTGCGTTCCCCGCCTGGCAACTACGACGATTATCAATTGTCGATGCGCTGAGGAGGACTTGAAATGCGGCAATTGATCTCGGTCACGCTGAATAATCTTGTTTCGATCCCTGGCCGGTGGGGTATGGCCATTGTGGTTGTGATCGGCGTGGCGGGTGTTGTCGCCGTACTGACCTCGGTGATGACTATGTCATTTGGCCTGACAGATGCTGCTGAGAAAACCGCGCGTGAGGGATGGGCCATTGTGTTGCGTAAGGGTGCGTTTGCTGAAAGCGTCAGCGCAATCCCTGTGGATGCCATGGTCGCCATAGAGTCTGCCCGGGGAATAGATCGAAGAGGTAACGGTGAGCTTGCGCTGGACCGCCACTTTGTTACAACCGTCTCTCAACCCCGAAAGCAAGTGGAAGGCTTGGTGGGTAGCATCCTTGTTCGGGGCCTATCCGATGAGGGGCTGGCCGGTGTGGCAGATTTTCAGCTTGAGTCCGGCCGTATGTTTGATACCGGCAAACGGGAGCTGATTGTCGGCGTGTTGACCGAGGATCAATACACGGGCGTTAGTCCAGGACAAGAGATTGTCCACAAAGGGGCAAACTGGAAAATTGTCGGGACCTTCAGTGCCAACGGCAGCGCGATCGAATCGGAAATGTTGGGCGATTTGACTGCGGTTATGTCAGGCATGAACAGCACGGCGTTCAGCTCTGCTCGGGTGAGACTTGCAGCTGGCGTGAGCATTGAAGATTTTAATGCCGCCCTTGAAGCTGATCCGCGTTTGAAAGTCGAAGCGAAGACTGAAAAGGGTTATATCGACACAGCCGATACGGGACAGTTAATAGAGATTGTCGCAGTGACTGTGAGCATCATCATGGGTATCGGCGCCTTTTTTGGCGCGTTGAATGTGATGTACATGGCGGTGAGTAACCGCACTCGAGAGATTGCGACCTTGCGGGCGTTGGGGTTTTCGGGCGTGCCGGTGGCTTTTTCCGTCCTGTTCGAGGCGATGTTGTTGGCGGTGCTGGGCGCGCTTGTCGGGGTGCTGCTGACTATGCTTCTGTTTCAAGGCAGCACCTTCACAACTGGCCAGCTGGCGTCGATTTCAACCGTACTGCGCGTCACGCCTGAAATTGCCATCATGGGTGTCACCTGGGGGTGTGTGATTGGATTTATCGGTGGCCTGTTCCCAGCGATCAGGGCCCTACGGGCCAGTATTGTGGATGGGTTGAGATCTGAGCTATAGAGCGCCTTCGGCGCTAGCTGCGGGCTGTTTTCTTGCGCCTTCGGCTCTAGCCGCGGGCGCTCCATCGGCGGCGGAGGCTTTTGGCTTCATTCAGGTTGCCTTCGGCTTCTTTGATGTCGGCCAGTGTGAGCCAGGCAGTGCGGGTTGTTAGGTCGTCGCCGGCTGCAAGCGCAATCGCTTTGCGGGCGTGGCGGGTTGCATTCAGTAGCTCATCATTTTGCAGGTATGCCCGACTCAACTTGATCCAAATATTCGGATTCCGCGGATCCATTCTTACCGCACGCTCCAGATAGTTGATCGCCCTTGAATGGTCGCCGGTAGTGCTGGCGGCATCAGCAGATGCCAACAGGGTATTGGTGGCTTGTGCTGTGTTAGAAGCGGGTGGTTCTGGTGTGTCTTGGGTGTCCCGCTCGATGGGTGCGCTGCTGCTCTCCGACTCGACAATATCCGGATTGTACGGATTGGTACCACATGCAGAAACGAACAAAAGGATGGCGTAGAACGAGCGCTGGCGTAACTTCATGGATCGGATTGTAGCGTTAGTTGGCATTACTGAACCACCGTCTCAGACGGTCTTTCATTGGCGTCTTGATCCCACATCCTGGTTTGATGGGCAAATCCAGAAGATCTGGCACAGGGATGCGGACCACCTCGGCACAAGAAGCTTTTGCTCTGCGACCGGTTTCAAACTCAACTTCTACCAGTTCACCGGCTGCGGGATGCTGCAGCGGCTCAAGATCCGATGAGGTATTCATCGCGTTCCAGACCTGCAGCGCACCGGTTGAACCTGTTAAACCTGTGATCTTGTTGTCGTCCCGCCCGATCCAGACTACCGAGACATAGCGGTTGTCGAATCCGGCAAACCAGCTGTCGCGATTATCGTTAGAGGTCCCGGTTTTACCGGCGATGCCACGTCTGGCGTATGGTGAACTACGGCCGGTACCTTTTGCCATCACAATCTCCAGAGCTCGGTTGATTGCCGCCACGTTTTCCAGGCTAACCGTTTGTTCCAGTTCAAAGGGATGGTGAGACAGTGGCTCGCCACGATCATTTAAAACGGCGATAACCGCCTTGGGTTCGGTTCGAAAGCCACCGCTGGCGAAGTTACCGTACAGGCGCAGCATTTCGATGGGTGCAAGGGACTCGGCGCCCAGTAAAAAGGATGGATACGGATTCTGAGCGGGTCGACCAATCAGGTGTTCAAAGCGGTCCTGTATAGTTTCCAATCCGATTTGTGTGCCCAGGTGAACGGTTGCCAGATTCAGCGATTGGGCAAGGGCTCTGACGAGCGGTAGCTCGCCGCGATATTGGCCGTCAAAGTTTTTCGGAGTCCAGGGTTGGCCGTTATCGGGGGTAATGGTGATGGGCTCATCTGGGACAATCGAAGCCAGGTGCAGGCCATTCTCCAGGGCGCTCAAGAAAACCACAGGTTTGATCAACGAACCCACAGAACGTTGTGCGGATAAGGCTCGGTTGAACCCGTCGACGCGACCTTTGCGGCCGCCCACTAAAGCCACGATTTCTCCAGTTTGAGAATCTGCAATAATAGCCGCACCCTGCAGTTTACCTGTTTCTATCTGGCGAGCCTTTTCCAGACTATTTAAGCTGCTGCTCAAGGCTTGTTGTGCTCGTTCCTGACGATAAGGTTGTATGGTGGTGAAGACCCGCAAACCTTCTGAACTGAGCGAATCTCTGTCGTACAGCTCGCTCAGCTCGCTGCGTACCTTATCCATAAAGGCAGGGTAGTAAGCGCCGCCACTTGTTGGGCTTGCTACAACGCCCAGTGGTTGACCGATCGCCAATTCCAGAGTGGCCTGATCGATCAGGTTGTCCCGATGCAGAGTGGTCAGGATTCGGTTGCGTCGCTCCAAAGCTCTTTGGGGATGTCGAAAAGGGTTGTAGTAGGAAGGTCCGCGAATGATTGAGATCAGAGTGGCGATCTCGTCTGGATCCAATTCCGTGAGTGGTTTGTTGAAATAGAACTGAGCGCCTAAACCAAATCCGTGAATGGCGCGGGTACCGTTCTGCCCCAGAAAGATCTCGTTTACATACGCCGTTAACAAGTCGTCCTTGGTGAAACGCGCATCCAGGATAAATGCCATGGCCACTTCTTTGAGCTTTCTCTCGATGGTTTGGCGATTGTCCAGAAAATAGCTCTTTACCAGCTGTTGGGTTAGTGTGCTGCCCCCTTGTTGAGTCTCACCTGCTCGCAGGTTTACAACAAATGCGCGAATAATCCCTCTGATCGAAAAGCCGATATGTTTGTCAAAATTGCGGTCTTCGATGGCTTTTAAACCCTGGCCCAGCAGAGGTGGCACCTCGTCAGGAGTCAAGATCAGTCGGTCTTCTCCATGTGTCGGAAAAAAAGATCCGATGGTTGCAGGATCTAGCCGCACCAAAGGCACCTGCCCTCGTGCGTTTGAAATGTCGCGGATCGAGCTGTCGTCAAAACGCAAGGAAATGCGCTGAGCTTCTCTTTTGCGTTCCATGAAATGAAATTCACGCAGGTAGATCTGAAGCTCGCCGCTACGATACTTGTAAGTGCCGGAAGTTCTTAAGTCTGCGTCTGCTCTATACCCTAGGCGCTGCAATTCCGTTTGCAGAGAGTCCGCGGTGATTTGGGCGCCTGGATAGAGCTCCAAAGGCTGTGCATAGACTTGTGCAGGCACGGACCAGCGCCTGCCCTCAAATGTCTTGGTGATTGTACGATCCAGATATACCAGATACCCAGCTATACCCACAGCGATTAACAGCGATGCATACCACCCAAACTTGAACAGGCGCCGCCAGATCGAAGGGGAACTATTCTTCTTGTTGTTAGATCGACCTGCGCGCGATTTGGAGCGGGCGCTGGTGCGAGATTTTGCGCGTTTCGCCAAACTATTGCCTGGAAAAAATGTTTCGTGGAGAGTGTGCCATGTTCTGGTGAAGGCAGTTGCAAAAAAGTTGCGAAATATAATGAAATCTTAATGAACCTGATATCTGAAATTGATTCGCTAGGTCGTCTGAGGGGTCAGTTTACCTCGAATTTTTTGAGATCCAGATTTAATCAGATGCCATACTTTTGGCAGTAACCAGGCCAGCACAAGCATAAAGAACACAAACCCTATGGCAAAGACCAGCGGGTGATTCAGCGCAACCCACAAACCTGCAAACACGGCGATGTCTTCAGCAAATGATGCCGCCCAGTTAGAAAATGGTTCTGGTGAAGTGTTGATCAACACGCGGGTACCTGCTTTGGCAGTGTGGGTCGCCGCGGTGATGCCGCCACCCACGAGTCCTGCTGCAACGGCCAGTGCGGGTTCTACTTCACCAACGGCACCGGCCGCCAGCAGCGCCCCGGCAGGAATACGAATAAAGGTGTGTAATGCATCCCAGCCCGTGTCGACCCCGGGCGTTTTGTCAGCAAAAAACTCTACACAGTACATAAAACACGCGGCCAGGATCACCAATGGATCCTGAACGACGTGGAGATTTTCGGGCAGGTCGATGTAACCCGATGCGCCACTTAACCCAAGAACAGCGATGGTGGCGTATAAGTTGATACCGCTGGCCCAGGCGACGCCCATGGTTAAGGCGATGATCTGTACAACCGACTGATACTCTTCCATTTTGGGCGCTTCAATAATGACTTACCCAGCATGCTAATCAGAGAACGTTGAACCGAACCTGAACGGTCATCGGTAACCTGCGTCGTTGCCGAAACGTCGAGCGATCAACTCGCGTGATGCTGGACAGCGGCCAACAGCTGGGGTTTAATGCCCGCGCCTAAGGGGTGGCTTATGCCTGAGACGCTGCGAGAGTTAACTCGTAAATCTGGTACGCACCAGTAAAAGCAGTGGACCCTTTGAACCTGATCCGGTTGATACCGGCGTAGGGATAGGAGCACGCGTTAGAAGCGTCTTGAATCCTTAGGTGTAACTATCTAGAGGATTCGTTATATGTATCGTTATTCCCGCCTTTTTGCAGCCACAGCAGCGTTAAGTGTCTTGGTTTCCGCTTCGGTATCTGCCGAAGAAGATCGCCCTGCAATCGAAGAGATTGTGGTCACGGCAGAGTTCAGAGATCTGTCCGTGCTTGACTATGCTGGTAGCGCAACCGTCATCCAACCTAACGCTGAAGGCAGTGTAGTGAATCACCTGGAAGAAGTTCTGGGTAGAGCTCCCAATGTTAATTTTTCCTCTGGCGCCTCGCGTGCCCGCTTTATTCAGATACGTGGAATCGGTGAGCGTGGTCAGTTTGATGAACCGCTGAACAGCTCCGTGGGATTGATCGTAGATGGCGTTGACCTCAGCGGGATCGGAACTGCTGCCACGCTCTATGACGTTCAACAGGTCGAAGTCTTACGCGGACCACAGGGCACACTCTACGGCGCCAATGCGCTAGCCGGACTGATTAATATTGTGACTCCACCGCCCTCTGACGCGCATATCGGTAATGTCAGATTGGACGCCGGTGACTACGGTGCCTTTGGTCTAGGGGCGGTAGTATCGGGTCCGCTTACGGACAAGTTGGGTTACAGAATTGCGGCCCAACACTATCGCGATGATGGATTTATCGAAAATGATTTTCTCAATCGAGACGACACAGACAATCATGATGAAACGACCTTTCGAGCGAAGTTTGTTTATTCGGGGGATCGTACAGACTGGACGCTCGCCTTGGGGCGGGTAGATGTTGAGAGCGGATATGATGCCTTTTCACTGGATAACAACCGCACCACAAGATCCGATGAACCCGGGTTTGATGAACAGCAGACAGACTATGTGGCGATTTCGCTGGATCACCAGCTGTCTGAGGATGTGACCTTTCAGGCATCCATAGGAGTTGCAGAAAGCGATATTGATTATGGCTATGACGAAGATTGGACCTTTAGCGGATTTGATCCGATCGGGTATACCTCTACCGATCGCTACTCGCGCAGTCGAGAAACAACGACGCTAGAAGCACGACTGCTGTCTGCGCCTGACAGCGGATTGTTTGGCAGCGATTGGTCCTGGGTTGTGGGCACTTTCCTGTTGCGGCAGGAGACCGACCTGACCCGGACCTACACCTTCCTGGGTGGTCCGTTTAACTCGGAATTTCAGATTGAAAGACTGGCGGTGTATGGCGAGTTATCAAATGAGATCGCTGATGGTTGGCATTTGACCCTGGGTGGTCGGGTAGAGCGGCACCTGAGCGAATACGACGACAGTTTTGGTGTGGCCCTTGACCCCGAAGACGACTTGTTTGGTGGGCGCATTCTGCTGGAGCGAGAGCTCAGCGACAGTAGTTTCCTGTATGTGGGCGTAACCCAGGGCTACAAGTCCGGAGGTTTTAACGCAGATGGCAGCTTGGATGCGGACCTGCGTGAGTTTGATGAAGAAACGCTGTGGAATTTTGAGGTTGGATACAAGGCTTCTTTCGAAAAATTGAATCTGCGTGCGGCCGTGTTTCGTATGCAGCGGGATGACATTCAGATCGCCACGTCTATTACTCGTCCTATCCTGGGCGGTGGTGGTGCTGTGCAATTCATCCAATTTACCAGCAATGCAGCCGAAGGTTTTAACCAGGGTATTGAGCTGGAATTGGATTACTACGCCTCGGATAGTTTGACGTTGTTTGCCAACGTGGGATTGCTGGATACAGAGTATGACGACTTTGTGGACGCAAACGGCGACGATCAGGGTGGGCGAGAACAGGCGCAAGCGCCGGGTTACCAATTTTTTGCCGGAGCTAACTACCAGATTTCAGACCGCTGGTCTTTCCAGGTGGAACTGGAAGGTCGCGACGAGTACTTCTTCTCGGACAGTCATCAAATCAAATCTGATGCTTATGAGTTGATCAACGCATCGGTGACCTACGCCCGAGATAACTGGCGAATCCGTGCCTGGGGCCGCAACTTATCGGACGAAGATTACTTTGTCAGAGGTTTTTTCTTTGGCAATGACCCGCGAGATTTCTATACCGCACGCGGATTTACCCAGCTGGGTGAGCCCCGTCAGTATGGTGTGACAATCGAAACAACGTTTTAGGTTGAATCTCCCGCGCGTTCCGTTTCGATCAGATGGTCGACCACCTGGAGCGCGCGACCTTGACCGCCTTGCATGGTTACGAGGTATTTGCCTGCTACGATCAAACTGGGTGTGGCGGAAACACCCCATGCACGCTGGTCACGCTCTGCATCCTGCATCTTCCGCTTGACGCTGGGCGAGTTGAATGCGCGCAGAAATTCTTCGCGGGTGATACCCCGGCCATCCACATAATCGGCCACCATTTCCGGGGTTAAGAATTGGCGACCCGCGTCGTGAAGTGCTCTGAAGATACGATTGTGGTTCTGTCCCAGTGCATCTACTTGTTCTAAAGCCAGGTAAGACTGAGCGAGCAGGGCCCAAATGGGTGAAAAGTTGGCCGGTACCATCACCACTTCTACGTCGTCTTCTTGTGCCTCGGCCCATTCTTTGATGACGGGGTCAAACGTCTTGCAGTGAATACAGCCGTAGCTGAAGTATTCGATCACCGTGATGGGATCTCCCGGGCGTCTTGGCCGTGGATTTTCCAGCACTCGATAGTCGTTATCCGCAGTAATTTCGCTGGGGTGCCCGCCTCCGGTACTCACGTAGGTCCCAAAAGACAAGATCATAATCACGATGATCGTGATGAACATAATCATGGTGTTGCGGGCAACAATTACCTTCTTTTTGCTTTTTTTACTCTTGGCCATGTCTGCTTCTCAAACTGATGCGCGACAGTTTACCCAGGGATGTAAGCGAGGTTCAATTGAAATGGTGTTCGTGTATGAGTACGCTGTTGGCATACTCAAGAACAAAGAAAGCGCTTTCTATGGCTGAAACTTCACAGCAGGTTGAATCCTACCAACTTTTCAAAACGGACTGGTGCGGGTTTTGTTTCCGCGTTCGCAGGTTTATTGATAAACATGACATTGAGTTGCCGCTCCGGGATATCAATCAGGACCAGGATGCTTTCCGCGAACTGTTGTCCGCCACCAATCGCACCACCGTACCCTGCTTGAGAATTCAAAAAGGTGAGGATGTTGAATGGATGTTTGAGTCGATGGATATCATTGAGTTTCTTGCCCAACGACACGGCGTGGCTTAACGTCGCAGAATGTCAGCCACAAGCTCTAGACTATCGACCAACCTGGGGCCTGGTCTGGAAAAATAAGCGTTTCCGTCAACCACGTGGATATTGTTGTTTCTCACAGCTCTCAGACTACGCCACTCAAGACGTGGTTCGACCAAGGCTAGGTCCAGTCGACTTCGGTCGACGTCAAATCCGCAGAGTGCAATCACTATGATATCCGGATCAGCATGATGTAGCGCTTCCCAGCTTAAGCGGGTTGATGGTTGAAATATATTACCGGTTGCTTCCACACCCCCGGCAAGCTGGACGAGCTCCGGTGTCCAATGGCCACTGGAAAAGAGCGGATCTAACCATTCCAGGACAGCGACGCTTTGTTTATGTGTTGTGGCAATCTGATTTGACGCTTGTTTAACGGCATCAACCCTGGCTTGAAGTTTATCAACGGTTTCGCGCGCTGCATCCGTGTGGCCAATGGCGTTGCCCACCTGGCGCATTGTTTGGAATACGTCTCCCAGGGAGCTTGGTTCCAGATTGATAACTTGCGGGACAGGGTCTAAGTCCAGCGCCACATGTTCAATCTCATTCGCGGCGACGGCACACACTTCACACAAACTCTGGCTCACAATCAGATCCGGCTTGAGTGCTTGGACCATTGATTCGTCCAGTGAGTACAGCGCGTTTGTTCCGGTCAGGTGATCGCTGACCAACTGATCTATATCTTTGCTGGCCATACCCTTAGGCACAATAGACTCGGTAACAACTGGTAGATCGTTGATTCCCGCAGGGTAATCACATTCGTGAGTCACGCCAACCAAGTAAGCTTCGCCGCCCACGCTGCATATAATCTCTGTTGCGCTTGGAAGCAGTGAAATAACCCGCATTGATCAGGTCGTTTTCAGTTTGAGTGTCGAGCGGAGAAGAAAGTAACCGCCAAACAAAACGACTGCATACAGCGCGTCCCCAGTCAGACTCCTGGTGAAATAGGGAATCGCGTCAATGTAGCAACTTACTAATCCGTCTATCGATATTGGGCGAAAAGCCAGAAAGGCACCGAAGTTGGAGATTAGCCAGAAGCTAATGGAGCCCGCTCCTACGCCCATCATAATGCGGGTCACAGAGTCTCTACCGTAGATGATCTGTCGACCCAGCCAGGTGCTTGCGAATAGGCCCAGGTAGACAAATCCCATCACCAGGAGATCGTATAATCCATTGATCAGATCACCCAAAAACAATGCCACCAACGGTACCAACCAGAACACTCGCCGGTCGATATATGCTCCCGCAAACAAGGCCAGTGCCCCAATCGGTGTGAAGTTGTCAGGGTGTGGAAGCCATCGAATCAGAGCGGCAGCCAGGATCAAGATCAAAACCAGATGATGGTTATTGAGTTTGTAAGAAAGTGTCATCTATGTCCCTTTTTTCAAATGGTCGCCTCAATTAGAAGCGGTGAAAAACAGGGCGGAGCGCAAAAATAGAGACTGGAGGGGACCAACACGGCACCCCAATCAAGACCAGCCACAGATGGAGCCCGCCGCAACATCGTGTCCACCGAGCTGGCTGGTATCGGGCTTATGGCAGAACAGTTTGGCACTGACCGTTTCCGGTACTGTCAGTTTGTGGCGCTGTCAGTTTCTAGCATTTACCGTTGCGGGGGCAGCGCAGGTCTCGCACCTGCTTCCCATTTCATCATCGAAATGAACCAATCCGGCGCAGATATGCTAACTCAAATGGCCCCCATATCCTACTTGTGACGCATTAGGTTTATGAGTGGCAGCGCGGCAAGTGTGACTCAGGCTTCTCCGGTCACCTCTAGATTCTGACGATGTACGTTCCGCGATAATTTGAAGCGCAGCATTAAGCCTGCGCAGACCAGGGTGGCAGAGAATTGAACGGCCAGATAGCCCGCGGCCAGATCATGGACCACGTCCACGGGTATGCTTTCAACAGTCGCGCCCTCGGGAAAACCAACGCCTGTCAGTAGAAGGCCGGCAATCCAGGTCCCCACAGCCATGGAGACCTTGGTCATCAGCGTTTGCGCCGACACAACCGCTCCTTCGTGTCTGACATGTGCCTCACGCTGCACGTCCTCGACAATATCGGCGATCATCGAATTCAACAGGGAAAGGATAATGACGAAAACTGAAATGTCGAAGATGGCCAGTGAGAGTAACAGCGGGAAAGTCATGTCGTTGGGAATAAAGCCGAACAGTCGCAAGCTGATAGGCAGAGTGCCGATCAAAAGATAAGCAAGGTTGCCCCAGATAATGATCGTTCTCTTTTCCTGGTTTCGAGCCAGTCGCGGCGTCACCACCATGGCGACAAACGCACCCACCAGATTTGCCAGACTCAACAAAGCGATCTGGTCGGTATCAATCAGCCAGAAATATGTCCACATGTACACGATCAAGGCGGCAAATAAGCCATCTGTCGAGCGAAAAGCAATTGAGTAGGTCATCAACGCTCTGAATGGGCGGCTGTTGAGTATGCTCTTTGCGGTTGTTATGGCCTCATCAAAGGATAACGCTTCGGTTTCGCGGGGTTGTCTTAAGGTTGGAATGTGTTGGCGCAAACCCAATGCTGAGATCAAGATCGAAGTTGCGATCAAAAACCCTCCCAGCCAACTGGCGTTTTTGTATCCATCTAGGTTTAACACGCCAACGGGGTAGGCCTCGCTTGGCTGCAGAAAAACGCCATACATCAGAGCGGTAAACATAATGCCGCCGACCCATGCCGCCGATACGCGAGCTGACGCCATGTGGGTCCGCTCGTCGTAGTCACGGGTTAATTCAGCGATCATGGCATTGGTGGGCACGTCGATAAAAGTGAACACGATGCGAAAAGCAATCAGCAAGCTCGTCAGATAAACAAGCGCAATAGTCTCTGTGTCGAACGCCCAGGTTGGTGGGTTCCATAATAAGACGTACAGACCTGCCAGCGGCAGACCAGCGACTACCAAGAACGGGTGTCGGCGTCCCCACCGACTCTGCAATCGGTCGGACCACATACCTACTAACGGGTCCGAGAAGGCATCAAATAGCAAAGCAATACCCAGAGCTAAGCTGACAAGGTGGGCTGGAACGCCGTGCACCTGGTTATAAAAGATCAACAGGAAATAGGTTACAGCATTTCCGATGATGCCAAGTGCCAGGCCGCTGAGACCAAAAAAGCGAATGCTGGATTTGTTCATTAGCCCTCTATGATCCTCTCTATGCCAATCTCCGATCCGCCCTGCGCTATTAATCTAACGCGAAGGAATTAGATTGCCAAACGGCATCAGCTGTTCTTGATTTCCCAAACTTTAGCCAGGGTATGGAACTCGCCGTTTTCTCCGAAGCCATCCACGTCCCGGGAAAGGCGTTCGAACAGTGAACGATTGTAGATGTCACCAGGTTTGATGAGTTTTTCCGCGGCTTCTGTGACCGCGGAAACTTCGCAGGTGATCCCGCTGGCTTCCAGGTCATCCATCAGCTCACTGTAGGCACAGTCCCATAAGGGGAAGGCTAGAGTGAGTCCGTGCTGGTCGGCCAGTGGCTGGAGGGCTTCCTCTCGCCACTGCCGGATATGACGTAAATGCAGATCGCCAAACACCAGGCGTGTGGCAGACGGTACCAGTGCCACCGCTTTGGAAATGGTCTCGATATAGGCTTGCTCAGATGCCAGGGGTATACCGATCAGTGGTAGCTGAAGGGTGTTTGCTTGCCGTACAACCTGATCGATCGGAATGTCCTGGTGTGCGATTTGCCCAGATTTTGCATCGTAGGTGGTGAGCAGGACCACCGGTCGCTGCTTCCGCTGGAGTGCTCGAAGGGTCAAATAGCTATCTTTACCACCGCTCCAAAACAACACATCCCAGGGTTGTGGTGTGATTGGCGTCTGGGTCAGCCAGGTTGGTTGTTGGGCCACCTTGGTTCGATACACCAGCTGCACGGCTTCATGGGCGTAGGGGCAGTGTCGGCAACCGCTGCCGCAACAACTTCCGCGCTGCAGCAGTCCGTGGGCGGTGAACACCCGAAAACCTGAAGCTGGATCGATATAGAAGGCGTCCTGGTTCTCGTTGGCAATCCGATGTAGCGTGTCTGAATCTAGTTCGGGCATTAAGGTTGATGGATCATGATGAAGGTGTTTGGCGTATCGGTTTCTTATTATACGGGCAAGCTCGAAGCCTACCTCAGGTATAAAGGTCTAAGTTACGAAATGGAATCTCCATTTGGTCGCGCAAAAGAGATTCTGCCTCACACGGGTGCTATTCAAGTGCCTATGGTCTTGCTTGAAGATGGTCGCTGGATGTCGGACAGCACGCCCATCATTGCTTATCTGGATCAACAGCATCAAAAATCTCCGGTGATGCCGGATGATCCCGTTGTTCGGTTTGTTGCGTTGTTGATCGAAGACTATGCAGATGAATGGCTATGGCGTCCAGCGATGCACTATCGCTGGAGTTATGAGCACGACCGAGCCCTGTTGTCGCGCATTCTGGTAGATGAACTTGCCCAGCATTTGAAAGCACCTCGGTGGTTAAAGCTGCGTGTGATTCGCAACCGTCAGCGCAACGGTTTTGTTCGGGATGATGGGGTTACTCAAGCGACCTGGGATCACGTTGAGGGCTCTTTCCGGGCGGCCTTAAGCAGCATGAGTCGTATGTTAAAGGTCCGTCCCTTTCTGCTTGGTGGGAAACCTTCTATTGCCGATTTTGGTTTCATGGGTCCTATGTTGCGACATTTTGGACAAGACCCCACACCTGCTGAGATTATGCGAAACGAAGCGCCGGACGTTTATGCGTGGGTAGCGCGGGTCTGGAATACTGTGGGTGACGAAACGGTAGATTTCTTATCTGTGGTTCCCCCGGACGCACAAGCCTTACTCAAAGAAATATCTGAAACACATCTGGTGCAACTGAAACACAATGCGGCTGCATATATGTCCCAGGCAGATAACTTTCAAATGTCGGTACAAGGTTGTTTGTACCAGAACCTGCCTGTGTCCAGGTATCGCGTTTATTGCCTGGAACGCCTTCGGGAAGAATTTTCGGTCCTGACATCTCCCCAGCAGCAAACGGTACGAGCGTTGTTAGCCCATCCCGATGCAAGCGTTTTGTGGGATCCAGGTGTAGAGGCTCGCTCGGGATATGATGAATCGCGCCAAGCGCCTTTCAACAAGGCAATCAACGTTTATGGTACGGGTGTACCAGGCAGTTAATTGGCAATCTCTGCCAACACATCGTCCATAATGGAAAAGCCTGTCTCCCAGCCACCGCTGAAGTTTGAAACCGCCTCATTGAAGCAAGCCAGTTCCGCATCGCTCGCTTCATGAGGTGTCCAGACCAGGCGTACATCGGTTTGATCACCGCGATCCGTGAAACTGACATTGGTCACAACCGTGCGTGGCCAGTCAGGCATCATTGGATTGGCGGTGATGTTCCAGTCTGAATCTGCCGATGATTGATGCCAGATCAACTGTTTTTCGGGAAGAACCTCAATAAAAGTAGAGATGCTTAGATCCGAGAAATCTCCCATGCTCATTTCGTTTTTCCAGATGCCGCCGGGCCTCAGGTTAAATTCGTGAATGATCGTTTCCACATTGGGACCGTACCAGCGAGCCAGTAGATCCGGCTCGGTCCAGGCGCGCCAGACCTTGTTGGGTGGGGCGTTGAAGGTGCGATCAATTATGAAGTTAGGCAGTTCACTCATGTCCTGTGTTCTCCTCTCCTGAGCATTAAATATCTTCCAGTAGTTTATCCAATTGATCGAAACTCCCCAGCCAGAAGGCCTCAAATTGCTTAAGCCAGGCCACCGCCACGGCCAGATTAGCAGGGTGCAATGCGGCCGGACGTTTCTGACGGTCGACATCGCGAGTGATCAGACCGGCTTTTTCCAACACCCGCAGGTGCTTTGAAACCGCCGGCTGACTGATTTCGAATGATGCGGCAATTTCAGTCACGCTGGTGGCGCCACCTTGCAGCTGCAATAGCATTTCTCGCCTGGTCTGGTTTGCCAGGGCGTTGAAGATTGCATCCAACTCCTGTGGCGAGGTTATATAACCTTTTGGTTTCATAACTATATGGTTATGTAATTTGTGATTTATGTCAACTGGTTCCTTGACCAGACCAGGCGCGGAGCAGACAATGCGCGCCATGTTGAATCTGTTTAGACATCAATTGCTCACCGCGCTTCGTCGTGCGGCGGCAACCCGTGGGTGGCCGTCTGAGCGATCAATGATCTAAAACCTCAGCAAGAAGCCGCCCAAACTCAAAGGGCGGCTCCTTGGCTTCGTGGTGTCGCCCAACTAAGGGAAACACCATGAACGTCTCTACAACATTATCGAACCCAAACTCGAAAGACTCGCCTTCGCAACGTCTGATGCAGATCACGCCACGTCCTGCAGCGGTGATGGCGCGCGGTGCGGGTAGTTGGTTGTGGGACGAAGCGGGGCGCCGATATATCGACTGTCTGCAAGGCTGGGCGGTAAACGCACTGGGGCATAGCGCGCCAGAAGTGACCCAGGCATTGGCAGCACAAGCGCAGCTGCTGATTACACCGAGCCCAGCACTGCACAATCGACCTCAGCTTGAGTTTGCGCAGCTGTTGACCCAACTGACGGGTATGGACGAGGTTCACTTTTCAAATAGTGGTGCTGAAGCCAATGAAGTAGCAATCAAGCTCGCGCGCAAATGGGGCCGGCTTCACAAAGCAGGTGCCCATCACGTGATCTCTACGCATAACGGTTTTCACGGGCGTACCTTGACCACAATGGCAGTAAGCGGCAAGCCGGGTTGGGATGCACTTTTTCCACCGTATCCGTCGGGATTTCACAAAGTTGCCTTCGGAGATCTCTCCGCGATGGCTGAAGCCATCACCGATCAGACGGTAGCGATCATGGTGGAGCCAGTTCAGGGGGAAGCCGGGGTTGTGGTGCCACCGGATGGATATCTGATTGGGCTTCGAAAGTTGGCTGATGAACGCAACGTTTTGCTGATCTTTGATGAAATTCAGACCGGTATCGGGCGCCTGGGCGCGTTCACCGCGTCGGAATTGTTTTCGGTAGCGCCCGATATCATGACCCTGGGTAAGGGTATCGGTAATGGTTTGCCGCTCTCTGCGACCTTGTCCACTCGAGCTGTCAGCTGTTTCGAATATGGTGATCAAGGTGGTACTTACAACGGCAATCCGCTGATGACCTGTGTTGGTCAGGCGGTCGTTGAGGTTGTGAAACAACCAGAATTTTTAGCACATGTCACTGTGATGGGAGAGTGCTTCCGCGAACGTTTGATGGATCTGTCCGGCCGTTTTGCTGTGGAAGAAGTGCGCGGATTTGGATTACTCAACGCGGTCCGTCTTTCCAAAGCAAATGCTGTAGACATCGTGCAGTCTGCATTTGAGCTTGGGTTGTTGGTGAATGCCGCGCGTCCGGATGTGCTGCGTTTTATGCCTTCTTTGCGGATTACCCAGGCTGAGCTGGATGTGGTTTTTGACCGACTACGTCAGGCATTTGAGCTGAACACCTAGTTGTTGGTGCGCCACAAGCGAGGTGGCACAAACGAGCCCTGCCAGACACCTTTGCGCAGGGTTTGTGCCTCCTCCTGATCCCCATCAAAGAATCGCTGGCCAAAGCCGACCCCAATCGCATGCCCCTTGGCGACCATCAGGCGCGATAGACTGTTGGGCCGAAAACCCAACTGGAAATCATCGTCATCTAGAGGCGTCGACTCATCTTCTTCCGAGACAAGTTCGCAGGCTGCCAGGATGCGGCGTTCGTTGATACCGACCAAGGGCAAGCAAACCACCAGTTCGTCCTGCACCATTTCTTGAAGGGCCTGGGTTGCCCTTGCTCCACAGGGATAGTCTACTCCTGTGGGGTCCTGACAAATTTGATCCGTTTCCATGGCGTCGATGCCAAACAGCGCCACCTCCGTACCTTTCATAAACAAAGTTTCGCCATCGATCGCATTGGCATAGGCTGGGCCCAGCAGGTCGTTGTCCTGCTCTGCGAAGGCCGAGAATTCGTTAATCGCGTTAATAGAGACCGTTAACCAAGCCACCAGAAATCCCATGGTTGTGCGCTGCCAGCCCACCTTGAAATTAGAACCATGTAAGGTGCTTAGGATCGCCCGCAGTGGCGGTGCGATCGATCGAATGCCGAAGATCACGACGGCGACCAGAGCAACCGCGTAGACCGAGAGCAGTACGGGGTCGAACTCTGACAAAAGCGCTCCTTGTTGCACAACGGCGGCATAGATCAAAGCAATTGCATTGCCGAAAAATACAGCCCAGATAAAAATGAAAACGCTGATGCCTGAGAAGGGATTCCACGGGTTTTCGTTACTCTTTTCAAAAACGTGCAACACAGGGGGGTTGAGGTGAAAGAGGTCTTTAACCATGGCGAAGTTCAATGAGGTGGACCCCAATACAAAACTCAACATTTGTAAGCGATTAGACACCAACCAGAAAGCGAAGACGGCAAAGGAAAGGCTGGCCAGAGGTAGAATGGCCTTAGGTACCTTGTATTCCCCAAGAATCAAATAGTCGGTGTATGCCGCATCCTCAAGGTGGGCAAGGCCGGCAAAAAAGATGGACAGGAAAAAGCCCAGGAAGCAGATCCAGAATATATTGGACAGTGAGTCGATCGACCTCACAAGACTGGCAGCCTGCACAGAAAGAGGATTCAGCTGTGGGTGTGGCGGATTTTCGTCGATGGTTTCGATGGGCTGCTCGCTCAAGACTCTCATTGCTGAATAGAAATGGTAACATTTGCCGGCTGATAAATTGATAAATCAAAAACGAGGATAAATATGAAGTTAGGTCTGTTACTGGGCTATTCGGGTCAGAAGATGTCCATTCCCATAGAGCCTATTAAACACGCGGAGTCGCTGGGCTTTGAATCGGTCTGGACAGCTGAGGCTTATGGGTCTGATGCCGTAACACCTGCAGCTTGGATTCTGGCGCAGACGACCAAGATGAAAGTAGGTACTGCGATTATGCAAATGCCTGCTCGCAGTCCGGCCATGGCTGCCATGACCGCGATGAGCCTGGCTGAGCTGTCTGGCGGTCGTTTCATCGTTGGCCTAGGCGCATCTGGTCCGCAGGTAGTTGAAGGCTGGCATGGCGTACCCTATGGCAAGCCGGTGACCCGCCTTAAAGAATATACCAAGATCATGAAGCAGATCTTTGCGCGCGAAGGTGCAGCAACCTTTGAGGGCAAGATGTATCAAATGCCCTATACCGCTGAGGGTGCAACGGGTTTGGGTAAACCGCTGAAGAGCATTTTGCACTGTGAAGAGGAGATTCCAATTTATGCGGCCACTATTACCGATGCGGGCGTATCGGCTGCTGCTGAGGTTGCTGATGGATTCTTCCCCGTCTGGATGGACCCCACAAAATACTCGGTGTTCCAACCGTCGATAGAAAAAGGATTTGCAGCAGCGGGTGATAAGAACCTGACACAGTTCGACATTGCACCTTTTGTCACCGCTGTGATGGGTGATGATGTAGAGCAATGCATGATGCCCATTCGCGGCAGCATGGCGCTGTACATTGGTGGCATGGGCGCACGCGATAAAAACTTCTACAACGATTACTGCAAACGTCTAGGCTTTGAAGATGCAGCCGTGAAGATCCAGGACCTGTATCTATCTGGTCGCAAAGATGAGGCCATGGCTGCGGTCCCTGCTGAGTTAATTGATGCCTGCCATCTGGTAGGACCGGCGGAGCGCATCAAAGAGCGACTATCCGTCTGGAAACAGGCGGGCGCAAACGGTCATGTGGGCAGCATGTTGATCGGCAGTCAGCAACCGGAAGTGCTGGAAGTGATCGCTGGAGAAATGCTCTAAGGGCATCCTCGGGGGCGGCC
Source organism: Pseudomonadota bacterium (assembly GCA_039028095.1). Taxonomy (GTDB): domain Bacteria; phylum Pseudomonadota; class Gammaproteobacteria; order Pseudomonadales; family Azotimanducaceae; genus UBA4421. The sequence goes on from JBCCIU010000014.1 coordinate 140,055, forward strand.
TTGGCCGCCCATTTTCCGCAGCTAGCCCAAGCCCAGCCTATCCATCAGATCGACGGCGCGTTGTGAGCGGGTGCGACAATGGTCTTTATATTCCAACGCTTTTTCTGAACTGGCATTCCCGTCCAGGCCGCGTTTGTAAACGCCCTGGATGATGCTGGCAGATCGAAACATGTTGTAGACCAGATAAAACGGCCAGTTCTCTATCCCATCCCGGCCTGCAGTTTTGCAATATTCGTCCACAAATTCCTCTTCCGTGGGAATGCCGGTGGCCGCAAAGTCGCAGTTGTACAGTCCGTCATCTTCGTAACCTTCGCCGTGGTATTCCTGGCACAGATAGCCAAGGTCCGCTATGCCATCTCCAAGAGTAGAAAGCTCCCAGTCCAGAACGGCCACAATTTTTGGCTCGCTGGGATGAATCAACACGTTGCCCAGACGATAGTCGCCATGCACGATGACGCTGGCGGACTCGGCGGGTACGTTTTCTGGCAGCCAGGACATCAAACGGTCCATGTTGGGTAACTCTTCCGTTTTTGCGGCCACGTACTGTTTGGTCCAACGACCAATCTGGCGTTCGTAGTAGTTACCCGGGCGGCCAAACTCTCTTAAACCAACGGCGTCCACGTCCACGGCATGCAGCTTTGCCATAACCCTGGCCAAATCCAGATAAATTGCGCGACGTTCTTCTTTAGACAGCGCGGGAAGTTGAGTTTCAGTAAACAGACGTCCTTCCACCATTTCCATAATGTAGAACTTGGTACCAATCACCTCGGGATCTTCGCAAAGACAAAACATTTTAGGCACCGGGACATCGGTATCCGCCAGGGCGTGCATCACTTTGTACTCTCGGTCAACCTGGTGTGCAGAAGGTAGAAGTTCACCAGGTGGCTGTTTGCGCATGACGTAGGTTGTATTGGGCGTAATCAGTTGGAAAGTCGGATTGGATTGTCCGCCTTCAAACTGACGCACTTGCAGGGGACCAGAAAATCCCTCCACGTGCTCTGCCATGTAGGTAGCCAAGGCAGACTCATCAAACTTATGAGCGTCTCTGACCGCTGTGATTTCTACGTCACTCATTGTTTTCTCTTAGTCATCATTTCTAATCGTCATTTCAATTCGCTCAGTCGCGGGGCAGTTTGTCTTTGCTCTGTAGCTAATACAACCCTTTTTGGACGCAAGGCTACGGACCACCGGAGACGCTGATACATTGACCTGTCACCCATTCGGACGCTTTGGAACTCAGGAAGAGCACAGCTGCGCCAAGATCTGTTGGCGTACCCAGTCTTCCTGCGGGCAGGCGGATCATTTTTTCAAAGCCAGGCAAATCCTCTTCCTTAAGATTCATGGCCGTCATCATTATTTCGGTGGGTACTGCACCTGGCATGATGCAGTTGACTCGAATGCGAGGACCTAATTCAGCAGCAAAAGTCCGCGTCAGCATATTCACGCCCGCCTTGGCGGCACTGTAGTGGCCGCTGCCTTTCACGACATTTTCTGCAGCAATGGAGGAGATGTTGACCACTCGGCCACCTTCACCCATTAGACGGGCGGCCAAACAGGTTGATTCCCAGATTGCGGTCAAGTTGAGCGCCATGGTGTTATTCCACTCTTCCAGGGGCAACTCTGTTAGCGGCACTTGCAAAGGTGACCCGCCGGCGTTGTTCACCCAAATGTCCAGTTTGCCCCAATTGGAAAATGCAGCTTGGCCCAGGGCTTCTAAAGCTTGTGGATTTGTTACGTCGGTGGGCACTGCAATCGCTTCGCCGCCTTCGTCATTGATCTCGCTGGCAACCCGCTCGACCTCGTTGGCGCGCCTGGCGGCGCATACAATTTTTGCGCCTGCACCGGCCAGGACTTTGGCAATTCCTTCGCCGATGCCTCGCCCTGCACCTGTGACGATGGCCACTTCTCCCTTCAAGCCAAAGAGCGCTTCCAGATTTGACATGCTTCCCCCTTGTTCGGATGTCTGCCTCTTATCTTAAGGCAACCATTGTTGGCGTACCAAGCCAGTGTTAACTTAATGGCTTTTGGACGAGGGATAAATCTCATGGCACATGAAAAGCGCATTGCGGTCACGCTACCTGCGGGACCGAGCATTAAGGACACCATCGAACGTATGCAGTGGGCGGAAGCCAACGGTATTCCTGATGGGTGGTTCAGCGATTCCGGGGCACCAGACACGTTGACGCAAATTGCAGCGGTGGGTGCACATACCAGTTCCTTGCGCATCGGGGTTGCGGTGACGCCGGTTTACACCCGTTCACCTTCTGTGATCGCCGCTTCTGCCAACGTGATCAGCCAGGTTATTCCAGGACGATTCATCATTGGTTTGGGGTCGTCCAGTCAGACGATTATGGGCCAGTGGAACGGGATTCCCCTGGATAAACCGTTAACCCGCGTCAAAGAAACTGCTCAGCTGGTGCGAACTATGCTAGCCGGTGAAAAAACGAACTTTGACGGCGAAACGCTTTTCAGCAAAGGATATCGTCAAGCGCCAACGGAAAATCCTCCACCGATCTATCTGGCGGCATTACGTCCGGGCATGATCGAAATGGCTGCTGAAGTTGGGGACGGTGTAATCTTCAATCTGTGGCCTCAGGGTGCGTTACCCAAAATGATGGAGCACATCGCCATCGGTGCCGAGCGGGCGGGAAAAAACCCTGCGGACGTGGAAATAGTGAATCGTGCAATGGTGCTTTGTACGGATGATAAAGAATACGGGCGCAACCTGTTCAGGGCTGCGTTTGGACCCTATTACGCAACCCCCGTGTACAACAAGTTTCTGGCCTGGGCTGGATACTCAGACGCTGCGCAAACCATTACCGAAGGTTGGGCCGAAAAAGACCGTGCGAAAACTGGGGGTGCGTTAACCGACGAAATGATTCATGAGATTGCCATCATCGGTAATGAAGAAGAAATTCAGGCGCGCATCCAAGAAGACGCAGACGGGGGTGTAGATACGCACATCATCGCGCCTCTGGCCGCGTCAAAAGAAGATCTGGATCGTACCTTCGAAGCGTTCACCGCAAGTAACTTCCAGTTTAAGTAGCCAACAAAAACTTTGGGGGAGATAGATGGACTACCAAAAGATCATTTTAGATCGCCCAGCCGAGTATGTTCAGCGCATTACCTTAAATCGCCCTGAAAAGCGAAATCCGCTGTCGAATGAGCTGCGGACCGAGATGTTTCATGCGCTGGAGGCGGGTGATCAGGACCCCGAGGTTCGGGTCACCATCATCCGGGGCGCCGGTTCTTGCTTTTCCGCGGGGTACGATTTGCAGTCGGACGTGACTAAGGAACAGCCTTTCTACACCGCGGGTGGATTGGCCAATTGGCCACGGCACGTGGTCGAGGGTTTTTTTAAGATTTGGGATTTAGCCAAACCGGTGATTGCTCAAGTCCATGGTTACTGTCTTGCCGGTGGTACGGAGCTGGCCACGGCCTGCGATCTGGTCTACGTGGCAGATGACGCCAAAATAGGCTATCCCGTCGTCCGCTCGATCAGCCCCCCGGATAATCAGTTTTATCCTTGGATTGTTGGAATGCGGCGGGCGATGGAGATGATGCTGACCGGTGATCATATCTCCGGGGCGGAGGCGGTGGACTGTGGATTTGCAAATCGTGCCTTTGCGGAAGCCGATCTGGAAGAAGCGGTGCTGGGAATCGCATCTCGAGTTGCGATGACGCCTTCTGATCTGCAACAGATCAACAAGCGTGCGGTACATCGTCAGATGGACGCTATGGGCATCCGTGCTGGGATTCGAGCAGGTACCGAAATGCAACAGCTGGCAACCTATACCGCGACCACCCAGGCACACCTTGCAGAGATTCGGGAAAGTCTGACCAAGGCGCTAAGCAAGCGCGACGCAGCGTATGGGGATTATCGAACGTCTGACGATTCTGACGATAGGGACTGATGTCCTTTAGCTGGGGTGTGCTGGCCACGCTCATCGTGTATCAAGTAGTGCTGTTGGGAATCGGCCTGTGGTACCGCAAAGCCGCAAGAAGCAAAGATGGGTTCTTTTTAGGCGATCGATCACTGGGCCCCTGGGTGGCAGCGCTCAGCTATGCAGCTGGCTCATCGTCAGCCTGGAGTATTCTTGGGGTCAGTGGAATTGCATTTTCTCAAGGTTTGAGCAGTTTCTGGCTATTGCCGGGCACGCTGACGGGGCACATCATCGTTTGGTTCTGGATTGCACCATGGCTGCAAAAGCGCAGTCACGAACGGCAGTGGCTGACCCTGTCGGATGTCATCACAGATGGGCTTGATCAACCCAAGGCGATACTCACCTATCGCTTGTGTGCCTTTGTCATCCTCTTTTCTTTCACGTTTTACGTGGCTGCTCACTTTCAGGGTGCCGCAAATACTTTCGCGGCAGTGTTCGATTTTGACTTCACTACGGCACTGCTGCTGGGTGTGGCCATTGTTGTGATGTATACGCTCTTCGGAGGCTTCTGGGCGGTGAGTTTGACGGATGCAATCCAGGCAGGGTTGATGTTGTTTGCTGCGATCTTGCTGCCCTTGCTTGCATACCAGGCGGTTGGTGGTTTGTCAGGAATTGTCGAATTTCACAGTCAGCAATCATCGCAGAACTACTGGAGTTTGCTGGGTGGAGAAAGCGGCTGGTTTGCGGTTGGTTTGATGCTCGGCATGGCGAGTATTGGTTTTGGACCCCTGGGTCAGCCTCATTTACTTAATCGAATTATGGCGCTGGGTAATGGTCAGCAGATTCGTCGCGCCAGAGACATTGCGTTAGGTTGGTTTGTGATCGTTTTGGGTGGAATGTACCTACTGGGGATTTGTGCTCATGTTTATCTGAATGGGGTGTCTGGTGATGCGGAGCAGGTGTTTTTTGTTATGGCGGAAAACCTGCTGCCTGTTGCTGCGACGGGCGTTTTAATCGCGGCGGTACTGTCAGCCATCATGTCCACAGCCGATAGCCAGTTGCTGGTTGCGGGGTCTGCGCTGGCCCATGATCTGAAAACAGATAAGAAGCTTGCGGGTGTCCGAGCAGCAACCAGTGCAAGACTTGCCGTGCTGGGGGTGGCGGTGGCCGCAATGTTACTTGCACTTGGGCTGCCTGAATCCATTTTTTCTCGTGTACTGTTTGCTTGGAATGCGCTGGGTGCTGCGTTTGGTCCAGTGATTGTTTGTCGAGTGTTGGGTTGGCAGGTTAAGGGGGGGGCTGTTCCGCTGGCAATCAGCTTGGGCTTTGGTCTTACGGTTGTTTTTTATAGCCTGCCCAATGGTCCGGGGGATTTGTGGGAACGTGCCATTCCTTTTGTCACGGCATTTGTCACACTTTGGTTGGGTCGTACGTCTAGGTAGGTAACAACATAGAAATCAAGGTGTTACCGATGCAGGAAAGTCCAACAGGGTTTGATTTAAAGAAGTTGCAGGCCTGGTCAGGCATTGTTTTCTTTGTATTTGTAGTTCTGCATCTGATCAACACCTGGCTCGGTGCCTTAGGACCCGAGGTGTATAATGGTGTCCAGCAGCTGTTGCGCGTGATTTACCAGTTTCCCCCGATTGAAGCGTTAGTATTAGCCGCAGGACTGGTCCATATCATTGTCGGATTGGTTCGAATCAAGATCGAACCTAAGCGAGAATTGACACTTCGAGCGCGTATGCATCGTTACGCGGGCCTGTTCCTTGCGCTCGTGATCGCAGGGCACGTCACTGCTGTGCGTGGTCCTTCCATGTTTTTAGATATCTATCCCGGCTTTCATGGGCTGGCTTTTTCCGTTGACGCGGTACCTATGTACTTTTTCCCATATTATTTTTTGCTGGCGGTGGCCGGGTTTTACCATGGCCTGAACGGGTTCAGTATCGCAATGTCCAGAGTGGGCGGGCGCTTTCGAATATCCAACCATCGAATAGCCTCTTTTACCGCAATTGCTGCAGTGCTGAGCCTGGCTACTCTGCTCGCGCTGGCGGGGACTTGGCATGATCTGGGCAACGTATACGATAACGACTTTGCGCGTCTGGCTTTGGAGATTATCGGTGAATCAGCGCCTTAAAGGACTGGCCTATAGAATGCTGGGTAACGTGGCGGATGCGGAAGATGTGCTGCAGGAAGCTGCGTTGCGACTGCATGAACGGGGTTTACAAGATGATTCGCAGAAACCGGATTCTGAAGAGGCTTACCTGCACACGGTGATCAGTCGTTTGTGCATCGATAAGCTGCGTAAACAAAAGGTTGAACGTAAACACTATTTTGGACCATGGCTGCCGGATCCTGCACCGGATGACTTGTTTGAACCCATTGAGGCGCAACATGACCTTGGCATGATTATGATGTGTCTGATGGATCAACTGAGTCCAGTTGAGAGAGTGGCCTTTGTACTGAGGGAAGCTTTCGATTTCAGCTATGCCGAGATCGCTGAGATGTTAGGTGTCTCGGTGCCCAATGTGCGGCAAAGAGCCTGTCGCGCCCGTACTCGGCTGCGGTCATTGGACTATGATTCCAAGACTGCGCAACAGCGCAGCCAACAAGCTGATGAACATAAACAAGTTTTGCAGGAGATGGTTCAGTGCGTGCAGGCGGGAGACAGCCAAGGGCTGATCGCTCTGCTGTCAGAAGACGTGGTGGCCATTGCAGATGGTGGCGGTGTTGTAGCTGCGGCGATTGCACCGGTGACTGGACCTGCGCGTATCGCTCAAGTCACCATGTTTTTGCTCAACAAATCCACGCAAGACGGGGAAATCGAAATCGGCTATCAACGTATGAACGGTTCCTGGAGTATTGTTGCGCGTCAGGCAGGGGCAATACATTCCGTCTCCAGTATCACTACCAGAAATGGATTGGTTGATGGTATCTATGTGTGGCGTAATCCTCACAAAATGGTGCATCTGCGATCATGAAACCCTGGCTATTAATCTGTCTGACCTTGTTGTGCGGTCATGCTTACCCCCAGAAACCTGTGCGCGAAGTCACGCTGTTATATACCAACGACATCGAAAGCGTTTACGAGCCAATTGAAGCATTTTGGCGAGACGACATTCACCGAATGGGCGGTATTCCAAATGTGGCTGCGCAGCTTAATCGGCTGCGCAGTCGGGAAGGCGTGTTCTTTACCCTGGATGCGGGAGATATCTTCACCGGTGCGCTATCCAAGGTAACCCTGGGGCGTTTACCCTTCGATTTGTACAGCGCTATGGGCTACGACGCGGTAAATCTGGGTAACCATGAATTTGAGTACGGATGGCGCGTATTGCGCGAGGTGATGCCCAGAGCCAGATTTCCGGTATTAGGGGCCAACATATTTTTTTCGGAGACCGATGTTTCCTTTGCCCAGCCCTATGCCATTTTAGAGAAGCAGGGTATTCGAGTAGGGGTTATTGGCACCATGGGGGTAGATGCCTTTATTAACACGATGATGCCCAACAATCGTCAGGGCCTGCGGGTTGAAAAACCCGTACAAGTGATTCAGCCGCTTGTCGACTCGATTCGGGAAGAAGTGGATTTGGTTGTTGTGCTCACTCATCAAAACAGAACTGCACCCATGCAGACGAATAAAGAAGCGGACCCCCAGGTACAGCGGGGTATCGATGAGGACTATGAGTTAGCCGGTTTGCTGCGTGGAGTTGATATGATCATTGGCGGTCATTCGGACAATGGCTTGCACCAACCGGTTGTGCATCCGGAGTCTGGTATCCCCATTGGCATGACTTTTGGACAGGGCATGCACGTAGGCTCCGCAACGTTTCGTTTGGATCCCGTGCCCACAATGATATCGGCTAGATTGATTCCGGTTGATGCAGACAAACTGACCGCTGACCCGGTGACGTCTGGACTGATTCAATCGGTGCGAGCCAAGTATCCTGAACTTGCGCAGGTTGTTGGTCATCTGGATCGACAGGCCCCGCGTCTTTACTATCAGGAGTCACACCTGGGCAATCTGTTAGCAGATTTTCTGCGTTCCTGGGCCAAAGTCGATATTGGCCTGGTTCCCGCAGGAGCGATCCGGGCGGATCTGGAGGCTGGACCTGTGACTCGAGAAAACATCTTGAATGTCTTTCCCTTTAAAGACACGTTAACCGTCGTGCAGGTGACGGGTGGCGATGTGATCAAGCTGTTAGAAAAATCACTATCGTTGGAATATGGATTTGCGCAGTATTCCGGGCTGCAAGTGTGGCTGCGTGGACAAGCAATCGAGCGTATTGAAATAGGGGGGATGCCGCTGGTTGAGGACAAGGTCTACAGTCTGGCGACTGGATCCTTTACAGCATCGGGTGGAGAGAACTACCAGATACTTGCCCGCAGCCCTCAGTCTGTCAGCACGACGCTGGTCTCGGACGCGTTTGTAGAGATGTTAGGCCTTCAAGAAAGACACCGCGTGCCCGATGTCGGAAGATTTCTGCAGCAAGAATAGTAAACCAGCTTAACTGCCAGTACGCATAGTGCCGGCATCTTGGTAGACTATTCTTCCAGGGAAGCACTGACGGAATATTAGAGAGACCTTGATGTCCTCAAGCTCGGCGGAAACAGCAATAAAAGATTTATATATCGTTCGACACGGTGAGACCGAGTGGAATGTAGAAAACCGCATGCAAGGGCGGATGGATTCTCCCCTCACCGGTCAGGGGAAGAGCCAGGCTCAGACCAATGGCGCTCTGCTTAAGACGTTAGGTGGTATCGATCGCTTGTGGGTGTCTCCCTCGGGTCGCACCACGGAAACGGCAAATCTGATCAACTCTCACGTGCACGCTCAAATTGAATATGCGGATGAGTTGATGGAGCGTGATTGTGGCCTGTGGAGTGGGTTAACCACTACTGAAATTGGAGAACGCTTCTCCGCTGAGTGGAGAAGCCGCCAGGAAGACCCTTACCACTATCGTCCCCCCAACGGAGAAAATCTGGATGACATGCTGCATCGAGTCAAAAACTTTTTGGATGATCTATTTGTCGTAGATTGGCACGTTGTTGGACTTGTTACACATGGCGTGATGTCTAAGGTTATTCTCAAATACTTCCTGGGGCTCACCGAATTGCAGTGCGTCAGCCTGCGCCACCCCAACGATCTGGTTTATAGACTGCAGTTTTTTGCAGACCGCATTGAACCCTCGTACTTTCTGGGCGGGGGTGAGTCCGAGAGCGGATTGCTCTACACTGAGAGTCAGCTGCACCAGATGCCGGCCCGCTAACGAACAACACAATCGGGTATATCTTTGGCCCGCTCGAGCGGAGTCGCTTTCGGTGCTGAATGGTTCTGGGGGACCTCAAACAATAATTTTACGAAGACCTTAGCGAGGACAAAGCATGAAAGTAGATGGGGGCGTAGGCTCGGATTTAGACACCGTGGGGGCACAAGCGCAGGAGCTCGAAGAGATGGGGTATGGCGGTATCATGACCGCAGAAACAGCTCACGACCCGTTCTTTCCTTTGTTAGTGGCTGCACAAAACACCACCAAGATAGAACTGATGACTTCTATCGCTGTGGCTTTTGCTCGCACTCCTATGATCCTGGCCAATATTGGGCACGACTTGAATGCTTATTCAAAAGGGCGCTTTGTACTTGGATTAGGGTCTCAGATTCGACCACACATCACCAAACGCTTCAGCATGCCATGGTCTTCTCCGGCGGCGCGTATGCGCGAGTTTATTCTGGCCATGCGAGACATTTGGGGTAACTGGCATGAAGGTAAACCCCTGGAATTCACTGGGAAGTTCTACACCCATACCCTGATGACACCGTTTTTTACGCCCACAAATGTGGACTATGGCGCCCCCAAGGTGATGCTAGCGGCGGTGGGTCCTAAGATGACAGAAGTTGCTGGGGAAGTGGCCGACGGCATGATTGCACACGCATTTACCACGGAAACCTACCTGCGCGAGACCACCATTCCTGCCTTGGAACGCGGGTTTGCCAAGGCTGGGAAAAACCGGGAAGACTTTGAAATTTCTTATCCCGTATTTGTGGTCACTGGCACCACCGAAGAAGAGCTGGCCGAAACCAAGGTCGCAACGTGTAAGCAGATTGCTTTTTATGGCTCCACCCCAGCCTATAAACCCGTACTGGACAGTATTGGCGCTGGTGAATTGCAAGGTGAGCTCAATACCATGTCCAAACAGGGGCGATGGGATGAAATGGGTACCCTGATCGATGAGTCGATGTTGAAAGAATTTGCCATCATTGGTGAGCCAAACACCATTGCCAGCCAAATGAAGTCGAGGTACGGGGATATTGTGGATCGTACATCCGCTGCCTACGCCCACATTCCAAAATCAGACAGGCTAGCCATTATTCAAGAGCTGTCAGCTTAATTTTTTAAAGAGGAGAGAAGTATGAAAGTTGATACCGGCATCGGTTCAAAACTTGCGACCATCCCAGAAACCGTCAGAAAAATGGAAGCGGCGGGCTACGATGGCGTGCGAACCGCGGAGATGAATCATGATCCGTTTTTTCCGCTAGTACTCGCTGCTGAGCACAGCGAAAAACTTGAGCTTGCCACATCCATCGCGGTGGCCTTTGCCCGTAGTCCGATGAACCTGGCTAATATTGGCCACGATCTGAATGCTTATTCAAAGGGTCGTTTTACCTTGGGATTAGGCTCCCAGATTAAACCGCACATCACCAAACGTTTCAGTATGCAATGGGGTGCGCCCGCAGCTCAGATGCGCGAACTGGTATTGGCCATGCGAGCCATCTGGGCCAACTGGTACAACGGAGATCCGCTGGAATTCGTGGGTAAATATTACCGCCATACGCTGATGACACCTGCCTTTACGCCCGAGGACAAAGAGTATGGCGCTCCCAGAGTTATATTGGCCGCTGTGGGTCCAAAAATGACCGAAGTCGTTGGTGAAGTTGCCGATGGTATGATCATTCATCCGTTCTCAACACTTCCGTATATCGAAAAGGTCACGATGCCAGCCATCGAGGCCGGGCTTGCAAAGGCCGGAAAAAGTCGGGAAGACTTCGAGCTGTCCTATTCCTGCTTTGTCATCACGGGTCGCGATGAGCAGGAATATGCTGCGAGCAAAAAGGCCGCTCAGGAGCGAATCGCCTTTTATGGGTCTACGCCAGCGTACAAAGGTGTTCTGGATGCCATTGGCTGCGGGGATCTGCAAGGTGAGTTAAATACCATGTCCAAACAAGGGCGTTGGAAAGAAATGGGCACTCTGGTTACCGACGACATGCTCAATGAATTTGGTGTCATGGGCGAACCTCATGAGATTGCGCCTCAGATGCTTGAGCGCTATGGCAGTTTTGTTGATAGAACGTCTGCGTCATTCCCGGTGTCAGATGATGAACAACGTGGCCAGATTATTCAGGCGCTACGTGCCGGTTAGGCTCGATCTACTTCACCCAGCAGCACGGCTTAGATCTTTTTTGCATAAGAATTTAAGCGGCTGTTGGGTGCGCTTTCCGACCCTGAGTATTTGGTTGCTATTGGGCGTAAGTGAATACTCACAAATTCCTATACGATCGGCTAGAAGACAACTTATTTAATAAAGGTTTACAAAAGTTTATTAACCGGTTGTGCGCTATTGCCATTAGAATACGCGCACTGGGTCACACTTGGAGTGTGACACGTGATTGCCGACCGCTCACCAAGGCGTAACGGCAACAGTTTCGGGGTGATGCCGATCTGCATACAAGATCTGGCAATAAGCGCTTCGAAAAGCTATGGAATAGTAAATTAGGGATCTTGTTGATGAACCGACAGCAACAAAGGATCTCAATCAGGGACAGATTGATGCCTTCAATCGAAAATGAACACGACTATCTGGCGAAAGGTCAGCGCGCTCTTGTGAATGCGCTATTCCGACGCTGGGATGCGCTGGGCGCGCGAGCGCGTCGAATGGCGACGTTCACCCGTGGATTGCCGCTGGCGGTGAAGGGTGGTGTGCTAGGTTATTTTACGATTGTCTCCGCCCTTTGGTTGGTCAGTTTCTCTGTCGGGAACGTGCTGGTTCAACCCGGGACCGTGGAGATTGCTCTGGCTAAACCAGCACAAACCGGACGTTTGATCCGACAAAATGAGGTCGCTCACTTTGGCAATAAAGTGAGTTCTGCATTTGGTGTGCGCAACGAAGTGGCTTATGAGTTTGCCGACTGGATCCTTGAAGCTTCTGAACGACAGGACATTGCGCCGGAACTATTGGCAAGCCTCGTGGTGACTGAAAGCTCTTTTCGCAAATCGGCTCGCTCAAGCGTTGGCGCTGTCGGTCCTGCGCAAGTACGTCCAGAATTCTGGGGTAAGTTCTGCGGCGCTGCGGATCTGACTGATCCCGAACAAAACATCTACTGCGGTGCTCAAGTGCTTTCCCATTTGCTGGAGCGCTGTGAAGGCGACCAGGTCTGCGCGCTGGCCGCTTATAACGTTGGACCCTATGCAAATCGACAGGCTGCGGCACAGCGTTACGTCAATAAGATCGATCATTATCTGTCCACTCTGGAAAGCCAACAGCTCTAAGACACCCTAGTCTTCATCTACGGCAGTTGTCCATATTGCGGGGTAGTGCCGCGCCTTTCAGGTTGTGCTACCTTTTGCATCCCTTCATTCTTTTGGGAAAAGACATGATCAAGGTCCTTTTGCGTCTCGTAGGCGCAGGTTTGTTGCTCTTAGCAGTTCCTTTGCACGCTGCAGAGCAGCCCAAGCCCGCATTTATGCAACCCGAAGTGCTGAAAGCTGCCATCGACATCAACATGACGGAAGAGCAAAAACCTCAATTCCAACAGGCCTTAACCACCTTTGTTGAAGATCGAATGAAAATGATCGGTAAGCTGATGCGGGGCAACAACGTCACGAATATGCCTCGCAAAATTAAAAGCCGCACAAACACCTTGCTCAAAAAAATGGACAAGAACATGGCTAAGTTTCTGACGGAGGAACAGATGCCAGCCTATGAAAACTATCGCAATTTGCTGAAAGACAACCTCAGAGGTGGTGCATGACCGATTTTGGTTTGCTGATGTTTCCTACCGACTATGCCATTCATCCGGCGACGTTGGCGGAAGTTGCGGAACAGCATGGATTTGAGTCGCTGTTTTTTCCAGAGCATACCCATATTCCAGCCAGCCGACGCTCACCTTGGCCTGGTGGCCGCGAACTGCCAAAGGAATATTGGCATACCCATGACCCCTTTGTGGCACTGTCTGCTGCCGCCACGGCCACCAGCGAGTTAAAAGTTGGAACCGGTATCACGCTGGTCACTGAACGCGATCCGATCCTGATGGCCAAGCAGGTCGCCACTTTGGACTTCTTGTCGGGTGGACGCCTACTGCTGGGTATTGGCGCTGGGTGGAATGCTGAGGAGATGGAAAATCACGGTACTGCCTTTACCGATCGTTGGAAAGTCTTGCGCGAACGAATCTTGGCGATGCGGGAAATCTGGACTGGCGAAGAGCCAGAATTTCATGGTGAACATGTGGCGTTTGAGAAACTTTGGGCTTATCCGAAACCGGTACAGGCAGGTGGCCCACCGGTGCTGATGGGTGCTTCATCAAAATATGTGCCGAAGCGTATTGCTGAGTATTGCGACGGGTGGTTTCCGATTTATCAGGATGCGGATAGAGCCCAAGCCAGTGGCGAGTTGGACTATAGCGCGATGATTGCGTTAATCCGTGAAGCCTGGACCCAGGCAAATCGTGCCGGTGAGCCTGACTTCAGCGTATTTGGCGTCGGACCTGATCCCAAGGCTGTTGAGTATTCGATAGAGGCGGGCTTCAATCGTGTGATCTTTGCACTTCCTCCGGCTGATGCGGATACCGTTGTGCCCATGATCAAAAACTACGCAGACATCGCGCATAACTTCGACTA
>JBCCIU010000015.1:0-144540 GCA_039028095.1 Pseudomonadota bacterium
TAAAGGGACGTAGTTGTTCGGGTTTGAAGAGGTCAATTTTCGTGTGACTTGACCCCAACCTGGAAAACACCTGGGAGATAGCTACAAACGAACTGACGATGTGGGTGATCACAAACCAGGTCAGCACAGTGCCGCAACTTAAGGCCGTGGTTGCGCTGTTTGCAAACAATCGAACGGGCAACGTGGCATCTCCATCCACTAGCATAGACAAATGGGTGAACCCACCTACGATGCCACCAATAGCAACGATGGAGACGTAGCGCAGGCTGCCACCTTCCAGACTTTGTCTGGCTTTGTCCAGCTCATCAGGCGTGGTGGTGAGAATCGGCGCTATCTCATCCAGCGTCTGCTTGGCCCTGTTCACCACATATGCGCCTGAAGCTAAGATATACGCGTTTATCAAGCCGAAAAAAAGACCAGTGCCTAAGCTCGTTAGGTAGTCGTCCCGATCGTCAAAATACTCCGTTGAAAACCCTGTCAACATGGCAACAAACACCATGCACAACACAAAAGCGATGATCATGCCAAGCGCCCAGATGGGTATGCGTGCCCGCTTGGCAAGCTCCGCCATGGAGACAAACCAGAATCGATAGTGCTGAGGATCGCTGGGCGAATCCATACCTGGGTCCGACTGAATATTAAGCGCGTATATTACAACGTTGTCCTCCGTCGCGTCTGCGGGAGCTCTTGGTATTTGTGGATGGTTTAAAGCCAAATGGGGGTAAAATGCGTTATGGAGTTATGGGTGGCACTGACATTGGGAGCGGCGTTCTTGCAGAATGTTCGCTCGTTATTGCAGAAGCGTTTGACTGGCACATTGTCGGTGAATGGCGCAACTTATGTACGTTTTTTATACGCGGTGCCCTTCGCATGGCTATATGCAGCTTACCTGTGGTGGGGCGATAGTCCTGGATTTACAACGCTATTCTGGGTTTATGTTTTATTCGCGGCTACGGCGCAGATTGCAGCAACCGCTGCCTTGCTGGGTTCGTTTACGACGGGAAATTTTGCCGTAGGTACGGCATTTTCTAAAACCGAGGCTGCCCAGGCCGCGGTGTTTGGTCTGGTGATCCTGGGCGATACAGTCAGTGGGGTTGGCTTGGCGGGCATCGCCATCAGCCTTGTCGGGGTCATTTTACTATCCGGAACGTTAACGATACGCCAGCTTCTGCGTCCGGACCGACAGATGTGGTTGGGTTTGGCCGCAGCAGCTGGCTTTGCCATTTCAGCGGTAGGCTTTCGAGGTGCAAGTCTGGGGCTCGACGATGGAACCTATCTGGAACGAGCAGGCCTTACTGTCGCGGTGGCGGTTAGTCTGCAAACGATTCTGATGGGGGGATATCTACTTGCTTTTGAGCCCGGAGAGTTGCGACGCACGTTAGGTCAATATCGTGTGGCGGTCTGGGTGGGTTTGATTGGCATGGTGGCATCGGTCGGATGGTTTACGGCAATGACGCTGAAGAACGCGGCGGTGGTCCGCGCGGTTGGTCAGGTGGAGCTATTATTCACCCTGATCACATCGGTTTGGTTGCTGAAAGAAAAGATAAAACTGAGGGAGATCGTGGGGATCGTCTGCGTGGTCCTTGGTATCATTTTGCTCATTTAGAAAATGGAAGGTGAGTCATGGCGGCGGTGGAGCTGGAGATACACGATACACATGCAGGAAATGGTTGGGCTGAGGTTGTACTGAATCGACCCGAACGAAAGAACGCAATCACTGGACCCTTGGGTGCAGATCTTGCTGCAGCGATCATTGAGGCCGGCGCTACTCGAGGTGTAAATGCCATCTTGTTAAGAGGTGCTGGTGGCGCTTTTTGTAGCGGCTTGGATCTTAAGGCCTTTAACGAGGAGCCGGTTGCTGATTGGGTTGCTGATTTTCAGAGGATCTGGCGTGGCGCCCACAAAGCATTGTTTGAGTGCCCGATCCCAATTATCGGTGCTATGGAGCGATATGCCATTAACGGTGGAGCTGCGTTGGCCATTGCCTGTGATCTGTTGGTTGTGGGTCAGGAAAGCTTCCTGCAGGTAGGAGAAATCCAGATTGGTATGGCAGCACCGTATAATCAGGCTTGGCTCAGCCTGCGACACAGTGAGATGGTGCAGGCCCAGCTTACCCTGGTGGGAGATCGTCTATCCGGAGTTGAGATGGAAAAGCTGGGATTAGCCACCGTATGTGTTGCAGATTCAGAAGTACTGGAAACCGGTCAGGACCTGGCCCGACGCATTGGTGGATTTGAAGGAGATGCCCAGCGCAAAATCAAATCAGGTTTGCGCGCAGGATTAGGTCATTCCGCGGATCAGTGGTTTGATCTATTTACCGCAAACGCCGACGGGGTAAAGCCTAAGAGAAATATCTCCTGAAGCAGGTGCTCTCAGGTGTTTAGCCGATAGTACTCGATGCCTCGATCATCGAAGCCATCTTGTCCGTCCCCAACCCTGTCGATGGCAAAGACGCCTTCCGTGTGGGTGAGTGGCGAGAGATCCCCAGCTTCATGGAGTGCAACGTACTGCTCTTCGTCCAGGTCGACGGCGCCTGCCATACGCGATTGAAACTCAATTTTTGCGGCAGCTTCCTGCCAGCCCGGTACAAATTCCATAGGGATAATTTCGGCCGCATCGCCACTGCCGTAGCCAATGGTGAGGATCTGATTACCGGTCACATCTTGGTCGCGCTCCAGCGCGTTTTCGATGCCAGCCGCCATCCAGGCGGGCAAGGAGGCGGTGTACAGATTACCAACTTCTTTCATTTGTTCGTGGCCAAGATCCGTCATCAATTCTGAGAAGCGTGGTGTGGATCGGAAGTGTTTAGCCACTCGACTGCTCAGGGGATAGATATCTTCGGCAATGTTGCCGTTTTTGACCAAGTCGTACACATGCGGTTCATCCACCAGCTCGGTGATCAGGCGATCCATATCCACATCCGCACCCTGTGCGTACTGCAGCAATTCTGCCTGATCATCCGCATCTCCCAGGGCCAGGGCCAAAAGGAAAGTAAACGCCAAGCCGGTTTCCGCCATTCGCTGATAGGGCCGATGCAAAAAACTGGCCCGCATGCTGCGCATAAATCGACTGGGCTTGGTGGCAACCCGTGAAAACAGGTCCCTGGCGGCGGCCAATACTTCGTCCACGTAGCAGGTGGTTGAATATTTGCCATTGAATATCGGAAAGTCGTTGGGTTGCTGAAACGGCCCAGGATTCTGTTGCATGAACCTGCTGAACGGTTTGCGAAAATCAGGCCCACGATAGGCACTGGCGCTGCCAGTGGTTTGCAAATTAACCGATAGGAGTTTGGCGTCTGGCTCCAGCAGCATTGCGACCGCGCCTGCACCCTGGGTGGGTTCGCCGCTGGATGCTCGTTCGTACTCGGCAATATCTGAGCAAACCACAATAGCAATGCGATCCTGGCCGTCTGTTGCAAGATAGCGAGTTGCAGCTTTCAGGGCGTACACGCCGCCCAGGCAAGCGTGTTTAAACTCAGGGACTTCGCAGGCACGGCTGATTGGCTTTTCACCCGCCGCAATAAGGGCTTCGTTGACCATACCTTTGATGATCACGGCACCTGCAGAGTTGTCGGTACTGGACTCTGTACCCAGGGCCAGATAACCAATTCGGGAGGGATCCACATTGTATTGCTGGATCAATCTCAGAACCGCCGTGGCGCCCATTGTATAGGCGTTTTCATTGGCGCCACCCATGCGGAAGCTGGAGCCCACAACGGATCGAATTTTCTCAAACTGGTCTCCAGTCCAGCGACACCAGTCGGCGAGCTGCACCCGATTGGGAGGCAGATAGCTGGCAAAGCCGCTAATGCCAATTCCGCGTTGGGAGTTTGAGTCTACAGAATTGTGAGAGTCTTCAGTTGGTATGCCAGTCTCTGGGCTGCCCATGCTGTCTCCGTTTTAGGCTTTTTATAGGCCACTTTTTACGTGCTGCTTAAGTGCTGCTCGGCGCTCTTTATACGTCATATATGCTTATGCGTAATAGTTGCTGCCATACGGCATTTAGCTGCGTACCTGACCATGACGCCTTCGTGCCGTGGCTTGCTAATTTTTGAGCGCGAAGGCAGTTTGCAACATCATTTCGCACGGCATTTTATAGCGCTTGGCGCCTAAGTTCGAGTATAGGAACGTGCAAAAGATGCGCAAACCACCTTTGTGGGGATATATGCGTCAATTTTTATCCCAGCTGGTCCTGAAACTCCGTATTTATGCGCTGCCACTCCATTTTAAACCATGGCGTGTATCTGTGAGGGTTAACCAGAAGGTCTTGATCAAGAGCGCGTGGCGCAATCCAATGCCAATCTTGAATTTCGGTTCGATTGACGTTGACCGCACCCGAATAATTCGCTGCAAATACCGAACACAGCTCGTGTTCGCTGCCTTGATTTTCAAAGCGGGCCTGATATTCAAATTTGTATAAAAAATTTGGAGTGACCCGAAAGCCGAGTTCTTGTTCGCTGCGGCGAATCACAGCTTCAAAAAGCTCCTCTCCCTCTCGGGGATGGGAGCAGCAGGAGTTTGACCAGTAGCCTGGCCACAGACGCTTTTGAGGTGCACGTTGTTGCATTAGAACCTCGCCCGCGTCGTTAAACACGAATAACGAAAAAGCTCTATGCAGGATGCCATCGCCGTCGTGGCAGGATTTCTTATCGGCGTATCCAACCTCTTCATCGTTGGAGTCAACCAGGACTAGTAATTCTGAATCGTCCGAGACGATGGCGTGAGATTCCATCGATTTTAGAACTCATTGGGTTGGAACAGAGATTTTAGAGCAAACGCCATCGCAATTCCTGGTAGAACTGTCTGACAGCTCAAAAATATTTTTCAGATGATCTTTGCGAGTGCCGGTTTGAGTTCGCATAATGGACGCTGATATCAGTGAAACATTTGTTAGGGGTCCAACTATGAAGATCGGCTTTGCGATGGCTTTCAGCCAGCACACCCAACCTGAGTTCGTGCGAGACTGTGTGCAACTGGTCGAAGAAAAAGGGGTTCACGCCATCTGGGTCCCTGAGCATGTTTTGTTCTTCCCGGAGTACGCCTCAACTTACCCGTATAGCGACAGTGGGCGGATACCCGGTGATCCAGAGGGGTTGCTGGATCCGTTTACTGCGATGACCTACATCGCTGCACACACGTCTCGAGTACGACTTGGCACAGGAATCTGTCTGGTACCTCAACGCCAACCGGTCTACACAGCCAAAATGGTGGCCGATGTAGACTTTCTATCCGGTGGTCGTGTTGATTTTGGGGTTGGCATCGGCTGGCTAAAAGAAGAGTTTGATGCTCTGGGCGTAGATTTTTCGCAACGCGCTTCGCTGTGTGATGAGTATATCGATGCGATGAAAGCGCTGTGGTCAGAAGGCGTAACCAATTTTTCCTCTGCCACGGTAGCATTGGAGGCCTGTCATTTTAATCCCAAACCCGTACAACAACCCCATCCCCCAATTTATTTTGGTGGTGAAAGTAAGGGAGCCTTGCGCCGTGTAGCAGAACGAGGCCAGGGCTGGTACGGATATGATTTGACCCCTGAGGGGCTCGAAGAGCGCCTTGAAGCGCTGGATGCTGCGCTAGCCAGTGCTGGAAGGACCAGGCAGGACATCAGTCTTGTGGTCGGGCCGAACCGGCACCCGGTAAACGCTATAACCGCGAAAGCCTACGCCGATCTCGGTGTGGAGCAGCTTGTTGTACCCATGGGTGCATCCTCGGTCGAAAAGCTGGAAGCCCGGGTGGACGCGTTCCTGAGCGCTTTGTAAGACCCAACTTAGCCAACCTACGGAGTACCCATATGACGATGGAGAATCTGGATACCTTCAGGGAAGACGTTCGCTCCTTCCTGGCACGTGAACTCACCCCAGATTTGCAACGCGCTGCTGAACTTGGATTCGGTATCAACCGACAAGATTGCACACGATGGCATAGAAAATTGTTTGAGGCGGGTTGGATTGCGCCAACCTGGCCGGTCTCGTGCGGGGGAACCGGATGGAGCCTTGCGCAACAGCATGTCTTCTCCGAAGAGCTGGCGCTGGCTGGCGCGCCCATGATCATGCCGTTCGGTGTCGGAATGGTGGGTCCGGTGATCTATACCTTTGGTACGCAAGAACAGAAGGACCAACATTTACCCGGTATTCTGGATGGCAGCACCTGGTGGTGCCAGGGCTATTCAGAACCGGGTAGCGGTTCTGACCTAGCCAATCTCAAAACCGGCGCAGTGAGAGAAGGGGATGAGTATGTCATCAATGGTCAGAAAATCTGGACCACCAACGCGCACAAATCGGATTGGATCTTCCTATTGGTGCGAACCGACACAGAGTGTAAGCCGCAACAGGGCATCACTTTTCTGCTGGTCGACATGCAAACACCCGGAGTTGAGGTAAAACCAATCGTTTCTATCGACGGCCTACACCATCTTAATGAGACGTACTTTACCGATGTTCGGGTGCCGGTTGGCAACCGAATCGGTGAAGAGAATAAAGGGTGGACCTATGCCAAGTTTTTGTTGGGTCATGAACGCACTGGTATTGCCGGAGTGTCCGGGTCTCGCAGAGCCGTGCAGGCTATTGAACGCATTGCCGCGGCTGAGGCAGATGGTGGCGGCGGCCGGTTGATAGATGACAAGGCGTTTATGGGCGCGTTGCGACAAATCGAAATAAAGTTGGAGGCGTTGGCTAACACCGAAGCGCGACTTCTGGCGAGCCTTGCGTCCGGTGGAAGTGCAGGGGACCAGGCGTCCATGCTTAAGATTTTGGGAACCGAGGTACAACAGGGTCTGGAGGAACTTCGGGTTTTAGCAGTCCACCACTATGCACTACCCTTTGACCTTGACCTGATCGGTGAAGTGAGTGAACTACCAGGCATTGGCCCCGATTATGCAACCAGAGCGGTCAGTGATTTCAATTTTGGCCGGGCTCATACAATTTATGGCGGCTCGAATGAAATTCAACGCAATGTGATTGCGAAAGCCGTACTGGGATTGTGATTGGGTTACTCCTACGAAAGACTTACAAATAGAGAAAATCTGCATACAGACTTGAAGGTTCCATCCCGGTGAAACTAGTGACTCACAGTGAAGTGAGAGCAGTACAATATGGAATCTGCGGTTAGCGCTTTTGATCAATCTGTATCCGTAATAGGTCAAGCAGCCTCTGGTCAGTCAGGCGACATCTCCACTCGTTCTAAAGAAGTAGAAGGTCGACAAAACAAAGGCCAACGAAAATACGAAGCACCTCGTCAATGGTGTCGTACTTCACGGGTCTATTGTGCTCCGGATCGCTCAGACGCCTGGTACTTTCAAACTCGCGAGGGAATTGATGTGGGTCCATATCTCAGCCAGTTTTCGGCCGAAGTAGAAGCCAGTCTTTTGAAAGAGCATTTGGGTCAAGAAAGTTGTCAGAACCAGCGTCGTGCGAAGATTCGCGCGTTTATGCAGGAGTCTCTGGAGCTTTCGGCACACCAAAAGTAGACAGGCGTTAAAATGACCTCTCTTTAACATTCCGCGAGTTTTCAAGTTCTGCCGCGGCGGCGAGAGCTCTATCCAACCATACAGACCCTCTAGCGTTGCTGATCGGTATCATTTTCTCGATTGAAACCAGCACCGCGGGATTGCACCGATCCCGGGGTGGTTTAACATACGCGCCTGATTTTTATACCTTAATTTGACCTGGATGTTTGGATCGCCATGGCTGAGTCCACTGAAAATACCCAATTTTCGTTTGTGAAAATGGAACACGAAACCCTTGCGCTGTGGGAGCAGATCGGCGCCTTTCAACAATCCATTGACAACACAAAAGAGAAAAAGCCGTACATCTTTTATGACGGGCCGCCATTTGCCACCGGGTTACCCCATCATGGGCACCTGGTTGCCAGCACCATCAAGGATATTGTGCCTCGCTATTGGACGATGAATGGTCGGCACGTTATCCGGCGCTTTGGCTGGGACTGTCATGGGCTGCCCATCGAGCATGAGATTGACAAACAGCTGAATATGTCGGCCCAAGATGCCGTGGCGAAGCTGGGTGTTGCGGGTTACAACGATGAATGTCGCTCCATTGTCCAGCGCTACGTCAAAGAATGGCGCCATACCATCACACGAATTGGGCGTTGGATCGACTTTGATAACGATTACAAGACCATGGACACGGATTACATGGAGTCTGTTTGGTGGGTATTTAAACAACTTTGGGACAAAGGGCTGATTTACCAGGGTGACAAAGTGATGCCCGTGAGCACTGCGTTGGCGACCCCACTATCCAACTTCGAAGCAGGTTCTAACTATCAAGATGTGCAGGATCCGGCCATTACCGTGTTGTTCTCTCTTGACGATGAGGATGCCTATCTTGCGGCTTGGACCACCACACCTTGGACACTGCCTTCAAATCTTGCAATTTGTGTGGGCCCGGATATCGAATATGTTCTGGTTAATGACAAGGCTACGGATCAGAATATTTACCTGGCAGCTGAGCGACTGGCAGCCTACGGTAGCGAAGGTGACGATTACGAGATTGTAGGTCGCAAGCTGGGTAAAGAATTGGTCGGTCTGACCTATCAGCCGCTCTTTAGTTATTTCGCCCCGGAAAAGGAAAACGGGGCTTTTGTTGTGGTGGCGGATGAATATGTCACCACTGAAAGTGGCACCGGTATGGTCCATCAAGCACCAGCGTTTGGTGAGGATGATTATCGGGTGCTGAAAGAACACGGCATAACCGCCATGGTCTGTCCGGTGACTTTACAAGGAGAGTTTACCGACGAAGTCGCTGACTTTGCAGGTCAGCATGTGAAGCAAGCGGATAAGGACATTATCCGCAAGTTGAAGGATCAAGGCAGCCTATACCGACAGGAGGTGATTCAGCATAGCTATCCCTATTGCTATCGATCGGACACGCCTTTGATCTATCGCGCGATCCCCTCCTGGTACGTCCGTGTCACAGAGTTTCGTGACAAGCTGATCGAAGCGAACGAACATATCCGTTGGGTGCCGGACCATATCAAACACGGACGCTTTGGGAACTGGCTGGAGGGCGCGATCGACTGGTCCATTTCACGTAATCGTGTGTGGGGTACACCGCTTCCCATCTGGATCAATGATGTAACGGGTTCTGCCATCTGCATTGGGTCTATCGATGAGCTGGAAGCCCAGACAGACAAGCGGGTGGAAGACCTGCATCGAGAGTTTGTCGACCCGTTAACCTTCAGCGTGGCGGGTGAGGAAGGTGTGTATCGCAGAATCGAAGAAGTGTTGGATTGCTGGTTTGAGTCGGGTTCGATGCCCTATGCCCAGCTACATTATCCATTCGAAAACGAGGATGTATTTGCCGCCGGTTTTCCTGCGGAATTTATTGCTGAAGGCTTGGATCAGACCCGTGGTTGGTTTTACACGCTGACCATCCTTGCAGCAGCTATTTATGACAAGCCAGCATTCCGAAATGTGATCGTCAACGGCATGGTCATGGCTGAGGACGGCAAAAAGATGTCCAAGCGGCTACGCAATTACACGCCGCCTGACGAGCTGATGGAAACATATGGTGCAGATGCGCTGCGCTTGTATCTGATCAACTCCGGTTTGGTGCGCGGTGAAGAACAGCGCTTTGCCGACGCCGGAGTTAGAGATATGACTCGGCGGGCGTTGTTGCCCTGGTATAACGCGTTTTCGTTTTTGCGCACCTATGCGGCAATCGATGGGTGGTCGCCGGATAAAGGATTGCACTTTGGCGAGAACATTCTCGATCAGTGGATTCTTTCGCGACTGCAAACCTTGAAGGCTGACATATCAGCTCAAATGGAAGCTTACCGTTTGTACAACGTGGTACCTGCGCTTTTTGACTTTATCGAAGATCTGACAAACTGGTACATCCGCTTGAACCGTTCTCGATTCTGGGGTGAGGAGATTACGGCGGATAAAATCTCCGCCTACAGTACTTTGTACACCACGTTGTTGGAACTGGCCCAGGTCATGGCGCCGTTTACCCCGTTCCTATCCGAGTATTTGTACCGTGAACTGGCCCAGTTGTCCGGTCAATCGCCCTCGCCAGAGTCGGTGCATCTGTGTGACTACCCCAAGCCTTTAGAAGAGTTGATGAAGCCTGGTTTAGAGCAAGCAGTTGATCGTATGCAACAGGTCATTCTGCTGGGTCGCCAGAAGCGGGAAGAGGTAAAGATTGGTTTGCGTACACCCCTGTCCAGTCTGACAGTGGTAAATCGAGATGCTCAGTTACTGGACGATATGCAGGCGTTGGGTGATTACATATTAGATGAACTTAACGTTAAGGCCGTCACCTTCAGCACAGATGAAGCCGCTTATATAGAGCAGGTTGCCAAACCCAATTTTCCACTCCTGGGTAAACGATTGGGCAAACGCATGAAGGAATTCCAATCCTTGATCAAAGATCTGGATGCAAAACAAATTATTCAACTTCGTGAGGCCGGGGAGATCAGCCTTGGTGGAGAGGTGTTTGATACCAACGAGATTGAGGTATTGCAGCAAGCCCGCGATGGCACCAATACAGTTTCCAACAGCAAGATTGCAGTGGACCTAGACTGTTCGCTGACTCCAGAACTGATTCGCGGTGGTTACGCAAGAGAAGTGGTCAACCGTATCCAGCGAGCGCGCAAGGACAGCGGCTTTGAGGTAAGTGACCGAATTGACGTGCAATATGTAGCATCTGGTGAACTGGCCCAGGCCATTGCTGAACATCAGACCTATATTTGTGGCGAGGTGTTGGCGTTATCGCTTGATATGGGTGATGCGGATCAGGTGAGCAGCGAGATTGATGGCCAATCGTTTGTGTTTAACCTGGCCAGGACCCACGCATGACGACTGATTTGCGTTATGAATATTGTCCACCCTCGCAGGGCTCGCGCCTTGACCATGTTGGGACATACAAACGTAGAGTTCCGGTCAGCCTTGAGCGCATGTACGAAAATGCGCTGGATTGGGAACATCTGCCGCACTTACACGCCTCCAGTTTTTCTAATCTGAATGTAATCAAAAGTGGCGGCTGGGGTTGGCGCGCCCAGGTGACCAATCACCGGGGTCAGCCGAGTTTGCTTGAGCTGAGTCTGGATCGCAGCTGTCGGCGTTGGATCACCCGAAATCTGGATGGTCCTAGCGTGGGAGCAGAGATCTGGACGCATGTCTTTGAGGTGGAACCCCGGCAGCTGGATCTGGTGATCGACTTCTTTGTCCCAGGTGTTCCCTGTGAAGCAAGGGAAAAGGTCGGTCGCGCCTATGCCGCTGCCTACGAATTACTGTATGACGAAGACGTCTGGATGATGACTGAACGGCAGCGTGCACTTGATCAGCGCCTGGACAGCACGCAATCGTCGACGCTGGCGATTGCTAAGCCGGACGAGGTCGAATTGCCGACGCAAATCAGTCTTTCCGGACGTGACTACTATCTGAATAAACATCAACACGAGTGGGTGGTATACCCCACCTTATGCCCGCATCAACTTGGACCGTTAAACGGCGGCATTGATGAACATGGGGTAATTTATTGTCCTTGGCATGGCTATGGCTTCGATGTCAAAACCGGGGCCTGCACAACAGGGTCAAAATGTCGATTTGGTAAAACTCCAGCTGTAACGGATATGGGAGACAAGCTGGAACTTACGCTCTGATCCTTTTTACTAGTTGCCCTGAAAGGTGGGCACCGTCTCATTAAGGTAGGCTTCTACTGCACGGTCACGGTCTTGTGTATTGGCGGCGAACATATTCTGGTCGACATCCATATGCATGATCGCGTGATTCAGCGCGTTAGCAATTTGATTGGTTGATTGTTTGATCATTTGCGCAGCAATTGGGGGCTTGGACGCGTAAAAAGCTGCCATTTTTTGTGCCGCTGGAAGAAGTTCGTCTAGGCTGACCAGCTCATCCAAAATCCCCCATTCGAACAGTTGCTTAGCAAGTATGCGTTCACCACCGGCAACCATACGTTTCGCTCGTGCTGGACCCACCAGGTTGACCAACAGCGGCAGACTTTTCCACATCAGGTTTAATCCGATATCAATTTCGGGATATTGAGCGAAACAGCTGTCTGCGCCGACCCGAAAATCGCATGCTGTGGCAATACAGGCTCCACCCCCCATGGCTGCGCCATTCCAGGCAGCAATGGTAATTTGATCGATATCAAGAATGGCCTCGATCGTGCGCTCGCCCATACGCATGCGACGACGACGCAACACCAACGGAACTTTGTATGCTTCCCCTGCATCCGACAGATCGGCACCTGACGAGAAATGCTTGCCCGTGCCGGTAAAAACCACCGCCCGTATATCCGCGTCTTCCCGGAACGACAATGCGGCGTGTTCGATTTCGCTCAGATGCTCGTAGTTGAGTGCGTTGGCCTTGTCTGGACGGTTGAAGGTTACGGTTGCGATGTGTCCGTCGCGCTCGACGGTGATGTCTTTGTAATCCACGGGATTCTCTGATCAGCTCGATTTACGTTTCCGGCGCCATAGTACCAGGATCAACAGGATGGCGGTCGAACCGATCAGGATCGGAGCTAGAGCGCTGATGATAACCTGTTCGATGGATAAGAAGTCAGGCAGGCCAGTTTGCCACAGAACCCATTGGGAACCGATGTTAGATGCCAGTAGCCCGGCTCCGGAAGTAAGTACTATGATGGCACTCTGATTGCCTGGATTGAGGCGCATGCTCGCGTTTATGGCTGGCTCGTTAGCTCCGTCGTGACCGAAGATGGTGGTGCCCTGGGATGTGGTGACGTACAGCATGGACCCCAGCCCCCAGATGGGGCTTCCGGCGAAGTATCCATGGGGCTCTAACATCAGATTTAAGGTGCGGGGCTTGATGGGTCGGATGGGATTCCTTGTCAGAAGTCCTTCTGCTAGACGGCTTAGATCTGCAGCCGTGCTGGCAAAACCTGTGGCGGCGTGTGATGCGTAGCGATAGAAAGGCGCTTGGTTCCCCTGGGTGTCATAGTTCGGGGTGAAATTATCAAACTGTTCAATGGGCGCATAAGTGGAGCGTTGCATATTTAGGGGATTTAGCACTGCACGCTCTACGTATTCCGCGAAGGTCACACCGGTTACCTCTTCTACGAGAAGCTCCAGAATCAGGTAGCCACCGCCAGAATATAAGAAATCGTCTGGAGGCTGTCCCACTTCAATCACCCGCACTCCCGAAGCGCTCAGTGGCGCTTTTAGTGTACTCACGAGCCCCGGTAAATCCTGGTCTGGCAGGTAGTCTCCGAATCCCAATCCGTCGGTGAGTCCCGCGGTATGGCTTAACAGTCGGCGTACTGTAACCTGGTTGTTATCAAAGTCCGATGGGGGGAGCTGCCATCTCCTGAGATATCGAGCGACAGGCGCATCCAGGTCCAGTGTGCCCTGCTCGACCAGCGTCATTACGGCGAGGGCAGTAATCCATTTACTGAACGAAGCGGTAGGAAACAAAGTGTTGGCATCAACATGCTGGGGCCCCGAAAAATACCGGCCGGTAATCTCACCTTGGCTGATCAGGATCATCGCGGTACTACCTGGATTTTCCTCTTTGATCTTCTGGATAGCCCATCGTTCAAAACCGGCTGGGTTGTCAGCTACTGGTGTCATCCAGGTTCCATAGAAGGCCAGGACGATAGCGACAATGACCCAGGTTAAGGTTGTACAGAACAGCCAGAGAATAAAACGCAGGTTAGTCAAATTGTCGTCCAGGGGTGTTTTATGTTTGTGTGATAGCGACGGTTTTTGTGATGGCAAAACAGGATATGCCAGGGCATAAACCCAGCGATTGAACTGATTTTTGGGTAACTTTAGCAAGCACGTCACCTGCCCTGGTTGAAATCGCGACGGCAACGGTGCCGTCACCTTGTTCTTCTAGGCTGCGTATTTTTCCAGACAGCACATTCAACGCAGATATATCTTTTGGCTCTGACAACGCGATGACTACATCCTGGGCGGGAATGCGAACCCGCAGGGATGCGCCGATCGCCCGTTCCACTTTGGGAACGTACAGCTCCTCTCCTGAAGCGTCCAACTTAGTCAGGCCAGTTTCATCATGTGCGACTACCACTGTATCAAGGAGTGCGCCGAACTCCTTTGGCATGGCACTAAGCGTTCTAGGGCTGTTAAATACTTCAACGGTACTGCCTTGTTGAGTGATTTTTCCGTCTTCAATGACCAGGATGTCTGAAGCCAACCGTGCCACCTCGGCCACCGAGTGGCTGACGTAGAGCATTGGAATGTTTAACTCGTCCCGTAGTTGCTCGAAGTATGGTAACAGTTCGCTTCTGCGGGCTTCATCCAGCGCCGCCAAGGGCTCGTCGGCTAATATCAATGTGGGATTAGAAAGTATGGCTCGTCCAATGGCTACGCGTTGTTTTTCGCCGCCTGACAGATTTTCCGGGGGACGACGGAGGAGTGATTGCAACCCGAGCAGCTCAACAATTGCCTGGAACTTGAACGGGGATGGTTGGCGTTCACCTAAGCCGATGCCATATTTCAAATTCCGCTGCACACTCAGATGTGGGAAAAGTCGTGGTTCCTGGAATATATATCCGATCTGTCTGCGAGACGGTGGCAGATGTTCATCGGTCGCCGAATTGGTGAGGACGGTATCGTTAAGAGAGATCTCACCCAGATCGGGTTTTAGCAAACCGGCGACCGCATTGATGATGCTCGTTTTGCCGGCGCCGGAGCGCCCGAACAAGGCGGTAATGCCTGCAGGCTGGGTGGGAACGCTGAATCTGGCCTCGATCGTCAGATTCGGGAATGTGTGATGCAGGTTAACACTCAGCATGAATTAGCCACCAGTCTCCGCTCCAGTGCTGCGCCTGGCAAGAATTTCAGATGCAAAGAGCGCGGCGATAGAAATCGCTACGGCGGCGATGACCAGCAACTGCGCCGCGCTCTCCCCACCGGGAATTTGCAGGAATGAATAGATCGCTGATGGGATGGTTTGAGTTTCTCCTGGGATGTTTGCGACAAAGGTAATGGTGGCACCAAATTCCCCGATGGCTTTGGCGAAGGCAAGAATGCCGCCGGCGATGATGCCTGGCAGCGACAGCGGCAAGGTGATGCTGAAAAATACCTGTATTCTGTTGGCGCCAAGGGTGGCAGCCGCTTGCTCCAACCGCATATCCACAGCCTCCATCGATAGACGTATGGCTCGGACCATCAGTGGGAAAGCCATCACTGCAGCAGCTAAGGCAGCGCCGGTCCATTTGAATGCAAGCATAATACCGATGGATTGTAACCATTGCCCCAGTACCCCCTGAGTACCAAAGGTGAGTAGCAGAAGGTAACCGGTTACGACCGGTGGCATCACCAGGGGGAGGTGTACCAGAACATTGAGTAGCTGCTTGCCGGGAAAATCCCATCGTGCCAGCACAAAGGCAGTAGCAACCCCAAATGGTAGGCTGAGCACAGTGGCCGTCAGCGCGACCTGTAGAGAGAGGATGACAGCATCCACTTGGGGCTGGGTAAACAGTTCCATGCGCTCAGGATTCCACCGGCAGAAAAAGATACTTTGCCAGGGTGGCGTTTGCGTCATCTGACCTCAAATACGCTAAGAATTTTGATGTGCCTGGATGAGTGCTGCGACTGATGGATGTGACGGGGTAAACGATTCTAGGATGACTATCCGATGGCAGAGTCATCAGCAATCTGACTCTGGCAGGGTCCGCGTCGTACAAATCTGAAGCGTATACCAGTCCCAGTTCGACTTCACCGAGCACCACCAGTTGCAGGGCGGCGCGCACGTTATCCGTTTGAACAAGTCTGGTTTTCGCTTGTTCCCAGGCGTTCAGGTGTTGCAGTGCTGCCTTTGCATACATACCGGCGGGGACCGCGTCCACCAATGCGCTAGTGAGACTGCGCCGGGCAAGGAATTTGCTCAACTGATCTGGGGTAAGTTCAGATGGTGGTTGGCTTGTTGTTTTTTGGACCAATACGAGCCGGTTGTTTGCCAGATTAAACCGCTTCTGGTCGTTGATCAGCTTTGCGTCGGACAGGTAATCCATCCAGGCAAGATTTGCCGAGACGAAGATGTCTGCAGGTGCGCCCTGACTGATTTGACGGGCTAACACCGAAGTGCCGGCGTACACGGGTTGGATCTTGTACCCCGTGTCACGGTTGAATTGAAGGCTGAGATCATCGATTACCTGCTTGGTGCTCGCGGCGGCGTAAACGTAGATTGGTTTATCGTCTGCATTGGCGGTTATTGCGGCAAACAACACCAGGATAACGGCAGCCATTGGGAATTGCCGCGTTGTTGAGGGTAGAACTTTTGTATACCAGGTAGGGACCTGGTGAAGGGGTCTGAACAACTTGGGTCTTGAGAAAGTTGAAGTGGGGCGAATATTGCAAAGCTTGCGTCATGGTGCAACCGGTTCGGGATGATGGATTTTTTGACTGGCGTAAGGCAATAGGAGAACTGAGATCCTTGTTAGGATCTCTAGTCCGGCCTATTTGGAATATGGGAGGGATATCCGTGGGAAGGGGAGGGAGGGGAGGATCGGATATCCCTCAGGGAAACTGTATGTTTTTGGTGGCTGACCTTTATTGTTTCAGCCGTATTAACTCGATGTGTGTATGTTACTTTGGGTAACACTAAATGCAACCTTTGGTAACGCAACACTTTGTTGCTTATATGCAACGCTGGTGCTATAAAAGGGTCATGAAATGGGATGATCTGCAGGCGTTACAAGCTCTAGGGGAAACGCGGTCCGTGCGAGGGGCGGCACAGCGGCTGGGTGTGAATCCATCCACTGTGACGCGCAAGCTTGAAGCCCTGGAATCTGATCTGGGCGTGGTTTTGTTCACACGTTCTCCGAAAGGTTTGAACCCAACCCAGGAAATGCTCTCTATTCAAGCATCTATCGGAGAAGTAGAACTCAAGATCGCAGACATTCGCAATCATCTTCGAGGATTTAATCAGCGGCTTGAGGGTCGTATTCGATTTGCCGTCCCTGACGCGCTGGCGCTGGAATTTCTGCTGGCCGAATTCGCAAATTTTTGTGCACTCTATCCTCAGGTAGATTTGGAAATTGTCCCGGGCTATCAGAATCTGGATCTGGCTCAAGGCGAAGTCGACGTAGCCATTCGTGCAACAGATTTTCCTCCGGAGAGCATGGTAGGCAGGCCATTGTCCCGGGTGGGGTTAGCCGCCTATGCCACAACAGAGTTTCTCCAGCAATTCCAACTGCATGAGACGACTGGTATCGGTCCTGTGGCGATAGATCAGCTACCCTGGGTGGATTGGGCGCTAGCTGGCGAGGTGTCGGGTTGGTATCAACGCTTGCAGCAGGAATATTTCCCCAACGCCCACGTACACATTCGTTGCGATCATGTGCACATGCACAGTGTATTGATCGAAGGAGGAATGGGCGCAGGGATATTACCGTGTTTTGTTGGCGACCAGAATCCGAGGCTTGTGCGCCTGCAGAGCATGCCGGTGCAATCTGGTCCTATGTTGTGGTTGCTGAGCCATCCGGACTTGCGCGCGGCCAGGCGAGTGCATGTGTTCTTAGAATTTGTTGCACAAGCAATTTCCGCACATCGCAGTCAACTACTCGGCGCAGTGGACACAGAGCCAGATTTACCAGGGGCCAGCTGATGAATACTGTTGGATGTGTTTCTCATATCTACTTCTCCCAGCGATTGCGATTACACTATGTCGAGTGGCCGTGCCAGCAAGCGTCAAAGGGCAATATGGTTTTGGTCCACGGTATCCAGGATCACTGCCGCACGTGGGATGATGTGGTGAATCGCTTTCAAGCGGACTTTCGAATCATAGCGCCAGATTTGCGGGGACATGGAGATTCCGAATGGGTAACAGGTTCAGCTTACCAATACCTCGACTATGTCTATGACTTACATCAGCTGATTCAGCAGGCGAAGTTGGCGCCTGTTACCCTGGTTGGGCACAGCATGGGCGGCGCGATAGCAGCACTGTTCGCAGGCATTTTTCCTGCCATGGTTGAAAAACTGATTGTAATTGAAGGGATTGGGCTTTGGAGTGATGCGATGCCCCAAACCGATCCCGGCACATCGATCCGAGAGTGGGTTGGAAATACACATGCGCTGTCGGCCCGCCAGCCCCGCCGCTATGCAAGTCTTGAAATGGCATATCGACGAATGCAGGAAGCCAACCCTCAATTGACCGAAGCTCAAGCCATGCACCTGACTGCCCACGGATCCAATCAAAATGAAGATGGCACCTACAGCTGGAAATACGATAACTATATTTTCAACTTTTCGTCTTCTTCTGTGGACAGTGAGGTAATCAAAACCCTTTGGTCAGCAATCGATTGTCCAGTCTTGCTGATCAACGCGGAAAACGGTCTGGAACATAGAATTGGTCATGGAGATACCCTGCAGTACTTTGCTGATGTAAGGCTGACGGAATTACCCGACGTTGGTCACTGGACTTACCACGATGACCTGGAAGGGGTTGTAGATTGCATGTATCCCTTTTTGTGTGCGCAGGGTTGATGCGGTGGGGCATGGACTTGCCTAAGGCGAGTCCCAGGCGCACACTAAAGCGGGGCACGCGATTGATGACCGGTGATAAATAAGCCGGAAAATTTTGTCCGGATTACAGAACAAAGAGACCGGAAAAAAGAGACCGGAACACAAAATAAGGACTTTTGCGCACATGTCTGGAGCGCCACAACGTTTGCGTTGTGAATTTAATACTAATCCTTTGGGGGTAGTGGCACACGCGCCAAGGTTTTCGTGGTGGGTCAGTGATCCACGCCCGGCGGAAATTCAATCTGCCTACGAAATTCTGGTTGCCAGCGAGAAGGCTCTGTTAGATTCCGATCACGGAGATTTATGGCATAGCGGCCAGGTACACAGTCAGGAGAATGCCCACGTTCAGTACGAAGGGGTTGCCTTAGCACCAGGCCAGCAAGTCTGGTGGAAAGTCAGAACCTTTGATAGCGATGGATTGACCAGCCCATGGAGCGATCTCGCCCATTTTCAGATGGGCTTGGATGCTGAACAGGAAACTTGGCCCGGATTTTGGATGAGCACCGCGGTGGCAGGCAGTCGCAGCCAGGCTGTCCAGGTTGCGGCGATCAGGCGCGAGTTTGAAGCGCGTGAGTGTGTGGGTGCATCATTGTACGTCGCCGCCCTGGGTGCTTATACACTCTCGGTAAATGGAGAAGCGCTCCTCGAAACGGGCGCGGTACCCATGTGGTCTGATTTTGACCAAGATGTCTACTATCAGACCTACGATATCTCCCAACAGTTGAAGGATGGTCTGAATGCCATAGGCATTCTCCTGGGCGATGGTTACTTTGCCGGTGAGCTTCCCCAGGTCGGGCGTTGTGCCTATGGCGATAAACCAAAACTCCGCTGTCTGATCGAATTGCGGCGAATGGATGGCAGTCGTGAGGTGATTGCCTCGGATCACCGCTGGCACTGGCATACCGGTTGGATAATGAGTGCTGAACTCAATGGTTCGGAGCACCTGGATCGGCGCCAGATTCCTACGGGTTGGGACCAACCTCACTTCGATGAAAGTGCGTGGACCGTGGTGGAGCTTGAAAGTGAACCTACGGGACCTTATCGCTCCCAGCCCTATGTGACCGCGTCCTCCCTCGATCGATTCCAACCGCTTGGTCAATCAGTCTTACACAAATCGATTTCCAGTCAGCCCTATGCGGACACACGCAATGGGTCGATTGACTACGATTTTGGCGGGACCTTGGTCGGACGAGTAAGTTTGCGTCTGAAGTCTAAGTTCTCAGACGATGTTCGCATTCACTACAGCCTGACCCCGGAATTTGACGAGGTACAGTTCGACAGTTGTACAACCCGCGGCAGTGAGGATGGCTCGGTTGGGATCGAGGTATTCGAACCTCAGTTCGCTATTCACTCGTTCAGATATCTGCGCATTGAATTTGGCTGGGGACGTACCGAGATAGAGGCGGTAAACGCGCTTCAGGTTTCTTACCCCCAATCTCAGGGCCTGCATTTCAAATCTGATCACGAGACGCTCAACCAACTTGTGGAGGTGCTGAACAAAAGTATCAACGCTGTGGCGCTGACTGTACCAATGCGGGGTGTGAGCCCGGAGCATCGATTGCCGGATGTTGCCTATGCAAAAACATGGATGCCCCGGTTGGCCGAAGAAGAGCGCGCTCATGCACTCATTCTGAAATGGCTGGCCGACATGGCTACAGCGTTAAATCAGCAGTATATGGGCGAGCATCCAGCGTCACCTTATATGCCCACGCTGAGTCAATTCCGGTTGGATGGTTACAGCGATGAGATGGCTTGTTACGAGACCTTTGTGCAGACGCTTTGGTCGCTGTATCGTCATCAGGACGATCGTAAGGTGCTTGAACAATACTATGACCATATCCGCGTAGGGGCTCTAGCCTATCGCCACACCAGTTCTGGGTTGCTCAGGCAGAACCCTTACAAAGACTTGTACGGTTCGGGCGGTCAAGCGGTATTGGTGAGCACCTGTGAGAGCTATACCGCGATCAGACTGGCTGCCCGAATTGCCTCCTTACTCGGCTTCATGGGAGATCACGAACTGCTGGATAATCTGGCTCGCGAGACGAAAAAAGCATGGCGGCACAGGTTTGTTACGCCGTCTGGTCATCTGGCGGCGGACAATCAATCTGTCTATGTGGCGGCACTTTACCACCATATGTTGGAGCCTGAGGAAGAACCCGCCGCCGCGGCGCGACTGATTGAACTACTGAACGAATCGCGCTTCCACGCTGATGTGATACCGGGCGTGATGCGGGCCTTATTACCCACCCTGACCAGCATAGGCAGACTGGATCTGGCGTACATGGCGCTGTTACAAACGTCACAACCCAGCTGGCTGGGTAATATTTCAGCGGGTGAGCTGCTTGTCGGTCGCGTCCCCGGTGATTTTGATATTGCAGATATTGGTTTGCTCGAATGGCTGGTGCAATCTGTTGTTGGTATCTCGGTAGATCCGGATTATTCGCTGGACTGTAATGGCTTTCGGAAAGTACGGATCCAACCCCACCCCCCGTTTGGACCGCAGTTCCTGGCAGGTTCTCCGGTCACGCGGCTGGATGCCAGTCTACAATCGCTGCAAGGCGTGTTCACGGTAAGCTGGGAGATCGGTGCGTCCGCCTTCCGCCTGGAAGTGGTGATTCCTCCAGGATGCCTGGGTGTGGTGCGAATGCCGGACGGGATAGACCATGAGGTGCGGAGTGGCCGACATAAGTTTGTCATGGACTTTAATGCGGGTGGTGATGGCTTGCCGTTGCTGGTTGATGTTGGTTAAGCGTAGATGAAGGGCTGAGGGCTTATATGGACGGTATTCATGACTTGGGGGGGAAACATGGGCATGGCACCGTTGTAGATGCTGACTATGATGCCCAGGAGCTCCCTTTCCCGGAGCGGTGGCAGGCCAGTGTGTTCAGTATGACCCGTGCTCTGTACGCTCATGGGGTGACTTTCAATACTGACCAGTTTCGCCATGCCATCGAGCGGATAGAGCCTTCAAATTATCTGACGGATGGATATTACGGTCGTTGGATAGGGGGCATTGAAACCCTATTGGTCGAGGCGGGCGTGTTGACCCAGGATGAGATTACCGCCCAACAGGAAAATTTAGGCTTGCCACAGACCCGGGTGGCTGCAAGACCATCAGCCAACCCCGATAGGTTTAAGCACGAAGAACCTTTACGCAGCGATGCCTATCGAGGCAGCGACACTCCTCCTCTGTTTGCTGTTGGTGACCTGGTGGTTTGTCAATCCGGTGCCAAGTTGGGGCACACCCGCCTGCCGGCTTATGCGCGTGGTGTTCAAGGTGTAATCTCCACGATACATGGCAAGTGGGTGTATCCCGATAGTAATGCGCATGGGCAGGGTGAGTCTCCGGAACACTTGTATACCGTTCGCTTTTCCGGTGCTGAGCTCTGGGGTGCGACCGCAGAGGAAGATGTCGATGTGTTTATCGATTTGTTTGAACCTTATTTGGAAAAAGTAAATGAGTGATGCCAAGTTTCGCACCCAAGCAATCGAGCAGCTATTGATCGAGAAGGGCATGCTCAACGAGAGTCAGATCGATGACGTCGTGGCGCGCTACAACGAAAGGGTTGGTCCCTTAAATGGCGCTCGCCTTGTGGCCAAAGCCTGGTTGGATGAGTCGTTTAAGGCAACGTTGCTGGCGGACGGTAGTGCAGCCATTGAACCTTTTGGGTTTGAAGGTGGTCAGGTGGATAAACTGGTTGTGGTGGAAAACACCCCCGAAACGCACAACGTTGTCGTCTGCACTTTATGTTCCTGTTATCCCTGGGCGATCCTTGGCCTGCCCCCAAAGTGGTATAAAGATCCGGCGTATCGCTCACGAGTTGTGCGCGAACCCAGAGCCGTACTGGCAGAGTTTGGCACGCAGCTACCGGATGGCCAAAAGGTGTCGGTATGGGATTCTTCGGCTGAGATCCGATACATGGTATTGCCCCAGTTGCCGCAACGGTGGGTTGGCCTCGGCGAAGACGAACTGATTGATCGAGTTACCCGAGACAGCATGATTGGCGTGGAAGTATTGTGAGCGGGTTTGCCTTGTCCGGTCGCATGTCACCGCCAATGGAAAATGGAGAGGTGGTGTTTGAAGCCCCCTGGCAAAGTCGCGTGTTTGGTATGGCCGTGGCGTTAAGCGAGCAGGGGCTGTATCCGTGGTCGGACTTTCAGCAAAGTCTGATTGATGAAGTTGCCGTATGGGATCAGGTGCACCCAGCCGATGAGAACTACCCTTATTTTGATATCTTTCAAAAGGCATTGACCAACTTGCTGGTCGGGTTAGGACACTTAAATGAAGCGCAAGTTGATGCGTTATCTCATGATCTGGCCCATCTTCCCCACGGACATGATCACTGATTGTCAGCGATTGAATAAGGAAAGCAGAGCCGATGAGTAAATCAAATTCCTCCGTTACCTACCGGGAGGCTGGGGCTGGCTATTTCGAAAAACGCGGGCTGAAAAAATATGCCGGGGTGTTCTCTTTATGGGCTCTGGGCGTAGGCGCGGTTATTTCAGGTGATTTCTCTGGTTGGAACCTTGGTGTAGGGCTTGCCGGGTTTGGTGGCTTTGTGATCGCGGTTGTGGTTATCACGATCATGTACGTTGGTTTGTGCTTTTCCATCGCTGAAATGTCGCCAGCCTTACCCCATACAGGTGGTGCTTATTCCTTCGCGCGCACCGCTATTGGTCCTTGGGGTGGCTTTGTTACCGGCCTGGCCGAAAACATGGAGTATGTAATTACAACGGCAGTTGTTTGCTATTTTTCTGCCGCCTACTTGCAAAGCATCTTTGCCACGCCTGATGTGGTGCAACCGCTGTGGTGGGCCGGTCTGTATGTAGTATTTGTTGGTCTCAACATTTTTGGTGTGGAGCTTTCCTTCAGATTTGTCGTGGTGATTACACTGATCGCGCTTGCGATCCTGGCCGTGTTCTTTGCCAGCGCTCTCCCACACTTCGAGTGGGATAACTTGTGGAATATTCAACCGGAGCCTGGTCAATCGAAGTTCTTGCCTTACGGATGGTCTGCCATAGGTGCTGCGCTTCCATTTGCCATCTGGCTATATCTTGCCATCGAACAACTGCCCTTGGCTGCTGAGGAATCGGTAGATGTGAAACGGGATATGCCGCGTGGATTGTTGTGGGGTTTTGCAACCCTTGTGCTGACCGGGTTTTTAGTCACCTTTCTGAATATGGGTATTGGCCCGGGCGCTGCTTACTTTGGTTCGCAGACAGAAGAACCCCTGCTAGACGGGTTAAAAATTACCCTGGGTGTGACCAGTGGTAAGGTTCTGGGTTTGATTGCGGTAGCCGGTTTGATCGCAAGTTTTCACGCGCTGATTTTTGCCTATGGCCGAAACATTTACTCCCTGAGTCGGGCAGGCTATTTCCCCTCTTGGATGTCGGTGACTCATGGAAGGCGAAAGACGCCTCATGTGGCCCTGCTGGTTGGCGCGGCGTTTGGTTTTGGCGTACTCATGTTGCTTTACATCCTTGGGGATAGCAGTGCTTTTGGTGGGGTTATTCTCAACATGGCGGTATTTGGTGCGGTCATTGCTTATGCGATGCAGATGTGGTCTTTCCTGCTCCTGCGAAAGAATTTTCCAGATATGGAACGCCCCTTTAGAAGCCCGTTTGGGAACGCGGGTGCTATGGTTGCTTTGGTGATTTCCCTGCTTGCCCTGCTGATGTTATTTGCCAATCCGGACTTTCGCATGGGTGTGGTTGGGGTGACGTTGTGGTTTCTAGCCGGTCTTGGTTACTTCGCTTTTTATGCCCGTAAGCGCATGATACTTTCACCAGAAGAGGCGTTCGCGATAGAGCGTGATGGTCAGTATCAGGATCGGGGGGAGGGCTAGTCGGTTAGACTGGTCAGGTATTGCGAGACACTCTCCATGTCCCCCCTGAACTGGATGCGGTGGGCTTTTTTTGCCAACTGATAATCGTACATCGGGTCGTAGTAATCCTTCAGCAGTTGGGCGATCCACGCCTGATGCTCGCCTTCCCCATCGAAGGCTGTCGTCAGCAGACGATCTACCTGCTGGTGACGTGCACCGCCCAATCGTCGCGAGATTCGCTGTAAACACTGTTTCAGGTGCGTGGCCAGCTGATCTGGTGTGATACCTTGTTGCAAAGGGGTTCTCACGTATTCTTCGTAAATGTGCTGGCTGCGTTGTGTCAGGCTCGCTTCCAGCAACACAACCGGTGCCTGACTCATCTTCTGATGCCAGGACTCTGGAATTGCGATGCGTCCGATCATGCGGCTTTCGTCTTCAAGAATCAGAACCTCACCTGCGTGGCGGACGACCTCGTATGCAAGCTCATTTTCGAATGTAGCCTGGGCCGGCTGTACGTCATCTTGTCCGGGGTAACGACCGAAGGCGCTGCCCCTGTGCTGGGCCAGTTTCTCGAGATCGATGGCGTGTCTAAGTTTTTGAATGGCAATAGTTTTGCCAACCCCGGTACGTCCACCCAGAATCCACCACTGTTTGATGCGCGCAGCCTCTAATTCCTTCAGGCAACTGGTACGCACACTTTTGTACCCACCTTTAATTCTGGGAACTTCCAATCCAACTTCGCTGAGCCAGGTCTGAGCGATTGTTGATCGTGCGCCTCCTCGCCAACACGCGAGCAGGGCCTGCGGCTGGTCACCGATGGCAGTTTGCCAGGCTGATAGTCGTGACTTGCGAACATCACCGCTGACCAAACTGTGGCCCAATCGCGTAGCTGCAGCGTTGCCTTCGGTTTTGTATGTCAGACCGACCTGGTGGCGCTCGTCATCGGTGAGAATGGGTAAGTTTATGCTGTTCGGCAGGCGGCCCTTGGCAAATTCACCAGGAGAGCGAACGTCGATGACAAGGGCTGCTGACTGAGACAGCGAGTGGGCGGTCTGTGATTCAGGGAGCTGGTTCTGTAATGGTTTCACCGGATTTGAACTGGTCCATATGCAGCTCAAGTATATCTAATACGTCATCCCGTGCCTGCTCCTTTGCAACTTCGATGGCCTGTTGTTGGAGTTCGATGGCTTTATCGTTTTGCCCATTTGCAGCATAGGCCGCAGCCCACGTATCCAGGTATTCGGGTCGACCTGCCGCGTCAGGCACATTTTTCATTAACTTATCCATAATGCGACGGGCAAATTTGACGCGTTTTAAACCATCCACATCAGACACAGTCAGGGTCCAGGCAACCTCATTGATAATGTCGGCGTCGTCGGGGGCTTGCCGCGCTGCCTTCTTGTACCAACTGACCGCTTTGCGGGTAGACGAGGTCACGCCCACACCTCGTGCGTACAGATTGCCCAATATGATCATGGCCTCTGGGTTCTTTTTACGCGCTAGCCGGTCCAACCACTCAAACAAATGCTGGTTTGCTGGTGGTTCTCGGGAGGTGAATACAAAACGACCATAGTTGAGGATCGCATCCGGGTTTTCCTGCTTGGCCGCCTGCTCGAAATACAAGCCTGCCTGGGTGATGTCCTGTTCTACTTCTTTGCCAATGCTGAAAAGGTGTCCCAGATAGATGAGTGACTCCGCATGGCCCAGCTCGCCCGCCTGCTGGAGTAGAGGGATACCTGCACCGCGATTTTCTTCGCCGTAGTAATCGCCCAGGTAGAGGTTGGCGAGGGTATACATGGATTCTGTGGAACCCAGGGCGATGGCCTGCATGTGGTTGTCCAATGCAAGATCCTTGAACTGTGCTTTCTCTGACGCGTCCTGGGTGCCGCTGGATTGGGTGTGGTAGACACGCGCCAATATGGTGTTGGCCAGAATATTTCCGGGTCTGGCGCCAACGCGCAGCCACCCGATAGCCTGTTTGTACTGTTCGATGCGAGCCAGATAGGCGCCGATGGCGGTTTGCGCGGCGCTATCCATATCTGTCGCCGCCTCTCTGATCAAACGCCACGGATTGTTTCCTTCCGGGGGTTCTTCCTGAGCCGCATTGTAGCGATCCAGCAATTCAGCCAGATTGAAGGAGTAGTATGTCAGCGCGCCTTTGCTGGGTTGCGCAGCAAGCAGATAACCCAGATTTGTGGCTTCGGTGCGCTGATACATTGCCCCAACTGTCGTTTCACCCCGGCTTAATGCGTAGGTCTGTCCATCATAGATCGTCATGATGGGATAGGGGCTCGTTTGGCTGCCATTACCCTGACTGAGCATTTGATTCTGAATCTCAAGCAGGTTTTCCGTATGACGATTGTAGGTTTCGGTGGCCTCGACATGGCCATAAAATGTTTTCAGTGCATAGTGGCCGGTCTGGCTGGCCGGATAAATGGCCAGTATTGCCTCGCCCAATGCGCCCAGTTTCAGAGGCTCATCTGCGACCAACTGCAGGACCTGAGACTCCAAATCCATAAGGCGGCTGTGGGCCTCTAGAAAATCTGCCCTGGCAAGGAAAGCCGCAGCCGCCGAGGCGGAATCGAGTTGCGCAGCTGTTGTTGGCGGCGGGCTTGCCCAGGTCAACCACGGGCAGAGCGCCATCGTGAACAATAAAAAACGAAAGTAATGCATGCTGACTCTGTTATAGCATCCTAAGGTGTACGATGAAATGACTTAGTTCTCTGACCGCGAAAGATGGGGTTGGTTTCCTGCGTGGATCTGCCCGTATCAATGATCGATCAGCATAGAAAGGCGTGCACCAGGCTAAATGAACGCTGTTCAGGTGTGGCTTGCGATGAGGTAGCATGTGGGTCAACTAACGCCAGAGCTCAATCATGTCATATGCCACTAAATTTGAGATCCCAAGTCCTGAATATGCTCTCCCAGGTCGAGCAGAAACGATGCCGGTGCCATCAGAGCATTTTGTTCTTGGAACGCCGTTGGTTGCACCGTTCCCGCCACAGATGGAGCAGCTTCAGGTAGGCATGGGATGTTTTTGGGGGGCGGAGCGAAAGTTCTGGCAGACATCCGGCGTTTACACCACTGCCGTTGGATACTCCGGTGGCATCACACCAAATCCAACCTACGAAGAAGTATGTAGTGGGGGTACCGGGCACGTAGAGACGGTGCTGGTCGTATATGACCCCCAGCAAGTGAGCATCTTCACCCTCTTGAAGCTTTTCTGGGAGGGCCATGATCCTACCCAGGGTATGCGTCAGGGGAATGACATGGGCACCCAATATCGCTCTTGCGTGTACACCTACAATCAAACTCAGCAGGAAGCCTTTGAAGCAACCAGATCGCAATATGCCGATGCGCTTGCCCAAGCCGGATACCCTGAGATTACAACTGAGTTCAGCGCGGCACCAGAATTTTATTATGCGGAACACTTCCACCAGCAATACCTCGCCAAAGTGCCTAACGGTTATTGTGGGCTTGGCGGTACCGGGGTGGGCTGTGATGTAGCGCCGTTGGTTAAACTCGGCTGAGCGATAGGTTTCAGCTAACGATCGAGCGGGTTACGCCGCACCGCCGACATTTCTGCATGCTGACCAGTTTGCCGCGTTTCACGTCAAACTGTTTTTTGGGTTCATCGACCCACTTGTGAAATCCGCGGCTACACAGAGTTTTGCCGTTAGCTTTCTCTGTTCGGCGTTTCTTTCTGAATTTATCTAGATTGATGGGTTGGGACATCTGTGCTCGGATGCCTGGGTTTGGTGTATGACGCTCAGTATACACAGGGCACTAGATGCTGTGGGTTCGACAGCCCTTCGAAAGCGGGTATACAAACCCAGGATGATATTGCTAACTTGAATTTCTGAGGAAAGCGCGAAAAGGGGAACTAAATGACAACACATTCACCCCTGGATGGGGTTCGGGTATTGGACATGTCCAGGGTGCTGGCGGGTCCGTTTGCCGGTCGCATGTTGTGTGACATGGGGGCCGATGTTGTAAAGCTTGAGCCACCTGAGGGAGATGTAACGCGCCTTTGGGGTAGAGAAGTTGGTGGCATTTCCGGCTATTTCAACCTACAGAATGCAGGTAAACGCGGCACCTGTGTGAACCTCAGCAGTCCGGATGGGGTTGAGCTGGTGAAGCAGCTGGTGGCTCAAGCGGACGTGCTGATCGAGAATTTTCGCCCGGATGTGATGGGTCGTCTGGGGCTTGCTTATGAAACTCTGCAAGCGATTAATCCCCGACTCATCATGCTTTCGATCTCCGGGTTCGGGGCAAACAATCCCGACAGCCGTCGAGCAGCCTATGCTCCAATCGTGCACGCGGAGGTAGGTCTGGTTGCGCGCCAGTCTCAGATCAGTGATGCCTTCCCCGCGGATATGGCCTGCTCGATTGCGGATACCAATGCTTCGCTGCATGGATTGGTCGCTTTATTAGCGGCCTTGTATGCCAGAACCAGCACTGGCAATGGACAGCATATTGACCTGGCTATGGTGGATGCCAGCATTGTTACCAACGATGGGATGGCGCAGGTGCTTGATGATGTGCCGCGACCGCCACCCAATGAAGTGCATGAAACGTCAGGTGGTCACCTGATGATCGCCGGAGAGTTTCGCTTTTTGTGGAAGCAGCTGACGCGACACTGCGGTGTGGAGGACGGCCTGGATAAAGATGCGGATCTTGCGGATAAGATCAAAGCCAGGCGTGCGGCCGCGCACGAGTTTTTTAACCAGACTTGTAGGAACAGAGCAGAGGTAATTGCGGCTTTAGATAAGATGAATATGGCCTGGGGTGATGTACGGCAGTTCAATGAGACGTTTGAGTTGGAAAGTGTCAAGGCGCGAGGCACCATAACGGAGGTGGATGATAAATCTGGTGGTACCCGCAGGGTAACCCAGTCCCCCTACAAGTTTTCTGCCAGTCAGTCCTTTGTCCGTGGTGGCGCACCACATTTGGGTGAACACAACACTGCGGTATTGGAGGATTGGTTGGGGTTTGATGCTCAGCAGATAGAAGCCTATAGCGAGGTATTGATATCCAAATCTGCGACTGCATAGCTGTCCGATGCTCCCAATGAAGGTCGGTATTGGGGTTGATTTTGGCACCAGTAACTCGGTTGCCGGAGTTTTTGATGGCGAACAGGTCACGCTGATCGAGCTTGAATCAGGTGCCCCGATCCTGCCATCAGCGACCTATATCGATCAAGAGCTGAAATCCGCTACCGGGCAAAGTGCAATTGACCGCTATATCACAGACAACAGCGGCCGCAAGGTTGAGCTGATTCCCGAGGTTATCGGTGAATATAGCGAGTTTGCAGATTCAGGTGGGGGTGAAGAGATTTCTGCCGTCTCCACCAATACCCAGAAAATCTATGGTGCACCCTTGATAGACTCCGGCCTTCAAGGGCGACTGTTTCGCGGTACAAAAAGATTGTTAGGTGACGAGCACGTCCGCCGTCTGATGGTTTTTGATCAGCCATTTCGGCTGGTAGCCCTAATCACACCCATTCTCTTGCGCATGCAAAAAGCTATAGCAGCGTCGGTGGGAAATTTTTCAAATGTTCACCTTGGGCACCCGGTTAATTTTGAAGGAAAAGATGAGCATCGTAATGCGTTGGCGTTAAGCCGATTGAGCGAAGCTTACCGCTACGCTGGGTTTAAAGAGCAATCGTTTTATCCGGAGCCCATCGCCGCGACTGTCTCCTATCTCCACGCGAATCAAGCGGTACAGGACTCCAATGTCCTTGCGGTAGATTTTGGCGGCGGCACTTTGGATTTATGTGTGCTGAAGCGAAATACAAAACATGATGATGGGCAGGGATTTTCCGTTATCGCGACGCATGGTGTGGGTTTGGGTGGAGATCATATCGATCAGCTATTGTTTAGAAACCTGTTATTCCCTCTGTTGGGAGAGGGGGAGCAATGGCGACGTCGCGGGTTTGATCGAGAGATCGTGACGCGATTTCCCTTTGATGACTATGCCGATCTGATATTGAATTGGGCGATCACCTATACGCTTAATCAGAATAAGTATACAGCCGCGGTGCTAGATTGTGTGGAACAGGGCGGTGTTGCGGGTAAGAAGTTTGAGCGCCTGCGAGATCTGATCCAGTACAACATGAGCTATTACCTGTTCGAGTGTGTCAGGCAGATGAAAGTTAAACTCTCTACTCAGACTCAAGCACGCCTGGATATTCCAGAAATCGACGTTGATCTACTTGTCTCGCGTGAACAGTTTGAAGACATAATCTCACCTGTTGCGCAAGCTGTCACCCAAGCCGTGGATCGGGTGATCGCTAAGGCCGGGTTGGCCGGTGATGACATCGATATTGTCCTGCGAACTGGGGGCTCGGGCATGATTCCATTGGTTCGGGATGGATTGGAGGAGCGATTTCCCGGCAAGGTTGTTGAACACGATCCGTTCACCAGTGTTGCTGCGGGACTGGCTATCGCCAACTACCACGGGCTGACATTCCGCTAACTTATCCGGGCTATTCTATTTCGGGCGGCCTTACCCAGCTGGGGTCAATCGTGATAAAGAACGTCTGCAAGATTCGATAGGTTAGCCCCCACACAAAGTGTCCGCGTTCCAGTCGATAACCGTTAAACACCGTGGGTGTGCCCGCCATAGGTTTTGTTTCGGTATCGTGAATTTCGTTTCTCACCATCGGGTCCATCGCTGTCCATACCACCTCATC
Organism: Pseudomonadota bacterium; assembly: GCA_039028095.1. Lineage (GTDB taxonomy): Bacteria > Pseudomonadota > Gammaproteobacteria > Pseudomonadales > Azotimanducaceae > UBA4421. The sequence continues at coordinate 31,005 of JBCCIU010000015.1, forward strand.
CACCTCGTAGTTTGGCGAAAACTCTGGATCACCTTTGATGACGAATGCGTGGGGCGCGATGAGCATGTCCAGCACCCGGCCGCGAGGTTGGGCATGTTGATGGCTTAGTGCGCCAAGGTAGTGGGCGTGGGTCAAATCCAGGCCAATCTCCTCCAGAGTTTCACGCATGGCAGCGTGTTGCAAGGAAGGATCATCCGCCTCCATGTGCCCGCCGGGGAAGGCCATGTGACCAGACCAGGGATCGCCCTCTTTCTCGGCGCGTTTGATAAACAACATCTCCGGTCTGGTCAGGTCGTTTGGTAAGACGTTTTCACGCATCACAATCGCTACCGCGGCTTGTCGTGTGGTTGCCTTGGGTGTGACTTGCTCAGGATCGTGATTGGCCAGCGCCGTTTCAATTTGTGCCAGTGTGAACACCGATGTTGGCTATCCTGTACGCGGGAAAACAGGCATCATACCGAATTGTGGGTACTTTTGTTCAGACAGATCGAATGGCCGCAATAGCGATTGGAGGAAGTTGGTGAGCGAATTAGAAGCCAATGTGGAGCAACGACAAGCACTGTTGCAGAACGAAGGGAATCCCTGTTTCGTTTGTGGCCCTGCCAACCCCATAGGGTTAAAAGTCCAGTTCAGGATGGAGCAGGTCGATGAGGAGCTGGTCTGCCTTGGTGAGTTCACCCCCCAACCCGTACACATGGGTTACAAAAACGTCACTCACGGGGGCATTGTTTTCAGCCTGCTTGACGATGTGATGGCAAATTGGATTTGGCTACAGGGTGAACAGTGCTTCACCGGGAAAGCAGATATTCGTTACCGATCCGAGCTGCCTGTTGGGACACCCGTGCGTTTAGAAGGCCGATGTACCAAACGCAAAGGACGCATGGCGCAGATGACCGGCCAGGTGATCCGGCAGGCGGATGATTTTGTGGTTGCTGAAGCCACGGCGGCATTTATGATCCCGCCATCCGATTCAGAACAATAAATCTATAACCAAGGGGAGTAATCATGGCGAGTGGAATTGCCTTTGTCACGGTAATCGTCTTACTGGCGCTTATCCAATATATTTATTTTGGATTTGCGGTAGGGCGGGCTCGTTCACGGCATGGAGTTACAGCACCCGCAACCAGTGGTGATGAAACCTTCGAGCGATTTTATCGTGCTCATCAGAACACGCTGGAGCAGCTGGTTGTGTTTATCCCAGCAATTTACGCCGCGGGTTACTACATGAATCCCCTGATTGCCGTGGCTATCGGCGTGGTGTTCCTGATCGGTCGCACCCTGTACTTTCGCAGCTATATTCAAGACCCGCAAAAGCGCGGACCGGGGATGATTGCCACGATGCTGTGCAACGTTTTGTTGATCGGTATGGGTCTGATCGGTGCCGTTCGAGTGGCAATGACTCAGGCTTAGATGCAGTCCTATCCGCGGGCTTTGCTGGCTTGCCATTCCTCTAGTCGAGCTTTCGCTTTGGCGGGGTCGAAAACGCGGTTTTCTTTCCCCGGGGCGGGCGCTGCAAGCTCCACTACGTAGCCATTGGGATCTCTGAAGTAGATCGAATGGATAAAACCGTGATCACTGGGGCCACGCATTTCCTGGCTACAAGATTTGGCCTTTTCAATCATCCTGAGCTGAGTGGCCTGATCCACGCGTAATGCGATGTGTAGATCAAAGTCGTGCTGTTGAGCAAATTCAAACGGTTGTTCGGGCGCTTCGAAAAACGCAATGCAACTGCCATCCTCCAGCTGAAAAAAACTATGCAGCACGTTTGCATCTCGCCCTGTGGCAGTGGTGGTGATAGGGAAAGCTTCTACCAGGGGTAGCCCCAGAAAGTCCTCATAAAATGCTCTGGTTTCTTCAGTGTCCCGGCAGCGATAGGCCGCGTGATCCAATCTCTGAATGCCGGTCATGAGGGATACCTCCGGGACAGCCAATCCAGCATAGCGGCTGTGGTTTCTGTCGGTTTTTCTTGTTGAATCCAGTGCCCGCACGGAAAACTCATTACTTCAAGGTCTGATACATATTGATCCAGGCGATCGGATTTTGGGACCATATCGTAGTCTCCGTATATCATCAGGGTGGGCGCGGATACCTTTTGTTCGTAGGCCCCGATAATTTCCCAGTTTCTGCTGAAGTTTCGATACCAGTTGATGCCGCCGGTAAAGCCGCTTTGACCGAAGGCTTCGACGAATACCGCCAAATCCGCCTCGCTCATCATCGGTTCGCCAGGCATTTTTTCTGCCTTGGCGATTTGGATCATCGACATGCCCGGTGGTAGTTCGACAGCTTCCGCCAGCCACTGATTGGTCTGATACATGTTGCGGAGAAATTGTTCACAATGCTCTGCAAAAGCAGCATCAGCCACGCCCGGCTGCCGGTTGAAATGAACAATATAAAAGTCGCCGCCAAGTATGGACTCCCAAGCGCCAACCCATTCCTGCTCACCACGTTCCATAAACGGCACGCTCAGATTGATTACACCGCTGACACGATTTGCGTGAATCATGGCCATATTCCAAACGACAATTGCTCCCCAGTCGTGGCCCACGAACACCGCGTCTTCGTAACCAAAATGATCCAGCAATGCCGCCAGATCCCCAGTCAGCCGATTGATGTCATAGTCTTCTACGGCATCGGGTTTGCTGGATTGGCCATATCCGCGTTGGTTGGGGACGATGACGTGATAGCCCGCGTCGACCAGCGGTTGAATCTGATGACGCCAGGAAAAAGCGTGTTCTGGCCAGCCGTGACATAGCACCAGGGGCTTGCCGGCGCCGGCGGTAAATACTTCCAATTCAACATCATTAACACTGATCATCTGCGGATCAGGAAAAGGGGTTTGGCTCATGAAAACGGTCTACTCAAGTATGATCTATGGGTCTGGTGTAAGCTTGGCGCATTGCGAATCTAGATTAAAGCTCATTTTAGGAGAAAGCAGATGACACTGAACCAGATGGCACGGGGGAAGCTAAAATTAGGTATGGGAGTGGGGCCGCTGGGCGCGCCGGGTGGTGAACGTATTGTGGAGTTGGCCCAATTTGGAGAAGCGTTAGGGTATGACACCATCTGGTGTCCGGAGATTTATGGCGCAGACTGCTTTACCCCCTTAGCCTGGGTGGGGGCTCACACTACCAAGATCAATCTGGGTACTTCAATTATGCAGATCTCAGCCCGCACGCCGGCCAGCGCTGCGATGCATGCAGTAAGTCTGGATTACCTTTCCAACGGGCGGCTGCAGTTGGGGATTGGTGTTTCGGGTCCCCAGGTAGTGGAGGGTTGGTATGGCCAGCCGTATCCAAAACCGCTGGCGCGAACTCGTGAATGGATCTCTATTTTTCGGAGTATTGTTTCCCGTGAAGCGCCAGTAAGTTTTGATGGTGACCATTACCAGCTTCCGCTGCAGGGGGGTACTGGTTTGGGTAAACCCCTGAAATTGATCCAACATCCCATGCGGGATCATATTCCGGTCTATCTTGGCGCTGAGGGACCCAAGAATGTCGCCCTTGGGGCAGAGTTGTTTGATGGCTGGATCCCGATGTTCATTTCACCCTATCGCATGATGGATGTGTATGAGGATGCCATGGCGATCAAATCGGCTGATTTCGAGATCGCCGCGGCGGTGCCGGTTGTGGTAGACGATGATCTGGATAAGGCGCTCATGCAGGTCAAACAACAGGTTGGATTTTATGTGGGAGGAATGGGCGCCAAGAGCTTCAACGTACACAAAGATCACATCAGCCGATTCGGGTTTGCCGAAGCGGCTCAAGAGATCCAGGATTTATTTATGTCAGGTAAACGGGATCAGGCAATTGAAGCGGTGCCGGATCAGCTGGCAGACGAGATTGCTTTGTGTGGACCACGGGAGCGAATTGCGGAACGCATCAAAGCCTGGGAAGACAGTCCAGTCACCCAGCTTACCGTGGGTAATGCCGACCGCGAAACGTTGGAGTTCATGGCTGAAACAGTGCTGTGACCCTCTGGGACGGTCAGGGTTTCGCACAAAACCGGGGGAGTTTGGCTGAAGTGTTCTTCGGCCGAGCGCCCTCACACGCAACCCTGCATGGCGTCTAAGATCAAGTTTTTAATCTATGGAGCATGTCATGCAGGCAAACGAAAATATCTTTGAAGAAGTGTGCCTTGAGGCACTTGAGCAGGTGGCTGGAGGGAGCGCGTCTGACTACGAACTTAACCCTCCCACTGCGTTAAGCCATCTGTATTCCGATCAAGGCCCCATCGACGACGCCAACTATGGTAACGCCCGGATGATCCCCTTCGCGATTAACGTCTAGGTACTTGCTTCCCGGTGCCCTGCACAATGAGGTGTGGGGCGCCACGGGCGCTTGGCAGGCAAACTTTTTTACCGCTAGCCACGACAGTAGTAGTATGAGCAGAGTGTATGTAGAAGACTATGAAAACGACACCCACTCTTTGTTGGTGGGATATATCTTGTGGATCGTGGGCTTTTTAGGCGCGCATAGGTTTTACTTTGGGCGCCCAGTAAGCGGCACGATTTATCTGTTTACGTTTGGGTTGCTGGGTATTGGCTGGTTGATTGATCTGTTTCTGATGCCAAGTCTGGAACGATCTGCCGATCGTCGTTACGTTGAGGGAGATTTAAACTATACGGCGGCTTGGGTATTGCTGACGTTTCTGGGGATCTTTGGTTTGCACCGGTTCTATCAGCACAAGTTTGGCACCGGAATCCTCTATCTGCTGACCGGGGGTTTATTACTGATCGGTGTCATTTATGATTTCTGGACCCTGAACGAGCAGATATCCAAAGAGAACTTTTATGACCGCAGATCGTAACGTTCGCTCTTGACCGAGTAGTCAAAGTTTGCGATGCCGGTTTCCGCTCGCATGCTGTCAGTAACTTGGGCGGTGTTATCGTCCAAAGGAATACCTGTGGCATCAGCTACCCGGGTAATCCCGTTAAATGCTGCGGCCACGGTTAGTGCATCCACAACTTGTTGTTTGCCCATTTTGAGCTCTGCCTCTGCTCTGATCTCGCCAAGATGAAGCCAATCGCCAGAGATCGTTGCCTCGGTCAGTTCCCGCAGTAGCGCACCGTGCGCGACGCCCGCATCACCTTCAGCAGCCGTAACATGGTTCAGGTTGAAGTCGTTGTTGGTGTGTCGGCCGCTCTCACGGAGCAGCATAGCGTGTGAGGTGGTTCAGTAGAAACACTCGTTCATCGCTGAAACACGTGCGGCCACGAACTCCGCCTGAGCCTGAGAGATAGACAGATCGATATCTTTCAACGCGTAGTGTGGGCGGAAAGTCTGAAAGAATAAACCCAATGCACTTGGAACCAATCCCAGGGATCGAGCAATATTAGGCACTCGGGGCAGGCCTGTATTGGCCAGATCGTTTTCCGCTACGGCCAGAATAGGTACCCAAGCACCCTCATCCACAGCATCAGGATTGCGGTTGCCGCTGGGCAGCCCTCTCTGGGGTTTCGGAAGAGGCGCCCAACCCAGGCCCAGTGCGTTATGCAACGTATCGATAATGACCGAACTATTCAGCACGGCGACGATTTCAACATACTGCTCCCGGGAGATTACCTGAGTCACTTCTTCGAACACTGTGCGGGTTATGCGCCCAGGATCTGTACGCAGGCGGTGGATAAAATCGATAACCTGAGGATCCAGCACATCAGTGGTGCAATGATGATCCCCGCTGACCGCATTAGGGCTGAGTGCAGCTTTGCGATCGGCACACAGATTACAATCCAGCGCCTCCCGCGCGGCGCGCACCACAGCAACCCGCTCTTTTGCATTCAAAAAATCTCCGGGCTTACTTATATCTGCCCAGCTTGCGGCGTGGGCCGTTGTTAGGTTTTCTCTCAAGCCGCTGTTTTCAGGGTACATGATTGTCAAGATCTCGGAGTTGTGTTCTTGCGATTGTGTGCCTGGAGTTTATGTGACTTAATTCTGGCTCGCAAACAAGCAGCAAACTACCCGTGAGTCGAACGTGAGTGAAAAAAAAGAACATAAGTCACCGCCAATGCCTGGCTTTGACACCTTAAGCCTGCATGCTGGATCTGAGCCTGATCCAACCACCGGAGCTCGGGCTACCCCCATCTATCAAAGTGCTGCTTTCGTTTTTCCTGATTCTGATTTTGCCGCAGGGTTGTTCAACATAGAGCGAACGGGGCATGTGTATTCTCGCCTGTCGAATCCGACCAATGCGGTTTTAGAGGAGCGGATGGCTGCTTTGGACCAAGGCGTAGGGGCTATTGCGACAGCCAGCGGTCAAGCAGCCATGCATCTTGCTGTTGCCACATTAATGGGGGCGGGCGACCATATTGTCGCTTCCCGCTCCTTATATGGCGGCACACATAACCTGTTAGATTACACCCTGCGTCGGTTTGGTATCCAAACAACTTTTGTAGATCCTCGAGACCCTAATGCTTTTGATGCGGCAATCCAACCCAATACCAGATTGGTTTTTGGCGAGATCCTGGGCAATCCGGGATTGGAGGTTCTAAACGTACCTGAAATAGCGCATGTTGCACACGCCCACCAGATCCCGCTGTTGGTGGATGCGACGTTTAGTACCCCTTACCTTTGTCAACCGATTGCGCTGGGGGCAGATCTGGTTATGCACTCTGCCACAAAATTCTTAAGTGGGCATGGCGTTGTCATCGGCGGCGTGCTGATCGATGGCGGCACATTTGATTGGGAAGACAGCGGTAAGTTTGAAACGATGACCGAGCCCTATGCGGGTTTCCATGATCTCGTGTTTGCAGAAGAATTTGGCCCCCAGGCATTTATCACGCGAGCCAGAAAAGAAGGAATTCGAGACTTCGGTGCTTGCATGGCGCCCATGACCGCGTTTCAGATTCTTCAGGGTATCGAGACGCTGCCACTGCGAATGGCTCGACACGTGGAAAATACCAACAGCTTGGTGGATTTTCTTAAAGACCACCCCATGGTTGAGCAGGTGAGTTACCCCGGGCTCGCTTCACATCCAGACCACGCCCTGGCTCAGGAGCTGCTGCCCAAAGGTTGCGGGGCGGTATTCAGCTTCAGTGTCAAAGGGGGCCGTGAAGGCGGACGCGTCTTGATCGAGAACCTTGAAATCTTTTCTCACCTTGCAAATATTGGGGATGCTAAAAGTCTGATCATTCATCCAGCCAGTACAACCCACCATCGAATGGATAGTGATGCGCTGACTGCTGCAGGAATTGACGCTGGGCTGGTTCGGGTAAGTGTCGGATTAGAGGATGCCACTGACCTAATTGCAGATCTCAAAGCAGGCCTCCGACGGGTGGAGAAGACGTTATGAAATTCATGCTGGAAGGGAAAACGATATGTTACGGCACAGGTAGCGTCACGCACGATAGCTTGAGTGCGGATTCGCCAGCCATTGTTTTTATTCATGGTGCGGGCTTTGACCATAGTGTCTGGGTTATGCCGGCGCGTTATTTTGCGCGCCATGGCTTTCGGGTGGTGGCACCGGATTTGCCGGCCCATGGGGCCAGTGAAGGCCCACCGCTGGCGAGCATTGGCGAAATGGCAAGATGGTTGAACAATTTGTTAAATGAACTTCAGATCAACTCCGCAACGATTGTTGGTCATAGTATGGGCTCACTTGTGGCGATGTCCTATGCCGCCCAGTTTCCCGCGGAAACGCAAAAGCTAGCGTTCCTTGGCGCGTCGGCGCCAATGCCTGTGGGTCCCGTGTTGTTGGATGCGGCGCAAGACAACTCACCAGCGGCCTTCGCGATGGCCAATACATGGTCGCATAGTCATCCCGGCGGGCTTGGTGCCAGCGCGACACCGGGTATGAGCAATTTTGTGAGCGGTGCTCGCTGGTTGCAGCGCATGCAACCTGGGGTTTATTACCATGATCTTGCAGCTTGTAATGAGTTCGAACCGGTGTTGCCTGACATGCCCAAGGCTGTTCTGGTGATCAATGGGGCGCAGGACAAGATGACACCGGCTCGCAACGGATTGGCTTTGGCCAGTGCGCTAAAGGATGTTTCCGATCAGCAATCTGCCACCGTACAAACTGTTACCCTGGCGGGGTGTGGACACTCGATGTTGAGTGAGCGACACAATGAAGTGCTGGATGCCCTGACAGGGCTTGCAGACGGATAGTCGATGAACAGGGAGAGAAACAGTGGCTGAAGTGCTTGTGGCGGCGCTGGTCTGGGTGGTCAGTCATCTTGCCCTGGCCACTGATCCGATCAGGAAGAACCTTGTCGCTGCTGTTGGTAGCGGGCCATTCTTGGGATTGTATTCTCTGGTTGCCACAGCCAGCTTGATCTATCTGATCTGGGTGTACACAGATGTGCCCCGATTTGACTATATGTGGTTGCCCAACCCCGATCTGTATTGGGTATCGAAAGTCACCATGCCCGTTGCCCTCATTTTGTTAGTAGGAGGGTTTATGGTGAAAAATCCAACCAACGTTGGCATGTCCCTGGATGATGTCGAGGATGCTTCGCAACTGGCGACCGGGGTGACAAGAATAACCAGACATCCATTTCAATGGGCGGTTGTTATATGGGGAATTGGACACGTCGTCGCCAACGGTGATTGGGTTTCGATCATATTTTTCACGAGCTTCGTCGTCATCAGCGGCGCAGGCACATTCCTGATGGATAGAAAAAAAGCACTGAGTCTGGGAGCCGGTTGGACGCAATATTCCCGGGTTACATCGAACGTCCCTTTTGCTGCTATCGCCAGGGGTGACAATCGGCTGGTTTGGGGGGAATTGGGCTTGCCTGCTTTAGCCGGGCTTGTCGCCTACGGTGTGCTCTACTATTTCCATGAGGCGATTACCGGATCCATCATTATCTGAAGCATCTGGACTCAAGTTATCCGACCAGGTTAGACAACTGCGTTGCTAAATCCTCGTGATAGCCCATAAAGAAGTGATCAGCCCCTTCGATAATGCTCGCCGATGCGCCGTCCAACTCGGCCAGTTTTGAGGCGTCCACAAAGTCATCAGCACTTCCAGCGATCACAATGGTCTGGATTTGGTCAGGCAGCGCACCATCGAAGCTCATCATGCCCACAGGAGGCGCGATCAAAATAAGTTTTTCCGGTTCTGGAAATAGGCCCGTTTCGACGACACAGCGAAACGCCATGTTGGACCCAAAGGAGTAACCGGCTAACCATAACGTGTGATCTGGATGGTTACTGCGTAACCAAGCGACCACACTTTGGATATCCTCTTGCTCGCCGACCCCTTGATCAAAACGCCCGGCACTGGCCCCTACACCGCGAAAATTGAAGCGGATGCAGTTGATTCCGTGACTCAGCAGCACGGATTCGCAGGTAGAAATCACGCCATCCTGCATATTGCCTCCGTATTGGGGATGTGGATGGCAAAGAACAGCGGTTGTGGGGTTTTCGCTCGACTGCGCGGCGGGCGTATACACCGCTTCCAGCTCGCCTGCAGAGCCTTGAATCTGCAAGTTGGTCATTTTTTTCTCGCGATAGCTGTTGGGAGATACAGTCTAACTTAAAAAAAACGGGTGTATTCGCCGCCCTGAACGGCACCATGGTCCGACGCTGCAAATAAATGATTGTTGCAATCTGTTACAAGGTCTTGAAATTTTTTTCCGGATGCATATTTTTCACCGCCAGGAAATGAACTTTGCAAACTGAAGGATTGAAGTTCAATGAATTGAGTGGACGAGAATTGAGTTTAAAAGAATTGAGTCTAGAAGACTCGACAGTAAAAGAAGACGGCGAAGCCAACCAATGGAAGCCAACTAATGATAGAAGTTAACCACCTGAGTCGGCGATACGGCGAATTTCTCGCGGTAGATGACGTGACATTTACCATTCAACCCGGGGAGGTTGTGGGTCTGCTTGGCCACAACGGGGCGGGCAAAACCACGATCATGAAAATGCTGACCGGTTTCCTGGAGCCCACAGCTGGCACGATTTTGGTGAATGGGACAAACGTTGCCGAACAACCAGAGGTTGTTCAGGCTCAAGTGGGGTATCTGCCGGAAAACCTGCCGGTCTACCCTGAAATGACTGTGGCTGAGTATCTAAGCTATGCGGCAACCCTGCGAGGATGTGACCCGGAAACATGTGTGCCCTGGGCGATTGATCAGACCCAACTGCGGGACAAAGCGACAGATACTATTGATACCTTGAGCAGAGGTTACAAACAACGCGTGGGCGTTGCTCAGGCCATCCTGCATCGACCCAGTTTCCTGATTCTTGACGAGCCGTCCAACGGGCTTGACCCGAATCAAATTCAACAGATGCGAAATTTGATCCGCAACCTCGCGCAGAACGCGACGATCATCCTGTCTACCCACATTATGCAGGAGGTGAGCGCGGTGTGTGATCGGACGTTGATACTCAGTAGCGGTCGCCTGGCACTGGATGAGCAAATGGACGACCTGCAACAGGCGTCCCAGATACAGCTGAGGTCGGCTCAGGCTCTGGAGATTGAGCCTTTGGCCGAAATAGCCGGAGTTCGCGGTATTGAGGAGGTCGATACCGGCGAGTGGTTGATTAACGTTGAAGGAGATCTAGATCGCGTTTGTGCCGCAATGGCGCAAGCCATTATCGAACAGGACCAACCGATCTACGCCTTGAGCCCGCAGATGCGGGATTTGGAGCGTGTATTCGCCGAAGTGAATCGCCCGGTGGAGGCCAGTCATGCAGTTTGATCGTGTTGTTCAAATCGCCCGCAAAGAGCTGTCCCAGTTTTTCGCCACACCCTTAGGCTTTTTGTTTCTCGGTGCGTTTCTGGTCACGACTTTGTTTGTATTTTTCTGGGTTGAGGCGTTTTTTGCTCGCAATATTGCTGATGTCCGCCCCTTGTTCGAATGGTTCCCGGTATTGCTGATTTTTTTGAGCGCCGCGTTGACCATGAGAATGTGGAGCGAGGAGCGACGAACTGGCACGCTGGAGTTTTTGTCAACGCTGCCGGTCAATTTAAGTGCGCTTGTACTGGGTAAGTTCCTGGCTTGTTTTGTGCTGTTGGGAATTGCTTTGTTGTTGACGATACCCCTGCCTGTCACGGTTGATATGGTCGCAGATCTGGATTGGGGTCCGGTAGTTGCAGGATATCTGGCAGCGCTGCTATTGGGGGGCGCTTATTTGTCGATTGGTTTGTTTGTCAGCTCTTTATCGAGCAGTCAAATAGTCAGTCTTATTGTGTCCAGCCTCCTCTGCCTGGTTTTTTATCTTATCGGGGCTGAAATTTTTGCCGGGTTTTTTGGTGGGGCCACGCTTGAGTTGATGTCCCTGATGAGCAGTGGGGTACGATTTGAAGCCATCACGCGAGGTGTTGTTGACGTTCGTGATCTGTACTTCTACACATCGATCGCCGCAGTCTTCCTTATTCTCAATGCCTATGCCCTGGAGCGTGGCCGTTGGGCAACTGATGGCGTTTCAACCGAAGTATCCGCACGGCACCGGTCCTGGCGCCTGGGTACTGGATTACTGGTCATTAATCTTCTGCTGGCCAACGTCTGGCTACATAATGTGACCAGTCTGCGGGTGGATATGACCCAGGGGAATATCTATTCGATCTCAGACGCTTCAAAGTCTTACCTGCAGCAGCTGCAGGAACCTTTGCTGATTCGTGGCTATTTTTCCGCCAAAACACATCCTTTACTGGCACCCCTAGTGCCGCGAATGAAAGATCTTCTGCAGGAATATGCCGTCCATGGAGGAGGCCAGGTGCGAGTTGAGGTTGTCGACCCGGTGACCGATCCTGAGCTGGAAAATGAGGCCAACACCAAGTACGGAATTCGAGCGGTTCCGGTTCAGGTGCAAGACCGTCACCAGGCTGCGCTGGTGAATTCCTATTTTGATGTGCTGATTGAATATGGTGATGAGTTTGAGGTGCTGAGTTTTCAGGATCTGATTGAGGTTAAGGCGCGCGGTGAAGGGGATCTGGATGTACAGCTCAAAAATCCGGAATTTGATATCACCAGAACAGTCAAGCAGGTGCTCTATGGCTTTCAGGGCGGCAATTCTGTGTTTGCCAATATCTCGGAGCCGGTAGAATTTGTCGGGTATATTTCACGTGACAGCCATTTGCCCGAACCACTAATCGAAGTGACAGACCAACTGAATCTGGCGCTCCAGAGTATTGCGGAAGAGGGGGGTGAAAAGTTCAACTATTCTGTCGTGGACCCGGAAGCGGGTGATGGTCAAACCGCCACAGATATTGCCAATAGCTTCGGTTTCCAGCCAATGGCAGCAAGTCTCTTTGACGAACGAAGATTTTACTACTACCTGACCCTGCAGAGTGGGGATTCGGTTGTACAAGTACCGCTGCCGGAAGATCTTTCTGCGCAGGGCCTGCAGCGTGAATTGGAAGAAGGTTTAAAGCGCTTTGCCAGCGGCTTGTTAAAATCAGTAGTGCTGGTCGCACCAGAGCCGGTGCCGCCTTACATGCAGCAACAGGGAATGCCACCTACAAACCAGTTTAGCCAACTGCAGGGATTCCTGACCGGTGACTTTAACGTCACAACCAGTGACCTTGCTGATGGTGTTGTTCCCGCGAATACAGACCTGCTGGTTGTGGTCGATCCAACCGCATTTACCGACCGCCAGGTTTATGCGATCGATCAATATCTGATGAGCGGTGGTACAGTTGTGCTTGCCAGTGGTCAGTTTGCCGCACAACCCATTCAGGGTGCACTGATGGCGACACCGAGGGACAGTGGGCTGAGTGAATGGCTGTCTCATCACGGCGTGACGATCGAGTCGGCTCTGGTAATGGATCCGCAAAATTCAGCCTTCCCGATACCGGTTCCCCGGGAAGTTGGTGGCTTCACGTTCCAGGATCTGGTGATGCTGGACTATCCATATTTTGTGGATGTGCGCGATTCGGGCCTGAATCAGGACATCGCTTTTTTTGCTGGCTTACCTCAGTTGACCATGACCTGGGCTTCGCCTATCAGCTTGGTGCCGCAAGCAGCGGTGGAATCGCAAACCCTAGTGAACAGCAGTTCGGGAAGCTGGGTGTCTACAAATTCAGATGTCATGCCGAAGATGGACGAGCAGGGTATTACCACTTTTTCACCGGATGGTCCGGTGGGTGACAGCGCTCTGGGGGTGATGCTGACAGGGCGCTTCGTGAGCTACTTTGCAGATAAACCGTCTCCCCTTTTGCAGACCACGCCGGCCGAAGCTGAATCTGAAGACGCGGCCCCGTCCGCTACCGAAAACGCCGAGAGTGATGAAGCTCCCCAGGCCCCGGAGTTGGGTGTTGTCTCCGGAGTGATCAGTCGATCCCCTGAATCAGCGCGTTTGATCGTGTTCTCATCAAATGATTTCCTGGCTGATCAGACCTTACAGATGGTTGGGTCGGCGGACGGGACCTTGTATCTGAACTCGGTTCAGCTGGTTGCCAATATTGTTGATTGGGCAACGGAGGATCAAAGTCTGGTTGGCATACGGTCGCGGGGTAACTTCAATCGTACGCTACCCGGGTTTGATGAGGGCCAACAAAGCCTTATCGAGTGGATAAATTACTCTGTCGCCGTCATCAGTGTGGGGGTGGTCATGTTTATTTTCCGAGTGCGGGCACGCAAGCGGCGTAATACGCACCTTGCTTGGCTCGGTCAGGCGTCTGGGTAGGGAGTAGTTATGCAGAAGAATATCGGAATCCTTGGTGGTGTTGCGATTGTCCAACTATTGCTCGTGGCATGGTTCTGGTTCGGTAGTCCTGGGACGGATGACGCAGCAGACAATCTATTGGTGTTTTCTCAATCAGGTGTCACTAAGTTGCGTGTATCTGACGGAGAAAGTGCAACGACCGTACTGAAAGAGGGCGAACGTTGGTTGGTTGATGGTGCCCAGGCGGATGAGAAAAAGGTGACAGAGGTATTGGACAAACTTGCCCAATTGACCGCGCCTTGGCCGGTGGCAGCAACCACTGGCAGCGCGGAACGGTTTGAGGTAACCGAAGCGAACCATCAGCGGCACATCCAGCTTTATGTAGGTGATGATCTAGCGGGCGAGTTGTACCTTGGGACCTCTCCAGGTTATCAACGAGTACACGCACGCCGTGCTGATGATGACAACATCTACTCGATTAAGTTGTCGAACTATGAATTGGGTACCGGCCTGGATGCCTGGCTGGATAAAACCCTGATGGCAGTAGATGGTGAAATTGATGCGTTGACGTTCACAGACACCAAAGATGCTGGAACACAAACCTCAATTAAGAAAACGGCGGATGCAAGCGCCGGGTGGGAAGTCAACGGGGTGGTGGCCGACCCCACGAAAATTGAGACTTACGTGAATCGCTTTGGTAACCTGCGCGTCCTTGGGCTTGCCGAGCAGACCCTGGTCGAGTCTGCGGAGCTGGTTGCAACAATAGAACTCACCAGTGGCGGGGAGGAAGTGGTTTACGATTTGTTGGGAGTGCTGGCTGCCGAACCAGAATCGCCCGACGCTGTCAGCGACTACCTTATTCGCAGAGAAGGTATTGAGCATACTTATCGCTTAGCAACCTACGTGGCTGAACAACTACTCATGCACGATGTGGATTTCGTTTCGAGCTAAATTCGAGCTATATCGAGCTATATATAAGGATCTATATGAAACGCCTACCTTACCTCATGGCTACCCTCAGTGGTTGGCCGAGGGTTCTGTTGGTTTGCCTCGTGACTTCAAGCCTTGGAGGCTGCGTTTCCCCGGGGGGTACTTGGAGTGACAATATTGCGTGGCCAGGTTCTGATGACTTGTCTCAGGCTTTCCGCGATGCGGCGACCGACCCTCATACCTGGGTACCATTGGTGGCCGCAGGCGCTTTGGTCGCCGCGGACGTTGACGAACAATGGTCGGAAGATCTTGCGGACGAGCAGCCGTTGTTCGGTAGCGATGCAGAAGATACCAGCGACACATTAAGAGATGTGGCGACCGGCGCCTATGTATTGACTGCTTTGCTGGCACCCAGCGAATCGGCTGCGGATAAGTTTAGAGGATTAAGCCTGGGGGCTGGCACGATGGTGGTGGATGGCATTGTAAATCAAGGACTCAAAGACCTGTCGGGCAGAGAAAGACCCGACGGCAGCAATGATGAGAGTTTTCCTTCTGGCCATGCATCAAAAGCTGCCTCTCGAACGAATATGGCGATTCGCAATCTCCAGCACATGCAGCTGCCGCAGTGGGCTTCCCACACGACATCCTGGGGGCTTCGTGGGGTTGCGTTTGCCACCGGTCTGGCCCGGGTTGAAGCGCGTAAGCACCATTTGAGTGATGTGCTTGCGGGTTACGCCTTTGGGAACTTCGTTGCGAACTTTATGGAGCGAGCGTTTAACAATCCACAAAATCCGCAGGTGGCTGTGAGGTTTGCGGCGGTAGAGGAAGGCGGGGCTTTAACCTTTACCTTCGCTATTGATTAGACGGTTTCAGGACAGCTGGGAATCTACGCAGACTAAATTTCGGCCATCATTTTTGGCTTTGTACAGGGCTCTGTCAGCGATCTTGAGAAACGATTCGGGGGTACCCGTGCTTTGACTCACGGTCGCGACACCAATGCTCACGGTGATATCAAGCTTACCGCTGCAGGCTTTGCTGAAGTCATACCCTGCCACGCCCTGACGAATTCTATTTGCAAGATTTACAGCGCCCTTGCGTCCTGTTTCCGGCAGCAGCAGAGCAAACTCTTCCCCACCAAGCCGGCAGGCGACGTCGGTAATCCGCTTATATTTTGCAACAACTTCAGCCACAGCAACCAAAACCGCATCGCCAACGTCGTGACCATAGGTATCGTTCACCCGCTTGAAGTGATCTAAGTCAAAAATAAGCACGCTCAGATGACTGCCATGGCGCCTTACCCTCTCGAATTCTTCGCCCAGCCGCTGCATAAAGAATCGTCTGTTGAACATGTTGGTTAACGCATCTGTATGCGCCATCCTTTCTAGCTCATCCTTCAGATTGCGAAGTTCGCGATCCGCCAGTCTGCGGGCTGTGACGTCTCGAAACACCAATGCCATGTTGGCGTTGGGATTGCGTTGATCCAGACTGGTAGTGGCAATCTCAAACGCCTGTTCGTCAATTGTCACCTCTGTGTTCGCGTTTTGATCACGCAGTGTTTCCAGAGGCATGTTGATAACCAGCTCGCTGATATTGCTGTACAACAATTTTTCTTCGTTGTCCCATGCGTCCAGAGCAGACTGATTTGCATCGATAATCCTGCCCTTTGGATCTACCACCATGACCGGATCTTTAAGCTGTTCGACGATGCGTTCGCGCATCACCGGAGAAATTTTCAATATGCCTGTCTGCAGCACGCCTTTGTTTAATATTCCGATGGCGATAACGAAGCCTAACGCGGTGATATCAAACCATGGGAGTGGATAAGATGGCGATAGGTAGAAGAGATTGGTTGCCCCTACACACAAAGGTGCAACGACAGCAGCGACTAAAGTCCTGGAACGTTGCTTTTCTTGAGCCAGGGCAAACGTCAGAATGGCGGTAGAAACGACAATCAGTATGTAGCTGTAGCTTGCGTGGACATAAAACCACAGGCCATGCTTAGCCAGCAGTGCGATGTGCCCAGCGGCTTCCGTTAGTTGCCACTGGGTCCACATAAGCTGGTGGAATTCGTTCGTGAAGGCGATGATCATTGTGAGGGCCGGCACGATACATAAGCTGTTGACTGCCCACATGGGTAGACGTGTGATCCGCAGGGAATAGGTCAAAGCAAAAATAGTCCATGCCACCGGCACTAGAGTGATGCCGATGTAGATCAGTTTGTTGATCAGAAACTTTGGTTCGAGTTCGGTAAACACCGTGCCGACGGTCTGAGCCCCGGACCAGAACACAATTGCTGCAAAACAAAAGCGCAGTGCCAGCGCTCCCGGGACATTAGACTCTTGAGGGAGCCTGGTATATGCCCAGATTGCCAGAAGTGTTGTTATGAGCGTTGGTATCGACCAAGCGGTCAACTGAAACACTGAAAAGACCCATCCATAGTCAATTTTGTTGCATTTAGTCGCGCGCGGTGCCGCTCAACGAGGCTCATAAACCTTGCGCCAAGCAATTATGTGGGATGCCTGAACATGCGACTGCGGTCTTGGTCACGAATTGTGATCTAATTCTCCATGGGCATACCGGGTGTAAGCTGGGTGTAAATTAAGTGTCACAATGGATCGATAGAGTACGACCATTGCAGCAATTAAGCGGGCCCTGTGGCGTGGTGCGACAAAATGCGATTAAACAAACCTAATCAAGACTTTTCACAATATCTCTCAGCGCTTGCCGGTGGCGCGCGTGCCGGTGTCCGGCGTCCGGTGGTGGCTTTTTTTGATCTGGATCGCACACTGATCGACAGGTACTCCCTTACGGCGTTTGCCTGGCAAACGATAAGGGAAGGCAAGATGACCCCAGAACGCTTCGTTAGACTGGGGCTTATGTTCTTATGTTATGGGCTGGGCCGTATTGATTACGATGAAATGCTCCGAGCCACAGTTAAGGATATTCAGGGTATGCCTGAGGCAGAGTTGCAAAAGCTGAGTCAGGATACTTATGACCTGCAGCTTGCCGAATGTTTGTACCTGGAAGGTGTGGCCCTTGTTCAACAACATCAAGCGCTGGGCCATGAAATCGTCATGGTGACATCTGCCACAAGCTATCAAGCTGAACCTGTTGCCGAAGTGCTCGGTATGAACCACGTTTTGTCGACGAAACTGGAGATTATTGACGGCAATGTATCGGGTGGAGCCGAGCCATGTTTTGGTTCAGGAAAATTAGCCGCTGCTTCAACGTACGTTGAAAGCGCTGGTGCCAGGATTACCGATGCGTATTTCTATACTGATTCCCATGACGATCTGCCGTTGCTCGAACAAGTGGGAAATCCGGTCATCGTCAACGGTAAAGCCCAGCTTAAAAAGATAGGGCGACGGCGCGGCTGGATCCAGTTGGAATTTCAACACACTGGGCGAGTAGAGCCAGTATGTCTGCCACGTCGCACTGTCTAAGAGTGGTTTAAAACACCAAGGAGGACACCGCATGATCGATCTATATACCTTCCCTACTCCCAACGGTAGAAAAATTTCCATCGCGCTTGAAGAACTCGGTGCTGAGTATGTCGCTCATGCGGTTAACATCACCAAAGATGAACAATTTGCGCCAGAATTTCTGAAGATCAGTCCGAACAACAAAATTCCTGCGATTCTGGATCGGGAAAACGGGCGATCCGTGTTTGAGTCAGGTGCCATACTGATCTATCTGGCGGACAAATATGATCAACTTTGGGGCGCTGATCGGTACCAAACACTTGAGTGGCTGATGTTACAGATGGGTGGCGTTGGCCCAATGTTGGGACAGGTCCATCACTTTGTTAAGTTTAATGCAGGCAAAGCTCCCTACGCGGAAGAACGTTATGCTAACGAAGCGCGCCGCCTCTACGGCGTATTGAATCAGCGCCTTGCGGATCACGAGTTTCTGGCAGGTGACTACTCAATTGCAGACATCGCCTCCTGGCCCTGGATATCTCGTTATGAGTGGCATCCAATACGGTGGGAAGAGTTTCCTCATCTTCAGCGTTGGTATGTGGAGATCGCCAACCGTGAAGCTGTGAAGAGAGGGTATTGTGTACCCATTGAGGTCAACGATATTCCGCTGCCCTAATATATTCAGAGCTGTTGTCTCAGCATTTCAATACGCGCTTGTTGAACCTCAGACGTGTAGGGTTCGGCATCCCCAACCCCCCAGACAGGCCCTGGCCAGGCCGGGTCGTCCTGATTGCGTGCGATAATGTGGATATGCAGCTGAGGCACCATGTTTCCCAGAGCTGCAACATTTAGCTTGTGTGGTCGGAAACACGTTACCAACGCTTTGCTAACCAACCGAATCTCTTCAGTGACCGCGTTGCTTTGTGCTTCAGGTACATCGTGTAAGTCCCTGAGATCTGGCAATCTTGGTACCAAAATGACCCATGGGTAGCGCTTATCGTTCATCAGTAAGGCGGAGCAGATCGCTAGCTCGCAAATGATGCTGGTATCCCCTTGAAGTTGCGGGTGAAGTTCGAACATGTCTTGAGCACTTAACGTTTAGCGTGGCCGCCAATCCAAACCGGACTGGACCAGGCTATGGCATCGTTAGCCTGGACCACGCGCACAAAGTAGTAGTCGCCTTGCCGGCTGGAGCTGTCGTTGACGGTGAATGTGATGTCTTTTGCACCATCGGTTCGGATGTGCCTCAATTGGGCTTTGTCTGTGTAGCCGTCAAGGACCTGCTGAAAACTGACTTTGCCTTGCTGCATATCCTTTAAGGCCAGAACAAAGCTGACGGCTGGAATTCTCTGATGGCGCCGGTAGATGGGTGGCGCCCCACCGGTTTCAGGGGTTTCCACCAAGTCGAATTGAATTCGACTGTTGCGGGTGAGGTTTGATAGCTTGAGTAAATATGAACTGGTATCGCCTCTTGTTTTTGTGGCGAAGGTCACCAGGTTGGGGTTGTCTTCTGCAACTTTCAGGTTTTGCAGAGGAAAGCTTGCGTCATACGCCTCGATGCTTTCGATAGTGCCATTCAACACTTCCAATGTACCCTCCCAGCTGCGCCAGCCTCTTGGATTGTCACCCCGATGAAATGGCTCTGAGTCCGAGGCGAAACTCAACAGAAAAGTTTCACTCTTGCCCAGTCTGTTAGCGTCGGTGGCCAGGTAGTTTTGTTGCCAGATTTCCTTGTCATTTTTGATGATGGTGATGGAATCAATCGGTGCTGTGCCGATAACACGACCGTTGATGACTCGATCTTCTTGAAAAGGCGCCCGTTTACCCATACTGGTGTCGTTGACAGCAAAATCTAGAATGATCCGATCTCCGGTGGTTGCATAAGATTGCAGATTCTTCATGGCATCAAACAAGCTGTCGGTGGTCGCTTCCTGGGCGAGCAGTGCGCCTAAACCTCCACGTTGGGATAGAGAGCCACCCAAGGGTGGTGAATAGCCAGGCTGAGACAGGTGGTTATCGGACGCAGCCGTAAAACCCACTTCGTGACCATGCTCCAGGTACATTCGGCCAAACCATTCAAAATTGCCGTGTTGAGACATGATCTCGACCAATGGCTCCAGTTCTGGGTCGTTTTGGCGATAGTCACCCGCTTGATGCGCATGTGGGATGACCACCACGTCTTTGGGGTTGGTTGATGAGCGCAACCCCTGATATAGCTTACTCAAGGTAGGGTAAAACTGGGCTGGTACTCTGGAAACCCCCTGAGGACGACGAAACAACACGTTGTGATGTCCTCCGTTGGGACCATATACGGTCCACTCGTAGCCCAGATAAGCGACAAACTTACCTTCTTCTGTATACGCACTGACGTTGTTGCGCAACACCTCCCACTCCGCATCGTCCAACCATACGTCATGCTCTGAGTGGGTGACAAAATCGAGTCGTGCATCTTCTTTTGCCCATTGCATGAATCGATCTGGTGTGCCGATGCCTTCAGCAAATCCCGAATGGCCGTGCGTATCCCCCCAGAAGACTCTGGAACGTGGGGTTTCACTCACCAAGATAGGGTTGCCTGAGCCTTTGATTACTCCGTCCTGGCTGGTGATTCTTGGGTGGTAAACGCCCGGTGCATCCAGCGTGACTTCAGCCACGGTGATTGCCCCGCTGGACGCGATGTTGGTTGGTTCATCCGATCCCAGATCAAGTTGCCAGTTTGGAATCTCGCCGGTTGCGCGGTTGTAGTATTGATCCTGGGCTCGGATTGAGATTTCGAATGTCTCACCAGGACTGACAATTGACGGGGCAAAGGCTGCCACACCGGCAACCGCACCGCCGATTGTGCGGACGGGTTGGATGGGTACGCTCATAAACTGACCGTTTGCAGTGAAGGCGATATATAGCGGCAAAGGCATTCGATCGCTGGAGAAACTGGGTGTGAGAATGCCGCGCGAGCCTTTGCTGGTATCGCCATAGGTGATGGTCACGGTATCACCTTCCACCAGAGTGCCAGAGGCAACCTCAAACATGAGTGTTGAGCGAGATGTTCGAAACCCTCCGTGCATTCCCGTGACCGGTTTGCTGGATGCGACAAAGGTGACTCGTGGATTGCTGCTGACGATAGAAATGTAGTGGTCAGCTTTTGGGTCTGTGGTCTGCCACAGGCCAAAATTGGCCATGAAGTGCCTGGCGACGAGGAAGCCACCGCCAGTTTGTATGGATGTTGTCCCGACGGTATACGTCTGGGCGATGGTTGCGAAGTCAGCTACAGGGAAGGGCCCAGTGGTTGCCACCAGTTGGCCAATGCCTTGCGGATTGTCATCGAGAAAGGTCAGCTCGTTGATGGCGGCATCCAGTTGCCCCATGGTGAATGGCGTGTTGGTACCCGCTAATGATTGGGCAACAAATCGGGTTGCATCAACCGGCACATAACGTTGAGCCAGTGCAAAGGCATTGATCCACTCCCACAGCGTCATGGCCCGAGCAGGCGCATTCAGCGTTGTGGTGGGAATTGATTTACGGTCGATTTTCAATTGTTCAACCCGGTCGCGCAGATCCGGCGGCATGTAATCAGCGCTGGCGTAGAATGCACACAACGCAAGTGTCAGTGCAAAAAGATACGACAATAGCCTGCGGAAAAAGGAATAGGTCATTAAATTTCCTGTTCTGGATACTAAACCGGTGTGTCACCGGCAAGCGTTACCCTGTGCATGATACGAAGGTGACCGTCGTAGCCGCCCTGTGCAGCGTGCTGAACACAGCGATTGTCCCACATGGCTAACATGTTTGTAGACCATTTGTGACGATAGATGAACTGGTGCTTGATTTGATGGGCGGTCAGCTGAGCGAGTAGTTCCTGAGCCTGAGAATCTGGCAGTCCCTCAATTCCCACGGTATACACTGGGTTGATCCACAGTGCCACATCTCCTGTCTCAGGATGAGTGCGCAGGATTGGATGTGATTGGGTAGCCCAGGCGTCGTCGCTGGGTTCGATCTGCATACTCCGATTGGCGCCACCTGATCTGTAATAGCCTTCATAGCTGTAGGGTCTGCGGGCACTATGAATGGCTTTCAGCCCTCGCAGATGGTGCTGCATTCGTGGATCCAATGCGTCGTATGCGTGTACACCGTCGGCAAACAGGGTTTCGCCACCCATGGGGGGCACAACCTTGGCATGTAAGATCGTTGCGCTGGGGGGAGAGCTTTGAAACGACCAGTCTGAGTGCCAGGATGCACCAAATGGAATGGCCTGCTCGTCAGGTTCTCGTCGAACTTCTAATACGTTGCTGTGGCCCTCTACCGGTTTCACAAACGGATCGGTTCCAAACTGGCCAAACTGCAATGCAAAATTCTCTAGTTGTCGATGAGTCAGCGGCTGGTCAGGAAAGAAAATCACCCTGTGTTTCAGCCAGGCTTGTCGGATGAGTTGTATTTGCGTGGCGGTGAGTGGCTGACTGAGGTCCAGCTTTGCGTGAGCGCCTTCAATTCGAGCACCAAAACCATAGGTACAGGGTGTAATGGAAACGGCATCCGCGCGGGAATCACCCGCGCATATCACATGCTGCCCCAATTTACGTTCAACACGAATAAGACTGCGACTGCGATGACTGCGCCAATCACCAGGATGGTTAGGAAGATTGCAGCGCCGTCATCCTGTCCGGTTTGTGGTTGGCGCTTTCGGCGTGTTACGGCGTACACCACGCCCAGAAAGATGAGTGCTGGAATGACAAACTGAATTAGATAGCGCATAAATTTTCCGACGTTCTGGCTGATCCTCGACATCAGGTCTAGCCAACCTTATCGCATTGGTGGCTGGTGTAAAGAGGCATCCAATCCAAGCCCCATTGCAGTTTGTTTCGCTTTGCGCGGTAAGTGTTCCGAAGTTACTCTGGACACTATGGATACCGAATGGATTTCAACCCACTGGCTTGCTGTGGTTTTGCTGTTGGCTTACACGCTCGTGCTGTTCTACAACGCCTATCGGGGTAGCCAAGCCAGCGCCAGCCTGGATGGCTACTATGTGGGGGGGCGGAATCTGGGTGGATTTGCGATTGGCGTATCTTTTTTTGCAACGTTCGCCAGCACCAATAGTTACATAGGACACGCGGGAAAGGGTTATGACTTTGGCCTGCCGTGGTTGGTCCTGGCGATAACCCTGGTGATTTTTTGCTGGCTTTCCTGGCGCTGGGTGGCCCCGGGTTTGCGCCGATTTGCTTCAGCCTGGGATGCCCTTACCCTGCCAGACTACCTGGGCGCCAGATTCGCCGGGGAGGGTGAAGACCGGCCTGGGCACCCCATTCGAGTGTGTGCGGCGTTGATCATTGTGTTTTCATCCATCTTATATCTGATCGCCATATTTAAAGGTGCGGGGCATCTGTTTGAGATGTTTCTGGGGGTGAGCTACACCCAGGCGATTTTCATCACGCTGATGATCGTGATGTTATACACCTCTATCGGTGGGTTTGTATCGGTGGTGCGTACCGACGTACTGCAAGGCAGCTGCATGTTGGTTGGCTCCGTGTTGATGTTTTACTTTGTAACGCAGGCGGCTGGCGGGGTCGGCGCAATGGGGGAGCTTAGCCAGCGACCCGACAAGGATTGGCTGTTCGAGCTGAACGCGGGAATTCCCTTTGTCGTGTTGCTGGGTATCTCGCTGTCCGGTGCAATGAAGCTGCTGGTAGACCCCAGACAACTGTCACGATTTTATGCGCTCAAAGATGACCGTCAGTTGAAGCTTGGTATGTGGATCGCCTTTGGCGGATTGATCGTTGTGTTTGGTTGCTTGTTTCCCATTGGCGTATACAGCCACCTGATATTAGACAATGTGCAGGATACCGACCGTATTGTGCCGACCCTGGTGGCAGATCCAACCGTGTTTCCCATATGGGCGGGCGACTTTTTGATTGTGGCGATCGTTGCCGCTGCTATGTCATCAATGGATTCGGTTTTGTTAGTCGCCGCCAGTACGCTGGATAAGAATCTGATCGCGCCAGCCCAACGAACAAGAATCGATCAACCAGGTCGCGTTAAAGCGACTAGGTTGGGTGTCATTGGTTTTGCAGTTGTGTCCGCTGTTTTGGCCTTAAATCCACCTGGCGATATTGTGCAGATCACGATTTTCTCTGGCAGTTTATACGCGGTATGTTTCTTCCCTGCCGTCGTGATCGGGCTGCATTGGCAAAAAGGCAATGCCCAAGCGGTGTTGTGGAGTATGGGTGTTGGAACACTCACCCTGATGGTATGGCTCTTACTGGACTGGAACAGCGTGCTGCATGAAGTTTTCCCCGCGCTGCTCGGATCTCTGTGTGCCTACGTGAGTTTCAGTGTTAACCAACCTGCCGCCATTGGTGACGCACGATGGCAGATTGGTTCTACTTCTTCCTGATACCTTTATTCAACAATTGCTTGATAGGTCAAGACCTGAAAGTCCTGACGGATGTTGATGTGTTGGTAGGGGCGGACCTGAGTCATGAGCACGCCAACCAGATCTTGTTCCGGATCAATCCACGACAGGGTGCAATAAGCGCCACCCCAATAAGCAGCCCCCTTAGAGAGAGGGGTAGAGGCCGCACCGCGGTCAATAACCACGCCGTATCCCAATCCAAAACCCATGCCGGGTCCGGCCAGCCATAATGGCAGGTCGTCGGTGTGATTTTCCAACATGAGGCTGACCGTGGTGGGGCCGAGAATCCGGACCCCGTCCAGCTCGCCACCGTTCAGCATGGCTTGCTGGAATCTAAGATAGTCACGCGGTGTGGATACCAGGCCGCCAGCGCCACGAAACAGTGTTTTAGGACCAGTAATCCAGCGGCTGGCGCTGCTACCAGGATCCTGCAGCACGATCTTCATATCCTCGCCTGGTCGGTACTGAGCAGTTAGGCGAGCGGCGTCAGATTCTTCCAGATAAAAGTGGGTATCCGGCATATCCAACGGATCAAAGATACGCTCACGAAGAAAGCTATCTAGATCCTGTCCAGCGATCACCTCTACCAGATGTCCAACCACGTCCGTGGCCACGGAATATTGCCATTCCTCTCCGGGATGATAGTTCAACGGCAGTGTCACGAGGCGTTCAATCAGCTCTGCATTGTCCGCGGGGCGCGACGCGTTCATGACCTCACGATAGGCATCCACATTGCCAACGTATCCATTGGCTAACCCGGCGGTGTGGGTCAACATGTCGCGGATCTGAATCGGTCGTTTAGGCTCCACCAGCTCACCGGTTTCGCCACTGGCATCACCGGTGGTGCTGACCTTTACGTCTCCAAAGGCCGGGATAAACTTAGACACCGGATCCCGCAGTTGGAAGTGTCCCTCTTCCCACAACATCATCAGGGCAACCGAGGCGATGGGCTTCGTCATTGATGCGATGCGAAAGATGGCATCTTCCTGCATAGGTTTGCCCGCAGCAACGTCCATATCACCCTGTACTTCAAAATGGACCAGCTTACCTTTGCGCAGTACTGCTGTGATGACGCCTGGGGTTAGCCCATCATCGATGTACTTTTGCATGGCAGGCGCGATCCGCGCCAATCGCTCGCTGGACATCCCCACCCGCTCGGGTTTTGCCATGGGAATTTCTTTTGCCAATACCGCGTGGCTGCTGAGCGTGCTGATGATGCAGAAACAGGCGACAATTAAGTTAGGACTTTTGCAGTAGATGCTCACGATCAGCCTTCCGCTTTGTCTGCTTCAACTTTGGCAATGGCTGGTAGCTCGGCAAGTTTAGCCATCAGCGCTTGGATATTGTCGTGCCCGGCTAAGAGATCTTCTCCCCAAATCGCTTGAGAGATACCGCCGGCCAGCCCGAAGGTATAGAACATGTAAAAGTCCGCGATGGTAAGCTCGGAGCCTGCTGCGTAGGGATCACAGACCAGAATTCGCTGCAGGGCCGCCATACCTTTGGCCAGATCTTTCTGAGCTTCGGCCTTGGTTTCGTCAGACACAGTTTGGCCAAAGAACGCTTCCGGTAGACACCGGCGGGCAACCAGTTCAACGTCCAGCTTCACATGGCAGGCAATCTCCATCGCTTTGCCCGCTTGGAATGGATCGCTGGGTAGCAGCGCTGGTTCTGGTGCTATTCGATCCAAGTAGGTGGCAATGGCCAGACTTTCAGACATATAGACACCATCCAATCCGATAGATGGCATCTTACCCATAGGGGTGCGCTCCAGGTTGTCTTCTTTTTGTGTGGGTGGTGCTTTGACTTCCTCATAGGCAACGCCTTTGTACTCCATAAGTGCCTTGGTCAAACTATAGTAGTTGCTCATGCGCAGCCCGAATAACTGGATCATGTGATCTCCCCCGATATTTGATTTGAATGACCTGTTATTCTCGATCTTATGAACATGATTAGTAAAGCCTTACCCTAGTCCTTTGATGAATCAATTTTCGCCAACTGATGGTTTGCAAACCATCGCCGATATCGCAAGAGGGTCCACTCGAATGATTGCAATCACCGGAGCGGGATGCAGCACGCCGTCTGGGATTGGTGATTATCGAGATCGGGATGGCCAATGGAAGCGGGCTGCCCCGGTGCAGCACCAGGATTTTATGAACTCGCTCAATTGGCGGAAACGATATTGGGCAAGAAGTCAGGTCGGCTATCCGGAATTTTGCAAAGCAAGGCCCAACCCTGCTCATCGAGCGCTTGCCCAGATGGAAAGTCTGGGTCGACTGGCGGGCGTGATCACGCAGAATGTGGATGGACTGCACCAAGCAGCGGGTCAGCATAACGTCATCGATCTGCATGGGCGGCTGGATCAGGTTGTGTGTATGGCCTGCGGGCAAAAGACCTCTCGAGAGACGATTCAGGATTTCTTGGAGGCCAGAAATGCGCCGATGGATGCCCAGCTTGTGGGGTTGGCGCCGGATGGCGATGCGGATCTGTCGGCAACACAATTTGATCATGTCGTGGTCCCACAGTGTCGGGATTGCGGCGGTCTCTTAAAACCGGGCGTCGTATTCTACGGTGATAGCGTGGCCAAGCCCGTGGTGGAGCTTGCGTACCAGTGGGTGGATAATGCGGATTTGCTGCTAATTGTGGGCTCGTCCTTGATGGTTTATTCGAGCTTTCGGTTTGTTCGTCGGGCGCATGAGCGCCAGATTCCGATTGTTGCGATCAATGATGGGAAGACCCGTGCGGATGAAATGATTCGCGCCAAAGCCCAGGGCGATTGCGCGGTATTGCTACCGCAGCTTGCACAGTTGCTTCAATCCTGAGCTGCCTAAGTGGCATTAGCTCTGGTGACCGACGCCTGGCGCCGCCGTTAGTTTTTTTAAAAAGAATTCAGTATCTGAACTGGTTTTTGTCGAACAAATTCTGCTGTACAAATATAGGTGAGGTGCATAAAACTAAAAGCCAAGCCACTAGCTCAGGAGAATGCCATGTTGCAACTCAAGTCTTTGTCCCGTCTCTGGGTGTTGGTTATGAGCATCGCCGTAATGAATTCGGTTTTTGCGTCGGATGACCCGAAGGCGGATCTGGTCAGCCTGTTAGATGTGCAAAATGAGGCAGAGATAGAAAATTGCATCTATGCGCGAGACATCCGCACAGTCGAGGTGTTGGATGAGCGAGGTCTGGTGATTCGCGGCTCCCATGATCGTTTCTGGGTGAATCAGTTTGTCCACAAGTGTGCTGGGCTGCAAAAAAACATGGTTTTGAATTTCAAGCGTTATGGCTCGCAAATCTGTGCCAATGACCGTGTCGCGGCACAAGATCGTGCGACGGATGGTTTTGGCGCCATCGCCAGCTGCCGTCTGGGTAAATTTCAACCCGTGGTGATGGAGCAGATCGCGACCTTGAAAGCCGAGCTAGGAGGTGCACAATAGAGTCCTGTCAGGGATATTTTTATGAGTCTTTGTATGCGTGGAAGTATGCGTCGAATGGGTGCTTTCTTATTGCTGGTTGCCGGTTTGCACACCTTTGCAACGATCGCCTGGGCAGAGAATTCCAAAGACAAAAAGCGTTCTGACACTTCCCCCAGTGTTGAGGAGCTGTTGAGTGGCAGCACTCAGGAATACGTCGACGCGCCACGCTGTATCCGTACCCATTCAATTCGCAGCTCTGAAGTGATAGACGATAAACACGTGGTGTTCAGAACAGGTCGTGACACATATTATCTGGTGCAGCTCGAACATCGCTGTCCTGGTCTGGAACGCGACAATCCAATTTTCTACGAAACCAATACCAATCGCCTGTGTGCATTGGATGGCATTCGCGGTAGTTATTCTTCGGGTTTTGGTTCTTTTCAACCAGGGATGCGATGCGGGATTCCCGGTTTTCAGAGTGTTACCAAAGAACAGATTGTGATGCTAAAAGACGCCTTAAAAGCGGAACGCCGAAAAAGACGCACCCAGCCCGTTGAGAGCAGCTAGGGTTCGTCCGCAAAAAACAGCACAAGCAAAAGAATACAAAATTGAATCATCAGCGACAGTGGCTGGATTACGTCCGGCGTTTGCATGCGCTCGCCTCGACGGGGCTTCACTTTGGCGCCAGTGAATTTGATCGCGAGCGGTATGCTGAGATGGGTGAAATCGCGCAACAGATGATGGCGGATCTGGCAGATCAGCCGGTGCATGCTATTCCTGAGCTCTTTCCTGGTTACGGAACTCACTATGCCACCCCTATGGTGGATGTTCGGGGCGCGATATTTTCCGATCAGGGCATATTGTTGGTGAAAGAAAAGTCTGATCAACGTTGGACACTGCCAGGTGGTTATGCAGATGTGGGACGCTCAGCTGGCGAGAACGTGATTAAGGAGATTTGCGAAGAAGCCGGGTTGCACGTCAGTGTTGCCAAGCTCTTTGCGATTCGCCATAAAGCAAAACATGATTACGATCCCGATCTGCGGGACTTTTACAAGTTCTTCTTCCTGTGCGACTGGGATCAGAATCAGGTCGCTGCTCCAGGCGACGAGACATCGGAAGTGGGTTTTTTCGGTTTGGATCAACTCCCCACGCTTTCGACCGGCCGCGTTACACAGAAGGATATCGAGTTGGCTTTCGAGCATGCAGCAGACTCACAATTAGACCCAAGTGTTGACTAAGTGGTGACGCCGCACCTGCTGTATAACATTGCAGGAGCGTCGACCAAAGAGATATCGAAGGACTGCCTAAAGATTATCGAGAGATGGTTAAGAGGCTGTCAAAGATAGTCAAAGTGATAGTGGATCCAGGGTTGTCCGTCTATTAGTAACTGCGACTCGGTGTAGTCGGCATGGGTCAAATTAGTAATGGCGCGCTTCCAAAAGGGTACCGCGGGTTTGTTTTGGGCAAACACACGGACCTGCCAATGGCCGGGGTGTTGTTGAAGGATTAATTCGAAAAACTGCTGGGCAGTGTCACCGCCTCGATAGCGACGTAGGATAAAAAACTCTTTCATATCCAGGTGCGCTTCGTCTTGATTGACGATAGCGAGGCCCGCTGGTGAGTTTTTGTAGCGGGCTATGTAGACGTGCTGGATTTCGCTATCCAGACATGGCAAGTCATAGGAAAAAAAACCGTTGGGGTCTGGATCGAATTTAAACCATTCAGACATATCGTATACGTAGTGATTCAATAGATTTGTCAGGAGCGACTCCTCAGATTTGTTTGCTCGGCTGATGGTCAACTCATCCATTCCTATTTTCCTATTGCCCAATTTTTTGCAGCTCTGCCAGGAGCGACAAACTCCGCGTCAGATCTGGTGATGTGGTTAATACTTCGCGAAACGGGTCGTTTTTCATGCGCTGCATTCGTCTGATGGCGTTTCCAATATGAAACTTGGTATTGCTTAAACCGCTTTTGACTTCGTGCCACCGGAGAGGCATAGATACCGAGGCCTCGGGCGTGGCCCGAACACAAAATGGGGCGGCGATGAGCCGGCCATGACCATTCTGCATAAAATCGATGTAGACCTTGTTCTGTCTTGAGCGCACAGAACGAGCGATCGTTGCGATGTCCGGATAGCGGTCTGTAATCACCGTGGCAAGCAGCTCGCCCAGAGTTCTAGATTGTTCATGGGTGAGTTGTTGGTCCAGGGGGATCAATATATGTAGTCCAGTGGCGCCACTGGTCTTGACCATGGCTGGTAACTCCAGCTCATCGGCGAGATCCTTGATCGCCTTGGCTAGAGTGATGACATGGCTGAAAGGTGCAACCTTGGGATCCAGATCTAACACGCACCAATCTGCATGATCCAGAGTTTGAACCCGGCTATGCCACATGTGGATAGGCAGGGTACCCATGTTCGCGACGTAGGCTAGATCCTCCTCCACGTCGAGAACAAAATAGTTCACCGGTTTGTCCGTAGATTCGCTCCACAACACCTCACGACGAATCCAATCGGGTACGTAGTCAGGGACGTCACGCTGGTAAAAAGATTTGCCGGATTCACCGTCAGGGAATCGCGTTAACACGATGGGGCGATCTTTCAGGTAGGGTAATACCCAGGGGCTGATTGCGCGGTAGTACTCAACCAGATCACCCTTGGTGAATCCTGGCTTTTCAAAAAACACTTTTTCAGGATTGGTTGTCTGCACCCTGGGCTGGCTTGATGTTAGAGAAGCCTTTTTGTCGGGCGTCGGGATGAAGCGACCGATACAGTCTTGCGGTGCTTTGTCGAATCGTTGGCGTTGGATGCTCGGATGCCGCAGGTGACCTGCGGGTGTGTATTCAGTGAAGCTCACTTCTATGACCAGCTTTGGTCGGACCCAGTGGGTGGTTTTAAGACCTTCCGGGGGCGATTTTATCGGCGGTGTTTTGCGGGCAAGTGATTTGAATGAATGACGCAACGTTTCGCGCAGACTTATGTTTAGCCCGGACCCTGCATGACCCACGTACACATAGTGATCGGTTCTGAATTCGGCCAATGCCAGAGAACCGATATCATGCTTTTGACCTTTGCTCGGCGACCAGCCAACCACGACAAATTCATCCGAACGGGCGTTGCGCACTTTGATCCAATCGGCGCTGCGACCGGTTGTATAGCGACTGTTTTGGCGTTTTCCGACCACTCCTTCAAGTCCCAATTCCTGGGCTGCCTGGTAGGTCTGTTGGCCCTGGTCAGCAAAGTGTTCCGAGAAGCGCAGTGCGCCCTGGGCCGGGACAAGACTGCGTAATACCGCCTTTCTGTCGAGCAGGGGGCAGGCGCGCAAATCCTGACCTTCAAGATGCAGGAGATCAAAGGCATAGTAGGTGGCCGGTTGTTCTATCGCAGCAACGCTCACCTGATGTTGGGTCATGGATCGAGCTCGGGTCTGCATGTTTGCAAAGCTCGGTCGGCCCGTGGCGTCGTTTATGATCAGCTCGCCATCCATGACAAAGTCTGCCATGGGCAGGTGTGCTAGGGTCTGGCAAATCTCGGGGAAGCGCTCGCTGATTTCGAGACCATTGCGCGTGACAAGCCGTACTATACCTTCGTTGCGCGCGGCGAGAATTCGATACCCGTCGTATTTCAGCTCCCAGATCCAGCCGCGTCGATTGTGGGCGTCTCCAGCCTTGGCCAGCATGGGTTTAGGTTTTTTGGGGTGGCCCTGCTTCGCTGTTGGTAACGTGGTCAGTTTTTTGCGGATGCTACGTTTTGTTCCTGCCGGGTTCTTAAGCTGCTCAACCGTTAATCCTGAGAGCACAGACGTATGGTTAAACGTGCAGCCCTGGTTAACGGCATACTGGTCCTGTTCTTTGATCAGCAGCCACTCTTTCCCGGTATTGTCACGTCCGTCTTTGTTGGTTTTTGTCTTGATGCGTACCAGTGTCCAGCGCCCGCGCATTTTGAAACCCGCAACCTCAAACAACAATTTGCCTTTTTTGTAGGCTTCGTCGAAGTTCCTTGCCTGGAGCTCCAGCGGAGTGTACGTGCCTCGATCCCACACGATCACGTGCCCAGCACCATAGTTCCCCGGGGGAATTTCCCCTTCAAAGTCCGCATAGTCCAGAGGGTGATCCTCGGTTTGCATGGCCAGTCGTTTGTCGCTGGGGTCATCTGAAGGTCCTTTGGGGACAGCCCATGATTTCAGTACGCCTCCTACTTCCAGGCGCAGATCAAAATGCAAGTGACTGGCGGCGTGTTGTTGCACCACAAACAATTTGTTAGTTACAGGGATCGTCAGGCGCCCAAATGGTTCAGGCGTCTGACGGGGGTCTCGCTTGGTGATATAGGTGTCAAGGCTGGGTTGGTTTCGAACCGGCAATGTGGCGCCTCTTGGTTTTTGTTTGAGAATCCCCAAATGTGATGTGGATGGGCGATTTTCCAGACAAGTCTACATATTGTGTTGATGGACTAAAATAAGGCGGTAAATACACAATATTTGGCGGCTTGTGGGCCTTAATCACCTCGTCTATAGTGCTTGGCCCCTGCCGGTTTTCTCACGCAAATGCGAAAACCAAGAAATTTGAGGAGATATGTCATGGCGGCACGAGCCATTGGTTCCGGCACCATTTCATTTGGCTTGGTAGCGATACCGGTCAAACTGTATTCCACTGTGGATTCCACAAAATCCGTTCGGTTTAACTATCTGACTGAAGACGGCAGTCGAGTCAAGCAGCAATACGTTCGGGCGGATAATGGCGACGTGGTTGAACGCGCTGATTTACAGCAAGGCTATGAATTTGCCAAAGGTCAGTTTGTCATGTTCACCCCTGATGAAATCAAGGCGATGCACGTGGAATCGACCAACGCGATTGATATTTCAGAGTTTGTACCGCTGGCCGAGATCGAGCGTATATACATAGACAAAGTGTATTACCTGGGTCCCGACAAAGGCGCCGGCCGTTCCTATCATTTATTGAAAGAGGCGCTTGCATCTACTGAGCGTGCGGCGCTGGCGAGCTATGCCGCGAGAGGCAAATGCTACCTGGTATTGATTCGCCCAATGCAGGATGGCTTGGTGATGGAGCAGCTAAAGCATCAGGATGAACTGCGCTCGTTTGAGAACGTGCCTTTGGATGAACAGGAAATCGACACATCCGAGCTTGATCTTGCGGTGAAGATCATCGAACAGCGCGTCAACGAATCATTTGAACCGGATCAGTACGAAGATGTTGTGCGTTCGCGGATGTTGGATTTGATTCAGCAAAAGATCGATGGTCAGGAAATTGCAGTACCCGCTGAAGAGCCCAGCGAAAGCAAGATTGTTGATTTGATGGAAGCGTTAAAAGCCTCGGTTGATGCCAAAGATGCCAAGCCCAGCGCCAAATCTACTCGCAAGTCAGCAGCTCGTGCGGGCCGAAAGGGGAGTGCCAAAAGTACCCCAAGTAAGTCCACGACGCGCACCAGGAAGAAAGCGCCGGCCAAGTAGTCTGTAAAATTTGGACGAATCCGCGTTCTTTGCTGGTCAGCGGAAATAAACGGGTGCAGAATAGCGGCATCGAAAAAACCCAGCCTGCGTCTCGTATGTCTAATCGGGCACAATGGCATGGTAAAAGATCACTAAAAGATCACTAAAAGATCATTAAAAGATCGCTAAAAGACCAGCAAAAGATCAGCATGACAACTTCCAGCGCCGCTGACAAAACAACAATAACCGCACGACACCCCGAGGGTTACACAACCAGGGCCGTGGCTGAGCTAATTGGGTTGAACACGGATCAGGTGCGACACTATGTGCGTCGTAAGCTGGTCCATCCTGCTCGTGGCGCAAAAGGCGAATTCAGATTTTCTTTTCAAGATGTAGTGCTGCTGCGGACGGCGAAAAGTCTCATGGACGCTTCTGTGACCACCCGTAAGGCCTATCGTGCACTGGTCAAGCTGAAGGAAGATCTAGATCAGGTAAAGAACTTAAGTTCAGTTCGAATATTCGCCAATGGTAGTCGGGTGGTGGTCAGAGATGATGAGCATGTATGGGAAGTAGAGACAGGCCAGGCCACGCTGGACTTTGATACCACTGATATAACCCAGCCTGCCGGTTTTGTCGAACTCGCTACCAGTCGTCCTGCTGATGAGGACGTCGTCGAAATTGGTCCACGCCAGATAGCTGCGTTGGCCAAAGAGGGTGATGAACTTGATACAGACGAATGGTACAACCTGGGTTTGGACCTGGAAGAAGTCGAGCCTGATCGTGCACCAGAGGCGTATAAACAGTCGATTCGCTTGGATCCGAAAAATGCTGACGCCCACGTCAATCTGGGGCGACTTTATCAACTGAAAGGTGACCTCAAACACGCCAAAAGGCACTACGAGTTAGCCCTCACCGCGCGCCCGGGGCATCAGCTGGCTTACTACAATCTTGGTACCGTCTTCGACGAACTGGATGAGATGGAGAAAGCCTCAGAATATTACATCAAAGCACCCAGTATCCCGGATGCCCACTATAACCTGGCAAGAATCAGGGAATTACAGGGTGATGAAGTCAGCGCACTCAGACATATGCGCAATTATCGCGATCTATTAGATTCAGACGCCGACGATTAAGTGCAGCCAGCCATGGTATCAGCGTTTAGCTCTGATACTGATACGCAAGCTCGAGTAACCGCTCGGGTTTCATGTCCCTTCTGCTGCAGGCGTTGATGTGCTCCATCAGGAATGAGTAGTACTGATTTGCCTCACCCCGCTTGATGGCGATGGTCAGATATTCACTGCCACGAAGGGTTTTCAGCGTCGCACCATAATCACAAGCTGTTCTGGCCACTAGACCGTCAAGATCCGGCGCAGCTGGGGGCTTGGGTGGTGTAAAGCCATCCCGATAGTCTCGAAGGCGTTGGTATTGGCTGTCAATTTCTGCAGATAAGCTTTCGTATTGGGCATCAACTTCGGCCAGATCAACCTCTAACTGAGCGATGTCTTCATCCAGATCCACGCGCGACTCGTTATCATCAGCGCGGACCAGGGATCGCCGGGTGGCGCGTAAGTTTGCGCGAATCTTACGTTGCTCCAGACGCAGCTCTCGTTGTTCGTCACGAAGATCTCGAAGCTCTTCCAAAGTTTCGGGTTCGTAGGGGGCAATATTGATCTGTAGATCCTGCAGTATGTTTTCAACCATGCTGGGGATCTCGGGGATGGAGATGGAGCGATCAAAGTCAAACGAAGCATCTCCTTGTTTGTTGATGGTAATCCAGGGTGCGTTCACATTGATTGAAACCAGAACCCCCTGGCGGGCCAGGTAGTGGTATTCAACGTCGGTGACACGCATACCTTCGCGCAGTTCGTCACGCAGAGCTGACTTCATCACGTCTGCCACGATTCGGGTTTCGCGCTGAATGTCCTCCAGATTGTTGGGACTTTTGGCAATCGCATGGCTCGCCATCGCTGTCAGGAGAACAAGCGCCTTAACCAGCGTCTGTAAGAGCCATTGAGCGCATGTTGCTGAGGTTTTTGGGTGGATCATTGGATGCCTCCAGAAGAAGGTTGTCCTTCGATAACGGGTTCGGCTGCCATCAGTTCTTCCACCTGGCGATACAGCTCATCCAACTCTTGTTGTCCCTGGATCTGATGCGAAATGATGTAGCGCAGAGATTCTTCTGTGGCGATAGAGCGTTTATCCATTTCGGCTTTCAACACTTTTAACAGCGCCTGTATTTCCTGTGCGCGTTGTTCCTCAGAGCTTTCCAGCACACTCTGGACCAAGGCAGCTTGTTGCGCCTCACCCTGGGGAAGTTGCGGAAGATTCTGATAATCGGTTGCCGCCGTGCTGTTTGCGGGCAAAGTACCGGTGTCGGAAAAGTTGCCCTGTTGGACAAATAAAACAGCCACCAAAACCAGAGCCGTGGCGCTGGCGAATGTTGGAAACCACAGTCTGAAGTTGTCCAGGAAATCACCCAGAACAGGTTTCCCAGAGGTGACAGGTTGTGGGGACCATGCTGGCGGCGTCTCCTCATGCCAGGTTGTGGCCATTCTCTGCATAGAAACAATGGCCTCTAGGTCTGCCTGGCACTTGTCACAGCCAGAGATGGATGCTTCGACCTCCAGCTTTAGCTCTGGGGAGAGTTCGTCGCTGGCGTATTCGACGAGTAAGGCATTTGCTTCTTCACAACGCATCTCGAAGTTCCTCGTGTTGTTTTAGCTTTCGCAGGGCGCTGTACAGCCTGGTCTTGGCGGTATTGGGTGAGATGTCCAGTTGCGCTGCAATATCTTCAAAGGTGAAGTGTTGAAAGAATTTGAGCTCCACCACCTGGCGTTGATCGTGTGGAAGGTCTGCCAGTGCCGCAGTAATGTGTTGATTCGCAAAGGTGGTAAGGGCTGACTGTTCTGGATTATCCGTGGTGTCCGCAAAATTTTGCTCATCGTCATACTCTTCGTGGAAGCGGCGCCGACGCAGGTAGTCGGTGCAACGGAAGCTGGCAATCCGAAAAAGCCACGCGGGAAACGCACCGTCCCCTCGAAATCCTGCCAGGTTGCGATGTACACCGACAAAAACCTCCTGCATTAAATCGAATGCATCGTCCGGGTGGCCGACCATACGTAAGGCGTAGTTGTACACTCTCTTTTCGTACCTCTTGACCAATTTGTGCCAGGCAGAGTTCGATCCCGCCACTGCGCGGCTGACCAATGTCTCATCACTGACTGTTCCTAACATTTGACCGATGTCTTTTTTTTGTCTTGTTTATCTGCCAGACGACCCCGTATTGGGCCCTAAGGCGGTTAATTTATCCGCTGAACATATTGTCGCAGAAGGCGAGGAAATAGTTTGCCTCAATTTTTGGCTGTTCCCCCAACACTGTCAGCGGTGGGCGCGTACATCGAGAAAGTTTCAGCAACAAATTAGACGAATGAATATTTACAAATGAGAATCAATTTCATTACAATTCCTGCCCGCTCTCGAGAAGCGGCGTCCGGCATGGGGGCATTTGGCTGTTTGCCGGCAAAAAAAACAATTTACGGAGGATCCATTTTGGAGATCTTATTTAAGAAAAATTTCCCAGCCTTGCTGCTGGTGAGCCTGACGCTGCTTTTAGCTGGCTGTGAAGGCGATGACGGTGATGACGGTGCGGTAGGACCGGCGGGTCCTGCGGGCGCAGCTGGTCCAGCGGGGGCTGATGGTGCCGATGGCGCCGATGGTGCAGATGGTGCCGATGGGACTTCAGGTTCGGGCGGCGCAGCGTTGGGCGTGGCTGCCGATCAGGTATTCACCACGGCAAATGACCTACGCGGCGTAACGTTTGCAACGGTGGCGCCGCATGCCAACAAAATCTATGTTTCCGGTCATGTTGGAACAACGGACGCAACTCGCCAGGTTGTAGTTGGACGACTGTTTGCGGACGGCACCCCGGATACTACTTTTGCGGGTGATGGATTCCTGGAACTGAATGTTACTGCAACCACTGGTAGCGGGGATGAGAATTCTTTAGGCATTGCTGAACTGCAAAGTGGCGACGTTGTGATCACTGCAACCGGTACGGATGCGGATGGCGGTAATTCCGTTTACCTGCTGCGTATTGCACCAGATGGCACACAGGTTGCTGGCTGGGGTGATGCTGATGGAAAAGTCGAAGTCGTCTTTGGTACAGCGAATGCTGACAACGGTACCTTCCCTGGTGCGCCGGCGGCCGTGCCATCAGACCTTGCGTGGGACGTTCGCACCGATTTGAGTGTGACCAGCGATCGGGTAGTGATCTTCGGTATCGGCCCAGCAGGCGATGGAGTTCGCACAGACCGTGACCGTTATATAGTCCGCATGGATGTGACGGCGATCGGAGCAGATGTTGATCCAACCTTTAATGGTGGCGCTGCATTTACATTTGCTGGCACCGGATCTGTCACCGACAACGCGCGTCGCGGATTTGTTGGCGCAGATGGCACAATTGTTTCAGCCGGCTATACCGATCCTGATCCCGGTGGTGATGAGCATGTTGTTTTAATCAAGCTGACAGAAGCTGGTGTACTGGATACGACCTTCGGCGGATTCAGCGTGTCTGCAGAGTCTCAGAGTATCGTTGCGGCAACGCCAGGCATCGCGGTATTCAATCCATTTGAAGTGGATGGTGGGTTTGCCGAAAGCTATGCGGTTGGCCAGCAAAGCGATGGTTCTTACGTGACTGTCGGTTACGGTCGAGCCACTGATCCTGGCGCAGCAGCATCTACGCTGGGTTATGTGGTTTCTGATCGTCAGGATGTGGTTGCTTTCCGTGTGGTGAATGCGATCGCGGCAGAACAGGAACTGACCTTTGGCAACGGCGGTCATCTTGCTATTCAGAGTGAGGGCCAGGGTTTCCCAACCACCGAAGACCGAGGTCGACACATGGTCGTACTACCAGACGATCGCATCCTGATTGCAGGTCGATTTGGTGGTAACCCTGCCGCGTTTATTTTAACGGCAGACGGCGATCCTGATACTTCGGTATTCGGCGATGGCATCATTGAATTGCGCGATGATACGATCAGCGCACAGTTCTTTGGGTTGGCATTATCGCCAGACGGTACTCGCGTCGCGCTCACCACCAATGGTGACGACAACGGTGCCAGACTGGTTGTACTGAAAGTGGGAAGTTAAGAACGACCACGGAAAAATAGAGCTTAGCGCGGAGGATTGGTCCCACGCTAAGCTTTTTGTCGGCGGCGGATGAGCTTGTGTAGCGCATCCGCCGTTTGCATTTCCAGCGCTTAAGGGGGTGTCGGACAATTGGTTCGACGAGGTGCGCCAAGGACTTGCCATATGCCGGAATCGCGGCGCTAGCGTGCTGTCGATGCGAAAGATAAATGTCTTGAGTCCTTAATGAAATAAAATTGAAAGCCTGGGGTGCTGTTGTGCCGTGTTTGGCGAGAGAGGATGATCATGAATTCAGCTACTTTGAATAGAATTTCGCGAGGCCGACTGCGTCGCTTCGCGCTTACCGTGTTTGTTGCCGTTTTTGTCGCCGGCTGTGGCGGTGGCGGTGGTGGTGGTGGTGGCGACACCACTGGTGGCACCGGGGGCGGTACAGGCGGCGGAGGCACCGGCGGCGGCACGGGTGGTGGTACAGCCACAGGCGATGATGCCCGGCGCGAGGTGCTTGCCAGTATTGGTACTGAAATTATCATTCCCGCTCTGCAGGATTTTGATACGCAAGCGAAAGCGATGGAAACGGCGTTGGCGAGCCTTTCAGCAGCACCCACAGATGCCTCGGCACTCGAGGGGGCAAGGGATGCATGGAACGCCGCGATGAGCTCCTGGCAGCGCAGTGAAGCATTACAGGTAGGACCTGCTGGTCGCTCCTCAAACCCCGACAGGGTCTTGGGTGGGCAGGACTTTCGAGAGTTCATTTATTCCTGGCCCATCACACTGGATGTTTGTGCTTTGGAAGAAGCTGCCGCCAATGGTGATGCGATCAACAATAACACGTCGATTGACATCACAGGTTTGGGTGCCTTGGAGCATCTTCTGTATACCGACACGTCGCCGGTCACCTGTGCGGCCTCGCCCGATGCGACGGCCCGGGCAGCGCATGCCGAACGACTTGGACAGCGGATTTCGGTGCTGTCCGAAAGTTTGCTGAATCGTTGGGATGCGGCAAATGGAAATTTCATCGCGCAATGGAGCGAAGCCGGGAATGTCACTGACACCTATGGTACCCCGCAAGACGCTTTGGATGCGCTATCGATAGCCTTGTTCTATGTTGAAAAGGAATCTAAAGATAGAAAAGTGGCTCTGACAACAGGCGTTGGCGCTACCGACCTGGTGTGTGGTAACCCCGCAAGCTGTCCAGAATTTCTGGAATCTCGGCTTTCGCGCCGCACGGGTGCCAATCTGATCGCCAATTTTCAGATTTTCCGCGACGTGTTTACCGGGCTGAATGGTGGCATGGGGATTAACGATCTTCTCACCGGAATCAGTCGCGATGACCTCGCGACCAGTTTGGTGGACGCTCTCGATGTGGTGATCGCTCGGCTGAATGATATTGAGGCCGATGGCGGCTTTGATGCGGCCGTGGAGGCGGTGAGTGATCGCACAGAGTGTGTGAATGCCTTCAGCAGTTCGATGGGGATCGCCCCGTGTGCTGCGCTGGGTGAAATGAAAACCGCCTTGGATATTTTCCGCGTAGATATCGTCTCCGCATTGAGTCTGGCCATACCGGACAGCTCAGCGGGCGATAATGACTAGATAATCCCAATCGGATGCCCGGCCTAGCGCCGGGCCGAGCGGCGTGGATACCTCAGTTTCAAAACCATCTATGAATTTGCGCGTTCTAGGCTGGCTTAATCAGCCCAGAGACATCGCTGCCCTGGCCGTCTATCGCATGTTGATGGGCGGACTTATGTGTTTCGGTGCTCTGCGTTTTATGCAGAACGAATGGATTGAAAGGCTTTACCTGGAGCCCGATTTCCACTTTAAATACTGGGGTTTCGAGTGGGTTACGGTGCCTGGCGAAACCGGCATGTATCTGCTGTATTCCGCCATCGCGGCCACGGCGTTTCTGGTGGCGATTGGTCTATTTTATCGAATCGCGATGATCAGCTTCTGGTGTCTGTTTACTTACGCGGAGCTGATGGATGTCACGAGCTACCTGAATCACTACTACTTTGTCAGCGTGCTCACGTTCATCATGTGCTTTTTATCGCCGCACAAAGCTTGGTCGGTTGATGCCTGGCTACGGCCGCAGATCCAAAGACTGACATTGCCTGCCTGGCAAACTTACTGGTTACGTTTTCAAGTGGGTTTGCTTTACTTCTATGCTGGCCTCGCCAAATTTGAGCCCGATTGGTTGTTACATGCCCAACCGTTGAACATCTGGTTGCCACCGTTGAGTGGTCTCCCACTGTTGGGACCATTCCTGGAAATGACTTGGGTGCACTTCACGTTTTCCTGGTTTGCGTTTCTGTTCGATACAACCATTATCGCTTTTATGCTGTGGGCTAGAACCAGGATCTATGCGTTTGCGGTGATCTTAGTGTTCCATTTATTCACTCACCTGTTCTTTAACATCGGCTTGTTTCCCTTGATCATGGTGTTCTCTGTGCTGATCTATTTCGAATCGGATTGGCCACGACGTGGGTTCCCATCCAGTCAAAATCGCGCTGGAATTGTTGGTGCAGCGAAAACCAATACCATTTCAAGTACCATGGATCTCGCGTGGACGCCTTTACGAATGGCCCTTACCACACTCGTTTTGGTTTTCTGCACCATTCAATTTGTTATGCCTCTGCGTCATCTGGCCTATCCCGGCTCGGTACTGTGGCACGAACAAGGCATGCGTTTTTCCTGGCGTGTGATGTTGCGCGAAAAATCCGGCAGCGTGTCGTATCGGGTTGTAGATGCACAAGGACAAACTGTGATGGTCTCGCCGTATCGATATTTGACCGAGGATCAGTATCGAGAAATGGCGGGACAGCCAGATATGATTTTGCAATTAGCCCATTATGTTGCCGATGATTTTAACGCCCAGGGCATTGGTCCAGTTCAGGTTTTTGCCGACACCCGTGTCTCGCTGAATGGTCGCGCTGCTCGACCAATCATAGACCCATTGGTTGACCTCACGCTTGTCCGTGATGGTATTAAACCCGCAAGTTGGATCACGCCATCACCCGTTGATCCTCCACCCCTACAAACCCCATTAACATTGGTTGTTAAAAAATGACTAGAGTATTTGTTTCCGCCTTTCGTCCGTGCGCGCGCTTGATAGCTGTGTGCCTGATCAGTTTGATGGCTACCCCCGCTCTCGCGGAGGATGAGTCCCCCAGGATAGAAGAAGAGATTGTTGTTGTTGGAATTTTTGACGAGCCAGACCGAGTGACCGGATCTGCACATCGTGTGGGGCCGGAGGTAATTGAAGCCTTCCGTCACGATGATGTCATGCGCGTATTAAACTTTGTCCCCGGCGTCTATGCTCGCGAGGAAGAGGGTTTCGGTTTGCGACCCAATATTGGCCTGAGGGGTGGAAACTCGGATCGCAGCCAGAAGGTGGCGCTTATGGAAGACGGCATTCTATTTGGCCCAGCACCTTACTCTGCGCCGGCTGCGTATTTTTTCCCGCTTTCAGCTCGAATGGAAAATGTGGAAGTGTTTAAGGGACCATCTTCGATTGAATATGGTCCGCAAACCATTGGCGGAGCGATTAACATGACGTCTACCCCCATTCCCCAGGCGAGAGCATTGGAGGCCGCTGTGGGCGGGGGTAGTGATGGGTACCGTCAAGTGCTGTTGCGAGCAGGCACCCGGTTTGAGAATGGTGGTGTATTGGCAGAGTACGTGCATATTGGCACCGACGGCTTTAAGTCGATTGACAACAGCAGCCGAGACACAGGTTTTTATAAGAACGAGGCCTTGATCAAGGCAGAGCGTGAGATTGGTGATGGTCTATTAGAAATACGGGTGGGCTATGCCGACGAAGTCTCTGATATCACCTATCTAGGCTTAACGGAGGCGGACGTAAGAGCCGATCCTTACCGTCGCTATACTGCCAGTGAGCTGGATCGCATGGATTGGCACCAATCCAATGCCAGGATTTCCTGGTCACAGCCTTTGCTTGGAGGTACGTCCAAGACCACAGCTTATGTGCAAAATTTTGACCGCGCGTGGCGCAAATTTAATAACTTTGCCGGAGCCGATATCCGTGAAGTTCTGGCCAATCCGGACAGTCCATTCAATCAGATTTTTATCGGTGTTCTGCAAGGTGGGGATACTGATCTGTTGAGTGGATCCCCTGATGATATCCGCATCGGCACCAACGACCGCTCCTTTGTCTCTCGAGGTATTCAAAGTACTTTGCACTGGAATTTTGGGGACGATGTTGAGCACCACGTAACCGCGGGCATTCGCTACCACTATGACCGGATTGAGCGGTTGCATGATGAGTTTGGATTTGAACAAGTTAATGGGGCGATTGCGCAAAACAACCAACCCCGCGCGATTCTGGCGGATAACACCGGGGAAACCGATGCGATATCTCTTTGGGTTAAAGATGAGATGGTCTGGGGTCGATGGACGATCGTGCCTGGGTTGCGGATCGAACACATCTCTAACGAATTTGATAATCGATTAGCTGGTAGACGGGTGGACAATGACTACACAATGGTTGTACCGGGTGTTGGTGCCAGTTATGCGATTACGGATCGTTTTACGGTGCTGGGTGGTATACACAGAGGGTTTTCTCCCGCAACGCCGTCTCTCACCGAGGACCTCGAGCCGGAAGAATCCGTCAACTATGAGATCGGGGCGCGATGGCGCAGCGATTTTGGACAGCTGGAGCTGATCGGTTATTTCAACGACTACGACAACTTGACGGCGATCTGTACATTCTCGTCTGGGTGTGCGGCAGGCAGCCTGGATACCCAAACCAACGCGGGTGAGGTGCGCGCCTACGGTGTAGAAGCTGCGTGGCGCCATGAGTTTGCCTTAAACGATGGCATCGTTGTTCCGATTGG
This sequence comes from Pseudomonadota bacterium, assembly GCA_039028095.1. Classification (GTDB taxonomy): domain Bacteria; phylum Pseudomonadota; class Gammaproteobacteria; order Pseudomonadales; family Azotimanducaceae; genus UBA4421. The sequence goes on from JBCCIU010000015.1 coordinate 74,156, forward strand.
TGTGACCTACACCTACACAGATGCGGAGTTTCGCGAAGGCTTCTCTTCGACCAACCCTCAATTTGGAGAAGTAGAGCCTGGTTTTGAACTGCCGTACATACCTCCACACCGTGCGAATGCGCACATCGGCCTGGAAGCAGAGCAATGGGGATTGCAGCTCTCAATCACCTATGTTGATAGGATGCGGGACCAAGCCGGGACCGGCAGCTTTGCGGCCGCCGCGGGATCTGACGCCTCAACGATTGTCGATTTGGCCGCCCATTGGAAGGTGAATGAGCGTTGGACCGTGACCGGTCGTGTGGATAATCTGACGGATGAGGTGGACATTGTTTCGAGGCGTCCATTTGGAGCGAGAACGGGTAAACCGCTGAGTGTTAGGGTTGAAGTGCGATATCGCTTGGATGGTTAAGACGAATGGCCGTGCTTGATTGCGCTGCGTCCCAACAGTCTCAGTGTGATCGCGCGGCCTGATTTTAATATTGGGTACAGGATACGGCTCAATGACGGTCGCGTGAATATCCAGGCATTTATTTTGTTGGTGAGCCTATTTTGGGTAGACAGTTTTGCGATGACAGCCATGGCTTCTTCCGCATGGTAGGTATTCTCTCCAAACTGCGCCGCGATCCCTTCGTTGAGGTCGACCAAGGCAGCTAACGCCAAAACTCTCGGATCGTCTCCCTGACGTGCATCAATGAGTTCTACGCTGCCTACTGCCTCTTTAAGCTTCAAGAGTTTGATGTAGTTGTCGCAAAACGGACAATCGCCATCATAAAACACCAGCAATTGTTGATCTTTACCTGACATAGTTGAAAAGGATCCATTAACACTCACCAAACTGCAATCCACTCTATAACGCACCGCGATGGGGCTGGAGATTGCGTGTGGGACGGACACTGAGCACGCGCGACGAGCGCGTAACCGGGAGGCAGCGGGCAAACCCGCTGAAGAGTCAGGACTTTTTGCGCACGTACAATACTAGTTCGTGGTCAACCAGTTCAAAGCCATGTTCCTCTGCAATTTGGTGTTGCAGCGCCTCGATACGTTCATTGACAAATTCTGTGACAGCCCCGGATTCAACGTCCACCATATGGTCATGGTGGTTTTCATTGGCCAGCTCATATACTGAATGCCCGTCATCAAAATTGTGTCTTTCGACGATACCGGCACTTTCGAACTGGGTGAGCACGCGGTAGACGGTCGCCAAGCCCACACTTTCGTCTTGCTGAATCAGACGCTTGTATACGTCTTCGGCGCTCATGTGGTGCGGGTCGGCATTTTCCATGACCTCAAGGACTTTGAGGCGCGGAAGGGTGACTTTAAGTCCAGCTTTTTTCAGGTCAGGTCCACTCAAGAATCTAGTCCATACGGTTTTCGAGCACGATACTGCGGCTTGCCTGGAATTGCTAGTACAATCGCGTCGAGGAATTGTCAGATATATAGTTGAGGGGGACTGATGCAAGAACTGGAACTTGATATACACACTGAGGATGGCGCGATGAATACGTTCATCACCCGCCCGGATGGTGACGGACCGTTTCCCATTGTGTTGTTTTTGATGGATGCGCCAGGCAAACGTGAAGAATTGCACGATATGGCCAGGCGCATTGCAACCGTGGGTTATTATGTCATGTTGCCGAACCTTTATTATCGACGTGTACGCGAATTTGTTATGTCTCCGGACAAACGTGAAGAAATGTTTGGACATATGGATTCGTTGAGTAATGCCATGGTCTGCCAAGACATCCAGGTCCTGTTGGATCACGCAGCCGTTGACGGTGCCGCATCCTCAGGGCCGGTGGGATGTGTGGGATATTGTATGAGTGGACCGTTTGCATTTGCTGCCGCGGCAGCGTTTCCGAATCGAATTGCAGCCAGCGCTTCCCTGCATGGCGTACGTCTGTTTAACGATGCAGATGATTCGCCTCATAAGGATGCGCACAAGATCAAAGGGGAGATGTATTTTGGCTGTGCAGAGACGGATGAGTGGGCGCCGAAAGAGATGATCGACGGGTTGCAAGCCCATTTGGAAGACACCGGCATCGCTTTTCAGGTTGAGTGGTATCCGGACACTCATCATGGATTTGTATTTCCTCAGCGAGAAGGGATGTATCACAAGATCTCAGCAGAGAGACACTGGGAACGATTGTTTGCCTTATACCGCAGGAATGGGGTTACCCCCGCGGCTTGAGCAATAGGATCAGGCAGTTAGAGCCGTTATTTCTGCTTCGGACATCCCTGCGTCTTGTGCTGCTTTGATCAGCCCACCCCAGGTAGTCTCGTCGATGGGAATCCCTTCTGCCATGCGCTTTGTCATAGACTCTGCTTCAGGTTCACCTGGGACTCTCACCTTGTCGAAGCCTTTGGAGGGCGTGGTGGAGTGGAGATACTCCACCATGGCATCTACTTCGGACTGAAACTTATCGATCCCGCCAAATGCACCAGGGTCGACGATGCACATAAACATGTGATTGACGATATGGTGGCTGCGGTGATTATTTGGCTGAGCTGTCCATTCACCTGCCAGGGCACCACCCAGTAGTTCGCACATCACCGCCAGGCCGTATCCCTTGTGTAGCCCGAAGGGTCCCAAGGTGCCCAGTGGTTTTTCGTACATAACGGCCGGGTTGTTGGTGGGTACGCCTTCGTGATCCAGAAGGGCACCGTCAGGGACCGTCTTACCTTCGTTGTAGGCAACCCTGACCTTTCCCAGCGCAATGGCGGACGTTGCCATGTCCAGCACCACAGGGATGTCGCCTTTTCTGGGCACCGCACAGGTGAAAGGATTGGTTGTCATTCGGCGTTCCCGTCCACCAAAAGGTGAAACCGCTGGCGGGTGTCCCACAACATTGACCATATGGATAGACACATAACCCGCATTGGCTGCTTGTTCTGCATAGGTACCGATTCGCCCCAGGTGATGGCAGTTCCTTACCCCCATACACACAACGCCGGTACTCTTGACCCGCTCCAGAGCAATATCGACGCTTTCGCGGCCCACCACTTGACCAAAACCAAACTGGCCGTCAGTGACCATGACGGCGCCGCCATCCTGGACTATCTCTGCATGGGCATCCACCTGCAATAGTTCTGCGCCGATGTTCATCACATAAGCGGGTGTCATGCCAACGCCATGGCTGTCGTGACCTTTCAGGTTTGCGGTCACTAGGTGTTCAGCTACTTCCCGAGCAACGATATCGGTGGCGCCGGTGGTGGTAAATATAGCTTGTACCAGGCTTTTCAGCTTCTCAGCATGGATTTGCATCTTATCCCCCCCTTAAATGGTCAGCTATTTATAGCACGTTCGTTGGCGGTTATGCTGCCGGATAAGTGGGTGGACAAAAGAAGGGGAGTGTAATGGACCTACTCTGTGAAGGTTATGGGCTGATAGAGGGTCCTGTCTGGGTACCTGGCCGAGGTTTAATGTTTTCTGACGTAATGTTCGGCGGCGTGTTCTGCCTGGATGCCAGTGGTCAGATAGAGGAGATCTTTGGTCACCGGAAGGGAATCGGCGGGATGAGCCTGCACGCGGATGGTGGCTTGGTGGTGAGTGGGCGAAACATCAGCTTCAAGTCATTTGCTGGCGCTGACACCTTGGTGCTACTTGACCGAGACGAAGATGCGGGGCTGGTAGGATTTAACGACATCACCACCGATGCTGCTGGGCGGATTTATGCCGGAGGATTAGGCGCCAGTCCGGTGTTTAACGACGGACGTGAGCCCGCATCTGCGGATCTGTATCTTATCGACCTGGATGGGACAAGCCGCGTTGTGGGTTATGACATCAGGTTGACCAACGGTCTGGGATTTTCGCCAGATGGAAAGACGCTTTTTCACTCCGATTCCCTGAGGCGTGGCGTGTTTTGCTACTCGGTAAACGAGGATGGTTCTTTAGGTGAGAAAAGGCTGTTTGCCAAGCCCCCGAAGGGTGTGCCTGATGGGTTGGCTGTCTCCGAGGACGGTGCAGTTTGGACAGCTCTGGCTGGGGGAGGCGCTGGCGTTGCTGTGTTTGAGGCAGATGGGCGCTATCGTGAGCACATTAGCATTCCTCATCCTATGTGCACCAGCGTTTGCTTTGGCGGTGATGATCTGCGAGATCTCTACATCGTGTCTGGGTCGGATGATCAAGAAGGCGACCGGCGGGGTGGTATTTTTGTGACCCGCACAGAGGTGCCAGGTTTACCCGTACCGAACGCGCGAGTCAGGCTGGATTGAGGCTCATTTAGACGGCGTTGGGATAGTTTTTGGGGCTGTCTAAACCAGTACTCGTAGTGCATCGAAGTGCGCCTGAGCGTAGCTGTGCTCGCGATCAAATTCTTGTCTGGTTTTATTGGCCAGATTAGCGCCAATGTCCCTAAGAGGTTGACCGGTGGACATGGCCAAAATCTGCACCTCGCACGCCCGTTCAAGGTAGTACATTCGATCAAATGCTTCAGCGACGTTTGCGCCTATAACAATCACGCCGTGATTGGCGAGAAACAGCACTCTTTTGTCCTGCAGGCATGAAGCGATTCTTGCGCCTTCTGCCAAGGCATCTGCCAGGCCGTTGTATTCATTGTCATAGGCCACGTCGTTGTAGAAGCGCAGGCTGTTCTGATGGATAAACTTAAGTGTGTTATCCGTCAGACAGGTTAGGGCGGTAGCATAGGGCATATGGGTGTGCAGCACGCAACGTGCATGTTCTGATGTCTGGTGGATCGCGTGATGGATATTGAACGCGGAAACCTCAGCTTCGCTATCCATCGTTGCAGGGTTAACTTCGATGATGTCTTTCGCCTGAATTTGCGACCAGTGTATGCCGTGCGGATTGAGCAGGAAGCGGTCCGCATCTATGGCCAGGCTGAAATGGTTGCAGATGCCTTCGTTCAAGCCAAAATGGGTCGCCAGGCGTAGGGCAGTGGCAAGATCGATGCGATCCTGAATTTGATCCATTGCTGCAAGGCTCCTATGTCCTGACGGATAGTCCCTTTTCTTTCAAAAACTCAGCATTAAACAAGCGCGACATATACTTGCTGCCATCGTCGCATAACATGGTAACAATCCTGTGGCCCGGACCTAATTGTTCTGCGACCCGTACTGCAGCGCACAGATTGATGCCCGTGCTGGAACCAAAAAACCAGCCGTCCTGTTTGAGCAATAGATAGACCATATCCACCATGTCCTGATCGGGGATCTGGACTGCATCATCGATTTGTGTGCCTGCCAGATTGTCGGTGACGCGCGAGTTGCCAATACCTTCTGTGATAGAAGGACCGGGTGTCATTTCAGCATCACCTGTGGTCACCCAGTTGTACAAGGCAGAGCCATGAGGGTCTGCCAGCACAATCTTTACCGCATCGTTTTGCTCTTTCAAAAATCGCGAAACGCCCGCCAGCGTCCCACCTGTGCCTACCGCACAGGTAAAGGCGTCGATTCGCGCCTCTGTTTGTGACCAGATTTCTGGCCCTGTGGATTCATAGTGCGCCAAGCGGTTTGCAGTGTTGTCAAACTGGTTGGCCCAAACTGCGTTGTCCAGCGTCTGGGCAAATCGCCCTGCTTGTTTCTGGTAGTTCATCTCGTCTCGATAAGGCACGGTAGGCACAATGCGTACCTCAGCGCCCAACGTGCGCAGGATGTCTACCTTTTCCTGGGATTGATTGTCGGGCATGTAGATGACGGCCTTGTATCCGCGGGAGTTGGCCACATGAAGAATGCCGATCCCGGTATTGCCCGCTGTCCCCTCAACCACTGTTCCGCCAGGTTTTAAAGCGCCGGACTTTTCCGCCTCGCGTATCATCCACAATGCTGCCCGGTCTTTCACCGACCCGCCGGGGTTCATAAACTCAGCTTTACCGAGAATCTCACAGCCCGTTTGCTCGGACAAACTATCGATACGGATGAGCGGTGTGTTGCCGATGGCGTCCACCAGTCCTTGCTTCACTGTCATTATTTTTCTACATGGATTGAGCGTTGATCGATCATTTTATTGAGCGGCTATAGGGCTCGCAAATGCTTATTTAAAGGATGCAGGTTGTAGTAAGGTAGAAAAACCTTGCTCGCACACTTCGTTTGAATAACGGCGCTTACCAAAATGGTCGGACACTTTAGATTAAACCAACGCCAGAAAGATGCGTATCAGACCGACGGATACCTATCTCCTTTAACGGTGTTCAGTGCTGAAGAAGCCGCCAGCATGCGTCGCGAATTAGAACAGTTTGAAGCGGACTACGGCGAAGACGCGGCGGCCATGCGCACGGACCTTCATCTATTGGAAGCCTGGGCCTGGAGAGCGGTAAACGACCCGCGAGTGATTCAACCGGTGTGTGATTTACTCGGCCCAAACGTCCTGTTGTGGTCCACCAATTGGTTTATCAAGGAGGCTAAGGACGGCAAGTTTGTCTCTATGCATCAGGATGCCAACTATTGGGGATTGTATCCATACGACGTGCTAACAGCCTGGATTGCGCTGAGTGATGCCGGAGAGGCTACTGGACCTATGCGATTTGTAACGGGTTCCCACAAGGGAGATCTTCTGGATCACACAAATACTTTTGACAAAAAAAATTTGCTGACCAGAGGCCAGGAAGTTAATGCGCAGATTGATGAAAGTCATACGGTATTGGCTCCGTTGAATCCCGGGCAAATGTCCCTTCATCATGTTGGTTTGATACACGGTTCCGGTCCCAACACGACGAATGATCGAAGAATTGGTATGGTGCTGAGATTCTGTGGCACGCACGTGCGACAGACCAAGGGGGCAGATACGGCGGTGCTGGTGGCTGGTGAGGACAGTTATGGTCATTTTGAGTTGCTGCCAGAGCCCTTACAGAATAGAGGTGATGCAGAGCAGGCAAGACACTTGGATGCGGTGCAGAAAATGTACAAACACGTCATGTCGGACTGATAATCTGGTGTCCCGAAAGCGCACATTATGGGCGCACATTTGCAGGAAACTTTCGCGCAGATGGCAAGGATCATCACGCGACCTAACACGAGACAGGGGAATAGACTGATGGACAGAACGGGCAGTATTGAAGAGTTGGGACTCAACCCGAGCAAAGTAGATGAACTGCTGGCCCGCGTTCAGCGCGAGGTGGATGAAGGCCTGTTGCCTGCAGCTCAGGTCGCGATTGCGCGAAATGGCAAAGTGGGTGTGTGTGAGAGTTTTGGTACAGCAAACAATGATTCCCTGGTGTGTATCTTTTCTGCCACCAAGGGCATCACGTCAGCCGCTGCCTGGTTATTGTTCCAGGAAGGTAAGCTGGCGGAAGACGAGTTGGTTGTGGATATCGTTCCTGAGTTTGGCACCAACGGAAAAGAAGTGATCACAGTACAACAGTTGTTCACGCATACTGCAGGGTTTCCCCATGCGCCCTTTGCGCCATTGCAGTGGCGGTCTAAAGATGAAACTTACGGGCGTTTTGCGCAATGGCGGTTAAGCTTTGAGCCGGGCAGCCAGTTTGAGTATAACCCATCTTCTTCCATGTGGGTAATTGCCGAGATCATTGAGCGTCGCAGTGGTCTGAGCTACGAGGATTTTGTGCGCACTCGTGTATTAGAGCCACTCGGTCTGAACAACATTTTTGTAGGTCTGCCAGAAGCAGAAAATGATCGCGCCCTACCTGTAGCGCACTGCGGTGATCCGCTGACACCTGAAGACTTCAAGAAAATGGGTCTGCCCGTGCCGCCGGATACTGAGGTTACAGAAGAAGCGCTGCTCGCCTTTAACAGGCCGGACGTAAGGGCGATTGGGGTGCCGGGTGGTGGTGGCTTCGCCAACGCTTCAGATCTGGCGCTGTTCTACCAAGCGCTTCTGCATGGCGGGTTAGAGAGCGTGACACTGTGGAACGACGAAACCCGTAGCAGTGTTCGGCGGATTCGTTCAGGAGATCTGCAGGACCTGATGTTCAGAAAGCCGGCCAACCGGGCGTTGGGGATCATCATCAGCGGGGACGATAGTCGAAATTTCCGCGGCTTTGGCAAAACCAATTCTGAGCTCGCCTTTGGCCACAATGGTGCCGGCGGGCAACTGGCCTGGGTAGATCCAGCAACCGGCCTCTCCCTGGCCTACCTGACGCCGGGGCATGATCGCAATAATATTCGTCAAGGGCGCCGTGGCGTATCGATTGGCAGCATTGCGGCGGAATGTGCGCTGTAGCCACAACTTCAATCAACAACACTCTAGACTGTCATCATGTCTAGAACTAAATTGACATTTCCTGCCATTCCCCTTGGGTGGTGGGTGCTGTTGTGTATCGCATCGGTGCAAGCCCAGGCCGAATGGCATCGCGCTTCCGCAGATATCATGGGCACTCGAATTTCTGTGGAGCTTTATCACGCAGACGCTGACAAAGCGGCGGAAGTGATGGCCGCTGTCATGGATGAGATGCATCGCATCGACCATGCATACAGTCCCTATAAACCGGCCAGCCAATTGAGCACGCTTAACAGCAGGGCGAGCAAAGATTGGGTAGAGGTCTCTGAAGAACTTTATATGCTGCTGCGCCAGAGCATCAAGATGTCCGAGATGACGGATGGCGCATTTGATGTCACGTTTGGATCTGTGGGTCGCTTCTACGACTACCGAGATAAATCGGCACCAGATGATGAAACCATCGCAGAGACAGTTCAGGCCATCGACTACCGACACCTTCTACTGAACCAGGCTACTCGTGCCGTAAAATATGCAAACCCCTATGTCTACGTGGATTTAGGCGGTATTGCTAAAGGGTACGCCGTGGATCGCGGTGCTGCGATCTTGACTGAGGCGGGTGCGACCCAGGCTTCCGTCTCGGCGGGTGGTGATTCGGTGATCATTGGAGATCGGCGTGGTAAACCCTGGACAGTTGGCATCAAACATCCTCGGCAGCCGGATAAAATGGTCGCCATTCTCCCGCTGGAAGATACTGCGGTATCCACCTCAGGAGATTACGAACGGTTTTTCGTACGCGACGGCGTCAGGTACCACCATATTCTCGATCCACAAACCGGGCGTTCCGCCCAAGGGTCCTGGAGTGTGACGGTCCTTGGTCCGCAGGGCATGATAACCGATGCGCTCTCCACCAGCGTGTTTGTGTTGGGTCCGGAAAAAGGACTGGCATTAATCGACAAGCTACCTGGGGTCGATGCCATCATCATCGACCCCCAAGGCAAGCTGCTCTTTTCTGCGGATCTGGCTGAACTGGCGCCCTGACTGCTCGCCTTCTTTTGATGGCGTTCTCAATTGCTGAGCCTAAACCACAGGCTTACCACCAGCTTTTAGCAAAGTGTGATCTGCTTCCCGTTTATACAACCTTTATACAAGTAACGTGACACCCTCGCGACGACACATGGAGTGTCGAATGATTTTCGATTTCGCAACCCGCTTCAACATGGAAAGGAAGACAGGACGAACAAAGTATCGAAAAGTCAGCGTTATCAGGTTGTCGAAAGTGACACGTGACGCTTCGAGTAGTCGAGCTGAAGACGCGCGAAGGGATAAGGATAGTCCCAACTGTTGAAGCCATGGCAGGCGACAACGTTGCAGCATGGAGCAGCTAGGCAGGTGTTTGCCGGTAGTTCGATAGGGTTTTTACCGCAGGGACGCGGGTTTGTAAGGATACAAACGGGTTGAAGGCGATGGAAGGAAATCGCAGTAGTCTCACCCCAACTCTGATCGACGGCAAAACTGCAATTTTATGGTGTTTGGAGATTCAGGCACCAACCACGGTTCGCCCGAGGTTCCATACGTTGGGCGGCTAGGATAAGCCGGAGGAAGTATGGCATTTTTGGTAAACGATCTTTTTTCACGCATGCGCAAAGGCATGGTGCTTACTCTTTTAACCCTTGTTGCAGGCGTTGTGGCCTCAATGTTTTCACAACAGGCTTTGGCGTCTTCTGTCCCATTGAAGTCCCAGGCGCCTGATTTCACTTTGAAGACATTGGAAGGGCCAAACCTTCGGCTGGAGGAGTATCGGGGACAAGTGGTGCTGATTAATTTCTGGGCGAGTTGGTGTGGACCTTGTCGCCAGGAGATGCCGATTCTGGACCGACTACATCAGCGCTATGAAGACACGGGCTTTGCCGTGCTTGGCGTCAATGTTGAAGGTAAACCTGAACCCGCTCAGGACATTGTGGATAAAACCAATGTGACCTTTCCGGTGTTGATTGATGAAGGCCAGGCGGTCAGCGAATTATACGATTTAGAAGCCATGCCGAGCACAGTTGTTGTGGATCGAGATGGTGTCGTTCGCTACGTCCACCGAGGCTACAAGCCGGGTGATGAAGCAAAGTATGTTGAAGTGGTGAAAAAGCTGATTCGTGAGTAGCAAACGTTATACCGCTAAGAATCCACGCCAAGCTAAGTCAAGACATGACATTCAAGGAGATCTCACATGTCTAAACGACTAACGAACTACATCTGGACAATCTTTTTTGCCGCGTGTGTATGGACACCCGCGGCAAATGCACAAGGGAACCTGGATCAGGGAACCTTAGATCGTGAGCCAGCGCCGTTAGACCAGGAAATGGAAGACGTAAAAAAAGCGTTAGTTAAGCTGAAGCGCGACCTTGTAATTCTTGAAGAGGATCTGCTGTTCCCCGCAAGCTCCCAGGTTTCAGTTTTCCTGTCAATGGATTTGGGAGACTTCTTCCAGCTGGATGCGGTCACGCTGAAGCTGAACGGGAAAGAAGTTCATCATCACCTCTATACAGAGAAGCAAGTTGATGCTCTGTATCGTGGCGGTGTCCAGAAGCTTTTTGTTGGCAACGTCAAGCAGGGCAGCAATCGGGTCACAGCGTTTTTTACTGGGCGCGGTCCAGCGGGTCGAGATTTCAAAAGAGCTACGACGGTGGAGTTTGAGAAAGGCTTTGAGCCTACTTTTATCGAGCTTTCAATCTCTGACGAAACCGCGGACTACCAGCCCGATTTTGTGGCTGCGGTCAGCAACTAGTTGGACCTGATTACAGGAGTTTTCCTGGTCGAGCTCGCTTCATGAAACAATTTTTCTGTGAACTACTTTTTACCTGCACGATGCTGGCCCCGGTGGGACAACCTATCGAGGACCTTACCTATGGCACGGTGTTGTTTGATTACTACCAGGAAGACTACCAACAGGCCCTGTTAACCGCCTTGGTTGCAGAAGGTCAGAATCGGCGCGGAGATGACCATATCAAGTTCGACCTGGCGACAGGCAGCTTTGCTTTCGCCGATGGTTTGTACGGCTATGCCAACTCCATTTTTGAGGCTGTTCCGACACAGGAGATGGGTGAAACAGATCGCCTACGACTTGCATTCCATCTCTCTCGGGAATTCCACCGGCGTCAAGATTGGGGTTCGCTGGAGCAACAGCTGGCTAAGATCGAGCTGGGTAAAACGCGCTTCTTCGGCCGACAGCTACATCATCCTGAAGTAGAGTTCATGCGCGCAGAACTGGCGGTGAATCGCAAAGAATTTACCAAGGCAGAGGAGCATTTCGTTAGGGTCGGACAAGAACATCCGCTTGCGGCCTACGGACGCTTTAACCTGGGTATTGCCTACCGTGAAGCAGGTCTACTACCCCAGGCGCAAAGTACCTTTCAGGCGTTGTCGAGTATGCCGGCCTATTCCGATGAGGCTTATGATCTGACCCAGCGTGCCCGCCTTGCCTTAGCGCTGATTGCCAGACAGCAACAGCAGTCAAAAACGGCAGAGACTGTGCTTGCGGATCTGCCTGCGCAAGGCCGTTACCAGGAAGTGGCCATGGCCGCTTTTGGTGGGCTGGCCATGGATAACGCAGACTATGAGCTGGCAGCGCGCATCTGGATGAATTTGCAGCAGGAAGAATATTGGACAGCCAGTACCGCAACAGCCCGTCTTGGTTTTCCTTTAAGTCTGGAGAAGATGGCGGCCAATGGGCAAACCACACCTCAGGTGGCGCTCCACCAGTTTGAACAGGCTCAGGCCAGCTTTGAGTCACGCATGGCGGTGCTCACAAACTTGACCACTCAGGCGGAAGATCCCAAATGGATCCAGGGTTTGTTGCAGGTATTTGCAGCCCCCAAGCAGGATGAAGATCAGATGCGGGTGTTAATGGGAAAGTGGCAGAAACAGTTAGGCCATACAGATTGGCTGGAATGGTTGGCTACGGAAGAAGTCCACGAGCTATTGACTCAGTGGCGTGATTTAAACGACATGGAGGCCTGGCTCAATAATTTGCCTGACCATGTTGATGCACTGCACGGTGTCGCACTCGAGCAGGAGCGCCGCGGTCAACAAGCGCGCGCAATGTTGCACGACGATGGGCTGTTGCAACAACGTCAACGCCTTGTGGAGCAGATCGAGACGCAAGCTGAGACACTGCGCTTTATGACCAGCGAAGCGCCGCGTCCGGATCACGCTTGGATGCATCCGCTGGCCACTGATGAAGAGCGCGCAACATTGGACGATCTCAGAGATATGAGCGACATGTTGGTACATATGTCTGAAAAAGATCAGGTCAAATGGCAACAGCGGATCGCCAGACTCGAGGGTGTGTTCTTCTTTCGACTGGTGGCCGAACGCGCAGAACGACTGCAGAGATTACGAAAGTCTCATAGCGAAATGGCCAGCATGGTGGCGGAAATCGATGCGCGTATCCAACGGGTTGCATCCGCAGAAAAAGAATTTGCCGCGGGTGTAGGGACCGCGTTTGCCGGTTTCCTGGATCGTGCAGATGAACTCCAGCTGCAGGTTGCCAATGCACGGCTGTCCCGCGAACAGATGTTGGCGTCTGAGATTCGTGGTCGTATGCAAGATGAACAACGGCAAGTTGCGCAGTATCTGTTGGTGACCAGAATTGCCATCGCACGCGCGACAGATCAGCTGGCTTTTGTTGCTGGTGAGGAGCGAGGTTTTGGAGTGAGTGATGGGCAATAGGATGTTGCGCTTAACTGGACTTGTTGGGCTTGCTCTGCTGATTAGTGGATGTGCCTTCAACACCAAAGTGCTCACGCTGGGACTGTTGGGCGATGACGACGCGCCCAAAGAAATTCGGGCCAAGGGACCCAAAATTGGCAAAGTTGTTGATCGGTTGCCTGCGCTGAATCTGCCTGACCTGCCTCCAGTGAAGCCTTCAAGGGACGAGGTGATGGCCGCCTACAATGCGGTTTACGGCATGTTGCCATCGGCGACAGAAAACTATTCCGTGGGCAAACGATTGGCCGATTTGCATATGGAAGTGGGCGAAGAGCAGGATATCGAAGGTGTAGCGACCCCATACAACCCGGCGATCGATTTATACGAATCGTTGTTAGCGCAGAGCAAAGGTGCCGAAGGTGTTGACGAGATTCTGTATCAGTTGGCCCGCGCCTATGACCTGACCGGCGACCATGAGCCGACCAAGGGCTATCTTGATCGATTGATCGCAGAGTATCCAGACAGCCCCTACATACCTGAAGCCCGATTTCGTCGCGCAGAATTGTACTTTTCTAAGGATGACTACAGGGCTGCAACTGCGGATTATGAATATGTGGTCAACTTAGGCGAGACCACACCTTACTATCGCAATTCAGCCTACATGCTCGGATGGGCAGAGTTTAAGCGCTCTCGCTTTGATGAAGGCTTGCATCAGTTCTTAAACGTTCTGGACAGCCTGTTAGTTGCGGTCGAAGGTGACGAGTCGCAACTTTCTTCTATCCAACGTGAGCTACTGAACGACACCTTCAGGGTGGTTACACTGGCGCTGTCTTATCTTGATGGTCCTTTGACTTTGGCCGATGAGATGCGGCGCAGAGACAAGCCTGAATGGCAATATCTGGCCTATCAGAAACTTGCCAGTGATTATTTTGAAAAAGAACGTTATCTGGATAACGTGGCAACCTGGCAGACGTTTATCGAGCACAACTCTCTGGATATCCGCGCACCAGCTGCTCACAAAGGCATGATTAAGACGTTGATGGATGCTGGGTTTCCAAGCGATGTGATTCCCAAGAAGAAAGCCTTTATCGAGCGGTATGGTGTTTATTCAGATTTCTGGCAGCACCATCCAGCAGATGTTCGTTCCTCTTACTTGGACACTTTGCACACCTATCTGTCTGAGATTTCGAAACTTGCGCACGCGGACGCGCAGAATTATTTGGCGCGGCAAGAGAAGCTCAAGTCCAAACTGCGCGACAAAGACCCAACAACGAAACGTATCGTACTGTTTCTGGATGCCGCGCGCTGGTACGAAGAAATTGTAGTGACCTTCCCTGAGGATCCGCGTACGGCGCAATACCTTTTCCTTTTGGGTGAAAGTTATACCGAAGCTGTGCAGCCGGGGCGAGCAGTTGCGGCCTATCAACGTGTGGTTCGTGAGTTTCCCGGTTATGAACGAGCGCCTGAAGCGGGTTATGCCGCTATCCTGGGCTTGTCGGAGTTGATATCAACTTCAAAGCCGGAAGAGTTGGAGCTTTGGCAACGTTTAAAAATTGATGCGCAAATTGAGTTTGCTCTTATATTCCCGGGTGATCCACGTGCCCCCAGCGTGCAGACGGATGCGGCCGATACCCTGTTTACCCTTGGGCATACCTCTCAAGCTCTGGATCTGGCCGAAAACCTGTTGTTGGAATGGCCGGATGTTGATGCGACATTGCGCAAAACGGCGCTGCTCATAATTGGTCACGGCCGTTTTGAGCAGGACGAGTTTGCAGAAGCTGAAGTAGCCTACAACGAACTGCTGGTCGGAGATCTGTCAAAGGCGGAACACAGTAAAGTTTTCGATCGTTTGTTAGCAGCGGTTTATAAACAAGGTGAGGCTGCAGAGGTCGCCCTGGAGGTTGATGCAGCGGTACACCACTTTTTGCGAATCGCCGGGCTCAGCGCCACGGCGCCGCTGGCTGCCCAAGGTCATTTTGATGCGGTTGCCGTGCTGGAAACAGCAGGTCGAGTGGACGAAGCCGCAACGCTCTTAAATCAATTTCGCACGACCTACCCAGGACACAGGCTGGGTGAAGGGGTCGATATGCGCCTTGCTGGCATGTACGAGAAAACCAGTAACTGGCAGGCGGCAGCCACTGAATATCTTGGTTTATCCAAAACTGCGGCGGATAAAGACGTTCGGCGGCAGTCTTTATATCGCGCGGCCGAGCTATATCTTGATCTTGACGATGTACCCAATGCCATCGAGCACTTCAGGGACTATGCCCACACCTATAAGCAGCCCCAGGACCTGCGTATGGAAGCCATGCATCATATGGATCTGCTTTATCAGCGTACTGGTGAAGGGGATAAGCGTCGTTTCTGGTTGAACAAGAAGGTTAAGCTGCACAAAGCGATGGGCGGACAGGCGACGGCCAGAGCCACTTACTTGGCCGCCGATGCGCAGTTTATCTTTGCTGAAGATGCCCGTCGCAGTTTTGATGGTATCCGCTTGACGCACCCTTTGAAGCGTAGCCTGAAGAAAAAACAAAATGCGCTGAAAAAAGCCCTACGAGCATACGAGAAGGTGGCGGACTATGAGGTGGCGGAATTTACTACCGCATCTACTTTCCATATTGCCAATCTGTATGTGCAATTGTCCGGATCCATCTTGAAATCTGATCGTCCGGAAAATCTGTCCGAGTTGGAAATGGCACAGTACGAAATTCTTCTGGAAGAACAAGCCTTCCCATTTGAAGAACAGGCGATCGGTTTGCACGAGATCAATATGCGACGCGCCTGGAATGGTGTATTCGACAATTGGGTCGAACGCTCTTTTGCTGAACTCGGGCGACTGATGCCGGGTCGATTTAACAAGTCAGAGAAAGGAATCGCTTATGTACAGCGTATTCACTAAGTCTTTTCCAGGGCTGTTATTGGCCTTACTGGTCACCGGTTGTGGTTCGATGCAGGTGCCTTTCGTTGGTGGCGAGGATAGACCCTCCGATGCGCCGACCATAGAGGTGCCGGGAGAAGCGCAGCGTGTAGAAGGAACCGAACTTGTGGAGAATGCAAGTCAACGGGCTACGCTCCCTGTTGCTGAACCTGCGCCGATACCCCGCCTGAAGGCTGGTAATAAAGAGCTCTTTGAGCGGTCGTTGGCACTGTTGGAAGAAGGTCGTGATGATGCGGCTGAGGTGCTTTTGGAAGAGCTGACCCAGTCTCAACCAGAACTTGCTGGCCCCTGGATCAATCTGGGGATCATAAGTCTCAACCAGGACGATCTTGTTGCTGCGAAAGTCAATTTTGAAAACGCTGTCGCCGCCAACGTTCGAAATTGCGATGCGCAAAACCTGTTGGGGATCACCCATCGACGCCTGGGCGAATTTTCCGAGGCTGAAGCTGCTTACATCGCCTGTTTAAGCCACGATCCGACGCAGGCTCAAGTGCAGCTTAACTTAGGCATATTGTATGAACTTTATATGGGGCGCTTGTCAGATGCCTTGGTGGCCTATGGCGTTTATCAGACGTTGCTGACGGAACCGAATCAACAAGTTGCCGGTTGGGTTGCCGACCTTGAGCGACGTGTCGACCAGATCGCCCGGCGGTAGAAATGGGGCGGTAGAAATGGATAGAGCTATGCGAACAACTAAAACCATGCAAGCGGATTTGCGCACAACCAGCTATAGATTTCTGATCGCTGCGCTGTGTTTGCTGTTTAGCACTGTGACACAGGCGAATACCGAGAAAAACGATGCACAAGTACCAGAAATGCCCCAAGGGGTTCTGCAACTTGATGAAACCGTGATCTCCGGCAACCAAGAGCTGCCGAAAGTGCTTTATATCTTACCCTGGCGAGAGCCCCAGGGGTTGCCTGAAATCGAAATTCAGGCGGAATTTACCGAGGCTCAAGTTTTTAAACGTCTTTATCCCCCAGCGTATCGACGCGAGCTACGCTACTTCGACACGCTACGGGGGCTAAGCGACGACACCGGTCCAGATCAGGAGGAGTAAGAAATGGACATGTACGCGACTGTTGTGGGCTTTTTTCAAGAAGGTGGCCCGTTTATGTATCCCATCGCAATTGTGCTTGCGTTTGGCTTGGCCATCGCTCTTGAGCGATACTTTTTTCTGGCAAACCAGATGCGAGTAAACCGGCGCGACTTTAACGCTTTGCTGCCGTTACTCAAGCAGCGTCGCGTTCGCGAAATTGCCGAGCTGACCAAAAAGTCTGATTCTGCCATGGCTCGCATCGTAGCAGATGGCGTTAACAAGCATGCGAACAGTAACGAAGCACGTCGTCGCACGGATATCGAATCTGCGATGGAAGAAGGCTTGCTTGAAGCGCTGCCGACGATAGAGCGCAGAACCCAGTACCTGGCTACCTTTGCAAACGTTGCTACGTTGTTGGGTCTGTTGGGCACGATCATCGGATTGATTGCGGCCTTTACCGCGGTTGCCAATGCCGATCCTGCGGAAAAGGCAACGTTGCTCTCTCAAAGTATTTCGATCGCGATGAACACTACTGCTTTCGGACTGATGGCTGCGATTCCGCTGTTGATGATCCATTCATTGCTGCAAAGCAAAACGAGCCAGATTATCGAAAGCCTCGAGATTGCGGTGGTTAAGTTTGTCAATCTGCTGGAAGGTGGTGCGGAAGCCGTCGCCAAACAAGCAGCACAGACGACAAAAGCCGCGCCCAAAGCAGGCGTCAAAAGAGCAACCCCTGCTCCACAGGGAACATAGAACAGGCATTCGAGGTACTGCCGGGGTTAACCGCGGCAGATCACTTAAATGACTATCTTGCAGTAGAGAATTAAGCGAGTTTGACATGGATCGCGTTCGAAAGAGACGTCAAAAACACACCGAAGCCGCAGACCTGGATGTCACCCCATTCATGAATCTGATGATCGTATTGGTGCCTGTGTTGCTTCTATCCATGGTATTTACCCATACCACAGTGATCGAATTGAATTTTCCAGCTTCGGATTCCGCGGGTGGAGCAATCGACCCTGATGCGGTGCATCTGGAAGTTCAGGTCTTTGAAGACAAGTTTGTCGTGGCAGATGGCCGCGGCGGCACGATAAAAACCTTACCAAAGACCGAGGATGGTGCGTACGACTTTGAGCAGTTATCCCTAGTGATGCAGGAGCTCAAGCGCCGCATGCCTGAAAAAGAAGACATCACCGTGCTGCTTCAGGACGAGACAAATTATCAAGTGCTTGTTTCGGTGATGGATAAAGTTCGATCCTATCCCACTGTTCAAGCCATGTCGGTTGTCCAGGCAGAGCTGTTTCCGGTGATATCTCTGGGTGACACGCCGGTCGCTGCGGAGGGTCGGTCATGAGAGGATCTAACCAGGGCCGCAGACGCGAGCGACAAAAGAAGGGTAAAAGCGCGACCTTGAATCTGGTATCGCTGATGGACATTTTCACCATTCTGGTCTTCTTTTTAATGGTGAACTCTTCCGAAGTGGAAGTGTTACAAACCAGTTCCGAGATCAAACTGCCAGACTCCAACTCGGAACAACGCCCCGAAAACAATATCGTAATTTCTGTAAGCCACGACGACTTGATTGTGCAGGGCCGCCCCGTAGCTCAGATCAAGGAGTTGACCGGCAGCGAAGAGTTGGTGATCGAAGGTTTGAAAACCGAGCTTGCCTATCAGGCAGCCCGGAAAGGTGAAATGCCCGAAGGTGGCTTTGAGGTCACGGTTATGGGCGACAAAGAATTGCCTTACTGGTTGCTGAAGAAGATTCTCATGACCTGTCAGTCCACAGACTTCGCCAGGGTTAGTCTGGCTGTGAATAACGTCAGTGGTCCTCAGAACCCTGAGGAGCTCGCCCAGCTGATGGCGACCACCAATGCGGGGGGTGAGCAGACATGAGTACGGTCATATCAGTGCCCCAGTATGCACTCCCTTGGGAGAAGGGCAGCACGGATCGCAAGAATCTTACCCGCTGGCTAAACCTCTGCTTAGGGTTTGTTGTCGCTGTGGGTCTTGTTATGCCCTGGTTGTCTTTGCCGGAAGTAGAACGTTCGGAATTGGAAGAGCTGCCACCGCAGCTGGCCAGAATTGTCCTGGACAAACCAAAACCCAAAATACCGCCACCTCCACCCCCTAAGGAAGTGGAGCAGGTTGAGCCAGAGCCAGAAAAACCAAAGCCCGTAGAGAAAGAAGAAACGGTGGTTAAGCCAGAGCCAAAAGTGGCTGATGCCAAAGAAAAGGCATCGGTTTCAGGTTTGCTGGCCTTCAAAGATGCCTTTGCGGACATGCGCGAGGCGGTAGACGTGAGTAAGCTGCAGGATACGGCCGCAATTCAACAGGGTGCGGGTGAAGCTGCTTCTATAGATCGGTCTATTTTGACCTCCAAACAGAGCACTCGAAGCGCTGGTGTTAATGTGGCTGCACTGTCGCGTGAAACCGGCGGGGTTGCGTTGTCCGGTCGTGAAACCACCAAAGTTGATGCGCCGGAGAACGTTGCTGGCACCGGTGGTGTGCGCAAACAGCGACAGGTTGATTCACGTGATCGAAGCATCGAAGAAATTCGCCGAGTATTCGACTCGAACAAGGGTGCCATTTTTGCCATTTACAACCGCACTTTGCGATCTAACCCAGCGCTCCAAGGTGAGGTGGTTCTGGAACTGGTGATCGACCCGAATGGAGCGGTCATTGAATGCAAGGTGGTGGCTTCTGAGATTTCAGATCAAGTCATGATCGACAAGATTGTGAACCGCATACGTCTGTTTAACTTTGGCGAGCGGGACGTAAAACGCACCACCATCAGATACCCGGTTCATTTTTTACCAACCTGATAGCCAGCCAAATCTACAGGGGAGTAGGGCAGAAGGCGCCTCGTCATTATAAATGCGAGAGCGCCTTTTTTTGTGCCTCGCTGAGCTTGTTGATTGCAGCGATTGGGCACTTGCTACCATCCGCGGTGATGTAGTCGAATCCGGCATAGATTCTGTTGTTGGAGGCGCTGACGCCAACGTTTGTGGCGTGACTTAACGTTGGGCACTCACGTCGCAAGGTCAGTAGATAGCTTTTACTGGGACTCAAGCTCACGACAATGTGTTTGTCATCTATGGGTTCCCAGCTGCGGATGTCCGAGGAAATTTTTTTCAGTGGCGGTCCCGCTGGTACCATCGCCTGTAGCGATGCTGGGTACATCCCAACCAAGCCTAACGTCAGCGAAACTTGTAGTAGCAGGCCTGTCCTCATAGCGAAGCTCCAAAATGCGTTTACCCAATATTGTTCGACAGTTCCTGAACGAAACCTGAACTAGTACCATGACGCTTTAAATGTTGATGCGGTAGATGAAGGTAGACAAATGAAAAGATTTGTTGGTGGTGCGGTTGTGGCATGTTTGGTTGCAGGCCACAGCGGTGCGCAAACATCGGTGGCTTCAATTGATCAGTTTGTTCAACAGCAAAATGCGGCTGGTGTTGAGTTGGCTGATGAGATCTGGCGGCTGGCTGAAATGGGCTATTTGGAAAAGAAAAGTAGCAGCGCGCTGCAAACTTATCTGGCCAGGCAGGGATTTAAAGTTCGGGCGGGTGTGGCTGACATCCCCACAGCGTTTGAAGCAACGTTCGAATACAAACGCGGTGGACCAACCATTGGTATTTTGGCTGAATTTGACGCGCTTCCGGGCCTGAGTCAGGCTGCTAAGCCCTACCGGGAAACCACTGGAGGGGCTGCCGGTCACGCTTGCGGTCATCACTTGTTCGGGGCTGCTTCCGCAACCGCAGGTGTCGCTATCTCCAAGTGGCTGAAAGATCAAAATCTACCGGGTACGGTAAAGGTATTTGGCACACCTGCCGAAGAAGGTGGGTCCGGTAAAGTCTATCTGGCAAGAGAAGGTCTGTTCGAAGGCGTGGATATTGTTCTGCATTGGCATCCCTCTTCGGCAAATTCTGCCTCTCCATCGACAACTACTTCCAACAAATCTGGACGGTTCACCTTTAAAGGAAAAGCTGCCCACGCGGCCTCTGCGCCGGACCGGGGGCGGTCCGCATTAGATGGCGTTGAAGCCATGAACTATATGGTCAATTTGATGCGTGAGCACGTACCGCAAACCAGTCGCATTCACTACGTCATTACGGATGGAGGTGATGCACCGAATATCGTTCCGGAGGATGCCCAGGTTTACTACTATGTTCGACACCCAAAAGCCGAGATGGTCAAAGTTTTGTTTGAGCGTGTTGTCAACGCCGCGAAGGCCGCGGCCATGGGCACCGAAACTGAAGTGGATGTTGAGGTCATGCACGGCAACTACCCGGTGCTGCCCAATCGGTCCTTGGCGAAATTGGTGGATCGGCATATGCGGGATATCGGTGGTTTTAAATACACCGCGCAGGAGCGGGAGTTTGCCCAAACCATTCATAAGACGCTGCTTAATCCAGGGATGCCTGTCGGGTCTCAACAGATGATCGGCCCGTTCGTCTATCGACAGTCTATGGGTTCGACAGATGTGGGGGATGTGAGCTGGCTTGTTCCCACCGTTGGATTCACAACGGCGACCTGGGTGCCCGGAACACCAGCCCATAGCTGGCAGGCCGTGGCCGCCGGAGGCATGAGTATTGGCCACAAGGGTATGTTCATGGCGTCGCGTGTGTTGGCCCGTACCGCTGCGGAGTTGTACACCAACGAACAGGCCATCAAAGATGCCTGGGAAGAGTTTGAAGGCGCGCGCGGCGCGAACTTCAAGTACCAAGCACTTTTGGGTGATCGAAAGCCACCTCTAGACTATCGGCTCTAGTGATGAACATTGCATTGTTACATCCTGGGCAAATGGGCAGTAGTGTTGGGGATGCCCTTGTCGATTCCGGGCATCAGGTTGGCTGGTGTAGTGCCGGGCGCAGTGAGGCGTCAAGAAATCGAGCGATAGCATTCACTGAATGCGAAAACTTAGAGGAATTGTTGGTCTGGGCAGAGTGCGCGATCTGCATCTGTCCACCTGAGGATGCACTTGCCCAGGCGAAGCTAGTTGCAGAAGTTGATTTTTCTGGGATTTACCTGGACGGCAATGCGGTGGCACCGAACACTGCGGCGCAGATAGCGGCTCTCTTTGGCGACCGGTATGTGGACGGCGGTATCATCGGCCCACCTGCGAGACAGTCTGGTACCACCCGCCTGTATGTTTCAGGAGGGAATGCGTCCGAGATAGTGGAGCTGTTTACTCAAGGGTGCCTTGAGTGTTTAGCTGTTGAGGGTGATGTGTATGCTGCGTCCAATTTGAAAATGGCTTTTGCGGCCTACACAAAAGGCAGCTCCGCGTTGCTGATGGCTGTTAACGCTTTGGCCAAGGCTGCGGGTGTGGATGAAGCGCTCAAGGCTGAATGGGCGATCTCTCAACCTAAGTTAGCTGGACAAAGCGAACTTACCGCACCTGCTATTGCGCCAAAGGCCTGGCGCTTTGCCGGAGAGATGCAGGAGATCGCCAGAACTTTTCAACTACATGGACTACCGGACGGGTTTCACAAGGGTGCGCATGATCTTTATGCCAGATTGTCAGAATTTAAGGATCAGCCTGGAGTAACACTAGATATGGTGTTGAGCGAACTGGTAAAGCGCGACTAGGTCAGCTGTCCGCTTCCATCGTGCAGTGTGTCCATCAAATGGGATGCGTCATTAAAACGTCTAACTTTGATCTGGTCGTCAATCATGACAATGTGACTGATTGAACCGTTGTCTGCACCGTTAAATGCAAAGGGTGCGGCGTTAGCAGCATGGGCTACGATGTGTCCGATAATGCCGCCGTGGACCACCGCGACGACGCGCTGATCGGGATGTTTTGACCTTATTCGGGTCAGAGCGCCCATGACACGTTGATTCAATTGTTCCCAGGATTCGGCACCGGGAATGGCGTCCCAGCGCTGTTCATCCTGGACCTGTTGATAAATGGGATGGTCTTCAGCGGCCTTGATGCGCATAACGCCACCCTCCCATTCGCCCAGAAACACCTCTCTGAGATCTGGCTCGACAATTGGGGTCAGCCCCAGGTGTTTTGCCAAGGGGGCGGCAGTTTGTACGGTGCGCTGCAGACTGGTTACGTAGATCGCATGAACTGTTTCGTGCCGCAAGCGTTCGCCAACCCGTTGTGCTTGCACCTCACCGTTGGCATGTAGCTCGGGGTCTCCCTGTCCATTCAGCAACGGAAATGGATTGTCTTTGCTGGCGGCGCGGGATTCGCCATGGCGCACCAGAATGATCTCGGTTGAGCCCGGAGGCGCCTGAAAAGTGTGCTGCCGGTATTCCTGGCTCATTCAGTCACGTCTTCGGCGTCGGAGTCACCTGCTCTATCACACTGCCAACCCAGGGATTCGAGCTTGCTCAGAAACTCGGCAGCTCTTGCCTCACAATAACCTACTTCGTTTTGTGCACGCCACAAGGTCATGGATTGCCCTTCCATCGGTTTTTCATACAGCACCTCGCAAGGGACAGGCTGCCCGGGGTCGGCATAAACCACGGTTACCTGACGGATCAGGTCTCCCTGGTTACAGGTGTTGGCGAATGCCGAACAAGGTAAGACAAACAATGCCGTAATCCAGATGCTTCGAGTCGTGGTCATGATTAAGGTCTAAATCCAAATGTCGGTGGATGAGTTCTAGAAGCTTGGCGGGCAATTCCCGCCCAGTGACAAAGATAGGATCGTGTTTGCCTCGGGTCTATGATTTCTTCAATCTCGAAGTACTCTGCCGAGCGAAATGGCGAGCGAAGCTTGTTTAGTCTTGATTTTATTTTTTCCAGATGCGCGTCGTAGTTTTCAACTTCTGCAAGCTCTGCTTTGTAAGCCACTTCGATACCGCCTTCGATGGGAAGCGAACCCCAGTCTCCAGACGGCCATGCAGCCCGGAAGTGTTGTGACCCGGGTTTGCGATTGGCAGCACCTGCAACGCCAAATGCCTTGCGCACCACCACTGAACAGAAGGGCACGTTAGCCTGTCCTAAGGCTGCCAATGCGGCTGAGCCGTAGCGGATGGTGCCTTCTTCTTCGGATTGTTTGCCGATAAGAAAGCCCGGGCAATCTTCCAAGTGGATGATCGGAAGGTGGAATGTGGCAGCGATATCACACAGGCGGATGAGTTTTCGCGAAGAATCCGCAGTCCATGCCCCGCCATAGACCCTTGGATTTTCTGCAAAGATCGCAACCGGTATGCCGTTGAAGCGAGCAAATCCAGTAATCAGCGAGCGTCCCCACTTGCGGCCAATCTCAAAGAATGAACCCCGATCACACACACTGTCCAGGATGTCGTGCATCTTATAAACCTGGCGTGGGTCTTTGGGGATGATGGTCAGGAGTCTGTCGTCACTGCGGTTCGGATCGTCATCGGTCTCTTCCAACGGCGGCAGCTCATCTACGCTGCTGGGCAGATAGGAAAGAAATCGCCTGGCTGCCGCAAAAGCCTCTTCCTCCGAGGCAACCTCATCATCTATTGAACCGTTGCGCGTGTGGATTTTGGATGCACCCAGCTCTTCTTTACTGACATCGCCTAAGCTTGCCCAATCCACCAGAGCGGGTCCCGCGATCATCATCTGAGCACTGTTTTTGACGATCACCGAGTAGTGTGCGGTCGCGACTCTTGCAGCGCCAATGCCGGCTACAGATCCTAAAGCCAGCGACACCGAGGGTGCGACGTTTAGATGGCTGACAACGGTTTCCCATCCTGCCAGCTGAGGAATATAGGTGCGCCCCGCGGTTTCGATGGTTTTGACCGAGCCACCGCCACCCATACCATCTACCAGACGAATGTGGGGCAGGCGTAACTCCAGTGCTAATCCTTCAGCGCGGTCACGCTTGCCAGCGATTGAGGCGTCTGCGGACCCTCCACGTACCGTGAAGTCGTCGCCGGACAGAATGACTGGGCGTTCGTCGATGTCGGCGGTTCCAAAGACAAAGTTGCTGGGTGTGAATTTTTCCAGATCGCCGTCTTCGGAATATTCACCAACTCCGGCTAGCGTGCCAATTTCGTGAAAGGTGTCCCCATCGCTGATTGCGTTAATACGCTCACGAATGGTGAGCTTGTTGAATTCGTGTTGACGGGCGACCTTTTCAGGACCGCCCATCTCAAACGCCAAAGCTTCCCGTTGGCGAAGCTCGCCAATTTCCTCCTCCCAGCTCATGATGGCCTTGCCTTAGGCGCGGGTACCGGTGAAAGTAGCGTCCCCGAATGCACCCAGCTTCACGTTGCCGCTGATTTCATCACCACTAACTGAAGCAGAAAATTCCAGGGTCATGGCCATGGGAGACGTAATGTCAGCCTTCCAGGTCAGGGTTTCGCCATCGATGGCGCCGTCTTGAATGTCCATCTCACCACCAGCGCCGGTCATTTTGCCCGTTAACTCGCCACCTTCCGTGGAGATGGTCAGTGTGCCGGTTTGTGCACCCATAGGGGTGTTGATCGTTGTGTTCCAGGTGCCGTCTGCACTCATGAGTCTTATCCTCTACAAATTGGTACGGGCAGTATAGAGTGCGCGTATATGATTGGCGAGTTGAATGAAGGTCCGTTACACGCTGCATTAAAGGCGACCTACGTTGCTAACGGCGGTGAATCTGAGGTGTCTGTGGAAGGTTTTGTCGCGGATGCTGTTCGAGGAGGTATTGTGTATGAGGTTCAGACCGGTTCCTTCAGCGGGCTCGCAAGAAAACTCAGCGCTCTTGTCGAACGCCAACCTGTGGTGCTAGTGCATCCAATCGCCGAAATTTCAGTGATGATCAAACAGCCCCGGAAGCCGGGTGGTAAAGTCCAGCGTCGCAAGGTCCCGAAACGGGGTAAGCTTGTGCACATTGTCAGTGAGTTGATCTATATACCGCGATTGTTAAGCCACCCTAACTTTTCGGTTGAAGTTGTGTTGACTCACGAACACCAGACTCGCGTTTGGGATCCCAAGAAGCGACGAGGTCTTGGAGGCTGGCGTGTTGAAGCTAGGCATCTTGATAACATTGTTGATACGTTGCGTATCCAAGAGCCAGCTGACCTGTTTGAATTTCTACAGGGGGAGCTGACCGAACCGTTCAGCACCAGAGACCTGGCAGAGGCGTTGGGTGAAAATATCGATGTTGCGCAAAAGATGGCGTACTGTCTTTTCCACAGTGGGGCGTTGGAACGGTGCGGTAAACAGGGAAATGCCTACCTCTATAAATCTGTGTTTTAGGTGAATGCGCCGGCTCTAACTGGCCCTCCCGTCTACTCTAGCCAGGCGAATCATATCTAAGTCGGGCTCAAGGTCTTGGGCGCTTTCGTTGGTTAGAGTTTGTAAAGACCTGAGCTTTTCCACAAAAGCCGGGCTGTAGCGATCTCGTCCACTTGCTTCCCGAGGTAAATTTATCGAGAACGTGGCTTCAAGACGACCCGGGTTTGGTGCAAGGACGAGCACGCGGTCAGCGAGCAACACAGCTTCTTCCAAATCATGCGTGACAAAAATTATGGTCACATCCACATTTCGCCAGATATCGATGAGATAGGCCTGCATCCTGCTGCGCGTTTGAGGGTCTAAAGCTGCAAAAGGCTCATCCATCAACAGCACTTTGGGGCTTGGTGCCAGTGCTCTGGCGATGGCGACTCGCTGCTGCATGCCTCCGGACAGTTGGCTAGGTAGATAGTCCGCGTGCTTGGCCAGCCCGACGAGTGTTACCCATTGCAAAGCGATCTCTTCTGATGTGGCCTTGGAATGGCCTCGACTGCGCAAACCAAACATCACGTTGTGTTTCACTGTAAGCCAAGGGAACAATGAAAACTGTTGGAATACCATGCCGCGTTCGGGACCAGGTCCCGTTACCGGTCGATTCTCCAGCAACACTTGTCCGCTGCTTGGTGCCTCCAGACCAGCCGCGATTCTGATCAGCGTTGACTTACCGCACCCTGATGCGCCGACAATAGCCAGAAACTCGCGTCGGTTAACCTGGGCGGAGATGTCGGTAAGCACTTGCTGTTCGTCCCCATCGACCGTAAAAGACTTACCAAGTTGATCAAACGCTAGCATCGGTGTGGACGAATGTGTGTTCATGTTTTACTCGCCTGGTGCCAAGGAAATAGGCGTTTACCTGCGAGTCCAAGTAAAACGTCACAAAGCAGGCCGATTAAACCGATCACAATGATGGCTGCAAATACGTTGTCAAAATTCTTGTACCGAGCCTGCTGAGTGATGAACCAGGTGATTCCCGAGGATGCGCCGATCAGTTCGGCTACGATTAGGTAAGTCCAAGCCCAGCCCAGAAGGATTCGTAAGTCCCGATACAGGTCAGGTAGGATGCCTGGCACCACCACCCTCAGTAATAGACGAAGCTTTGATGCGCCAAGTGTCATTGCCGCTTCAAGATATTTGGCATCGAGCTTTCGAGTAGTGTTTGCGATGACCAAGACCATCTGGAAGAAAGTACCAATAAAAATGATGGCGACTTTGGGCGCGTCGTGAATGCCCAGTATCGCTACAGCTAAGGCGCCGAACGCTGGCGCTGGGAAATACCTAACAAACTCTATGAATGGTTCGTTCATCCGCGAAACAGCGCTGTAAGCGCCGCACATTACCCCCAGCGGTATGCCTAACAAGCAAGAGTACAGGAATCCCCAAAATATGATCGTGACGCTGTGCCAAAGGTTTTCATGCAGCCAACGTTCGTTGCGTCTTTGCGGCTCGGTTGTGAATGCCGTATACAACGCCGTTGCGACCTCGTGGGGTGCTGGGAGATAGACTGGGTTTGCGGGTTTGCCAGTTGGCAAGCCTGCACCCTGGGCCCGGGCATTTTCGTACTCGCGGGCGAACTGCGACTCCTCGACCAGCATACCGGTACGAAAATAAGACACAGATCCTGGATCAATTATATTTACGTATGGGTGCCAAAGCGCGGGAACATAGCTAATCGAACACCATATCAACAAGGGGAGTGCGAACGATGCGATCGTCAATGATCGCCGGGTACGATTTGCCAGTGGCGTGCGCGGAATCCAAATTTCCATCGTCCTACTGGTAGAACCCGCCGTCTATGTATCCGTCTATCTCTTGTTGAGGCTGATATACGGAGTACTTTACATTAAAAGCGTCAGCCACTTTGGATGATCCCCAAAGCGAAAGAAGTGACTCGCTGTGTGTAAAACGGCTTGCTGCTTCTTCCTTACTGAGAATCTTCGTACCAGCAAAAAAACGAGCATAATCCGCAGCGGGAATACCCACTCGGGAAGCCATAATCGCTAAACCTTCAGACCGCGTGTCGGGATTTTCGAGAAAGTCCACTACCCGGTACCACACGTCAACCACTTTGCCCCATTCTTCGCGTCGTGCCGCAAGACTCTCAGGTGCTACGCCCAGCACATCGTATATAAGACCTGCTTCATTGGCTGAGGAATAAATGGCTTTAGCACCCGGCGCCAGGCGTAAAGCCTGAGATGAATTGGGTTGCCAGGCGACTATGGCGTCGACATCTCCTGATGCCAGTACCGACGGGGTCTCGTTGGTAGGTACGTTGATAAGATTGATATCCTCTTCAGCCATGCCCGCCTGTTCCAGTGCGCGCAGCAATAACAGGTGCCCGACAAAGCCTATCTCTACGCCGACTGTTTTACCCTTCAGCTGTGACACGTCTTCAATACCTGGCCTCGCAACGATCATGTCGTTGCCGTTTGAAAAGTCATTGATCAAGATCATTTGCGCACGTCGCCCGGTTGCACCGGTGACCAAGGTATCGCCATTGGTCATGCACACTGCGTCCAATTGACCAGCCGCAAATGCATCCATAGAGGCGACATAGTCGAACCACTCGAAGTCTACAGAGACGCCAGCTTCTTCAAACCAAGCCTTCTCTAAGGCAATTTCCCATGCTACCCAGCCGGGCCAATCGCTGTAGCCAATTTTTAGGGGCTCTTGGGCTGCGTGTGCTGATATGGCCCAAAAAACGAGAGTGACCTTCAACCAGATTATTTTTAACCATTTGCGAAAGCTGCGCATGCTACTTCCCCCTACTTTTGTTAATACTGTTTCTTATGACTATTGTGTCTGCCAATAGCTGATTCGGAATTTCAGATTATTGTTTTGCCGTATTAGACTTCTTCGTCCGCGCAACTTGAGGGGGTCTAGTGTTATGAGTCACATTTCCCAATTCCGCAGAAGATTCTGAACCTTTATGTTCTTGGCCTGTTAGACGAAGACGGCCTGCGGGGTGTTGTTGTTCTATGCCCGCAGGCGCACACCAAAATCCGCTGTACCGGTGCCTGCTGGCTTCGAAACATCCGAATAGCTCATGGGTTATAGGCAGCAACAACTATGCCAATCTGTGATCGAGAAGCGCGGCGTCATGCAGTAAGCTGCAATAGGGGTTGTGAGCCTGCGGTAGGTGGAGTTAACGCATTCGCGCACCAGAACAGCGCAATGAAAAGAAGCGCTGCACAATTTCTGTACAACGCTTACATCCTACGGTCCGGCGTCGCCTTACTGCGGGGCTCGGTGGTATTGGGGGTCAAGCGCCAATCAATGCACGAATGTGACGCGGCGATCGACACTGGCAATCTATTGCTCTACGACGATCACACACTTTCATAGTCCCCGTTGGGCATTGTTTGGTTTGTTTAGTTTGCGAATATTTAGCCAATTGTTTGGATGGGGAGCCCAGGTTTTGCTGAGCTCCGGCACACCCAAAAGCGCACGCACATGCGAACGCGACCAAACATATCCGCCGAAACCATTCGACAATGGACATGTCTCAACTCACTCTTTTTCCTCTCAACTGGAAGTCTAGACCAAATCTTCTGGTAAGGCAGTAGGGAAAAAGCAGTGAACGTAAAAAAACCGGACCGATGTGATCGGTCCGGTCTTCACGGGCTGGCTTGTTATTGATGTTTTGCGTTAAAACGCATACGTCACGCCCAGATAGTAGTATCTGCCGATAGGGCTGACTGGATAGGCTCGTTCCGTGATAAACGGTTCTTCATCCGTTACGTTGTTTACTCCACCGTAGACCGAATACTGATCCTGGGTGTAAGAAGCGCGAAAATCATGAATATACGTGCTGCTATCTGTGAAAGCGCTAGGACCGAAGTTGGCAGCAGCCGTTTCAATCTCGGCGCCATCTTCATAGGTTAGCAGTTGCTGGCTCAGATACTGAGTCGTCCAACTCACGCTAATTGGACCGCGATCTGCAGACAGCGTTAGGAGAGCGGCATCCTCTGGTCGTCTCATTTCGCCCAATTCGTCATCTACCGCGCCACCGTCTTCAATCAGCTCCAAAGTCTCAACTACGGTCCAGGTCAGCAAAGCTGAGAAGCTGGTCTCAAACGCAGTGAAATCGTATTGCAAAGTGATGTCGTAGCCTTCGTAGTCGGCAGAACCGAAGTTAAGCTGCACCTGGCGGACAAAATCCAAGCCGCCAGACTGAGCTGATGTCGGGTCATCGTTTCTACTGATTAAATCGCAAAACTGGTTGGCCAACGACGCCGAGTCATAGCAGCGATTCACGATGTTTTGCTCTGAAACGTCCAAGATTGCGTCTTCGATTTCTATTTTTATGTAGTCAATGCTGAATGTGAGACCCTCCAGGAATCTAGGCGTGAGGACAAATCCGTAGCTTGTTGTTTCACCTGTCTCGGGTTGCAGATTAGGATTTCCCCCTATAGCTCCGGGAAAGCCCGCGGACAGTGGGTCCTCGAATGCGTAGTTTCCTTGGGAATCAAAAATATTATTCTCTGCGACACCATTATCGCGCAGTCCTTGGATACAGTTTAACTCTCGCAATGCGGGATCAGCGGCGGTTACTAGATTGTTTGCATCGCACGGGTCATCTGGGCGAAATCGTGCCCCTTGCTCGGGGGAGAAAAGTTCGAATAGGTTAGGTACACGCGTTGCCTCGCTGAACGTGTAGCGAAATCGGAGATCGGTGGTTGGTGCCCAGTTCAATCCATACTTATAAGTGTCGTTGCTACCGAAAATTGAGTTGTCGCTATTGCGATACGCAAGATCTATGTCCAACTCCATGGCACCAGGCACGTCTGTAAGCAGAGGGATTGCAACCTCAATAAAGTAGTCAAAGAAATCGTATTCCGATGAGCTGGGAAGGAGGCGTGTTGAAGGTCCGGGTCCTAAGCTCTGAGCACCGCTGACATCGCCCACCCAATCTCCTGCGCTAAATGGTGTGCCCTGCGAAGTTACTCCTGAAACGGGTAGGATACCTTGATCCAGCAGCCCAAAATCCTGGCTGGATGATTCCTCGCGCCACTCAGCCCCCACGACGATGCCGATTGGACCGGCGGGTAACTCGAACCAGGGAGATGAATCACCTGTAACGAAGGCTGTAACGACGGTTTGCTCGATCTCCTCGCCGACCTCTCGGTCATAGGTTACAAAGTCAATTGATTCTTGCGACATGGCGCCTCGTCCGCCCCAGATGTTCATCGGTTGGCATTGTCCGTCGCCCGGAGTGAAGGTAAAAAATGATGACTGTACGCCGCCGCCCACGAACTGAAAGATGTTGAATGGCGTGGTGCGAGGAAAAGCGCCGGAGTCCAAGTCTGAGCGGCAAACGGTCTCGCCGGTGATCGGGTCTGTAACTGCATCGATTGCTGCAAAGAATCGATCCGCAATCATTTCCTCTCGATCAACCATCTCTCGTTCGAACTTGCCGTAGTTGCCGCTTACCTCGTAGCTGAAGACATCACCTATCGCGCCCTCTATGCCAATTACGAACCGTGTGGTCTCACGCTCATTGGTTGTTACGTTGTCACCCCAGTCGTCGGCATCTCTGGAGATATGCAGCCCCCCGTCAATCCCTGCGAAGCCCAGTCCTGCATTGTTAACGAACCCTGCTAAGGCTTCGGGAAGGTAAGGGTTGTCTGGTGCGCCGTAGAGCAGATCTGTGAAGTTGTGCGACTGCTCTATAGCCTCTATCTCTTGGTATACGTACTTAGCTTCCCAGAAAAAGGACATGGCCTCCGTTACATCAAAATGACCGTTTACGTCGATTGAATATTGCTTTCGCTCAGGTACGGCATGCCAATCGTTAGGCCGTATATAGCTTTGCGCTGCGCCAAACTGGTTGAAAGAACTTGCGATGAGGCCGTCTTCATAAGGGACCAGTTGCCCGCTGGCATCGATGACCCAGCAGCCACCAGCGATGCCGAAAGATCCTGCGCCGTCCAGAGAGCTGTTATAACCCGTAAAGCTTTGCAGACAATCGCTTGTCCCATTGCCGTCAAGGTCCGGTTCCGCACCTAGTGGGAACTGCGTTCCAAAATCACCTAACGCCACCACACCATAAGGTGACGTGATGTTAAATGTTCTTCCCGGCAAGATCGCTTGTGGAAAAGCGTTAGCGCCTCTATCGATCAGGTCCAACTCTGCTTGAGTCAGCGTTGGAGCGACGCCAAAAGCAGCTGTGTAGTCAGCGATAAAAGTATCTGAATCGGGAATACGCAGTCCCAGACCAAATAATCCCGTGTTGTCGAAATCATAAAATTCCGCGAAATTGGGCGTGGCGTCACTGATGTCACCAAACTGAAATCTAAGCGCTGGGTTTGCATCATCGTTTGCCAAACCATTGTCGTCGAAGAACTCGCGTTCTCCGAATAACAGGCCAGCGTCTTCTTCATACTGGATTGCAACGGTGATGTTTCCCCGATCGCCGCCAAAGTTTGTGCCTGCGATAAGCGAGAAGCGTGTCGCATCATTGTCACCCGCCTCCGCAGCACCTCCCTGCAATGACAGCTCCAAGCCTTCGAAGTCGTCTCTCAGGATGACATTCACTACCCCGGTCACCGCATCCGATCCGTAGACAGCCGAAGCGCCTCCAGACAACACGTCTATCCGTTCAATCAAAGCTGACGGTATAGTGGTGATGTCTACTGCGGCGGTACCTTCGATCCCAGATACATGTCGTCGTCCGTTCACTAAGGTCAGAGTGCGTTTATCCCCCAGGCCCCGAAGGTCCAGGGCTGCCCCGCCAAAGTTTTGCGTGCTGGCGAGATCCAGATTAGATGCTGCGCCATCTAACGAATTGGTAGCGGACACGCTATTGAGTAGTGGCGGGGCGTCGTTCAGCACTTCGCTAATATCTAACTGTCCACCTTGCACTAAGTCTTCTGCGCTCACAGATACAATTGGTTGGGAGGAATTGGAATTAGAGGTTTTGAGTCTGGTCCCGGTGACGACCACCTCTTCTATCTCTACTTGTTCTTCCTCTGACCATGCCTGACCACACACTCCAGACGAGAGCGCTAAGGCAATGGTGCAGAGTTTCAGTTTAATTCGGTTAACGTTGGCAATCATGTTCTTACCCCCTTGTTATTATTTGAAAGCTGCCGAGCGGGCATGCCCTCTTATTGCTCATTGATCGCGTCGTCATAGCGTGGACGCATCAACTTGGTAGGTTATTAGCAAGTACCATGCCAACGAATTTGTGATCTCCATTGGTGCGGTCGAATGCACTCCGAAATATATTTTGCACCTTTTGCGCGCATGAAATTATCGAAATGTATTTGGTAACTTGTTAATTGCACGAATTTCGTGCGAAAAGATTAGGGAGTAAAACTAGCCGGTGCGCTACAAGCAGATTGTCAACGCTACATTTCGGTGCAGTGATGCGAAATGATGCATGTAGGGCTGTTGGAGCTTAGCGTATGACTGCCAGAGGCTGGCCAGGCTCGACGACGTGGCCCTCTTTTACCAGGAATTCAATGTTTCCTGAAACTGGAGATTTGATGCTGAATTCTGCCTTCATTGCTTCCAACAATATAATTTCGCTCTGGGCGGCTACCGGTTGGCCTTTAGGCTGAGTGATGCGCCAAACTGACGCCGCAATTGGGCTTTCAACGATATGCCCATCTGCTAACTGAGAGGTTTTCGGTAAATTGTTCACTTGCTCATTCGCAACAAATCTGTCCAAGCCATCAGCCTTCCATCTATCCATTTCCGCGTCGAAGGCTTGTTCGCGCTGCATGGTAAACTCTTCAATCGACTTGGAGTTTGCGACAAGTTGATCCTGGTAGGCGCTTAGATCAAATGTTGTGGTCTCGATCGCAGGGGTGTAAGCGCCACGAGTCGTTGCGATTCTAAGTTCGTCTAGCTCATGCGCGTCGACTTCATAGAATTGAATTTGGTCGAAATGATCCAGAAGCCATGGTTTGCCGGTAGATGCGAAGCCATTTTGATGCCAAATCTGTGTCGTTCGTCCGACGAATTGGTAGCCCCCAGGTCCCTCCATGCCATAGATACACATGTAGGAGCCTCCAATTCCTACGCTGTTTTCAGCGGTCCATGTGCGCGCAGGGTTATATTTTGTTGTGACCAGCCGATGCCTTGGGTCTAAAGGCGTCGCGACGGGAGCGCCTAGATAAACATCACCCAACCCCATCACCAGATAGTTGGCGTTGAAGACAATGTTTTTGACTGCCTGTGTGCTGGGTAACCCATTTATCCGGCGAATAAATTCTATGTTATCAGGACACCACGGTGCGTCCTCACGTACGCTGTTGGTATACCGCTCGGTTGCTGATCGACATGCTGGGTCGTCCCAGGACATGGGCATTTTTACGATTCGTGATTCTATCGGTTGACGCGGATCGGGCAACGCGTCTTGGATATAGTTGGTTATCGCTACAACAAATTCAGAGGTCGTCCAAACGACCGGATCAAACCTGATCTGCAAGGACCTCACACCTGGGGTTAGTTCTATGAACCCGGGTATTTTTTTTTGCTTCAGCAATGCTGCAAGGCGATGTACGATCAAACGATTGGCGATACTGATTTCAGGAGGACCAATTTCCACAAGCACCCACTCTTGACCGGCTTGTCGTACAACCACTTCTGGATTGCTATTGAATTGCCGTACCACTGGGCTGACGCTTGTTTCTGTCGGATTCGGGCGTGCACGTGTTGGTGTTTCGACTTTACCAGCCAGAAACATTTCCTGCTTATCCCATGCATCTTTGGCGGCTTCTTCGCTAACCACTGTAAATTCAACTGAATCGCCAGGTTGTAGCTGTCCTAGTTTCCATCGATCCGCATTTATGACCACACCGGGACACACGAACCCACCCAGTGAGGGTCCGTCAGGTCCCAGGATGACCGGCATGTCGCCGGTGAAGTCCAGGGCGCTAAATGCATATGGGTTGTCGTGTATATTGGAGGGGTGAAGTCCTGCTTCTCCGCCACTTACGCGTGCCCATTGTGGTTGTGGACCCACTAAACGGATCCCCGTTCGACTGGAATTGTGGTGTACCTTCCAACTCGCCGAGAAGATCATCTGCATGTCTTCCAGGGTAAAAAAATCTGGTGCTCCGTGTGGGCCCAATAGCAGTCGAATGGATGTTCTATGCATCAAATTAGGTTGTTGTCCATTGTACGGACGAGAACTTACTGACGAGCTGCTCCACCGGAGGACATCCCCCTTTCGCAGCGCGCGACCGCCATGACCACCGAATTTTCCAAGCGTGAAGGTAGCCGCGCTCCCTAGTTCTTCCTTGATGTCGAGTCCTCCCCGGATCAGCAGGTAGCATCGCATGCCAGTCGAGATGTGCCCGATTTGAAGAATCTGGCCTGCCTCGACTTTTATAGGCTGACCAGAAGGTTGAGCGAGTTCATCTAGCTTTATAGATACCTTGGCGCCAGTGATGATGACTTCGGTGTTCTGGCGAAACTTAACTGTTGGTCCGCTGACTAAAATTTCTAAACCTGGAGCGCTGTCAGGGTTTCCCAGCTTTCGATTACCAAAGCGGAACGATAGATCATCCATCGGCCCCGAGGGTGGGATTCCAACCTCCCATAAGCCCTGACGTCCAGGGTAAGACTGAACAGTTGTTTCCATACCTGGCTCAATAATTTCGATCTCAGTCGGGTTGTACGCGACCTCTGCCAACAGTTGGGTAGACAGCTCTTCGGCTCGGAATGAGTCTATCTGGATAGCCTGTTGCAAGTACTGGAGATTCGTAGCGATGCCGTAACTTCTGATCGTCCTAAGTTCTGCTGATAGTTTCTCAATGGCTTCCAAGCGGTTTGCGCCATGGCAAATGATGTTTGCCAGCATAGGGTCGAAAAGATGCGACACTTTTGCCTGCTCATCGATCCATGTTTCGATGCGTGCTTGAGATTGATGGGATACCCGGATCTCACCAGGTGCAGGACTAAAACTCAAATATGGGTCCTCGGCATACCACCTGGCCTGGATAGCGTGACCATTCTGTGCCAGAACAATGGATGCCAGCGGCGGCATTTGGTTGGCAGACAGGCGCACCATCCATTCCACAAGATCAATAGACCATACCATCTCGGTTACCGCATGTTCGACTTGTAGGCGGGTGTTGACCTCCAAGAAGTAGGCATGACCTGATTCAGTGTCGTAGAGAAACTCGACTGTCCCCGCGCTTTTGTAGCCTACGGAGCGTCCGAGCGCCTCGGCCTGGTTATGTATTGCCTTGCGTGTGGTTAGCGGCATGTTTGGCGCCGGACATTCTTCAACAACCTTCTGATTACGTCGTTGCATGGAACAATCGCGATCGCCAATGACCAGGATGCCCCCCTTCCCGTCGCCAAAGATTTGCACCTCCACGTGCCGTGGTGCGGTCAGGTACTTTTCCAAAAAGAGGCCTGCTGATGAAAAATTGGCTTCCGCTAACGCCTGTACGCTCTCAAATGCCTGAATGAGCTGTTGTTCTGAGTCGCAGCGCTGCATGCCGATACCACCGCCTCCGGCCGTACTTTTGAGGATGACCGGGTAGCCAATCGCTTTTGCGGCGGTGACCGCAGCATCAATATCGTCTAGAAGTTGTGTGCCCGGCAGCATTTCCAGACCTGCCTGCAAAGCCAGTTCTCGTGCTTTGTGTTTTAAACCAAACACCTCGATCGTGCTTGCTGAAGGTCCGATAAATGCGATCTTTGCGCGTTCCACGACACGGGCGAATTCAGCGTTTTCGCTAAGGAAGCCATATCCAGGGTGGATCGCGTCGACTTGCGCGGATAAGGCGAGATCTAGAATTTTGTGTTGGTTCAGATAGGTTTCAGCGACGCTGCCGGGTCCTAGGTCATAGACCTCGTCGAAGACGTCAAAATAGTCTGCTTGGGCCTCAGCGTCACTACGTAGTCCAACAGACTTGATCTGCATCTGTCTTAGCGTGCGCGCAATACGAACCGCAGCGACACCTCGATTTGCGATCATGACTTTGTTAAACATTGCGTTCTTCAGCGTCCCATACAGCCACCTCAACCGGGGTCGGGTTGTATCCGTTGCATGGGTTGTTAAGTTGCGGGCAGTTTGAAATGAGCACCATAATGTTCATCAGCGCCAGTAACTCAACATACTTGCCTGGCCCGGAGACGCCGTCCTCGAAGGTCAGCCCGCCAGTGGAGGTGATTGGTACGTTCATGAAAAAATTAACATTGTGGGTAAGGTCTCGTTTGGTCAGGCCAAGTTCGGAGAACGCGGATGTCAATGCCAGGAGCCAGCTGTCGCGACAAGAATGCATGGTCTTTTTCTCGAGCGCATAGCGGACCGTATTGCTTTCTCCTGCACAGGCGCCACCCAAGGTGTCATGGCGACCGCATGTATCTGCAGTGATCTCCAACATTGGTCGATTTTCATCAGAAAGCAGGACGGATCCTGCGGTTAGATAGACGGAGTTCTGCTCTCTGATGGTGTCAAACGCGCTATACCTTTCGAAGGGGTCGTCATCGTTAAAGAAAAGTGTATCTATAGCTTGGTTGCCATGGAGATCCGTCAATCGAATAGACTGTCCCTTGGATATATGACCTAACCAGTAATCCCCCGCGTCGATCTCATATCGGTCAACGATATCGTTTAAGTTCTTCTCACTTTCTCTAAGCATCGGTGTACCCCAGGTAATAGAGCTCGTTGTTCTGGAAACCGCGTATGTTTTCGGAACATGAGTTGCGGCATGGATCATCGTCTTGGGCCTTTGGTACTTTGAACAAGCGATAGCCAATGTCACACCTGGGATACTCGGGCTCTTCCGACAATGGATGGGGACAGGTGTGTAAGAGGACGACGGCATCCATTTCAAAACGAAGCACCACACGGGCGCCCGCTTCTGAGCGACGGTTTAGAGTAAGCGTGCCTTCATCGTCGGCGTCCACTTGGCTGAACCAATTCATATTGCCGACAATGTCGCGTTTCCCAAGACCGTATTTTGCGAGCTCTATCAAGAAGCTCTCCCGACCGTTGCGCAGAACCTCATTGCGCTGCTCCTGATATGAGGACGAACCCCACTTTTTCTCTACAAGTGCTCGATTACACGTGCCAGAAGAAGCGTCATGCCATCCCCAAGAATCTTCGATCACCGAACAAAATATGCGTCCCATGTCTGAATAGAGACAGTGCCCCGCCGAGATCTTGAATGTGTGTTGGCATTTCAGGGTATCCGGGAGGTTCAATCGCTCGAGAGGATTTTCTGGATTGAACATCAGCATGGCTACATTGCCTGACCCGGTTAAGTCCGTAAGTTCCAGTGCGACATTAGGGCGTAGCCGCATAGACCAGTGCCTTCCCCCGGGAATGGTGTCTGCATAATTTTCTAGAGGCATCTTTAATTTTGGGCGCGATACAACAGTAAGCGAGACGGCGCGAGCTCTCCGTATCTATCTTGTAATTTTATTGGTGAGCAATTACGAGCGGTCATGGCTCACCTTTATTCGTTGACTTTAAGTACTGCAAATCTGGTGCCATAGATCAAAACCCCCGTCAGCTCAGGATTGATGAAAAAAACTGCACTTTGATGTGGCGTCGCTGCGCTCGATGCACCGTTTCGGGACACTGCTACGAGGATTCTTCGCGTCATGATCGTTTGGCATGAAATTTGGATATCGAATACATCTACGGAGAAAAAAACCAACTTCGAAAACAAAAAGAAAAAAGAAGAACTAGAACACATGCTCTTTGGAGGCAATAGGATTTCCGACGGGTCAGCAGTGTGACCTCGCAATTACTTATGAATGAAACCGACTTAGCTGCGGCCTTGGTTGCCGCTCCGATAAACCGTTTGTCGCAGGCCTATCAAAAAGAATTACTGACACCGTTTGAGGTTTGTTCCCATATTGTTAGCGCTGCTGATTTGCTTGCGACCTGTAACATCTGGGTGACTCCGCCGTCGCTTAGCCAAATAGAGCCCTACTTGCGCGCGCTAGAAGGCGTTTGTCCGACGGAAAAGGCGTTGTGGGGTATCCCCTTTGCTGTAAAGGACAACATAGATGTTGTTGGAATGCCGACTTCTGCTGGATGTCCCGAATTTACCTACACGCCTGAGCGATCCGCGGAAGTTGTGCAGAGACTGGTAGATGCGGGTGCGATACCGGTGGGTAAAACCAACCTGGACCAGTTCGCCACAGGTCTGGTAGGGACGCGCTCGCCTTATGGCGTGACGAAACATCCAGATCGGCCAGAAATGATAAGCGGTGGTTCAAGCTCTGGTAGCGCCGTAGCAGTAAGTACTGGTTTGGTTAGCTTTGCGCTAGGAACCGACACGGCCGGTTCGGGAAGGGTACCTGCGGCGCTCAATAAATTAGTTGGCTATAAACCGACCAGAGGACTTATATCAAACTCAGGGGTAGTGCCAGCTTGTCGCAGCATTGACTGCGTGAGTATATTAACGCGAAATGTGCAAGACGCCGCGGCTGTTGCCGGGCTGAGCGTCGCTTTCGACCCCAGCGACGCGAATTCTAGGGTAAATCACTACCCTAACGATTTTTCTCACTTCGGGATTTGGGATTCCAAGCTTTCGCTTGGTGTCATTGAGCAGTCTCAGCTTGAGTTTTTTGGAGACGATCGGTTTGCGTCCGCATATGCAGATACAATCGATCAGCTTCAGAGAGCTGGTGTACAGCTCCAGACAATTGATTTCGCGCCATTTATGCAAGCCGCATTGGAGCTTTACGAAGGACCTTGGGTAACTGAACGTTATCTCGCGGCGGAGTCGATCATCCGAGGTAACCCAAACGCGCTGCTACCAGTGACATTAAAGGTGATCGAAGCGGGAGCAACGAGTTTAGGTTGTGATGTTTATCGTTCTCAGTACAAGCTCGCTGAACTTCGTATGCAGTGCGTCGAATCTCTGCGTCACGTGGACGCTTTATTGACCCCGACGGTGGGTTGTCATTATTCGATTGAAGAGGTGTTGAATAAGCCTTTCCTCACCAATACCAATCTGGGCTACTACACCAACTATATGAATTTGTTGGATATGTGTGGTGTTGCTGTCCCTGGTGCCCATACCCCGGATGGGGAACCTTTTGGCGTTACCCTCGTTGGTGACCGTTTGTCGGATACTCAAATCTTATCGATTGGGGCAAAAGTTACTCGTTTGCTTGACGCCAGCTCGGAAGCCTCGGGATCAGATTCGGTTTTGTCGACTTTCCAACAGCAGAATTCGATTGATATTGCAGTGTGTGGCGCGCATATGTCCGGGCTGCCGTTGAATTGGCAACTTACGCAGCGGCGAGCTCAATTGATCAAGGTTGCAGCTACAGCAAAAGCTTACCGCCTTTTTGCGCTAAGCGGTGGTCCACCTAAGCGTCCTGGCATGATGAAAGATTCGGCACGCGGTGACTCGATTGCCATCGAGATCTGGCGCATGCCTGCTGAGTCTTTTGCAAGCTTCCTAGAAGGTATTCCATGGCCGTTAGGAATTGGGCGAGTAGAGCTTGATGATGGCACAACAGTAGCGGGCTTTGTGTGTGAATCAGCGGGTCTAGAAGGTGCGGAAGAGATTACTCATCATCGAAGTTGGCGAAGCTACATAACGTCTTGATGTTCTGGGTGCGGAGGTCGAGGCTAAAGCTGCCGGTTGAAAGTTTTTGGGAATGAATGAAAAAGGACATCACGCTGTGAAATTCTTTAAATCGAGCATTTTTTTGCTTTTCCTGGTTCAAACGATTGGGTGTAGTCAAAGCCCTTCAGTTTCTGCTGTGTCGGATGAATCTGACGCAACAATCGGCTTGAGTGCTCAGCCAAGTCCAGAGCAAGATCCAGGGTTCTTACCCGACGATTTTGAACCGCCCACTTTGGTTGAGACGGGAAATTTCAAGCTGATCCCACTCGGACCGGCGTTGGTTGAGATTGATTTCGCGGCCTATATGTCGTCCATAGAACACCTCCAAAGAACGTTCTCCAGAAGCGCGAGCTGGCCACATGAAAATATCTCGGATGAAGATGCTATGCAGGACATGTTGAATGAACAACGCCGTTTCCGCATGCGGGAGTCTTTTGCATATGCGGTGCTTACGCCAGAGGGTGATAGAGAGCTTGGTTGTGTCTATGTGTATCCGTCGCCAAGACGCGAATACGACGCAATGGTGAGGCTGTGGGTGACCAAGGCGGAGTACGATGCAGGGTTCGACGAAACGCTCTATGCATGGGTCCAAGACTGGCTTCAGAGTTGGCCTTTTGAAAACATCGCTTACC
This sequence comes from Pseudomonadota bacterium, assembly GCA_039028095.1. Taxonomy (GTDB): domain Bacteria; phylum Pseudomonadota; class Gammaproteobacteria; order Pseudomonadales; family Azotimanducaceae; genus UBA4421. The sequence goes on from JBCCIU010000015.1 coordinate 115,357, forward strand.
CCGGACGCTCAATAAGTTGGGAAGAGTGGGAGAAAGTGCCCTCAGTCTAAGGTGAGTCAGAACCGCCTGGTCTGAAGGTTTTATAGTAATAGGTTGAATAGGAGATTCGTAAACATGCGTAATGGGAAACGAGGAGCTGAACACATGATGGAAGCTCGACCGAATATCTGGCCATTGTCAGTTGTACCTTTTCTGATACTGGGGTTGGTCGCCTGTTCGCCGCCCCAGACCCCGCCCGCGCTCTCGCTTAACGATGTGCGTTTAGATAAGGCTGAGGCGTTCATCGATGCCTTTTATTCTTTTGATGCGGGAAGACTGGCACCACTGCTTGCTGATGCCCCAGACTCTAAAGCGGGGCTACTTTACTATCAGGGATGGGCTGAAGGTGGTAACTACAAAATTGTGGATCGAGGTGCCTGTGTATTAGCCGAGGTTTCTCTGACTATTGTTTGCCCAATTACCGTGCAGGATGATCCGGTCCTTGCGTTGCAAACAGGATTCAACGTAACCGATACCTTTACCATCACCTTTGAACAAGAAAAACTCGTTTCTGTAGAAACCAGCTCAAATGACCAGCCGATCTATTACCAGGCGCGAGAATGGGTGCTTGAAAACATGCCGGACATTATGGAGGGACCCTGCGACGGCTTCTTCGATGGGGGTGCCACGCCGGTCGAATGTGCGAGAGCCATGACTTATGGATATCAGCAGTTTGCTCAAAGTGATGCTTTTCCGGTCGCGGCTTCCCCTGATTCGTCAGAGTAGACTTTTTCGTAACTACCCAGAACCTATCGTTTAACGAAATATCTCCGCGATGGGTGTTTGTGTGCGCATTTCACAATGCACCAAACTAACGCGTTCTGTTGGGGGTTTGGGTCCAGGATCAGCACTAATACTGTGCGGTGGTGCATATAATAGTGTGCATGTTAGATCTTACTTTTTGTTCATGCTCCTCTTCACCCCTGTCCGGGTGCTGCGTCTTGTTTCGAGTACTAATGAAGTTCTTTAATTAAGTTCCTGAAATCGGAGTGCTTTGTTACGCCGTGCGTTGCTCACCAAAATCATCAGCGTCAAACGTTTAAAGTGGCCGGGAATTTGCATTCGCCTTAAGTAGTCGGGGAATGGCAAACGGGACTTGCACAAAGAATCTGCACAGGGATTGTGCAAATGGGAATTCAGAACCCAGTATTCGGGCTGTGCTGACACAACGGTTGATTAATCAGTATCGAAACCAACATTCCCACAAAACAATCGGTAAAAAAAGTAAAATAATACTTGAAGCGAGGGCAGATTTTGCGATGAGCGAACCATTAGTTGGCGGAGAAACACAAGCCGCCTTTAGAGAACAGAAATCGGACGTGAAACACCAAGTTGAGAAGGAGGCTGAGAATAAAAAGGGCTGGAGCACATCAGATGTGGTCTGGTCGCTTCCTCAACCCATATTGGTATTGGGTACAATGTTTTTAGTGGCGACCATGATCACCGATCAGTGGATGAATCATGAGTTGTTTGCTGCCATCATGATTGTGATACCCATACCCCTAGCCATACTTGCAGAACGCATATGGACGAAGCGCGAGGATTGGCTGCTTGAACCAAAGGAGCTTGGTGAGGATGCGTTTTGGTTGGCATTTGCTGGGTTGTTATGGATACCCCTATACAGCGACTTCTATGAGACGCCCATCTCTGATGCTTTTCGATATGTGCGAGATCTCACCCCCTTGCAGTTGTCGCTTGAACCCGAGTCATTTTTGGGATTGATTGGGAGCGCCTTGGGTGTACTCTTTATTTCCAGTTTTGTTTATTACTGGTTGCACCGCATACAACATGAGTCTCTGTTCTGGTGGCGCATTCATGCGACACATCACCACATTACAAAGATGGGCTGCATGCGTGGTGACCGTACTCATCCGCTAGAGTATTTGGCTTTGTTTGCTGGAACACCCGTTGCGCTCGCTTTGCTGGGTGCCAGTGATCACGTAATGGCGGTTGTTGGTGCGTTCAGTATTTGGAACGGCACGCTTAACCACGCGAATCTGCCTCTAAAGTCGATGCCGGTGTACAACTGGGTTTTTGCTACTGCCCAGCAGCACCACTGCCATCATGCGTTGGCGCTGCAACAAAGTAACTCGAACTATGGATGTAATATCATTTTATGGGACCGTATCTTCGGTACCTATTGTGGCGATGAACAAGTTGGCCAGATTGGGGCGGGTAAGGCGATACCACTGTCGATTAAAGAGCAGCTTGCGTTACCTTTTTATCGCAATGAGCGACTTACAGATCTGTGATCTAAGGGCGTTCGCTAACTTTTGCTGCAATCTCCCTGAACATTGAAAAGGTTTCTGTCTCCAGGTAAGGGTCGGGGACTGATGTGTTGGCGTAGTCTCGGTAGGCAGACAGTTTCACGATCACCGTGGCATGCTTGGGATTGACGTAAATAAACTGATTATAGATACCGATGGCGGCGTAGTCCTGTTCGTCACCCGCAGGCAGCCACCATTGAAAGCCATAGCCCATTGTGTGTTTTGAATTCGGGTTTTCCCCGCGCGTCAGATGCGGCGCCGTAGCTGTCGTGGATTGGACAATCCAATCGCTGTTGAGTATTTGTTGTCCTTGCCAAACTCCTTGGTTTCTGTAGAGCTCGCCGATCTTCGCCAAATCCCGCGCAGTAGCTGACAGCCCGCCAAGACCAAGTTCGACCCCATTTTTATCGGTGGTCCAGAAGGCTCTGTCCTGCATCCCCAGCGGTTGCCAGACATTGGCTGACAGATAGTCGGATAGCGACATTTCTGTCACGGCCCTGACCAACATGGTCAGCGCCTGGGAATCCATTCCGGTGTAGCTGTTGTAGGTACCCGGTTCCCGTTCGCTGACCAGTGTGCTCACAAACTCGTCGTAGCTAGCGCCTGTAAATATAGTTATGCCAAACTGGTTTAAATCAGACTCGGGATCCGAGTAGTCTTCGTTCCACCGTATGCCTGAAGACATCTGCAGAACATCGCGAATAGAAACCCCCGCATAACCGCTGGTTGAGAGCATAGGTACGTAGTGATCGATCGGGTCGTCGAGACTGTTTATGAAACCCTGTTGATACGCCAGGCCCACTGCCGTGGCCACAAGTGTTTTGGAAATGGAGTGAGTGAGCCAGGCCACGTCCTCACCTGCTGGTAACGCATAGGTGGCATAGCGGAGTTTACCCCGGTGTAACACAAGCAGTGCGCCAGTATCGGTCTTGTCAAGAAACTCAGTGGTGTTAAAGGTCTGTTCTTGGAAGGTGAAAGAGCTAGGCAGAGTGAACGGGTCCCCCACAGGCAGCGCTGAGGGGTGGTCGGCAGGCTGCATTTCGTTGATCGGGTAGAAGTCGTTTTGCCGGGTAAAATTTTCGGCCTGCGCGGCACCACTGAACAAAGAGGTCTGATAGTTATATCTTTCTATCTCCATGCTAAAGGTGATGCCTAACGCAATGATTGCGACCGCCACAATGCCGATAATGATGACAACTTTCTTCAAAACTGCGATATCCGTTCTATGATTGTGGGTCCATGCGATACAGCGCAACGCTACTGGTATCGATGTCCATCTGTCCGAAGACCGCGTCGATAAACTCCTGATCGGTCACTTCAACGGCGCGGCGCGGGTAGAGCTTCTCGCCAACTTTCACAATCACGTTGGGGTTAGCGGACACATTTTTTGGCCAGCGCTTGGTTGCACACCATCCACAGGGAATGTACAGGTGGTCGTCGATCACGAAGCTGACAGTGGTCACCGAGTGCGGAATACCATACCAAGTACTGGTTTGGACCCAGACCTTTTGTCTGGGTTGCACAAAGCTCCAGTCTACTGGCGTTTGGGAGACCAGCTCGCCGCTGAGTTGAGTGCCGGGTCTTTGCTCGTTCGGGTCTACTGAGATCAGTAACCCCGCGATATACAGCAGTATGAACAGACCTAGGATGATCAGCAGAATTTTTTTCATGATTGCTTCCAGGCAAATGTGCCCTGCCATTGTCGCATACCCTACGGGTAGGCCAAATATCGAGTGCGAAATTTTCAGGGAGCTACTAAGATGGATACGGTCAACAAAGACAGACGGATGACAATGATGGATCCAAACTTTTTGCGTAACTTAAGACCATTGGTGCTGGCTTTACTCTGCCTGGGTACCCCTTTGATGAGCGTAGAGATGCACGCAGATGTCTTGCGTCTGTCCCAGCCTGTTGAGTCAGATGCACATAGTGAAACCTTTGGGGCGCAAATCGACAACGCGTTACCCAGATTCACGCTGAAAGGGCTGTTAGGCAACGCTTCAGCTAACCTCGATCGAGATGTTCTGTTGGAGACAACTGTCGGCAAAGTGTGTCAGAAAAAAGGCTGTTTCTTTTTGGCCATACAAGACGAGTTAGCGGTGCGCGTATCTTTCAAGGACTACGGCTTTTTTGTGCCTACCAATACCGGCGGTAAAACTGTCACGCTGGCAGGGCAGTTGATTCAACGCGAGCTGTCTCCGGCCCAAGCAGAACATTTCAATTCAGATATCCAAGATGGAGAAACAACTTTAGCGCCCGGCTTCGTCTATGAAATTGTCGCGGAAGGTGTACGTATTCCCCGTTGATCCGACTTGTTAAGCCGGCGTAGCTGGCTCGACTACCGCACCGTTAATAGAACGAGGATCCAACGTTCGGTTTAATCCACGAATGGTGACTCTGTTGACGGCGTAATCAGTCCCAACTCTAATCTTGAGCCATGTGTCTGTGGTATCCAGCAATGCCTGCCAATCTTGTGCCGTTTCTTCAGGAATTGTGATCTCTATGCGATCGATCTCGATCGCGCCATTTGGATGCTGCACGTGTGCGGGGCGAGGGTCCGGCTTGTATGCGCCCATCAGGATGGGTAACTCTAGACAGTGCGGAAAGGCCGTCTGAGTTTGGATAACCGGGCTATTCGGCGGTTGACGACGGTTAGGGACTGGACCAAAAATTTTCATTTCTGACGATCTCAACCGACCCAGAACGGGCTTCAAGTCGCCTGTGGTTTCCAGGGCGAGCTCACACCAGCCGGGTTTGTTATCCACCCAGCGATCGAACCTGCCGACCCATGGTGACTTCAGAATGTGCTTGAAAAAGCCTAAAAACCATCCGGGTGGCTTGGCGCCCTGTGCGTCAATCAGTTCGATGAATGGGCCGCGTTCAAACCAGATCAAGGCGTTAATCGCTTTTTCCGCCTTGTTTCCCAACTGCACTTCGAAACCCGCCTTGCGCCACAGTTCGATGGCACTGTGCAGATCATCTACTTTACACAGGATATGACTGCTGAACATGATTGATGCAGGTGTCCTAAGTTGAACTGAGCCTACCCGTTCGCTTGAGCGTCCAACCGTTTTGCCGCTTTCATGCCTTCGTCGGTATCTCCGTACTTCCAGTAGCAACTCAAATACATGGCCTTTTTGTCGATGCCTTTTTCATGGCGTAGGAACTGGCGCATTTGTCGCATCCCTTCAAATTCTCCAGCAAACCAGGGGTATGGCGTGCCCGGTAGCCAGTTCAGGGATCTAATGGCTTGCACCAGGGGGATATTGGCTTGGCTGTGGTCTGGATTCACGACCCATTGAATCTCCATGCCTGCGGGTGCTTGCAGCGCTTGTTGGTCCGCACTGTCTGGCACCTCGATGACCGCATAACCTCTAGCGTCCTCTGGCAGCTGTTCTAGATTGACGGTGATTGCCGGGAGGGCACTGAGATCACCGGCGATCAGAAACCAATCAGCTTGGGGGTCTGCAAGTTTCTTTTCGCCCGGACCACGGACGGTAATGGTCTCTCCGACACTGGTATTTCGAGCCCACTTGGACGCGGGGCCAGCGTCTCCGTGATCAACAAAATCCAAGGTTATTTCATGCAGATCCCGGTTGTGCGCGCGGATCGTATACGAACGCATCACAGAAGTTTCAGCATCTAGCGGAAATACAACTTTCACATAGCCGCTTTCCTGGTCGGGTGGAAATGTCTCCAGATCTTCGCCGGTCAATACAATGCTGCGCATGTTGGGCGATAAAATTTCGGAGCTTTTTACGACAAGATTGTATTCTGCGGGCATTTCTGAACTTCGCTATTAGGTTGCGCGAGCTTATCTTTAATAGGAATAATTCTCAATTGAGTTGGACGCTATTTTGTGGGACAGCCTTTGTGTTTAGAAATTTCTTTCCAGGCTGAACTGTAGTTCGCCGGAAGTATAGTCTCCTGATGCCTGGCTTGCTCTGCCTGGAAATGGGCCAATTTCAACCTCTCCCAGATCGATATAGCGGTATCGAATGTTAAACGTCCATGGACCGCGCAGATCTCGCGTCACACCGGCAAACAGATTGTAGACAAACTCTATTCCGCCATCGTCATCTTTGAAGACCATTTCTGGTCGAATTCCAGGAACCTGCCGCTCGATGTATTCGCCGTCGATGTCGTTACTGGCCAAACCGATACCTGCACCCAGTTCCCAGGACCAGTTCTGTGAGATGACGCCGCGGCGTGCAACGTTCAGCATCAGGGTATGAGTTTCAATATCCGAAAACACATTGGTGATGGTTTGGATAGAGGGTGTTGGCGCCACCAGATCCCAGTCCGTGCGATATCGATAGATATACTCTGCTTCGTAATGCCAGTTTCTAATGCGGCGCCCCAGGCTGAAACCCAGTCCGGCGGTGTAGTCATCAATTGCCGTGTCCTCAAGCTGGCCATCAATCTCGCCGTTTATCAGCGCTCCAGTCCCGATTGTTCCGCCATGGGAAATGCCGTCTATCTCTACGTCACCAATGGATGCTTTAACCGCTGCAAACCATTTCTCGCTGGCCTGTGCCACGTGGCTAACCGACAACAAGAACATCAATAAAATAGGGGACAAAATGCGGACAGGGGGTATGCAGACTAATGTCATGGGGATCCTTACGCACAAATCTTTGCGCTTAATTATTATTATGTGTGTGATCTGACGTGCGCGGTTTATGCCACAAAGAGACCCCATCGCTCAAGTCCAAACGATGTGTGAATGACGGACCTGGGAGGTGTTTACAGACCACCCAGGCCTGGTTGGAATGTGTGGTTTTGATATTGTGATGGCGGTAAAGATAAGCGCTCAGCGACAGCTCGGGGCTGCAGAAGCCAACCGTGGTTTGTTGCACTGTAGAGGCGATGGTTTGGGCATCGTCCAGGTCGTCCACGTGGTCTCCAGGCTTGCCCCAATGGTAGACGGCCAGAACAAGTCCGATGGTGATGGGGGCCCACCAGGTAAGCTTGAGCATGCGGTTCAGCACCTGACTGACCCTTGAATTGGCAGAGAGTGCTGGAATCAGGCTATTTGCTGCCAGGACAAAAAATGGAAGAGCAGGCAATAAGTAGTGACGATACTGCCTGGCGCTGAGTAAGAGCGGGATCACAAAGGCCAAACCAAGCAGCAGCCAGAACACGGTGGTTTTGTTAAACGTGCTGAAACGTCCCCCCAGGAGGGCGGCACAGATTGTGATGATCGCAAGGCTCACAAACAGGTGATAGAGCAGGTATAGACGACCATGTTCCGCAGGCCGTGCCCCGGTGATACTGTCCAATACCTGGCCCGAGAGGTAGTGTTGTAACCAGCTGGTTATATCCGCACTTAACACCCCAATACCAAGGCAGGCGAGCAGGCCCACACCCATAATTGAGGTAATTGAGGTCGCGCGCACGATGTTGGTTTTTGATGGTGTCACGATCACCAGATAAACCATCGGCGCCACCAATGGGAACAGTCCAACGGGTCCCTTGATCATCACTGCGCCGATCATTAAGGCGCTTGCCAGCAATGCCCACCACAATTTGCGGTATGCCTTCATCACAGCCCAGACCGAACCCATGATCGCAATACTCAACGGTACCTCGAGGAAGCCGTTTTTAAGGGTGTAGGTCGACAAAGGGACAAGCGAAAGCAACAGGAGTACTGGCCAATACTGATGAGTAGGGTGAAGTCTCCCCAGATGAAAACAACCCAGGAAGAACAACCCGATCAGAATCGTGGTGTAGAGTTTGTCCACCCACCAATCAGTATTAATCACAGCCATCGTCAAAGACTGAATGTAAATACCCAAGGGTGGATGGTCGACGAACCGCACCACCTCCGTGACGTAGTAAGGCAGATACCAGAATGACCCTTCGCCTTGGGCTAGGAGGTTTGCGATGTTGGCATAAACCAAACCATCCAGCGCGTAACTTAGACTCACCAGATCGGGGGCAAGATAACAGGCCAGACACCCAATCAGGAACAGAGTTGCCGAAGGTTCAGAAATTCTTTGCATGTACAGGTCTGCTCGTTACTTTCACTGGCGGCTTGTGTAAAGATGCGTGTCCCCAAACTGGCACCTTTTGGCTTGGTCATTATGCCTGTGACATCGGTCTGCTTCGTTATCCCAACATATAACGAAGCGGACAACATAACATCGTTGTTGAATCAGTTGTTAGCGTTATTGGATGAGCGATCACAGCTGCGCGGCCAGATACTGGTGGTGGATGATCAATCGCCGGACGGCACCGCCGACCGAGTTGAAGAGATTAGCCGTGGCGATGATCGAGTGAGTCTCTTGAGTGGTCCAAAAGAAGGCTTGGGTACCGCTTACTCCCGAGGATTCAACCATGTTCTAGCCAACTTCGACGTTGATGCGGTGGTGCAGATGGATGCAGATTTTTCCCACAAGCCGGGTGATGTTGTACACCTGTTAGAAGGGCTCGAAGATGCGGATGTGGTCATTGGGTCGCGATATGTTGAACACGGTGAAATTGATGAGATTTGGGGTTGGCGGCGCAAAATGCTCTCGAAGATGGGCAATTTGTTTGCCCGCTATGTTGCCGGACTTTACAACATTAAGGATTGCACAGCGGGCTTTAAGGCGATCCGACTGTCAGCTTTGACACAGGCGTTTCCGCTTCGCCAGAACATCCAGGGTTATGTCTTCCAGGTTGCGCTGCTGCATAGCCTGGCGATGGCGGGGGTAAAGATTATTGAGCATCCCATCCGCTTTCATGAACGCCAGGCGGGTGTGACCAAGCTGGGTGGTCGAGATATCTGGGAATTTTTTCTGCACGTCTGGTGGTTGAGGCTTTTATCCCGCAAAACGTTTATTAAGTTTGGGCTGGTTGGCGTCTCCGGGGTTGTGGTCAACCTTGGAGGCTTCTGGTTGTTAAGCAGCATGGGCTTAGGGGATTACTTAAGCTCCGCCATAGCCATCGAAGTGTCGATCATCTGGAATTTTTTCTGGAATAACTATTGGACGTTCTCAGACCGAACCATCAGTTCACGTAAAAGGGTACGAGGCTTGAAATTTAATGCGGTGTCCATCATCACTCTACTGGTGAGTTTTGTCAGCTTTGTGTTCCTAAGATGGTGGCTGCCGGAGTTTCCCGCCATATTGGCCCAGGCGGTCAGCATTGTGCCGGCAGCGTTGGCAAACTATTTTGCCAACAGCTACTGGACATTCAAATCAGACAGTGGAGTCAGTTGATGCAAGCTCAGAGTCGGGAAGATATGTTTTACGGCCCAAGCTGGGACCTTTCAGATGAGTATAAGGGTTGTGATGATCCGTTGATTGAACAAGACCTGGCCAGCATCGATGCAATACTTGATGCGATCGCGACGGAAAATGACAAGCTGCAGAAAGATCCTGACGTTCGAACAGCTCAGACCATTTCCAAGGGCCGCGCTCAGTGTGATGTTTTGTTAGGAAATATCTCCACCTTCGCTAATTGTCTACTATCCGTGGATAGTCAGCGGGCGGATGCGTTAGCCCTGAAAGGGCGCCTGCAGGCGTATTACAAAAGATCCGGTGATTTATTCGAGCCTTTGTCTCAATGTTTGGATCAAGCGGAAGAAGCCTTTATTCAGGACTATTTGTCAGATCCGGACGTGGCGCCGGAGGAATTTCTGCTGAAACATCGCCGTCACCGAAGGCATGAAAATCTGAGTCTGGATCAGGAACGTATTGTGAACGGACTGTCCCAGGATGGGATACATGCATGGGGGAATCTATATGACCAGCTGGCGGGATCTTTACGCTGTGAAGTACTCGTAGGAAACGAAACCCGGGAAATGGGGGTTGCTCAAGCCAACACCTTGTTAGGCTCCGCAGATGATTTGCAGCGCCAGAAAGCCTGGCGGGCGGTCGGCAACGCATGGACACATCATGAAGAGTCCTGTTCTGCGGCGTTAAACGCCATCGCGGGTTGGCGGCTGGAGATGTGTAAGCAGCGCTCTGGCCAACAGACTGTTCACTATCTGGATAGCGCAGTGCATGCCAATCGGATCAGTAAAGAGACGCTGGATACGATCATGGGTGTAGCCCGGCAGCATCGAACGCTGGCTCGACGGGCTGCAGCACTTCAAGCTCGCGCCTACGGGAAGGCAAAATTTGGGCCCTGGGATCTGGTTGCGCCAGCGCCTGAGCTGGGTGGTGATGATGAACGTGTTGATTTTGATCAAGCCTTGATGCTGATTGCTGATGCCTACGGCCAGATTGATCCGAGCATGGCTGACTTTGTTCGCATGATGGCTGAGCGACAGTGGATAGAAGGCACGGTGGGCCCTAACAAAACACCGGGTGCTTACTGTACCGGGTTTAACAAAAGTCGAAATCCGCGTGTTTATATGACCTATACCGGCTCGTTCAGCGATGTGGTCACGCTGGCGCATGAATTGGGTCATGCCTATCACGGGTGGGTCATGCGTGACCTTCCTCTGTCGCAAAAGAGTTACGGCATGTCCCTGGCGGAAACGGCCAGCACCTTTGGTGAAACCTTGGTACGCAAAACTCTACTCGAGCGTTCTGACTCTATCCAAGGTCGGATGAACATCCTTTGGGAAGAAGTGAGCGCGCTGACGGCGTATCTGCTCAATATTCCTACCCGCTATAGTTTTGAGAAGCGCTTTTATGACGCCAGAGCCGAACGTCCCCAGCGCCCCGAGGAGCTGAAGCGTTACATGACTGAGGCCTGGACCGACTGGTATGGCGAAGTGCTGGAAGAGCCTGATGCCATGTTCTGGGCATCTAAGCTGCATTTCTACATATCGGGTCTGAGCTTCTATAACTTTCCCTACCTCTTCGGGTATCTCTTCAGTCTGGGCGTTTATGCCACACGCGAACGCAAGGGTGCGGATTTTTTCGAAAGCTATGTGCAGCTTTTGCGTGATACGGGCCGGATGAGTGCAGAAGATCTTGCGGAAAAGCATCTGCAAGTAGATCTGACCTCCGCGCAATTCTGGAATGACTCGGTGAATTTTATTGCACCGTGTGTAGATCAGTTTGAGGCGCTACTCGACGAAGCGGGGCTCGCCTAGAGTGATCAGATCCATCCTGATTTTTATTTTATGTTTTTGTCTACTTGTCACAAGTTTGGTCCATGCGGGAGATAACCCTCTCGGGCGAACGCGAACCGGCGATGTGGGTGATGCGTTACAGATCGTCCTGCCGGCAACCGCATTCGCGATCAGCTTAGCCAAAGATGATAAAGAAGGCAGAAATCAATTCCTGACGGGCTTTGCAACCACGCTGGCGTCCAGCTATGTGTTAAAAGAATCCATCAGCAAAGAACGACCGGACGGTCGAGATGACGATGGATTCCCTTCTTCGCACACGGCTGTGTCCTTTCAGGCAGCAGGATATCTGCATGAACGTTACGGTTGGAAATGGGGCTTGCCCGCCTATATCGCTGCCGCCTATGTAGGGCACAGTCGGGTTCATGATGATCGCCATGACGAGATAGATGTCATTTCTGGTGCGCTGCTGGGTTTGGTCACCGCCCGCATATTCACGACGGCAAAGGATGATCTGGTGGTGACACCACAGATCGGAGAGGGTTATGTTGGCCTCAGTCTGTATCGAGAGTTTTAAAAATCAGCTGTGCTTCTATGAGCAGGAAACGATCGCGATAAGTACAAAATAGGTAGTCGCTACACCGTATATCGCCTTGCCGAAGGTTAGCTCACCCACCCTGGTGATCAACCAGCAAAATAAGATGGCGCTGACGAAACCGGTCAGCACACCCGGCGCACTGGTGGCGGGTAACCCGGCAAGATAGGGTAGATTGCCAACAATTTCGGCAACCAGACCTGCCTTCACCGCCCCCGAGAGGCTGGTGCTTTCGACGGTTACATAGGTGATCGCCCAGAATAAGAAACCCAGGGTCAACCCCTCGATAATCACCGAGAAGAGATAGTTTCCGATGACGCTCAACGCCTCCACTAAGTGGCCTTGCGCGCTTTGCGTCGTGGTCTGGAGAGTTTAGGTAAGGCGACCTTGAAGACATCCATCAACGTCTCGGCGTAAGTGAACGTAAGCTCTGCTCGGACGGCCTCGGGTAACTTGGCCAGGTCAGCCTCATTATCCTTAGGAATGACAATTTTAGTGAATCCGGCTCGATGTGCTGCAAGAACTTTCTCTTTGATACCTCCAACCGGTAAAACCAAACCGGTCAACGTAAGCTCACCGGTCATCGCCACGTCTTCGTTACACGCTTTGCCGCTATAAGCCGAGGCTATTGCCGTAGCCATGGTAACGCCTGCAGATGGTCCGTCTTTGGGTACAGCACCCGCAGGGACATGAATATGAATACCCTGGTTTTCGATCTTATCCGCTGACAAACCCAAAGATTCGGCAATCGACCAGACGTAGCTTCTGGCCGCTTTGGCAGATTCCTGCATTACCTGACCCAGATGCCCGGTCAGCGTTACCTTCTCTTCCTTGGGTGTCAGTGAGGCTTCGATGTAGAGAACATCCCCACCGACTTGTGTCCAGGCCAGTCCTGCGGCAACTCCCGGATGACCCTTCTGTCGATGATTGTCGGCGGTAAATTTTTCCGGACCCAGCAGCTGGGTTAGCAGCTCTGTGTTAATCGGGCGGTCACTCGATTGCTCCTCCACAACTTGGCGAGCTCTCTTGCGACTTACTCTGCCGATGACGCGTTCCAGCTCTCGCACGCCGGCCTCTCTGGTATATCGACGAATTATGTGGGCCAGGGCGCTGTCGGTGAGGTTTAGTTGTTCAACACTCAAGCCTGCTTCGGTTTGCTGTCGAGGAATCAAGTAGTTACGTGCAATGGCATGTTTTTCCTGGTCGGAGTATCCCGAAACTTCCATGACTTCCATGCGATCGAGGAGCGGGCGAGGTATGCCATCCAGAGTGTTAGCGGTGGTGATGAACATGACTTTGGACAAGTCATAGGGTAGGTTCAAAAAATTGTCTCGAAACTCCTTGTTTTGTGCGGGGTCCAGAATTTCCATCAGTGCTGCTGATGGATCACCACGGAAATCTCGGCCCAACTTGTCGATCTCGTCCAGCATGATAATCGGGTTTGTGACTTCAGCGCGCCGTAATGCCTGTAGGATGCGGCCGGGCATAGCGCCAATATAGGTGCGCCGATGTCCGCGAAGCTCTGCTTCGTCATGTAACCCCCCCAGGCTCAGTCGCTCGAATTTTCGTCCCATGGCGCGAGCGATGGACTGCCCCAGTGAGGTCTTACCAACTCCGGGTGGGCCAACAAAACAAATGATGGGTGCTTTGGCGCTGGGGTTCAGCTGCATCACCGCCAGAGATTCTAAAATCCGCTCTTTAACCTCGTCCAGACCAAAATGATCTTCGTCCAAAATTTCTGCGGCATGTGGCAGATCTAAATTATCCTCCGTATTTGCATGCCAAGGCAGCTCTGCGACCAGCTCCAGATAGCTGCGCGCAACCTGATAGTCCGCAGCGCTTGCTGACATTCGACCAAGGCGCTTAAGTTCTCTTCCGACTTCCTCCTGGACACTTTCTGGAAGTTTCGCGTCTTTCAGCTGTTGTCTGAGCTCCGCGATGTCTTCATCTTCGCCATTTTCACCCAAAGCCTGTTCGATGGCTTGTTTTTGCTGGCGTAAGACATGTTCACGTTGTTGTTGCTCAATGTCGTCTCTTGCCTGTTCTGCGATTTCCCTGCGCAGCTCTGTTACGCGAAGCTCTTTGGCCAAAACCTCGTTGACCTTCTGCATCAGAGCGAGTGTTGTTGGACACTCAAGAACTTCCTGCTGGACCTCAACTTCCAGATTTGCCAAGGATGCAACTCGGTACATTTGTATGACGGGATCCGTGATGTGGCCCACGAGCTGCTGATAAATCTGATTGCCGTTGTCTGAGTCGTAGAGCAGGGCAATCCTTTGTGCAAGCTCGCGATTTACTTTCAACAGCGCTTCGACCTCTGGCTCGTCCTGGCTGCTGATCACGGCCAGGTCCAGCTCTTCCAGGTTGACTGGTGCTCCCTCTAAGTATGCAGTGTCTGCAGAATCGCCGATGTCCTGTAATAGGACACGGCGTCCACCCTGCACGATGACCTGGGCACCGCCATCGCGTTTTTCAATTCGGTTGATTGTGACGATGGTGCCCACTGCGTGCAGTTCATCCGGACCTGGGTTGTCTGTCTGGGGGTCACGTTGGGCCACGGCAATGAATTCGCGATGTAGTTCAACCGCTGCGTCTACCGCCGCTAGTGACCTGGCGCGACCCACTGACAAGGGGACAACAATCTTGGGGTAAACCACCGTATCTTTCAGAGGAAGCAAAGGGAGTTTTGCGGTGGCCTCAGTTGTATCTGAAGTTTTGCTATTTTCTGTCATAACCTGTCGTTTTATTCAGCAGCTGATCCAAGGCCTTGCAGCTTGGCTGCTTCTTCTCTGATCAATTCCGGTGCACCAAGCCATTGGCGGTTGGCACCACACCGCTTGAACCAGTAATGCAATCCCAGCAGGTCGGTAAAGCCCATGCCGCCATGGACCTCCGTGGCTGTTTTTGCCACAAATTTACCCACTTCGGCCAGGTGTGCCTTGGTATGACATGCGGTCAGACGAGATTCATCAGGTAATTCCTGCAGCGCATGAGCGGCAAACCACACCATCGCTCGACACGGTTCTAAGGCAGCCGCCATTTCTGCACACATATGCTTAACAGCCTGGAAGCTGGCGATGGGACGATTGAACTGCTCTCTTTGTTTGGCGTATTCCACAGCCTGATCGAGCATCGACTGGGCTGCACCCAGTGTGTCGGCAGCAAGCATTACGCGGCCGATGTCCAGGGTTGCAAGAAATACCTCTGGCTGGTTGCTCACGAGTTCTGCAGGAGCATTATCGAAGACCAGCTCAACGCAGCGGCGGGTTTTATCGATGGTTGTCAGTACCTTTCTTTCGATGCGGTCGGCATCAACCAGATACAGATGTTGATCGCCATCAACCACCAGATAACAGTGAGCGTCTGCATCGAAGGCGAACAGCGATTTGCCCGAAACTTTGTTGTCCGTCACGGTGACCCCCGCGTCCAAGCGACGGCCAACAGCTTCTGAAAACGCAATACCTATGCGTAACTCACCGCTCGCGAGCAAACTGAGCCTGTTGGACTGGTCACCTGCAAGAGCAAGCGCCGTGGGGGCCATCACCGCGCTGCCGAGGAACGGAGAGGGCGTTACGTGATAACCCAGTGATTCTGCTACGATCGCGGCATCTAACGCCGACAAGCCAACACCGCCATGTTCTTCCGGAATCAACAGGGCAGGGACACCAAGATCGGTCAGTCCGGCCCAGATGACCGTGTCTTCTCCATCATCGGCGTAGGCTCTTACCTGATCCAACGGCACCCGATCGCTTAAGAATCGATTTACGTTGTCCTGTAGTAGCGTTTGTTCTTCTGATAGTCCAAATCTCATAACTACGCCTCTATTGTTTGGCCACTTTGGGTTCGCGTGGCATATCCAGACCCCGTTCGCTGATGATGTTTTTTTGAATTTGGGAAGTTCCCCCGCCAATGATCAGTCCGAGGAAATACATGTATTGGCTCTGCCAACTACCAGAGGCTCGAGTGTAGGGGTTATCTCCATAAGACAGTCCTACTTCACCCATGATGTCGATGGCCAGTCCTTCAAGATCGTGGCGCAGCTCTGTACCCTGCAGTTTTACAACCATCCGCGCCAGGCGAGCATCTTGGCTTTCGTTGATTTTGGTGGACAAGATCCGCAGATCGTTAAATCTCATGGCCATCACACGACCTTGGATTTGCATCAATCGATCTCGGTAGACCGGGTTGTCGATCATACGCTCGCCGTAAACTGTTTCTGTTTTCATGAGCTCAATCAGGGCATTGAAGCGGGTCAACGTGACGTTGGGATTGCCCAGGGAGTCCCGTTCATGGCCGAGGATGGCGTTGGCAACTTGCCAGCCCTGACCCCGAGCGCCAACGATCTGACCTTTAGGAACGCGCACATCGGTGAAGAAAGTTTCGTTGAAGTTTGCGGCACCCGTCATGTCCACCAATGGGCGAATCTCGATCCCCGGTGTATCCATTTTGAACAACAGGAAGGAAATCCCTTGATGTTTTGGCGCCTCTGGCTCGGTTCGGACCAGGCAAAAGATCCAATCAGCCAGGTGCGCGGTGCTGGTCCAGATCTTCTGTCCATTGATGACCCATTCGTCCCCGTCCAGAACGGCGGATGTGGTCAAACTGGCCAAATCCGATCCGGCGCCTGGTTCGGAGTAACCCTGACACCACACCATCTCTCCTTTTATGGTGGGTTCGATGAACTGCTGTTTTTGTGCTTCCGTACCCATCTCCAGCAAGGTAGGCACCAACATCGAAATGCCTTGGCCGCCCAAGCCGGAGTTGACCCTGGCTTCCGCAAACTCTTCCGCGATTATGCGTGATTGAATGATATTGGGTTCAGCACCATAGCCACCATATTCTTTAGGAATCGTTCTTGCGGTATAGCCATGCTCGATGAGCAGCTGTTGCCAGGCGAGTGTTTCGGGCGCCCGCATGGTGGCGTTGCGTGGCGATTTGTCTGCGTGCGTGTTCAGGAAGGCGCGTACTTCCTCGCGAAAAGCGTTGTATTCCGGGCCGAAAGATAGGTCCACTGTCCCCCCTTGCTCCTGTCTACTCCTGCTTGGAGTGGTGTTCAAATCAAGCGAGCATACTATCAAATCTGGCTTTGTTAGTGGTGGGCTTTTAGGTTCGGGTCATGCGGTTGTCAGGGCTTATGCCAGCCGCGCAATGTGCTCCCGTCGAACTTGAAATTTGAGATTCTGACCGCGCTGGTAGCGTTCTAGTTCCGCCACGATATAGTCGGTCAGTCGTTCGGTTTCGGTGCCCAGTGAGCCCGCGATATGTGGTGTCAGAAATACGTTGGGCATGCGATACAGTGGATTGTCGCGTGGTAAAACATCGGGCTCAGTTGTGTCCAAGACGGCGAACAAACGACCTTTCGCCAACTCCGCCTCCAGGGCATGCTGATCAACGATTCCCCCCCGCGCTGTGTTGATCAACGTGGCGTGATCTTTCATCAAGGCAAACTCTCGAGCACCGATCATGTGCTTTGTGTCACTCAACAGTGGGGCGTGCAAACTCACCACGTCGCTTTGACTGAGGAGTTCCGCCAGCCCGACTTTGTGCGCGCCAAATTGTCGAGCATCCAGGGGGGTAATATAGGGGTCGTATACCAGGGTTTTGAAATCGAAGTGTTTCAGCAGATCGATGACTAATCGGCCGACGTGTGAGGCGCCTACAATCCCAATGGTTTTGTCGTAGTTTCCTACCTCAGGTGCTTCCCTGGTCCAGGGTGCCCGGTTTTCCTGGTGGGTAACGTAGAATCTATTGAGTTGAAATACTCGTTTGTTGGAGAACAGGATTGCAGCCAGCGTGAATTCCGCAACGGGCACAGCGTTTGCGGCGACAGCATTGACCACTGAGATGCCTCTGCGCCACACTGAGTCATCGATGAAACCCTTAACGCTGCCAGCCAAGTGAGCGATCAGGCGTAGTCTCGGACATGCCTCCACCACCGCATCATCGATGCGCGGACATCCCCAACTGGTGATCAACACCTCTATCTGCGGCAGTAGATCGCCAAATTCATCAAGTTCTTTAAACGGTTTGTCTGAGACGAGCGAACAGACACGCGTGAGGGCATCGATATGGTCCGGGCGGAACAACTCATCCCTAACCACCGGGTGCATCAGCATAGCGGTGACGGGTTTTTTAGCCATAGGCTCGAGAATACCTCATAATGCCAGCTCGGGCCAAAGATTCATCTGACCACACAAAATGATTATGCAGACAACAAAAGAACAAGCGATTCAAATGCTCAACACCATGGCGTCTATGCAAGATGAGCATAACAAACATGTCCACCCTGATTGGCGTAACGAAGGTTATGAATACTATCGGGCGATCTGGGTCGAGTGTGCTGAGATGCTGGATCATTTCGGTTGGAAATGGTGGAAGAAACAGACGCCGGATCTAGATCAGGTAAAGCTGGAGCTGGTGGATATTTGGCATTTTGCGTTGAGCGAATTGTTGCGGTCCGGGCAGCTGGAAGATTCGGTTGCGGATCTTCTAGCACAGAGTGAAATCCAAGATGAGCCATCCGCGGATTCCTTCAGAACATCTATTGAACAGCTTGCAGAGTCGACGCTGCGCACGCGATCTTTTGTGCTGGACGATTTTGTCGGCGCAATGACGAAGCTACCGATGACTTATGCCGAGCTTTACAGCATGTACGTAGGGAAAAACGTGCTGAATAACTTTCGCCAAGCGCACGGTTACAAAGATGGTACGTATCAGAAGCTCTGGCAGGGTAGAGAAGACAATGAGCACCTGGTTGAAGTCTTAAACGCCTTGGAAACCCGCGGTACTTTTACGCCTCAAGATGTATATCAACAGCTTGAGGCAAGATACCCCGGGTGATCTAGGGAACATCGGACATTGCGCTGAGGTAGAGACTCTCCGTTTCGTCATCAAAACAACTGAATATAACTTCAGCAGGTGCCTGCGCCGACCAGGCTGTGACCTCGTCCACCGCAGTCCGGCAGGCCAGTGCTTTTGGATATCCGTACACACCGGTGCTGATGGCCGGAAACGCCAGCCGTTTAACCTCGGTCTGGCTGGCAAGTTGCAGGCAAGCCCTGTAGCAGTTCGCCAGCAAAGTTGGCTCACTGGCGTCACCCCCCTGCCAGATTGGCCCAACGGTGTGAATCACGTATTGTGCACGGAGCGAAAAACCAGGGGAGATTTTTGCGTGGCCGACCTCACATCCCCCCAAACTTCGACAGTACTCCAGTAGTTTTGGACCTGCTGCACGATGGATGGCGCCGTCAACACCTCCACCACCCAGGAGTGTCGCGTTCGCTGCGTTCACAATTGCGTCTACGTCCAACGTAGTAATATCTTGTCTAGTGACTGAAAATTTCATCAGCGTTCATCTTGTCGAAGCAGTCAGGTTATTATCAGGTTCACGATTCACTGTGCCAACACGCTAACATGCCCCGACTGTTATTGATTACCGATGCTTGGGATCCTCAAACGAACGGGGTGGTTACAACCTGGCGGCGGGTGCTGAAGGAGTTAACGACGCACCTGGAGTTTCAGGTAGAGGTGATTCATCCAGGCTTGTTTAGAACCGTGCCCTTGCCGACCTATAATGAGATTCAATTGGCTCGCAATCCCTGGTTGATGAAGCAGATGATTGCTGAATTTCGGCCAGATTACGTCCATATTGCGACTGAAGGATCCCTAGGTGTTTACGCGCGACGCCTGTTACGCGCGGCAGCCATTCCGTATACCACGTCTCTGCATACCAAGTTTCCTGAGTACGTGAAAGCCAGGGCGGGGGTACCCTTGAACTTGGGATATATGTTCATGCGTTGGTTCCATCATCCCAGCGTCAGGACCCTGTGCACTACCTTAAGCCACAAACGGGAGCTGGAAAAATGGGGGCTGTCCGATCTGGTGGTTTGGGGACGCGGTGTTGATCTCGAACGCTTCCACGAACAACCGCTTGCGGCTCGCAACAAACCCCGACTGCTTTATGTTGGACGGGTTGCGGTTGAGAAGAACCTGGAAGCATTTTTGTCGCTGCAGATTGAGGGTACAAAAGTGGTTGTGGGTGACGGTCCACAACGGTTTTCGCTTGAAGCCAAATACCCTCAGGTTCAATGGTTGGGCTATCGCAAAGGCCAAGCCCTGGTGGATGAATATGCTCAGGCGGATGTGTTTGTCTTCCCTTCCCTCACGGATACCTTTGGTCTGGTCATGCTGGAAGCGAATGCGTGTGGCACACCGGTCGCAGGTTACCCAGTTACGGGACCTGTCGATGTTGTGCAATCGGGCGTCAACGGGGTGCTTGGCGAAAACCTTGGGCAGGCGATCTCCCAGGCGCTGAAGCTGTCGCGTTCAGCCTGCCGGGCTTATGCAGAACAGATGACCTGGGAAGTGGTCGTACAACGCCTGCAAGCCAGTCTGGCAAGCGTTGACTGGGATAGATTGCCCAATCGGGCCGGTTGGTTGAAGTCGTAATGGCGGTAGCGCGGACACTGAATTTCGACACCTTCTGGAAGAAATCCTGGCGGCCAGAATTCATAGGCACGCTTGTCTTTGTTTTACGTCAAGCGGAGGTGTTGTTAATTCACAAGAAAACGGGCCATGGTGCAGGAAAAATAAACGGACCCGGAGGCAAGCTCGACCCCAATGAAAGCGTGTATGACTGTGCGATTCGAGAAGTCGCGGAAGAAGTAGGGCTGCAAGTATCTAACCTTACCTGTCGAGCTGAGATGAGGTTTGTTGAACTCAATGGGCCCCAGTGGTTGGGTTTTGCATTTACTTGCAGCCATTTTAAGGGTGATCTCATCGAAACACCCGAGGCGCAACCTTTCTGGTGTGGCATCAACGAGATTCCGTACCCCAGGATGTGGCCGGATGACAAAATCTGGTTGCCCAAAATTTTGACCAACGCGCGTCGGGCTTCGAGCGATCCGGGTGCGAGTAATCCTGGCGTGGATGTGGGTGATTATTTGTTTGATGACGGCAAACTGCTGGAATACCAACCCAGCCAGGACCCCAGCATCTGGGCTGCTATCAACGCTGATTGAATGTTGCTAGGGTGAATTAGATCGACTGACCAGCAAGGATTTGAAATGCGCATTGGAATCTCCGTTTGTTCGAATTATCGAGTTGAAGACCCCAGGCTGGGTGCGAAGTACATGATCGAACGCGCGCGCGCGGCTCGGCAGGCGGATCTGGATACCTTATTTGTCGGTGACCATCATGTTGTTCCCGTACCGTACTACCAGAATGTTCCCATATTGGGGCGTATGTTGGCTGAGTGGCACAACAAACCTGCGGGCGCGCTGTTTCTCCTGCCTCTTTGGAATCCAGTTTTATTGGCTGAGCAGATTGGAACCTTAGCTTCCATTATGCAGGGGCGTTTTATTATGCAATGTGGTCTTGGAGATACACATCAGAGTCAAGGTATGGGTATTGATGATGCCAAGCGCGTAGGCATGTTTAACGCCAGCATCGACATCATGCGGCGCTTGTGGGCTGGTGAAACTGTGAGTCACGATAAATACTGGCCCATCCAAAACGCTCAGATCAATCCAGTACCAGCTGAACCGGTTGAGATCTGGGTGGGGGCTGTAGCGCCTGCCGCAATCAATCGAACCGCCCGGGTGGCTGAGGGGTGGCTTGCCTCTCCAAGTCTTACCTTGGCTGCAGCAACGGATGCGCTCAATCTGTATCGTCAGGCCTGTGCTGAACACGACAGAACGCCAACCGCCGTCGCGATCCGACGTGATGTGTTTATCGCAACGAACGAGAAGGAGGTGCAAACATTCAAGACCAGGCTGTCAGCTCGCGGGCATAGAGGGTTCAGCGAAGAAGCGCTTTTGATAGGTACGATCAATCAGGTTAAGGATGAGCTGGCGCAGTTTGCCGAGCTTGGGTACACCGATGTGATCATGCGCAACATCAGCACGGATCAGTCTGAGGCGCTGTCGACAATTGAACTGTTAGCGCAAGTCGCAGAAGCGCTTTAGAAAAAAGGGCAGGGGCATTGCTTTGTCAAGCAAGAGCCTGTGTCAAGCAGGAGCAAGGTGCTAAACTAACGGATCGAACTACGGCTTAATCAAAAACTTTATGGAATCGGAGCCTATGATTACCTTAAAAGTGAATGGCGAGGTCCACCAGTTGGATGTGGATCCAAATATGCCCTTGCTCTGGGCGCTACGAGAAAACCTGCAGCTGACCGGGACTAAGTTTGGTTGTGGCATGGCCCAATGTGGTGCATGTACCGTCCATCTGAATGGGCAGGCTATTCGATCCTGTGTTACCCCCATTTCTGTAGCAACCAGCGGTGAGATCACAACCATCGAGGCGATTGGCGCTGAAGGTGATCTGCACCCTGTTCAGGAGGCCTGGATTGATCACCAGGTACCTCAGTGTGGTTACTGCCAGTCTGGGCAGATCATGTCCGCGGTAGCGCTACTCGACAACAATCCTAACCCGGATGAGGCGGCTATTGATCAGGCCATGGCTGGCAATATTTGCCGGTGCGGTATGTATGGACGCATCAAAAAAGCGATCCAGTCCGTCGGCGTTCAATCTTTTGATCCGGCCCAGGAGGTGCAAGATGCCTAGTTTAGGGAAGTGGACTCGCAGAGGTCTGATTACAACCGGCGTTCTTGCAACCGGTGGTTTGGCAATTGGCGTGGCGCTGCGGCCTGGACACCGCGCGCCGGAACTGGCTCGTTTTGTCACCTCAGAAGAGGAACACTTAGTGAACGTCTGGGTGAAGATCGCACCCGACAATACTATTACGGCGATCGTGCCGCACAGCGAAATGGGTCAAGGTGCGCAAACCGCACTGACACAAATGCTAGCGGATGAGATGGGGGCACGCTGGGATGACGTGACGTTTATTGAAGCCCCGGCAATTGATGAATATGCAAACTGGGCTCTGGGCAAAGGTTTTATTCTGGGCCCAGCAGACATTCCTGAGGCACTGGTGCCGACGGTTGATGGTCTGTTTTTACAAGTTGCCAAAACGATGAATCTGCAGATCACAGGTGGCAGCATGAGTATCCGCAGCACCGGCGTTTATGGGATGCGTGTCGCTGGTGCGGCGGCCAGGGAAGTGCTGGTCGAAGCGGCGGCAAATGCCTGGGGCGTGCCCCCGGGTGAAATTGTCGCTAAGAACTCCGAACTTATTCATGAGGCGACTCGCAATCGTAGTGAGTTTGCTGGATTTGCTGAGGCGGCCGCCCAGATTGCGCCTTCCAGTTCGCCTCGGCTGAAGACGCCAGAAGAATTCACCATCATGGGCAAACATGTTGAACGCCTGGATATCCCAGCAAAAGTTGATGGTACAGCGATGTTCGGGATCGACGCTGTTGTCCCGGAAATGAAACATGCAGCCATTCTTGGTGCGCCGGTATTTGGCGCTGTTGTGGTCTCAATGGATACCGATGCGGCGATCAAGCAGCCGGGTGTGTTGGGCATCGTAAACCTGGGGGATGCCATTGCGGTGGTTGCCGATGGTTACTGGCAGGCAGAGCAAGCTCTGAAAGCGGTCCAGGTGGAGTGGAGTCAAACCGGCAACGAACATCTCAACAGCGATGAGATTTTCGCTAAGTTTGACGCGGACATTGCTGCCGCCTGGGAGAGTGGCACCACAACCGATGATGTGAATACCGGAGATGTGGTGACGGCCATGGGTGCCGCAGACAATCTCGTCGAGGCGCGTTACCGTGTGCCATACCTTGCCCATTCGTGTATGGAGCCGATGAACGCTACCGCTAAGGTAGAGAATGGTCGGTGTGAAGTTTGGCTGGGAACGCAAAACCCGCTGGGAGCCAAGCATGAGGTGGCTCAGGCGCTGGAGATCGAGCCGCCTCGGGTTCGAATTCATCAGCATTTTCTGGGTGGTGGGTTTGGGCGACGCGCCACACATGATGTTGCCATTCAAGCTGCCAGGATTGCCAAAGAAGTAGGTGTGCCGGTGAAGTTGATCTGGTCGCGGGAAGAAGACGTCAGGCATGATCGATACCGACCAGCTGTTGCATCCCATTTTAAGGCTGCGCTGGATGAAAGCGGTCAGATTACCGCCTGGGAAAACGTTTTTAACGAAAAACACGAGCCCGATGAGGCCCCTACCATCCCCTATGCCGTTGCCAACCAGCGGATCCATTTTGCGGATAGTTCGACGCATGTGCCATTTGGGGCATGGAGAAGTGTGGATCATTCACAACATGGTTTTTTCACCGAGTCCTTTGTGGATGAACTTGCGATAGCCGCGGACAAAGACCCCTATGAGTATCGTCGAGACATGTTGTCGCACAAGCCGAGACATCTGGCGGTGCTTACAAAGGCTGCGGTTGAAGCAAATTGGGGTGAAGTATTAACCGAAGGACGTGGGAGAGGTATTTCCTTGCAGGAGTCTTTTGGTTCAATCGTGGCCCAGGTGGTGGACGTCACCGTCGAGAAGGGTCAGGTTAAAGTTGATCGAGTGGTATGTGCCATTGACCCCGGTTTTGCCGTGTCCCCGGATGGACTGACCGCGCAGATGGAGTCTGGGATCATCTACGGTTTGTCCGCTGCCCTGTACGGCGATATTCAGATACAAAACGGTGCAGTTGTTCAGGGTAACTTTCATGACTACAGGTCTGTGCGGCTGAACGAAGCTCCGGTTATTGAAACTCATATTATCAACAGCCATGCCCCCTGGGGCGGAGCGGGTGAACCCGGCACGCCGGGTATCGCACCCGCATTAGCCAACGCGGTTTACCAGGCGACGGGAACTCGCGTCAGACAACTTCCCATATCAAACTACGATTTCACCTATCGTGTGGTTGAACCTGAAGAAGTCATCTAGATGATTGGGCCTGTCATTTGAACGGTGGCGTGCAAAACGCCACCCTAGTTCAAAATTAAGTTCGGCAAGAATTCGTAATCCAGCTTTGCAGAAAGATTAAACCTTTTTGCAACCCTTTCCCTATCTGATGCATCTATATCTATAAGAGCGAGCACAAGACAAGCTGGCAGGAAGTCTTAAGTTGTTCAAAGTCAATGACTTACAGCGCTGTCTCTGAGGGCGTCTTACTCTCAGCGCAAGCTCAAGGTGGTAACCACCGAAGTTGGGCCAAGTTGTTTGGTATGTAGATAGCTGAGCAAATTAGCTAAAAAACTCAAAAAAATTGAGCGGAAGTAAAACTAAATCTTCAGCCATGCGACTTAATAGGTAGCCCGCAACAAACAAGGACGGCATCACAATCCGTTACTCTAGTTTGCAGGCTAACAAAAACTTTTAGTTGATATTTGTAGTGACGAATATGCAGCTTATGATTTTAGTTAGACTTTTGAGAGGATTGAGATGAGTTTAGAAAAAACGGTAAAACAGTTCGGCTTGGTTTGTATTGGTGTCTTCGGTCTGTCGGGTGCGGCCACAGCTGGGGAATACGTGTTGACCTATTCGGAAACGGAACTGGCCACTCATGATGGCGTAAAGGACGTACACAGCCGAATTGTGGCTGCGGCAAGGGATTACTGCCCGACGTATTCAAGAGTCCGCTCGCTGGCAGAGGTGCGTGATTGTATTGACGATGTTGTGGATGACCTGGTCGATAAGGTTAATCATCCCAAGATGACAAGTTATCACACCGGTGAAGCTGTGCGCGTCATCGCTGATGGGGTTGATCACAGCAATAGAGACCGCTCTTAGGTTTTAGGAGGCATTGCAAAAAGTTCTATAAGCAGAACTTTTACCCCACCAGGAAAAATTCGTAGCAGCAAGCAGCATTAAGCTGTGGTATTTGCCTGGCTTCGCAAAGAGTTGACCCCAACCAACTCGAAGCCAGGCACTTTTTTTATACCCCTCGAAACTACAGCTGTTCAGCTGTGCTGAAGTCTATTTCTTCCCCCTCGATGGTGGCCCCCAGTAATGCGCCTTTGCCGGGATAACGCCCTACAGCCAGTTCGGGTGGCATGATGTCCATTCCCTCGTGGATTTTTTCAGGGTCGGTGTAATAACCCAGGGCGTAGTTGCCCGAGGTGTAACCAAGCAGGTCTTGCAATTCTGGGTCCAGGGTTCTGGCGATATGTGGTGGACAAGACAGGTATTGATTTTCTTCCTGACGCAACCAACCTAGGGTATAAGTCAGGTTCACGCCGAGTCTAGGCGCCTGAGAGTTGTTGGCTCCGCCACTATGTAGAACACTACCCGTATACACGAAAACTGATCCCGCACTCATTTCAGCCTGGACAATTTCATCTTCTTGTCCGCGTTGGTCCCAATCCCATTTGTGACTGCCGGGAATACAACGGGTTGCCCCATTCTCGACGGTGAAGTCAGTGAGTGCCCAGATCGTATTGAATTGCGGTTCTATACTTTGGGGGATGTGGTTTCCCCAGGCCAATCTGTCTCGGTGCAGTGGTTGTTGCGCGCTACCCGGGTGAATGCAGATTGTTTGCGTCAAGTGAAGGATGATTTTTTCCGTCCATGGACTTAAGAATTCCCGAGCAGAAGATAAGATTGACGGATGCATGATCAAATCCCTGCAGGTCGGTGTCCTTGCCACCAGGGCGCCGGTGCGCTTCGTCAGTCTACCCGTAAAGTCATCTTTTCCCATAGAGGTGGTGTCGATATAGGGGGTCACCTCCTCGATCATTTTACGCACTACTTCCGGACTGATTAGATCTGCGATAATAGCGGCCCCGTCTGCGTCTAGAGCGCCTAGTATCTGCTCTGTCGAGGCGTTCGCGGCAAGGGTCTGCAACGTGCGTGAACTCATGATCTCCCGCTCCGAGTAGTTGGTTTCAATAACCTAATGTTCCAATAGTTAAACGTCAACCTGATGAGAGATGATGATTCAACGCTGGTCCACGCCACATTCAAATGGTGGGTGCTCGGCGGGTTGTGGTTTTTGTATGCAAGTTTCGGTTTGATCGTGACTTCGATCGCGCCGCTTGTGTTGCCGATCGAACACGCACTGGGAATGAGCCATGCCGCTATGGGTAGCGTGATGGGTGCCTGGCAGCTGGTGTATATATTCTCCGCTATTCCCTGTGGTGTGCTGTTGGATCGCATTGGCGGTCACAAAGCCCTGGTGCTCGGCGCTTTATTGATCGGCATCTCCGCGCTGGGTCGCGGTATTGCCAGCGACTACTGGGGGTTTTTGTTCGCGGTTATGGTTTTTGGGTTGGGAGGACCGATCATCTCCTCCGGTGCGCCCAAAGTTGTAGCCCAACTCTTCCAGGGTAGCCAGCGGGGTCTGGCGATGGGTATTTACATGACCGGCCCAGCTCTTGGTGGAGTGGTCTGCTTAACCATGACCCACAGCGTGCTGCTCCCTGCTTTTGATATGCAGTGGCGAATGGTGATGTTTCTCTGGGGTGGTGTAGCCATCCTGGCTGGACTCATCTGGTGGTTGATCGGATGGCCTGCGAACCTTAAGTCCGACACCACGGGCGAGGTTCCAAAACCTCAATTGGAGGTGATGGGTTCATTGATCGCAGAGCCTGCGGTTAGGATTTTGCTGCTTATGAGTGTTGGCGTATTTCTCTATAACCATGGCTTGAACAACTGGCTGCCGCAGCTGCTGGAAAACAATGGCTTTTCTGAGGTGGAAGCAGGCTTATGGGCTGCATTACCCACGGTTGTTGGAATTGTGGGTTCGCTGTTGATTCCTCGCCTTGCGACAGGTCAGCGCAGATTTACGATTCTGTTGTGGCTCTGGGTGGCGGCGATGTTTGCTTCGATGTTGTTACATTTTGAAGATGAACGGATCCTGGCAGCAGGGCTGATCCTGCAGGGTATTGCCCGATCCAGTCTGATGACAGTACTTATCTTGACGCTGGTGGAACTGCCGGGTGTAGGCGAGCATCGCGCGGGCGTCGCCAGTGGGATGTTCTTTTCTGCGGCTGAAATTGGTGGCGTTCTTGGACCCTTGGGTTTGGGTGTCGTATACGACTTGAGCGGAGGGTTTACCTGGTCGTTGTACACTTTGACCGGTGTTTCGCTGGCGATGCTCCTGGCAACGCGCTATCTGCAGCATCTGGCGCTTCGATCTCGCAGGCAAGCCTTTTGAGACTGTCAGTATTTGAAACCCTGGCCCCTTGGTTCTTCAGATCAGGTCTTTATTGTCGAACAGCTGTTCTAAATAATATTTTTCAGGTCGAGTTTTAGGGACCTTCGATCTACCCCTCGAAAGCAGTCATTCAGTTTGATTTTTCAACCGGCAATAACCGACCCCTACCGGACGTTTGCTAGTAGAATATTGTCATGACCTTGTTCCGGCTCATCACAGCTTTCGTAGTCATATTTTGGATGTCTGGATGTGTATGGTTTGATCGACGCGATCAAGTTGCTCTACGCACATTGAATGTAGATGCGACCGACCCCTTCGGTTTAAACGAGGAAGTCTATAAAGCGGCGTTGGAGAGGAGATTTCCTGACGGCACTAGTGTTGACGAGTTGATTCGATACGTTGTGGCGACTGCGAAGAGAGCGAGCGCAAGCCATCCCACCTATGGTGTGAGATTCGCCTTAGGGGCGGTTTTTGTTGGGTAGAAATGATCGGACTGGAGGTTGAAGTCCGAGACGATGAAATCCTCAATCTCGACGCGCTGATATCGGGTTTGAGCTGCTAGTCCAGCCGCTGCTCCTGGCCGGCCAGCGACTGTTTAGTTACTTAGTGGAGTGTCTGTTAACGCCAAAGCCGCCACTTAGCCCGTTTAGTCGAAGTTGTAAAAACGACCCCTACCGGACACTCGCTGATAAGATGGTCGGATGCATTTCGAGAGAGTACATATCTTCGGTGGCGCGGGTTCAGGAAAAACAAGCCTTGCTCAGCGCTATGCCAAGCAGCACCAACTTACGCATTGCGAGCTTGACGAAATCTACTATTCCAATGTACCAACCCGCTATCGACGCGAACGCGTTGAAAGAGAGGGATTTTTATCTGACATTGTTGCGTCTGATCGATGGGTGGTAGACGGGATATTTTGGCAACCATGGGTAAAGCCGGCTCTAGAGCGAGCCGACAAGATCATCGTGCTTGCCGTTCCTGTGTCCACTCGACACCTGCGTGTAGTGAAACGGCACTTCCGCCTTCTGAAAGGAGCATCACCAAGTGATTGGCCGACGTTCTTTCCAACATTGTTCGAACTGCTTAAACACAACCGAGCGTACAATTCAGGTCCACTTCGAGAGACCTTGGAATTGCTGGCAGGCTACGAGGCTAAGGTGACAGTGTGTGAGACTAATGACGAAGCCGCACGGGCACTGGGGCTATGTTAGAGGTCTGTTCTTGGCCGAGGCTGTGTAAAAACTCTTGTTGAAGCGTAAAATA
>JBCCIU010000016.1:0-140439 GCA_039028095.1 Pseudomonadota bacterium
ATTCGCCCGGGCTTTTATGCCCGTTATAGAGATTCCAAAGCTCAGGTCGCTGATTTTTGGGATCCCAGCGATGGGTACTGGTGCGGAAGGAAAACACTCGCTCTTTAGCGCGGCTTTTCTCTTCGTCTCGACGAGCACCACCAAAGGCGACATCAAAGCCATGCTTGTCCAGTGCCTGTTTCAGACCCTGGGTTTTGGTGACGTCTGTATGCAATGCACTACCATGATCAAACGGGTTGATATTCTTCTCAATGGCTTCCGGGTTGATATGGCAAATCAAGTCCATGCCTACTTCTTCAGCCATTTGGTCACGAAACTCGTACATCATCTGAAATTTCCAGCGAGTATCCACATGCATCAATGGGAAAGGTGGCGGGCTGGGATAAAAGGCTTTGCGAGCCAGGTGCAGCATGACCGAGCTGTCCTTCCCAACGCTGTACAACATCACCGGGTTTTCAGCTTGAGCAACAACCTCACGCATGATGTGAATGCTCTCAGCTTCCAGCCGGTCAAGATGAGTCAACTGATCATCCAGCTTGGGTGGGGCATCAGGATAAGCTGCAAGGGTTAGGTTGGATCGGTAGGCCGTCAAGGCGAGCACTACCTTTGTGCCTGATGGAAGCTTCAGATCATGCGTTTTGGCCTGATCGTGTAGCAAACGGAACGTGTCTGTCACGTCACCATGTGGCCAGATGTATGCAGGTTTGCCGTCCACCAGCTGATCCAGAATCTGAGGCAACGTGGTGGCATCGACAGTATCTTCAAATCGCCAACGACGACCTCCACGACCATCATTGACAATCACCACGTAGCCGCCTTTTTCCAGAGCGTTGCACTGAAAAATCAGGGACTGCGCCCGCTTTTTCTTGGCTTGACTGGTCAAACTGTCTACCACCAACTGAATGAGCGGCCGGCCCTTCTCGTCCATCACATCGGATAAAGACAGGATCGGCGGCAGCCAACTGGTTTTTTCCAAAAGGCGTTCTGTAGATCGCAGCGTTTGGTCGCTGCCGCTTTGTGTAATCGCCTCATGGGTGCTGTTGGTATCCCAATAAGGCGCGCTATCGGGGTTGTTCTGTATTAGCTCAGGTGTGTCCATCATATTCCTCAGGATGTTCCAGCTTTCCACCACTTAAGTATTAAGTCTTCGATTGCTATCAAATTGCCGTGAGCTGATCGCATCCCTCACAGCCGATGTCGCAATATGCAGATTATGCACTCTATACTAAATTTATATACGAATATTTGTGTATATTTATGTAAGTAAATGGAATATTCGCTTTTTACGACATATATTCTTTGTGCGATATGCACTTCGGGATTGAAATCACCGCAAGTGAGCATAACCAGGCGCGCAAGATTCAGCCGTGACTACGGCCACATATTAATCAGGAAAGTCACATATTTTCGCTCGCGCTAGAAAAAAGCGCAAAATGCGACAGATGTTATCGCGTAATTGAGAGGGTGGCCCAAGGGGTGCGCGCCTAACTCACCGCTCGGGCAATCTCGCCCCATTTTGGAAGGTGATTAGGATTTTTCGCGATGTCTTCTGCTGTCAAATACATGACTAACCGGCTCGCGACACCCTGATAGCGTTCTTTAAGTGCATCAGCCATATCTTCCCAATTAGCAATCAAAGCAAAATGCGACAACATCTCGTCGGTAATCAGCTCCGACATTCCCGCTATGTCGCCAGCTTTCATATGCTGTCCAAGCCGCTGCGTTGTACCTTCGAAGCCTAAATCATCAAATTGAAAGGCATAGTTTGGCGTTGACCCATAAAAAGCAATCTGCGTTTTTGCACGGGACAACATGGCTCCCCGTTCCTCAGCAGAATCGCCTGCCACCGCAAATACCGGAATTATCAAATCAACGTCATCCAAATCTCGGCCAGATTTTGCGGCGCCTTCTGCAACATCTGGCACCAGTCGGTTTTCGATGTAGTGCATGGAGTGCATCGGATGCACATGAATTCCATCACAAAGCTCGCCAGCAAGACGGCACATGTGCGGTCCAACCGCCGAAATATCCACTTTGATATCCTCAAAGTCATGTCGTGGAGGAGACCAGGCTGCTGGTAGATAGCTCAAATTGTAGTAGGGGCCTTCATGCTGGAGTTTCTCTTCACCTCGAAAAGCCCGGATACAGGCTTGAAAGGCCTTCACGTAGTCCCGCATTTGCGGGGCTGGCTTGTCAAATTGCGCGCTATAGCGTCGAACAACGTGCCCTTTTACCTGACTCCCCAGACCGAGACGAAACCGGCCTTGGGTATTGAGCGCCAACTCCCAGGCAATTTGTGCTGAAATCATGGGGCTGCGCGGAAACGCAACTGCAATTCCAGTACTAAATTGGAGCTTTTCGGCAGCGGTTGCCGCCGCGGCAATCTGCATCCAAGGCGTGGTCCCGGTTTCGGTAAACAACATGCCGGAGAACCCTTCATCCTGGAGAGACCGCGCGAGCGCCGCACTCTTGTTCCAGGTCATCCCTCCAACCATCAGATCAAAATCCATCACTCCCCCCAATCCATCTAATATTTACACCAACGGTCTAAGTATCTCTGCGAACCCATTTTGAAGTTGCAGACACGTCTTCCACGTTACCACCGGCCTTCTTCCAGCCGTTAAAACCCACTTCCAGGTGGGCAACGTTTGAATAGCCCATATCCAACAATGCGAGCGTTGCGTAAACGGAACGCCCACCACCCGCACAAAAGGTGACGATACGTTTATCCTCACCAAAATAGTCTCGATAGTAGGGGCTGGAAGGGTCCGCCCAAAACTCCAGCATCCCGCGTGCTACATTCTTCGCCCCTGGGATCGTGCCCAGATCGACAACCTCTTGGATCTCTCGCAAATCGATCAGCAACAGTTCCGGGTTTCCCTCTATCTCTGCCACCAGATCATCAACCGACAAATTTTCTATGTTGTCTTTAAGCGTTTCGGTTTCTTTGAATACATTCTTAATTGCCATGACGCCCCCAAACGTGTGTTGAATTAGTTTCCTGGCTAATGCGGGACTTTTCTCTACCCCGGGATCTTAGGTGTCGGCACCACAGTTGTCGGCATGCTTTCAGGCTCCAGCCCCAGAGCGATAAGCACCTTGGACATCCCCATAAACAACCCCACCCCGAGGGCAACTTCAGCGATTACCTCATCAGAAAAGTGTAAACGCAGCGCGTCCAGATCTGCATCACTCAGATGTCCAGGTATTCCGATAATGTCATCCGTAAGCTTAAGCAGCGCAACTGCTTCATCCCCTAACACGTCCGCGGACGTGGCAAAGTCATCGTCAATCCGCGCGACCTCATCTTCCATCAGCCCTGCCTCACGGGCAGAGTCAAAGCGCACGTTTTTTCAGAAACCGCAATCCGTAACACGCGCATTTCGCAGCCTGGTGATTTCCTTAAGCCGGGGATCTACATCAGTGGATGCCCAAAACTCTCCGTAGAGCTCAAAAAATTTCCCCATCAGTTGGTTGGCGTGGGCAGTCACCGTTCGAAAATCTTCGGGTTCTCCAACTACAGCAGATTCAAGTCGGGGGGTCGTGGACATCAGGAACTTCCTCCAGTCAGCTTGAGACGACAATTTACATCAAAAAAGGACAACCCAACCAATAGCACTACCGTACCTCGCTCACCAAATGTTTGTTGGGCGTCCCGCACATCCGTGTCGGATATACCGTGATGGTTAAAAGGGATTTTTTGCGCCAGTTGCAGTACGACTTGTTCAGAATCAGTAAATGCCGAAAAGTCGAACTCGCTGATTCGCGCGATCTCGGTGTCTGAAAGCTCAATGTCCAAGGATTGGCGGCGCGGGTCTGGCACAGCATGTACCGCCTCTATGCACCTCAGACCTAGCGACAAATTGCGCGCGCCCGGAGAAGGCTCCTGCCAGAATTCATCATTAAACTGAGTATACTTTTCGAAAAGCGCTTTGGGGCAGCGCGCTATATTTAATCCGCCAAGTAAACTGGTACCGAGCAATTCCCCCTCCTCTAAGACCGGTCATTGCCATATGATTAACCCAGCGTATGAGAAAGGCGCCACTTATGCAAAGTAGTTTAGCCGCCTGGTTGATCCTCACAGGCAGCATGTTGCTGATTTTAGGATTAGCAATTAAGTTTGGGGCACTCAGCTGGTTAGGCAACCTGCCTGGGGACCTGCACATCAAACGGGAGAATTTTCAATTCTATTTTCCATTCACAACTATGCTTGTTGTGTCGATCGCAGTGACGCTTGTGATTACTTTCTTCAGGAAGTTTTTCTGACTGGCAAAACAGTCAACTCACGCAGCAAGCTCGCAAGACATGCTACATAGACGACGTTGTCGTGGTTCAAGCTTATATTTCACATAGGCCAGATTCCCCAGGACCGCGCCTACAAAAAGTAACACACTGAACCCAAGATAAGGCCAGCGGATTTCATCAAAACTATCATCACGAAGCGCCACTAGGATCAAGGGCAGCTCCAACGGTGCACAATACCACCAAGCGACTCTACGTAAGATATGAATCTGGTATTCGACCTGCGCCAAAGTCATACGAGTGGTGACGGCAATATTGT
Organism: Pseudomonadota bacterium; assembly: GCA_039028095.1. GTDB lineage: Bacteria > Pseudomonadota > Gammaproteobacteria > Pseudomonadales > Azotimanducaceae > UBA4421. The sequence continues at coordinate 4,562 of JBCCIU010000016.1, forward strand.
CCGCAGCGTTCACACCCAACGCACGCATTCGTTTTCGATGGTAAAGAAATGCTAGGGTGACAAACAGACAACCCAGGCTCAGGACATACCACTCCCAACGTTCATACCAGGCAGCCTCTTGGCCGCGATCAAGCAAAGGGACAACAGCAAAAAATATTGTGACAAGAACACCTACGGAAATTTCCGTGTAGTCGCGAAAGCGTACAGACCGCTCAAATTTTCTGCCGTCTTTAATCAAAAATCGTAACATCTGATCTTCATCCACAGTAAACCGACCTTCCTGTGCGCGCCATTCAAATGCCAATTGATCAATGTCTGTCATCAGTGATTCTCCGGACTGTGAACTGTTGTTGTGGAAGACAGCGCCGTTTTTAATTTTTCTTTGGCACGCAGCAGCTTCACACCGACGCTATTGGTGGATATACCCAAAATCTCGCCGATCTCGGCGTAGGAATTTCCATCCAGATAAAGCAGAAGCAAGGACCTGTCGACTCCAGTTAGCGTGCGCATGCCCGCATAAAGAATAGTGATCGATTCATCAGGCTCTTCCAGGTCTACCCAATGATCTGAATCTTCATAAGACTGAGTTTTGGGCCTGCGCTTTTCTGCACGCAGCTGGTCGATTGCAGTATTCAGTGCAACTCGATAGATCCAAGTACTTTCCTTGGACTTTCCGGCAAATTTTGGAATGGATCGCCACAGCGCGGCAGCAATTTCCTGGAATAGATCCTCTTGGGTACCGGTATCAAACGCATAAACCATAACCACTCTATAGATCACGGCCCGATAGTCCTGTAACCAGCGGGTCAGCGTGCCTTCAGGGCGCTCGCAGTACTTGCGCCCCGGCTCACCCGGCGGCTCGATTGATGCGTATTTTTCCAGTTTTTCCGACACTCAGCGCTCTGAGTAACCTCATTGGCTGTATATGTCGATATTAGGTTGGGTTTATTACATGTTTTTCAACATCTATGTTTCAGGCGGAGATCCCTCCATCGATTACCAACTCGGTCCCAGTGATATATCGAGATTCGTCGCTGGCCAGAAACAGCACGCCATTGGCAATGTCCAACGGATAACCCAACTGCCCGGTGGGAACACCTTGCGCCGCCATGGTGTCTAGATCCACGGCATTCTCCCCCTCCTCAAAGTACTCTGGATTTACTTTGGTCCAGATCGGCGTATCGATGACGCCCGGGTGCACAGAATTCACCCTGATGGGCCAGCGATTTTGGGCGCACTCCAGCGCAACCCCTTTGGTCAGCAATCGCACTCCGCCTTTGGTGGCGTTATATGCGGACAGGTTTGGCGCACCTTTTAATCCAGCAACGGATGACATGTTGATGATGGATCCAGTGCCACTTTCACACATGGCTGGAATCGAGTGTTTAATCCCTAAGAAAACACCATCAAGGTTAATGGCCTGTTGACGCTGCCAATCCTCTAGCGTCATCTCAACGATACTGCCACCAATCCCAATGCCCGCATTATTGACCGTAATGTTGAGCCCACCGAACTGCGCCACAACCTCGCCCACAATCCCTATCCATGCTCCCTCATCCGTAACATCGTGATGTTTGAACAGCGCACGCCCTCCTGCGTCTGCAATCGTTGCAACCGTCTCTTCACCCATGGCGTCCTGAATATCCGTGACAATCACTGCCGCGCCCTCTTCTGCCAGGCGTATAGCACAGCCTCGCCCAATCCCAGAGGCCCCGCCCGTGACCAAGGCTACTTTCCCGATGAGTCGCCCACCGTTCGATTCAGTCATGTTGCCCCCTTTTGAAGCGTTATTAATTACGCAGTTTTCTACTCTGCCAGAATCCGCTGCATGTTCGCATTCGCGGCCTCAGCAAGCGATCGCATCTGCTGTTGATTCTCTTGATGTTGTGCCAGGACTTCGGGGTCTGACAGGTCTGGGAGCAGCTCAGGGTCAGAAAACCCGTCTAATCTGGCATGTAAAAGCCACTCGGACAACCCAGGCTCGCTTGACCAGCGGGCAGCGTTCACTGAGTTGGCGAGATTGCAGCGCACAAAATCTCTGTTGTCATCGGGGTGAGGCACTGGTGTACACAATTCATTCTTGGCTTCGTCTGCGTCGGGATAGGTGGCTTCAATATGGCCGATAAATGCCGCAGAAAAAACCTGTTGGCAAGTCCGAACAGATTGCAGAGTTATTCGCTCCCCATTGAAGACTGGCACTTGGGGACGACGCTCCAAACCGTCTGCTGTGCAGTCGATATGCAGTACCTGTCCACTGGTTGGCTCAACGCCTTGCTCCAGCACAATTTCCTGAGCCTTGATTTCGGTGACCCGACCCTTACGAACAACCCCTTTAATTTTACGCAGCTGTTCCAGCTCTGCCGAGGTCACCGTGGCGCATCGCCACATAGTTGGCCAAACCTCATCATCAAATCGCATGATAAAACCCGTAGCAGCAGATTTGTTCAACAAATCATCCAGATCCTCAGCCGCAGCGGCTGCTTTGAGCTGTTCCACCTGGTTTTGGCCAATCCTATTCGCAAATTCCTTGCCGGGCTGTATGAAGGATCGATCAAAGATCCAGGAGTCTCGTGGCATCACCCATCTGATTCGGTCTGCGCCGACACCATTTTTCAACAGGAACAGACAAGCATCCATACCGGTTTTGCCGGCACCGATCACAACATACTCGTCGTATTGACCACTAACCCCCGGAAGATCGTTGGGTGCAATACAGTCAACACCGTCGGAGACTGGGTATGGAGGGGGACGCATAGAGGGCACGGTGACATTCATATAGGTCGCGTTCACAATCTTTTTTGAAACCACCTCATAGGTCTCACCTGAGACAAGAGATTTGAATTGCGGTGTGGCGGCGTCCCAATCGAACTCACACATTGGAAAGTACTGCAGGCGTCCGCTTGGAAGATAGGTTTGCTGCATCACTTGATCGAAGTAGGCGCAGACCTCACTGTTGGTCGCAAGCTCATAAAGGCCTTTATTCCAACCTGTCTGATCAACCACATTACTACCCAGGTCTTTAGAGTTCACTCCGTAAAATGCTGAAGGCTGATGCAATCTCACGTACGGATAGGCATCGTTCCAGTGTCCGCCCACCTGATGGTGTTTATCGACAAGTGCAATGGTTGCGTCGGTGTCGGTGATCAGTTCGTCGATGAACGCCATCCCCATGGCGCCGCCACCTACCACCAGATAGTCAGCCGTAATCTGTGTCATTCTTTTCTCGTTATGTTTTGTGAAAAATTTACAGCGATTGTACTTGCCTTCACTTTTTCTGCCATCATGTAACAAATAAAAAAGACTATAAGGACAATCATGCGCGCCGTGCACTGTGTCAGAGACTCGGATCACACCCAGCTGGAACTCGTTGAGCTTCCACCCCCTGGTGATCCTGCCCCACACCAGGTGAAGATCGCCATGTCGGTACGCGGTATCCAATTCAGCGACCTAGTTCGTATAGCGGGGAACTACCAGGTTAAAACACCCCATCCATTTGTCGTGGGTGGAGAAGGTGCAGGCACGGTGACCGCCGTTGGTGACGAAGTCTCACGCCTGCATGGTCTGCAAGAAGGAGACCAGGTGATTTGTCCTGGTGGGTGTGTCGAAGAGATTCTGGTCAGCGCAAATGCCGTACACCGCGTGCCCGCTGGCGTGGACCTGGCCGCCGCAGCAAGCTTCAGAAATAACTACGCCACGGCCTATTATGGTCTGATGCGCGGTCAACTCCAGGCGGGCGAATCGTTGTTGGTGCATGGTGCTGCAGGGGGTGTGGGTCTGGCCGCTGTGGACCTGGGGAAACTCTACGGCGCCAGCGTGATTGGAACCGCAAGTGCAGACGATAAATTGGAAGTTGTTAAGAGCATGGGGGCGGATCACACCATTAACTACAGCGACGGCTTCAAAGACCAGGTGAAAGAAATAACCGGCGGACTGGGGGCAGATGTAATCTATGACCCCGTCGGCGGCGATGTGTTTGACGAGTCAGTACGCTGCATTGCACCTTTTGGTCGAATTCTGGTGGTTGGGTTCACCAGCGGCAGATCCGCACTGGCCAAAACAAACCACCTTCTCGTAAAAGACGCTTCCGTCATCGGCTATACCCTGGGTGGACTGCAAAAGCATAATCCACAGCTGCAAAACCAAATCAATGAAACGCTGATGGGCTGGCTGGCCAGCAAACGAATCAATCCTTATATCTCTCACACGCTGCCGATGAGCGAGATAGAAGCCGCCTACCAATTGATCGTAGATCGCAAGGTGGTCGGGAAGGTGATGATTACCAACGACTAACCATCACGAGGCAAAAGCGGCGTTGCTGATGCTGGCCATCCTGCCCACTGGCCGTCAAAGCCTTCCTCCTACAGACCACCAACCTTGAACTTGGATGCCGCACAAACTCTGGACGCCGCCAATCAATAGCAGTGGCCAAGCTGTGATGTAGTGCGCATTTCCGGCTGGCATGGTCGAGTAATCTGACCCTCTTGCATCGTCTATTGTCAATGGATTGGCACATATGCATCTGGTTCGTTATACGCGTTTTATCGCAGCAGCAATCTATTGCGGCTTCTGTATTGCCTGCACCGGCTGTGCAGTTCTGCTTGATCGTGATTACTCGTCCGTTACACCTGGCCAACCTGCGCAGGAGGCACCAAATGATCAGCAACCCCACCCCCTTGTGCCAACTGCAAACAACAGGCTGCCCAAACCCATCGCTATTGTGACCGACGGTCTAACAAAACATAGCGCGATTGAACAGGCTCTGATGGATCGATTGGCACACAAAAACGGTGGTCAGGGCTATGTGCGATATTCTCTGGAAAATGCAAAACCCCAGGTGATTAACTCATTACTCCAAACCTCAGGCATTCGCGAAGTCATCACCATCGGCGAAGCAGCCACCCAGGCGGTACCACCTGATCCCTCTCGTCAGGTTGTATTTTGTGCCGTAGATGCGCCTTACCCATTTCTTAAACAAGGCTATCTGGGGGTTGCCCCGCACCCGTCCCTTGCATTGCAATTGGCAGCCTGGCTGCAGGCTTATCCTGACATCAAACAAATTGGCGTTTTGTCGAGCCAGGCATTTGGCGACAGCATTAACACCCTGAGTCAAGCCGCAGAACAGCACGATGTCGTTCTATTCCACGAATATGTTAGCAGCGACACCGAAGCGCTGTTCGTCTTCGAAAATATGGGACCCAACCTCGACGCCTTCATTTATCTGCCTGACCCGGAGGTACTGACCCCCAACTTGGTCAGAAACATTCAAATCTATGCCAAGGATAAGCCACTCAAACTACTCGCTTATACGCCGGCGATCCTCAACCTACCCGGCGTCTACGGTGTCACACCAAGTGCGCAAGACATCACCGAACAACTTATGCAGATACTGACTCAGCCTTATTCTCCGCAGGATACACATCAGTCCACACCTGCCTATCGCCTGCTCACCCGAGCGGAGGTTAAACCAGGTATTGAACTGACGGACCAAAGCCTGATGGTCAGTATGAGCATGTTCGAAAAATGAATCTGCGAGCGAGCATTAAGGCTTTTCAAACCAGCGGTAAAAGATCCCTGGTGGTAGAGATTCTTCTGGCCCAGGTGGGATTTGCCATCATTATTGCGGCAGTAGCTATCACCAGTCTTACCTCAGGCGCCAGCTGGGTGATTAAAAACAACATTTCTGGATGGGCAGAGCGCTGGGTAGCCGACCTGGAAAGCCTGGGTGCAGGGCTATACAGCGACAATAAGTCAGCACGCTATGGACAGATCAAAAGTTATTTGGAGAAGTTTCCAGAAATCGCTTTTATCCGCTACTACGATCCTACCGGGATTGTAGTCTTTCAGGACGTGGCCGAGCCTTCTCAAGCGATGCAACCGCCGATCCTCACCCAGGATCTGTTGTTGGAGCTGCGCCTTCGGGCATCAGAAAACGAACCACACTACTTCAGAACGTTACCCGAAAGTATGGGGGTGAGTCTGAGTCAGGCTGTGGTGACCACAAAGTCAGATGCGGCAGATCTCGCCAACGTTGCCTCCCTGGATGAAATCCGGACCCATACAGAAATTGTTGGTTTTGTGGAGCTGGGGTTGAACTATGCGCACTACGACGCACAGCTGGCCGCAAATACGGCGACAAGCCTGCGTTATGGGCTGGCTATTTTTGTAGCGCTGACGTTGTTTGGCTGGTGGATGCTAAGACGTGCGCTGCAACCTTTGCGCGAGATACAGGAACCGCTGGCCAAGCTGGCTGAAGGAGAGCTGGAACTGGAACTACGACCGCCGGCTCACAAAGAAATTGCTGCCATCGCTGAAGGATTAAAGAATGCAACAGATCGTATAGCGCAGCGCGATGCACACCTTAAGTTTCTGGCGCATCATGATGAGCTTACCGGCTTACCCAACCGCGCCGCGCTTTTATCTGAACTTGGAAAGACTCTGCAAGGTAAACAACGTCCGCTTGGGACTTTGCTGTTTATCGACCTGGATCAGTTTAAGTACGTCAATGACACGCTGGGGCATCAGGCGGGTGATGCAATACTCGTACAGGCGAGCAACCGCATTAAAGAGGGCGTGGGCGAAGCCGGTATGTTTGCGCGTCTGAGTGGTGATGAGTTCTGCGTTGTCTCTAGCCAGGCAACCGCCCGCCAAGGTGAGCAGATGGCGCAAAAAATAATGCAGCACCTGACCAGCATGCCTTTTGTTCATGCAGGGCAGTCTTTCAACATCACCTGTTCAATTGGGGTTGCCGCCTTGACCTTGTCAGCCAGCACCGACGAAATGATGGCTGCCGCAGATCTTGCTTGTCAGAAAGCCAAAACCGACGGGCGCAATCGAGTGCGTATTTTTGAACCGGGCACCGGCACCATCCAGGACATAAAACGAGATGTGAGCTGGTCGCACAAGCTTCAGGCAGCACTGAAACACAATCACTTTCGCTTGCACTTTCAGCCTATCGTGGACATCAACTCCAAACAAACCAGTCACTACGAAGTACTGTTACGACTCGCCGAAGATGATGAACTACATTCTCCAGCGGCCTTTCTCTCTGCGGCGTATCGCTTTGGCCTCATGCATCAAATTGATAAGTGGGTGATCGAAAATGCTTTCCGAACGCTGGCCTGGTATCGACGCCAGGATCCGGAACTGAAATTCACCATCAACATATCCGCCAGTGCTTTTGGGGAGGGAGATCTGGTGAAATTTCTAAATCAGCAGCTGAAAACCTACCAGCTGGATGCTGAGGCCGTCGTTATTGAAATCACCGAACAGATCGCGGTGGGCAGCGTGATTGATGCTACCGAACAGATCAATCAACTGATCAAGGTTGGATTTCAATTTGCGTTGGACGATTTTGGCGCCGGCTACAGCTCGTTTAACTATCTGAAATCTCTACCTGTGCAGTACGTCAAAATTGACGGTCAATTTGTCCGCGATCTCCACAACAACAATATCGATCAGCTGATGGTGGAGGCGATCGTAAAGGTTGCTAAAGCACTGGGTAAAAAGACCGTGGCCGAGTATGTTGAACACGAAGACACGCTAGACAAGCTGTCTGATCTGGGCGTGGACTACGCACAAGGGTATTTACTTGGAAAGCCCCAAGCCACCCTCCAGTCTTCAAAACGAGTTTACATCGAGCTGGACAATCCTATCCCGAACGAACAGTAAACTCCGCTAGATACAGGACGCACCATAAGCGCAAGCGGAAGATACTGTTTATATATCCAGCCATCTTCCGTACACTGTCGATATGGCAAAGTCTCCCGGGGCACACCCAGACTCCGCAAAAAAAACCTGGCCAACCGTCGTTGTGCATGCGGATATGGACGCGTTTTACGCGGCGGTCGAACAACTGGACAACCCGGACCTCAAAGGCAAGCCCATACTCATCGGTCCGCAGTCCCATCGCGGGGTGGTCCTGACCGCCAGCTACGAAGCCAGACCCTACGGCGTTGGTAGCGCCATGCCAGTGGCTCACGCAAGAAGGTTGTGCCCCCAGGCCATCATGGTGAGCCCGCGATTTGAGCGCTACCAGGAGGCCTCTCGCCGGGTAATGGACGTGTTCGCCGACTTTTCACCCAAGGTCGAAGCCCTATCTCTGGACGAAGCATTTCTGGATATGTCGGGTTCCGAACACTTTTTTGGTCCGCCAAAGCAGATGGGGCAACAAATCAAAGCCGCAGTGCTGGAGGCAACCGGCCTTAATATTTCGGTGGGTATCTCAGGCACCAAATACGTGGCCAAGGTGGCCAGCGCCCATGACAAACCGGATGGCTTAACCATCGTACCACCCGAACAGGCCAGAGCCTGGTTAGCCCCTCTGCCTGTGGACCGACTGTGGGGTGTAGGCAAGAAAACCAAGCCAAAACTCACCGCGCTGGGCTTAAACACCATTGGCGACCTTGCAGAAATCGATCCTGACATACTGAGTAGAAAACTCGGATCCGCAGGGCGACATTTTCATAAGCTGGCCAACGCAGAAGATCCTCGCCAGGTGAGTCGCGGTCGGAGCGCTAAGTCGATTGGTTCTGACCGCACGCTGAGCCGGGACGTCTCCTCACGGGAAGAAATTGAACAACACCTGCGTCGTGCGGCTGAGCGCATCGCCAGAAGAGTTCGCGAAAAAGAATACGTCGCACGCGGGGTGCGCGTTCGCTTGAAAACAAGCAACTTCGAAATGCTCACCCGTCAAACCAAGCTGCCCAAGGGAGCAGATACGGCCGAGGCTTTTCTGGCCGTGGCCACGCGTTTGTTAAACGAATTTTCCCACCCGGGCCCCTTTCGCCTGGTAGGACTTACCGCCTTCGATTTAGACTGGCGCAGCCAACCGGATCAAATGGATATGTTCACTGACGTGAACCCCAGAAATCTGGAAACAACGGTAGATAAGCTTCTGAAGCGATTCGGCAGCGATACTTTAATGAGGGCGGCAGATCTGGGAAGTCTAGGTCCAGGCACAAAAACCGTTGCAAAAAATGGCGTCAACCTGGATTTCCTGGACTACCGAGACGGAGAAAGGGTGTCCAAACCCGAGCCAGACTGATCTGCATCAGCCCTACCCAGCGTTTCGCATAAAGCAGCCTTTAAACCCCAATAAATCTTGGTTTTTCTGGCACAACGGTCTATAATTTCAGTAATTTCACTAATTACTGAAATTACAAATATGTCCGATACAACCACGATAAGTGCAGCGCCGGAACAACTGTCTCCCCTGACACACGCCCTGGTTCTACATTTTGGCGAAATGGGGAATAGATGGGGTATCAATCGCACGGTTGGTCAGATCTACGCATTGCTGGTATTTGTCGAGGCGCCACTAAATGCTGAACAAATCTCCAGCCTTTTGAGTTTTTCACGCTCCAACGTGTCGATGGGCCTCAAGGAACTTGCCAGTTGGGATCTGGTGATTATGAAACACCTGCCAGGCGATAGGCGCGACTACTTCACCGTACCAGAAGACGTCTGGGAGATTGCCAAGACCCTGATATTACAACGCCGTAAGCGCGAACTTGAGCCTACCTTAACCGAATTACGTAACCACCTGGTGGATGCTAGCCCTGCCGAGGACTATGCGATTTCGCGCATGCAAGAAATGCACGATTTTATGGAGCTGATCGTGCAATGGACTGATGACATGGATCGTCTGTCCTCAGCAGACCTTGATCGCCTGATAAAACTGGGCGCAGGCGTAAATAAGGTACTGGACTTCACACGCCGTGGCAAAACCGAATCAGGATGAACCCAATAAACCGATAAAAACAGAACAAAACAACTATGGACACGTTAGACCTGAGTCGAATCCAGTTCGCCGTTAACATCTCTTTTCACATTCTGTTCCCTGCCATCACCATTGGCCTCGCCTGGTTCTTAGTCTATTTCAAAATTCGGGTCGTGACCTCTCGCACGGCAACCGATTCTGATCTTTGGATGCGTTGCTATCGCTTCTGGGTGAAATTATTCGCGCTGACCTTTGCCCTTGGCGTAGTGAGCGGCATCACCATGTCATTCCAGTTTGGTACCAATTGGCCAGGGTTTATGGAAACTGTAGGCAACATCGCTGGTCCATTGCTGGGTTACGAAGTGCTTACCGCGTTTTTCATGGAGGCCACTTTTTTAGGCATCATGCTGTTTGGTATTCGCCGAGTGCCACCGTGGTTACATACGTTAGCCACCGTTGCAGTTGCCATCGGCACTACGCTCTCTGCTTTCTGGATCATCGCACTTAACTCGTGGATGCATACGCCCAGCGGTTACGAGATCATCGACGGCGTATTCTTCCCTACCAGCTGGTGGGATATTGTCTTCAATCCATCCATGCCCTACCGGCTGGTTCATGTGATGCTGGCATCCGGTTTAACCGCGGCCTTTGTCGTGGCGGGCCTATCTGCTTATCGCATACACAGGGGTGACCCCAAACCCGCCCCACGCAAAACCTTGAAATCTGCTCTGGTGGTCGCCATGGTCTTGGTACCAGCGCAAATTCTTTCCGGGGACCTTCACGGTCTTAACACATTAGCCCATCAACCGGTGAAAATAGCCGCCATGGAAGGAGTTTGGGAAACTCAGCGCGGAGCACCCTTCGTCATATTTGGCCTGCCTAATGAGCTGACCCAAACCAACGATTTTTCTATCGAAATTCCTTATGCAGCAAGTCTGATTCTAACCCATGAGCTGGAAGGCGAAGTTAAGGGGATCAAAGACTTCGATGACGCACCACGCGTGGCTCCGGTCTTTTGGAGCTTCCGCATCATGCTCGCCACGGGCTTTGCCATGTTGCTGACAGCCGTCTGGGGGACCTACACATTTGTGATTCGCAAGCAATTGCCGGATCTGTTGCTCAAAGCTTTGATCGGGATGACCTTTTCCGGTTGGGTGGGCACCCTGGCTGGCTGGTATGTCACGGAAATTGGTCGTCAGCCTTTTTTAGTGCAGGGCTTGCTGAGGACCAGTGATGCTGTGACTCAGCAACCCCCACAGAGTGTTGCGATAAGCTTGGTAATTTATCTTTGCGTCTACAGTTTTTTGTTGGTCAGCTACATCAGCACCTTATTTTATCTGGCGCGCAAATCAGCTGAACTAGAGGCGGACCAATACCCTGACCTTACCGGATCAACCGGCGTGCTTCTTGAGAGCAGGACCTAAACATGGATTTGGCCTATCTGTTACCTTTGATTTTTGCTGGCCTAATGGCTTTGGCTTTCCTGATGTACGCCATCCTAGACGGCTACGACCTGGGGGTGGGTCTTTTACTCCCTTTGGGAGGCGAGGAAGAACGGGATATTCTGATTGCATCCATAGGGCCATTTTGGGACGCCAACGAAACCTGGCTGGTGCTGGGCGTCGGCTTGTTGTTGATCGCGTTTCCATCTGCTCACAGCATCGTGCTAGGTACACTGTATCTGCCTGTTTTGGTGCTACTGGTGGGATTGATCCTGCGCGGCGTTGCATTTGATTTTCGTGCCAAGGTGCCCTCACACCGCAAGGACTTGTGGGATACCTTGTTCTTCACCGGGAGCCTGCTCGCCTGTTTGTCCCAAGGTTATATGCTCGGATGGTATGTACTGGGGTTCAGCCCTGGCTGGTGGGCACAGGTGTTTGCTGTTTTAAGTGCGATCTGCGTCACTTGCGCGTATGCGTTTATAGGCGGAGCCTGGCTCATTATGAAGTGCGAGGGCGCTCTGCAGGTTAAAGTGGCCAGCTGGGCAAAGGTCACCCTGTGGTTCATGATGCTGGGCATCTTGGCAGTATCTGTCGTGAATCCGTTTGTCAGCCCACCCATATTCGAGAAATGGTTCAGCTTGCCTGAAGCGATCCTTCTGCTGCCCATTCCCGCCCTCTGCTTTGCCACGCTATTGGGAACTGCCTACTACCTGCAGCGGCGATTTTCTGCGCAAACGGACACCACGGCATCGTCGCGCAGCTGGGATACTGATTGGCTACCTTTTGCTGCGGCCATCGTGACCTTCTTTCTGTGTTTTCAAGGACTGGCGTATAGCTTCTACCCATACGTGGTACCCTTTAAGCTCACGATCTGGGAAGCAGCCGCCGCCACCAGCTCATTGGCCTTTGTTGGTGTTGGCGTAGCCATCGTCTTCCCGGCAATTCTTGCCTATACGTTTCTTTCCTACAGGGTGTTCTGGGGAAAAGCTAAGCCCCTGGAGTATTACTGATCTGAATCTCTTTTAATGACGCGATAAATCAACCAGGCCGCAGCAGGCAATGCCACCGCGCCAACAAAAGCCAACAGGCCAGATTCTAATTCAGACGCCGCGCTACCTATGCCGGCAAACACAATCGCCACGCCCACGTTAGCTAGACTGGTGAGAACCAAAAATCGTTTAAAAGGATAGCCCGTAATGCCTGCCGCGAGCGTGGTCACCTCGGCAAACATAGGCACGGTTCTGGTCAACACCAGTGTCGGAGCACCAATTCGAGCAGCCAATCCTCTGGCTTCATCAAGATCGGCCTTGCCAACCAGTCTTACAGCCAGGGGCGCGCCGGCATGTCGACCAACCAGGTAGCCCACCAGACAACCCAGACAAAGCCCCAGCCAGATCACGACGCTGCCCAGCACCCATCCAAACATGGACCCAGCAACCGTGTTGATTACCCCGTTAGGTACCGGCAGAAATACATCAGCCGTGAGCGCGCTGATCAACACGGCGCCGGCAAGCCAAGGCTCACTCTGTGACCATTCGATCAGTTCTGTGGCATAGCTGTTGGATTGATCTTCAAAAAAAACCAATGGGATGATCAAGGTGGTAAACAAGAGAATGACAACGACCAACCACTTGGCCCAACCAGGAAGCGTGTTCACGACTTCACCCTCACGTTGTAAAGCGCATATTTTACTCCCTGAGCACATGGATTACTCTCAACCTTACAAAAACAACAAAGTGAGCTAACCGATGAACCTGGCATCAACATCGATCAACATTCTAGCCCTGTGGGTGGGTTTGCATATGCTGTTAACGCTGGCACTCGCGCTGAACGTGACGCGCAACAGATTTAAACAAGCTGCAGGTGACCTGGACGACGAAGCGCTGAATCGCGTGGTAAGAGCACACGGTAACAATATCGAATACGTACCATTTGCCCTCGTGGGTTTAGGGGTACTAGCACTACTGGGACTGGAAGCATGGTGGGTTCACGGCTTAGCGGGCACGCTGTTCATCGCACGCATTTTGCACGCTCATGGCATTCAACAAGCTGGACCAGGCTTGCCCAAATCCCGCGTGCTGGGCAACGTAATGACCTGGCTGGTGTTTTTAATTGTGGCCGTGACGGCGCTGATCCTGGGTCTGGGCTGAATAGGTCCACGCGGTCCGCACAATTTTAAAGCGGCTGGGTACCCGAAGGTCCGCCCAGTTTGGGTAAATCATCGGCGATCTCACTCCACTGCGCCTTACTATCATAGTAGAAATGAGCCTGAGGCTTGCGGTCGATGGGCTCATGCAGAGTAGCCAGGGGAACATCCATCAATTCTGGGCTGTCACGGCCTTCTTGCACATGGAAGCAGAAGAGCTGCGTACCGCACTGGCTGCAGAACTGTCGGCGACCGTGAGTTGAACTCTTGTATGTGGTCAACAACGACTCGCCGCGCAGGAGTCGAAACTGTCCATCGGGGACCGCCGCCCAGGTGACAAAAGCGGCGCCATGAGGCCGTCGACACATAGAACAATGGCAATGACCGCAAAAGGTCGTAGGCAAATCAATTTCGAATACCACTTCGCCACAAAAGCAGCTTCCGCTAACCGAGTCCGTCATTCGAATGCTCCTGACCGAATCCTGCCATGGGCTTGTAAAACGTCCAGAAAAAGCTCGCCATAGCGAGACAGCTTTGCTTCCCCGACACCGTTAACATCGCGCATCTGCGCTAACGTATCAGGCCGCAAGCGGATCATATCCAACAAGGTGCGATCATGAAAAATGACATAGGGAGGGACGCTGGCTTCCTCAGCCAGTCGACGCCGCAGTTCTTTTAGGTCATCCATCAGGTCTTCATCTTCCAGTGCCAGTTCATAGTCTATTGTCTGACGACGCGCCCGCTGCCTTGTTTGCGCTTCTTCTCGCAGCCACAGGACCTCCTCGCCTTTCAGAATGCTACGGCTGGCCTCGGTCAAGCGCAGACCGCCAAAATTGTTATGGTCTACATTCAGATAGCCACGAACCACCAGCTGCCGAAAAACACTTCGCCAGCGTTGATCACTCAATTCCTGGCCGATACCGAACGTGGACAGGATCTGATGATTAAAACGACGAACTTTTTCATTGTCTGCACCCCGCAACACGTCGATCACATGACTGGCTCCAAAGCGCTGTCCAGTGCGATACACCGCAGATAGCGCCATTTGAGCTTCTCGTGTGCCATCCCAGGTCACCGGAGGAGTCAGGCAGATATCGCAGTTCCCGCACGCTTCCTTCATTGGCTCGCCAAAGTGAGCCAACAGTGCAATCCGCCGGCAGGCAGTGACTTCGCTCCACCCTAACAGGGTATCCAGTTTGGCGCGCTCAATACGCTTGTGGTTATGGTCTGCCTCGGACTCTTCAATCATCCGCGACAGACGCACCACGTCCTGCAAGCCATAGACCATCCAGGCATCTGCTGCCGCACCATCACGCCCGGCCCGCCCGGTTTCTTGATAGTAAGCCTCGATGCTTTTGGGTAGATCCATATGCGCAACAAAACGGACATCCGGCTTATCGATGCCCATACCAAACGCGATGGTAGCAACCATGATCAGCCCCTCTTCCTGCAGAAACCGTGATTGATTAAACGCCCGGTCCTCACTTTGCATGCCCGCGTGATAAGGCAAGGCCCGGTAACCCGAAGAATTCAAAAACTGGGATGTGCTCTCAACGCTGCGACGGGACAGACAATAAACAATACCGCTTTCGGAACGATGTTCCGCCAGAAAAGACAGCAGCTGCTGTTTGGCGTCTCGCTTGATCTGAACCGAATAACAGATGTTCGGTCTATCAAAGCTTTGCACGAAGACGGCTGGATTCTGCAGTGCCAGGCGTTCCAGGATGTCCTGACGGGTGCGCTCGTCAGCAGTTGCGGTCAGCGCAATTCTGGGTACGCCCTGATAGCGCTCCCCAAGCACTCCTAACCCCAGGTAATCCTGTCGAAAATCATGCCCCCATGCGGATACGCAATGCGCTTCATCAATCGCAAAGAGATTGATATTGCTTTGATCCAGCATCTCCAAGGTCGATTCCTGCAACAGTCGCTCGGGAGCCACATATAAAAGATCCAGATATCCAGAGCGTAAACGCTCGATCACCTGGGCTTGCTCTTGGGTGGACTGGCTCGAATTTAGAAAAGCGGCATCAACCCCGGAAGCCTGTAACGCGGACACCTGATCCTGCATCAAAGCGATCAGCGGTGAGACGACTACCCCGGTACCGTCGCTTAGCAGCGCAGGAATCTGATAACACATCGATTTGCCACCGCCGGTGGGCATTAAGACCAATGAATCCCGAGCCTCGCACACTGTGTTGATGATGTCAGCCTGATGACCGCGAAAGGCTTCATAACCAAAGGTGTGGCGCAATATCTCTAGGGCGCGATCGGTATGACTGGGTTGTTCCAATTTTATCCATCGAAGCGTCAGTGAAGCGGGACAGTAGCAAAAAGTGAAAAGTCTTGGAAAGAAGACATTTTCCTGTTGTTTATTAATTTATATTTATCAACAGTTTACAAAGTAAATGTAATTGAGTTTATACTGAGCGAGTAACTCAAGGGACGGGCGACATGTCTAGCAGTGACCCCCGGTCACCCAACCAGCCGACACATGGCGGTGGATTCAAGAAGGTCCTTTATACCTGGCGCCTGGCGTCCAGCAGTGGGGTACGCCCGACCACTAAGGCGCTGACTGCGAACAATACTTGCAAAGCATGTGGCTTGGGCATGGGTGGCCAGGCGGGTGGCATGACGAACGAACTGGGGGAGTTTCCCGCCGTCTGCAACAAAAGTGTTCAGGCCCAGTCCTCTGACCTTCAACCCCCCATCCCCACCGAGATATTTAGCCACACAACAAACGAACTGGCAGAACTGACCGAAGCGGAAATGAACCGGCTGGGACGACTCACCACTCCGCTGATGAAACACCGCGGTGAAAACAAATACCGCCCCGTGGAGTGGGAAACGGCCCTGGCCGGCGCTGTCGATTGGTTCAAGGAAACAGATCCAGATCGCAGCTTTTTCTACAGTTCCGGGCGGTCTTCAAACGAAGCCGGCTTTATCTTACAGCTATTCGCGCGCCTGTACGGCACAAACAACGTCAACAACTGTTCTTACTATTGTCACCAGGCCACCAGCGTCGCGCTGGAAAACAGCATCGGTACGGGCACTGCCACGGTCGAGCTTGCCGATCTGACCGGCACTGACTGCATCTTTGTGGTGGGCGCAAATCCCGCTTCTAATCATCCGCGCTTTATTTACCAGCTACAGGCTTGCCGGGCGCGCGGCGGCAGTGTCATCGTCATTAATCCAGCTAAAGAAACAGGATTGGTGCGATTCGCCATGCCCAAAAACCCCGGCTCACTCATTGCTGGCGGTTCCGAAATCGCGAGCCACTATTTGCAGCCGAATATTGGTTCCGACATTCAAGTCTTCCAGGGCCTGGCCAAGGCGGTTCTTGAACAAAACGCAGCTGATGATCCTTTTATTGCCCAGCACGCAAGCGGTTATGCCACTTGGCGCAGCCAACTTGCAGATATACGCTGGGCAGACATCACCCAGGTAACAGGCATCAAAAAGGACCAGTTCACAGCCGTAGCTGAGTGTTACGCGAAAGCAAACCATGCGGTGTTTGCCTGGGGGATGGGTTTAACCCACCACACCCACGGTGTTTCCAATATTGAACAGCTGGCTAACCTGGCCATACTTCGAGGGATGGTGGGGCGCAGACATGCAGGTCTACTCCCCTTGCGTGGTCACAGCAACGTCCAGGGCATTGGCACCATTGGCGTAAAACCTCTGCTGACCCAGTCCGTATTCGATTTGATGGAGCAACGCCTTGGGGTCACCCTCCCCACCACGCCAGGCATGGATACCATGAGCGCCATGCAGGCGGCCCAGGAGGGTCAGATTGATCTTGCATTTATCATGGGGGGAAACTTGTATGCCTCCAACCCTAATTCAAACTGGGCCGAACAGGCACTCAACAAGATCAAACGGAAAATATTTTTAACCACTACCTTAAATCGCGGCCACGCGGTTGGTGTGGATGACGATGTCCTGATTTTGCCGGTCACCCCGAGAGATGAAGAATGGCAAGCAACCTCTCAAGAGTCCATGTTCAACTACGTACGGTTATCAGACGGCGGCATCATCAGACACGAAAACGTGCGGCCGGAATCTAACATCCTGACACACATCGCATCCGCAGTGATCGATACCCAACACTTTGTATTCAATGCCTTCCAAGACCATTCATCGGTGCGCCAAGCGATAGCCGCAACCGTCCCAGGACTGGAGCAACTTAAGGACCTGGACGTCGCGCGCCAGGAGTTTCATGTAAAAAATCGCCTGTTGCACTGCCCCGAGTTCAAAACGTCTGACGGCAAATGTCATTTTATCCCGGCACCTGCGGCGCCTGAAGATATCAACGACAACTTGTTCCCCTTCACTCTTTCAACAATACGCAGTGAAGGACAATTCAATTCCATCGTTTATGAAGACGAAGACAGCTATCGGGGTGTCCCCCATCGCTGGTCGGTCTTAATGGGTGATGCCGATATGACTAGATTGGGTTTGCAAACTGGCGATCAAGTCAACCTTCGCTCCAACAACGGCACTATGGAACGGGTCAGCGTTTATCCCCACGCCCTACCCTCGGGAAATCTAATGGCCTATTATCCGGAGGCCAACGTGCTAACGGACACCTCAGTGGACCCACGCAGCCGTACCCCTGGATTTAAATCTACCCCGGTGGCCGTTGTCAGGACAGGGCATCAACCCGGGATGCCAAAACGAACCCCATAGGCAATCTTTAACATGTGGCCTAACACTAAGCTTCTGGAATTACTCGGTTTGACGCTGCCTATTGTTCAAGCCCCCATGGCCGGCGCCAACGACTCGACGCTTGCCATTGCCGTTAGCGAAGCTGGGGGTCTTGGTTCCATACCCTGCGCTATGTTGCAGGCAGAGAACGTTCGCAACGAGGTGGCCCGATTTCGCGAGGGGTCAAACCACCCGGTAAACTTAAACTTCTTCTGCCACAAACCGGCGGATGCCAACGATATCAGCGCCGGTCTGGAAGCCTGGCAAACCGCGCTTCGCCCCTTTTACGAAGCCAATAACATCGACTCGTCAATCCAGATATCAGGACCCAACAGGGCACCCTTCGACGCCTCTATGTGTGAGCTTGTAGAGTCTTTGCAACCTGAAGTCGTCAGTTTCCACTTTGGACTACCGGCCGAAAGTCTTCTCGACCGGGTCAAGACCACTGGCGCTGTGGTGTTAAGCTCCGCCACCACAGCCGCTGAAGCCCGCTGGCTAGAACACCATGGGTGTGACGCCATCATCGCGCAAGGTGCAGAGGCCGGTGGCCATCGAGGCATCTTTTTGAATTCTGATATAGCCACTCAGGCAGGTACCTTTGCCCTTGTGCCCCAGGTAGTGGACGCCGTATCCGTTCCGGTGATTGCAGCAGGCGGCATCACCGACGCACGTGGTATCGTGGCCGCATTCGCCCTGGGAGCAAGCGGCGTACAAATCGGCACGGCTTACCTTGCGACCCCACAAGCAACGATCTCAGACCTGCATCGAGAGGCCTTGGCAGTTGCGGCGGACGACAGCACAGCGTTAACTAACTTGTTTTCCGGACGCCCGGCGCGAGGCATAATGAACAAGATCATGCGAGAGATTGGACCCATGTCAGATAGAGCACCCCCCTTTCCAACCGCAGGGGGAGCGCTGGCGCCGCTAAAGGAAGCCGCAGAAGCCCAGGGGCACCCAGACTATTCTTCACTATGGTCGGGGCAATCGGCAGCCCTTGCACGTCGTATGGACGCAGGCCAGTTGACCCGCATTCTGGCAGAAGAAGCCTTAACGTTAGTAGCAGCTCTGAATAACAAGTAATCAAACATGTATCGCAAAGCCCTTCCCGAACCCGTTGTAAAACGAGCCCAGCAACTTGGTGCAGAAGGCCTGGCCTGGCTTGATCAAATAGACGCGGTAACCAAAAACCTCCTCACCAAACACGACCTTGCCCCTGGTGCAGTTTTGCATGGTGGGACGGAAAGCCTTGTGGTCGAAGCGACCACAAAATCAGGTGAGTTATTGGTGGTCAAACTTGGACTACCCGGCAGTGCCGACCTAGGTCGCGAAGCTCTGGTCTATCAGCTGGCCGAGGGTTCAGGCTACGCAACCCTTGTGGCTTACGAAGCAGACAGCAACGCGATCATTCTGGAGCGTCTTGGCCAACCGTTAGAGAAAGAGCAGCGTCCTCACGAAGAAGAAATTGATGTCTTATGTCAATGTATGGCACGCAGCTGGCTGTTGCTTTCAGAACCCCAAGCTCAGACCTGGCAGCTAATGAGTGGGGCAGACAAAGCCCAATGGCACATAGACTTTTTGTCAGATCGTGCAAAAGCCATCTCCACCCCATGTCCGACCCAGACCTTGGACCTTGCTCTGCAGTACGCCCATGCAAGAAAGAACGCACATAACCCTGATACCGCCTTGCTGATCCACGGCGATGCCCATAGTTTAAACACCCTGAAGTCCGATGATGGGGAATATAAGTTCATTGACCCTGAGGGCCTTTTTGCGGAGAAAGCCTGTGATCTCAGCATCCCCATGCGTGAGTACAACGCACCCTTATTGGAGGGCAATATCTTGTCGAACACGCTGCATCGTTGCGAAAAGCTCAGTCAGTTGACAACTGTTGAACCCCAGGGCATCTGGGAGTGGGGTTATGTGGAGCGCGTATCTACAGCCTTTGTGCTGGCAGATGTGGGCATGCGGGAGGAGTCTGATGCCACCTTTGCGGTAGCTAATCAAATCAACGCCGACTACCGCTGGTAGCGTCTACTGAGCGCCACCTCCGGCAGATGTCCCCAGGGCCTCAGCTTCCAACAAACGTGCTCCTCGTAAAATACCACCCATTGAGTAGTTGCCTTCGTGACAAGCATACTCGTAAACCTTGGCATCGTTTTCGGCCCGCCAGACATATTCACCACTCCAAGATGCCGTCCAAACCGTGGAGTCTTCAACGGTAAACTTGTAATTAATATTGCCGTCATCCGTTGGTGTGAATCGTTCAACCACATGCATATTTACGCTGCCGCCACGCCCTTGGGCGCTACCCTGAATAAAGTTTGTGGTATCCACCACCAAGGTGTCTCCTTCCCACCAGCCAATTGAATCACCCAGGTGAGAGCGATAGGTATCGGGTTTGTGTTCCGAATTCAACCGCACGATTCGCGCATCGTGCACCATTTCGATCAAGATCATCACGTGATCCTCCGTCTGCACAATCCGTTTGTGGTTGTTGTAAAGACTGGGGAAAGTGGGTGTGGCGCCGGTAAATCCAATGATGCAGCGCTCTGCTGTCCCGAGACTTTCCGGCCCATCGTAGGGGCCAGGGCCTTCCAGCGTCACCCACCAGGCAGTTCCATCGTTAGGCCTGCGCAACTTACGCCGTTCTGCAAATCGCTGCCTGGCCGCTGGCGTCAGATCGGGCATGCGACCGTTGGGCGGATCATAAAGGATGGATGTGCGGAATTTGCCGTCCACCAGATTTACATCCGTGCCACGATCGGTCCAGAAGAAGTTGTAGCCGCCTACGTTTCCGGCACCGGAGTTTTCGCGTTGAGAATCGTCACGTCCGACTGGGGCAGCGCCCCCGGCCGGTGGTTTGGTGGCTGCACCCCGATTACGATTCGCTTCCGCCATCGCCGCCTTGTTAGCAGCGGTAATCTTTTCCGCCTGGGCCGGCGTGAGTTCTAAACTATCGCCAAATTCCGAGGGTCGCTGCAGTGGTGTCAACGTAGAGACGTTATAGGTACCCGTCAGATCCGGTTTTCCCCCCGCCGTTCTGGCAATTTCAGCTTGGATCGGAGCAAATCCGACCAGACTTGCGATGAGCGCACAGAGCGCGGCCATTTCAGGCTGTTGCATACCATCCCTCGTTTTTTCTCCGGTCAGTCCTTTCTCCTGTCATTCTTCTCCCCCCTAAGCTGTTCGCTAGCCACGACCAGGTGGCTGCTCACATTTTACCGTCACCCGCTCACCCAAACGGGTATGCGGATAGTAATCCCAAACAGCGTGATGGTGGGCGCAGCGGTTATCCCACAGAACCACGGTGTTTGCCTCCCAGCGAACCCGAGCGTGGAAACGGGTATTCACTTCAATATGCCGGTAGAGCATATCCAGTATGGCGTCACTTTCGCCAGGGGTTAATTCGTTAATAGACTCTGTAAACGGCTCATTCACAAACAGCAGTGGCTTTTGGGTTTCTGGATGTATGGGCACTACCGGATGACTGGCACAAGGATAGGTGTCCCCGGGTTTGGCTTCGTACCCATAAGCTTTTAGATCCTTAAATCCGTTGTGAAACGCGGTTAATCCTTCCAACAGTTTTTTTATGGGATGCGATAGTGTTTCAAAGGCCTCATACATATTGGCAAACAGCGTATCACCACCACCACCCTCGGGCGTGGTGGTGATATATAGAGCTGAAGCCATCGGCGGGACAGGCTCACACGACAGATCCGTATGCCAACTCTCACCGTTTGCCACCTTGGTTTTGGCTGTAATTTTGATATCAAAAATTTCAGGATCACCCGGAAGGCCCAGATGGGTTTTGGCAGGATGTGTCTGCAGTTGTCCAAAACGACGACCAAAGTCTTTGTGCTGCTCTCGAGTGAGATCCTGGTCTCGGAACACCAACACCAGATGGTCCAGAAAAGCAGATTTCAATTCAGCAAATGTTTGATCATCCAGCTCGGCGAGATTGACGCCGCCGACTTCTGCGCCCAGTTTTGGGGTCAGCGGGTTGACTCGTATCCGAGCGTAATGTCTCACAACTCTACTTTTTTCAGGCTCAACGCATTCATGCAGTAGCGCAAGCCCGTGGGTGGAGGCCCATCTGGGAACACGTGGCCTAGGTGGGCATCGCACACACTACAGGTGTTTTCTATACGGGACATGCCATGGGTAAAATCCTGATGATACGAGACCACGTTATCGGATGCGGGAATCGTAAAAGAAGGCCACCCCGTGCCCGATTCAAACTTATCCGCAGCGTCAAACAACAGGACGCCACAACATCTGCATGCATAGGAGCCCGGCTCAAACAGGCTGCACATTTGCGAGCTGAAGGGGCGCTCGGTACCCTTGAGGCGCATCACTTGAAACTCATCTGACGTGAGCTCATCACGCCATTCTTCCTCAGTTTTTTCCACCCGCGTATCCGGCTCTGGATTGCCCTGGCTTGCATAACGCAGCACATCTTCCCAAGTTGTTACTGAAGTGGTCATATTTGGTCCTCAATTTAAGGTCAGTCGCCATCTGGATACTCAAATGGGGTGGGATCGATAAAACGTTCCAACACATTCCGGGTAATCCTGGCAATGTTGTTATCGAAGTTATTATGCGCCAAGGCGCCCGCATAAGAAATTGATCCAGTGCTGAACACCGCACCCCCGGAGGGGGTTTCAAAGAACACCATATCCGCGCGAACTTTACTGTCCTGACGACGGGGATATTCCGTCATATGAAACTCTTCTTTCACCCTCAGCATACCGGGTTTATGTTCCTCGGACGTCGCAATGACAACCACGTGGGCAGGAGAGCCCAACTCATAGTCAACCCGGTCGATCTCTTCACCCGCTGCACCACCGCCTTGATTGCCGAAATCGCCCCAGATCTCGGAGGTTTCTACACCCTGCGTTATAAAGGCCACCCGCGAGTCTAGCGCACCCGATTGCACGCGATAATAGGTGCCGCCGTCAAAACCCTGGGCGGCAAACCCAATGCCAACCAGCTCGTTCGGCGGTTGACCCAGGCGCCGCCAGAGCCCTCCGTATTCTCCAGTGAACTGGTGGTAATACTCCCCTGGATGAGCAATCCAGGCGCGTGTACCGTCTTCAGCCCGTCGCACCTCCATGATCGCTGGATTTTCAGGATCAAAGGCTACCCGCCAATAAAACCCGTTCCCACCCAAATACATAAAACGCCCACCCTGACCGAGGTAGGCCTTTAGTGCATCGCGCATAGGCGTAGAGTAGTACTCAGGATGACTGCCGGTAATCACAACCTCGTACTGAGAAATCGCCGCAAGCCCCTCCAGATGGAGATCTTCATCGGTGACCACGTCAAACGGCTGCTGTATCCCTTTCAGCCAGTGTGTCACATGGGTATCTGCATTAAACGCCCAGGTGCCAGTACTGGGTTTGAAGTTCATCACCGGCCGTAGGCGAGAAGAAAAGTGTACGCCGCTGCCGTCCCGATGATACTCGTACATTGAATAGCCCACTTCTTCATGTGCAAAAAGAAACGCATCGTTCGGGTGCCGAATGGTCGGGTCATTTAGCGTGCCTGCGAACCCAATTCGTTGATTGGCGTAAGCCAGATAGGAGGCGGTTGGGGCGAGATAAGCAATCTTCGACTTGGCAATCTTAGCGCGTACAAAAAAAGGCAGATGTTCTTCCGTATGGGTGCCATCCGACGCCGTATAGTCGATTTTCAACGCATACTGACCACTGGGGAGCTGCGCTGGTACAGACCACGACAGCGTGTCTGTCCACCCAGCATCGGTGATGTCATCATCGTGAAAGTGAATCGCCGCATATTGACTGGGATCTTGATGGTAGCTTTGTACGGTACCGTTCCAACTAACTCCACAAACGCCTCGCGTTGGGGTTTGGAACAAACGTCCGTGACGGTCGTTACCGCTGACGTCGATCACGTCTTGGGTATACATATGCCGCGCAAAGTCCCACTCAACTTCGATTGCATCGTCCGACTCGACGCTTAAGCCTTCCAACCGACCGCTAAAGTGCTGTTGACCTGGGGTGGCACAGGCAACAAACCAATCCCCCTTACTCAGATTCAGGCTGCCCTGGACCGCCGTTTCCCAAGTTCCGGATCGTTCATGGCTCCCTCCAGATTTCTTGTTGACCGTCAGTTTTATTGTGTCGTCGAACGCAAACAGCAGTTGATACCAACGATTCTTCTCAACCTTTTGATCCAACTTGAGCACCACTTCACCACATCGGGCGACGAAGCCGCCTGCGCTCAGGCTCAGGCTCAATCCGCCACCATTCAAAATAGTCTGAACAGCGCCGTCTAGCAGAGTGGGTTGGACCCAGATAACGACTTTGCCTCGCGACAGCTGGGGCATGTTTTCGAGCAGTGCATAAGAGCCGCGAACCAACGGCTGGTATGGAATCTCTCCCACGGCACCAAAGTCCTCTACCAGTTCTTCCACCAAACCCGTGCCGTGGGGCCGATCATCTCCACTGATCAGTTCAATAATGCTGGCCCGAGCGTGCCCGTCGGTATACGCACTCAACTTGAAATTAATGGTCTGTCCCTGGAGACAACTGAATTGATCACAGTACCCAATAACATCTTTACGAAACCCATTGGGAAGCTCTAAGGGACCTGGTCGCATAGCACTCCGCCTCGCTGTATCCGCCTAAAACACGAGTTTATGAAATTGGTCCTGCACACACCAGGCAGGGTACACTTGGCTGATCTTTGAGGGAGGAACAAATATGCGCTTTGGAATGCTATACGAGCTGCAGCTACCCAAACCCTGGGCAGAAGACAGCGAACTGAACCTGGTACACAACGCGATAGAACAATGCGTTTTAGGTGACAAACTGGGCATCGACTACGCCTGGAGCGTGGAACATCACTTTTTAGAAGAATACTCACACTGCTCCGCCAGTGAGGTCTTCCTGTCCGCCATTGCTGCGCAAACTCAACGCATCAACATTGGTTTTGGTATTCGCCAGGTCATTTCAAATTACAACCACCCCGCGCGCACCGCAGAAGCCGTCGGGATGTTGGATCTGGTATCAAAAGGGCGGGCTCAGTTTGGCATCGGCGAGGGTGCTACCCGCCTGGAACTGGGGGGCTTCGGCATCCCGGCCAAGCGTAAACGCGCGATGAGTCTTGAAGCGGCTCGCGAGATTGCGGATATGATGGTGATGGAACCTTATCCAGGATACGAATGTGAGGACTGGTCGCTGCCGTGTAGAAACGTACTGCCTAAACCTATTCAAAAACCACACCCTCCCATGTGGATGGCGTGCACCAATCGAGACACCATCAAAGAGGCCGCACGCAACGGTTTAGGTGTCCTTGCGTTCAGTTTTTTAGATCCAGAAGAAGCCAAAACCTGGAGTAAGGTGTACTACGACACCATCAAATCGGAAGATTGCGTGCCTCTGGGACATCGGGTAAATGCAAATATCGCCATGGTCTCAGCGTTCTCGCTGCACGATGATCACGAAGAAGCTGCAAGACGTGGCGAAGATGGGTTCCGATTCTTTGAGTACGCCGTAGGCGCCCTTGTCACGGACGACGTACTTCCAGGGCGTAGCCAGCTGTGGGATAAGTTTCAGGAAAGAAAAGCGGCTCGGGCTTCTGGCCAGGAAGTCAAAGATACCGCCTACGGGGGTGGTGAGGTTAACCCCAATCGTAGCATGACGCGATCTCCCGGAATTGGTACGCCAGCAGAGTTTAGGCAGCACATGCAAGGGTTTGCAGACGCCGGGGTGGACCAGGTTATATTCCTGCAACAAGGCGGCAACAACCAACATGACCACATCTGCGAGTCGTTAGAGAAGTTTAACGCTGAAGTCTTGGAACAGTTCGCCGAAGGTCGCGACCAGCGTGAAGCTCAAAAGGCTGAAGAATTGGCGCCATACATTGAAGCAGCCCTAGCAAGACGCGAAACTCGACCTCCGATGACAGACGCGGAAATTCCAGTGGTTCCCGCGTCCAGACCAAGGCCAGCTGCAGTTTCTTGATCTCCATGAAAGACAACCAAGGTCGAAAGTGCTGAGTTTTCGACCTGGTTTCTCACCCGACTCCAGGTTTGGGTTCGGGATTTTTAGTTGAGAGCCTAAAGCGCCAGCTGCCAACCCAGGGTCAAGTGCCAATCGCTCTTCATTTGGGGGCCATCCAGATTTTGATAGACAGGCGTTGTCAACTCTAACCCGATCCGATGATCAGTATTGGGTATGACAATATTCGACCCTACCGAGACATCAATGCGGTCATAGGCATGCCGATTCGGATCTGCTGTTTGCACTGGTGCTGCAATTTGCGCATCCATACCGTCAATGTTACCTCGACGCTTGTAAGACAGTCGAGCAGACATACTTAGTTCAGTGTTGATCAGATAGCTAAGCCAGCCTTGCACCTGGTGTTCATCGCCCAGCGTATAGTCATTGTGGTTTTCACCCAGTCTAACGAGGCTGCGCCATTGGCCACCCCAACCCCAGCGTTGGGCAAAGCCCGCATAGGTCAGGCCCGCGATCAAATCCGTCGTGCCGGATCCCAACTGCATGGGATACGGTAACACCACCGTAGGGCGGGTATTCATTGGGGTGAGAATCTGATCGGACTCTTCAAAGTCACCTGTGGGCAAGGACACCCCCAAGGTTGCATGCCACCGACCGTGATGGGTCTCCCCTATATTGATCAGCGCCGACAGTTGAGTGTCCCCAACGCCTTTGGTCGATGTGGAAAAGCGGCCAAGAATGTTGCTGCCCGCCATACCCATGAACGTGGTGTGGGACATCTCACTTTCAACATAGTTGAACATCCCCATCAGCGTCAGACGATCTGACGGCGCCCACATCACACCCAACATATGCATTTGCATTCGCATGGTGCGAGGTACCACGCGCAAGGTGGGTGGCCCAAAAGGGCTCGATTCTCGGGTTACAATCTCGGTCAGGTTCAGATCATCTGTGCCATCTCGACTATCTTTCATATACATATTCATATAGCGATAGGAAAACATCACCTCACCCGCCTGGTGGGTATGATCGCCCATCACGCCGATAGGGCCGTGATCGTGCGCCACGGTATCAGCGTCAGCCGAAAAATTAACAAACAAACAGGAACACGCCACAACAAAGGTTGCACGTTTATTAAACATGGTCACTCCAAATACTATTAATTCTGATTAAACGGTTTGTTCAGGTCAGAGATAGCTTGGGTGGAGCCCTGGAGTGATAGCAGGGAACGCCTACGCACCGCGGGTACTCGACGGCATTTGGGCGAAATGACAAAGATTCGGCAGCCAGTTCCAGGTCGAATACAACCGCTGCCGGATGATCAAACAACACGCCACCCAGATCACACGGTTGGTAGGTTTCTGTTTCCGCTTCATGATGATGATGCTCGTGGCCCGACAGCGCCATCATGACTGAATGGGGCATGCCGTCGGGACAGATCTTCAACCACCACCCATCCGACGTTGCTTGGGGCATCAGACCCACGGGCACCATCAACTGCAGCAGGACCGCGAAGAGCGTCAGTCTCAGAAAGTGTTGTGATGTGGGTCTGGAAAGGAAGTACACCCGCTCAGTGTAAACGATGAGGCTTTGATGGGTAACTCGGATCTGTCATCATGCCTGGCTGCGACTTCGAAGCACAATAGCGGTGTCGCCCAAAACCAATTTTGTGGAATACCAAGATGTCCAATCCAGCCACCTTTCGAGAAGAAACCAAAGTCTGGTTAGAGGAGAATTGCCCGCCAGGTGCCCGAGGTCCCGGGATGATTCCCCTCGGTAGCACAACCATTGAGCTCGACACCGATACGCGCTTGTGGCTAGAGCGAATGGCAGAAAAAGGTTGGACCGTGCCCACTTGGCCTAAAGAATATGGCGGTGCAGAACTTAATCGAGAAGAATACCAAATCCTGGTGGAAGAACTGACTGCGATTGGTGCGCGGACACCGCTGACCGGTCGCGGTGTTAACTATATCGGACCCACAATTTTAGAATTTGGAACCCCGGAGCAGAAAGCCAAATGGTTACCCCGCTGTGCCCGCGGCGAGGGCGCTTGGGCCATGGGCTATAGTGAACCGGGCGCCGGTTCTGATCTGGCTAGCTTGTCGACTAAAGCAGAACGCGACGGCGACAACTTCATCATTAACGGTTCCAAGATCTGGACCAGTGATGCCACTTATTGCGACTATATTTTTGTTCTGGTACGCACCTCGCCTGAGAAACCAAAACACGAAGGGATCAGCCTGGTCCTGGTTGACATGCACCAGCCTGGGGTTCAGGTCTCGCCCATCCAGCTGATATCAGGCGCTTCGCCGTTTTGTGAAACACATTTTGAGAACGCTATCGTTCCGATGGAGGATTTGATAGGGGGGGTGGATAACGGTTGGACCGTAGGCAAACGCCTCCTTCAGTTCGAACGATCGACACACGCGGGTATCAATATCTCAGGTTCGCAAGGTGGTCGTACCGAGGACAGCAATCTGGCTGAACTGGTTTGTCGCTATGTAGGATTAGCTCACGGAAAACTGGACAATTCAGATTTGCGAGACTGGCTGGTTCGCTATCAAATGAATACCCAGGCACAGAAAATCACCCAACGGCGCGCGATCGAGGAATTACAATCCCGCGCACCGGGATTCACCTCTTCGGCGGTTAAGTTAACCAACGCCTTGAATATCCAGGATGGTGATGAGCTGTTGGTCGCCGCTATGGGTCAACAAGGTTTACGTTGGGATGGTTCTGCGGATGACACCGAACTTGCGGCTCTAAAAAAATGGTTGTACCAGAAATCACTGACCATCGCTGGCGGTACTAAAGAAGTGCAACTCAATATCATTGCAAAACGTGTTCTAGGGTTACCCGACTGATGTTAAAAAAAGGGCAAACTGCGCCAGATTTTGAACTGAGCAACCAAGATGACACGACGCTTTCCTTGGATGGGCTATTGCAAGAAGGCGATCTTCTACTCTACTTTTATCCGGCCGACTTCACGCCGGTTTGTACAGCCGAGGCGTGTGTGTTCAGAGACAATTACGCCGGCATCGCAGAACTAGGCAAGCAGATCGTCGGGATCAGCCCCCAATCCGTCAATAGTCACGCTCGGTTTGCCGAGCAATATGAGCTGCCCTTTCCAATACTAAGCGATGTTGCAAAAAAAGTGATTCGTGCTTACGGGGTTGACGGACCATTAGGATTTGGGGTGAGACGCGTGACCTTTTTAATCGGACAGGACAAAGTTGTAAAAAAACGCGTAATCGCCGATTTCACCACTGCAAGTCATCTGGCCTTGCTCAAAGAAACAATTGCCGAGGGTTGATCGCGCCTACCAGTTCTCTACCCACGGACGCAATACCACTTCAAACGCCCAGGTAGATTTATGCTGTTGGTGCAATTGCAGGTAGGTTTGGGCGATGTGGTCGGGATCGGCCATGTTGTCGTCCTGGCTGTCTCCAGCCGCCCAATGCGCTCGCCGACCATCCTCCCGGGTCCAGCCTATGGCCGCATCAATCGGTACGTGAGCAACATGGATGCCTTTGGGCATCAACTCCCTGGCCATGCTCTGCGCCAAACCCGCTTTACCATGGGAGGCGATAGCAAATGCCCCGCTTTTTGGATAACCCTTAAATGCCGCACTGGCGTTAGTGAAGATGATGGTCCCGCGCAGGCCCTGCTCATCCGGTTCTGAGGCTAACATGGCCCGAGTTGCCTGTTGCCCAACCAGAAAGGCGCTATAGGCGGAGTTTTGAATAGTCGCCAGGACAAGTCCAGGATCGGCTTCATCGATTCCTTTGCGAAAAATACCTTCGGAGCGACCGTCAATATTATGCACCACCAATCTGGGTACCCCATAGCTTTCACTGACCTCAGAAAACAGCCGGGACACCGAGTCCGGGTCTGCGGCATCACAAGCAAAACAGCGGACCCCATGGTCAGCACTGAGTTTTTGCAAAACCGCCTTTTCCGGATTGCGCGCAGCAACACAGACGGTCATACCCGACGCGGCAAAAAGTCTGGCGCAGCTCGCGCTCACGCCAGGACCTCCACCGACAATTAATGCAACGTCTGACATGGTATCTCCTCTCTCAATTGAATTAGACATCTATCGGCAAACCGCCCTCAGACCAACAGCTGCGGTCGCTCAGATTCGATGTAGGGACGCAACTCGTGCAAGGTTTCGTTTAGCGCAGTCACCGCCAGGTCTACCTCGGTATCTGTCATCGCGGTACTGGTGCAATACATCAGTCGGGTTGCAGACATGATCCCGCGTCTGAGCATACCCAGATGTAACAATTGCGTGACATGACCTCCGGCAATCATCGCATCAAGGGACTGCCTGACATGGCTGGGCGGTTGATCAGTGAACAAGATGTTCGATAGAGACCCGCATCCCACTGCCTGACCTGTAATACCGGCTTGTCCAAATGCTTGATTGAACCCTTCGCGCAGAGCTTCCCCCAACCGATTCAAACGACTGGCTTCATCTTCATCATAGCGTTCCATGGCCGCTCGTCCCGCGGCCATTGTGAGGGCATTTCCACTGAACGTAGAGGCATGCATGACAGGATTTTCCCGTTCCGGACTGAACAACTGCATCAATTCGCGGCGGCCACCAACCCCACCCACGGGCAAGCCACCACCAATAATCTTACCCATACATGTCAGATCCGGCGTAATTCCGAGGGTTTTTTGCACGCCACCGCTGCTGAGGCGCAGCGTGATCACCTCATCGAATATAAGAATTGCACCATGTCGATCACAACCATCTCTCAACACCTGTAGAAATTCGCGATCGCCGGTAAGCATACCCATGGAACCCAGAACCGGTTCGACGATCACTGCGGCAATCTCGGACCCATATTGATTCAATAGCGATTGCGCGATTTGTGGTTGGTTGTAGGGGCAAACAACTGTGTCTTTTAATACGCTATCAGGAAAACTGGCATCCACAGCTCGAGAGATAGGGCGCTCAAGCTCTCCACTTACCCCGGGCATCGGGACAAGACTGACCTCCGCCAGCTCATAACTGCCGTGGTAACCACCTTCGATCTTCATGATTTTGTCGCGCCCGGTGGCCGCCCGCGCGCATCGGATTGCCATCAGCGTGCCTTCGGTTCCAGAGCTGGTAAACCGCATTTGTTCAATCGACGGGACGCGCTCAACGATTAGCTCCCCCAGCGCAATCTGATCTTCATTAGGCGCGGCATACGCCGAACCTAGAGCCGCCTGGCGCTGCACTGCCGCCACCACATCCGGTTGGGCATGACCATGAATGAGCGATGTAAAATTGTTCATAAAGTCTACAACTTCATTCCCATCTATATCGGTCATGCGACAGCCAGAGGCATGCGCCATGACCAGAGGATAGGGAACGTAGTGCGCGCTGGAGCGGGTATCTCCCCCTGGGAAAATAGTTTCGGCCCGTGCTGCCATTTGTTCCGATGCGGGCGAAAATGCTCGGTATTTTGCAATGAGCGGATGTTCGGTCTGTTCAGATGCCATAGATTTACCCCCCCACTCAGTGTCGCAGTTTCAGTTACAATTTGGCAATGACTTGGAGCCCTTTTCGTCCAGACATCATCAAAGACCCGGCCAACGGACATCAATCCTTGCTTGGCGAATGTCCGGTACATCGCTGCGAAGAGTTTGATCCAGCCTTTTACACTCTGTCCAGATATGAAGACGTCGCCGATGCGTTGAAAAACCACACCACCTTTTCCTCCCACTTTGGGCAAGGCCCCAGATTCAGCGAGCCTCAAGGTATGTTATGTGACCCACCTGTGCACACTCACTTAAGACGCATCGTGCAAAAGGCATTCAGTCCGCGTGCTATGGCCCAGCTGCGCCCCCAGGTTGAACATCTTTCCCAACAGTTAATCCGCGAGATTAAAGAACGTCCTGAACAAGAGTTTGATTTGCATGACGATTTTGCCTTTCCGCTGCCGGTCATCATCATCGCCGGGATGCTGGGTGTACCAGAGCAGGATCTAAACCAGTTTAAGGTCTGGTCGGATATTCAGGTAGCTGCTATGGGTGCAGAAGATCCAACCATCTATGCCAAGGATCAGGCCGCGTTCCTGAGTTATCTGCAACAGCAATTTTTGGCCCGCCGGGAAGCCCTTAACATTCAACAGGAAGTACCCGACGACCTGTTGACGCTGATTGCAGGTGCCAGGGATCTGCAGGATGAGCCGCTCAGCCAGGCAGATGCTCTATCCATGTTGTCCCAGCTTTTGGTCGGCGGCAATGAGACCACAACCTCGCTGATTACCAACGTGGTATGGCGCTTGTTACAGCAGCCTGAACTCTGGGAAAGGCTGGTCGACAATCCTGATCTCATTGAGGTTGCGATCGAAGAGAGTTTACGCTTCGACCCTCCTGTGCTGGGTCTCTATCGCAATACCACCCATTCGGTCACCCTGCACGGTGAGACCATCCCGGAGAAGTGTAAAGTCTACCTGTACTACGCCGCAGCAAATCGGGATGCTAGCGTCTTTGAAACACCCGATGAATTTAACCTGGACCGGCCGAAAAAGCGCCATTTGTCTTTTGGTTCAGGGCTACACTTTTGTTTGGGTGCACCGATGGCCAGAATGGAAGCAGAGATCGCCTTACGCCACCTGTTGGAAGCATTGCCAGGTCTCACCCTTCAATCAGATGGAGATAGAATTCCGCCTTTCTTCCTATGGGGGCGTAAAACTCTTCCCGTTGCTTGGTCTTAGCGGCCTGCGTAACCCGGACTTGTGGTGGCTATATTCAGCTGGCCGGCCAGTCCGGCCTCACGATGAATATGAATCTCCTGGTAAGCATCAGACTCAATCATCGCTCTAAATGCAGCCGGATTAG
This sequence comes from Pseudomonadota bacterium, assembly GCA_039028095.1. Lineage (GTDB taxonomy): Bacteria > Pseudomonadota > Gammaproteobacteria > Pseudomonadales > Azotimanducaceae > UBA4421. The sequence continues at coordinate 37,397 of JBCCIU010000016.1, forward strand.
GATATTCAACGATACCCACCACGTCCCAGAGTTCCTCAACCTGACCCACTAGAATATCGGTCACTTGACCACCATGCAGCATCACACCACCCAAATCGGCAATGAGCTTGGCCACTGCCTGACCATAAATTCCGTAAGCCTCCATGCCAGACAAGGAGCTCTCCCGACCGTCGGAGTACTCAGCTGCATCCTTGAACTTCAACAGATTAACCATCACCAGCGGCTGATCTGCTGCGAGGTTGGCAAAAAAATTATCCCGGACAGCCGGATCCGAATTTACCGCGTTGAACACCTGCATGAACCGCTCCTCTTCTATGTCAAAAACTTAGTGCTACCGGCACGCTATCAATTCAGCCTCTGCCTGTACAGCAGCGAGATACGCTTGTGTATCACCGACTTGTATCTGCATAGGTGATCCATCAACCAACGCGGTGACCAAGCGCACCCGCAGTAATACTTCGTCGTCCGAGAGCTTTGGATTCAATTGGCGTATCGGGCCTGTCAGAGCCGCATAAAAATCGCGGTATATGTCGCGGTAGAGCTTGCGGTACATCGCGTTGTGTTGAGCAAGTGTGCCCAGCGTGGAAAACACGACACCACCATCACCGCGCCAGCGCACCACAAGGTCTTTCACGATGGCGCGAAAAACAACTTCAGGGGCATTGTTCTTCTTCTCGTGAGCACCTATGACTGCCAGATCTCGTGCAGCCTCGGTCCGGAAAAGATGTAACAGCAGCTGCTCCCGGGTGTTGAAGTAGTACTGCAGGTTACCCAACTTCATCTGTAGCGAATCCGCCAAATCCCGCATCACAAATTGCTCAACCCCGTGCCTGACCAGCTTCTTGCGTGCCGCTGCGACAATTCTGCAACGCGTTGCATTGCCTTTTTTGGTTTTCGACATTTCCACGGTATGTTTTTTAATTTTTTAGGTTATTGACATATTTAGGTCATCGACCAATAATACGAAATAATTGCTCACAAATGAAGGGATTTGTCATGGAAATTGTGCCTGCTACAGCCGACCTGGCACGGCAGTTTGTCAGCGAAATACCCGACCTAGTCTGGGCAACCGGACCCGTTTCTTATGAGTATCACTTCGCAGACCGAACTTCGTTCGATGCGATTGTGAACGGGTCTTGGTTGCAGGACGGGAGTCTGTTCGGCGCAGACGCGACCTGCCTCGCAATTGAGGATGGTAAGCTGATGGGCATTGAGATCGGTATGCCAGGCGCCGAATATCGCACCCGGCAGAACGGTCTGGCCCCAGTATGGCAAGCACTACTCGAAAGCGGTCAGATAGACGCAGATTACCTACGTGGTGTGCTCCAGCGATCGGATCACGCCAGTTGGCTGAATCCGGTGATCAATACAGACACCTACTACATACATGCGCTGTCAGTGAAACCCGAATATCGCGGCAAACGAATTGGCTACCACCTAATCCAACACGCATTGGAAAGAGCCAAAGCGGGCAACTTCGCAAAGCTGCAGCTGGATGTGCTCTCCGATAACCCAGCAGTAGATTTTTATCGCGCGGTGGGATTGGAATTGCTGGCTGCTACTACCGCACCTAAGCCAGCTGAGTTCGGCGTGCCAGCCGAATACCGTATGGGCATGAAGGTATGAGCCTGCTGTACAAACTCATAAATCCACCGGTCAAAACGCTCTTGCGGTCCCCCCTACACGGACTTATGAGTGACAGCACTCTGCTTTTGGAATTCACGGGGCGCAAGTCCGGGCGCAGACTTTCCACTCCGATCAGCTACCACATCAACGGTGGCTTTGCGCATTGCTTTACCAACCGCAACTTTCACTGGTGGCGAAACTTGCAGAACGGTCAGACTGTGGGTCTGCGAGTTTCAGGCAAATCCTACCAATCTGCCCCAGAAGTCGAAACACAAAACCTCGACGTCATGCGCTCAGCGCTTAACGACTTCTTGCGTGCGGTGCCCAGAGACGCAGCACACGCGGGCGTAAAACTCGACAAACTGGGCAACCCAGACCAGCAGGACATTCATCAGGTGGTCAACGACATGGTGTATTTAAAATTTCCAATCGACAGAGACAGAGTTGACACATGAGCAAGAGATTTCCTGACCAAGAAGACATAAATGAGTTTCTTGCAACCACCCGCATCGCCATGTTGCTTTACAACGGACCACGCCCAAGTCCAACCGGGGTACCCGTCTGGTTTGACTGGGATGGCACCACCCTGCAAATGTTTGCCAGTCGAACCAGCCCCAAAGTTGCACATCTGCAAGCGGACCCTAACGTCTCGGTACTGGTCACCAACCACGTTGGTGAGCCTGAAGGCTGGGTGTCTTTCGACGGCACCGTGCAGCTGTCTGAATTCGACCCGACACATTGGTCAGCATTGCTGGATCGTATTGCACCAAGGTATTGGGACTTATCGATCGAGGCCTACGCCCGCGAAATTGAAAATTGGCGCAGCGCTCCCCAGGCCATGATCTCACTATCTTTTGTGCCTGACCGAATTCGGTCAGGCGCCTAGAAGCGCCGCTTATGTTCGGGGCGCCTTCAATTCCAAACGATCTGGTCGAACCTGAATAAAGTCCATTAATCCTTTGGCGTAGCCAGGGCCTTCATTAGTCAAAATTCTCAGAGGTAAGTAAAAAAGCCTCCTGTGGCCGTCCGGATGTCCTCGGGTCGCGTCAAGCAAACGCCAAGCACCATCAAAATGAACTTCATTCCAGGCATGACCATAAGCTTTGAGCTGTCCACCCGACACCTCAAGCAGCACACCTAACACTATCCGGGCGCGGTAATCGTTTGCGCGGAGTAGTGCAGCATTGAGCACCGCGTGTTCCGTACAGTCTCCCTCTTTTGTTCTGGCGACCTGCGAGGCTATGTTAAATCCATTCCGATAATTTTTGTCGACAATGGTGTCGTAAGTAAATCGCGTGATTGCTACCGGGTTGAGCTGCTGCAAAGTTCTTTCTTGCCAAAGTTCCTCAAGAACAACCTGAACAGGCGATTCTTCGTAATCGACTACCCAGCTGTTCCGGACAAATCCTCCCTCAAGATCACTTTCAAAATGGTCCTTGCCATCTAAGACGATGGCCAATTTCTTGTCCGCTCGGACACGAAACTTAACGGTGGTCATCTCCAGGTTTTGCACCAGGGGGGCAACATCACCAACCGAAACGTTCAGATTTAGGGGACCAGAAGCCTGGGTCGGAGCAACCTCTCCAGCCACTTCAATCTGATACAGATATAACCCTGGCTCTTGCGCAACCCCCACACTCGGCCAGACATTCACTAGAGGCAAAATCAAAGCCAGCCAAAGGGAGCGATTGCTTGGAGTGCGGCTCATCAATTAAGGCGAACCAGATTGATAAACACTTTCAATTTTCATAAGAGTTCCCGCAACATTACCGGTACCACTCTGCAAATCACCGAACTCATCGAATTCAGCAGCAAATGTGATTGGACCGGTTACCAGCATGCCCGTTCGATCCTCGCCAATGCTGACCTCAGCCGAAGTCATTGCCAGTGGATCAATGCCGGGGATCCACATATCAATACTGAGATTACCGGCTTTACCTGAACGGACCAGACTTTGAGTCCGCTGCAACTCTCCAAGACTAGACCAAACCGTTCCTTCCGTTCTGATCTGCTCTTCCAGCTCCTTGCCCTGGAAGGTCCCGGAGACAACCCAACCGTCTTCTTTGAACTGCATGTGTGCTTCGACGACCACCGAATTGTTTTCAACCTCATAGGCGTATTGGTTGATCAATTCACCACTGGGATAGGAATATTCGGTAGTGGTCGAATCTGAGGTAGCCACATTAGTCGCATCAACAGGTACAAGCGTGGCTTCGATCGTCGAGACCACCGTATCACCATCCTGATCTTTACTCAGCGTTGCGCGGGAAAAACCGACAGCAATGTCGTTTAGGCTCAAAACATGAATCGACTCGTAATATGGATCGGCTCCCCTTTGGACTCGGAGATTGTTAACCAGATACTCGAAGCTGGTCGCAAACGTATCCCGGTAGCCGACACTGGTATTCTCACAGATAACACTAGAGTCCCCTACCAGGGCTGACCTCACCTTGATCATGCCTATTTTTCGCTCATGATCGCCACCCATATTAACCAACCATTCAAGAGACATGGCAGGCGCACTCCCGATCAAATAAACGTCTTGGGTGTAGATTGATTGTGAGTTCAAACCGCCATTTTGTTCAGCCTGAAGAGCAATCAGGTTGTCCGCGATGGATACCGTCGAGGCCGCGGTGTTTACGGATTCGGGAAACACCCAACAGCTAATTTCAGATTCGGCCTTCACATCAAACGCAAAGTACCAGGAATCATCAATCCGCTGAGGTTTGTCAATCAGCTTACCCTTCGTGCGACCAGAAATTTGCTCGTCTGCAATTTTGAATTTTGCTTTCGCTTTAGTTGACGACTCCCGCTCCATGGCGTCTTTCAACCAAGCAGGCCAGTCTTCGGGCACTTCTCTGGCGCACACGTGCATCCCTATGCAAAGAGACAATATAACCGTTAGGAGACGAATCATGAATTTCCTTGGACAGAACACTCAATGTCAGTATCTCACAGCCGAAATTATCGTTCTGTGAGCGCGTTCCATTCAGACTTCCCCAACGTCAGGAGACAGGGGCCGCCAACATGCGCCAGGTGATAAGCCTCTAACGAAAGAATCAAGCAGGAGTGAAACGCAAATTAAGTTCAAGCGTACCGAGCATAATCCCGGGTTGATGCAGGAAAGTATTGGTTGGCAAGTATTCAAAACGATCTATTCGATCCAACAAGGTATTCCACGCTGTAACCTGTTCCAGACGGGACAGATGCGCACCGGGACATACTCTGGCACCCTGGGAAAAGGTCAGATGTCTGCTACCCGCTTTACGATCGAGCTTCAACATCTTTGCATCTTCCCACTCCTCCGGGTCGATGTTGGCGGCAGCCCAACGCAGGTGTAAAAACGAACCCTTGGGTACCTCTACACCTTGGAATATCTCATCTTGACTGGTGACTCGGGTCGAAAGCCCTTGGGTAGGCGCGCGCAGGCGCATACCTTCTTCGGTAAACGCGCGCACCTTGGATCGGTCTGTTTTTAGCGTATCCCAGACTTCGGGCTGTTCTATCAGCAATTGGACTTGCTCGGCCAAAGCGTACTGTGTGGTCTCCAGCCCACCAATCACCATGGCATAAACGATGCCGTTTATCTCCCCGTCGGTAAGCTTCCGCGACAGGGCTGTGTATTCAACCTGGGTGAGAAAACTGATCATATCGTTCTTCGGGTTCGCACGACGTTTTTTAATCAACGCGTCTGTATAGTCCCTGAACTCATCCAACACCACAAACTGGTCTGCCGTTTCTTTCTCAGTGAGTACATTGCGATGACCACGCCCGTAAACAAAGGGTTTAACGCAGCCATCACCATAATATTTTAGTAGTTTTAAATCTTCGATGGGCCAACCCAAAACATGCGCCATGGTCATTTGCGGCATGGGTTGTGCAAATTCCCCTACAAATTCTACCGTTCCGCGATCGATCCAATTTCCGATGAGCTCGTCAGCTACTTCCTGGATCATCGGTGCATTACGTTTTGCACCAGGTCCGACCCACGGATCCGTAAGCTCTTGGCGATGCGCACGCCACAAATCCGGGTTAGGTCGCAGGGTTGTCATCGACGCAAATAGCATGCTCACGTTTTCCTGCTCAAACGGGTCTCCGGGTTGGTTTGCCATTTGATTAACCAGCATCGCACCCGGGAGCGGAAACCTCTCTTGATCACGGACGACAGCCGCAATATCTTCATGCTTGGTCAGGATGAAGGCATCGGTCCCCGGCTCAAACCCTTCGCCTGGAATTTTGTGTACCGGCGACTCATCGTGCAGGATGTCGTAGGCCTCGTACCAGAATTCCTGCCCCCCATCTCCAAAAAGATCCACATCTGCTGAGCGCATTGGGCATTGCATGGGACTCAGGACATGGTTTGGCTTTTGCAAATTCTCGTCCATGAGAAACGTGATACAGTAATTGTGCAGGGAAGACAAATACTTAATTTAGCCAGGGTCTTAATCGATCCGCCTGATAAATCCGCTTAGAGAACCACATCAGTGACACACACAATTGAAGTATTGATCGTCAGCAAAGGCCACGACTTCGCCCACGATTCGTTTATGGCCATGTTCGATACCATGCCCGGTGTTAACGCTACCCTGGTCCAACAACCCGCGGCCCAAATCGTTATGCAACCAGCAGCGGTAGACGCCTATGACGTGATTTTCTTCTACGATATGTGCGGTATTCCCAACGTGGGCCTGACACACGATGGCGCTAACGATACAGGCGTTCCTCCGGTGGACTATGTCCAGGCCATTGAGGCGCTCCTGGAGTCGGGCACCGGATTGTTGCTGGTCAACCATGCAACCGTCAGCTGGCCGTTGTGGCCACTTTGGCGGGAGATTCACGGCTCCTCCTTTATGCTGGCCCAAGGGGAGCTTTACGGTGAAGTCGTGCCAGGATCAGGATATCGCGGCGGCCACGGCCCGTTGCAAAACGCTACAATCAAGCTGCTTCCTCAGACTGAACACCCAGTGCTTACAGGACTGGAGCAGGGTTTCGAAATCACTGACGAGCTGTATTTGAAGCTGGACCGATATGGTCCAAACGTACAGCCATTGATGCGCGGTGACTACGAATTCGTACGAGCCAACTTCACCCCACCGCCATTGTCACCCGCAGAGGAGCAGGCAACATGGGAGCATCCCCAGGGATCCGACTTGATCGTGTGGACCAACGCCTGTCGCAACTCACCCGTAGTGGTCAGCGACGTAGGAGACAGCCCGCTGGCCTACGACAATCCAGATTATCGTCGCTTGCTTGAAAACGCATTACACTGGCTTGCCTCAGATCATGCAAAAAGCTGGGCAAAAGCTAAAACCAGCTAACCTACAACAAGATTCGAAACAAACCCACATCAAGAAAGAGGGAGAACAATTATGATCAGCAGCGGACCTTTAGAAGACCGGATGGCTATAAGGGAACTGGTGGAATCATACAATGACGCTGTTATGCGTATGGACGGTGAGGCCTGGGCAGAAAACTGGACTGATGATGGCATCTGGGATCTTGGCCGGGGCGCCTTGGAGGGGAAGGATGTTTTCTACCCTGCTTGGCAGGAGGCCATGTCAGCATTTTCCTTTGTGGGATTCTTCGCCTCAGCAGGACCCATTGTCGTTGACGGTGATACCGCACACGGAACCTGGTACCAACAGGAATTTCTACACCAGAAGGATGGCGGAAAGATGAAAGTAACCGGACAATATGAGGATGACTACGTTAAGTTGAACGGTCGCTGGTACTTTAAGAAACGCGTCTACAACGTGTTAAACGCAGAAACGGACTAATGGGCAGAAGACTAATAGGCGGAAATGTTCACATGCTAGGCCCAAAGACGCTCTAGATTCTTGTCGGCAGGGACCAACAGGTATACAACTCATCCACATTCAGTGAACGCATGAAGGGTTTGTCTGGTCCCGCCAAGCTCAGCTTGGGATATCGCGCCAATAGCTGCATCGAAATTGAGACTACCGTATCCCGGGTCAAAGCGTAGGTCGACCTGGCACGATCTTCCGGCACGGCTGGATGGCGACTCGGTTTCCCCAAACCAACCGCAACGCCACTGGCCAGCCCATCGGCACGGTATTGACCACGGGCTTCGCGCTGACACAGATCTGCTCGGTCGACGATAAAGTCGTCGGGATTTGCAAAAATTCTAGGGTCCCGATTTGCTGCAGCAGCGCTGCATTTGAGCAATGCACCATTAGGAATCAGCTTGCCAAACCGCTCCACTTCATGGCGAGCAAAGCGCTGGGCCGTGGTGATAGGTGCACTATGTCTTAGGGTTTCTAGGTAGGCGAGTTTCATCGTGCGTGGATCAACGACTTTTTGCCGCTCCTCGGGGTGCAGCATGAGCAAACACCACAGGTTAGACAAGCTGCCAAACAGCGTTTGAAAATCAAGCTCTAACAGCGTAGCCAATACATCCTTTACTTCTGCCTGAGGGTCCTGAGAACGTATCGCAGCGGGTACTCGACCTTCCACGTCGAAGGCAGGCTCCAATAACAGAGCCAGTTCCTTGCTCGCAAGGTGAGCTCTCGTGATACTCAGGGGATGCCAGCCAACACCGCGTTGAAGCTGCCACAACAAGCTGCCAAAACTGGACCAGTCAGACTTAGCCACGCCAAATGCCTGCGCAATCAAATTGGATGTCAGTGGCGCAAAGAAAGCACTCACCAGATCCACTTCGTCAGACTCGATCTCATCCAACAGCGCCGACGCCAGCGGTACGCAGTGTTCATCAAAGATCTTCTCGACGGTACGTCCAACCAGAATATTGTCTCTGAAGTCGGAGCCTACTTCGATATCGGATAAATACCAGGCCCTGGGACGGGTTTCGAAATTTGCATCATCCACAAAAATCGAAGTGACGTCGTCATAGCGTGTCACCCAGTAGCAATTGTTGGTCCAATCTCGATAGAAGGGGTAGTGCTCACGCAAGACCTCCAGAAACGGATAGGGATTCTGGGCATGCGCAGGCGAATTCAACTGCGCAGGCTTGATCTTTTCTGTGCTCTCACCTACTCGTTCTCTTTGGTAGACTTCGTAGGTTCGATACCCGGACTCCATACTTTCATATTTTCTGGCGGTCGTAATCGCAACCCCATTGCGACCAATACTTGGATCCGAGCCGTCACTCATGACTTATCAAACTCGATCCACAAGTCACGTACCGACATGATACCCATGGGCGCGGGACTGGTGCCATCTACATCCTTGGGCATCAAGTCTTCTCTGAGTCGAGGGTTAGGCATCAACTCAGCCAGGATCTTTGATCCAAGGACGGTTTCCTGATGAGATATCCAGGCACCAGGACACAGATGAGGCCCTACTCCAAACGCCATATGGCTGCACCTGCCTTCTTTGTTGTAACCGCTGCGTAACAACTTACCTGTGTACAAGTCGTCCCGAAAAATATTAAAGACTTCAGGTTCCGCAAAGATGCGCTCGTCGTGATTGGCAGAAAAGTCCACCATTTGCATCAGGCTACCCGCTGGAATTGTTACACCATGCATTTCAACCGCAAAACTGTTCTGCCTGGGCTGACCACCTATTGAGGAGGAATGACGCAACATTTCGTGAAACGCGCTATCCCAAAGAGCATCATCTGACATGACTGCATCAAACTGCTCCGGGTGCCTCAACAAAAGGCACCACAAGTTCATGATCGCCCCACGTGTTGTTTCGCCTCCACCGCCTACAATCAGCGCGATATTGGAGGTGATTTCTTCGGTGGATAAAAAGTCTCCATCTACCTTGGTTTCACATAATTTGGTGATGATGTCCTTGCCGATAGGGCTACCTTCTTCATCATAAAGATAGGTTGGCTCCGCTCGGCGTGCCGCAACGATCCCAGCGACGTAGTCCTCCAGATGCTGCCGTGCTTCCACTCCCTGCTGATGAGTCGCCGACCCCCCCAGGCCACTCATCATCGAGTTATACCAGTAGTAAAAATCAGACTGAGCTTCATTAGGAAATCCAAGAATTTCGCACACCACCCGAATGGGAAACTCATTTGCAAACGCGCGTCCCAGCTCCACCGTGCGGCGCGCGCCATCGTCCACCACCCAGTCGTCGGATGATTGGGCAACCGCATCCCAGTCCCTAATCATCTGCTTTGCCAGCCTTTGAATGGCCGGTAATCTGAGGTTCAGATTTTTTCCAACAAGATGCTGACCATAAAGGTTACGGCGGCGGCGATGCTCGACGCCCGAAAGCTCAAGCTGTGTGTTACCCAGAACACCACTGGAGCTCCCTTTGGGTATGGTGTTGAACCCCTCATCATCGAAATAACATGCGCTCACATCCTCATACCGAGTAATCCAGTAGGTGTTATGGAGCTTGTCGTGAAACACCGGATAGTGATCGCGCAATATCCGATAATATGGGTAAGGATTACGGAAGAACTCGGGAGAATCCAAAATGCGCGGATCAAACAAAGGTGTACCATCTTCAGACTTACCCATATCAACAGCCTGTCCCTCTGGCATCAATGGAAACATCACCCCTGGCTCGTCTTTCAAAACGGCTTCTTGCGCCAACTCATCAAAATATGAACTCACGGCTTTCCCCTCATCTTGCACGGCTTTCCCCTCAGCTTGACCGCTGTGTCACCTTAAACACATTTAAATTAGACTACTGAAGTCGTTCGCAAGATCCAACTTCGATTTAACGAAATATGACCTATGTAATTACAGCCGCTTGCATTGACGTCATAGACCAATCCTGCATCGAAGTATGCCCGGTTGATTGCATACATTTCGATGAAGAGGATCGCATGTGTTACGTTGAGCCAGACGTGTGCATCGATTGCGCTGTCTGCGAGGCGGCATGCCCGGTTGGCGCGATATTTTCGGATAAAGAGGTGCCATCAGAAGCACACGAGTTTACCCAGCTCAACAAACTATGGTTTACCGACAAGGAACAGGTACGGGCGATGGTTACCGAAATTGCGGATAATGGTACCTTTTAGTTAAGCTGGTGGCTGCAGGTAGAACTCAATGAGCAGCTACCGTTCAGGTTTTGGAGAGAGAGCATGGCCGAAGCATATAAAGATTTAGATCCAGCAACGATGCCGCGGTCGCCCGGAATCACGTATCAAGAGTTACTCGATCTGGATTCCCACGACGTGCCAGATGTCTTACGGATGGAGTCTCCGAAAGACATGGGGCTCAACGAATTTTCGGTTGATCGATACATCAGCCGTGATTATCACGTTAAAGAAACCGAACACCTTTGGAAAAAAGTCTGGCAGTTTGCCTGTCGTGAGGAAGATATCCCGGAGCCCGGTGATCATTACCGGTACGACATCGTCAACATGTCTTTTATCGTGGTCCGGCAAGAAGATATGTCGATCAAGGCATTCCCCAATGCCTGCCTGCATCGGGGACGGATGCTCAAAGAATTTGACGGTCACGCGTCGGAGATACGTTGCCCATTTCATGGGTTCTGCTGGAAATTGGACGGCACCCTGAATGATATACCGGCAGACTGGGATTTCCCTCAGATTGACCAGGAAACATTTTCGCTACCCGAAATCCCCATAGCGACCTGGGCCGGATTTATTTTTCTCAATCCAGATCAGAATTGCGGCCCCTTCGATGAGTTTATCGCCGACCTCGCCCCACAGTTTGAACGTTGGGAACTACACAAGCTCTACAAACAAGCTCACGTCGCGCGGATCATGCAGTGCAACTGGAAGATCGCTCAGGAAGCTTTCTGCGAGGCCTATCACGTAAACGGCACACACCCGCAGATTCTGAGAAGCCTCGGGGATGTGAATAGCCAAGTGGATATTTGGGAAAACTGCGCCCGCGTGATCACCCCAGGTGGCACTCACTCACCGTTGCTGGAATATAAGGTAGACCAGGACGATATGCTGCGGGCATTTCTGGATCTGGATCATGATGCAGAGGTGCCTGAAGTACCTGAGGGGATGCATCTACGCGAGTATATCGCCACCCGCTCGCGTATGGCTCTGCGAGAGATCGCACCGGATAAAGTCGATGTGTACTGTGATGCCGAGCTAGTGGATAGCCTCGATTACACCCTGTTTCCCAACTTCCACCCCTGGGGTGCTTTTAACGGTATCGTGTATCGATTTAGACCCAATGGCGACGATCATCGTTCCGCCATTATGGAATGCATCATGCTGGCGCCGTTCAGCGGAGAGCGACCGGAACCAGCAAAAGTCCACTGGTTGGGTGACGATGAACCTTGGTCCAGCGCCCTCGGTTTTCTGGGCCGGGTGTTTGATCAGGACGCCTTCAATATGCCAAAGGTTCAGGCTGGTTTGGAAACCACCTATCAAAAGGGCGTGGTGCTGTCCGGCTATCAAGAATCAAAGGTGCGTTGGTTACACACCAAATTGACGGAATGGGTAGGTGAATAATGCCAAGTATTGCTCACCCATTTGATCCCGAATCGATCTATCGTAAAGATGATCAGGGAAACATCCGCATAACTCGAGGGAACCTGGAGGGGATCTTCACCCAACAGGGCGTTCATATTTCCGGTGAAATACGCGAAGCGGACCCTCAACTCTGCGTTTGGGTCGGCAATGTGCCGGATGTTCAGAGCATGGCCCAAGACAACTCCACCATCAATAAGCGAGACCCAAACCTAAAGCTGGAAGGCTAACAGGATATGTCTACTGCTCCCGCGTACGACATTGATATGCCAAGTTTCTGGCACGACCCTTACCCTATCCTCAAAGAATTGCGGGACAACATACCAATCTGCTTTGTTCCACAGCTAAACGCCACCCTGATCACACGCCACCAGGACGTGGCTGGCAACGAGAAAAACACACAGGTGTTCTCCTCCTATCAACCCGAAGGTTTGATGACCATCCTGATGGGTGAAAACCTGATGCGCAAAGATGGCAAAGCCCACATGAACGAACGCAGGGCAATTTATCCTGCAATGTCTCCCCAGACTGTCCAGAACATCTGGCGCGAAAAGTTTGCCTCGTTCACCCAGTAGATTATCGAAACGTTGCAGTCAAAATCAGAAGCTGACCTGTTCTGGGAGTACGCCATGCCGGTGTCCGCACTTGGTTTGCGCGCCCTGATCGGCCTGCCCAACATGGCCATAGAAGAGCTGAATCGCGTCAGCCAGGGAATGATCGACGGCTGCGCCAACTATACCGGGGACCCAAAGGTTACGGAGTATTGCCACGATTGCACAGCCAGTATCGACGCTCACCTGGATGAAATGCTTCGCCTGCCAGTACAAGACGACGACATGTCGCAACTTGCGACGCAACGGCGCGCTGACCTGGATGAAGAACAGATTCGGGCAAATACCAAACTTTCGATTTCTGGCGGACAAAATGAACCCCGGGATGCCATTGCGGGTGCGATATGGGCGCTCCTGACCCACCCCGAACAATTGCAAAAGGTCCTGCGCGGTGAGGCAACCTGGCTGAATGCCTTTGAAGAATATGCTCGTTGGATATCCCCCATCGCTATGTCCCCTCGACGTATCGCGAAAACTTATACCTATGAGGGAGTAACCTTTAAACCTGAAGACCGAGTGTTTTTTATGTTCGGTTCGGCAAATCGCGACGAACGCATCTTTGACGACCCGGATAAATTTGATGTGACCCGCAATCTCTCAAAGTCTTTATCTTTTGGAGCTGGACCACATTACTGTGCGGGGGCCTGGGCATCCCGCTGCATGATCGCCGAGTTTGCACTGCCGGAATTTTTTGCCCGATTCAAAGATCCACGAATTGAGGGGCCAGTACCTTTTGGAGGTTGGGCTTTTAGGGGTCCGTTAGCCCTCAATTGCCGCTGGTCTGGAATTACTTGAAAAAAAGGGGCTAAGCCCCTTTCTCATTCAAACCTCATTGCAACGTCCTTTTTCTGAGACATGCTCAATCACCCGAATCGGATTTCAACATTCGGTAAACCGCTAACAGAATCACAGCGCCCACCGTAGCAAGACCCACACTGACGAGATTAAATCCAGTAACGTCGCCCAGGCCCAAAAATGAACCAACAAACCCACCGACAAACGCACCAGCAATACCAATTAATATAGTGACAAAAATACCACCAGGATCCTTCCCCGGCATGATGAATTTTGCCAGGACACCCACCACAAGGCCCAGTACAACCCAACTTATTATTCCCATAATCATGGCTCCTTTTTGATTGTCTTTTGTCTGTCTGCTTATGTTGTACGCCTACATTTTGGCCTAGTAGGCCCTCGCCACTCAACTCGTCAGAGATTGGTTTAACGGGAGTTTTACATTACGAACAAGGAGGATTCAGACCTGCAAACAGGCCAAAAAACGTGACGCAGCACTCATCCTGGAGTCTAACCGGGGCGAGTTCACAGGAAGATTCAGTAACCAGGTGTAGCATAGAAGTTCTCGAGGAGGGTCCGCCAGGGCCCGAAAACACACGGAGCGTGACTCTCGATGCGTGAACACACGCCTGATTCTGGTCGAAGCCGTACTGATAAAGAACGTACTGTGTACGTCCACGACGTCTCTGTCGCAGAAGACCCAACTTACAACCGTCCTCCCTACAGTGGATGTATGGGCGTCTGGATGGAACGCGCGCTCTGTGAGGCTGACCCTCAAGACTTGGTGATTCTATCTGCACCAGTCAGCCACGCTTATCTTGAGTATCTGAAACAACTCACAGGTGGGCTGCCTGCTCTACTGGTACCAGAAGTAGAGAACCTGCAACAAAGCAATGCACCCACTCGCAAGCTACTCGAAAACTGCACCTGGATGGAAAAACTGAAGTCTTGGAGCAATCAAAGTTCGGCCCCCCTTTCGACGTCCTATTTCAAACCCGGCAGCCTGACGATGACGCTGACGCAGCGTCTGCGAGACAGCGTGCCAGACGCTAACTGGCACTGTGATTACCAAGATACGGATCTGATCAACACCCACTACTTCGGCCAAAAATCCACATTGCAAGAGTGGGTGCCACAGACCGGGCTAAATCCGATCCCCTCAATCACCATCGAGCCAGACAAGACTGCTAACTTAAGTGAACGCATCACACAGGAAGCGGCGCGCCAACTGCAACAACACACCAGAGTGATGGTTAAGGCAAACTATGCGAGCAACGGTGCTGGTAACTTTTTGCTGACACGGACCGGCGACCTGGATTACCTCAGGCGATGGCTGACCTCCCAACCCAAGAGCCAGACCTACGTGCTTGAAGCCTTTATCGAATCAGTCACCAGCCCCAACGTCCAATTTAACATAGGAGCAAACGGAGGTTGCCGTTACCTGGGTACTTCAGTCCAGAGATTTTCAAAGGACCAGCGGTTCATCGGCAATGATGCTTGTTTAGACGCTTTGCCGATGAACACGCTTCTGGATCAGGCTTGGACAATTGCTGAATACCTCGGGTCTAAGAATGTACGCGGAGTCATCGGCTTGGATTTTCTGGTTCTCGCGAATAAGTCTGTGCAGTTCGTTGAGGTTAATGTTCGATACAACGGTTCAACCTATGCCAAAGGTCTGGTCGAAAAACTAAATCGCGCTCGCATGCTGCAATCTATTCCAGCTTACGCCCATTGGCGACACCTTCGCGCTGATACGAAGGCAGTCTCCGATTTCGAATCAATGATCCATAATGCAGGCTCACTGCTCATGGACTACCAAAACGCGGGCGTAGTGCCTTTTGTGCCAGGTTTGTTTTCCAAAGGTGTGGTAAATTTTGTTACAGTCGGTGACACGCAGGAAGAGACTCAAAAAATCGAACAGCGCTTTCTGACTGAGATAGGCGCATCACACGCATGAACATTCCGGTAATCAGACCTTGGCGCTCGGACGATGACCCGGATCTGGTTAGTATACTGACCCGCCAGCTCAAACACGACAAAGCCTGGCCACCTGCGTACGCTCAACAGCAGGACCTGGCAACGTGGCTGGCAAAGCCCGCAAATCTGGCTCGTTGGGTTGCAGTGGATCCTGAGCAAAGGGTAATCGGTCATATGGGATTGGGAACGCCGGCAGAGGCTTATCAGACACTATTTGCGGCAGCTATGGACAGTTCGGTCTACGAATACGCTGAGTTGTGCCGAACCTGTATCGATCCGGACCATAGAAAGAGTGGACTCGCAGGAACGCTCACACGAACTGCCATAAAGCACGCGATCAAAATGAAAAAAATACCTGTCTCAACGGTACTGACCAATCGAAGTGGCTGGCTATCGATGATGTTGAGAACCGGTTGGCGCGATGTGGGTAAGCTCCCGGGCAAAACACCTGGCGACGAACTTGTTTGCTTGCTCGCCCCGCAAAAGTTTATCGACGCCGCGCTTTCCCGGTGAGAAAACACTTAAAATACCGGCATAAATTTATCGCCTTCGTACTCCGACGCCTAGCCCGGCTGGGAACCAGACTGATGGTCGTGAATCTTGGCGACCCGAATCAGTCCATTGCCATGCCAGAGCTACCAAATGGATACAGCACCGTAACACTTACGCCCAGAGAGTTGATACCTTGGGCTTGTGAAGCAAACGATCTGAGCGAGACTTTCCTAAAAAGTGCTCACCGTCGCGGTGATCGCTGCGTCGCAAATTTCCTTGATCGCGATGGGCAGAAACAGTTGGTCGGTTATGGGTTCGTGACCACCTCAACCGCGCCCCTTACCGATGGTGTTCACGTCAAAATCGGACCGCATCTGCGTTACCGCTACAAAGGCTGGACCCATCCCGAACATCGAAGGCTCTATCTAAGTCACGCTCGGGGAAGATTGAATCAATCCCTGTTTCCGATGGATCAGGGTCAACGCATGGTTTCCTATATCGATTTTCACAATTACCCATCGCGATTTAACCACGCAGCGGTCAAACCTGAGGAGGTAGGTTACTGTGCAATTATGCGCTGGTTTGGCTCAACCCACTGCTTCACAAGCCCAGGCGCGAGAAAGCATGGCTTTGAACTGACTACAAATCGATCTGCTGATCCAAATTTCGTTGAAAATGAGAATCACTTACAATAGTGTCTCTTCCTCTTCGCAACCTTAAAGGTCTCACATTGGCAATTCGTCTAACCCTTTATTTTGTTTTGCTGAGCCTGAGCGCCACCACATTTTCGCAAGGCGCTGAGCAGAGCGAACCTCAAGCACGGCAATATACATTTGCCTGGCTGTTTGGCAATGACTCACAGCTAAAGCCAAGGGGTGGCACAACAAAAGGTGGCGAGATCCACCTGGACAAAAACCCATCAGCTGCCTGGTTAGCCTTGTCCGAACCGGGCATCAGTAAAAAGGAACGTGACCGTCGCGCTATTCTCGCCATGGCGGGCCCCTACCGAACAAGTTTCGACTTTCTTGAAACGGTCGGATTTGTAGAGGGCTATGAGCCATCCGCTCCCTACCAGTCCTGGGGAACAGAATTCGTTTATATCATCGAAGAATCAGAGGATCTTATCTCCTTGCAGCACGTGCTTGTTATGGTGATGCGGATGCCCGACGGCAGCCTCTCGGACCCCATTGTCGTGAAACACTGGCGCCACGATTGGGAGTATGAGGCCCGCGAACAACATAAATTTGTTGGGTACAACACCTGGCAGCGACACCGTGATCGACGCAGAGACGTAAAAGGAACGTGGACCCAGAGGGTTTTCCAGGTGGACGATTCACCTCGCTATCAGGCTAAAGGTAAATGGACACACTACGACAACTATTCTTCGTGGCACAGTGAGGAGACATGGCGTCCATTGCCGCGTCGCGAATTTAGCGTCAGGAACGACTATCAGGTTTTGATCGGTACAAATAAACACACGATCAACCCAACCGGCTGGGTGCAGGAAGAGGAAAATCTAAAGGTTGTGCTAGATGAGAATGGCCAGATCGCAAAAGGCACCTCTGCGCTGGCGAAAGAAATTGGCCTGGCTCGTTACGAGCGAGTGGTCGACTTCGATTGGTCGGCGGGTGATCAATACTGGGAACGCACACGTCCATATTGGAAGCAGGTTCGCGACGTCTGGGGGAACACCTTCAAAGGTTACGATACCATCTCGCTGCGGGCAGCGGTGGACAAGAAACCACTTTTTGCGCCGATGTTTGGCCTGGCCAGGGAAGCCACCCAGGAACAACACGCGACCACCCAGGAAATTGAAGACGTGCTCGCGCGTTACTTGAAATAAGACAGATCGCCCGAGGCTAAAGTACAGCCTCGAACGTCTCAAGATCAGGGTGACCCAGGTATGTTCCCTTGGGCGCGCTGGCCTGAGCGTGCGCCTTACGAAAGGCGTCCGATTCGGTCCAGGCGATGAAGGCATCTCTGGACTCCCACACCGAATGCGAAGCGTACAAAACGTAGTCGTCCGTGACCGGACCTTTCAATAAGTTGAATGTCTTGAAACCAGGTACCGTATCAAGATGGGAGTCACGCTCACGCCAGACTTTCTCGAACCCTTCCTCGAATCCAGGTGTGATTTTGAACCGGTTCATCGCAATAAACATAGTTTTTCCTCAGCTATAAATCATTAATCTGTTCAGTTCATTGTGTCGCTCTACCCTCAAAGGTGTGGCGTACACTTGACTTAGAAGTTCACTGTCCAGCACCTCTTCCGGTGCACCGAGTGCTTGTACTTGGCCATTCTTAAGCAACATCAACTGGTCTGCAAATCGACTCGCAAGATTCAGGTCGTGAAGGACTACCACAACGCCCACTTGATCACTGATCACTTCCCTAGCCAGCCGTAACACAGCAAGCTCATGAGCAACATCGAGATTAGAGGTAGGCTCATCCAGTAAGAGGTAGTTGGGGTCGTGGGTTGCGTTGTCTGAGCGAATCTGCAGTAATGCTCGCGCGAACTGTATTCGTTGCTGCTCGCCGCCGGACAAAGTATTGAACGTTCGGCCCAGTAGCGGCTCTATCTCGCAAGCAACAATCACATTCTCCAGACCCTGCTTTAGCCCTTGTCTACTTCCCAGCCAGCCCATCCGGAGGACTTCCTCAACGAGAAAATCAAATACAATTCGACTTGATTGGCTCATAACGCTGCGTTTCAGAGCAAGCTCCTGAGAGGACAATGTATCCAGAGATTGCCCATTCATCCGCACACAGCCCGCACTAGGCTTAAGCTCTCCAGCCAACACCCGCAACAACGTCGACTTCCCTGCGCCATTGGGTCCAATCAGGGCGGTCACTGTACCGGGTGCAAAGCTTCCGTTCACCTCATTCAAAATCGAAACAGCACCGTGACTGAAGCACACACCTTCCGCATCCAACCCGATTGGCCGGCTCATACCGGCCTGACCCTGGCAATCAGCCAAAGGAAAAACGGTGCACCAAACGCACTCGTCACCAAGCTAACAGGGATTTCTGCCGGTACGATAATGATGCGGGCTACCATATCTGCAGCAATCATGAGGCCAGCACCCAAGAAAGCAGCACCGGGTAGTAAGTGAACGTGTCCGGGACCGATCATCAGCCTGACCAAGTGCGGCACCACCAGTCCAACAAAGCCGATAATTCCAGACAGCGCCACGGCACTCCCAACACCAAAGGCCGTGCCAATCACCACAATGCGCTTCAGCCGCGCGGTGTTTACGCCCAGAAATTCAGCATCCGCCTCACCAAGCTGAAGTAAATCCAACGACCTAGCCTGGGAGACAAGAAATCCAATTGATAGCCCCATCACCATCATTGCGGGAATCAGCGTGGTCCACTGGGCACGTCCAAAGCTGCCCATCATCCAAAAAACCAAGGATCGCAATTGCCGATCATCGCTAAGATACTCAAACGCGCCTATCCCGACCGTAGAAAGCGCGTTGATCGCAATTCCAACCAACAGAAGCGTAACGATGCTGAAATGCCCGAACGCACTGGCGAACCCATACAGGAAGCCTGTGACCAACAAGGCACCCGTAATTGCAGCCAGAGGTATTGCGTAAGGTTCTATCCACTCAGGTAAGTTGAGTTGTTCACCCAAGACAATCATCGAAATAGCGCCTAACGCAGCCCCGGCTGATACACCGATTAACCCTGGGTCAGCAAGCGGATTACGAAACAATCCCTGCAAAGCTGCACCAGCAATCCCCAAAGCTGCGCCAACAAATCCGGCCAGGATGACTCGAGGGGCTCGAATACTCTCGAACACAACCAGTTCAAATTCGCTAGCAGTACCTGTTACAATAGCGGGAAGAGATAAAGGAACAGCACCGACCACAAGACCAAAACAGAAGAGGACGCCAGCGCCAATGGCCAGGATTCCAACTTTTGTCCGTCTGGACCGGAGTGTTTTTTCTACATCTAGAGTTAGGTCTGGGTCCGAACCCAGAACACCTGTTGCCACAACTATCTTAACTCGGAGAGGGTTCCAAATAAGATAGCCAGCCTATGTGCGGCGTCAAGTGTCCTAGGTCCAAAACCCAGCAAGGTCATCCCATCGATATCGATGAGTTGACCTTTTTGGCCAGCTGGCGTGAGTCGTACAGCGGGGTGTTGCAGTACAGCCTCACGACCTCCAGCAGCCTTAAGACCACGGGTAGGCATCACGATGAACTCAGGATTTGATGCCGCCATAGCCTCTAGTGACACTGGTTTCCAACCAGTGAATTCGTCAAATACGTTTGTCGCTCCCGCCATGGACAAG
The DNA here is from genome assembly GCA_039028095.1 of Pseudomonadota bacterium. Lineage (GTDB taxonomy): Bacteria > Pseudomonadota > Gammaproteobacteria > Pseudomonadales > Azotimanducaceae > UBA4421. The sequence goes on from JBCCIU010000016.1 coordinate 57,597, forward strand.
ACCCCCTGTGCCGAGGTGTCTGCACCTCCAGCCATGGGAACGCCATCTGCGAGGGAAAGGACCAGGGCTGCCTTAATGTCGGTACCCTGGTCGACCTCAGCAAGCTGGTTTAAGAGCGGTGAGTATTTGTCCACCGCTGCCTGCTGCGCTTGTTCATCCAAGCCAAAAATCCGTGCGATACAGCGGACTTTGTCGAGAATGCCTTCAATATCATGGGCCTCAGCGAGCTTGCGCGTCTCAATGCCTGTGGCCCGGAGTTGTTCAATCGTCGCGGGCGGGCCCATGTCGTCTTCGCCGAGTACCAAGGTTGGAGAAAGAGACAAAACACCTTCCGCCGATACGTTTCTGACATAGCCCACAGATGGTAATTCCAAGGCTGCAGACGGAAAATTGGATGTCCTGTCCACTGCTACCAGGCGCTCTTCCAGCCCAAGTTCGTACACAATCTCTGTGATCGAGCCACCAGCAATCGCTACACGAGAGGAATCGGAGGCAGGGGCGCACATATCATCGCCGTAGGCTTGGGGTAGCCCGGCCACAAGACCAATCAATACTGTTAACACTGTGGTTCTAGAAGAACGCATACCTACAATGCCCAATGTCCACCCATGCATCCATTCGCCGAGAATGGACCTCGTTTCTTAAATTGCTCTAGATGTTTCTAGAGCCCCGATTGCTAGTTTCTTGCTAGCTCCGACCCGACCATTTATTGCCTGCTGTTTACTACCCTGCTCTTTCTGCCGATAGTGCTTGTCTCTCGCCAGCAGCGCCCTGATCTGTCTCACACGCTAAGTGTATATGATTTTTTTAAATGATAATAATTTTTATTTAGATTAATCATCACAAATCGCACCGCACTGTGCAAGCGATAAATCCACTTAGTCAGGAAAATTTACGTATGGTGTCAAATTTGACAGATTCGCAACCCGGAGCTCTGAAGCACCATCATCGATCAAAGTGTCCACTACGCAGCAGAATGTTCAGATAAAATGCCCAGGATCGCTCAATGGAGCTGCCGACTCAGCCCATCAAGCCAGCTTCTCTCGGGCCTGTGTCACCATCTGTACCAACACTCGTGTTGCATGTTGGATATCCAATAAAGACTCATCGAAAGGAATATCGATGTCCAAGGAGGGTGACTGCGAATCCTCAAGACGAACAGCCAAGGTCATTGCATCACTGGTAATGGTCCTCATTTGAGCACCAATAGCATGGGGCAGCTGCCCAAAATGCTGAACGTAGAGTAAGCAGGCATCCGCATGATCATCGTTCATATGTTCAATGATGCGTCGTTTTTCTTCATCTGATAAATGATCCATTGCGATTCCCTGACCTTGCGGGGCATTGAGCATAAGTAACGGTGGTGTATAAGTCGAGATGACACACTTCACAATTTGCACTAACCTTCCCGCCCATCACACACCAAAACAGGAGGCCCCCATGCTTTTGTGCCGGCTTCCCAGGGTATACCTGGGTACAGCACAATGCCCTTGTGGGATCCGCCAACAGTCAAAAACGCGGATCGTTCAACGGTAGAACCAAATCCGTTACGACGCCGCATGTATCTACTTTTGTAACCACATGTGGAAGCGATAATGACTGTACTACTACAGGCTAAGAATCTCGGGTTTACCCTGGGCACTAAACCTCTTTTTAATCATCTCCAATTGATCATCAACCAGGGTGACCGGATCGGTCTGGTTGGACATAACGGCGCAGGAAAAACCAGTCTGATAAATTTGTTAGCTGGCCGCATAGAACCCGATCAAGGTGATGTTGCTACCCGACGAGGGCTTCGAATCGGTTTGGTCGAGCAATTTCTCCCGGCAAACCTCGCTGAGCTATCCTTGCGCGAGGCGGTACTCACGGTTCTGCCGGAGGATGAAGCCGCAGACCACAAGGCCGATACGATATTGCACGCGCTTGGCTTCAGCGCCGACCAGCTAAGCAGCACCATCGGACAACTTAGTGGCGGACAGCAAAACCTGGCCCTCCTGGCACGCGCTCAGCTACTGGAACCTGATCTCTTATTCATGGATGAGCCCGGCAACCATATGGATGTAAGCGCGCTGGCAGCCTTAGGCCGATATTTACACAGCACGCCAAACCTGACCTTTTTAATGATTTCGCATGACCGAGAAATACTGGATGATAATTGCACCAGGACAATTTTCTTAAGGGACCAAACGACCTACAGCTTTGACTTGCCCTACACTCGCGCAAGGCTTGCGCTAAATACTCAGGACGAACAAGCCGAACACAGACGCCAAACTGAAGAAAAAGAAATCGCCCGTATTCGTGCAAGCGCAAAACGTTTGGCAGAGTGGGGCAAAGTTTACGATAACGAGGACCTGGCAAGAAAAGCAAAATCCATGGCGTCACGCGCGGAAAAATTGGACGCTGATAAGACATTTGTCAGCAAAGGCAGTGGATTGGAGTTACAACTCGCCGCATCACAAATGCGCAGTAAGACCGTATTTACCCTGCAGAAGCTCACTATCCATACGCCTGACAACAGCCGTAAGCTACTCGATTGCGACTATCTGGTCGCCAAACCAGGGGATCGGATCGCCTTGTTGGGTGCAAACGGCACAGGCAAATCAACAACGATCAAACGACTGCTGGCATCACGAAACGAAGAATCCGAGATGATTCGGTTCAATCCCAACGTGCGAATCGGCTATTTTGATCAAGAGCTTAAGCATTTCTCGGAGGCTTCCAGTCGCTATGATTGGTTGGCACAACGGGTCGATGCCAGCGAGCATCAGATCAAGCAAACCCTACTGCATGCTGGCGTGAGCTACGCAGATTTCAGTCAGGCCGTAACCGGTTTAAGTGGCGGAGAGAAGGCACGGTTGATGTTTATGTTATTGCGTCTGCAACAACCCAACCTGATGATTCTTGACGAACCTACCAACCACATCGATCTGGAAAGTCGTGAGGAATTAGAAACACAGTTAAGCCAATCCGGCGCAACCCTCCTGATCACCAGCCATGACCGACAATTTCTGGATTCAATCTGCAACCGCTTCTGGCGCATTGAGAATCAGCAGTTGATCGAAATCGATCAACTGGAGGACTATTACAATCATCTGGCAAAGGACGTAAGCGTATCTTCGAAACAGGCAACACAGCCAAAGGATATCCAGCAAGAGTATAGAGATGACGACGCGATTCTGGAACGTATCGAAGCCTTAGAACATCTACTGCAGGCCGATCTGGCGCGAAAGCTTAAATTTCAAAAGCCAAAAAGACAGCAAGAATGGCAAAATGAATTAGAGACTTTATGGTCGCAACTCAAGGATAGATAACAATACAACGCACCTCGATACTCCAGCGATCTGGGGCTTCGAGTCGGCCGTCATCAGGGTGAAAAGCAGAGTGGAAGCTGAACGTGCAGACCTCCCCGGGATTGTCCTGATGGACCCCATTGGACGTCGCCAGAGCCCCGAATGAATCCCATTGCTTGATCAGCAGCGCCTCGTCTCTTGTCATATGCGGGTAGTAGTAAAACTTGTGGGCGGCGGCGGCTTTAGAGAAATAGTTTTCACCCACTCGGTCAGGATAGTGCAGCTCAAACACAACCAGATCGTCGGGAACAACCGTTGCTGCATCACACAGCGCCAGAGGATGAGTTTCCACAGGCTCATCTACAATATTGCGCCACACGTTGATAATGGCAAATCGGCGGCCATCCTGGACCTCTTGAGCCAACGATTCAGGCACAACAGACGCGCCCTCTTCTATAAACCCCTGCAAGGTATCGTTACCACTTGGTGGTCTAGCGAGTTGCTGCACTCTTTCAGGCGCAGAACGCAAAGTGTAGTCACCGTGCACCACATGAGCTGGTCCTTGGACGTCCTGTCCGCCCTTGATTGTCGCTCTTGCGGCATTTCCGCGCGCTGAGCGAATATTGTGATCGAACGCAAAAACCTCAGCTTCGGTGTTTAGTTGAACCAGCCTTTCACACTGGCCGTAGTAGTCGCGCACCACACTTTGGTGGTCAAGAAAATCAATATCTCCGACTACCGGGCTCTGCAGCAACTCAAATCCGTTCACCTCACACGTCAATTGCGCAGGACCGCTTAACAAGCGTGCATCTACTACCTTCAGCTGATGCGTATCCAATTCAATGCCGGTACTACTGGCTGTATTGCCCGCTGAGTCTCTCTCGATCAGCACTCGCCCGTTCCGAAACAAAGATGATTCACTGGCCTGATTCATGAACTGAAAGGACCCGGTAGTATCTGACATTCGAAAAACTCATCTACAAATGAATAACCATGCGTCATCATAGACGATCATACGAAAAAATAGTTAGTGATCGCGCACCTGCATGCGTTAAGAACCAGGCAGGTCGTGCCAACTTGAAAGGACAGAACTAACGATGAAAATCTGGAGCTTACTCGTAGCGGCATGGCTAATGCTTATCGGCCTGATCATATTCACCATGTCGTGTCCCTGCGGACCCGTCCCTGGACTTTGGTTGCTGGGAGAGGTTGCCCAGGAAAAGGTGACAGACTGGTCAATTGCCAATGATCGTAAATCTGCACCTTTATGCCAGCTACAGATCAATACATGGCGCCCCCACTCGATTAATCTGAACTGCATGTCAGACCAAGGCAATCTCTATGTCAGCTGTTCAAACTGTGCCGGTAAAACGTGGTCCAACGATGCTTTGGCGTACCCTGAGGGGATACTTCGTATCGGAGAAACTGTTTACCCTGTCCATTTAGAACGTCTAACCCGACCACAGGACCTCGACATAGCCTGGTCTGCACGCCTCAGAAAAATTGGTGCTGAATCAGCACCTCGCCCAGAACACTGGTGGTCATTCAGATTAAACTCGTCTTGAGCGAGCTAAGATGCAAGTGAGAGGCAGCTAACGCAATTCCCCCTGCGCCACCATTTGCGCATATCGTTCTGCGGAAATGGTCCCAGCAGCATCGACCAGTACCTGATCCTGCTGAGACAAAAGCGCACTCATGCCTTCGATGCGCTTCCATAACGCAATTGGTGCATCACCTGATGCATCTGGTACATAGGGAGAGGTCTGATCCAATGTCATTCGATGAACATATCTGGGACAGTTAACCCAGACCTGGGTGACCTCCACTCTGACCACAAGGTCTGCACCCGGGTAGGCATCAAACTCAGGTCCAGAACGCAGCACGGCTCCCTGTCCCTGCATGCGCAAGCGGTTAGGCTTTTCAAAGTCGATGAACAACAAACCTACTTCGCGATTAGCATCGATGTTACCGATCGAGTAGAACATTCCATTGCCATCGTAACTGGGAAACATGATCTGGTTTTCATTGAGGACTTTTACAAACCCTGGAGCGCCTCCTTTATATGAGACGGTTGGACGCCCCTTTTCGTCTAATGAAGACAGGAAAAACATCTGGCGGGACTCAATAAATTGCTTTTGATCCTCATTTAACCCTACGTTCACCGCCACCGATTCAATACCGTCTGCCAGCGCTTCAGTGCCAAATTCTTGCTGGAATTTTCGATGCGCTGCGGTATAAATTTCACTCATACTTCAATCCAGATATTCCTTTTCTTGCGTGTCAGCCCGTTTTCTTCTGATCTTGATCTACCGATCCGTGGGCTGACGCGGTTTCAATAAGATTGACCATCCGGGTGAGCGTTTCCATTTGACCGGCCACATCATTTGGCCGACCAACAGTCGCGCCAATGTTCAGACGTCGGATAACCTGACGTGGGGGGCGCGCAGCACTACTTAACGGCGGCATGACACTCACCAATACACTCGGAATACCAGCAGCCTCTAATCCTCTTGCGATCAGACTCACGGTCTGATGACAAACGGGTCAGGACGGCACTAACAAAGCTGCTTCAACATCATCTGCTTTAAACGCGCCTACAATTTCCGGTATGGTGGTTTCGATCAACGGCGCCACGTTCGGCTGCAAACCCATCAAAACCAACGTTTGTGGGGACAATGAACCAATGACACCGGCTTCAACCATTTCGTTGAGGCGATCAAAGGGTAAATTGGCGTTAATATCCTCTTTGGCATACTTGTGATCGTATCCGGGGTGGTTTATCACCAATTTCGACCGATCTACGTCCACTGGGATGGACCTGATCTGAGGCACCTCATCACCAAATGTTGGGTAGGGTCGCATGGGTTCCTGTTCTCCTTCGATTGAGTAACCGCCCGTCGTCACCAATCCAAACCTTGCTTCACTGGCAGGTTTCCCTAACGTGGCAAACGGTTCGCCTTCGGTGGTGTACCAGGGGTATTTCTGAAATGCCTCAGGGGCTTTGCCCTGCGGAAGTAACGGTTGGGCAAAAGCCACCCATTCTTCGAACTTGGAACTCCAGGAAGATAGTCCAGCAGCATCACTCATTGTACGCCTCCTTCTATTTAGAATCTTGTATGCAGCTTAGGCGGGCTCGGCTATAAACACAGGAATGGTCCTGGTGGTCTTAGCCTGATAATCATTGTAGGTGGGGAACGCCTCTGCACTGGCTTCCCAAAGCCGAGCTCGCTCCTCTGCATCTGTAACCTCACGGGCCACCATCTTGTAAACTTCTGTGGCATCGCGAATCTCTACCTCAGGATTTGCTCGCAGGTTATAGACCCAAACAGGATTTTTAGGTTGCCCACCCATGGAACCCACCAGCACATAACTTTCGTCAACCTTTACCCGCATCAAAGGTATCTTTCGGATCCCACCCGTCTTGTTTCCGGTATGGGTGACGATGATACAAGGTAACCCGGTATCAAGCAGGGTTGTACCCTCTTTGCCGCCAGACCCTTCATACAACTCGACCTGTTCGCGCACCCAATCCAATGTGGGCGGTATATATTCAGCCATCTCAAACCCCTTCAGATATTTAAGTCCCGTATCAATAACTTCATCCTACACCATCCAGTCAGCTTTGGTGCAACAGGACTTATTGTGTCCTCAAACTGGCACAAGGGTCAGCGACGCGGGATTGCCCACACAAAACCATGTTTGTTCGGCATTACAATCTTCACCAATACCTCACGATCTACCGGCGTATCCAGGTCAACAATCGCATTCAGATACAGGACATAAGCGGTCACCGCATACAGCTCATGATCACTCAAAGACCCCGAAGCGTGATAAGGCATGGCACGACGAACAAAATCAAATACAGTAGTTGCATATGGCCAATAACTACCCACAGTTCTAAGCGGCCTTGGTCCCCCAAGAGTTCCCTGGCCGCCCGCTAAAACATCATTAATACCCGACTTTCCATCGCTCCCATGACATGCTGAACAGTGTATTGCATAAATGGATTGGCCTTGCGCAGCCGTTGCCTTTCCGGGCGGAAGACCAGATCCGTCAGGCAACACCAGAAGCGTATGGCTAGAGTTCTCATCAGCTTGCTCTGTCGACGATCCCAGCCCTGGAGACATGAAATTGCCCAGCTCATCGGCCTGACAAGGAAAACACAGACAAGCCAGTAGACACGCGAGCGTTCGTATCGACTTATACATAGGTGTTTTCCAAGGCGCCTGATTCATCCACCGACCATGCCTGCATGGCATTGACATGATAGAAGCTTCCCCGCGCACGCCCCTGCATATTCTGCTCTCGTGTCGGTTGAATATTGCCTAAACTGTCCGTGGCGCGACTCAACAGCACAGCATCCTGTCCTTGCCAATCCCACCCGATTCGAAATCGCGTCAGAGCTTGCGGTAAAACATGAGTGTCCAAGGCCGCATATGCCCAACTGCGACCTCCATCTGCAGAAACTTCCACTCGAGTAATTGACCCTGCACCAGACCAGGCTATACCACTGATCTGATAAATCCCTTTTTCATGCATCCCGATACCAGGTGATGGCGCTGTAATCACAGATTTCACACCCATGGGAAAGGTGAACATGTGCGCAGTGCCATCATCGCGCAGGTCTGTATATTTGGAGGTTTCTTCACGCGACATCGCCGGTTGATCCGTGACGCTGAGCGTACGCAGCCACTTAACGCTGGCATTACCTTCCCAACCGGGCAGAAAAAGCCGCATTGGATAACCGTTGGCTGGCCGCAATCGCTCACCATTCTGGTATAACGCAACAATTGCGTCATCCAACACTTTGTCCAACGGCACACTACGATTCAATGCCGCCGAGTCTGCGCCGCTGGCTATCACCCATTTGCCTTCGGGCTTAATTCCCGCCTCGTCCAGCAGATAGTGCAGTGGCACACCACCCCATTCGCTACATGAAACTAAACCGTGCAACGCCGTAACATCTAATTTGGCCGGTTTGGGACGTATGAGACCACTGCTGTTCCCGGAGCATTCCAAAAATTGAATGCGAGAAACTATCGGATAACGCAGTAGATCTTCTACAGAAAACAACAGCGGACGCGCAACCATCCCATCTATTCGAAGCTGGTGATTCGCGGGATCGATATCCGGTATGCCACCGTGATGACGCTCGAAATGCAGCCGACTGGGTGTGATGATCCCATCCAGATGGCCGAGCGGCGTACGGGAAGCGCCACTCCCAGCCGTACCAGGTCTGGATGCGATATTGCGGCGTACAACATGAGCTTCATAGTTTGACGGCGCCCCGGTTTCACTCATCGGGCCACCAGGTCTGCGCATCCAGTCGGGACGGCCCTGAGATACACCGGGGATTAACAAACCCGCCCCCGCGACGGCACCACCTCGTACCGCACGGGTCAGTAGTACGCGCCGGTTGATCAATCCATTACCGGCAGCATAGTCATTCATCGAGAAGCCTTGGGTATGAATTCGATATGCAGCGCTTTCAAAATCCGCAAACTGTAGTTTGGCACATGACGCAAATCATTGCGGCCAGGCGTCAATTGAAACGTTTCAACATGATCGATAAAGGCCTTAAATGCCCAATACAGCTCTCGCCGGGCCAAGGGCGCTCCCAGGCAGTAGTGCGTACCGGTACTGAACCCCAGGTGGGAAGCAGCATTTTTTCGATTCAGGTCAATTTCGTCCGGGCTTTCGAAATGTTCGGCATCGCGATTTCCGGAAGCATAGCGCAGGTCCACCTGCGCACCTTTGGGAATGGTGACACCATGCAACACGTAGTCGCTTTTGGCGGTGCGCATCATGCCCTGCGTAGGCGTCTCAAGCCTGACCACTTCCTCACAGAACGTCTTTAAATATTGATCCGGGTCAGCTTTAAGCTGATTCCAGACTTTTGGTTGTCGCGCAAGCATCATAATCCCACCGGAAATCGCGTTTGTGGTGGTCTCGGAGCCACCCACAAACGTATCCTGCATCATTTCCGCATGAAGCTCGTTGTCAGTCAGCGTACGTCCCCACCCCGGCACTTCAGTGTTCACCAGTTCCGAAAGCAACGATCCATCCGGTTCTGCGCGAAGTTTTTCGAAAATAGCCTGGAAGTAGTGTTGCGCCTGGATCTCCATATCCGTGTAGTACAAGGCTTCCGCTTCACTCAATCCAACACTTAGCCCCTTGATCCACGCGTCTGTCCAGGACTTAATTTTCCAGACATCATCCAGATTCGCTCCCATCTGCTGACAAATAATAATTAACGGCAGCGGCACCGCATATTGGGACACCACATCCATTTGCGGGGCGTTCGGGTCACAGTCCGTCAGAATGTCGGCCATCAGGCGATAGGCTAATGACTCCACATCGGCATCAACTTCCTTGATACGCCGTGGCCGAAAAGCCTGATCAAAGATCGAGCGCATCTGCTTGTGTTCCGGATCATCCCGTGCCGCCAAAGATTCACCCGGCACCCAGCCTTTTTCTAAGAAGCGCTCATAGGCTGCTTTAGCATTACCGGTTAAGTTTGCGTGATCATTGCTGGGTCGGAAATTGCTGAAGTTCTGGTAGTCCAAAGCTATTTTTTTCTGGTCCGCATAGCGTGAAACCACATAAACACCGGTTTTGGGATCCAGGAACACAGGGGCCTCATCACGCATGACGGCATAGGTTGGATATGGGCACTCCAACACCTCGACATCACCCAGAGTCACTTCTCCGATATTGGTCGGACAGACGGGGTTGTCCATTCGATTAACATCAGTCATCTTAAATCCTAAAGTTGCCGGCCTTTTTCAATCACCTCATCGTAGATGTCGCTTCTGTTGTCGCCGCCACCAAACTGAAATACACCGCTGGAATATGAACCACCGAAAGTCAAAGCAGCGTTGAAGGTTTGCGCAACAGCAGAGAAAAATTCTTCCTCAGACAAGTGAGACAGCGGATGAATAAAGGCGCTCCAGACCGTGTTCTGTGCGATGGCATAACGCGCATCAAGCGCGGACTCAAAATTCGCTTGAAGAATGCGATAGAGGGTAGCTTGATCAAGGTCATCAGCATCTGCGGCCGGTACCAGAATTCGCATCCGGTCAGCCTCTTCATCGGTGATTACAAAGGCTGGAATATCCTGCACCGTAAAACTCCAGTTTCCCGGCTGTCCTTGAGCGTCGGGATCTATGCGTTTGATCAGTTCTCCCAAACGCGTGTTGGTCATATTTGAGTGCCCGGACGCTGCTCCAGGGGGCACACCCGCTTCCTCTCCCGGAGACGGGGATTTAGGAATCGCCAGCACCAACCCTCCAGCACCCAGCGCCAAAAACATGATCAGTCCCATCAAAGGAAACGATGTTCGTCTCATCATCCGCCCTCCCCTAAGCAGATCTCAGACCCTATGGATCACTCAGTCCTGACCGGCGACCGGTCCTTCATACTCACTTTCAAGCAGTCGAGCACCACGCAAAATGTTACCCATGGCATAGTTACCTTCGTGACACGCGTACTCAAATACTTTGTCCGCGGGCTTGGCTGTCCACGTGTATTCTCCGCTCCAGGGTGCGGTCCATGCGGTGGTGTCGGTCACGGTAAAGTTGTATATCACATGGCCGTCTTCACGAAGGCTGAAGCGCTCTTCTACCTCAAGGTTTTCATCAGCCCCTGCAAGACTGCTGATCTGTTTGAAATGTTTTGTTCGCACCACCAGGGTATCCCCCTCCCAATGACCCACCGAATCACCCATCCATTGTCGGTTAGGCTCGGGGCCATGCTGGTCATTCATTCGAACAATCCGCGCATCATGCACCATCTCCTGGAGAATCATGACGTACTCTGGAGTCTGCACAATCCGTTTGTAGTTATTGTAGAGGCTGGGCAATGTGGGCACGGTTGAGCCGAAGCTGATCAAGCAGCGCTCCGAAGGCGCAAGACTTTCAGGTCCATCAAACGGTCCGGGACCATCGTAGGCCAACCAGGAGGCCGTACCGTCATTGTCGTGGGCAAATGACTTGTAGGCCTTAGCCATTCGCATCAGCGATTCGCGAGTTCGTGGCGGTTGTTGACCATCCGGTGGATCGTAGATGATCGATGTGCGGAACTTTCCATCGACCTCATTGGCAGAGTCTCCCCGGTCAACCCAGAACGCATTGTAACCCCCTACCCCACCAGCACCGGCTGTGTTGTTACCATCACCCCCCTTCTGTGGGGCACCCCGATCCGGATCACTTTCACGATTCGCAAAATCGAAGCGCGACTTCTCCATCTCAACGATCTTGTCTGCCTCTTCCTTACTCATAAACTGCTTTTCCCCGAAATGTTTGGGGCGGTTCAGCGGAGTGAGCGTGCCGGTGTCATAAACCCCCGAAAAATCGGGCTTTCCCGATGCAGTCCGCTTGATGTCAGCATGGGTGGACAGGCACGCAGACAAGATGCCAATGGAAATCACTGCAATCGCTGGTTTCATACGACAACTACTTTTTCCTGATTCTTACTTTGCCTTACTCTAGCCGCACCTTCGTGCGGATGAAAGCACCAGGTTGTGGAAGCAAAGGCCACGTATGGTTATTGTAGGACCACACAGAACCGTCCCAGGGGTGAACATGATCGATCCATTTTCCAGTGCTGTAGAGCTAGCTCACGCGATCAAGCGCAAAGAAATCAGCTCAGTTGAGTTACTGGACTTGTACATCGATCGGGTTGAGCGCTATGACCCGGAAATAAACGCGGTAGTGGTGCGAGATTTTGACCGCGCCCGGGCAGCCGCAAAAGAGGCAGACCAGGCGCTGATTTCAGGCAAAGATCTGGGTCCGTTGCACGGCGTACCCATGACGATTAAAGAAGCCTACGACGTGGAAGGATTGCCCACCACCTGGGGCGTACCAGACATGGCCCAGAACATCGCTACGAGCGATGCAGACTCGGTGACCAAACTTAAAAATGCCGGCGCTATCTTCTTTGGAAAGACCAATGTGCCATTTTCGCTTGCCGACTTTCAGAGCTTTAACGACATCTATGGGACAACCAATAATCCGTGGGATGTGACCCGCACACCGGGAGGATCATCCGGCGGTAGTTCTGCTGCATTAGCCGCGGGCCTGACCGGATTGGAGGCCGGATCGGACATCGGAGGCTCCATCAGAAACCCTGCACATTTTTGTGGAATCTACGGTCACAAACCAACCTGGGGGGTTGTGCCCGATACGGGTCATGCCTTGCCAGGTGCACTGCAACCCGCCGATATTGCAGTGGTCGGACCCATGGCGCGCAGTGCCGAAGATTTGGCTCTGAGTATGAACGTTGTGGCCGGTCCCGGTCCAAGCCAGCGTAGAGGATGGCAAATCAATCTCCCACGCCCCCAGCAGAGAGATCTGAGAGATTTCCGGGTGGCCATTCTGACAAATCATGAATTTGCCCCGGTATCCTCGGAGATGTCAGATCGCGTACAAAAAGTAGGGGATACTCTGGCAGGCCTAGGCGTCAAAGTTTCCGACCAAGCTCTGCCCGCAATCGACTTCGAGAAGAGTTTTGACATCTACTCAACCCTGCTCTGGGGTGTTATGGCCCAGGGACTGACCGAGGAGGAGAAGCAGGCTAATCGAGAACTTGCCACACAGCTGGGAAATGAACGCAGCATAGCCGGCGACGTTGTCAGATACAGCGTTCAAGAGCACGGTCAATATCTGGCAGCCAGCAACGAGCGCTACCATCTGCGTCAGACCTGGGAAAACTTCTTTCAAGATTGGGACATTCTGATCTGCCCACAAATGGCAACCGACGCATTTCCTCACGACCACGGCGAATACCTGGGTCGACAACTCATAGTCGATAACGAAGCTCAAGACTACTTCCAACAGGTATTTTGGGCGGGGACCGTCACCGTCGCGCATTTGCCCAGCACCGTGTTTCCAACCGGACCTTCAAAAGCCGGATTACCCATCGGACTTCAGGCAGTCAGCGCCGAATATAACGACTACACCTGTATCGAGTTTGCTCGGCTGATCAGTGAAGAAATAGGAGGTTTCGTACCACCCCCCGGGTACGAATGAGACCAGTCCAGACCGGGCGTTCAACTCAGGCGCAGGTATCCATACCCCAGACACACGCCCAACATCAGAGCAATGCCAGTCAGACTCCACAGGCGCATTGCAAGGGAGGGCATGTGGGTTTGAGCGACCGGCGAGCGAACCACAACCAGGTGATTCAATCCCGCAATAAAGGGTCCCACGATAAAGGAAGTGATCGTCACAAAATCGATAAACGTAGTGAAAGAAGACATAAAGAAGAGCAAAACTACGATAGCGATCATCGACATCACCAACAAGCTACCGAACCAAACTCTCATGGGATGCCAATGACCAAACACCTCGGCAAAGCAAGCGCTTTGCATGCGTGGCATCCCATCCATTACTGCCAATAAAGTGCTGAACATGACGGCCAGGGCTGCAATCCCCACGACACCACCAGCCCAACCCCCTAAAGATGCGGTATAAAGGTTAATAACTTGCCCGGCAAAAGCAGCCGACGCACTGGCCGGTACTGCTCCTGCACCGTACATCACACCTGCGCCCATCAATAAGAAACACAGAGCCAGCAATGCCGATCCCACGTAGCCCACATTAAAATCAAATAGGCTGCTTTGCAGGCTGGACTCTTGAAGTTTAGCTTTTTCAATGCCCCACAACGAATGCAGAATGGATAGATCCAAACCTGACGGCATAAAACCCATCACCGCTACAGCAAACACAAAGACAGCGGCATCCATAGATTGGAACGGTTCAACGGAAAACTCCCAACGTACGTGGGGAAGCGCACCCAACGTGGCCACAATTGTGGCCAGCGCAAGGAGCACAACAAACCACTTCACCAACCCATCAAGAGTTCGATAGCCTCCCGAAAAGACGAGCGAACCAGACAGGACAATCAACCCAACCGCCACCAATCGCGCGTCCAGCGCAACCCCGGTTACCGCAAGTAAGATCCCAGCCGTCGTGATTGATGTAGCGGCGATAATAATCGCTTGCACTAAAATCAGACTGATCGCGACGGCCGGTACTACGGCAGGACCCAACCTGGCATAGCCCACTATCAGCGTTTCGCCGGCAGTTGCCGCATAATAGGGCCCAAACCGAAAGGCCGGGTACTTGATCAAATTGGCAAAAATGATCACTCCGACAAAACCCAGACCGTAAAGCGCGCCAGCTCTTGTGGATTGTACGAAGTGAGAGGTGCCAATGGCTGCGCCCGCGAACAGCAATCCCGGACCCAACCGATTGAACATATTGTGATGCACCCTGCGCCTCATTCCAAAATTAGGCTGACGATGGTAGGACGCAAAATCAAACAGTACAATCTGTCGGATGCATCTGGGGAGATGAGAGATTTCGAAACGCGGTGGCATATCATTTACGAAAACCCTGATTAGGGTTGGGACTATGGGCTTAGTATGTTTCTCAGCTCACACCGCAGCCGCCCCCAACGCCATTTCCCTTGGCAGTTTCCTGAATCAACATCATGCTGAAAGCAAACGTAACCTGTTGAGCGGTTCCTTTAACGCACCTGTACACGTCGTCAAAACCCAACCGGGTGCAAGTATTGGTTATCGCGTGGTGGTCCTCCCAACGGCTGATGTGAGCCTGGACGAATTGCTGCAACAAGCTCAAAACCAGGGGATTAAAGATGCCTGGCGCGTGGAGCTCACTGTCCCAAAGCGACAACCGCTTGTCGAAGTAACCACAACTGACGGGCGCAAAGAAGCTGATCCAGGAGCAGCTGACGAGACCCTAACTTCACCAACTCCTACGCTGAGGCCAACGCCTGCGCCGCAGTCGACTCCTGCGCCATCACCCAATCCAGCAGACCTCGAAAGCATCACGCTGAGCCGGGATGGCACAGACGTGCGTATCAGTATTCCGAAACTCGCGAATACCATCATAGAGTTGGATGGCCATTTGGATGAGACCTTCTGGGACAACATTCCGTTCTACGACAACATGACGATCACCGATCCAGATACCATGGGGGAACCGGCCTACCCGACCAAAATGCATTTTTTTTACACCGACCAGGGGATGTATATCGGTGTAGACATGCAACAACCCCCCGAAACGCTCATCGCCCGCCTGTCCAGCCGAGATGAATTTTTGAACCGAGACAGCTGGGGTATCACGCTGGATACCTCCGGGGAGGGACTCTATGGATATTGGTTCACTGTAAATCTTGGCGGCTCGGTTATGGATGGCAAAATTGTTCCGGAGCGACAGTACTCCAACGAATGGGATGGACCCTGGCAAAGTGCCACTGCAGAACTGACTGACGGATGGAGTACTGAAATCTTCTTACCCTGGTCGATGATGACCATGCCAGCTAGCGTAGATGGTTCAAGAAACTTCGGGTTCTGGGTAAACCGCAAAGTTGCCCATCGGGACGAAAGGTGGAGCTGGCCCGCACTCCCGTTCGAATCCACACGATTTATGTCCGTGTTAGCCCAGATGGAAACGCCTGGTGTAGAACCCCGAGGCCAGCTGGAAGTCTATCCAAATGTGGCATACACCCTGGATGAAATAGACTCCGAGGACGAATATCGAGCCGGGTTAGACATTTCCTGGCGTCCAAGCTCAAACATGCAGCTTACCGCAACGCTCAATCCAGACTTTGGCGTGGTGGAATCTGATGATGTGGTTATTAATCTGAGCGCGTTTGAAACCTTCTTTCCTGAAAAGCGCCTGTTCTTCCTAGAGGGCAGCGAAGTGTTTCAGACCACCCCTCGAAGCCGCGTTCGGAGCAGAAGTCCAGGCGGTTCTGGCGCGCGCAGAACCACCAGTACCTTTAACCCAGAGCCCACGACGCTGTTGAACACGCGGCGCATCGGCGGACCACCGCGCATCGATATTCCGGATAACGTTGATGTAGCCGGCGTTGAAAGAGGCAAACCCTCTGATCTTTTGGGTGCAGTGAAACTGACGGGGCAATCAGGTCCAATCCGCTACGGTGTACTCAGTGCTTTTGAGGATGAGGTGCGTCTACCCGGCACAATCGAATCGGGTCTCGATGCAGGCAGAGCCGTTCGGGTAGAGGGGGATGGCCGAAACTTTGGCGTTGCTCGCATACTTTACGAAACGACTGGCCAGGGGCGTCAATCTATTGGATACCTCGGTACGATCGTCGATTACGAAGATAGCGAGGCCATCGTGCATGGTATCGACCATCATTGGTTGTCGCCAAACGGCTTATGGCAGATGGACACCCAGTTCATGCACAGCGATGTCGACGATGTCACCGGCAGTGGGGCATTGGTCGATCTGACCTACAAACCCAAACAAGGCGTACAACATGTACTGACCCTCGACTATCTGGAGGACTCCCTCAACGTTCGAGATTTAGGATTTATTCGACGTAATGATTCCCGGAATGTGATCTACCGATACAGCTACTCCACCGGACAGGGCCTGAGGTATCTGCGCAGCAAATCGAGGTCGATCGTATTGAGTAACGAATGGAATCAGGACGGCAGACACGTCCGCGCTGGGTATTTCTTCCGCAACGGCTGGATGTTCAAGAACCGCTCGGCGATCAATACAGAATTCGATTATTTCCCGGCCCGTTGGGACGACAGAAACAGCTTTGGTAATGGTGATTTTAAGGTGGAAGACCGCTTTGTTGCAGAGGTTTCCTTCGGCACGGATACCAGCAAACCGCTTTCGTTCAGTGCCCTCATAGGCGTGCGCCAGGAAGAACTCAGCGACTGGACCATCAGGTCGGCGATGGGCGTCACTTACAAGCCCAACGATCGGTTTTCATTAGAACTTGACCTTAACTATTTTGATCGTGATGGGTGGCTCCTACATCAGCGGGCTTTTGGACAGGACGATCCTGCTCAGGATCGCAACATGACAACCTTCAAAGCCCAATCAATAGAACCTCGACTGGCGATTGATTGGTTCCTGTCTGCAAAACAACAAATCAGATTAACCATGCAGTGGGCCGGTATTCAGGCACAGGAACAGGACTTATATATAATCCCGTTGGGGGATGGCGACTTGGTCAGGCTGGTTAGAGCCCCGTCCGACTCGCGTAACGATTTCACAGTCTCAAGACTGACGACACAGCTTCGTTATCGCTGGGAGATTGGTCCATTGTCGGACTTGTTTGTTGTATACACTCGCGGCAGCAACGTGCCGAACCAGGTGGACGGATCGTTTGGCCAACTCTATTCTGAAGCGCTGAACGAGCCAATTGTTGATCTGTTTGTCATCAAACTTCGCTACCGATTCGGTTTGTAACCCCTTCCCTTCTAACCGCGGCCACCAGACTATTCAGGGAATTACTTTCTCGCCAAATTCACGCAATCGATCCGTGCCGCCCGGGCCTGCAAAAAAGAATGCGGGGACCATTACCCGGTCCACACCAAGGCTGCGCATCTGTTCCATACCTGCCAAAGGGTCCGCCATCTGGGTGCCAAACATCGTGTTGATCGCAATACTGGCAGGGTCTCGATCATTGGCTTCTGCGGTTTGGCGCAACCTGTCCAGCAATGCAGACAGACGATCAAAGTCACCTTCGCCTGGAAAATAGCCATCCGCGATCCTGACCGCGCGATTCAAGGCCGCCTGAGAATCTCCCCCCACAATCACTGGTATATTACCGGTGACCGGCCGGGGGCTGCAGGTTGACGGTTCGAAGGCCACAAATTCACCATGAAATTCTGCATGAGGCCCAGCCCAAAGCGCACGCATTGCGGCAATATATTCGTCATTTCTTGCACCTCGACGCGCCCAGGGCACACCGAGCGCATCAAACTCTTCTTCCAGCCAACCAACACCCAGACCTAGTTCTACTCGTCCTCCGCTCAAACGATCAAGCGTCGCCAGCTCTTTTGCCAACACCAGAGGGTTACGCTGGGGAACAATCAATATGCACGTGCCAAGCTGCAGTGTTGGTGCCGCAGCGGCAACGTAGGAGAGCCAGATCAGAGGATCCGGGATCGGAGTATCAGGCTCAGCCGGTATCTTGCCATCTTCGGTATACGGATATTTAGAGTGTATGGTATCGGGCAGCACCACATGTTCCCCACCCCAAACCGATTCGAAACCCACAGACTCAGCGATACGACATAGTTCGACCGCATCACCACCATCAACCGCAATACTGCTCCCAAATGCTAACCCTACCTTCATACATCACCTTTGATTAAGAACTAACGTTTAACGGTCACAAGACATCCCGCTGGGTCTGGCTCGTGACGCTCCCCTTCCGGTCAAACAACCAGATTACTCCAAACACTGGCAATAACAGCAGCGGCACAATGGCGATCGATTGAAATGAGGTAACTGAGGCATAGCGAACCACCTCATCCAACGCTGGACCCGTCAGCGTGGCCAATTGATCAACACCACCCGCGGCTTCGATTTTAGCCTGGTCGAAGATGGCACCAATCCTTGGCAACACAAACTGCATGGAGAGCCCGGCAGCAAAACCCATTAACCCAAGCGCCAACGCGCCACCCAAGGGAAAACGCTCAGCCGTGATCGCTAACATGGTAGGCCACAGGTAACACACACCAATGCCCCAAATGGTGGCTGCAGCAAATGCCAACAGCGGCGTGTCAGCCAGGCTGAGTAGATACAACCCAATACCCGCAGCCAAACAACTCACAAACATCAGACCGACAGAAGAAATCCGCTCGACTATGGGTCCGGCGAAGTGCCGCATCACAAACATTAACACGCTGACATACACCAGCAGCAATATCCCCTGCATACCGACGACATTGGACAGGGACAAGTTAACCCATTGACCGGGTGCCAGCTCGGCAGCGGCGGTTAAGAACATACATGCCCAGAAAACCCAGAACAGTGGTTTTCTAACCAATTCGTTGAGCATGCCACCATAAGAAACACCAGCCGCTACCCGTTCAGTGACTGGAAACGCCGATGTGGCTACCATCCAGGCCATAACAACGGCGGGAATCATCAAAATGAAAATATTGATTTGCCATGCCAGACCAAAATTGCTGATTGCGACACCTAACAAGCCACCCACCACAATACCTGCAGGCCACCACGCGTGCAGAATATTCAGTCGATGGGTCTTTTCTTCTGGATAAAGTGCCGCAACCATGGGATTTGAGGCTGCCTCGACCGCACCCCAACCAAGTCCTGTCAGCAACAAACTACCCAGGACCATATTTTCCACCAGCTCACTGACCGGCATCAGCGTTG
This sequence comes from Pseudomonadota bacterium, assembly GCA_039028095.1. Classification (GTDB taxonomy): domain Bacteria; phylum Pseudomonadota; class Gammaproteobacteria; order Pseudomonadales; family Azotimanducaceae; genus UBA4421. The sequence goes on from JBCCIU010000016.1 coordinate 77,086, forward strand.
CTGTCAACAGGCCAACGGATCCAAGCAGATATCCCACCGCCGAGAGCAACAACATGCGTTTCATTCCAACCAGATCCACCAGGGCGCTGCCAAACAAAAGGGTCAGTGCAAAACCAACAAAAGTGGCGGCCAGCGCCTCTCCAACCATAGCCGCTGAGTTAGCAAGGTCGATCATGTCATAGACTTCAGTCTGTAAATCCGGTGCGATATTGGCACGTACGGCAAACCCTAGACCAATCATGAAAATGGATAGGTTACCTACGTAGTACAAACGCCTGCGGTCGATATTTTCCACTCTGCTCACCCCAAGTTATTTTTGGTTTGTTCTTTTTTTTCTCGCGTTTTTTTGGCTTTTCTCTCTTTCGAAGCTTATTCCGATAGCCCCAGAATTCGCCTGTTGGATGCTGCGTCCGCACCTGCGCCTGCAAAATCATCAAAAGCCTTATCGGTTGTTCGAATCATATGCTGTTTGATAAATTCGACTCCTTCCCGGGCGCCGTCTTCTGGATGCTTGAGGCAGCATTCCCATTCCAACACAGCCCAACCATCAAAACCATATTTTGCCAGTTGGCTGAAGATAGCCCTAAAGTCAATTTGCCCGTCTCCCAGGGAGCGAAATCGGCCCGGCCGATCCACCCAGCCTTGATAACCGCCATACACCCCACTACGGCCATTGGGGCGAAACTCAGCATCTTTAACATGGAACATCTTTATATGCTCATGATAGAAATCAATGAATTGAACGTAGTCGAGCTGCTGCAAGAGAAAATGACTGGGGTCATAAAGAATTTTGCAACATTCATGATGATCGCAAGCCTCCAGAAATCGCTCAAAGGTTACCCCATCATGCAAATCTTCCCCCGGGTGTATTTCGTAACAAACATCTACACCAACATCAGCAAAACGATCGAGTATGGGTTGCCACCGTTTTGCAAGTTCAGCAAAGCCTGCTTCAACCAATCCCTCAGGCCGCTGAGGCCAGGGGTACATGCTCTGCCAAAGCAGAGCGCCTGAAAACGTCGCGTGAGCGTTCAATTGCAGATTTTTGCTGGCGCTGGCGGCCAGCATTAGCTGATCTTCCGCCCATATCTGGCGTGCTTTGGAGTTGCCATGAACCTCTTGTGGGGCGAAAGCATCAAACTGTTCATCATAGGCCGGATGAACAGCCACGAGTTGCCCCTGTAAGTGCGTGGACAGCTCGGTGATTGCCACGCCATTGTTGGCGCATATTCCTTGTATTTCATCGCAGTATGTCTGACTGGAGGCGGCCAGCCCCAGATCGATCAGGCTGGATTCCCAGGTTGGAATTTGCACCCCAACATAACCCAGTTCACCAGCCCACTTGGTGATGTTGTCCAAGTTATCAAAGGGCGCCTGGTCCCCGACAAATTGCGCCAGAAATATCGCCGGACCTTTGATGTCACCAGTCTCAGACATACCTACTCCAATAGTTTCTATTTCCTGTCTTTATCTTTTCTTGATTCCCGTCTGACTTCACACAAGGTCATGCCATTTGATATCTGACTGACTCGAAGTCACCGTCAGTTCAATAAATGCCATGCCTCGGCATCCCGCCTCTATCCCAGGGCAGATCGAGGGTGTGCCGCTCGAAGGGGCTGCAACCTGTGCTGCAAAGTCCTTGTAGAGATTGGCAAACGCCTCTATGTAGCCTTCCGGATGCCCCATGGGTGTTCGAGTGAGTGCTCCTGCGGTGGAAGAGAGATAGTCGCCACCAGTTCTCAGCATCTGCACGGGCTCACCTTCAGGCAGAAACCATAGGGTGTTCGGTTCTTGCTGCGACCATTTCAGCCCCGCCTTGTCTCCGTAAATCTGAATGGCCAGTCCATTTTCTTCTCCCACACTTACCTGACTGGCGGTCAAAACTCCCTTAGCGCCATTATCAAATCGCAGCAAAACAGAACCATCGTCGTCCAAATTACGCCCGTCCACAAAACTGGTCAGATCAGCACAAATCTGAGTGACCTGCAGACCGCTGATGTACTCTGCCAGGTTAAAGGCATGCACACCAATGTCGCCCATGCAGCTGCTGAGCCCGGCCTGAGCAGGATCAAGACGCCATTTTGCCTGCTTGTTATCCGTCTGCTCCAGGGGCTTGGCCAACCAGCCTTGACTGTATTGCACGAGCACTTTGCGAATTGCACCCAGACTTCCTGCAGCGATCCTGGACCTGGCCTCCTGCACCAACGGGTATCCAAGATAGGTGTGGGTCAGGCCAAACTGCAATCGCGTTGCAGCAACCCGCTCTTTCAGATGAATCGCCTCGGCCAGGTTTAAGGTTGCTGGTTTGTCACATAACACATGAAATCCATGTTCCAATGCACAATCCGCTACGGGATAGTGCAGGTGATTGGGCGTGACTATCGCGACAAACTGCATACGAACCGATGGATCCATCGCAGATTCCACCCGCATCATTTCGGCATAGGATCCGTAGACTCGCTCTTGGGGAAGCCCAAGAGCGCTGCCGCTGCGCCGAGACTTATCAGGATCCGCACTGAACGTCCCGCAGACCAGTTCAATACCCCCGTCAAGTAGTGCGGCATGCCGGTGAACCGCACCTATGAAGGCGCCTTCTCCACCACCGACCATCCCCATTCTTATCCGTTCTCCCAACTCGCACCCCGAAAAACCCCATCAGCTAACATTGTCAATCATTGCGTCCGGGATGCCAATCGCTGTCCGGCTGAGTAATCAATGCGGTTTCAAGCACGAGCGGGTAAGATGATGTAATGACCGCGCTTGAACATGTCAAAGATCCTTTGAGATCCGAATCGCCACTCATCGTCTATGTGGATATAAAAAGTCCTTACGCCTTTGTTGCGATAAAGCCCACGCTGGCCCTCGAAGCCAAGCTGGGGATTCAATTTGATTGGCGCCCCTTAACCCTGGATATTCCAAGCTACCTCGGGTCGGCAAAAAAGAAAGCGGGGAAGGTGGTCGAATCAGACCGAAGCCCGGCGCAGTGGATTGGTATTAAGTACGCCTACAAAGATGCCCGGCGCTACGCAGAACGTCAGGGCTACATCCTCAAGGGCACAGAAAAAATCTGGGATTCCTCAACCGCTAACATAGGCATCAGTTGGGTGTGCGAAACCGATCGTCATCAACTGGCAGACTACTTCGAAGCGGTGTATCCCAGTTTCTGGCGCCGGGAACTGGATATCGAGGACGTCGCGGTAATAGGTGACTGCCTTGAACAAGCGGGGGTCTCTGCAAAGGGTTTTGTCGAATACGCAAACGGTCCAGGACGAGAGGTTCACGATCGCTTGCAAGCTAACCTCCACCCGAGTGGTATATATGGTGTGCCTACATACGTCTTTGATCACCACAAGCTGTTTGGCCGCGAACATTTGCCATTGATTGAGTGGTACCTGACTGGACAGCAAGGCCAGGCGCCAGATTTGGCCTATTTCCCGTGAAAGAAATTACAGTCTACGTTGACTTTAAATCGCCAGCGGCCTATCTGGCCATTCAACCGACACTATCGCTTGCGCGGCGAACCCAGACACAACTGGTATGGCAACCGTTACAAACAAAACAGACCAGTATTCCCAAACAACTTCCCAATGAAGACCGTGGCGCGACCCATCGACGCGTCCGGGCGATTGCACGGCGTGATACTCACCTGCTTTATGCGAGACACCAAAAGCTCGCCATGAACTTTCCTGACACCTATGCCGAAACAGATTTGGCCTTAGCCGCTATGGAATCGATAACAAGTGATCGAACCACCTTCGTCGAAGCAGCTTTCCGCAGCTATTGGATTGAGGGTGCAGACCTAAATGACCCCGCAACCGTGAAAGATGTGCTCAATTCATGCGGACAAACATCAGTACCCGAACCATCGGATGTGCAACACATCGTGCAACACATTCAAGCAAGGGCCGTTGAAGACGGTGTTATCGATGCACCCGGCTATGTAGTTGGTGATCAGGTATTTGTAGGGCGTGAACACCTGCCATGGATTGAGGAGATTCTGACATGACAAAAAAGGCTACACTTTTTTACTTGATACTTTTCTGTGCGGGATGCGCGCAATCGCAATCAGATAAATTTGAAATACTTTCAACCAAAGAACACGAATCCCGAAACCTGCCCTTTTCCCAAGCGATCAAAGCGGGCGGATTCATTTTTTTGTCAGGCGAGATTGGCACCTTACCCGGTAGCATGGAACTTGTACCGGGAGGTATCAAAGCCGAGACCAGACAGATCATGGAAAACATGTCAGGGACTTTAGGCAGAGCAGGCGCATCGATGAACGACGTCGTCAAATGTACGGTGTTTATCGAGGACATGTCCCTTTGGCCCCAAATGAATGAGATCTATGTGACCTACTTCCCAAATCACAAACCCGCTCGCTCTGCAGTTGGCGCCGATGGGATAGCATTAGGAGGAGCTGTAGAAATCGAGTGCATCGCCCTCGCACCGGATTAACAACCAAAAGCCTAAAAGAATGCGACGCAAACTGATATGGATCAATCGGGCCGCAGTGTTCAAACAAGAAACTTCAGGCTGGAAAAAGGGAAAGGATCCCGGTCCAGACTATCAAACAGCGGTTGTGGACGGTCAAATTTTCCACAGAGACCTGCACCCGGATCTCAAACACATTGACTTTCGCTGGGCCTTCGAACGGGGCGACACCTGCTGTGTCAACTACTACTGTGGTGCAATCGTAGGCTGGGATTTCACCACCAGCCAAGCAACTCAAGTGCTACCAGGTCTCGTATTCGAGGTTCCAGATCATTGTTCCTATGATTTCGCCTCATTCACCCACCAAGACCACCGCGGATTAGGGCTTGCGGATCAACGCGGGTATAACTGGACCACGGTCCATGATTACGCAGAGGATGAGAGCAAAAAAGCTTCTTTGTGGTACATCGACCTGAGAAACTCCGCTTCTTTGAGTGCATTCAGTCATACCGCCGCCGACTTTGTTGATTTGGTTGGTTACATCGGCTATCTAAAGATAGGCAATAGGTTTTTTTGCTGGCGTGACAAAGACTGCGCCGCTTTAGGGGCTGGGTTTAAAGCTGCCGCTATCAAATAACTTATCTCAAGCCTGGCGCCACCAGGCTACACCATGCTCATCCTCTTCAACGGTAATCATGCGACGCTCTTTGGCACAGTGGAGGTGGGCAATAGACTCCCCGGTTGCCGGGAAAAAACTCATGTCCGTGATCTTACTCTTAAACAACGCGGGAAAAACATCGACGGCACGCTTGGGTTCAGCGCATAACTCATACATTTTTTCCAATGCGACTTCGTGCCAGTCAATCAGCGCCGTCAACCGCTCATGGACCCCTTGATACAAACTTTCATGGGCGGGCAATACCAATAAATCCGGTGGCAGCATTTCTCTGAAGCGGCCGCAGGAGTTGATGAATTCTCGCAGCGGGTTAGCGTTGGGTTCAGACGGTTGCACACTAACGTTCGGGGTGATCTTCGGCAGAATCTGATCGCCGCCAATAATCACCTTAAGCTCCGGACAGTAAAGGCAAACATGCTCTGGTGCGTGGCCATGGCCGATAATGGCGCGCCATTCACGTCCTCCAATATCGATGTATTGCCCATCGGTGATTCGCACAAACCCTGCGGGTAGGGGCGAGATGTTGGCGCCAAATTGGCCAAACCTTTGGCGATATCTATCCAATCGTTCTTCGGTGAAACCAGCCCGCCGGTAGAACCTGATGGCATCTTCCGGCACGTCTGAGGGTCCATCTGCCGCCATGACTTTACACATGAAAAAATCTGCACGTGACATCCACAGTGGGCAGTCCCATTCACTGGTTATCCAGCCTGCAAGCCCTGTATGGTCAGAATGCAAATGTGTCGCGATCACACGAGTCACCGGTTTCCCATCCAGATGATTGGCAAACACGCTCCGCCAACACTCCTGCACATCCTTACGAAAGAGCCCGGTGTCCACAATGGTCCATCCATCATAGTCCCTCAGCGCCCAGACGTTGATATGATTTAGCCGACCACCCATGGGCATCCTGATCCAATAGACGTCCTCAGCAACTTCTGTCACACCACCAGCCAGGGGCACTTGATCCTCAAACTGATAGGACAGTGGATCGAAACCACGTTTGGACATGTTGTCTACCATGATTTCCCTTAAGCGATCACACCCTGTTCACGCAGTTGCTCAATCTCAGCATCAGAACGCCCCAACCGCTTCAACACCGCTTCGGTATGCTCACCATGAGCAGGTGGGTTAGAAGCCGGCGTTAACCGTGTACCGCCAAACTGTGCAGGGGGTTTAATCCGGCGCATATTTCCCATGAACTGGTGATCGATGGTGTCGATGGTCTCGTTCGCGGCATATTGAGGGTGATCCAGTACCTCATCATGCGACAGGCATTTTGCCGCCGGCACTTCGTTTTCCTTTAACTTTGCCAGTAGCTCATCCGTGGTGAATTCGAGCATGGCCCCGGCCAGCAGTTCACGCAGTTCATCGATATTGGCAATCAATTTTTCCTGGCTGTTAAACCGGTCATCAGCCATCAGGTGAATCTGATCCAGAGCCATTAACAGACCCACTTGCTGAGCCTGGGTTGCCGCTGAAGTTGTGATGCCGCCGTCCTTGGTCACGCTCATTTCATACAGCAACTCTGAAAGCGGTGGGAGATGTTCAGCATCTTCATCCAGCAACGTATGGTGCATAAACCCATCGGGAAATATGAAATACAGGCCAGCATCCATCATGGATAAATCAATGTGCTGTCCCTGCCCGGTCTTCTCGCGCTGGTAGAGTGCAGCCGTAACCGCCTGGCAGGCCGTATAAGCGGTGACTTTGTCACAGGTCAGATTACGCACAAATTCCGGTCCTTCTTTGCCCTGTACTGCTGTAAAACCAGCCTGGGCTTGTATGACCGGATCATAAGCTGGTGTATCCCGTTCAGGACCCACAGTGCCAAAGCCTGAAACTCCGGCATAGATGAGCCGAGGATTACGACTGCGCAAATGCTCGCTACCCAGGCCAAGCTTGTCCATAACACCAGGTCGATAGTTACACAGCAGAATGTCAGCCTCGTCGGCCAGTCCTTCTACCACCGCTTTGCCCGCATCAGTTTTCATGTCCAGGCGGACGGATTCTTTACCCCGATTACAATTGGCGAACAAGGCAGAGATCCCGCCTTTCTGACTACCGAGGAATCGCATGGGGTCCCCCAGTTCAATTGGCTCCACTTTGATCACGCTTGCACCCTGTTCTGCCAACATCATGGCAGCAAACGACGCTGTGATCATGGTGGACATCTCCACAACTTTTACACCTTCTAGTGGCTTCATACCTTCTCCCATCTGAGGTTTTTTCTTGACCACAATGCTAGCATCCATGGCTCGAAATTGAAGACCTTGAGAAATCCATGATCCAACCACGTCGCGCGATGAGCCTTGCTGAACTTGACGAGATTGGCAAACCATTGATAACAGCCGAAGGCTACAAAGCCGGCATGCAAATCCAGCTGCGACCGACGGACGTTGTGATCACACCTTACGGCAAGAGTGGAACAACCTGGACGCAGCAGATCGTGCACACCTTGCGTACCCGCGGAGACATGGACTTCGATGATATTTCTCGCGTCGTACCCTGGATTGAAACGAGTACCGACCTGGGTATTGATCTAAACGCCGAACAAAAAGCCAACCCCCGGGCGTTCAAAAGCCATTTGGACTACGAGCAGATTCCAAAAGGTGGTCGATACATAAATGTAATGCGGGAACCCGGCGACGTGGCCGTCTCAGGATTCAAGTTTCAGGAAGGTTGGTTCTTGGAACCTGGCAGCGTCTCCATCGATGAATATGTGCTGGACGGCTTTGTACACAAACGCAACTACTTCAAACATCTAAAGTCCTGGTGGGCGCAACGCAACCAACCCGACGTTTTGTTCCTCTGTTACGAAACAATGCTGAGCGAGCCTGCAGAAACCATCCGACGGATTGCACAATTTATCGAGATAGAATTGGATCCAGAGCTTTTACAGATTGCACTTGATCATACCAGCATTGATTTTATGCTGGCTCACAAAGACCGCTTCGACGATGCGTTGTTGAGGGCGCGGAGCGAGGCGGTATGCAACATACCGCCGGGGAGCGATAGCGCCAAGGTCAGAGCAGGCAAATCTGGCTCTTCCCACGAGTTGTCTGATGAGTCTCGTACCGCGATCGCCCAGGCCTGGCAAGAGGAAATCAGCGCGCCCCTCGGATTTACGGACTATGCGGCCATGCAAAATGCCTTAGCAAATGAATAAGGGCAAATAGCTAAGGAGACCAACATGGGACAGCTTGAAATCGACCTCACATATGAAGTGCCATTTCCGCTCGAGACCGTCTACAGCACGTGGGTTTCCTCCGATACGGTGATCCCGCCCGCTACGGCCATGGAAGTCTTACCTGAGGTAGGCGGTCACTATCGCTTGATCATGGAGGGCGAAAATTTCTCGATGCGCAACGAAGGAGAGTTTATCGAGGTTCGTCCCAATAGATTTGTTCACTACACGTGGGAGTGGAATAACGATGGCGAGATCAGTCACATCGAAGTGACCTTCAGCGCTCATTCCGATCACAATACATCGGTCCGTATCTTTCACTACGGATTTAATAATCCCGAGAGTGTCGCCTCCCATCACAGCGGTTGGGATAGCTACATCGAAGGATTTACTGCACATATACAAGGTTTTGCGCATGAGTGAGATAAAGCGGCCGCTACCCAAACCCACACCAGAAACCCAACACTTTTGGGATGGGTGCAAAGCCGGTGAATTGCGTCTGCAAAAATGTGGAGAATGCGACCTCGTCTATTATCCCCCGCGGCCCTTCTGCCCCAGTTGCAGCACTCGTAATGTGGGCGTTGTCGTTGCTACAGGTAAGGCCAGACTGGTAAGTTATGTCATCAATCATCGCCCCCACCCGGCCTGGAGCGAGCCGCACAGTATCGCAATTGTAGAGCTCGAGGAGGGCCCTCGCATGGCGACCAACATCATCAACTGTCCGCAAACGCCCGAGGCGCTGCAGATCGACATGCCTGTGGAGGTGATCTTCGAGCAGGCCTCTGACGACATCACCTTACCGCTGTTCCAGCCCGTGGGAGAAATATAATGACCGGGGTGGCAGTCGTGGGTGCCGCGGAAACTACCGAACTGGGCAAAATTCCAACGATGAGTCAGCAGATGCTGCACGCGGACGCTGCGCTGAATGCAATGGCAGATGCAGGACTGACCGCCAAAGATATTGATGGCATCGCCACCGCTGGAGATCGACCCACCGATCTTGCTTACTACCTGGGGATCACACCCAACTGGGTTGACGGAACCGCCGTGGGCGGATGCTCTTTTATGATTCACGTGCGACATGCTGTTGCCGCTTTGCAGTCAGGCTTGTGCGAAACCGTGTTGATCACCCATGGAGAAAGCGGACGTTCCAGAGTGGGCGCTGGAAGGTTTGTCCAGGACCCCTCGTCTTTAGCCGGACAATTCGAAGCCCCATTTGGTACAGCAGGTCCACCCTCCACCTTTACTTTACCTGTACTTCGCTACATGCATGACTACGGCATGAGCCATGAACAGCTTGCCATGGTGGCAGTTGTACAACGACAGTGGGCAGCCATGAATCCCAGAGCGAGTTTTCGTGATCCCATTACCGTTGAAGATGTACTGGCTTCTAAACTGATCGCCTATCCGTTCCATCTATTGGAATGTTGCCTGGTGACAGATGGCGGCGGCGCCTTGATCTTAACCAAAGCTGATCGGGCAAACGATTTTCCCAACAAACCAGTCTACATATGGGGTACCGGTGAAAGCGTCGAGACACCGATGATCTCACAAATGGAATCGTTAACCAGTTCCCGCGCATTTTCCGTCGCCGGCCCACGTGCTATGCGGGACGCTGGCATCAGTCACGCCGAGGTGGATCACCTGATGATCTACGATGCGTTCGCCCACTTGCCTATCTATGGACTGGAGGATCTAGGTTTTGTGGGACGAGGAGAGGCACCGGACTTTATCTGGGAACAAAACACAGCGCCGGGAGGTTCTCTACCTACCAACACCAATGGCGGTGGACTTTCCTACATGCATTCCGGCATGTATGGCATGTATGCAATGCAGGAAAGCGTGCGTCAGATGCGAGGGATCGCACCAGCCCAGGTAGAGGGCGCTGAAGTTTCTCTGTGTTTAGGCGTCGGTGGTATGTTTGGCGCCAGCGGGTGCATCGTGTTTGGAAATGCTCCAAAGCCTGGGTAAGGTCCCGGGACTGCAATGTGGGGAGAACAAGGGAACATCTAGGGGAGAACAAAGTGAGGAGAACAACATGTCACTAACGGGACAATGCCTGTGTGGCGCAATTGCCTACACCATTGAAAATGCACCAGGCATGACGGGCATCTGTCACTGCTTGAATTGTCAGAAGCAAGCTGGATCAGCGTTTTCTACGCTTGCAGCGGTACCCAAGACAGAATTCCAGATCACAAGCGGCAAACCAAAACTGTATACGGATCTGGCCACCGATTCCGGAAACCCGGTAGAGCGCTACTTCTGTGGGAACTGTGGATCACCAATCTATTCGGCGTTGGATTCGCAACCAGACAATATCTTTCTAAAGACAGGCACTCTGGACGACACGTCGAATTTTATACCCCAGTTCCATGCCTGGGTATCGACCAAGCAAAACTGGGTCGTGTTAGACGAGGGTATTCCGCAGATTTGAGGGCCACGGGCAGGGCTGACGGCCAGCCCTGCCACCTTCGCAGCGTCTATTGACGCCAAAAACGCTTCTCGACACTTCTGGGACGAGAGGCATAGCTTTGCGGTTGACCATGACCACCGCGCCGCTCAAAGCCTCCTCGACCTTTTCCGCGCGAGCGTTTAGGCGTCTGTTCAGACTCGGGTTTCTTAGGATTTCGCATAACACAATCCTTTTGGTTGGCGTTTGCTCAAATTGAAGGCGTGCGAGCTCCGCTCGCAAGAATTCAATTCCTACAAACCAACGGTTCAAGACAGGCGAAATTAACAAGCGAACAAACATAATTCGGCATACTAGAACCGAAGTACGGTCGTATCGAGAGAATCAGAGTAGAATGGGGCTGGTGGCCATTCCGTCCGAACAACTCATCCTTTGCTCACTAAATTCGCCAAACGATAGACGAATCTCGAATGGTGATTACCAGATTCGAGTTATAGAGAGAATAATGATGGGATTATCCACGACGGATTACCTTAAACGGGCGCGGAACTGCGCACTTGAGGACGCTATCTTAGCTAATAAAAACTGTTAGAACAAGCAAGCTTTATCGATAAGGTAAGAAAAATCTCTCGTGACCGATACGCCGGCTCCGTTCGTATCGCCAAAGAATAACGATCACCTGGGCCAGCGCTTTGAGCTCTCCAATTTGCGTGAATTTTCTCGACGACGTTATCACGGGTAAGTCAAGCAAACAGGACTGACTCAGCCCAAGCGCCCGATCAGAAAACTCAAGGTCTTCCATATCTGCTTCCGTAAAGCCTTCCAGCGCAAAAAATAGATCTCGATGTACAAACATGGATTGATCGCCATAAACAACACCCGTCAGGGACCAGCGCCAGTTATGTAATGCAGAAATCATTTTCAGCTTCCAGTTTGTTGGACCAAACTGATGTTTAAAGCCACCCCATTTCACCGATTCGGGTAATTCCGCAATGCGGCTTACCGCGCCAGGACACAAAATCGAATCGGCATGATGAAAGAGCAGCCAATCGCCGCTGGCGAGCTGCGCACCCGCATTCATTTGTCTGCCTCGACCAGGCCGGCTGGAAATAACCTGGATTCTGGGCTCGTCAGAAAACTGCTCCAAAAACGCTTGTGTTCCATCCCGACTGCCACCGTCCACGACGATAACTTCGGTAATCATGGTGTCAGATAACAACCGCTCCAGATTGACGGGCAGCGCCTCGATCTCATTTAGAACGGGAACTACAACACTAACACTCATCGGTATACTCAAAGTTGAATCGTGCCTTGTAGACTCCCCCAAGTGACGAGAGTTCATCAGAATCATCTTTTTTTTGGCAGGGAACTTAACGCCATTTCCCGTCTCCAAGTAAACGAGCAGAGCAGCATCCAATCGGTAACTCAGGACACTATGAAATTCTCACTTCACATCATTCAGGTCGTCACCGTTTGTCTGGTAATTTTCAGTACAAACTCATACGGCGCAGCTAAGGCCGAACTGTGGGACTTTTGGATAAAACATGACCCCGACAGCACCATCACGTTGGATCATGGTCCATGGCAACAGCTGCTCGACCGTTATGTTGAGCCTGGTGCTGATGGCATTAATCGCGTGGACTATGGGGCACTGGGAAAGCACCACCGGACGGACTTAGGCAGTTATCTGAACACGCTGACAAGTATAGATCCCAGGCAGCTCAATCGAGCAGAACAGTTCGCCTATTGGGTTAACTTATACAACGCCCTAACCGTGGAAGTTGTCCTTCGTTACCCGAATAAGAAGAGTATTCTAAGAATGGGTGAAAAATTCTTCAGTATCGGTCCTTGGGGTGACAAGATCATCGACATTGCAGGGCAATCATTAACACTGGATGACATTGAGCACAGAGTCCTACGCCCTATCTGGCAAGACCACCGCATTCACTATGCGGTCAATTGTGCAAGTATCGGCTGTCCTAACTTGAGCAAACTGGCCTACACCCCAGCCAACACCGAAGCCCAATTACAGAAAGCTGAAGACACCTATACCAATCATAGCCGCGGGGTAAACCTGGAAGGACGCAAGTTAAAACTTTCTTCGATCTACAAATGGTACGCATCTGACTTCGGCAACTCCCAATCCCAGGTCGTTGAACATCTGAGCAAACGCAACTCAGAACTTGCAGAAGCGGATCTATCAAAACTGCGCATTAGCTATGACTACAACTGGGATCTGAATCGTCAAAACAACTAATCCAATCCCCCTGACGCTAGCTTGGGTAGTACTCTGTTCGTGCACGATTGCTCAGGCCACAACCGTAGACAATTGCTTGCAGGGTCGTTGTGCGGGTCACACAAAAGCGCAGACCAGTTGCCTGATCACGGAACAACTCTTTGCTAAAAACGCAATCCTCACATTAAGCGAACAAACTTTCACCAGTCCCCACGCCACAGCTCATCAAAGCTTTCGCTTGGCTGCAGCCTACATTCCCGCAGAACAGAACAAGCTGGCAATTCAAGTCATTCGAACCGGTCTGGAAGCGGTCAAGGCCGGTTTGCGTGACAATCCCAAGGACGCGGAATTACTACTGCTGGGCGCCATGCTCGATGGGCAATGGCTGTTGATCAACCGTTGGCGTTTTTTTTATAACGGTCGTCGCGCTCTGCAGCGCCTGTCTCAGGCTGAACAGATCGATCCGCAGCATCCTCACGTAACTTTGTTGCGCGGAACCGCAAAAATCATCCTGCCAGGCATCCTGGGCGGAAACCGACAAGAAGCGCGCGAAATGTTTGAGCACGCGTTGGATCGGGTTGACCCCCTGATAAACGAAGGAGGTTTGTCCTTTCGTGAAACACGCCTTTGCACAAACAGAAACGGCAGGCCCATCTGGGGACAGGTGGACTTACTAAACTGGCTTGGAAGGGCCCACGCCGCCTTGCAGGACCACGACCGGGCCCAACTTGCCTACGCAGAAGCGCACGCTCGGTCTCCCGATAACCACTGGGTTGAACTGGCCATACAAGGACATGGATACCAGTGGGTTAGTGACGAGGAATCAACTACCAACGAGACTGGACCGACATCCCACCGTCCACCACCAGATTAGTGCCGGTCATCCACCCGGATGCATCACTAAGCAAAAACAAGACAGCGTTTGCAACATCAGCGCCCTCACCCAAACGGCTCAGCGGTGCCCGATCCCGCCAAGCAGCAACCCCCTCGGGCCACTGATCTTCAATCCCATCGCGCCGAATCAACCCGGGGGATACGCTGTTTACACGAACCTGCTGCGCTCCGTATTCAAGCGCAAAGCTCTTAGTCAGCATGTTTAACCCTGCTTTAGTCGTGGCATAGTGGCCATGTCCCGACGCGGGGTCGAAACTTTCGATAGAGGAGATATTTACAATTCCTCCGGATTTGCCCTTGAGCTGATGGGCAAACCACTGGCTCAGGCTGAACGCGCTGCTCAGGTTAGTCTGGAGCAATGTTTGCCATTGGTCCTGATCTAATTCAGACAACGCGGCAACGGATTGATCTGCTGCGTTGTTCACCAGCCCATTTAAATCCTCTCCCAAATCTTCAAGGCGCTGTAACGTTTGAGCCGTACCTTCCGGACTGGTGAGATCACCTTGAATGCTGATCGCGTTAGCGAGGTCTTCTACAAGCGCCTGAGCCACCGAGCTTTGCGTTCTGTAATGACAAACTACCCGAGCACCGGCCTCACAGAGTCGACGTGCGATAGATTGTCCTATCGTGCCGGTAGCCCCGGTTACGAGAACGGTCCTCGCTCGCAGATCCAAAAGAGATTCAACAGAGTCAGGCAAGCGCCTTCTCCTTCACTTCGACAATTCCTGCTACCTTAGCGCGATTTTACTAGTCCGGGTAGAATCTAGCGTGCCGGCGTAAGCAATTTTAAGGAAACCTTGTGACCAATTTTTCGGGTTGTGTCCAGACCGACCGCTCCCCTTTCTACACTGAGGAACGCTGCTATATCTCCGAATGGCTGAATGATCCATTGGTCACCGACGTATCGTTGGCCCAATGTCGGGTCGAACCTGGCGTCACCACGCAACTTCACAGTTTGGGCGTGACTGAGCGGTATGTAATCGACCAGGGAGAAGGCTTTATGGAACTCGACGGAAACACCCCATTTAAGGTTGCTGTTGGCGACAGCATCATCATACAGCCCGATCAAAGCCAGAGAATACGCAACACAGGACGGGAAGATCTAATTTTCCTGTGCATTTGTACACCTCGCTTCCAGCCGGATCACTACAGAAATCTAGAGAATCAAGATACGCGCCCACTGGAACCCGACTCATGATCATTGAGTTCGCCCGGGCGATCGCTGCGATCGCACTGTTATTGTTCATTTGTTGGCTGATGTCTACAAATCGATCTGCCATCGTATGGCGCACCGTTGGCATGGGAATCGCGCTGCAGGTTCTGATTGCTGTGGTTGTACTGTGGTCTGCACCAGGACAGATCGCGCTACAGGCGCTGAGCACCGGTATTACCCAGGTTGTCAACTCGGCTCGGGCCGGCGCTGAATTTGTGTTTGGATCCGGTTACGAAGAGCACTTCATCGCCTTCACGATCCCCGCAACGATCATATTTTTTTCGCTCTTGATGTCGCTCCTGTACCACTTGGGGGTCGTCCAACGATTGGTGGGGTGGATGGCGTTGGGCATTCGGCGAATCCTGCCTGTATCCGGGGCGGAATCATTGGCTGCGTGCGCTAACGTGTTTATCGGCAACACAGAGGCGCCTTTGTTGGTCAAACCCTATATTGCAAAAATGACCAACTCAGAGCTGATGGCCATGATGACAGCCGGTATGGCCACGATCAGCGGCGGTATGCTCGCCGTATATGTAGGCATGGGAGCTGATGCTGCGTACCTGATTACCGCGTCATTGATGGCGGCACCTGGCGCATTGGTGGTCGCAAAAATTCTCGTCCCTGAATCCGCTGATCCGGTCACTATGGCCGGCAGTGTGCAACATGCACCATCAGAATCGATCAACATTTTCCAAGCCATGACCAAGGGCGCGACAGATGGATTGATCCTGGCTGCCAACGTAATTGCCATGCTGATCGCTTTCGTGTCGTTGATCGCGTTGCTCAATCTTATCTTAGGTGCACTACCCGAATTCAATGGCGCGCCCCTGACACTACAGCGTATGCTGGGATGGTTGTTTATGCCCTTTGCCTTCATGATTGGTGCTGACTGGGCGGACGCTGCCGCAATCGGAAACCTCCTGGGCATCAAGATCTTCCTGACCGAATTCTTAGCTTACGCCGAGCTACAGTCGCTGGGAGACAGTATCAGCGATAAGTCCCGGGCCGTTGCCACGTTTGCCTTGTGTGGGTTTTCAAGTTTTATCTCGATCGGCGTCCAGGTCGGCGGTATCGGCGCTTTGGTTCCGGAACGACGCAATGACATCGCCGCTGTTGGATTTAAGTGTATGATCGCAGGCACCCTGGTGACGATGTTATCTGCAACGTTAGCCAGCTTGTTTTTCACCTAGCAAAAACTGATAGAGGCACAAATCCTTATGACCAACCGCTTGGATGATCGAACCTATATTGTAACCGGTGGCGCAGGAGCAATCGGCAATGCGATTGGACAAACTATTGTCGATGAAGGCGGCAAAGTGCTGTTGGTCGATCTTGATGGCTCCCAAGCATTGGAGAACGCCAAACTGATCGACCCGAGCGGCGATCGATGCGCTGGCATTCGAGCTGACGTCACTAAACAGCGTGATGCAGAAGAAGCCGTCAGGATCACCAAAGACGTCTATGGCTCGGTAGAGGGCCTGGTTAACAATGCTGGTTTAATTCGAATGAGTTCTGCCTGGGATGCCACCTATGAGGATTGGCAAAAACACTTTGAGGTAAACACCACCGGTGCATTCATTATGTCTCAGGCCATAGGCTTACATTTACAGGAGACAGGCGGCAGCATCGTCAACATCGCATCAAACTGCGGCAAAGTCGGATACAAAAACATGGCCGCGTACAATGCCAGCAAGGCAGCGATGATCAGTCTAACCCGTTCGCTGTCTATGGAATGGGCTGAACATAACATAAATGTCAACGCAATCTGCCCAGGTGGCGTTGATACACAAATGTTGCACGGAGTGGCAGAGTGGCTCGCACCAAAATTGAATGAAGATGCACGCTCGCTCTTGGACTCTATGGGTGCAGAACAACTTGGCCGCAAGATTTCGCCACTTGAAGTCGCAAGAGTAGTCACCTTCCTGTTATCCGATGACGCTATAATCATTCGCGGCCAGGCGATCAGCGTGGATGGTGGCGAAACACCTTATTAAGTCAGTATTAAGTCAGTAGATACAAATGGCACTCACCCAGGATCAAAAAAACCAATTTCAAGACGACGGATATTGTGTTGTCCCGGACTTCATATCTACGGATCAAATCGCGCTGCTGAAACAGCGTGCCGCCGAGATTACCCAGGCGTTTGATCCTTCAAGTGAAACCGGCGTCTTTTCAACCGAAGACCGCAGCGCGAGCGCAGATCGATTCCTCCTGGAATCCGGTGACAAAGTCCGCTGCTTCCTTGAGGCTGGGGCGCTGGATGAAGAAGGCAATTTGACCTGCCCACAATCACAGGCCTTTAATAAAATTGGTCACGCGCTGCACGATCTCGACCCGGTCTTCAACCAGTTTTCCCGCCAGGACCCCATCCGCACAGTGGTCAAAGACTTAGGTATCACTCATCCTGAATTATGGCAATCCATGTACATCTTCAAACCACCCAGAATTGGCGGCGTGGTGAACTGGCATCAGGATGCGACCTACTTTTTTACATCACCCATCAGCGTCATTACGCTGTGGTTTGCTCTCGATGACGCCACCACCGAAAACGGCTGTCTTTGGGTAGCCAACAGCGGTCCGAACACGCCGCTGCGGGAGCGATTTGTGGTGAACGAAGGCAAAAGCGAGCTGGTCTCCTGCAATGCCGAACCTTGGCCGGAAGCGGAAGAGGCAGCACCCTTACCCGTGCCCGCAGGCGCATTGGTTTGCTTTCAGGGCACGCTACCCCACTATAGTGCGCCTAATACTTCTGCCCATCCAAGACACGCCTACACATTACATATAACCGACTCACAAGCAGAATATGCTGCCAACAATTGGTTGCAAAGAGGTCCAGAGCTTCCAATTCGAGGATTTGACTAGAGATCTGGATTAATCAGCGCAAGACGCTCAGCTAAGTAGCTACCCGCGGTGTAACGCTGCGACAAAACAACCTCCCGGCGGGCATGCATGAAATAAGGCATGGACACACGAGAAATATTCGCTGCGCCGTCTGGATTGACGACACGATGTGTTGTTGAGGGAAAGAAAAAATTGGTTGCTTCCTGCAGCATATCCCCGGTGTTGATTGCCAGCGCCCCGGGGCTACCTGCCAAATCCACCCACTCACCGTCAGATCCTTTTACCTGCAGTCCGGGTTGTTCCGAAACCGGCAGCAAGGTGATGATGTTGATATCTTCGTGAGCTGCGGCTCGAACCGCTTTGGGTGAGGCGTTTTGTACCGGTGGGTAATGTAAAACTCGGAGCAAGCTGGTTTCATCCGCCAGTAT
Organism: Pseudomonadota bacterium; assembly: GCA_039028095.1. Classification (GTDB taxonomy): domain Bacteria; phylum Pseudomonadota; class Gammaproteobacteria; order Pseudomonadales; family Azotimanducaceae; genus UBA4421. The sequence goes on from JBCCIU010000016.1 coordinate 95,402, forward strand.
GTCGGAAAGCGGCCGCAAATGATCCGCGATATTGGACGGCAAGTTGGCATCAATCCAACCTACCAGCTCCCTGGCCAGAGCAAATGCAGCCCTTCGATATGTGCTGATATCCTTGCGTAATGACGCGGGCAAAAAACTTCCGACGCTGATGTTGTAAAACTCCTTAAGGTCGGGAACGTCCTGGCCAACGGCTGTTTCTGAAACATTTGCAGGTACATAACCGTCTTGCACGCCTTCTTCACTAGCCCCATCAAAACTGAACTCCCATTTCACCTCTGAATGGAAGAATGCCAGCCAATCGGCATAGATACGTCCCAGCAGCACCGAGTCTAACGGGTGGTTTTCCACCACGGCGAAGCCGGTTTCGCGCAATGAATCAACAAACAGCGTCCCTGCTTTTGGGTCTTGATAATCAATAATGGACACACTCATGACATCAATGTCTCCATATACAAATCCAACACCGCTTGAGCTTGTACGCTGATACACGCTTGCTTATCCGGAACGTCCAACCATCCATCCAGGGCGTAGTTTGCGGCCCGGGACATGTCACCCATGATGGTTTGGCCCATCGAGAGCCCCTCGGTCGCGACCCTGATTGGTCCGGCTTGAGTTTCAAACAAATGCGGCGCCATGAGATAAGCGACCGCCAGCGAATCATGGACCGGATAACCTTCTCTTTTCAGGACCTCGCGATAAAAGCGCTGGTAAAACGCGCCTATCTCAGCAAGCAGCGCACCCATTTGCGAATGTTGCGCAAGACGCTCCACCAGATCGTTGGTCATGATGGTTTTCATGGTCACGTCCAAGCCGACCATCACCAGCGGCCAGTCTGCACGCATCATTTCATCTGCTGCGTGAGGGTCACCAAATATGTTGGCCTCGGCCACCGGCGTCACGTTACCTGGGATACCAGTTGAACCCAATACGCCACCCATGATTACCACGCGCTTAACAAGTTTTGCGATATCTGGGGCCTTACGCACGGCTAACGCCAAATTGGTCATTCGACCCACCGCCACCAGGGTCACTTCATGTGGCCTGGCCCGCACGGTGTCTATGATGAAAGTCACCGCATCGGGTTGATTCCCCGCAGCCGGGATATCGTATCCGGTATCTCCCAGCGCGTCAGAACCGTGCACATGATGCGCGGGTCCATCGAATTCGATCTCCAGAGGTGCACCAGCCCCTTGAAAAACCTGACAATCCAGACCTAGTTGGTTTTTTAAAAACACCGCATTTGCAGTTGTCTGCTCGATGGTGCCATTACCAAAGGTAGTGGTCAGTCCCAGCAGGTCTACCGCCGGACTTTTGTGTGCAAAGGCGATCGCCATGGCATCGTCAATGCCTGGGTCGGTATCAAAAATTACCGCTTCAGCCAAAATAGCCTCGCTGTTCTGAAATATGCCGCAAGGATACGAAAGTCAGCCCCATTGAGCCATCCACAAGTTGTGCAATCCCAGAAAATGTTACATTCATAAGTCAGCCCAGATTGAGAAAAAGCATGCCAACAAAGTTCGCCACCATCGAGGGCAACGGTAAAGTTCGACGCGTATCACTGACCAACACCCTGGATGCACCCATTCGAATCGTGTGGGAGGCAATTACGCAACTCGAACACATGGTCCACTGGTGGCCAGATTGGCAACCCGGCGGAATTATTGAGCCTAAGGAGGGGGGCAGAATCAAACTTGAGGATGGATCCTGGATAGATGGTGTGATCAAAACGTGGTCACCACCGCACATTTTGGAATTTACCTGGAACAACAACTCGAAGCAGGACATGCCGTGGTTTGAACCCGCCACCTGTAGCCAGTTACGCATCGACCTGGTGGACTTGAGTTCTGCGCAGACTCGATTGAATCTGATTCAATTCTTACCCGAGCAAAGCACCGTGGGCGGTACCGCAGGCTGGCACCACTTTGCCGGGGAAAGGCTCAGCCAGTACCTGAACCACGGAGAAATTTCAGAAGACCCGGGTCGATTTCAAGCCATTAAGCTGTTGTACGAAAAAGACCTATAGGTAACGAAGTTTAAGCTGTCACCTGAAACCACCGCCCGAGAAATGCCTTACCTCGCTAGGGATCTTGAACTACCCTAGACACGAACACTGAACAGGGAGCCAAATTGTCGGAACTCACAACCTACACGGGCGGTTGTCATTGTGGTGCCGTTCGATTCCAAATCAAGCTGCCGCAAAAAAAAGCAATCGAGTGCAACTGCAGCATTTGTCACATGAAAGGATTCATCAACGTGATTGTGACCAAGGAGCAGTTTCAACTTGACCAGGGTGAAGAAGCGCTTGCCACCTACACCTTCAACACCCACACCGCAAAACACCGATTCTGCTCTCGATGTGGTATTCACGTCTTTACCCGTCCACGGTCTCACCCAGATGGATTTGACGTGAACGGTCGGTGCCTGGACGCCGGACTGGATGGATTTGATATCCAACCGTTTGACGGACAAAACTGGGAAGAAAGTGTTGCGTCTATCCAATGAAGGTGTAGCATCCTGCCCGCCTTTGTAGACCTGATAGATAAGATCCAACCATGCTTCGAGCAGACACGTGAGCAAACAAACCTCCGCTGTAGAACGCCAACAGATTCCAACCGATATTCAACCTTGGTTAGACATCACCGGGTCTATGACCCAGGCGATCGCCGACGCCACGAACCTCACGCCCTATGTGAACATAACCTTCAGCGGAGTCGACACAACCAGCAACTGGGAACAACAAAGCTTTCCCGAGGTGTCATGCTTCGCTCGCCAGATTGAACTAAAGGCTGGCGATTTCTGTTGCCTGTTTGCACGCTCAATCGCACAGACCGAAAGTCCTGCTGCCTTGGCACTTGCCACACTGGGTAATCGTCCGCTGGCTGATCTGCTGTTCCATGGTGATTGGCAGGCAGGTGAAATCACAACCGCAAAACGTGGTGACGATGAATTTGGTCGGGCTGTTAACTGGCATACGCCAGATGGACAAACCATCATGGTGCAGGAGTTCATCCGCTTGGAATTCGCGCAAAGATATACGCCGCGGCGCTAACCCCCACATAAACCTGAACATAAACCCGCTAATAAACCCACACGGGGACCCTACCTGCTTGCGCGGGCAGACCGCTTAGTAGAACATCGTCATGCATCACTATTTACATAGGGAAACGATATGCGCTTCAGTTTCTGGCCAACCCCAAGCCTGCCTTATACGGACGTTGTAAAACTTGCTAATCACGCGGAACAGACCGGGTGGGATGGTCTGTGGTATGCCGATCATTTTATGCCTAACGCACCGGACACCTCCGCGCCTTGGCCGGAAGCTTGGACCACGTTAAGCGCAATCGCTGCAGTTGTCCCTCGTCTGCGCATCGGTACGCTTGTGACCGGCAACACCTACCGCCACCCAGCCGTGCTAGCAAAAATGGCAGCCACCCTGGATCACATTAGTGAAGGCAGAACGGTCCTGGGGCTCGGCAGCGGCTGGCAGGAAAACGAACACCAACAGTATGGACTTGAGTTCTACACCGTGAACGAGCGCCTTGCCCGGTTGGACGAAGCCTGTCAGGTTATCAAATCGCTGTTCAGCGAAGAAAAATCCAATTTCAGCGGGCAACACTACACCCTCACCGATGCAAGCTTGGAACCAAAACCTGTCCAATCCCCTTTACCACTTCTAATCGGAGGTGGTGGTGAAAAGGTCACCCTCAAGATCACGGCAAAATACGCCGATGAATGGAATGTTTGGGGGGATCCCGAGATTCTTCGACATAAAATCGGCATTCTCGACGGACACTGCGCGGACATCGGGCGTGACCCGAAAGAGATTCAACGCAGCGCGGTGGCTTTGCTTTTCCTGTCAGACGACGAAGGTTTTGTCGACCAAATGCGCAATAGCGAAACACCCATGCCAAAAATTGTCGGTACACCAGCTCAGCTGAAGGATATTGTGGCCGAATATGCGGAGGCTGGCGTGAACGAGTTAATTGTTCCTGACTTTACCTTAGGTGGCGAGGAGCAAAAGATAGCAACCATGGATCGTTTTATAGCCGAGGTTGCGGGACGCTAGCTCAGGCCAACCCTGTCAGCACCCCTACTCAGCCGAATCGAGAACGACATAGAGCAGGTAGCCAATGCAAATTGAAAACGACCCCGGCTTATTCGAATGCATATACAACATGCGCGCCATGCGTCGATTGAAAGCAGACCCGATCCCTCAGGAGATCATTGAAAAAATCCTTGATGCCGCAATTCGAGCGCCCAGCGGTCAAAATACTCAGCGCTGGGCCTTCGTGGTGCTCACCCAAGAACAAGACCGGAAGTTTTTTGGCGACAATTACAGGAAGTGGTTCCACAAACTGATGGGCGATAACGCCCCAGCAGCGCAAGACAACAGCAAACCCGCCCGCCAGATGAAAGCAGCACTGCACCTGGCAGATCATATGCACGAAGCGCCACTGATTATCCTGGCTTGCGGAAAGAGAGATTGGCCCTTTATCGTGCCCGCTGAGGAACGCATAGGATTGGCACCTCCCTCATATGGATCAATCTATCCAGCTGTACAGAACCTCTTGTTGGCCTGCCGCGGACTTGGTTTGGGCGCCAGTCTTACCACCGTACATCAAATGTTTCAGGAAGAAATGTACAACTATTTTGATATCCCGGAAGAGTATGGCGTTGTTGCATCAATTCCCATCGGATATCCGCTGGGGAACTTTGGTCCGGTACGGCGAGCGCCGCTGACAGAGAAGGTGCACTACGGGCGCTGGAACCAACGCGAGCCTTCTTGAACCAGAGGATTATTCGGCAGGGTTCTTAACCTGCTGCGCCCAAGCTTCAATGGCTTGGTCAAGATCACCTTGATTCGCCTGTACCAGCTGGTCGAATTGATTGCGATATGTTTTGCCCAGATTAACCCCGGCAAAAATCAGGTTACGTACCTTCCATTCGCCGTCGACTACGGCAATCGAAGAAACAAGATCAATCTCCTGGCCATCCGAAGTTCGAACCCGGGCGCTGGCCTGGCCCCGCTCCGGATTCTTCGGGCTTATTTTTGTCCCGCTTACCTCGATCGTATAGTCCCCTGCCGTCTCGGTGGCAGCTTGCAGCAGCCGAATCATACTTTTTTGAAATTCTGCCTGAAATCGTGAGTTTTGCGCTTGGGTTGAGCCCTTGGCGTGTTTCCCCATCACGCCACGTGTAATGGCTTGAAAGTCGATCGCAGCGTCTAATTTCGCAGCGCTCTCTGCGGAGGATTCGTTCACCGCAGCCAGAATGTCGAGTAGCTTCGTTTTCATGGTTTGGTCAAGTTCAAGAGGATCTTGAGCAAAGCCAGTCATCGCAAACCCAACCAACACCACCACGACACATTTGTTACTGATCCTTGTGATCGTCTTTTTCATGGTGCCTCCGTTTGTTTCTCGCATTATCTTTGTAATTGTCATCAGAAGTCATCGTCCAGGAAGTCGTCTTCCACCTCTCCGTCATTTATCAGGAATTCGCGGCGTTGTAGATAGGCTTCACGGAAAAAGATATACCGATCGCCACTCACGATATTTTCTGCATCCAGCAGGTTGGCCCGTCGATTGATCACCGACAGACCATAAATAACATTACGGGTCGGCACATCATCAAGGTAACGCGGCGGAAATGTGTAGCTACCCAAGATGTCCCCAATACCGTCTCGCGGGTTGGAAGGGCCCCAGAAGGGAATCACCAAATACGCGCCACGGCCAAAGCCCCAGCGCGCAAACGTCTGGCCAAAATCTTCCTGGTGTTTTTCCAGCCCCATGGTACTGGCCACGTCAAACAGCCCCCCTATGCCAACCGTGGAATTCACCAGGAATCGTCCCAGGTCGCTCAGCGCCAAACCTGGCTTACCTTGCAACAGCTGGTTCAAAAACACCTGGGGGTCATCCAGGTTAGAAAAGACGTTGCGTATCCCCCGTTCGAGTGGGTCTGGAGTAAGGGCTCGATACCCTTGCGCCAGGGGTTTCAGCACCCTGCGGTCCGCAGAGTCATTAAAATTGTGGATGGACCTGTTAAAATTTTCCAACGGATCCGGGTTGGAGCCAGCCGAGACACAACCGCCTAGTCCCGCCAACATTATGAGCAATACAACTAAGCGGCAACGGTTAGCAACAGGGTAAAGATTCTGGTGTTTCATATGCGTATCATCTGCGTCTGCGAATTGTCTGTGTCTGGGTATCATCTGTGTCCGCGTATCATTTGTGTACCGCGTCTATTATCTTGCTGCCGGAACAGGTCAAATGGTGCTTAAGAAAATTTCTTTTAACAACAGTAACTGGACTACGCGATAGCTTATGCGTTCCTCAACGGACAATTCAAATCAAAAATTTGTAATCCCAATCGGCTTACGTTATCTCCAGTACCCGATCACCGTGCTGATCCTGTGTTTGGTCGTGATCGCCGCGGCAGCCACTCAGATCAGCAACTTTCGTTTTGACGCATCAGCCGACACCCTGGTGGTCGAAGGAGACCCCGATCTGGTCGAGTACGAGGGCATCGTCGAGACCTTTGGTGGCGAAGAGTTCATTTTTATGACCTTTGCACCCCAGGATGGACAACCTGTTACCCGGGCCAATCTTCAGACATTACAGGATATTGTGGCAGATCTGTCGAATGTCTCTGGAGTACGATCCGTTTTCAGCGTTCTGGACGCACCACTTCTTAAAAGCCCACCCGTCGAACTCACAAGCCTGTTGGATGGCTTCCCAACATTGCAATCCCCTGCTACAGACTTGGAGCTCGCCGCAGACGAGCTCACAAACAGTCCATTCTTTAAGAACCTGCTCATTACCGAAGGTGGTCGTGCCACGGCGATCAAGATCGACCTGGCGGCGGATGACAGGTTGTTTCAAGCCCAAACGGCGGCCGATACTCTGGAAAACGGAGCAGACCCACAGCGGCGACAACGTGTGGAAAACGACTTGATCGCCGCCAAGGAGGCTAACAAGCAACGCCGTGAAGAATTGGTGATGCGCCTTCGTGAAGTTCGAGACAGTTATTCGACTAAGGGCACGCTCTACATGGGCGGCGTACCTATGATTGCCTCGGACATGGTCCGTTATGTAAAGAGCGATCTGTCTGTGTTTGGAGGCGTGGTGCTGATTTTGATGATCGTTGCCCTGGGGCTATTTTTTCAGCGCCCCCGCTGGGTCATCTTACCCATCATTACCGCATCGGCAACTGTGGTGCTCGCGGTAGGTTTATTGGGAGCGATGGGTTGGCAAGCGACCGTCATTTCGTCCAATTTTGTTTCTCTGCTTGGGATCACCACGATCTCTTTGACCATCCACCTGATCGTCCACTATCGAGAACTGAGACTCACCAGGGATGAGCTAAATCGTGTCGAGATAATTTATGAAACCATGAAGGCCAAATTTGCGCCATGTTTCTATACCGCCATAACCACCATCGCCGCCTTTGGATCGCTCACCGTCAGTGGCATTCTCCCTGTAGAGTATTTCGGCTGGATGATGTGCATCGGCATTGTCATCTCTTTCCTGACCACCTATACGCTGTTTCCGTGCATATTATTGCTACTCCCCAAGGGTCCCCCCGCCCCCAATCTTGGTAAAACCAATAACTTTATCCGGGGTCTGGGCGAAATATCTCGCTGGCGCCCGGGCATACTTGTGTCCAGCTGTGCCGTGTTAGCCCTCGCCGCTTTACTCGGTATCCAGCAGGTGTCATTGGACAATCGGTTCGCCGAATATTTTGATGAAGATACGGATATTTTTCAGGGGATGCGTTTTATTGATCAAAATCTGGGAGGCACCATCCCTTTCGATGTTGTTCTCCAGTTCCCACCATACGAAGATGACGCTGGGTTTGGTGAAGATGATTTTGCCCAGGATGATGACTTTTTCGAAGAAGACGACCTCTTCGGTGAAGCCCAGGACACATATCCGGAACGCTACTGGTACTCAAGGGCCATGCTCGACCGCTTGGAAAAGGTGCATCAATTTGTGGATGCTCAACCCCAAGTGGGGAAAGTTCTGGGGCTGACCGCCTTAGAGGAATTCGCCCTTGAATTCACCGACGGCGAAAAGCTCGGCAGCCTGGAGATTGTCGCCATACTGGGGGCCGTACCCGAAGATTTACATCGACAAATCATAGAACCTTACGCCAACCCAGGCACAGGGGAACTCAGAATCAGTGCCCGCATTATAGAAAGCGGACCTTTTTTTGACCGTGAGGCGTTTCGTCAACAGATCATTGATTTTGCTGTAAACGAAGCTGGCTTTCAGCCCGATGAGGTCACCGTGACGGGAATGATGGTTTTGTTCAATGGGATGTTGTCCAAACTTTTGGACTCCCAGATCAACACTTTGGCCTACATTCTGCTGGTTGTGTTTATCATGTTCCTGGTCCTGTTACGCTCCCTGCATCATGCGCTGCTCGGCATGATTCCAAACACCCTGGCGTCTGCAACTGTCATCGGTGCGATGGGTTTTACCGGCGTTCCCCTGGATATGATGACCACCACTATTGCCGCCATCTGCATTGGAATAGGCGTGGACGACACGATCCACTATCTACATCGCTTCAAAGAGGAATACGATAAACATTCAGATGCACGCATTGCAGTAAGCTTCTGCCACGAGAGCATCGGCCGCGCGCTGTATTACACCTCTCTAACCGTTGTCATCGGCTTTTCGGTACTGGCCTTTTCTAACTTTGTACCCACCGTGATGTTTGGTGTTTGGACAGCCGTGGCGATGTTGTTAGCGCTCTTAGCAAATCTGACTTTGCTACCGGCTATGTTGGTGTTAACCCACCGCAGCAGTGACAACAACCCAACCATTCGGCCCGATGTTGTCCAGCCGGAGTAGCGTTAACGAAACAAGCCTCTGACCCAGTCCAAAAGGGTCTTGAACTTAAGGTCTGTAAACTCTCCAGCGTCGAGGAAAACACCGTTACAAATTTCGCAGGTTTCATACCAGACGTGTCTCTGATCTTCGTCACTACAGCGGACCATGGGGCCATGGCCTTCTGGGCAGTTAATATTTTCTAAACGATCCAATCGCTGGCCAATTTTGGGGTTGCCTACATCTACAATCGCTTCAGACATCCATTCGTCCTTCAATTGCGCAAGTGCCTGCGGCTGGCACCACAATCCATGACAATCGGTACAGCGACGAATATGAATTTGATCAGCTATGGTGAGGGGCTGTAACTCACCAATACACTTAGGACAATCCAACGGAGTTTCTTCCAGCAAATTTAATGGATCGCAAATGTAGCGATTACCAAGCCACCGTCAAGTACCCATGCCTCACAATAAAACTTCTTTATGGCGCTAAACGACAATTAGCGGTGAACGCCCTGATTTTTGCGAAGTCAAAATAGAACTGAGATAGTTAACCCGTGAATCAACCACTCTCCACTCTGGTCCTGGCCGGGCCCGTGCTTCGACGCACCACCTTAAACCAAGTCAATCTCTGGATGGCCACTGCAGAACCGGTCGAGATACGGGTGCGGCTTTATCCTGACGATCACCAAACCCGAGAATTCACGTTCAACGAAAATATGGACGGATTGCGCACCCTGATAGCTGGGAAGCACCTGTTTTACCATTTCATCAGCCTGAACCAGACGACCCCGTTACCCAGTGATACCCCCATTGAATACACCGTAGAATTGCGCACCCGAGCAGGCAGCCAAGATCCTTCAGGATGGCATGACCACACAGATTGGGCGCCAGACCTGTGTTATCCGGGATACGCACGCCCATTTTTTCGTATCGAAACACATACCCACACTTTACTTCATGGCTCTTGTCGAAAGCCTCACCATGATGGCGCTGACGGCCTGGTTGCAGCGGACAGGCTACTCACCCAAATTGCAGTGAACGCTGAACATCAGGATATGCCCGCTTGGCCCGCGATGCTGGTCATGAGCGGAGATCAGATTTACGCAGACGACGTGGCCGGACCAATGTTGAGTGCAATACATGCGTTGATAGAAGACTTGGGGTTAACCGAAGAGTCGCTGCAACAGCTTGGCGCTGGCGAGTTGGAGAATTCCACCGATCTTTACCATACCTCCACCCACTACGCTCGCTCGGGATTGTTACCTAGACTCAACAGTGGGGAGTCTGTTCTGGAAGTGCTCTTCAAAGGCGTGCGTAAACCGGTTTTTACATCCATCAATGCAGACAACCATCTCATTACATTGGCTGAAATATTGGCCATGTACCTGTTGGTGTGGTCACCCACGGGATGGCAACGAATAGACTGGCGATCACCAGAAAATCTAGATGCCAAACATCAGGGGAAGTACGAGCGTGAAGACATGGTGATCACCGAGTTTACCAATGGTCTTGGGCAGGTGCGTCGCGTGCTTGCTCATATCCCCAGCGCCATGATATTTGATGATCATGACATCACGGACGACTGGAACTTAAATCGACAATGGGAAGAGGCAGCTTACGACCACCCATTTTCTAGACGGGTCATTGGCAATGCCATGATTGGCTATCTGATCAATCAAGCCTGGGGGAACCGCCCGGAGTTGTTTGACGAGGAGCAGTTTAACGCAGCCCAGGCGGTGCTGGATCGTCCAGGCATATCCCAACATGATGAATTTATTGAGAGACTGTTAAGCCTGGAGCAGTGGGACTTCAGCTGGCCCTGTGACCCACCTCTTGTGGTCCTGGATACACGAACAAGACGGTGGCGCTCAGAAAGTTCACCTAACAAACCCTCAGGGCTCTTGGATTGGGAGGCCCTGACCGATCTGCAACGGCAGATCAGGGAAATGGACCGAGTCTTGTTGGTATCCGCCGCACCTATTTTCGGCGTCAAACTGATCGAGTCGATTCAAATGCTGTTCACTTTTTTTGGTAAACCCCTGGTAGTCGATTCAGAATATTGGCTGGCGCATAAAGGCACCGCCAGCGGTATTCTGAACGTGTTTAAACACCGCAAAACACCCAAAACCTTCGTGGTTTTGTCAGGCGACGTGCACTATTCCTTCGTTTACGACGTAGAACTGCGCGGCCGTCACGGCGGCCCCAACATCTGGCAAATTTGTTCCAGTGGGATTCGTAACGAGTTTCCAGACGGTTTATTGCGCTACCTGGACCATCTAAATCGTTGGCTTTACTCGACGCGTTCACCTCTCAACTGGCTGACCCGCAGGCGGACTATGCGGGTGATTCCCCGCAAACCCCAGGGTACCGCCCATGGTCGTCGCATTCTCAACGGCAGCGGGATTGGTATCGTGGAGCTGGATGATTCGGGCGCCCCAACGCGCATTATGCAACTCTTGGCACAGGACGACAGTCGAGTGATATTTAACCGACGCGAAGAAGAAGCCCGCTGGGACTAAGCCGCTCAACCTGTGCTATAACAACTCTAAATTTCTGGTCATGTGAAGGGAGCACCATGTCAATCGCAGCAAACGCAGATATCGAAAACTGGATCGCACGGGAGACAGCAGAAGAGGTGCTGGAACCCCAGTTACCCATCATCGACCCCCATCACCACCTGTGGGATTTACGCCCCAACAACAGCATGGGATTCCGGCAGGAAGTCTATTTGTGCGAAGAGATCAGCAAAGACATCTCAGATAGTGGACACAACATTGTGCAAACCGTATTTGCCCAATGTGGCGCTTTCTATCGTGCGGATGGACCGCAGCAGATGCGCTGTGTTGGGGAAACAGAGTTTGTTCACGGTATTGCGGCCATGAGTCGGTCCGGTATTTACGGATCTGCTCGATTGTGTACCGGAATATTCAGCACCGCCGATCTACGTCTCGGTGATGCCGCGTCTGAGGTATTGGAAGCACACCTGAGCGCCAGCGAGAACTTTCGTGGAGTCAGAACCGCATTCCCTTCGGATTTGAATAGCGATTTTCTGAATGGATTTGCGCTGCTCGAAAAGTACAACCTCAGCTATGACAATTGGTCGCCAGACTTCTCTCGATTACCCCGCCTGGCCGATCTGGCGAATAAGTTCCCGGGTGTAACCGTCATCGTGAATCATCTGGGGGGTAGAATTGATCCACAGGCCAGTGAGACAGAAATTAAGGCGTGGCAAGCGGCGATTGATGCCGTCGCCGCCTGCAGTAACACGGTGATGAAGCTGGGCGGTGCACAAATGCGAGTAGGTGACTGGGAACCTCCGTATCACATGCACCAAACCGATTCTCCCTGGAGCTCAGATCAATTTCTCCAAACGCTGCTGCCTCGATACCAGTACGCAATGGAAGCTTTCGGACCTGACCGTTGCATGTTCGAATCCAACTTCCCGGTTGACAAAGACTGCATTTCTTACCGAACGTTGTGGAATCTGTTCAAGAAGCTGGCGCACGAGTTTGGTCTCTCGGAGTCGGAAAAATCTGACGTTTTCTGCGGCACTGCAGCACGTGCATATCGGCTAACAGCACCGTAGATCTAGGTTGATCGACTGGGCAAGCGAAACCAACGCTGCAAGGCTACTGCTGCCCAAATCGTTTCTGCGATAAAAAATGGGTAAGAGCTGATCAGATAGGCGTACACCGCCGAGGCCAGACACGACATTGCGAACAAAAAGACGTAGATAGGGTGCAAGCGTTCCAGCGCATAAAAAAGCACCATAAACGCAATTGCAATAAGACCAAAGATCTCAATTGGCGAATCAAACATAGCTAAAATTCCTTAATCTCAACGCCTATCCTGCAATCTGGTGTTGACTGACAGTCAAGCGCGCGGCGTGCGTTGACCAAACTGTTTGCGCTTATTCAGACAGATCTCTAAAGCGTTTCGTAAAGTGATGATGAGGCTTTCATCGTGCGACCTTGCATGCGCATGCTCGCCACCAGCTGATCAGCTTCGTTGAATGCCTTAGTCTCGTACCAGACATATTCTGTCTGTGGGCTTTGGCCGACGCAGATAACTTCGCTGGTCAGCCTGTAGTTGCGCTTCAGCAAAAATGGTCCATGGGTATAGCCAATTTCAATGGCACCAAACAAACCCACGCTATCGCCCGTGTATTGCGCGAGTGTTCGAATTGGATAACCCCACAGGTATTGGATAATGGTGCAGGGCGCGGCAACCACATTCCCCCAGGGGGACACCTCACGATACCAAGGCATTGGATCACTGATTACATTTTGATCATACCGGCCAAACTGTTTTTCTGGATCAGCAAAAATTTCATACTCCCCCAACGACATGCCCGCATAAATATCCTTATAGATCTTGAGCTCTTTCGGATCACAAGGCCGGAGATTTTTGGCGCGCAGTTCGGATTGGCCATGATCTCCCAGGGCAGCGGTCCCCTGACAAACCAGCAGACCATCTTCCCGTTCCATCCATACACGGGTTTGCGACTGACCGGTGGGCACCTTTTCGGCAAATACTTGGACCTTCTCCTGGTCGATGGTTGCGTTCTTGAAGCTAAGGGATAGGTTACCCCGCTCAAACCACTCCTGGCCAAAGAGCTGAACCAGGACAGGGGGAAACTGATTCATATGCACGTCGCCCGCCACTGTACCGCCTCGAAAGCCCAGTTTTTCAGCGGTGTCATCATCGTGAATGCTGCCTTCACCGGCATCAGCCGACCAGTTGGTTGCCGCCCACAAAGGACCTTTGATGAAATCAGTCATGTTGCCATTCCTGCCTGGGAGAGCATCGAGAATGGTGAGCCCGTCGGCAAAGGTCAAGTATCAATTCGACCGTCTGCGCTGAATCCTCGGTACAAATCCACAAATGCCGAAGCGGCTGGCATGTGCTCGCGCACTTTCGATCGAGCGATTGCAAGGCTTTGAATGTCCAAATCCACCACATCTCGATAGACTTTAAATCGATCGCGAAAAGTGTCCTGAGGCGTGGACAGCGTGACCACTGGAGCGATGGCGTCAGTAGCTGCAACCAAACGTTCGACGATGGGAAAGTGATCCACCACATAGTGAGCAGGCCTGGGGGTTAACCCTGCGTCAATATACGCTTTTGCAATTTGCGCCTGAGTAATAAATCCGCCTTTTGGCAGAACCAACGGGTAGCGCATCAATGTTTGCGCGTCAATATTTGCAACTCCAGCCACGGGATGTTGCAAACGCGAGATGAAAAAGACGTTTAATGCCGCAACAGGATTTACCTCAAATTCTGTCCATTGAACCAGATTGGGCTCCAGACCCAACAGCAGATCGACGTCACCTTGAATCAAGTTGGACGCCATATTCTCAACTTCCCCATGGATCACTTCAATCTGAACGCCAGGATAGACCTTTGCGAAAGCACTGACCGACGCTTCCAGGAAGCCGATAAAACCGGAAGGTGCAACTGCAATTCGCAGGTTTCCACCTGCCAGACTTTGTAAATCATCGAGCCTTGTCATCAGGCTTTGTGTATCCGCCAGGATGCGCTCCGCGCGCGGCACAAACAACGCGCCTGCCTCCGTCAATGTCACGCCTCTGGGCAGCCGCGTAAACAGCTTCACACCCAGCAAATACTCTACCTCCGCCACACTTTTGGTGAGGGCCGACTGGGTAATCGCAAGGTTATTGCTGGCGGTGGTGAAGCTTCCGGCGCGAGCAACACCCACTACATGGCGCAGCTTGCGCAGGTCTGTGAGAGATTTCATTCAACCAATATGCCATTCTAAATAGGAATATCAACTGGACAATTATGAATTTTACGGAATGCCGAGACGCCCCTACACTAGGCGCATAAAACTTCACCTAAACAGGTCTTTATCGAATGAATATGACGACCAATCTTACCCGCCAGACCATGTTGAAGCAGGCCCAGGAACTGCCACTTGAGGATCTGGACGTCAGTAACTGGTATCTGATGGAAAACGACGCGATTTGGCCCTACTTCGAACGCTTGCGTAAAGAAGATCCCATTCACTATCACGCTGAGAGCCGTTACGGACCCTATTGGTCGATCACCCGATTCGACGACATCAAAGACGTCGACCAAAACCACAAGGTGTTTTCTTCCCACGGTACGATTGGGATCGAAGATATGGCCAGCGACTTCGAGACGCCAATGTTCATCGCCATGGATCAGCCTAAACACGATATTCAGCGCAAGGCCGTAAGCCCGGTAGTCGGACCCAAGAATCTGGCTGGCTTTGAATCTGTTATTCGAGAGCGAGTTGGGAAGATTCTGGACAGCTTGCCGGTGGGTGAAACATTCAACTGGGTAGATCGGGTATCTATAGAACTGACCACTCAGATGCTGGCAACGCTGTTCGCCTTTCCCTTTGAGGAACGCCGTAAGCTGACTCACTGGTCGGATGTCGCCACGATCCCTGGAATGAGTTTCGAAGAACGGCGAAACGAAATGCTGGAGTGCCTGGCCTATTTCACAGAACTTTGGCATCAACGCAAGAATGATCCAGAGCCGGGTTTTGACCTGATATCGATGTTGATCAACGGTGAGGGCACCAAAGACATGATCAACAAGCCGTTGGAATATCTTGGCAACATTATCCTGTTGATCGTGGGTGGCAATGACACCACAAGAAACTCCATCTCCGGGGGTGTCCTGGCGCTCAACCAGTTTCCTGCCGAGTACGACAAACTGCGGGCGGACCATAGTCTCATTCCCAATATGGTCGCGGAGATTATTCGCTGGCAGACGCCCCTGGCCTATATGCGCCGCACCGCCCTGGAGGATATCGACTTCAAGGGTAAGCAAATCAAGAAAGGTGACAAGGTTGTGATGTGGTATGCGTCCGGCAACCGTGACGAAGAGAAGTTTGAAGACGCAAACTCACTGATCATCGACCGTCCTAACGCTCGCAATCATATTTCGTTCGGCTTCGGCATCCACCGTTGCATGGGCAATCGACTGGCCGAAATGCAGCTACGCGTGCTCTGGGAAGAAATCATGCAACGTTTCGACCACGTTGAGGTGGTTGGTGAACCCGTTCGCGTACGTTCAAATTTTGTGCGAGGGTATTCTGAACTCCCCGTACGCCTGCACAAAAAATGAGCATTACCATTCGAAAAGCTCGCACTGAAGATGAAACGTCCTGCGTTAAATTGTTGGCCGAGTTGAATGAAGCGACTGGTAGCAACGAAACAATCGATTTCGGCACAGTTTTTCAATCCTTGCTGGACGAAAGCCGCGGGTGCATTCTTGTCGCCGAAGAAGAAAAAGAAGAAGAAACCCGCGAGCCGGCAACCCTGTTAGGCATGGCTTCGATCTCCTTCAACCTTGCGTTACGGTATGGTGGCGAGTACTGCCAGCTTGAAGAGCTGATCGTCAGCCCAGCAGCCCGCGGTAAAAATCTAGGCGCGTTACTGGTAGAAGCCACGCTCGCAACAGCCCGAAAACGCGGCTGTGCCGAATATGGTCTGTACCTGATCCCCACGACCGAAAAAAATCGTGGCTTCTACGAGAAGTTCGGCTTCCAAGCCCTCGGCACCGAAATGCGCCAGCGCCTCTGAACAGCTCTCGCCTGTGAACGGGACATACCTATGAGTTGTCTAATTGTGTGTCCCTAAGTCGAGAGGCGGACTAAGATGTAGGTTCGCTTGTGGTACTTGCCTGTCAGCTTGGCGCCGGTGTCGGCGAGCCACATCTGCCAGCCGTACTTTGAGCGCAGGGATTGTAAGCCCGCCGCAATGCTTTCCTCATCTTCGACAATGAATGCCTGGGCCGTTTGCCATTCACCCAGAAGTTTGCCTCGCACGTCACAAACCGCGATCTGGGCTTTTGGGCTGTTGCGCAGCCGCTTCACCTTTCCCGCATGGCCCGCGGAAAAGACCATAAGTCCCTCGTTTACAGGAGCGGCCCAAACCGGGGTGGCCACCATCACGCCTGATTTTCTGAAAGTACCTAAACTGATATAAGGCGCCTCATGTAGGTTCATTGTCTGCTCCGAATTATTCACCGCTATGTCCACCGGTTAGCTTTGCGAATCAGCGACCTTGTGGCCGTTACCATTCGATTCAGCCACTGAGGTTCAGATAACTGCAAATACCAATCGATATGCGTGAGCGCGATATGCAGCTGATAACACGTTAACCGAAGTTGATGATCTTGCAGATCTGCCGCGACCAGATCTGGGGCCTCTAATAATCGCTCCGTCAGCGCTGGATTGCTAAAACCCTCAAACCACTGACCCCAAAAAGCACTCCAAGCCACATCGTACAGAAAATCTCCTCTCGCTGAGCACTTCCATGAAAATACAGCGGTTACCGAAGCGGCATCCTCACCGAGCAAAACGTTTTGATGAAACAGGTCCCCGTGAATGAGGTCTCGGCGTTCAGGACACCGTCCTAGTAGTGCGCGCACGGTATCTACACCCACACGCACCGTTTCATCGACATCTGGTTGCTGGGTGTTGCCTCGTCTTTCAAATCGATCCATGAGGTATTTGGTCCAGTCTCGACTATCCGGGTTGTACCAAACCACCGGCTCACTCAAATCGCCAACACACCGTCGCATGACGGTTAACAGGACGCGCAAACTTTGGATCGCGGGGTCTGAGTACTCTCCACCAATAGATTCCAGGATCTGCCCATACCGCCTCTGGGAAATCGCAAAACTTAGATCTTCGTACTGCCCAAGCTGATACACCGCGGGTATGGGTATCCCTGACGGAGCAAATAGTTCATAAGCCCTTTGGTCGATGGCAAACCCTTCTCCGTCATGTGCAACACGCAGCACAAGCGCCTCGCCATCCGCATCGAAGGCAAACGCTGCAGACCAGTGCCCTCCTTGTAGCGGTTCAAAGTTATGTACTTTTGTATTGAGCATACTACTCAGCCACCCTTCAAGGGTCGATATATCCAGCTGTGGCTTTCCACTCACCCTAATCCCCAACTATGCCCATCAGCGCCAACACTTCCCGACGATGCTTCAATGCGGCAGGCGCAACGGTACTTTTGGTACCATCTGCCAACCATCGACGGATGCGACCCGCGTCACCCAGCGGAGAGCGAGTGCCAAGAGAATTCAGCAGAACCACACCAACTCTCTTTTCGGCCATTTGTGCAACCATAACCAAACATCGTCCGGCTTCTGTCAAATAACCGGTTTTGGTCAGTCCTACGTCCCATCGCTGGCTGCCGGTGAGCGGATTGGTGTTGCCATACCCCAGGCGATAGCGAGGTTTGCGGAAGTTAACCGTGAACTGTCGAGTCGTTGAGTATTCGCGAATCGCTTGATATCCATCTGCAGCAACCAGGAGCTTTGCAAGATCCGCAGCGCTGGCCTGGTTATTTGTCGATAAGCCGGTCGGATCGTCAAAGCTTGAATGCATCATTCCCAAAGCTTGGGCTTTTTCATTCATGTCGCGAACAAATCTTTCGTATCCACCGGGATGATGTAGCGCTAGATTGTAGGCAGCTCGATTTTCCGACGACATCAGAGCAATTCGCAACAAATCTCCCCTGCGCGCTTTAGACGTCACGCGAATGCGCGAGTAAGCATTCTTGTCATTCGCACTGGCCCAATCTTCAATTGTGAGCCACTCGGACAAATCCGCGCCTGAATCCAAAACCACAACAGCGGTCATCACCTTGGTCAAAGAGGCAATTGGCAATACAAGATCCGCATGCTCACTCACCAGCATCTGTCCGGTCTCAACGTCAACGGCCACCGCACTCACCGATGCCAAGGCCAGCTCCGCTCTAATGCCAGGCGAACCCAACCCCAGGATCAGTATGAACAGAAGCCACTTTTGCGCAAAATAATACAAACGAAATTCCTTATCCGAAGGTCAATCGTAAATCCTATCGCAACTGAGCTACACTGACCGATCAAATTTGTACCGGAAGGCTTTAATACTCATGAGTACCGAGCGAGAGAGATTACATAACCTGTTTCCAGACCTGGACTTTGACCCGGCAGCACTACGAGAAAAGTATCGTCACGAGCGGGACAGGCGCATCCGCGACGACGGCGAAAACCAATACGTAGAAGCGGCAGAAGAATTTGCCCACTACGCAGACGATGACCCTTACGCAGAGCCATCCGTCAGAGAATCCCAAGTTCTAGACTTGGACGTCGTCGTGATCGGCGCGGGGTTCAGCGGTTTGATGGCGGCTGCACGCCTGAAAGAACGTGGCGTGACAAATTTTAGAATTATCGAAGCCGGCGCAGATTTTGGCGGCACCTGGTACTGGAACCGTTATCCAGGTGCACAGTGTGACATCGAGTCCTACTGCTATCTACCACTGCTTGAAGAAACCGGCTACATGCCGAAAGAGAAATATTCGTACGCGCCCGAAATATTCCAACACACACAAAGAGTCGGAGAGTATTTCGGCTTGTATGAAAACGCTCTGTTTCAAACCCGCGTCACAGAAGTTCGCTGGGATGAGACCGCGCAGCGCTGGCGCGTTTCGACCCATCAAAATGATGAAATCCAGAGCCGTTTTGTAATCCAGGCGACGGGACCCGCAAATAGACCCAAACTGCCAGGCATTGAAGGTATCACCGACTATGAGGGCCACACTTTTCACACCTCCCGCTGGGACTATGACTACACCGGCGGCGACCACAACGGCAATCTTACCAAACTCGCTGACAAGAAAATCGCAGTGATCGGCACCGGTGCCACCGCTATCCAATGTGTCCCCTTCCTGGGCGAACATGCCCAGGAACTCTACGTTTTCCAGCGCACACCCTCTTCCGTAGATCTTCGTGGCAACTCCCAAACAGACACGGAGTGGTACGCCAATCAGCAACCGGGTTGGCAACGAGCTCGCAGAGAGAACTTTGCTGCCGTACTGCTGGGACAAAATTTCACCGAAGACCTGGTCGCCGACGGCTGGACAGATATTGCACGACGCATCGGCATTTCGCTGATGAATCGAAACTCAGATACCAATCTGGATATGGAAGAAATCATGCTGCGGGCGGAAATTGCGGACTTCCAGAAAATGAACGAGATTCGGGCCCGGGTAGAGGAGAACGTGCCTGATGATTCAGGCGCGGCAGAATCTTTGAAGCCATGGTACCGTCAATTCTGCAAACGCCCCACATTTAACGATGAATATCTGGCCACCTTCAATCGAACCAACGTTCACCTGGTCGATGTGTCGGACAGTAAAGGTGTTGAACGGATCACCACTGCAGGAGTGGTGGCTAACGGCAAGGAATACGACGTCGATTGCATTGTCTACGCAACCGGGTTTGAGATTACAACCTCTGCTAAACGTCGCGTGGACTTCGATACGCTCGGTCGAGATGGCCAGTCTTTGTATGACCACTGGGAAGATGGATTCCGCACCCTACATGGATTGAGCAGCCACGGCTTTCCAAACTGGTTCACAATCGGGATCAACCAGAACGGACTCTCGCCCAATATGACAGCCATGTTTGATGATCAAGCTGTCCACGTCAGCTATATCATCGATCAGGTGCTGACCGGAGAGCACGACACCATCGAAGTCACACCAGAAGCGGAAGAAGAATGGGTGCAACAGATTGTCGCCCTGGCTGGAACAGGCGCAACAGCCTTTCTGGAAGACTGCACCCCGGGGTATTACAACCGTGAAGGTCAGACCGCCAAGGGTGCAAGCATGCAGAATTCTCCTTACGCCCCTGGCATCAACGCGTTTAACGATTTGTTAGCAAAGTGGCGTGAAGCCGGCGATATGCGAGGCATGACGCTACGCTAACACCCCATCTGTCCGATACTAATTCGGCCAGTAGATGTATTCGTCGGTCTCCTCGTGGGGCTGACCTGGGTGCTTGTCAATTCGCTTTGGGGAGTTCAAAACAGACGGCCACATTGGTTGCGCCTGTTCAGCGTTGTGTGCTGCCAGCAACGCTTCCAGTTCCGCCAACTTGTCAGTTTCGTATTCCGCCAGGTTAGTCTGCTCAGTCGGATCAGCGGACAAATCGAATAGCCAACGCTTAGACTCTGGTGTTTCCGTGCGAATCAACTTCCAATCGTCATGTCGTACCGATTGATGATGTCCCTCGCGCCAGAACAGCGTTTCATGAGGTTGATCTGTTTGCTCACCGCGGATAAATGGCATCAGGTCTACGCCGTCTAACTTCCGGTCTGTTGGCACACCTGCCCGAGCCGCACCGGCAATCGTGTGGAAAAGGTCGATATGGTGCACGGGCGCGTCCATCACGGTACCGGCGGGAATGCGTGCTGGCCACTTCGCCATAAATGGGACATGGGTACCTCCCTCAAAATGGGTAAGCTTCCAGCCCCGATAAGGTTGATTAACATGGGGTAGTTGAATGTAATCCGCACCGCCATTGTCACTGGTCAGGAGTATCAGCGTGTTGTCATCCAATTCCAGCTCTTCAAGCTTTTCGGATACCAACGCCACGCTGCGGTCCACAGAACGAATCATCGCCGCATAGACTCGTAAGTGATGATCCTCAATGTGTGCGAATGCATCGTAATCTTCACGGGTCGCCTGTAACGGGTTATGAATTCCCCAATGCGACAGAAATAGAAAAAACGGACGATGCTGATTGTTCTCAATCACCTTTAATGCTTCTTCCGTATAGTAGTCTGTCAGGTAACCGTTCGGTTGGAACGTTTCTCCACCATTAAACTGCGCCGAATAATCAGAAAATGTCCAAACCATGCGCTCTATACCATCTTCTTCGCGCTTGGCATTCACCACGTCAGGGTGATCTTCCGGCAGATACAGCGTGCCTGACATATATAAACTGTCGTCAAATCCCTGGTCCTCAGGCCGCATTCCAGACGTACCACCCAGATGCCATTTGCCGATGTGAGCGGTGTAGTAACCGGCGTCTGACAGCACTTCAGCGATGGTAACTTCTTCCGCAGGCATCCCCAGCGAATTCATATCAGGCAGCGTATCCAAGGCGGCTTCATCTATGATCGTCGGCAAGACGGGTTCATCAATATCCTGCATCCACCGAGCGATGGTGGCTCCGACCTTTGGAAAAGGGGTGAACTCAAAACCAAATCGAGTGGAATATCGGCCGGTTAGAATCGTGGCTCGAGAGGGCGCACAAACCGCATTGGCTGAATACCCATTATTAAAACGCACCCCTTCTCGCGCAATGGCATCTATCGCAGGTGTCATAACGCTGCCATCTGCGGCCCCGCCGTTATACAACGACACGTCATTGAACCCCATATCATCGAACAAAATCAGAACAATATTGGGAGGACGCAATGCCGAAGGCAGCGCGGCCGAGGCTGGTCCTTGGCTCCAGTTAGTGGGTACGGTTGGCGGAATCGGATTCAGTACATTACGAATCTTAGGACCGCCCCAGACCAAGAGCTCAATCCTATATTGCCAAGCCACCGCCGCCGCAATGGCAAACACCAGAATGACACTTCCCAGAACCCGTATCCACTTTGTCACACTTTGCTCCCGTCAACTTCCAAAGGCAGTATATAATGATGATCATTACTTAAAAAGGGACCATTTGGAGAATGACCGTGTTTAGAATATTGACATACCTGGGGACAGGCTTGGTGGCGGCGCTCATGGTCGTGGGGGCAGTGGTCTACTTCACACCAGCAGGCCAGGATGCACTGTTCAGCAGGGCAATCGTTGCGCTATTGCCGAGCGGAGAAGCCGAAAAGATTAACGGCATGCGCGTCGTTGTTTGCGGCAGCGCCTCACCGCTGGGTAACGATCCAAGCCGCGCACAAGCTTGTATCGCGGTGCTTACAGACGATCACTTCTTCCTGTTTGACGTTGGCGCCCGCTCCCCAATCAGAATGGCTCAAGCGGGGTTACCTATGGCGCGATTGAGCGGCGTATTTTTGACCCACTACCACTCTGACCACATCGCCAGTTTGCCGGATGTCAATCTGCAGACGTGGGTACAGGGTCGCGAGGGACCTCTGAACGTATATGGACCTGTGGGCATCGATACCGTAGTGGGTGGTTTTAACATCGCCTACCAGCTGGATCGTCAATATCGAACTGCCCATCACGGTCCAGACCTGCTGCCGCCACAAAACGGCCCGATGAATGCAGTGACCATACCTACCGACGACGTTGTCTGGACCGATGGCGCCTTGACCATCCGTTCTTTCACGGTGGAACACAGCCCTATTGAACCCGCAGTAGGTTACCGGATTGATTTTGCAGGGCGTTCGGTTGTGATATCAGGTGATACCAACTCCACCAAAAGCCTGTGGAGCGCTGCAAAAGACGCAGACCTGGTGCTTCACGACGCGCTATCCAGGACTATTCTGGACCAAATGATTGCAGGCGCAGATGCAGCCCAAATACCCGTGATGCCAACCATCATGCGCGATGTAATTGATTACCATGCTGATGCCACTACACTAGAAGCACAAGCAAAAGCGGCCGGGGTCAAGCAACTCGCCTACTACCATCTGGTGCCGGTACCCGCCAATGCACTGGCCGAAAGAATGTTCGCACGCGGATTGTCTACCAACACCTTGCTGGTCAAAGATCTACACACCTTCGACCTCCCAGCTAACTCTACCGAATTACTTATCCATGAACCTTAAAACCAGAATTCGCTCGACCGGTCTGAGACTGCTAACTTCAGAGCACTTTCTAGAACGTCAGCGCGCCAAAGGAAGAAAGACTCGTATAAAGGAAGGAGGCCAACCAACCGTTTACTATTTCCACCAGGTGGATGACCCCTATAGTCATTTGACCGTGCAGAAGCTGGACATATTGCGCGCAAGATATCAGGTGAAGTTTCAACCCTATCTGGTGGGCAAACCTCCCCCCCAGTATCAGGGTAGCAGTGATCATTTCGATACATGGGCTTTGAGGGACGCATCGCTGATCGCAGATGATTACGATACGCAGTTTCCTCGCAAGGCCATTTACCCAACGCCACAGAGCACTAACGCTGCAAATGCGATGCTGGCAACACACCTGGATACCGATGCATTTGCCGAACAAGCAGTTTCGATCGGTCACGAAGTCTGGTCGGGTGCGCAACTTTCGTCTTCCGGTTCAGCTCAGCCGGCACTCCAGATGGGTAATGTTCTGCGAAGTCGGCTCGGTCACTATCAGGGCGCAATGTTTTACTTCGAAGGTGAGTGGTTCTGGGGAATCGACCGCATCCGCACGTTAGAAAACCGTTTAATCAGTGAAGGCTATGGATCGGAAGATCGAGCTTTGTGCGTTCCCCAACCTGCCCCCATCGATACCGACCAAATCGACGCCAGCAACATCACGCTAGAATATTTCCCATCTCTGCGTTCACCCTATACCGCAGTTGGACACGAACGGGTGCTCGACATCATTTCTCGAACGGGGGTCAACGTCCACTTACGACCTGTTATGCCAATGCTGATGCGAGGAATACCCGCACCTCGCCAGAAGCAGCGCTATATAGCAATCGATTCCGGTCGCGAAGCCCGGCGGGAGGGATACAGCTTTGCAAAAACCGTGGATCCATTTGGTCCGCCGGTCAAACGCGCATTCGCCCTTTACCCAGGTGCTGAACGACTGGGTAAAGGTATGGCATTTGTCACCGCATATCTGAATTGTGCCTGGTATGATGGCGTTGATATCACGCGACAAGCTGGTCTACGGGAGGTCTGCAGGCGCGCTGACATTGACTGGGAAGAGCTGGAAATTAGCAAGCAAACTGCCCCCGACTGGGAAGACGTTCTGGAAGATAATCTTCAGGCCATGCTGGCCGCCGATCTTTGGGGTGTGCCCAGTTTTCGGGTTTCTGGTGGTAAGCTTGAGGACCCCTTTGTTTGCTGGGGGCAGGATAGAACCTGGAAAGTTGAGAACGAAATTGTCAAACGCACCTAGATCAAAATCCAGACAGCCGCGAAGCGAACAAACTCGCGAAGCTATGATGCGCACCGCTGAATTGTTGATCGCAGAACGCGGTTTAGGCAACGTATCGATCCGCGACATCGTTTCTGGTGCAAAGCAGAAAAACGAATCAGCTCTGCAATATCATTTCAAAAATCTGAACGGTCTGATCGACGCGATCCACGCCCAACGTGATATGCAAATCAACAAAGAACGGCTTCTGGTCCTGAAAGAAGTGCGCGAGACATCATCGACGCTCGAAGTAAGGGATATCGCTGCGGTGATGGTGCTACCCGCCTACAGGTTGGCGGTCAGACACGCAGACTTCAGAGCTTACATCCAGGCATTCGGTCATGAAATGGCTCTGGCTAGTTCGCTCACCTCCCTGGCTTCGCGCAAATCTGGCGAAGCATTTAACCAGTTCAAGTCGTGGCTGCAGGAATCAATCCCGGGTTTAGACGATGCTCTATTCGATCGAAGGGTGGCTGCTGCGGTACGATTTGCCGCGGTGTCCATGACTCACCAAGCCCGCCTGAAAAACGCGTTCAGGGGACAACAGGCTGAGGTTTTTGTGAACGATCTGATAGATATTATGGTTGGAATCTTAACAACCACAGAGTCGCCGCAAACACGTAACTATTCCAGAAGTTGACCGGGCAAAGCCACCCCAGGGTGGCCGGCTAAGCGTCTGCTTTGACCGGTGGCTCGCTGGGTACCGAGTTAAGCAATGCTTCATCCGGTGCACCCATGATCCGCTCATACACACCCTCGGGGTAGTTCGCCAGATGTGGTCCGGTTTCATCATTGATCGCAGGCTGGGGCTGAGTGCCGCCTCTACCCTCATATTTGTCAGGCCGTTTGTATCGCGCAAGCTCTGCTTCAGAAATGCCTGCCAGCGCGACAACTTCAGGATCAATCCACGCTTCGTTATCAATCGGTTCATTAGAGTAGCTGATTTCAAGGGCCAGATTCTCGGGCCCGGCGAAATACATCGAACAGCACATACCATGCTCGATCGGCCCCATCACGGGCACACCCTTACTACGCAGGCGATCACGCATATTTAAAAGCTCATCGTGATCTTTTACCTTCAGAGCCAGATGCTGCATGGTACCCGCGGCAGAGTTTGCCCCGGCATTGCCCGCGTGAGTTTCACCCAGTGTCGTTGGAATTGTGCCAATGTCAGGGTTGCACACAAACGCAATAGAGCTTTCATCGTTCAACCGAAGAAATCCATGCCAGGTATTTTCTACACCGTGCATCCAGTACAAAGCCTGCAACTCCATACCTAGCTTATCGGTAAAAAATTCGATCTGTTCTTTCATATTGGCTGTACAGATCGCCAAATGATGCAGTCCCTCAACCTTGTTAGCGTCTTGTTCGTAACCCATGATTATTCCTCTGGACAGTTAATGCGCGCAACAGTGCGTATTCTGGCAGCCAACCGACTACCACCACCAACAATAAGCATTGTCTGCGACGCAACGCTTGCCTTCAATTAATTTTCAGCAAGTTTACGATTCTTTCAGTCTGGATTCATATTTCATTCAGGTGTCCAACAAGACAATACCTTCTCCCACCATCAATACCAATGGAGAGAAAACGTGAGACCCCTACTGACAGCAGCCATCACCTGTGTGTTAGCCGCATGCGTATCCTATCAGAGCGACAGCGGCAAGAATGCCCACCAGTATCAACATGTCATTGCTGGCGAGACAACAACCGGCTGGTTACACCAGCACTTCGGTCCGCCGGATGCGATTGACCAGACTCGGAATGGTTCAGAAATGTGGCGCTATGATCATGAACGCACGGAAGAAACGGAAGTATCGCTATTTATATTGTTCGATTTTTCAAACACCTCCAGCCGAACGGAAAGCCATTACTTTGAAGTGCTAGACGGGATCGTGATCAACTATTGGCGGGAATAGCTCACCAACCACAGCGCTTCCTGACTTAAGAGACCAAAAAGAAAAATAGATCAATGGCTCCAGATTCCCTAGGATGTACGATAAAGGCACGCTGACCGCTTATTAAACGTGCGTCTAAGAAAAACTCATAACAATATTTGTTTCTAGTATGTAGCAAAAGGGAGAGGAGCCACATGATCGACTTTACTATTCCAGAAGAAACCAAGGCGATTCGCAACAAAGTACGCGAGTTCGTTCAATCGGAATGCCACCCAGCCGAAGAGGTTGTCACGCCAGATAATTTTGACGAAGTACTTGCCGGCTTGCGCGAAAAGGCCCGCGGACAAGGCCTTTGGTGTCCTTTCGTCCCAGAAGAACATGGTGGCATGGGATTGCGCCCACTGGCCAACGCACTGGTACAGATGGAACTCGGAGAGAGCTTTCTTGGCGCACTGTCTCTGAACACCCAAGGGCCTGACGATGCCACCATGCTGACGTTGCTGGAACACGGTACCGACTACCAGAAAGAAAAGTACCTTAAACCACTGCTGAATGGTGAAAAACGTATCTGCTACTCCATGACCGAAAAAGCAGCGGGTGCTGACGCCACCGGGATGCAGACCACCGCGGTACTCGATGGAGACGAATGGGTTCTGAACGGTGAAAAGTGGTTTAGCTCCTCTGCCAGCGTCGCTGACATTGCTCTGGTGATGGCAAAAACGGATCCGGATGCACCCCGCCACGAGCAATACAGTACATTCCTGGTGGAGTTACCCAATCCCGGCTATCAGATTCTACGCAACATCGAGACGATGCAGCCGCATACGGAACTGGGATTGAAACTGGGCGGCTCTCATTCGGAGATTGCCATCGAAAACTTGAGAGTGCCTCGTGACAATATTCTTGGTGGGCGTGGCCAGGGATTTAACATGGGTCAGCATCGCCTTGCTTATGGTCGCTTGCGTCACGGCATGCATAACGTTGCCATGGCTCAACGCGCATTAGATCTGGCTGCCAAGCATGTCACCCAAAGGGAGACATTTGGTAAACGCCTGGCCGATCGCCAAGGTGTGCGTTGGATGATGGCGGACTGCGCAGCGGAAATCTACAAAGCAAGACTGATGCTGATGCACATCGCATACAAGGCAGAGCAAGGGATGGATCTGCGCCAGGAAAACGGTATCGCCAAGGTATTTCTTGCCAACATGGTGCACCAGGTCGTGGATACCGCCATTCAGCTGCATGGCGCGCTCGGCTACAGCCACGATACACCCCTGGCACGATGGTACACCGGTATCCGCTCCCAGCGGCTGGTGGATGGACCTGATGAGGTGCACCGCTGGCGTACCGGAGCCAACGTGATCAAAGCATTCGAACAACATGGAACAACCGCTTCAGCTTGTGGTGGTGAACTGTTCGAATAGCGTTCGATGACCTTCAATAGCCTTCGTCGGCTGTTGTTGGTCTTTGCACAACCTTCGATTCGGCCGCCGACACTTGTTCGGCGGCCATCTCCAATCACATCGAATTTTGTAGTCAGGAGATCAGTATGATCAACCCAGAAATGTTGTATCCAGGTTTGGCCTTGATCGTGTGGACCTATGTAATGTGGCTGTGGATGTACGTCACGCGAGTCCCAGCCATCCAGAAAGCTCAGATCGATATGGAAGAGCTGTCCAGAACTGGAGCGCCCTTAGAATTGCCCGCAGACGTAGCGCGAGTTGCCGACAACTATAACCATCTGCATGAGCAACCTACCCTGTTTTACGCGCTGATTTGTATCGCCGCGCTAATAGGGGCCGTGGATAGTCTGCAAGTTATGCTCGCTTGGGGCTATGTGGGCATGCGTGTTATTCATTCGCTGATTCAAGCCACACGTAACGTCATCATTGTGCGATTTGGTGTGTTCGTCGTCACCAGCCTGGTGCTT
Organism: Pseudomonadota bacterium; assembly: GCA_039028095.1. Taxonomy (GTDB): domain Bacteria; phylum Pseudomonadota; class Gammaproteobacteria; order Pseudomonadales; family Azotimanducaceae; genus UBA4421. The sequence continues at coordinate 123,935 of JBCCIU010000016.1, forward strand.
TTCACCTTGCTTGTACGAACCATCTTGTTGGCTTAATTACTTCGCTAGCCAAACATTTTGTCGTAGGCTCGCTGAACCTCCTCCTTAGCCCCAGCCTTCAGGAAGGTTCCGTGAGCCGCGATAAGCTGATCAAAATCCAGCGTCATGAGCCGCTGGAATTCCAGCTTGATCCCCTCCACATCTTCAACCAGCAATTTCACCCATACCGGACCGATCAGTGTTTTTCTTGGGAAGCCTATAATCGGCATCATGAGGCGGGTAAAGGCGTTGGTGTGCGGTGTATATGGCGCTGTGGCATAACTTTGAATGGCGTCACAGGTGACCAGCAACCCTGGGCCCTTGTTTAACAGTATTGCACCTTCGGTTTCCTTCATATGAGAAAACACGAATAAAGACGCATCCGCAAACGGCAGTACGGACGAGGCGCTGAGTTCATCACTGACCGCAGGCTCAGTGAACGTTTTATGATCCCCGAACGACCAAAAGCAGGTCTTGTATCGGTCCATGTAGAACGGATCGTCCATTCCATGCATGGGGCCAAGGCGAATCAGATGTTCCATCTTGCCCAACCGATCTAATGCAGCCAACCCCGATTCATCCATACGCACTGGGTTAATTAATGTGAGACATTGGCCGTCTCGGATGACCACCATGTTTCGGGTGAAGCGTACGGCTGCGTTGGGTTTCACACAACCCTGCACCACAAACACATTGTCAGCAATCTCACGGGGCAGGTCATGGGGTAGCGCAATCGGAAATGTCATAGCCATACTCGAAGTGATGGAGGTTCAAAATACTACACGCTCGCGTCACTCGACGAACCCCTGAGGTCGGATAAAATACAGCCAACCAAAACGGCCGGGGAAAAGAAATCGTGAAGGGTCAATTGAATGAAAAAGTAGCTATTGTCACTGGGGCTGGATCGGGCATCGGAGCTGCATCAGCGCGACGATTTGCCGCTGAGGGGGCAAAAGTACTGGTTGCCGACATTCGTCTGCACAAAGCAGAACAGGTGGTAGCCGAGATAGAAGATGCCGGTGGACAGGCCAACGCTTATGCCATAGATGTCGCCAATACACGAGAAGTTGCTCAAATGGTTGAAACCTGCGTGAACACATTTGGCCAATTAGATGTGTTGTTCAACAACGCTGGAACAGTACGACCAGGAAGTGCGGTAGAGCTGGACCCAGACGATTGGGATCTGGTGATGGGCGTCAACGTTCGGTCGGTGTTTCTTGGGGCCAAATACGCAATCCCGCACATGCGTCAGCGGGGCCGTGGCTCAATCATCAACACCGCATCGATCTCGGGTTTGCACGGCGACGGCGGTTCGGTCGTCTATGCGGCAAGCAAAGCTGCGGTGATCAATCTGACCCGAGCCCTCTCCACCGACTATGCACCAGAAGGCATACGCGTGAATGCGATCTGCCCAGGCACCATCGAAACCCCACCTGTACAACGCATGATGGCAGATCCTGGCGCTTATCAACGCAACATTGACGCCCATGCTCTGCGTCGGCTGGGGCAACCGGAAGAAATAGCCAACGCAGCGTTGTGGCTGGCAAGCGAAGAATCGTCCTTTGTCAGCGGCGAAGCCATCGTGGTAGACGGCGGCCTACGCGCCCAATCACCCCTAGGGCGTATGGGCGATCCCCGCCCTGGACGTGGAGGATGATCAAAAATTAGCCTCCTTCGATGCGAGGCATCAAAACCACTTCAGCACCTAGTGGAAGTGGTTGAGACCAATCATCACGAAAGACTACGCCATCTATGGCCACTGCAATTCCGCGATCCAACTGTGCCTGCATATCTGGATAACGTTCAATCAATCTGGATAACAGCTCACGGATGGTGGCCGCTTCCACATCGATGAAAGCGGCCCCTCCAACACCTGATCTGAGCGCACCGTTTAAGCTAACCCGCACTAACCTGAGATTCCACGGAGGCTTCATCCAGCGCATCTAAAACCCTGATCGGCGACATGGGCGCATGTTTCATGCGCACACCTGCAGCGCTGGCAATGGCGTTGTTGACCGCACCTAAGGGCGGCACGATCGATGTTTCCCCCACACCACGGATCCCATAGGGGTGATTCGGATTTGGAATTTCCAGAATTTGTGTGTCGATGAACGGTAAGTCCGAGCACACGGGAATTCGGTAATCGAGGAAGCCCGCATTTTGCAAACGACCATCAGCCCCATATACATACTCTTCGTTTAGTGCCCATCCAATTCCTTGAGCAGCGGCGCCTTGGAACTGACCTTCCACATAATCAGGATGAATGGCCTTACCGGCATCCTGGACGACCGTATAGCGGGCAACGGTCGCCAAGCCTGTCTCGTTATCAACTTCAACATCACAGATATGTGCAGCAAACCCCATACCGGCCCCATCAGCTACCACTTCGTTGTGACCAGCTATCGGTCCCCCAGTGTTTGCAGATTTCCCTGCAATATCTTTCAGGCTCAAGACAGGTAGATTGCCATGGCCTTTCCCAGTGGCACGGGCTTCACCGTCCTGCCAAACCACGTCTTCAACTGGCACATCAAGCATTTTCGCTGCCCGCTCCCGCAGAACATTGATAGCGTCTCGCGCTGCAAAGATTGTGGCCATCCCCGACGAGAAGGTGCCACGACTGCCTTCTGTTGTGTCGTTATGTCCCAACGACGCGGTATCTGCCACGCTGACTCTCACATCGTCATAACTGATACCCAGTTCCTCAGCCGCGATCATCGCCATGGAAGAACGAGCACCACCAACATCAACCGTACCTACCGCAAGGTTGACCGTCCCGTCCGTGCCAATGTTTAGATCTACACAGGTCTGACCACCGATGTTAAACCAGAAACCACAGGCTACCCCACGACCCTGCCCTTTTTGCAGCCGGGCCTTGTAATGAGGGTGTTTCTTCACCGCTTTGAGCGCGGCTTCGATCCCGATGGGTCCGTAAATCGGTCCATATGGTGCTTGAGTACCTTCTTTTGCCACGTTTTTCAGACGTAGATCAACCGCATCCATACCGATTCGCTCAGCCACAATGTCTAACGCGCTTTCAACCGCAAAAGCTGCCATCGGCGCTGAGGGTGCCCTGTAAGCTGCAACTTTAGGGCGATTGACAATAACGTCCCAGCCAACCGAGCGCTGATTCTCAATGTTGTAGCAGGCAAATCCGGTCATGCATGCCAACATCGCCCAAGGCCCAGGAAATGCACCGCCTTGATAACGCATCTCTAAGGTTGCCGCGGTAATCTTGCCGTTTTTCTTCGCACCTATTTTCACGTCGATGGAGGTGGAAGCCGTGGGTCCACTGGCGCGGAACACCTCATCACGCGTCATTACCATCTTCACCGGTCGATTGGTTTTGCGTGACAGAGCCAGCGCTAAAGGCTCCATCCAAACGTGCGTCTTTCCGCCAAAACCGCCACCGATTTCAGAGGAGGTCACCTTCAGTTTGGCGATATCCAATCCCAACAAGGTGGCGCAAACAGTTCGGTATGTGAACGGTCCCTGGGTGGTGACCCACATCTCTGCGCTTCCATCTGGGCTAACGGTGGCCAAACACGCATGCGGTTCGATATAGCCCTGGTGGGTCTGCTCGGTTTTGTACGTGTGTTCAACAATCACATCTGCTGCTGCAAAACCCGCATCCACATCACCGTGTCCCATCTGGGTACGGTTGGCGGCGTTGGAAGGCGTGGTCGGTTTGGGATCAAGCCCACCTGTATAAACCCAATCATGGATCACCGGTGCATCTTCTTTCAATGCCTCGTCGACGTCGGTAACATGGGGCAGCACCTGGTAGCTGACATTGATCAGCTTGAGCGCTTTACGAGCCGTCTGATTGTCCACAGCCGCTACCGCAGCAACCGCATGTCCATCGTACAAAGCACGACCACGGGCCATACAGTTTTCTAGAATATTTGCCATATCCCGCGCACCACCGGTCAAATCTGGCAGATCGTCGCTGGTGATAATCGCCTTAACCCCAGGCAACTTTTCTGCCTTTGACGTATCTATCTTCTTGATCTTGGCATGTGCATGAGGCGAACGAAGTACCAGACCAACCAGCTGCCCGGGAGCGCTGGCATCCGCACCGTAGCGGGCCCTGCCGGTTACTTTGTCCACACCATCCGGACGTTTGAAGCGGTTTCCTATAACCTTAAACTTCTGACCGGTATAACTATTATCATGAGTCATGATGAGTTCCTCTATTTTCGCTTCGCTTTACTTTGCTTGGATTTACGCATGTCTTTGGCAGCCGCCTGCACAGCTTTGACAATCTTGTCATAACCTGTGCAACGGCAGAGATTACCTGCCAACGCGTAGCGAATTTGCGTCTCGGTGGGGTTGGGGTTGTTGTCCAACAGCGCCTTGGCCGACACTAAAAAGCCCGGTGTACAAATGCCACATTGCAAAGCAGCGTTATCGATAAACTGCTGCTGAAGCGGATGCAGTTCGTTACCATCGGACAATCCCTCTACGGTGCCAATATCGGCGCCGTTAGCTTCCACACCTAATACAAGACAAGAACAAACAAGCTGTCCGTCCATAGTGACGCTGCAAGCACCACAATCACCGGTTCCACAGCCCTCTTTCACCCCCGTCAATCCCACTCGATCCCGCAATGAGTCAAGCAACACCTCATCGGTCGGACACGCAAACTCAACCACATCGCCGTTGATCTTGGTTGTTACCAGTTCTGCACCACTCACGCTGCACCTCCCGCTCTGGCATAAGCTATTTTTGCAGCACGCTTGGATAATACACCTGCCACTCGGATGCGATAAGCCGCGGTACCACGTTTGTCATCAATTGGATTACACGCCTTGGAACAGGCTGCGGCGAGTTTATCCAAAGCTTCTTCATCTAGTTTTGTACCGGTGATGGCGCGTGCCGCTGAAGGGACCAGTATGGCCGTAGGCGCGACCGCACCCAGCGCAACCCGAGCCTTTTTGATCACGCCACGCTCGATGGTCAGACTGATCCCAACACCAACTACAGCGATATCCATCTCAGTTCGAGGGGTAAATCTGAGGTAAGCGTCTCCCGTTCGCTTGTTGGCTTTGGGTAGAGTAATGGCTTCGATCACGTCACCTTTATCGAGAGAGGTACTGCCTGGGCCGGTGACAATTTTTTCCACGGGCACCGTACGTCGCCCAGCTTTGCCAACTACCACGGCTTTAGCACCCGCGGCAATCATGGCGGGCACACTATCTGCGGCGGGTGAGGCGTTACAAAGGTTTCCAACCATGGTGGCTCGACCTTGAATCTGATCTGAGCCGATCAGATTGGTTGCCTCAACAACGCCAGGCCAAGCCTTGCAGAGGTCCTTGTTCGCGCCAAGCCTGGCGCCCGAGACGCCAGCTCCAATCTTGAAACCATTCGTGGTTTTCTTTATGGCTGTCATGTCGGGTATTTTTTTGATGTCTACGACGAGCGCAGGCTCGTCCAGACCAGATTTCATACGAACCAATAAGTCGGTGCCTCCTGCCAGGATGCGGGCGTTACCCTTTTCCTGAGCAAGCAGAGCCACGGCTTCCTTGGTCGTAGCCGGGGATTCGTATCGCATTGTTTTGATCCTGTTGAGTTCATCGTTGCAGCTTTACCTCCCAGGAAAAAGCCACCCCTACATCCTAGCGATGCAGGACAACATCAGCAATATTATTGACACGCAACTTTTTGCCTTCGAATGTCAACCAATCCCTCACGCCACCCGTTGTATATGGCAAATGCGGTTTCTAACACCAACTTTCCAACACATACAAAGGAGTGTGAAATGAAAGCAGTATTCACCATTTTGCTCGCGGTTAGTTCGTCAACATTTTTAATGGGTTGTGCGCACGCGCATAAGAGCGGTGTGCATAGCCATACCCCCCCGGTGCCAGACGCAGTAAAAGCGCGTTGTGCGGTGAAGGCCGATCGACCCAGGGTGTGTATTGATCGCTGGAAAGAAAATCATACCTATACGCATCGGCATTCTGGACGCCATCACTGGGGCCATACTCACGTGAAGGCACCAAAGGTCAAAGTGGCTGTGGTTGTTCCGGTTAAATAAGCTATCGGTCCTCTCCCTTGAATCTCTCCAACCGGTAGCCCCCGCTGGGATTGGAGGACGGCACAAGTCTTCCAATCCCAGTATTTTTGATCATAAGCATAAAACTTCGCGAAACTTTGGTTTTGGGATAGTTTATGCCAGGATTGGCCTTCGACTTCTAAACAGTGTAGCGAGGTAGCCATGTCTGAGGCATATGTACCTTCTCTGGAGCTCACAAACGGGCAATCCGAGCCAATTGCCGCTAACGGCGGACGCTCCTATATGTCGTTGGACAATAACGGGGACGCTGGCACCACGGCTGCAATCGAAGCCGCCCTTGCACAAATCGCCACCGGTGAGGGGCAAGCCCTGATCGATCAGTTGGACAATGCCCCGCCCGGGCCGATCGAAACAAAGTGGGGGTTGGGGTTTCGTCGCTATGCTGAGTGCGTGGACTACATAAAAGACAACAACATAGAAGCGCCCGAGGGCGGCATCGCTCTACCTCTTCGCTATACGGTATTTGAACAACCCTCATACTCGGTGGTTTCCTCCAATCAGCTGTGGCGCGACCCCGGCCGCGAAGCAGACGCCAAAGCACTGCGTCTGGATGAGCACCAAAACGCGCGTCGCTGTCTCTATTTCCCACAAATACTGCGTGATGCCCGACGCATAGATGAATATTATCCGGGGCTCTCCCCGCACTCACCCGAATGTATGGACAAACTGGGCGTTTCATTGGCCCACTGCGAATCCGCATGTGAGAACTTCTACGACGCCCACGAAGTGGAGAGGGTCTTCTATCCGGAGATGGAAAAGCTCCTGTTAGATTTTTTCCCAGACGCAACTGACGCCCTGGTCTACAACCACGATGTGTTTGACAAAGAATATGAAGGGGACCGGACGGAAGATCAGGACAACAAAAACCCGGGGGTCAACGCAAACTATGCCAACCTGGTGCACAATGATCTGAATGACAACAGTGGTCGCGTGCGTTGTCGAGAGTTGCTGACCCAAAACCTCCGAAATTTTGGCCGCGAGCAGCACTACACAGAAGCTGAAGCAGACGCCAAAATGTCCCGACGCTTCCTGTCCATTAATCTGGCCAAACCTATGCACACGGTTGAGCAAAATCCTTTTGTATTGTGCGCCTGGCCTTCGTTCGCGGACCAGCCTTACATCACCAATTACCGTGTTTACGACGATCGCGTGGGTGAAACAACGCGGTTTACCTATCGGCCAGAACATGAGTGGTACTGGTTTCCGCAGCAACGTGCAAACGAAGTTTCCATGCTCAAGTGTTACGACTCAATTACGGATGGATCCGTGTCACGCTGGTCATTCCATAGCGCCTGTATCGATCACACAGCACCCGCTGATGCGCCCTGTCGTAAGAATGTCGTGGTACGGTCTTTCGTTTTCTTCTAGATCATATTCTGCACGGGGCCGCTCTAACCGCCTGTTGATACACCACAGCATATAGCCGAGTGCTAGGTCGTCAGGATCTATAAACCCACTCCCTTTCATCCCCTCATCCCCTCATCCCCTCATCCGCGGGGATTGTTGTGACCAGTAGCCTGTTCTGTCAGCCCAAACGCGCTACACTGCAATCGGTCTAACACTATGGAACACCCATGCAATCTTTTGTCTTGTCATTTATCACCGATGACCGACCCGGTATCGTCCACGAACTGGCTGACGCGGTGGCGTCCCACGGAGGTAACTGGCTCGAAAGCAGAATGATCCAGCTGGATGGTAAGTTTGCAGGCCTTGCTCGCATCAGCGTCCCCGAGGAAGGGGCAACACAAGTGGTCGAACAGCTGAAAAATCACAGCGACTTGAACTTGATTGTGGAACACGTCCCTGAAGAAGATCAGACGGACACAGTGCGATACACCTTGGACATTGTCGGCAACGACCGGCCTGGCATCATCTTCGAGACAACGAGAGTGCTTGCGGAACAGAGCATCAACTTGATTGAGATCGCTTCACACGTTGCACCCGCTCCCATGAGTGGCATTCCGATGTTCAACTGCTCAGCAACCATCGGCGTTGCGTCAGCCCTTTCACCCCAGGAGCTGGAACAACAACTGAACAACGCTACCACCGAACTCGGCGTCGACATTCACGTTGAGGAGTACTCTGGAGGTTAACCAATCAGTGGCCGCCGGCACCCACAAACAAGACCTGTTAGGCTCCTATAAGACAGACAAACTGCAGCGCGTGAGCGAACTGGCCGTGCCAATCATCGCCGGTGTCATCGCCACCAACATCATGGGTATGGTCGACGCGCTGATGGTGGGGCACCTGGGTAACGCACCCTTGGCCGCAGTGGCTTTAGGCGGACAGTGGTTCATTTTGCTGTTTGCGCCCCTTCTGGGCCTGGCAGGAGGTGTGCAGGCACTGGTCGCAAGGGCCGTGGGGGAGTCCGATGCTAAAACAACTGGGCGAGTTTTAAACTTGGGTATTGTTCTGGCCCTGGTCTTGGCCGCCACGCTTTTAGTATGCGGATACGCAAGCTCATTCTTTGTCATGTCCCATATCAGCCAGAATCCTGAAACTACCGCACACAGCATTGATTACCTCTGGACACGCCTGCCCTCACTATTGTTCATCGGAGTCAACGTTGTATTCCGCGCATACTGGGTTGGCGTGAGCTTGGCAAAGTGGTCCATGGTTTCCATTGTCAGCTTGTCCCTGGCGAACATCCTCTTCAACTATGCGCTGATATTTGGCCACTTTGGCGCACCCGCCCTGGGTGTAACAGGCGCCGGCTTGGGCAGTACATTGGCGGTCATTGTCGGTTTGCTTGTAAACTTTGGGTTTGCGCTGAAATTTGCTCGCTCTAGCGGATTTTTGCGGCAATCACCCGATCTGCAAACCACCAGGCACCTGCTCAACATTGCCTACCCCGAATCGATTCGTCAGCTTTTGTTCTGCACCGGAGTGGTTGCCCTGTATGCAGTAATCGCCCAACTGGGTACCGCAGAACTTGCTGCATTTTATGTTGTGATTGTGATTTGCCAGCTGGCTTACCTGCCACATCTGGGCATAGGGGGAGCAGCAACCACACTTGTTGGAGAAAGCGTCGGGCGCCAAGACCTTGTCGATGCAAAACGATGGGGCCGGCAAACCGCCAACATCAGCCTGGTCACTCTTACTCTAGTGGCACTACCAGTGGCGATATACGCGCCAGAGATACTCGGTCTGTTCTTATCCGACAACAAAACCGTATTGTTGGCAACTCTCCCGTTGCAACTAGCTTTACTGGCACATGTTCTAGACGGATACAGCAAAACCATTTGCTGCGCTTTTATAGGCGCGGGAGCCACCCGCATTGCATTGGCGCTCACCATGATTCCACAATGGCTCATCCTGCTGCCGGCGAGTGGGATCGTTGTCTATCTGGGGTGGGGATTAAATGCAGCCATGTGGGTATTCCTGGCGTCTATGACCCTTTCAGCCGCGTTCTGTGGTTACTGGTGGGCCAGGACAAACCTGCAAAACGTTGTAGTTTAGGCGGTCGTTAACGCGTTGATCGGTCCAATACTCTTGGGCCAAAGGTACTCATCAGCCTCAGGCAGGTAATCAGGCACACCACTTCCGACGATCGCCGATCTGGGGATCGGCAAATGTACATCTGGATAGACAGACAATCGCTCATTCTGTGTGCCTGACTTGAGTTCGCTGTCATCAACCAAGGCGCTCATTGAAACTTGGCTCTTATCCAATAATACAACAACAAGCTCGAGGGGCGCCCCTACAGTCAGCTGCTGACACAACAAAGTAAAGAACGCCGAGTCGGGTGGCGCATAGAGAAACCTGCCTGCTTCGAGGCTTGGCATGAAATAATGATCTGATAGAGCATCAGCAACGAGTTGCCTGGGTCCAACATAGACTAACTGCCGAGGTGGCGATTTCTTTCTATCCTGTTGTTGTTCCAGCACAATCGTATTCGAGTCCGGGTCTAAAAGATGCAATTGTCTACCCGTGGAAGACTGCTTGATAGCAAGATTCGGAAATTGAGTCAGCAGCTGCGAAAACTCCCGATCGATATCATCGATAAAAAAGTGAGCATTTCCTGACTTTATGTCTTGGCCAACAACCAGATTAAGCTCGCCTCCAAAACGAGCCTTAAGCAAAGTAACCTCACGGCCTCGAGTGGTGGCAGCCGACCGGAACCCTAGCCGCGCGTAAAATTCCAGCGCAGCCGTCAGATCGCTGACGGCAAGCGTCGGGTGCGCCGCAACACTCCGCCTGATCACACGCTTCCAAGTTTTTAATATCCAGTTGATCAACCCGTACAAATTAGTCCCCACCTCATTACCCTGCTCCTCGACTTTTTCCGAATGCGCTCATAAGGTAAGTGGAATTTTTTCCTGAGCCAGCTATGTATTCTCATCCAAAGTTTATCGAAGATCGACCCGACCATTTGCATCAGCTGATTAAAGACTACCCACTTGCGACGTTCACGAGCTATGTCGATCAAACACTGCAGGTCAATCACTTCCCAATGTACCTTGATACCACAACTGAAAGGGCCGTACTGCAAGGACATATTCCCAAGGCCAATCCCATTTGGAGGCACTTCGACGAACGCGAAATTGTTGTGGTTTTCCACGGTCCGCAATCTTATGTCACGCCAAACTGGTATCCCAGCAAGCTTGATTCCGAAAAAGTTGTACCCACGTGGAATTACGCCGTTGTTCAGGTACGCGGAACACCCACCGCCATTCAAGAGCCACAGTGGTTACTGGACCACCTGGCTGCTCTGACCGGCCAGCAGGAATCGCTCCAGCCTAATCCATGGCTTATCTCACAGGCTCCTGAGGACTTTATCAATCGACTGGTCGAACAGCTTGTGGGCATCGAGGTACCTGTCTTATCACTGATCGGTAAACTCAAGGTCGGCCAGAATCGGAACAGCTCTGATCGAGAAGGTGTCATATCCGGTTTGCTTGACACCGATGGGGATATGGCTCGCATGATGGCACAGCTTATGGCCGATCATCGGTCGTGAATATTCAATGCTTACGATGGGCAACAAATCATTTCAATTTCGGTCAAACGCTGACATTTATGTCCACTTGCAACAAGATAGCCCCAGCCATAGAGGATGTTTATGACTGAAAAATCAATGCCTGATCAAGCTCAAGTTGTGGTGGTAGGAGGCGGCGTTATCGGCTGTTCCATCGCCTACCATCTGACCAAACTAGGGTGGCAGGACGTGGTCCTGCTCGAGCGCCAAAAGTTGACCAGCGGCACAACCTGGCATGCTGCTGGATTGGTCGGGCAACTTCGTGCCACACAAAACATGACCAAACTGGCCAAATACACCGCCCAGCTGTATGCCGGGCTAGAGGCCGAAACAGGACAGGCTACCGGGTTTAAGCAAAATGGATCGGTAACCATCGCCACCAATCCCGAGCGGTTCGAGGAATTGAAACGTAATGCGTCCATGGCCAAGGTCTTTGACTTGCAGGTAGACGTTATCGACCGCAACGAAGTAGAACGCCGCTACCCTTTGATCAACACAGAGGACGTACTGGGTGGCATATGGATCGAATCGGACGGTCAGACTAACCCCATTGACGTGACACAAGCCCTGGCAAAAGGCGCACGCATGGGCGGCGCGAGAATATTTGAGGATACAAAAGTCACCCGAATTCTGCACAACGGTGAAAAAGTAACAGGTGTCGCCACCGAGATGGGCGAAATTCAGGCTCAACAAGTTGTGCTTTGTGCCGGTATGTGGACTCGGGAACTGGCAGCATCCCTGGGCGTCACTGTGCCTTTGCACGCCTGCGAACACTATTACCTGGTTACCGAACCCATCCCGCAAGTGACACCGGATCTCCCTGTCTTTCGCGACTATGATGGCTGGGCCTACTACAAAGAAGATGCGGGCAAGATCCTACTGGGCGCTTTTGAACCTGTGGCCATTCCCTGGGGCAGTGAAGGCATCCCGGAAGACTTTTGCTTTGACGAGCTGCCTGGCAGTTTCGATCACTTCCAGCCTGTGCTGGAGCGCGCAATACGTCGCATGCCGCTACTGGAACACGCCGGCATCCAGACGTTTTTTTGCGGCCCAGAAAGTTTTACCCACGACGACCGCTACCAGATCGGCGAATCCAACGAGTTGGATAATCTATTCATCGCCGCAGGCTTTAATTCTATTGGTATTCAATCAGCCGGAGGCGTGGGCAAAGTTTTGTCCGAGTGGATGCGCGATGGTGAACCACCCGTCGATCTATGGGAGGTAGACGTTAGGCGCAATATGCCTTTTCAAAACAACGGATCCTATCTAAGTGATCGAGTGACCGAGGGGCTCGGCCTTCTCTACGCGATGCATTGGCCGTTCAGACAATATGAAACGTCGCGCGGGATAAGAAGATCTCCATTTCATGATCGGTGGATCTCCGCCAACGCCTGTTTTGGAGAATTGGCGGGGTGGGAGCGACCGAACTGGTTTGCACCGCAGGGAGTCACTCCTGAATACGAATATTCCTGGTTCAGACAGAACTGGTTTGAATACTCCGCTGCTGAACACCACAACGTGCGCAACAACGTTGGGGTGTTTGATCAGTCATCATTTGCCCAACTTCTGGTCCAGGGGGCGGATGCAACGAGGTTCATGGGTCAAATTTGCGCTAACGATATCGATGTGGATACGGGACGGCTCATATACACGCAATGGTTAAACGAGCGTGGTGGGATCGAATCGGACGTCACAGTTTGCCGACTTGCGGAACAGGAATATCTCATCATCACACCCGCAGCGTCCCAAACACGAGACTTTCATTGGCTGCGTAGGCACGCACGAGAATATTCTGTTACGGTGACCGACACCTCTTCAGCTTATTCTGTACTGGGGGTGATGGGTCCAAACAGCAGAGCCTTGTTGAAACAAATTACTTCAACCGACCTAAGTAACGATGCTTTCCCCTTCGGTCACTTTCAAAACATAGAAATCGGTTACGCGATTGCACGCGCCTTACGAGTAACCTACGTAGGTGAATTGGGATGGGAGTTGCATATTCCAACCGAATACGCTTTGCACATCTTCGACAAACTGATGCAAGCTGGAGAGGCGTTTGGCCTCAAACCTGCAGGTATGCACGCTATGAACTCTCTGCGGATAGAAAAAGCGTATCGCCACTGGGGGCATGACATAACCGATGAAGATACACCCATAGAAGCTGGTTTGAGTTTTGCAGTGGCCTATGACAAACCCGGCGGGTTCATTGGCAAGCAGGCGCTAATGCGGCAAACTGAGACCGGAGTTAACAAGCGCTTGGTGCAGTTTGTACTCGATGATCCCAAGCCCTTGCTTTATCACAACGAACCCATTTGGCGAGACGGCAAATTAGTCGGATACGTATCCTCTGGGATGTACGGGCACACCCTGGGCGGTGCGGTTGGCTTGGGTTACGTTAACAACCCGGAACCGATTAAGCCGGGTTTTGTACGTGAGGGAACATACGAAATTGAAGTTGCAGGAGAACGTTACCCCGCTCGGGCGGCTCTTCGACCTTTGTACGATCCAAAAAGCGAGAGAATTCGCAGTTGAGACCGCAATACGGATGTCCAAGTCAGGATTGGTCACCGGAACTTCAGCCTATTTGAAATCACCCATTAGAAATCGAAAAAAACCACGATTCACCCAGACCCTATCCACACTGAGCTCAAAGTCGTCGCTGTTCACCGCGTCTACCACCGAATCGGTCTTATCCGGTAAGACCGTTAGGGTAGCTTCAAAGTTGCTTGAACGTATGACCACAAGATCGATCGCTGAAAAGTCTGCAAATGGCACCGCGCTATAGTAGAACGGTTGCCACCAGGCATGAATCAAAAGGTCCGTCTGGTCTTCATGATTGCGTTTTGCGTACCTTTGAACCATGTTGTGAAACATCTTTTTGTCTTCGGCATCCGCAAAAGCAAACAGCACCGCCGCCTCGCGACCGTTAACCACTTTCAGTCCATTCGGCAGTGTTTGCAGTGCGTCAGGATCACCACCCCATTGGGGGCGATGCAAAAAAGCTGACACCTTCGGCAGCAAATAGACCTGTGCAGACACATCGTTGTCCGCCAACAGATTCACTAAGGCCTGAAGGTGCAGTTTAGAATTATGGGAATAGATGAGTGTCCGCTCATCTTCCAGACGATCGTACACACCTGACACCCTGAGGTCATAGCCTGTGATGGCACCGTCTGCCAATGCCTGCCCGAGCAGGTTCAGCAAACCACTTTGCCTAACCAGGTCAGTGTGATCCCATGGTTGATCCAGCGCCGCTACCAAACGCGCTTCTCCGAGACTTCCCAGGAAGTAATCAGTCGATTCGTCCTGTCCGTAAACAAAACCGCTCCACGCAAACAGTGCAGTACAAAAGATATGTCGCAATTCCTTCACCACCAGCTACCTATTGGCTAACCCCGATGGCCACGCCATCGGAGCCAGGGTCCGCCCCGCCTTTTAACACTCCGCCAACACGTTCAATGCCGTGAACTCTGCCAATTTCAAAAGTTCGCGGCGACCTGACAACCTCGTAACCCTGTTTTTTTAAAGGCTCAACGATAAACTCAGGAATTCGGTTGGTCACATCTATCAGATTACTGGTGGCAGAAAATCGCGGCGCAGACACCGCTTCAACAACCCCCATGTCAAAGTCGATGATATTTAGAATAGACTGCAGAACGCCCATGGCAATTTGAGTTCCACCCGGCGCCCCTATGACGATGCGTGGGGCATCTTGTTCAAAAACGATCGTTGGACATAGCGAACTGAAGCGACTCTTGCCCGGTGCGATAGATCCGGCTCGACCGGGTCTAGGATCGAACACACCCATACATCCGTTATACATAAAGCCAAGCCCGTCCGTAATCACCCCAGAAGGCATGCCCAGGCTATGTGTCATGGTGACGCAATTACCTTGCGCGTCTATTACCGCAACGTGTGTGGTGTCTTTAGATTCATTGCTGACATAACGCTCTACAGTAATCTTCTCCAGGTCCAAAATTCTTTGCGCATAGCGTTGCGCATGTTCTTCACTCGTAAGCCGTTTGATCGGCACTTCGACAAAATTTGGATCGCCGACATAGGCTTCCTTATCCGCTGTGGCAGCCTTCATGGCCTCACTGACAATCCTTAAATATTCACTCGTATTGTGGCCGATTTGGCGAAGGTCAAAATTGGATAGGATATTCAGCATCTGCACCAACATGATGCCACCGCCCGGAGGGTGATTGGTCGCAAGATCATACCCCCGGTAGACGCCTCGAAGAGGCTCGGTCCGAGTAGTTCGGTATTCCTTTAAGTCCTCCAGACTCAAGAGTCCCCCATTGGCCGTCATATCCGCTGCAATTTCCTCGGCAATTTCGCCGGTGTAGAAAGACGCCACCCCTTGCCTGGCGATCCGCTCTAACGTGTTTGCCAGTTCGATGTTCACAAACTGATCACCAATCTGCTTCAAACTGCCATTCTCGCGATAGTAAAGACTTCGTCCACTCGTGCTGAAAGAAAGCCGTTCCGTAACGTCGACACGCCCAAGACTGGCACCTGAAACCCACCAGTTGTAAACCCCGGGACGAATCATAAACCCATCGCGTGCATAGCTTATGGCTGGCGCACAGATATCCTGCCAGTCAAAAGTACCAAATTCCTGCACAGCCTCTGCATAAGCCATCAAGCTACCCGGAGTGGCGACGGCTTGGTATCCGAGATCATTCTGGTGGCCATCCAGCACAAAGCCAAAGCCATCCCGCGTTTCCGCTACCAGGAGGTCTTGCCACATATCCGGTGTCGCAGACAGCGGTGTTTTTGCATGAAAATCGATACAGGTATGCACGCCACGTCCAGGCATATAGATCTGGCAATTGCCAAATCCTGCGATGCCCGTCATTTGCGGATCCACAACACCCTGTACCAAAGCGGCTGTCATCGCGGCGTCGATGGCGTTTCCACCGCGCATCAAGACCTTGGCACCTGCTTCGGATGCTTCTGGTTGAGCGGTAACAATCATGGCATTCGACGTCTGATTCACTAGAGTCCCCAAGCCTGAATAGTAGACGCCTAGTTTATGAGCAACCCAGATCCCAGGCTAGTAACCAGCGGTTAATCCTGGCGCGCCGTCAACGCAATAATCGGAATGGGACTCAAGCCTGTTCTGCTCGAAGGACCTGATTTGTTGTGTGGCCACATAGCCGTCCACCTCCGGCATCTCACAGTCCATCAGGATCGCATCATAAATGTCCGGCGCTTCTTTGCGTCACAAATTTGACGCCTCGAATTTACCGACAGGATCTAACCCATGGGAGGACCCATGCGTTGCTCGTGCGCTTCGCCAGTGTGTTTTTCAATAGACCAACCTAAACCTGAAAGGTGTGTCCGGGCCCAATCCCGGGACTCGGCGTCTGTGACCGTCGCGAGGGTGTCATTGTATCGATTCATGAACCCACCTAATGCAACAACAGC
>JBCCIU010000017.1:0-133498 GCA_039028095.1 Pseudomonadota bacterium
AGACGGGCGGTTGTAATTTGAAGTCTGCGACAGGGTCGAAACATCCGGGCTGATAAGACAAATTGTGACGGCTTGAATCGCAGCAAGCGTTCCAGCTCACTAAGTTAAAAACAAGTAAACAAGCGTGATCGACCAGGTCGATAAGAAAATAGCTAGATCGTTAATACGATAGCTAATGGACAGTGAATAGAAAGCTAATAGAAAGCTAATAGAAAGCTAATAGAAAGCTAATAGAAAGCTAATAGAAAGCTAATAGAAAGCTAATAGAAAGCTAATAGATAGCTGATAGATAGCTGATAGAAAGCTAATAGATAGCTGATAGATAGCTGATAGATAGTTAGACGAACGATAGGAATCTGAATGTCAGACGATGATGGCAAAGGCGAAGACTCAGGCAAGCTCTTATACTGCTCCTTTTGTGGAAAGAGTCAGCATGAAGTTCGCAAGTTAATTGCCGGACCTTCCGTATTCATTTGTGATGAGTGCGTTGAGCTGTGTAACGACATTATCCGTGAGGAAGTGTCGGAGGCTGCTCAACCAGGAGAATCCAGTAGCCTTCCTGTTCCGCAGGAGATAAACAATATACTTGACCAGTATGTCATTGGTCAGGAGCACGCGAAAAAAGTGCTTTCCGTGGCTGTTTACAATCACTATAAGCGATTGAACTACAACGGCAAAAAGGATGATGTTGAACTCTCCAAGTCTAATATACTGTTGATTGGTCCTACCGGTAGCGGGAAGACCTTGCTTGCCGAGACCTTAGCCCGTTTGCTGGATGTGCCCTTCACTATCGCTGATGCCACCACGTTAACCGAAGCCGGTTATGTGGGCGAGGACGTTGAGAACATCATTCAGAAGCTTCTGCAGAAATGCGACTATGATGTAGATCGCGCGCAGGTCGGTATTGTCTATATCGACGAAATTGACAAAATTTCCCGCAAGTCTGACAACCCGTCGATAACCCGTGATGTCTCCGGAGAGGGTGTTCAGCAAGCGCTGTTGAAGCTGATCGAAGGTACTGTTGCGTCCGTGCCACCTCAAGGAGGTCGTAAACACCCTCAACAAGAATTTTTGCAGGTAGATACGTCAAATATCCTGTTTATTTGTGGCGGTGCGTTTGCAGGCCTGGACAAGGTGATTATGGACCGTTCAGACAAATCCGGAATCGGATTTGGTGCTGAAGTCAAAGGGGATGCTGAACGCAAGAGCATTGGCG
Source organism: Pseudomonadota bacterium (assembly GCA_039028095.1). GTDB lineage: Bacteria > Pseudomonadota > Gammaproteobacteria > Pseudomonadales > Azotimanducaceae > UBA4421. The sequence continues at coordinate 1,217 of JBCCIU010000017.1, forward strand.
AGACGTTGCGAGGGGTGGAGCCCGAAGATCTGATCAGATACGGTCTGATTCCAGAATTTGTCGGTCGTTTACCGGTCGTTGCCACCCTGGAAGAATTGGACGCAGATGCGCTAATTCGCATTTTGACCGAACCAAAGAACTCACTTACCAAGCAATACACTAAACTATTTGAGATGGAAGACGTTGAAGTTGACTTCCGTGAAGACGCCCTGCGTGCAGTCGCCGATAAAGCGATGGAGCGTAAAACGGGTGCTCGTGGATTGCGTTCAATACTCGAAGCGGTTCTTCTGGACACAATGTATGACCTGCCTTCGTCTGAATCTGTCAGTAAGGTTGTCATAGACGATAGTGTTATCAAGGGCGAAAGTGAGCCGATGCTCATCTACGAAAATGTGGACCAAGCGAAGGCCGCCCCCGAAGAATAGTAGAGCTGGACAGCTGCCACCGGGGCAGCATGATCAACAGACGAATTCCGATATAGACGGTGTGTGTGCATGTAATGCGAACATGCACATGCGTGTGCAACCTGTGCGAATAATCGGCGTAAGCTAGAGGAAGTCTTAGTGTCTGAATCACCCCAAGTTGAAAACATTCCCGTATTGCCGCTCCGAGATATGGTGGTCTACCCACATGGCGTACATCCGCTGTTTGTTGGCACGGAAAGTTCGATTCGCGCGCTGGATGTCGCGATGGCGGACGACAAACAGATTCTCCTGGTCGCAAAGCGCGATGCCGAAACCAGTGAGCTACAGCAGGGTGATCTTTATGATGTCGGGACGGTTGCCACCGTCCTGCAGCTTTTGAAGCTGCCCGACGGGACTGTAAAGGTGTTGGTTGAAGGCGGGCAGAGAGCCCAGGTTAAGCACATTGAATTTTCGGACGAGTTTATTCAGGCGAGTGTCGAGATACACGCAGAGCCTGATCTGGACGGCAGGGAGGGTGAGGCGCTCACGCGCACGCTGCTCGCGCAGTTTGAGCAATATGTCCAAGCCAGTAAAAAGGTGCCGCAGGAAGTGCTTTCGTCACTATCCAGTATCGACGATCCTACCCGACTTGCGGATACCATCGCTGCTCAGATGTCCCTTAGCATCGAGGACCGTCAGGCGATTCTTGAGGCATTTTCTCTTAAAGAGCGGATGGACAAGCTGCTGGAGTTGATGGATGCCGAGATAGATGTGCTCGAGATGGAAAAACGCATCCGCGGCCGCGTAAAAAAACAGATGGAGCGCAGTCAGCGGGAGTATTACCTCAACGAGCAGATGAAAGCCATCCAGAAGGAAATGGGGGACTCCGAGCAGGGTGAAGTCGATGAGCTACAACGTCGAATAGACGACTCTGGCATGCACAAGGACGCCAAAGAAAAAGTACAAAGCGAACTGAATAAACTGAAAATGATGGCGCCCATGTCGGCTGAAGCAACCGTCGTGCGTAGCTATCTTGACTGGACGCTCAGCGTCCCCTGGAAGAAGAAATCTCGGGTTCGAAAGGATCTTGCCGCGGCGCAGAAGATTCTCGATGAAGACCATTATGGGCTTGAAGAAGTCAAAGACCGAATAGTTGAGTACCTGGCGGTGCAGAACCGAGTGTCTGCCATGCGTGGTCCGGTGTTGTGTCTCGTCGGTCCTCCCGGGGTTGGTAAAACCAGCCTTGGAGAGAGTATTGCGCGCGCCACAAACCGGGAATTTGTGCGGATGGCGCTCGGTGGGGTGCGTGATGAAGCAGAGATCAGAGGGCACCGCCGCACGTATATAGGTTCTATGCCAGGCAAGATCATTCAAAAAATGTCCAAAGCTGGCGTGGCCAATCCCCTTTTCCTGCTGGATGAAATCGACAAGATGGGTATGGATGTTCGAGGTGACCCTGCCAGTGCCTTGTTAGAAGTGCTCGACCCAGAACAGAACAACTCATTTAATGATCACTATCTTGAAGTGGACTACGATCTTTCAAAGGTTTTCTTCATTTGTACGTCTAACTCTATGAACATCCCGGCGCCGTTGCTTGATCGGATGGAAGTTATTCGGCTCCCCGGCTATACAGAAGATGAGAAGCTGAACATTGCTCAGCGTTATCTGGTTCCCAAACAAACCAAAATGAACGGTCTTGCCGGTAGTGAACTGGAGGTCACTGACGCTGCGCTTACCGATATCATCCGTTTCTATACCAAAGAGGCTGGGGTGCGCGGCTTAGAGCGTGAAGTGGCGAAACTGGCTCGTAAGGTTGTAAAAGAGCAGGCACTTCGCAAAGACAAAAGCCCAGTTGAGACGGCGGTTATCCAACCCGATGATCTGGAAAAATACAACGGTGTAAGACGTTTCAACTACGGACTGGCTGAAGAAGAAAATCAGGTCGGTATAGTGACCGGATTAGCTTGGACACAGGCCGGTGGTGAGCTTCTCAACATCGAAGCGGTAGCGGTACCTGGTAAGGGTCGTCAGACCAAAACTGGTTCTCTTGGTGATGTGATGCAGGAATCAATTCAGGCAGCGCTCACATTTGTACGTAGTCGCACCGTTGCACTGGGTATTGCTGATGACTTCCATGAGAAATCTGATATCCACATCCATGTACCAGAGGGGGCAACCCCGAAAGATGGTCCCAGTGCTGGTATTGGGATGTGCACAGCGCTGATCTCTGTTGTTACCGGGATTCCCGTGCGAGCAGATGTTGCGATGACAGGAGAGATCACGTTGCGAGGCCAGGTGTTACCGATCGGTGGTCTGAAGGAAAAACTGCTCGCCGCACACAGAGGTGGAATCAAACGAGTTGTTATTCCCGCAGAGAATGAAAAGGATCTGAAAGAGATTCCGGAAAACGTTAAAGAAAACCTGGAAATTCATGCTGTGAAGTGGATGGATGATGTTTTGGAACTCGCGTTGGAACGGATTCCGGAGCCTCGTGTATTGAGCGTAGATGCGGCAACCACCGTTGGCTCGGAAGGTACATCAGATACCAGCACCACAGGCGCAAGCATCAGCCCTCATTAGGCGTGGGACAAAGGCTGCAGCCATTTGTAAACGTGCTTGCGTGGCTTTGTCGCCCTTGGTATAAGTACGCATCCTGTTAGGGATTGGGAGGGGTGGCTCACACCCTGTTTTTATTTTCAATGTCTAGAGCAGATGATGTGTAGCGGGTATCGAAGCGCTAAGGACCTCGATACAACAGAAACTATGCGACACCTGTTTGACTTCTGAGGGCCCAAATGTGAACAAATCTGAACTCATCGATCAAATAGCCGATTCATCTGATATCTCCAAAGCGTCCGCGGGCCGCGCCCTTGACGCGATGTTAGATGCGATTGCAGGTTCCCTGAAAAATGGCGAGCCTGTTGCACTGGTAGGTTTTGGTACTTTCTTAGTCCGTGAACGTGCGGCGAGAACAGGCCGCAACCCCCAGACGGGTGCAACTATTCAAATCGCGGCAGCAAAAGTGCCGGCATTTAAGCCGGGTAAAGCGCTGAAGGACGCGTTGAATTAAGCGATCTATCAGTTAAAATTGCAGTTCGAACAGGGGGCGCATATAGCGCCCTTTTTTTATAACGAATTAACGTACGGGCACGACACATGTTGCAGAAGCTTCGCGATCAGACTCAAGGAACTGGCTTTAAAGTTCTGGTGGTGGCTCTGATTCTAGTACTTACTCTTTTTGGCTTTGGGGCGACCGCCGTATTTTCGGGGGGTGATCCAGAGATTGCCCAGGTTGGAGACTTCGAGATCACCCAATCCTACCTTGCGACGGAAACGGAAAGGGAGCGAATAAGAGTGCTTTCGCGCATGGGGGCAGATTTTGACCCGAGTAGCATCGACCGACTTGAACTGCAGCAATACGTATTGCAACAGGTCATTGGCCGCCAGGTTCTAACCGAGGCAAACCAGCTGTTGGGCATATCTGTTTCAGACCGGCAGGTGAACGATGAATTGGTCACCAGTCCGGCATACCAGGTTGATGGTCAGTTCAATGAAGCAGTTTATCGCCAATCTGTAAACTCGATGGGTTATCGCCCAGTGGAATTTCTTCAGGTGGTTGGTGAAGATCTTTCCAGAACACAACTGCGCAATGCCCTGGTGGACTCTGCTTCTTTAAGCCAATGGGATTTGACGGAGCTAATCCGAGTAGTAAATCAGCAGCGTGATATCGCCTACTTTCCGCTCACCATCGACTCGTACAACAAACCCAAAGGTGTCAGTGCTGAAGAGATAGAAACGCGTTACAACGAGAATCTCAACGCCTACATGACTGAGCTTGCAGTTGATGCGGCTTACATCGCGCTGTCTGTGGATACGGTGTTGCAAATGGGAGGTATCGATGTGACCGAAGAAGAGCTCCTCAGCCTTTACGAGGATGATCGGGCAGCCGCACTGCGAGACGAGGAACGAGCGGCTTCACATATTCTCATTCAAGTAAATGACAGCCGAGATGAGATTGCCGCGCGGGCCCTCATTCTGGAAATACAAACTCGCCTTAATGCGGGTGAGGAATTTGCGTCCCTGGCGCAGGAACTGTCCGAAGATGCAGGATCCAAAACCAATGGGGGTGATCTTGGATCTTTTAACAAAGGCACCTTTCCAGCCGACTTTGAAGATGCGCTCTGGGCACTGGGAGCCCCCGGCGATGTTTCAGAAGCGGTTCTAACCGAAGCTGGTTTCCACCTAATCCAGCTCAACGGCATCGTGGAGCAAGACTACCCAAGCTTTGAATCCATGACACAAGCGCTTACAGAAAGGGTGCAGCGACTTAAGGCTGAAGAATCATATTCTGAAATGGCTCTGGAACTTGAACGGATTGCCTATGAAGAGCGCTACTCGCTTGATGGTGTAGCCAGCGAGTTGGGTCTGAGTGTTGTCAAAGTGCCGCAGGTTTCCGCGAGTGACCAAAAGGGCGATGAAATACTGGCTAACAGTGCTGTACTGGCTGCCTTGTTTGGGGCTGATGTGCTGGACGGCTCGAATAGTGAGGCCATTCAGGTGGGTGCCGGGCAAGTTGTTTTTGTCAGAGCAGACCAGCAGTACGAACCGGAACCCAAGACTCTGGAGCAAGTCTCAGAACAGATTCGACAAGAGATTTCGCTGGAGATCGCGCTGACTGAAATTGCCACGGCGAAAGAGGTGGGTCTCGCTCAATTGGAGGCGGGTGAGAGCGTGTCAGCGATTGCCGATACGCTTGGCGGAAGCTGGCGTACCCATACCTTGGCTACGCGCGCGGGCTTGCCTGAAGTGCCTCAAGACATTTTGAACCGAGCCTTCGAGTTACCACGTCCTCCCGAAGGTGAAAAATCCGTGGGTGCTATAGATCTAACCGATGGAAGCGCGGCGCTCATCACGGTGACTCGTGTCGTGCCCGGCAATATCTCGTTTACGCCGGATGAAACCGTTAATCAGTTACGGCAAGCACTGCAATCGCGTGTCGCAAGAGTAGAATTTGAAAGCTTCTTTGTGGCTGCGGAAAATACGGTTGGTGTAGATCGGCCAATTAGTAGTGAGGTGATCGAGTAGCGCTTGCGCAACGCGCAGTTCAATCAGGGTCCGCCGGTAACACTCACATAGACCAGCAGACCCTGGCCCGGCTGCAGGTAGCGTTTTACGTCAAGGTCATTCCAGGCTGCCAACTGCCTGATCGTGACATCAAATTTACTCGCGATACGAGCCAGAGAATCTCCTCGGCGGACTTTGTAACGAACCTTGCGCGTGACCGCCTCGCGTGCACCTGTTGCAGACGCCCGAGAACTGGCAACCACAGGGATTGATAAGGTCGAGCCCACCCTCAGAGTGTCTCTTGGACCGATATGATTCGCCTTCATCAATCTTGTGAGATTTACACCGTGTTGCTTGGCAATCGACCACATTGAATCTCCGCGACGCACGACATACTGGGGATTGTTGGCGTTCACGTAGCGATGTGGGTTTTTCGAGGAGGCGTTGGAGTTTTTTGGGATCAAAAGTTTTGCGCCCGCTCGAATCCGATTGTGGCTGAGCTGATTGGCCGCTTTCAAAGAACCCACATCTACACCGTGTCTTTTGGCGATGTGGCTCAACGTATCTCCCTCTCTGACCTTCACCTGGAGCCAATCAATCCGGTGTTGGACCGGTATGGTGTCGATCTTCTCCTGGGTCAGGATTGGGTCCAATTCAACAGGAATAATTAAGCGATGGGGTCCATTTGGGGCGGTTGCCCATTGATTAAATGCTGGATTAAAACGATACAGCGCTTCCAGACTGAGACCTGCGGCGTCAGCCAGTTTGTTGAGCTGGAATTGACTGTGTGTCTCAACAATATGAAATTGCGCCTGAGGTTGAATTGGGGGCAGTACCACACCGTATTTGGACGGGTTTGCAACCACCTCAGCGATCGCCAGCAGACGCGGGACGTATCGCTTGGTTTCCCGTGGCAAATCGAGATCCCAGTAGTCGGCGTTGGGTTTCTTGCGTAAGGCACGATTCACGTTTCCTTGGCCGGCGTTGTAACCTGCAAGGGCCAGGTTCCAGTCGTCAAACCGTTCGTACAAATCCGTTAAGAAGTCCAATGCAGCATCCGTGGACGCTACGATGTCCCGGCGTCCATCGTACCAATCGTTGATGGATACTCCGTATTGCTTGGCTGTACCGCGCAAAAATTGCCAGGGGCCTGCGGCTCCACCATGAGAAAATGCATAGATATCCAGCGCACTTTCCACGATGGGTAGCAGGGCCAGCTCCACCGGCATATTTCTTTCCATAACCTTTTGGTGGATGTAGGGTAGATAGCGTTGCAGTCTCGGCTGCAATCTTTGCAGATAGGTCGGGTGGCGCTTTAGCCACTTCAGTTCCTGCTGCACGACAGGGTGATCTGTGTGGCGAGGTAGCCGCATGGATGCACGCATCGTTCGAAAAAGGTCCTGTGGTGTCGGCGGCAGTGCTTGGTGATGTTGATTCTTGTTCGAAGTGACCTGCGATGTGACTTGGGCAACTTCTGGCTCATAGGTGGGAGCACCCTCAAAATCGCTGATGGTGTGCATATATTCAACTTGCGGCGTCTCAGGCAGGAGCGCGTTGTCCCCCGTGGGCACCATGGTTCGGCAGCCTGCCATAACGAGCACAAAACTGCACAGGAGGAGGCCTCGATTTAGCTGGATTGGTGGGATGCTGCGGTTGAAACTACGGTTGCGCAAATCGAAAGAAACTCTAAAATTTGAGTACCTTACTTTCGCCGAAAGTGTCGCATTTGGCAATTGAACCTGACCCAAGGCGTGACGTGTCTAACAGCAGATCCGTGCACCCTGAACACAATGAAAGCACAGGCCTGTGGGCAACCTCCATCGGCAAAGCAATGCTTGGAATTGAGCAGGAAGCTTTACGAGAACCCGTCAGGCGATTGCACGGCGAAACCGTATTGTGGGTCTCAGAGTTCGAGCCTGGGGCCCGGTGGCTATCGCGATGTATGGCTCGGCAGAGTATCGCCGTAGTTTCTGCGCCACAGGGGAGCTACGTTGACGCTCAACACTCCGTAATCTGCAGCGAGTTGGAGAAGTTGCCTTTTGCCACCGGCAGTCTGTCTGCGGTAGTGCTGCATCATAGTCTGGAGACCGTCTCAGATCCTCGTACCGCGGTGCGCGAAGTTGATCGAGTGTTGGCGCCTGGCGGGCGCCTACTCGTGGTGCAGATCAATCCGTTCAGTCTATTGGGTCTGCGTAAAGTATATGCAAGGTTCTTCTCAGACCCGTTGAGTACGCGCAATCTCGTCACGCCGCTGCGCTTGTTTGACTGGCTGGCTGTCTTAGGCTACGAACTGCAACATAAGCCCACTTATCTTGCCCTGGGCAGAGTCTTCCGCTCCACCGGGTCAGGTGGAAGTGACGGTGTGCAAGGCGTGGTGCAGAAATCTCGGTTTCGGCAATTTTGTCAAACAGCGACAACGCGACTTGTCGAAAAAATAGGGGCCCGATTTGATAGCCTGCCTGTGGAACTCCCTTTTGGCAGTCTGGTTGTGATCGAGGCTGTGAAACAAAGGTCTGCCGGCATACCACCGCTGTCGCGAACCCAGTCTCCAAAGGTAAAAGACCTCGCCCCGGTTGCTTATCCGGCTGTATCCAGCTGGCAACGCAAACAAGATTCGTTGAGCCATATACCTGTTGAATAAGTCCATCAGTACTGTCGAAATATTTACGGATGGCGCGTGTCGGGGCAATCCCGGACCCGGCGGTTGGGCTGCATTATTGCGCGCTGGAAGCCATGAGAAGTTGTTGGATGGTGCAGAGCCTCAGACCACCAACAATCGCATGGAACTGATGGCCGCGATTGCGGGATTAGAAGCGCTGCAAAGACCTTCAGACGTGTCTTTGACGACAGATAGCCAATATGTTCGCCAAGGAATCACTCAGTGGGTGCGTAACTGGAAAAAGAATGGTTGGAAAACCGCTCAGAAGCAACCGGTAAAAAACCAAGATCTATGGCAGCGATTGGACGTGGCGGTTTCGCAACATTCGGTAGAATGGCACTGGGTGAAGGGTCACTCAGGACACCCGGAAAATGAGCGGGTTGATCAGGCGGCAAACGACGCCATCGATCGAATGTTAGAGAACAGTGGAGAATAATCACCTCAGATATGCGACAAATTGTACTGGATACAGAAACAACCGGCATTGAGGTCGAGGCTGGGCACCGAATCATTGAGATCGGCGGTGTCGAGCTGGTAAATCGGCGCCTGACCGGTAAACACTTCCACAAATACATCAATCCGAAGCGCGAGATCGATGATGGCGCGTTTGAGGTACATGGAATAAGTCAGGACTTTCTGGCGGACAAACCCGAGTTTGGCGAAATCTGGCAAGAGCTGGTTGAATTCCTCCATGGCGCCGAGCTAGTGATCCATAACGCGCCATTTGATGTTTCATTTCTAAATTACGAATTCAGCTTGTTGCCCGCCAACAACACAAAGGTGGAAGACCTGTGCGCCATCACCGATAGTCTGGCCGTCGCACGTCACAAACACCCGGGTCAGAAGAATAATCTGGATGCGCTGTGTCGACGCTACCAGGTAGATAATTCTCAGCGGGAGTTGCACGGCGCGTTGCTCGATGCGGAAATTCTGGCAGACGTCTACCTCTTAATGACCGGTGGGCAAACCAATTTATTTGGCGCTACTACAAATGCGGACGCTCGAACTGGAGTTCAGTCTGGTGGCGGTTCTGGAGACCACACTGACTTGTCGGGTGTTGAATTGCTAATTGTGCAGGCGAGTGATAACGAACTCGAAAGTCACGAAGCGTTTCTTGAATTGATGCGGGAACAGGGAACGGAGCCACTCTGGGATTCGTTGAGCGCATAAAAAAGCCCGCATTTCGTGCGGGCTTCGTCACATTGGTGTCGCGCTGCTGTCATCTCTCCTACAGGAAGTAATTTACGCAGATCCAGCCCGTGATTCCCATGGTGACCGTATAGGGTAGTGCCATAACAACCATTTTCATGTACGACAAGCGGATCAGCGGCGCCAGGGAAGAGGTCAACAGGAACAAAAATGCCGCCTGTCCGTTGGGCGTTGCGATACTTGGAATATTTGTACCGGTATTAATAGCAACAGCTAAAAGATCGAATTGCTGCCGGGATAATTCTCCGGCCTGAAAGGCAGCGTGTACTTCGCCGATGTAGACGGTTGCTACAAAGACATTATCAGAGATGGCGGAGAGCACACCGTTGGCAATATAGAACATACCGGGTTGTGCTTGCTCGGGTAGAGAAAGCACGTAGCCAATTACGGGGGAGAACAGGTGCTGCTCGTGGATCACACCCACGATGCCGAAGAAGACCACCAGCAGGGCAGTGAAGGGCAAAGCCTCTTCGAATGCATGTCCGAGTTGGTGTTCTTCCACCACGCCGTTCAGAGCGGTTTGAATCACAATGATTGCAAGGCCTATCAGTCCAACTTCGGCGACATGGTTTACCAAAGCCCAGACCAAAAACAGGGCCGCAATCCCCTGGGTGATGAGCCGAGCGTTGTCTCGACCGGTTCGGCTTTCTGTTTCATGTTCATCAAACTCTTGAAGAATGCCGCGAACGCGCTCCGGAAGCGTCTCGCCATAGCTGAACCACTTGGCTTTTTCCAGCGTCACGCAGGTCAGCAAACCCACCGCCAGCACTGGCATGGTGACCGGCGCCATGACATAGATGAACTCCATAAATTCCCAGCCGGTGTAGCTGGCGATCAATAGATTCTGAGGTTCGCCAACGGTGGTACACACCCCACCCAGTGCGGTACCTACCGCTGCGTGCATCAAGAGATTGCGAAGGAAGCCTCTGAACTGCTCAAGATCCTCTCTATGGGTGTCGTGAATGGTGCCGTCTTCTGCATGTTCGTGATCGTCTTTAAAATGTTTGCCGGAAGCAACCCGGTGATAGATCGAATAGAAGCCAACACCCACCGCAATGACAACCGCTGTGACGGTAAGGGCGTCCAGGAAGGCCGACAGGACTGCGGCAACAATAGAAAACAAAAATGAAAGGAAAGCTTTGGATTTTACCTTGAGGAGGATCTTGGTGAAGATGAAGAGCAACAACTCTTTCATGAAATACACCCCAGCGACCATAAACATGAGCAACAAGATGACGGGGAAGTTTGTGAATACTTCGGCTTTTACCGTCTCAGGCGTTGTCATACCCATAAAGACTGCTTCCAGGGCGATCAATCCACCAGGCTGCAACGGATAGCATTTCAGAGCCATCGCCAGGCAGAAGATGAACTCGAGCACGATAATCCAACCCGTGATAAACGGTCCTGTCAGCAGCAACGCGAAGGGGTTGAGTATCAAGAACCCGACGATGGTCATTTTGTACCATTCGGGCGCCTGGCCTAGGAAGTTTCTAACAAAAGAATTCCACGATAATGTATCTGTTGACATAGTGTCTCAGTCCTTTCCTGTTCTCTGGTCCTTATCTTCGGTCCGTTGTGCCTTTGATTTGCAGACGTGTGCAAAACGATCCGGCCTTTGCGCAACATTATGTCGCAGGGTTGCAGTCGAAAAACGATAGTCGCGCCAATTATTTGGCGCCTCTACAAACAGGCAGGTGCACAAAGCCCTCTAATTTAGCGCGTCCAACAGATTGTCAGCAACCAAATTCGTTACCCTTAAGCCCGATACCAAGAACTGCCTACCACACATGATGCGTAACGAGGTTCTATTCGTGGAAGTATAGGTGTGTTATGACTACGTATGATATTTTTTAGTGAATTTAGGACAGGAACGTGAAATATGTGGCCCATTGATCCCGACGAGTTTATACCTAATCACGTGATGCCCGATGGCGCTGATGATTCCGACGCCTGGTACTTTGTGTTCACTCGGGGTGAGCTTGTCGTCAAATCGGTTCAGGGCTCGCCCGAGCCCATCACGTCGGATGATTTTCGCTGGATGGATATGGAGGTCTTGAGCAAACATTTTCTGGGTCACTATCTAAATAAGCCCTGTTTTGCTCTGCAGGCCAAAGGTAGTCCTGGAGAAGGTTTTAACACGGTCAGTTTGTATGCGATGTTGGGCCGGACCAGCCAATCTTTGTTTTATCTGGCGGGTCGTGCCCAACAGGTCTTGGAATGGGATAGTACGAACCAGTTTTGTGGGCGCTGCGGCGCTCAAATGCAAGATCACCCTGCAGATCGGGCCAAGCAATGTCCACAATGTCAGCTGATCAGCTACCCAAGACTGTCGCCAAGCATCATTGTGCTGGTGACTAAAGGTGATGAAATGCTGCTGGCTCGCAATGCCAACTGGCCAAATGGCATGTACAGCACACTCGCCGGGTTTGTTGAACCTGGTGAATCCATAGAACAAACCGTGCATCGAGAGGTAGAGGAAGAGGTTGGCTTAAAAGTTAGTAATCTAAAGTACTTCGGTTCCCAGAGCTGGCCTTTTCCGAACTCTCTGATGCTGGGTTTCCATGCCGAATATGCCGGCGGTGATATTGTCTGCCAGGAGAGCGAGATTGCGGATGCTCAGTGGTTCGCAGCAAACAATTTGCCGCAGACGCCTCCAAAAACGGCGATATCAGGCTGGCTGATACAAGAATTTCTGGATCAATTGGGCTGAGACTTGATCACAGACATGAGGAACCGGAAGGTCGGAACAATATAACCCTCCGCCTTGAGCGTTTTCGCATAAAAAGCCTCCATGGGGTGTGTCTGACCGTTCAGGAGCTGTTCGAGAATCGATAGATTGCCGACGTGGATTTTCAGATCCGTTGGTGCGCTTACGGCTGCACAGTGTTCACCGTCGAAGGCGAATTTGGCTCGGTCCGTGCCCCAATCAAGCTCCACTACCAAGCGCCCGGTCATTTTGTCGTTTGTGTCCGGATCGGTGACCGGGGTGGGTTTGAACTGCTGTTCAATGATGGCGATGATTTTTTGCGCTTCTTGCATGACATGAGTATAGGTTGATCGATGAATAATCCTAATGTACAGCCGCTGGTTAAACCTTTAGAGTACCCGGCCTAATTTTTGCGCCCGACACACCCATTATTGCGAGTCTATGGAATATCTATTTGAGTACCTGGTTTTTCTAGCCGAAGTCATCACGCTGGTTGTCGCTTTGTTAATCATCGTGTCTTCTTCATTTGCCATGAGCCAAAGAGGGGCTGACGGGCAGGAACCCGGCAGTTTGAGGGTGACCAAGCTTAACGACAAAGTAACCCGCCTGCGGCACACCATGGAGGCCAGAATGTTGCCAGAAGGCTTGGTTAAAAAACAACACAAGCAGGAAGCCAAAGCCCAAGCGCAAGCGGATAAAGAGCACAGCAAATCGGTCCAGAAAGATGCAAAAAGCGCTAAAAAGGACAAGGCGGCAGACGATGCTAGTGACCCGGAGGTTTCCCAGGACAAACCTCGCAGCTTTGTCGTTCGATTTAATGGTGATATTCGTGCGTCATCCGTAGAACGCTTACGACTAGAAGTATCCGCAATCTTGACGCTGGCCAATGAGAAGGACGAGGTAATCGCAGTGATCGAAAGTCCTGGTGGTATGGTGCCAGGGTATGGTCTTGCCGCTTCTCAGCTGGCGCGGATTCGAAGCAAAGGCGTGCCGCTGACGGTGGCCGTGGACAAAGTGGCGGCCAGCGGCGGATATATGATGGCTGCGGTCGCCAACAAAATCATTGCTGCGCCATTTGCCCTGGTTGGATCAATTGGGGTGGTAGCCCAGGTGCCGAACGTACATCGACTGTTGAAGAAAAATGATATTGACGTTGAGGTATTAACTGCAGGTAAATACAAGAGAACACTGACCACACTGGGTGAAAATACCGAAGAGGGACGTCAGAAGTTTATCGAAGAGCTGGAAGACGTCCATGAATTGTTCCAGGAGTTTGTAGCAGAAAATAGACCGGCTGTTGATCTTGACGTGGTCGCCACGGGAGAAGCCTGGTACGGCCGTCGAGCTGTTGATCTGGGGTTGGTGGACGAGATAGCAACCAGCGATGAATACCTGATCAACGCGTGTGAATCGAGAGATGTTTATGAGATCGTTTGGGTAGAACACCAAAAACCGATCGACAAGATACTCAAAAACGTCAACGGTATGATCGAACAAGCCAGCGAGCTGATGAGTGGGTTACGTCGTCAGTAACCTGCACGACAGGTTGGCCAGAACCAGGTTAGCGGACTGCAGGGTCACCAGTTACTGTTCCCAGAACAAGAGCAGCAAGAACGAGAACAAGAACGAGAACAGATACGAGAAGGAGAGGCGTCATGAGTTTTGATGCATTCTGGGTCGAAAAAACCGAAGACGGATTCAGCCGAAGCGTAATTTCCAGAGAAGTGGATGATCTGCCAGAGGGAGAGGTATTGATCGACGTGCACTACTCATCTTTAAACTATAAAGATGGCCTGTCTGCTACGGGTAATCCTGGCGTGACGCGTAACTTCCCTCATACACCCGGTATCGATGCTGCTGGAATTGTTGCTCAAAGTGACGCTGCGGGTATTGCCGCAGGAGATGAGGTGATCGTCATCGGCTATGACTTGGGTATGAACACCCATGGCGGCTTTGGGCAACAAATCAGGGTGCCTGCAAACTGGATTGTGCCTCTGCCTGAAGGTCTCACGCTGCACTCTTCGATGCTACTTGGGACTGCAGGTTTCACCGCAGCGGAATGTATAGACAAGCTTGAAGGGGTCGGTATGACACCTGAATCGGGACCTGTGCTGGTTACCGGGGCGACTGGCGGTGTGGGGTCTGTGGCGGTGGCAATGCTTGCCAGTCTGGGTTACGAGGTCGCGGCTGTCACGGGCAAACCTGATCAGCACGACCTGCTCAAAAGCCTTGGTGCAAATGAGATCTTGTCGCGTGAAGATGCCAACGAGGGCGGCGGACGGCCGCTGTTAGCCGAGCGATGGGGTGGTGTTGTCGATACGGTGGGCGGCGAAATGTTGTTTAACGCCGTCAAAAGCTTGCGTTATGGATGTTCAGTGGCCGCTTGCGGACTTGTAGGTGGTGCAGAAGTCCCTGCGACAGTCTTACCGTTCTTGTTGCGCCATGTGAATCTGCTGGGCGTAGACTCCGTAGAGTTGCCTCTGGCTGAAAAGCAACGCTTGTGGAACAAGTTGGGTGGCGAATGGCGTCTTGACATAGCCCAGCTTGAAGAGGTGTTGCATCTGGATACATTGTCCAACGCAATCGATAGAATCCTCGCCGGCCAGATGGTTGGTCGAGGTGTGGTGCACTTAAGATAGCTCGGTCAAAATAGCCTTTGGTGACTAGTCTCGCCTCAGGTGCGGGTCTGGGGCTATAGGGCTAGGGTATCGGAAAATGACGAAATAGCTGCTCAGCACCAGGGTCAACACGGTGCCAAACTGTATGATTAAACCTGCCTCGTCGCCGATCAATTGATTTGAAATGGCGATGAAACTGAGCAGCAACGAAAACTCTGAAGCTTGACCCAAACGAAAGCCGACTTCCCACGCTACGCTTGAATCTTCCTTTTGCATGGTTAACAGGCCAGCGAACACAACTGGTTTTGCTGCAATCAGAATCAGTGCGAACAATGCCGAGGCCAGCCACACCTGATCGAGTAAATCGATGTTCAATCCAGCGCCCACAGAGAAGAAAAACAAGATCAAGAAAAAGTCTCGCAACGGTCGCAAGCTCTCCGCGATGTACAGAGCGATTGGGCTTGTGGCCAGGCTGATTCCTGCGATGAATGCACCAATTTCCAGAGACAAGCCGATGGCATTGGCCGCGGTCGCCACGCCCAAACACCAACCGATTGCAACCAAAAAGATGAACTCATGGAAGGCATCAAACTTTTGTAATAGGGGTAGTAATACGTATCTGACACCAACCACTGCAAGTAGGCCGATCAAAGGAAGGCCCAGGAAAATAGCTCCAAGGCTCGCCCACAATCCTGAACTGTCCGTGCCTAGGCCGTTTAGTAGAAGAATAGCCAGAATGGCCAACAAGTCCTGGATCAACAGTAGGCTGATTACCATCTCACCTATGTGTCGGTGATGCAGGGCCGTGGTCGGCAGCAACTTTATCCCCATGATGGTGCTGCTGAACGCTGCGGCGATACCTGCGACACACGCCTCAATCCAGCTGAAGTCGAAGGCGATCAGGATGCCAAATCCAATCGCAAAAAACACCACGGTGGTACCGACTGCGGTCATCAGTGACTCGCCCAACATGTTCTTTAACTTACCCGGTTGCAGATCCAAACCTACAAGAAACAATAAGAAGATGATCCCGAACTCAGATATTTCGCCCAGCAGAGCGGCGTCGCCGACCCACCCCGTAGCATGAGGGCCAAGGATGACGCCCAGAGCAATGTAGGCGACCAGCATTGGTTGGCGGGTGTACAGGCTCACCGTTGCGAGAATTGCAGCGCCGGCAAAAATGAAAAAAAACGTTTCTATAATGCCGGTGTGGGGCATTTCATTTCTCAATAACTTTTAGTGACTCTCAATAACGGCCTATGACGCACGGCCAATAGCGCTCGATGACCCACGGCGGTCTGGGATGCACATTGACTGCTACCGGTGTGCGGTCAGCCTAGCCGATTTTACGAGCATGCTATCTGCTTTGCACTCGCCGATAGGATGGAGCTGGATTACTCATTGAGTTTTGGTAGTGATTTGAAAAAGGCGCAATCAACCGCAACGCACGGTGCAGGTCAGCTGAGGGTGAGATCTCAAAAGCGTCAAAGCCACAACGTGCCATGTGGTGCAAAGCGTCGGCGTGTACTTCACCGACTGCCCTCAATTCGCCAGTAAATTGTATCCGGGTGCGCAGCAAGACCCCAAGACTGAGTCCCAGTCCATCATTGAGTCCGGGAAAGTTTACCGCGATAGCGCTGGCTTGGGCATGTGCAGGTTGGGGCTCATCCGCGTTTTGCAGAAGCAGCGATTCACCGGCTGTCCATTGCTCACCAGGAAGCCAGGAGATGGTCGGTTCAGGTCTGGTGTGTGCTTCCCATTCGCCGGTAAGGCTGTTTCTTTTTATCAGGTCGGGCATGAGTTGTAGCGTCGTGAACCAGTACATATCGGTAAGAATGGAAGCGCGGCAAGTTAGCAGGGTGCGATAGATTGGACAACTGCAACCTGCGCATAAGCTTATGACATAACCCTCCGAGCTGGCGCGCGGATAAGGTCACAAAATCCGTTAGAAAAGCCGAGATGATCGGCAAAAAATTGTGCGCTCGGGGGGCAGACGCTCTATAATTACGGGCAAAGGAACGCAGGAATTTACCCCGATGGCTGGAAACGAAACCGCCCCAGACGCACTCCAAGAACAATCCTCAGGAGTGGAAGCAGGAGTAGAATCAAGAGCTCAAGAAAGAGACGCAGATACCGCGGCTGATGTGAAGGCAATTGTGGTCCTGTTCTTTACTGCAATTGTCATGGCCATACACTTCGTATCTGGTTTCACCTTCGATTTTTAGCCCCGCCTGATTTCCAGGCAAGCGCTTTTATTTTAAGCGCACCTATTTAAGAGCACCCATTTAAGAGCGCCTAGGTTTATAACTGTCCGGGTTTAAGCAGGTCTAGGGCAAGAGCGGTCGCAACAACGCCGTGGCTGCTTCGCTACTGATTTCTTTGCGGTTTGCATAGTCCTCGACCTGGTTCTGGTCGATTTTACCCACGCCAAAATAGCGGCTTTCCGGATGAGCAAAATACCAGCCGCTGACTGCAGCCGCAGGGCTCATGGCATAGCTGTCGGTCAAGGTGATACCGGTTTTTTCGGTAGCGCAAAGCAATTTGAACAGCGTTTCTTTTTCGCTGTGTTCAGGGCAGGCTGGATAGCCGGGTGCGGGCCGAATGCCCTGATATTTCTCGGCGATCAACTCTGAATTTTCCAATGATTCCAAAGATGCGTAGCCCCAGAATTGTGTACGAACCTTCTCATGAAGATATTCAGCAAATGCCTCGGCTAGGCGATCTGCCAGGGCTTTGATCATGATGCTGTTGTAGTCATCGTTAGGGTAGAGATTCAAAACCTCTTCTATATTCAAACCCGCCGTAACGGCAAAGCCACCGAGGTAGTCTTCCTTGCCGGGAGGTGCTACATAATCTGCCAGACATAGGTTTGGTGCAGCGTCGTCAGGCTTTGGGGTTTGTTGGCGTAAATGGTGGAGCGTGGCGAGTACTTTTTGTCGCTCGGTGTCTGCATACAACCGAATGTCGTCGGTGCCGTGTCGATTCGCCGACCAGAAACCAAAGACACCGCAGGCTTTTAACGCGCCTTCAGGTTGGTTGGGATCAGCCAGTTTGGCTAGCATTTCTTTTGCGTCGCTAAAGAGATTAGTGGCCGCTTCCCCAACCACTTCGTCCTCCAGAATTTTGGGATATTTTCCAGCCAGCTCCCAGGTCATGAAAAACGGTGTCCAGTCTATGTATGGGATCAACTCCTCCAGGCTGGGTTCGATGACATGTACACCCATTTGGGCAGGTCTGATTGGCTTGTATGCATCCCAGTTTATGGCGGTGGCATTGGCTCGTGCGTCTGACAGATCCAGAAAGGTGCGCTTAGATCGACGTGCGTTGACACGATTGCGTACAGTTGCGTATTCCTCTCGAAGGTTTTCTGCAAAACACTTACGTTCTTCCCCCAGAACAGCGCCCGCTGTATTGACCGCTCTGGATGCGTCTGTGACGTAGACGGTGGGTGCATTTTCATACGCGGGTTCGATCTTTACTGCGGTATGAGCTTTGCTGGTTGTTGCGCCGCCTATCAGCAGGGGGATGGACAGTCCGCGGCGCTGCATTTCGCTGGCCACGTTGACCATTTCATCCAAACTTGGGGTGATGAGACCAGATAGTCCGATCGCTACCGCATCTTCGTTAATGGCGGTGTTGATAATTTCATCAGCAGGTACCATCACACCCAAATCAACAACGTCGTAGTTGTTACACTGCAAGACAACACCCACAATATTCTTACCGATGTCATGTACGTCACCTTTTACAGTGGCCATCACAATTTTACCCTTCGAACTAGATTGAGGGTTTCCGGCACTGGATTTTTGTTTCTCTTCTTCGATAAATGGAACCAGATGCCCCACAGCTTGTTTCATGACTCGGGCACTTTTTACCACTTGAGGTAGGAACATCTTGCCACTACCAAAAAGATCACCAACGATACTCATGCCGTCCATTAACGGGCCTTCTATCACGTCAAGTGGTCGTGTCGCCGCAAGTCGGGCTTCTTCAGTATCTTCGATGACAAAGTCGTTGATGCCTTTTACCAGGGCATGGGCTAGGCGTTGAGCAACAGGTTCGTCACGCCAGGCCAGCTCAGCCTCGTTGGTTTGGTTGTCAGCACTGGAGACGAACTCCTGTGCGACTTCCAACAATCGCTCAGTGGCGTCTTCGCGGCGATTGAGGACCAGGTCTTCAACCCGTTCCCGCAAATCATCCTCCAGGTCAGCATAGATACCCAGCTGACCTGCGTTGACGATCCCCATGGTCAGGCCCGCCTGGACTGCGTGGTACAGGAACACAGTGTGGATCGCTTCCCGTACTGGGTTGTTGCCCCTGAAGGCAAAGGAGACGTTGCTTAGACCGCCAGAGGTGGAAGCGCCGGGCAGGTTCTCATTGATCCAACGCACGGCGTCAATGAAGTCAACGGCGTAGTTTGCGTGTTCCTCGATCCCGGTTCCAATTGCGAATATGTTTGGATCGAAGATGATATCCGTGGCTGGTATGCCCACCACCTCAGTCAGGATTCGGTAACTGCGCTCACAAATTTCCGTCTTGCGGGCAAACGTGTCTGCCTGGCCATCTTCATCAAATGCCATGACAACGACGGCTGCGCCATAACGACGGCATAGGTTTGCATGCTTGATAAATTCAGCTTCACCCTCTTTCAGACTGATTGAGTTGACGATCGCTTTGCCCTGAACCCTTTTGAGCCCCGCTTCAATGATGTCCCATTGGCTGGAATCGATCATGATGGGTACTCGCGCGATATCAGGTTCTGAAGCGATGAGGTTCAGGAATTCAATCATGGCGGCCTGGCTGTCGAGCATACCTTCGTCCATGTTGATGTCGATCACCTGAGCGCCGTTCAGTACCTGCTGCCTCGCCACAGCTAACGCTTCGTCCAGCTTCTCTTCTCTGATCAGGCGGGCAAATCTTGCGGAACCGGTGACGTTCGTACGCTCACCCACATTGATAAACAATGAGTTCGAATCCACATTCAGGGGTTCAAGCCCTGACAGACTGAGTCTTGTATCCCTTTGTGGTTGGATTCTGGGTGAGCCTCGATCTGCGACTTCACGTAAGGCCGATATGTGCTCGGGTGTTGTACCGCAACAACCACCAATGATGTTGACCCACCCAGCATCGACAAACTCACCCACCGTCTGAGCCATCTGTTCTGGGGTCTCATCGTACTCACCAAAAGCGTTCGGCAAGCCTGCGTTTGGATGCACACTGACCGGGAAGGCACTGTGTTGAGCAAGATCAGCCAGGTACGGTCGCAATTGTTCTGCGCCAAGCGCGCAATTGAGTCCAATTGCCAGTGGCTTGGCATGTTCAACGGAATATAGGAAAGCTTCGGGAGTCTGTCCTGATAGCGTGCGACCGCTGGCGTCGGTAATGGTCCCGGATACCAGGATAGGCAGGGGCTTACCAGAATCTTCATTGTGTGCCAGCGCTGCGTAGATTGCGGCTTTTGCATTGAGCGTATCGAAGATGGTTTCGATCAGAAGCAGATCAACGCCACCGTCGGCAAGTCCGCGGATTGCCTCTGTGTAGCTGGCCACCAGCCCGTCAAAGTCAACATTGCGAAAACCGGGTCGATTTACGTCTGGTGATAGGCTAGCGGTTCGATTGGTAGGACCGATGGAGCCTGCGACAAATCTTGGCCATGCTGGGGTGCTGTATTTGTCTGCTATGCGCTTGGCGAGCGCCGCACCCGCTTGATTGATGTCGTAGGCCAGATGTTCGGTTGAAAAATCAGCTTGAGCGATGCTGGTGGCGCTGAATGTGTTGGTTTTTAGAATATCTGCTCCGGCAGCAAGATAACGCCCGTGGACCTCTTCGACAATTTCAGGGCGAGTCAGACACAAAAGGTCATGATTACCTGCCAACGGGGTTTCATGTCCAGCTAGTTGCTCATTTCGATAGCTGTCCTCGTCCAGTTCATAACCTTGAAAGGCGGTACCGTAGGCACCATCCAAGAGCAAAATTTTCTCTTGCATGACGCGGGAAATGGGATGATCGATGAACGCTGACGCTCCAGATGAGGTCAGCTCAGAGGCAGGGTCAGACATAGGGGTAGATCATAGAAACTGTGTGTTGAAATTTAGCAAATGCAGTTCACATGCTGGGTGAAGGGTGCGTGTCTATATATGAGTGACGTTCATATGGGATGCACATTAGGGTGACTTTGGGGGTAATATCCGACTAAAATAGTCGGAATTAGCGGCGACGGCTAAAAATTGACCAAAAGGCGATCAGAATAAGGTCAAACGACGGCTAAAAAACGATCAAATAAGATTATTGAAAGATTATTGAAAGATGATTGAAATTTCTGAAAGCGCTCAAGGGTATTTGAAAGACCTCCTCTCCAGACAGGCAGATGAAGGCGTCTCGATACGGGTATTTGTCGCCCAACCGGGAACGCCGCACGCTGAGACCTGTATTGCCTACTGCCGTCCTGGCGAAGAGCAGGAGGGCGATATCGCAGTTGAATACGACGGATTTCGCGCTTGGTTCGAGGGCCGCAGTGAAAAGTACTTACTCGATGCGGTTGTCGACTATCAAGAAGATCAGATGGGTGGTCAGCTGACAATTAAAGCGCCAAATGCCCGCATTCCAGCGGTCAGTGATGACTCACCGCTTGAAGATCGAATTAACTATGTCCTTTACAACGAGATCAACCCTGGCCTGGCAGCTCATGGAGGTATGGTTACTCTGGTCGAGATTACTGACGAATTGCAGGCAGTGTTGCAGTTTGGTGGTGGTTGCCAAGGCTGTGCGGCGGTCGATATCACCCTCAAAAACGGCGTTGAAACTACACTGCTGGAGCAGATCCCTGAGCTTAAAGGTGTTGTTGATCATACTGACCACACGTTTACGGAAAACGCCTACTACTCATAAGAACCTGGCTTCAGCTTGCCAGCTGGGCGTGTTGAGTTCGTAAGCTGTTCGCCAGCCTTGTCAGCAAATTCTTGGTTTCTTCCCAATCCACACAGGCATCGGTGACGGATTTGCCATATTCCAGCTTATCCTTGGTGGCAATTTCCTGACGGCCTGCCTGAAGATTGCTTTCAATCATGACGCCGGTAATCGATCTGTTGCCGTCCCGCTTCATCGCGCAAATTGCATCCACGACCTCGCATTGCCGGGTGTGATCCTTATATGAATTTGCGTGCGAACAATCCACCATGATGGATTTATGAGCGCCAATTTCCGCCAGCGCTTGTTCGGCTTCGCCGATGTGGACTGGGCTGTAGTTGGGTCCACCGGAACCTCCGCGAAGCACCACGTGCACCGCGGGATTGCCCCGCGTATGAATCACGCTGACCTGACCTGAGGGTGAGATGCCGAGAAAGCGGTGTGGATGGGTGGCAGATTCAAGCGCGTTCAGTGCTACGCCTAACGATCCGTCGGTACCATTTTTAAAGCCGACAGCGCAGCTTAATCCTGAAGCCATTTCTCGATGTGTTTGCGACTCGGTGGTCCGCGCGCCAATTGCCGACCAGGAGATAAGGTCTTGCAGGTATTGAGGAGAGATCGGGTCCAGGGCTTCTGTTGCAATGGGTAGGCCAAGTCCGGCAATCTCAAGCAAAAGGGTGCGTGCGATCTCCAGGCCGTCTGCGATCTGGAAGGAATCATCTAAATGAGGGTCGTTGATCAATCCCTTCCAGCCCACCGTGCTCCGAGGCTTTTCGAAGTAGGCTCGCATAACACAATAAATGCTATCTTCCACTTCAGCAGAAAACTCCCGCAGGCGTTTTGCATAATCCATGGCGGCGATTGGATCGTGAATTGAACATGGGCCAACCACCACCAATAATCGTGGATCTAAGCCGTTGACGATATCCGCCACAACCTGACGAGATATCCCAACAGCTTCCCGAACATCTTCGCTGATGGGTAGTCGGGCCTTGAGTGATTCGGGTGTAATTAACACTTCGTGTTTTTCCACGTTTAAGTTTTCGATTCGCTGCATCTGTCTCTCCGTCGGCTAAGCTGTGCGATCAAGCAATAAAAAACCCCGCCGGCTTCTGCCAAACGGGGTCTCTATGCCGTCGGCAGCTTGCTGCCTTTGGCGAATTTACAAAGGCGAGCTCAATTTACGTAAAAGTAAAAGAAACCTCGCCAGCTGGAACCTGAGCACGACAATCCGCCCAGCGTTTGCTGGCGGGTTGCGAGTACATGCTTGTCAGGTTGCTGTTGCATAGCAGCGCATATTAGTCAGATGAAATGAAATTGCAATCATAGATTGAGGGTACGAAAGTGGGGCAGCCCTGTGAAGTAGAGTGCACAGCGTATCTCATCACCGGGATGTAACGCAGCGATGATGTCGCGATAGTGTTCGAGCTGGCCACGATAGCGGTTACTTTGTTCTTCGATGAATGACCCGAGGTCAGGTTTGGAGGTTTCCAAATCTGTAATTTGTAACGCCTCGAAGTTATGGGGGGTGGCTGACTTATAGTCGATAATCCAGCGTATCCCATCTTCTACAAACATCCTGTCAATCACAACTTGGGATGGGTTTGAACCGTTTGTCAGTCCGCTGTACGCAGCCTCACAGACACCCTGGGTATGCTGTGCAACGATCCATTGGCCGGTTGGGTCACCCAACACAAGTTCGATCTGGCGCTTGGCCAGTTCAGTCAGCTCCACGTGCCGATCAGGATCAATCACCTGTTCAGAACCCCACCGAGCGACATGAGCATGCCATTGATTCGCACCAACGCCATCAATTTGAGCCTGCGTAATCCATGCGAGAATCCGATGAACCAGATTGCCCAATGCAACCTCGAAGCGCTGCCCGATTAAGTCTTGGCTCCCGGCTTCCAAAGTACCACCACCTAAATGCGCGGCTAGTGGATTGGCGGGGGGGTGCCATTGGTAATCCAAGGGAAGTCGGTAGAGCCCGTTTGCAGAGAATAGATCTTGTTGATTGACCGAGTAATGACTTGGGTATTCTGCTTGAGTCGCCTGGGTTTTGCGTCCTGGAGGAAGTCGCTCTAAGTGCGACGTTAACAAGCTGGCTAATCCGCCGGGAAGTTTTTCTGGCTTTTCGGGGTCATAGCTGCAGCTCAGCCACAAAGACTGTTTTGCACGAGTGCAAGCCACATACATTAAACGCATGTCTTCGTTTAGGCTGCGTTGCCGCTCCTCATACTTCAGCCAACTATGTACGGAATCCCCATTTAAGCCCAGAAGCACGCCCGCATGAGATTGACGCCAGGAAACCAGGGGTGCCTGGTCTGATGGGGCGCTATGCTCCAGGTTGGGTACAATGACATGATCAAACTCCAACCCTTTAGATTTGTGGATTGTCATGATCTGAAGCGTCTCCGGGCGCGTCGCGTCAGCATACAAGTTTGTCAAGGCTGCCTCGAGTTGGCCGGGTATAAGTGATCTCTCGCCCAACGATTCCAGAGTGTTTAAAAAAGCCAGTGCGTGCGTGTGCTCGGTATCCACATAGGCATCCCAACCGCCCAGACGGGTGAACGCTCCCTCAATGACTTCACGAAGTGGGCGCTCATGAAGGTGGGAGGTGGTCCACGCCATAGCTTTCCGTAATCGTTCGGCTCGCGGACCGCTCAGTTGTTCAAGTGTTTGGGGGAAAGGGCCCTGTCGGAGCGAATAGATGTCATCCAAGCTGAAGCCCAGCATCGGCGACCTCAGCAGCCCCATCCAGCCCATGCTTTCCGCTTGGAATACCACAGCTTGGTACAAGGAAAGCAGGTCCCGCACAATCAACTCGTTTGCCAATGGGTAGATGTCCGTTGCCTGGTAGTCAACACGCTGATGGTCCAGAAGTTTCAGGATTGGGTGCACATGACTGCGCGCCCGGCACAGTAACGCGATAGACGCGCCAGGTTCCTCGCGCAGGATTTTGCGAATGTGCTCAACGACACCGATGACTTCGTCCTCTTTGTCAGGAAAGCCGACACAGGTAATCTGATGATTTGGGTATTCGCGCATCGGTGTTGCCGCGTTAAATGTGATTTGCCCAAGACTTGCGTTTGCTTCGCCAGGAAACAGCGCTGCGAACAGCTGATTTGTCCACCTCACCAGATGTTTATCGCTACGAAAATTTGCTTCCAGGCGATAGAGTTGTAAGGGTTTGCTTGGTAAGCCATCAGCGGCAGTTTCCAAGAAAATCCCAACGTCAGCGTCACGAAAGCGATAAATACTTTGCATGGGATCACCCACAGCAAAAAACGATCGTTCATCGTCAGCCTGCCAGCCGCTGGTCAGCAGGTTGAAAAACTCAGCCTGGCTGCGCGATGTGTCCTGGAATTCGTCAACAAGAATGTGGTTGATCTGATAGTCGATCAATTGCGCCAGATCGGTTGCGCCCAGATCGTCGGCTAAAGCGCTTTTTGCCGCGATCAGCAGACCGGTGAAATCGATTGATCTGGCTTGGGCAAAAACCTCTTCCAGCTGAATCGCAGCGAGTGACAAACCAACGCAACACAGATGCAGCGTTTCGAGATCTTGCTCCGTATCGATGATCGTAGGTAAGCGGCCAGCGATCTCAAACAGGTGAGCGACATCATTGGCATGCTGGTCTGATAGCCATTGCGTCGCCAGTCTACGCAGCTCGGTTTCTTCGATACCTTCGCGAGCAGTTAATCGGCGTCTGAGTTTGCCATTACCGGTCAATAATCTGGGCAGGACTGCCTCGATGGTATTGGTGGTTTGCCAATGATCAGCCAGCCGATCGATTATTTGCTGGTCTTGCGATCCTAAGGTGCCGCGCAATTTATCCAGATGAGTTCGACGCAGCTCTTCAATGGCCTGATTGAGTTGGTTTACCAGCTTAATCTGACTCTGCTGATCCTGATTGACTGCCAGGTGGACCACGATGTCTATCCACTGATCTCTGCGTGCCAGCATGCCTGTCAGGAGGCGGCTGGTACGATCTGTATCGTTGTCAAAGTGGGCCAGAAAGTCCGCGATGGTCGCCGCCTCTGGTTTGTTGTCGAGCAATCTTTGAAACAGCTGGGTTGCCGCCAACCAATACAGGTCTTGAGGTTGTTCCAAGATGCTCAATTGAGCATCCAGCGGGCTATTAGGTGCCCGTGCGACAATCGATAGCGCAAAACTGTCGATGGTCTGGACTCTCAGGCGCCCAGGATTGTTGGCAATATCCCAACCTTTGAGTTCACTGCGTTGCCTGACCGCTTCAGCAAGGGGCGAATCTACACTCAGTTCCTCGAAGACTCGATGTCGCATCTCAGCAGCGGCCTTCTTGGTGAACGTGATCGCCAGAATTTCCTCGGGCTGTTCAACCTGGTTGAGCAGATTCAAGAAGCGCTCCACCAGTAAAGTGGTCTTGCCAGATCCGGCAGGGGCCTGCACCACACAGGAGTTTTTGGGGTCAACGGCGAGCCCGCGTTGGGTAAGATCAGGAACTTCGATCGACATCGATTCTGCAGACGTTAGAAAGGTGGCAATAATCACAGGCGCCCGGAGCAGGTGTTACCTGCGCGCGCCCTGAGGCGAAATCTGAGGCCAAGGTCTTAACTTCAGCCTCCCATTGGCGCTGAATCTCAAGCCAGGATTTGTCCGACTTCGCATGTCTGGCATGTTGAATGGCAAGCTCTAGTTCGCCAGTACCGGCAAACCGCTGGACATCTTTTTGTAGCTGAGCGAAATAGACACCAACGATGTTATCGTCCAATAGGCTGTAGATTGGTAGTTGAGGCTGACGTGACACCATTTCGCCTGCTGCAGGCAATCGGACATCACCCGTTTTGTAATCGATAACAAGCATTCCCCCTGCAATTTCGTCCATCCGGTCAACCCTCACATTGATGGAGAAGGCCTCCAGGTCCAGGCTGAAACTTTTCTCCAGATGTACTGCTGTAAACGGCTCGCGCTGTGCCTCCTGTTCTAGCCAGCGCGTGATCAAAGTAACCAGACGGGAGACCTCATGCTTTAAAAAAGCGCCAGGCAGGTGTTGATTGGTGAAATAGTGTTCGACAGGTGCCCGGATGTCCTCGCTAGAAACCCTTAACAGAGAAGAGGAATCGGGGAACTGATGTAATAGATCGTGCATGATCTGATGGAGTGCAATACCACGTTCGAGAGCGCGGGGAAAATCGCTGGGACGATCATGTTCACGTAAGCCAAGCCGGTGCGTGGCAAATGCTTTAAACGGACACGCAGCTTGATTCGATATCACACTGACGCCACCGTTGACTTCCTGCTCTTCCAGGGTAGGACCACGTTCGTCCAGAAAGGTCTCCCAGAAAACGGAATCTGAAGTGGCGTACTGTGGATTGAGTTTCAGTAGATTACCGTTTTGAAAAAGCGTGTTGGGGAGCGATTGTGTGTTCAATGCTTCAACAAAGCGGCTCACGTACTGGGGGCTCTCATCAAAGGTGTGTGTAAAGCTGAAAGCCAGCTGTTGAGCGTTTGATACCCAGTTGTTGACTAACCTCTGAGCTAGCAGTACTTCTTGTTCCGGTGTCGCTCGGGGAACATCTACTCGACGTGCAAGTTCAAGAGGGATGTATCGATTCAGCCGGGGAGGGGTAGGCAGGTTGTTTTCATCTGCGCCGCACACCCACAAATGCGAAAAGCTTAATCCCGGTGTCTCTAGCAGCCCGAGAATCTGAACTGGTGCAGGAGGTTTCTTCGGGGCGAATACGCGCTTGTAGAGGAGCTGTTCGAGCGTAGTTATGGCAGCGCTGTAGGACACTGTGTCGGCTTGTTCTGTCGCCGTCATCATCCCGGCCAGATCCAACAGCGCCTCTGTCAACTGTTGCTTGGCTTGATATTGAATCGAACCTGGGACTTGGGTTTCGCTGTTATGAACCTGACCCAATAGTCCGTAGAATCGACGACACCATTGCAGCAAGGATGTGGCGTCCGCTGGGATGCTGGGTATGCTCAGGGCCTGTGCATCAAGTTGTATGCGCGACCCAGGGGCTGGCCATCGTGTGAGGATTTTCAGTAAGTCTGGCGGATTCCAGAAGGCTGACCCGGCTAACATCCTTACCTGGTCAAAGCTGCCCGTTGCAAAATATAAATCAAACAGACTCCGACTGTGTTGCCATATGGCCAGTTGAGTTAAAGGTATCCCCCCGCTTGCATCGAACAGTAGTGATTGGCTGCCCTGTTCAGAATCAAGTATTGTGCCGACGACCCGACAACACACATCGCGGTATTGTGTCAGTTGGGGTACCACTATGCCGATTTTGGCGCTGGGGTTTTCTAACAGGATGGATTTGGACCACTCTGCGGCAGCAGCCAGTTCCTGTTCCAGACTCTCGGTTGCATAAAGTCTGACCCTGTTGTTTTGATCAAATGCAGGGTTGTCGAGTGGTACTTTTGTCCCAAGATCTGCAAGATCAGGGCAATTTCTTATAAGCAGACTTTGCCGCGATGACAACCAGTTCAGATATCGACGAGCAGGCGCTGTGAGTTGCTCCAGATGATCCAGCAGTAGCTCTTTTCGCGGCAGGATTTCTTCACGAACTAAAAGATCGGGTATTTTTTCGGGTATCTTCCAGCGTCCTTGCACCGCGTCGCGCACGTCAGAATACCAACGACGGAAGTTCGTCCGCAGCGGCGATGCAAAGTGAGGCGCATTTATGTCAAGGTCATAGCCATGCATCAACTGCCAGGCTTCACAGAAGGCATCGATATCGCCGTGCGCGCCCTCGGGCCTATGCCGCTTGGCCAGTATATGTAGTTGATCGTTACTCAGCACTGGCAATAAGTCTTCGCCAGCCAAAATTGAAGCGTCCCGCAGACGTTCGTATTCCTCCAGAAAAAAGCGCCTCACACTCATGGCGTGGAGGGATTGCCAGGCGTTGGGTCGCATTGCATCCCGGTGGCGCTGGGCTTGGAACAGGTCATAACTACGGGAATTCTCGCGTGACAAACGCTCATTTGGGGTAATGACAATGCGATCACGTGCGGCTTCTACGAAACTATGGTCTAACGTTGTGAATCCGTATCGACTAAACTCCGCGGCTGGCCTGTGTAAATTGCTGGAGGAGTCTGGTTTTGGTTGGATTATCGGGGTGTTGTCTGGTGTTCCTGGGCGCATCGTCTGCTGCAAATCGGACATGTGGTTTAAGTCGCTAAGGTTAACCGGATGGGTAGTGGTCATAAAGTAAGTTTTGTCAGTCTAGGTTGTCCGAAAGCGTTGGTCGATTCGGAGCATATCGTGACGGCCCTGTTAGACGCAGGTTACGATGTTGTTGCAGAACAGGATGATGACGCAGAGGTGGTTGTGGTGAACACCTGTGGCTTCATCGATGCGGCGAAACAGGAAAGCATCGACACGATTTCCCAGGCGTACACCCAAGCAAAGAAAGTTGTCGTCACCGGATGTATGGGCAAAGACCCGACCGAGTTACGGGAAAATTTTGCAGACCTTGATTTTGTCAGTGGCCCCGCCGAGGTAGCCCCCGTCTTGTCTGCGGTCCAATCCTACGCGCCTGTTGTGACAGGCGGTGGGTCCTCCAGGTCTATGCCCGGTTACTTTGATCCAGCTAGCGCAGCTGGTCAGCGCGTTCGATTAACCCCTGAACACTATGCATATTTGAAGATTTCAGAGGGCTGCAACCATAAGTGTAGTTTCTGCATAATTCCGAAAATGCGCGGTGCTCTGAGCTCTAGAGAGAGTGCCGATGTATTGGCTGAGGCGGAGCAGTTAGTAGAGGAAGGGGTCAAAGAATTGCTGGTGGTGGCCCAGGATTTGAGCGCTTATGGGTTAGATATTCGTTACCGTGAAAGTCGCTGGCGCGACCGCTCGATTCCTGCCCGGCTGCTGAATCTGTGTGACGAACTTGGCTCAATTGCGCCCTGGGTTAGACTGCACTACGTTTATCCCTATCCCCATGTGGACCACATCATTCCGTTGATGAGCGATGGCAAGATCCTGCCGTACCTGGACATGCCACTACAGCATGCGTCCACCGATGTACTTAAAGCAATGCGACGTCCTGCGGCATTGGAGAAAACCTTGGAACGCCTGCATCGTTGGCGGCAGATGTGTCCTGAGCTGGTCGTGCGAAGCACATTTATTGTTGGCTTCCCCGGGGAAACTGATCAGGATGTTGGTGCTTTGCTGGATTTTCTGGAGGAAGCGGATTTGGATCGAGTAGGTTGCTTCACCTATTCTGCAGTCGAGGGTGCGGCTGCGAATGCGCTGGATGACCATGTTGACGAGCGGGATAAAATAGACCGCCAGGAAATGGTGTACGAAGTGCAGGCACCGATCAGTGCCAGGCATCTTGCTGCGAAGCGGGGTCGTACGATTCGTGTACTTATCGACGATGCTCGGTCAGGCCAGATAATCGACGGTTATCACGCCATAGGTCGCAGCAGCGCGGACGCCCCAGAGATTGACGGTAGCGTGCACATTAGGTCCGATACACCCTGTCGTGAGGGAGAGTTCGTCTGGGTCAAGATTGATGATTCTGATGAGCATGATCTGTTTGGGGAACTGGTCGGAGAAAGCGTCAGGTTTGGCTAGGTGGCCTGTAAGAAAGTCGACTGTTATAGCTGACCGCCGTCACTAATCGATTCAGCCAATAGCGTAATTTTGCGAACAAGGCTAAAATTAACAGGTGAGTCGCATCCGTTCGATGCCGACAAACATAGAACAGAAAAACATAGAACAGAACAAACATAGAACAGAACAAACATAGAACAGAACAAAGATAGGAAGGAAACTCTACCGTGTGGCACCTCATCGAAGATTTTTTTGATCAGAGCTGGTTTATGAAAGGTATGATCGGATTGTCGTGGCTGTGTATCATCATCATGATATTCAGCTTTGTATACGGGTTGATCTAATCCCCTTCGACTAACTTGGAGCAGTCTGATCAATGTGGCTTGAGTCCCTATCCGACACTCAGAGGCATACACTACTGAGACTTGCGCATAATGTGGTGGTGTCAGATGGAATATTGGACCCCAATGAAGAGGGAATGATGAATGAGTTTCGTCGAGAGATGGAACTTAATGCCCTGGAAGAGCCAGAATACATCGAAATCGACGGTGTTGATCAGGTATTTGACACGCGCCAATCGCGAATTATTGCCCTACTGAATTTACTCAAACTCAGCTACGCCGACGGTGCATTTGAGATCGAAGAGGAATGCCTGTTAAAAGAAATCAGCCAGGCGTTTGGACTGCCTGATGCGGAGTTTCAACTTTTGGATAATTGGATCAGGCGGCTGAACGCCCTGGAAGCGGAAGCTCTGGATCTGATGTAATCAGCCCGAAGAGAGCGGTCAGATAGCCTTATCGGTCACGCTCACTTTCTTTTTCCATCATCACTTTGAATCGTGCTTCCAACTGACGCAGGGTACATTCCACCTGCTCCTGATCAAATTGCAGGTTGGACTGCGTTCGAAACTGAATACCACAGCGGTAGCCATTGCGTTGACTGATACAGTTGTGAACCACGCCGATCAGATTATCAATTTTCAAATCGCCACTGGCCACCGTCAGGTAGACGGTACAATCTTTGGGTAAAGGTTGATCAAGGAGAACGGCAACTCCAAACTTGTTGAAGTCTTGTGCTGACGCATCCAGCTTGTGCAAGCGTCCTTTACGGCGTATGCCGACAAAGAGGCCTTGGCTGGGGTAGCGGGTATTACTGCGTCTTTCCGCGATTGCCAGATTTGCCATGCAAACGAGTGTAATGGCAAGTTAAACGGCGGAGTGTGATCGCCTTCTCGAAATTATCTCTGTTTTATTGACGCCAAAATCACATGTTTCGCCTGATTTAGTTGCCAGGCTTTGTTTTGTCGCTCTGGGTCCCGTTCTTCAATCTGACGCAGCAGACGGTCGTGTGCCTGGATGACGTCTGTAGTGCCGGGGTGTTGACGGTTGCCATCAGCGAGTTGTTGTGAAGCCTCAAATCCAAGCACCTGAAAACTTTCTGTCAAATCCATGGACAATTTTAGTGGCTGCGGATCTGGGTTCTGACTGGCTTGTGCAGCCCGTTGTTTACCTGCCTCGCGAACCCGGGTGTACACAAAGTAGCTCAAAAAAATAGCGATGAGTAAAAATACCCCTGCGGAGATGCTCAAATAACCTGACCTGGCTGTGGCTAAGCTGAGGATGGTAGCGAGGTTATAGGGCTGAAGGAAAGTGGGTCGCGGGAAGCATTTGTGCGTGCAGGTCATATTTTACTTGCAGCGCAGCTGTCTGGTCGTATCATGCCACGATTCTCAAGGAAGCTGGGTACGAATTGGATCAGACTGAAATTCAGAATTGGCTTGATCAACTGCAGGTTGAACACCGCGACCTGGATGTGGTGATCTCACACATGGTCGAGGCGCGGCACCACGATACCATGCGTATACAGCGTTTAAAGCAAAGAAAGTTGAAGCTGAAAGACATGATCGGTCGACTTGAAAGCCAGCTTATTCCAGACTTGGATGCATGAGCGAAGCAAAACCTCTTACCATTGCGATTTCCTCAACTGCGCTGTTTGATCTAAATGAGTCAGACAAGATTTATGCCGAAGAGGGACTGGAAGCCTACCGCCGCTATCAAATTGAACACGAAGACGTCATCCTGGAACCTGGTGACGGCTACCAACTGGTAGAAAAATTATTAAAAATCAATAAGATATTGGATAAACATCGAGTAGAAGTTATCTTGCTCTCGAGGAATTCTGCAGATACCGGGCTGCGCGTATTCAACTCCATCAAAGCCTATGAGTTAGCCATCTCCAGGGCCGCTTTCTGCGGCGGCGAATCGCCATATCGTTACATCCATGCGTTTGGATGTGACCTGTTTTTGTCGACTCAAGCTGAAGACGTGCGCGTGGCGCTGAACAGCAATATCGCGGCCGCGATGCTGCTTGGCCGCTCCCAAGTGCAACAGGTGGATCCGGAAAATTTACGTATCGCTTTTGATGGCGATTCGGTCGTTTTTTCCGATGAGGCAGAAAGGGTATATCAGGAACAGGGTTTGGAGGCGTTTGCTGCGTCGGAACGAAATCAGGCGGATCGACCGCTCATGGGCGGGCCGTTCAAAGCTTTCCTGTCCGCATTGCATCGATTGCAGCAGGAGTTTCCGGAAGGGGAAAGTCCTATTCGCACGGCCCTGGTGACAGCCCGAGGTGCACCTGCCCACGAACGCGTCATTAGAACGCTGCGAGAATGGGATATTCGTCTGGACGAGTCGCTGTTTCTTGGTGGTATGGATAAAACGGATTTTCTTACCGGGTTTGGCGCTGACATCTTCTTTGATGATCAACCTCTACATTGTGAGCGAGCTGCAGATGTGGTTGCAACAGGCCATGTACCACACGGCATCACTAACGAGAAACCACGGACATAAACGCCCGCCGCGCGCGCAGCTACAAACCGTTGCCCAAACTAGTTTTAGTGACGATTGGTTATGCTTGATTTGATTTTTATAACCCAGCATCATTCAGGAACAGTCTAACCCACCAATTTTTCGAAGATGCCGTTCTATGAAGTTGCAACAACTCCGCTACATCTGGGAAGTCGCTCACCACGACCTTAATGTTTCCGCTACGGCGCAGAGCCTGTTTACTTCCCAGCCAGGCATATCCAAACAGATTCGCCTCTTAGAAGACGAGCTGGACGTGGAAATATTTGCACGAAGTGGTAAACACCTGACGCACGTCACTCAAGTTGGTGAAGTGATTATCACCATGGCGGGGCAGATTTTGCGCGAAGTGAATGCCATTAAACAGGTAGCGCAAGAGTACTCCGATGAGAAAGTGGGTAGCCTGTCGGTGGCCACCACCCACACTCAAGCAAGATATGCGCTGCCAAACATTATCAGTAATTTTCGAAGCGAGTACCCAGACGTCAGCCTGCATATGAATCAGGGTACACCTGAGCAGATTGCAGAACTGGCCGCTTCAGGTGCGGCAGATTTTGCCATTGCAACTGAAGGCTTGGATCTGTTCCACGACCTGGTGATGATGCCGTGTTACAGGTGGAAAAGGGCAGTTGTGGTGCCGCTTGAACATCCCCTGGTCAGCATCGCTGAAACTAGAGAGATAACTCTGGCAGATGTTGCTGAATATGCGATTGTTACATACGTATTCGGATTTACAGGACGATCCAAGCTGGATGATGCGTTTTCAAACCTGGGTCTGGATCCAAACGTTGTCTTTACCGCGACCGATACTGACGTGATTAAAACCTATGTCCGGCTGGGTCTGGGCGTTGGCATCATTGCCGGCATGGCCTACGACGAAGAGCAAGATGACGATCTCGTTTCGCTGGATGCGTCACATCTGTTCGAACCCAGTATCACCCATATAGGCTTTCGCAAGGGCACTTTCTTGAGGCGATTTATGCTCGATTTCATCGAGGCTTTTGCGCCGCACTTGAATGAGGAAGTTGTGATGCGGGCCGCTGCCTGCACGACCACAAAAGAGCGCACGGAGCTCTTCGCTCAAACTGAGTTGCCGGTTAAATAGCAGTTGTCAGCCTGTTCTACATTAAGAGGAAACTAAGTGAACGTTCTTTGTTTGGACCTTGAAGGGGTTCTGGTGCCAGAGGTATGGCAGGCGGTTGCCGCAGCAACCCAAGTAGAAGGCCTCAACAAAACTACGCGTGATATCCCGGTTTACGATGACCTGATGCAGTACCGCCTAAAACTCCTTGAGGAACACCAGATCACTTACGCCACCATCGCGGCAGAGATCGAAAAACTTTCACCATTGGATGGGGCAACACAATTCCTGGCGTGGGCAAGGCGCCATTTTCAAGTGGCGATCATTTCAGATACGTTTTACGAGTTTGCAGATCCATTGATGGAAAAGCTTGGGCGTCCTTTTCTACTTTGCCACCGCCTTGAGATTGATGACCAGGACATGATCGTCAACTATCGAATCAGACAGCCGGACCCGAAACGAGCTTCCGTTCGAGCGTTCAAATCTTTGCACTATAAGGTGTTTGCAGCGGGCGATTCATTTAACGATGTGACAATGCTGGAAGAAGCGGATTTTGGCTATTTCCTTCATGCGCCTGACAATGTAACCAGCCAGTTCCCTCAATATCCGGTTGCGCAAAACCATGACGAGCTCAAACGGCTGCTGCAATCAGAGATTTAGCACGCGCAGCTGTGGGTCTTCCACGCTTCGCTCCCAGGCTTGTGTGAATGTGTCCTTTAACCGCATGGTTGTGACACGATTGTTTTGATCACATATTCCCTGGGGTTCTCGCCATTGGGGTAAGACCCAAAAGCCAGTCATGTCTGCGCACAAGAAAGCCGATGTCTCGTCGGTGATGCGTTCGTTGTGCAGACGGATTTTGATCTTATTGTCCAGGCGGCGAGCCAACTCGAGAATCTGATGTCCGCGATCTACAACCAGTTTGCTATCCATTAATAGTATTCTGATTTCAACTAAGGGCGCGCTTCTGGCCAGGTGAGAAAGGGCATCGACAAAGGTCGGGTGTTCGAAGATGTCCTGGTCCAGGTTAGGGTGTAACAGATCTATTTTCCGACGGGCCAGACTGGTGATAGATTCTAAAGAGGCCTGCAGCTGCTCTAGTCCTTGAAACGACAGTGGTTCCCCTTCCGGCAGTTGGGCCGATGGTGGCTCTTCTCGCACGATGGGCTTGATTGGCCCGGCGGTGGAGGGGCTGGGTTCAAACGCTATGGGTAGCATCATCTCCATGGAAATGTGCTCAATCCCTGCTTCCATGAACTTTGCGCCAAAACTGACAAACCCGCCTTTGCGATAAAAGTCCTCTGCATAACCTTGAGCGTGCAGAAAAACGCGCTCGATGCCAGATTGTCGCGCCGCTTCAACAGCAGCTTCCAACAACATCGCTCCAATTCCCCTGCCGCGAACCTCGTCAATCACGGCCATCCGACCGATCTGCCCAGACGGCAGGAGCCGTGCACAACCAACGTAGTGGCCAAACTCAGACACGGCGAGGAAGTGAGTACTGCCTTCGTCCTGACCATCCCATTCCTCACTCTGGGGTACATTTTGTTCTTCAATAAAAACAAGGCGACGAATGTTCTGCAGCGTTGTTTGGTGTTCGTGCCAATCAGCCTGGATGATATGGATTTCTTCAGCCACTTTGTTTCTGGTCCAGCGTTGCAAGCCTTGGGGCGAATCCAATATAGTTTGCAGGCGTCAAATTCTGTAACTCGTCTAAAGCAGCCGCTGGCAGATCCAAAGCCGCGAGCACCTGTTTGAAGTTCGCCTCACTCATTACCTGGCCTCGTGTGGCTTCTTTCAATCGCTCGTAAGGCTCTTGCAGACCATGTTTTCGCATGATGGTCTGAACAGGTTCAGCGAGTACTTCCCAACTGTCATTGAGATCTGCGCTGATTTTGGTGTCATTGACTTCAACCCTTGTGAGTCCCTTTTGGGTAGCGCCGTAGGCAATCAGGCAGTACGCCATGGCGCTGCCAATGTTTCTCAATACGGTAGAATCAGAAAGGTCGCGCTGCCAGCGTGACACCTGGAGTTTGCTGGACATGTGTTCCAGCAGCGCATTCGCCAGACCGATGTTTCCTTCAGAATTCTCGAAATCGATGGGGTTAACTTTGTGCGGCATGGTGGAGGAACCTGTCTCGCCTTCAACTTTCTTCTGTTTGAAGTAGTCGATGGAGATGTAGCTCCACATATCGCGGTTAAAATCCAACAAAATCTGGTTGAACCGAATAAGACAATGAAAAATCTCGGCAAGATAATCATGTGGTTCAATCTGGGTTGTCCACGGATTGTATGTGAGCCCCAGACTTTCCAGGAATCGCCGACTCAGATTAGGCCAGTCGAGTTTCGGATAGGCCGCGGCGTGAGCATTAAAATTGCCCACCGCACCATTAAATTTGCCCAGTATTTCCGCCTGTTTGAGCTGGGATGTCTGGCGCGACAATCGGGCAGACACGTTCTTAAGTTCTTTACCCAGGGTTGTAGGTGAGGCGGTTTGACCATGTGTGCGAGACAGCATGGGTAGAGCAGCGTAGTCGACTGCCATGGTATCGAGGGTGGTTATCAGCGTGTGCATGGATGGCAGCAGAACGATGTCTCTTGCCTCTTTCACCATCAAGGCGTAGGCCGTGTTGTTTATGTCTTCACTGGTGCAGCCGAAGTGTACCCATTC
This sequence comes from Pseudomonadota bacterium, assembly GCA_039028095.1. Taxonomy (GTDB): domain Bacteria; phylum Pseudomonadota; class Gammaproteobacteria; order Pseudomonadales; family Azotimanducaceae; genus UBA4421. The sequence continues at coordinate 37,945 of JBCCIU010000017.1, forward strand.
AAGATAAGGCGCCATTCCATTGATCTTGTTGAGTGCCTCTTTAACAAAGTACTCACAGGCTTTCACATCATGATTGGTCACCGCTTCTTTATGTTTTACAGCTTCCGCTTGGTCGATGCTGAAGTTGGTATAGATTGATCGTATGCCTTCCTCTTGCTCACAGGTAAGGCTGGGAAGCTCGTCCAGCTCTGCCAATTGGGCAAGGAAGATAAACCACTCGCACTCGACCTGAACCCGGTATTTTATCAGTCCAAATTCGCTGGCAATCGACGACAGGGAGGACACTTTGTTTCGATATCTGCCGTCGCTAGATCCAATGGCGGTTAACGCAGTTAATTCGAGTTCACTCATAATTTACTAGCTCATGGTTGTCAGTCGTCTCACTGCGACTGCTGGCGTATGGGAAGGGTAATACGATTGGCGCGGGATTCATCCATCCCGGTGATCCGAGCGCCGCCTAACAATTCCTCTGCGTGGTAAAACGCAACAAATTGACCTGGCGTGATAGCGCGCTGGGGCTCATCAAATTTAACCGATATTCGTCGATTGGGTGCGGCAAAAATTTCGCATGCTTGATCGGTTTGACGATAGCGAATTTTTGCTTGAATTTTGGCCGGGAGCGAAGGCTGACGCAGCCAGTTGACCTGTGAACATAACAGCCAGTGCCCACACAAACGGTTTTGATTCTGACTGACCAGCAAGGTGTTGGTGGGTGCATGTTTTCCAGCGACATACCAAGGTGCTTCACTTCGGTCTGGGAGCCCGCCAATACCAAGCCCCTGGCGCTGTCCAAATGTGTATTGATGTAGTCCTCTATGTTGGCTGATTGTGACGCCAAATTCGTCACACATCTGCCCGGGTGCATCGTTAATGTAGCGCTGCAAAAAGTCAGCAAACCTTCTTTCTCCGATGAAACAGATACCGGTACTGTCTTTGCGGTTGTGATTATCCAAGCCAACTTCCTGGGCCAACTTTCGAACGTCTTTTTTTAGCCAATCTCCCAGAGGAAACAAAACACGAGTGAACTTATCTTTGGAGACGGCTTGCAAAAAGTAACTCTGGTCTTTGTTCGAATCTTTAGCCTTTGTTACTTTGGGGCCGTCAGCCGTATGCTCGATCCCTACGTAGTGGCCGGTGGCAATGTAGTCTCCGCCGAGCAGGTTTGCGTATTTTGCAAATTGCTTGAATTTGATTTCGCGATTGCACAACACGTCCGGGTTGGGTGTGCGATTACTGCGATAGTCGTCTAGAAAGTCCTCAAAGACATTGTCCCAGTACTCGGCTGCAAAATTTGCCGTGTGTAATTCAATACCAAGGATTTCACATGCCTTCCGAGCTGATTCCAGGTCTTCGATGGCGGTGCAATATTCTGTGCCATCGTCTTCCTCCCAGTTTTTCATGAACAGGCCAACAACGTCGTAACCAGCCTGCTGCAGGAGATATGCGGCGACGGATGAGTCTACGCCGCCGGATATTCCGACGACCACCCGCTGTTTTCTGGATTGACTGGCGTTAAAGGACATTAGCGGCATTTGGAGTGAAACTAAGCGGGCCGATTCTATATGAAAACCGTTGCTAATTGGGGGGCTCATATTTGTCTATCCCCATGTATGTTCGTGATCCCTTTGAATTGTGTGCATAATCGCCCCCTGTATTGCTGTGCAGGAAAAGAGCTGCTTAATGTCAGAAGAACTTAGTCATCTAAATGCCTCCGGTGAGGCCAATATGGTGGATATCTCCGGGAAGTCGGTCAGCCATCGTGTTGCCGTTGCGCAGAGCCTGATCCGGATGCAGCCGGCCACTTTGACTGCCATTCGTGACTCCCAGATTGAAAAAGGAGAGGCGTTATCTGTTGCACGCATCGCGGGGATTCAGGCAGCAAAGCGCTGTGCGGATCTAATTCCATTATGTCATCCGTTGCCTCTAAACAAGGTTCAGATTGATTTCGAATATATCTCTGAAGATACCATTCAGGTTCAAGCGACATGTATTGTGGATGGCAAAACCGGAGTTGAAATGGAAGCGCTCACCGCCGCGAGTGTAGCCGCGCTGACCATCTATGATATGGCAAAAGCCCTTGATAAGGGTATGGTCATCCTGAACACCTGTTTGTTGCAGAAGGACGGCGGGAAATCCGGTGCGTATCGTCGCTCGGAAGAAGACATGCAGGCTATGCGGTGAAGCGGGTTTGTTTTTTTGCCTCACTCAGGGAGCTTGTGGGAAATTCTCAGATCCATGTCTCTGCAAAGACATGGTCAGACCTTGATGAACAGTTGCAACAGTGCCTCTCAGACGAAGCTTATCAGGCCATTAAGGCCGAAAACGTGCGAGTCGCGTTGGATCAGGTACTGTGTGAACAGGCGTTTGAACACATGATCCATCAAGACGAATTGATCAGCGCGGAGGAGATTGCCTTTCTGCCCCCGGTTACCGGTGGCTAGGGAGGCGAGACTAAATGACAGAATCTTCTGCTAGGGATCACATCGTTGAAATCTGCGAAGCGGATTTTGATCAAGGTGAGATATATTCACAGTTATTGCAGGCAGCGCCGGGTCAAGCAGGGGCGGTTGTCACATTTGTTGGTCTCGTTCGAGATCACTTCAAATCTTCGACGAATGCAAGAGAAGCTGTTGATTCGCTGACGCTTGAACACTATCCAGGTATGACCGAAGGAAGTATTCAAAGGATCGTGGCCCAGGCATGTGAGCGGTGGCCACTTTTGGCCAGCCATGTCGTCCATCGGGTTGGCGAACTGCGGGCGCAGGATCAAATTGTGCTGGTGGCGGTATCTTCTGCTCACCGAGCCGCAGCGTTTGCAGCAGCTGAATTTATTATGGATTACCTCAAAACTGACGCCATTTTCTGGAAAAAAGAAGTCAGAGGCGATGAAGTTCACTGGATAGAATCGACTTCGGAGGATCTGGAGCGACAAAAGCACTGGTAGATTTTTGGAGTTCCAACCGGAATCTTTTAAGGGTTTCATTTTTAATCATATTTTTCGAACTGTGGTGCTATACTTCCGCGCCGGATTCGACAGGTGCATCGCTCATCACAGCGGACACCGATAATTATCGTTAACTGCATTACCATAACGAATAAGAATTTCACTCCGCCTGGCGCGTGTTGCACGGGCCTGCCGGAGGACAACTGCAGACTAGTGGAGTACTAAATGGCTTATCAGCACATCAACGTGCCGTCAGACGGTGAAAAAATTACCGTCAATGACGACAACTCTTTAAACATCCCAAACAATCCGATTATCCCCTTTATCGAGGGGGACGGTATCGGTGTAGACATCACACCGGTCATGATCGACGTGGTTGATGCGGCCGTTGCCAAGGCGTACGGCGGCGAACGAAAAATTGCCTGGATGGAAGTTTACTCCGGAGAGAAAAGCCTGGAGGTCTATGGCGAGGACGAATGGTTGCCCCAGGAAACTCTGGATGCCATGAAAGAGTTTATCGTTGGCATAAAGGGACCCATGACCACGCCAGTAGGTGGGGGAATTCGCTCTTTGAATGTAGCACTTCGGCAGGAATTGGATCTTTACGTTTGCCAGCGCCCGGTTCGTTGGTTCCAAGGTGTGCCCAGTCCGGTTGTAGCCCCACACAAAACCGATATGGTGATTTTCCGTGAGAACACGGAAGATATTTATGCTGGTGTGGAATGGGAAGCGGATTCAGAAGGTTCAGAAAAAATGCTGACCTTCCTGAAAGAAGAAATGGGTGTCAACAAAATACGCTTTCCGCAACACTGCGGGATAGGTATCAAGCCGATTTCTGTAGAAGGAAGCCACCGTTTGATTCGTAAAGCCATCCAATACTGCATCGACGAAGATCGTGATTCGCTGACCTTTGTCCATAAAGGGAACATCATGAAGTTCACTGAAGGTGCGTTCAAGGATTGGGGTTACGAGCTGGCTGCGTCGGAATTTGGCGCGACGCCTTTGGATGGCGGACCTTGGCATGAACTGACCAATCCAAATACCGGCAAAAAAATCATCATCAAAGATGTGATTGCTGATGCAATGCTGCAACAAGTGCTTACTCGCCCTGATGAATACGACGTCATCGCGACCATGAACCTGAATGGCGACTATCTCTCCGATGCGCTGGCAGCCCAGGTTGGGGGCATTGGAATCGCGCCCGGTGCAAACATTGGTGACACCATTGCGTTGTTTGAAGCAACTCATGGCACCGCCCCAAAATACGCCGGACAGGACAAGGTGAATCCTGGCAGTTTGATTTTGTCGGCGGAAATGATGTTACGTCACATGGGTTGGCGTGAAGCGGCAGACCTTGTGATCAAAGGGACAGAAGGCGCGATCTCCAACAAAACTGTCACCTACGATTTTGAACGTTTGATGGAAGATGCAACACTGCTCAAGTGTTCAGAGTTTGGAGATGCGATGATCGCCGCGATGTCGCGGATCCTTAAATGGAAATTCAGCGCAAAAAAAACGGGCCGCGGCCCGTTTTTTTTTGCATTAATCTCCGACTAGCCAGAGGAGGCGTCGGATGGATTTTCTGCTGAGTCTTCAGCGTCTAGTTCTTCGAAGTCCACAGAAACACCGGAAATGTTGTCAGAATCGACGTCACGAATGTTTACGGCGTGCAGACCTTTGGGTCCTTCGACGATATCAAATTCCACTTCTTGCCCCGCTTTGAGTGTTTTGTAGCCGTCCATTTCAATTGCTGAATAATGAACGAACAAGTCTTCACCCCCCTCATCCGGAAGTATGAATCCATACCCCTTTGCGTTGTTGAACCACTTGACCTTACCTACCGTCATGGCACACGCCCTCCTAAGCAACTACTCAACTGCGAGGTTGGATCGAATGAATGATGATCACTGTACGTTCACCGCCCGTGACCATTTCGTCCAAGCTCACAACTTTCCGAGGGTTCTGGCGTCGAGGTGCAAAATCACGGTCTAGTTCTGATTCGCCCATTCCCAAAAGTACAAAAATGTTTTGTTCCTAAGCGCTCTATTGGCACTTTTTAACAATCGGAAAAAAACGCTAGGTTCCCCAAACGCCAACTTTGGTCAAAAAACATTGAAGAGTCAAGGCTTTAGGAATTTGTCGGACATGCCTTGAAATAGTGGTTCCAGGTCCCGATATAGGTAGGAGTCGATAGTTTATCGGTTCATAAGGCAAACGAAATAGGGCAGGCAAATGCTCGGCTTTCTCAGTAGAATGTTGGCTGTGAGCGCCGAGCTTAATATTAATCATGAACTACCCTTAAATTTAAACGTCTATGCATACTGGAATTGAAGGTATTTGTGTGCAGATTCGCTATTCGATGGCCGATGATGAGTCTGATCATGAAGAACAACACGATCATGACACGGGTCTGGCGACAGCTGAGGCAAAACCTGAGCTTAAACGTCCGCCGATGTACAAGGTCATTCTACTCAACGACGACTACACCCCGATGGAGTTTGTTGTCCACATATTAGAAAAGTTTTTTGGCATGAACCGCGAAAAAGCAACCCAGATCATGTTAACGGTACATACAGAAGGTGCCGCGACCGTGGGTATTTTTCCTCGAGATATTGCCGAAACTAAATCAGAACTTGTTAACCTTTATGCCCAGGAAAACAACCATCCGTTGTTGTCCACGGTAGAAATGACTGACTAGCCGGGAACTAGAGGTAGTTGCCGGCCTTTGAGAACTAGAGGAGTAGTTAGACAAAGATGCTCAGTAAAGATCTAGAAGCCACGCTTAACGATGCTTTTCGCGCCGCGAAGAGTAAACGTCACGAATTCATGACGGTAGAGCATCTGTTGCTCGCCTTGTTAGACAACGATATCGCCTTGGAGGTACTTCGAAAGATTGGCGGTGATCCGGAAAAACTGCGCGGGGAATTGGAAGAGTATATCGATTCCACAACGCCACTGATTCCAGCAGGTGACTCGGATAGGGAAACGCAGCCAACGCTAGGTTTCCAACGAGTATTGCAGAGGGCGGTCTTCCATGTTCAATCCTCGGGCCGTAAAGAGGTCACCGGGGCAAACGTATTGGTTGCAATTTTCAGCGAACAGGAAAGCCAAGCAGTCTTCTTCCTGAAGTCCCAAGATATTGCTCGCATTGATGTGGTCAACTACATCTCGCATGGCGTGAGCAAAGTTGAAGGAGAAGAAGATGAAGAGACCAGCGGTGTAGGTGAAGGAGAAGCCGAGGGTGAAGGTGGCGCTAAGGCGGCACTTGAGCAATATGCAACAAATCTGAATGAAGAGGCGAAGGCAGGCAGGATTGATCCACTGGTAGGCAGAGACCTCGAACTGGAGCGTGTGATTCAGGTGTTGTGTCGCCGTCGCAAGAACAATCCTCTGCTGGTCGGGGAAAGCGGCGTGGGCAAAACTGCGATTGCAGAAGGGCTGGCGAAGCGAATTGTTGACGGTCAAGTTCCCGAGGTGGTTGAAGACAGTGAGATTTTTGCACTTGACCTGGGCGCCTTGTTAGCGGGTACCAAATACCGTGGTGATTTCGAGAAGCGATTTAAAGCGGTCCTTGGAGAGCTGAAAAAGAAAGAAAACTCAATTCTGTTCATCGACGAAGTCCACACCATCATCGGTGCGGGTGCCGCCTCCGGCGGCGTCATGGACGCTTCTAATTTGCTAAAACCCCTACTTACGTCCGGTCAGATCAAGTGTATGGGCTCCACAACCTACCAGGAATATCGAGGCATCTTTGATAAAGATCGGGCACTGAGCCGACGTTTTCAGAAAGTGGATGTCATTGAGCCGGATATCGAAGACACCTACCGGATTCTGAAAGGTCTGAAATCGCGCTTCGAAGAACATTATGGGCTGCGCTATACGGACAAGGCGTTGCGCACAGCTTCGGAACTTGCGGCAAAGTACATCAACGACCGGTTTATGCCTGACAAAGCTATCGACGTCATTGACGAGGCTGGCGCTGCCCAGCAACTACAACCCGCCAGTCGCCGTAAGAAGAGTATTGGTCAATCCGATGTAGAGCAGGTTGTAGCTAAGATCGCGCGCATACCATCGACTCAGGTGTCATCTAATGACAAGCGTGATCTGAAAGACCTGGACAGCAAACTCAAGATGGTGGTGTTTGGACAAGATGAAGCCATTGATCAGATGGCGAATGCCATAAAAATGTCACGCGCCGGGCTGAAGTCCGGTGAAAAGCCCATTGGTAGCTTCCTGTTTGCGGGACCAACCGGTGTAGGTAAAACCGAAGTCAGTCGCCAGCTTGCTAACATCATGGGCGTTGAGCTGCTTCGTTATGACATGTCGGAATATATGGAGCGGCACACAGTTTCGCGTCTGATTGGTGCTCCACCGGGATATGTTGGCTTTGACCAGGGTGGGCTCTTGACCGAGGCGGTGACTAAACACCCTCACAGCGTCGTGTTACTCGATGAGATTGAGAAGGCACACCCGGAAGTGTTCAACCTTCTGTTACAGGTTATGGACCACGGTTCCTTGACAGACAACAACGGCCGCAAAGCTGATTTTAGAAACGTTGTGCTGATTATGACCACTAATGCCGGCGCTCAAGAAATGGATCGACCTTCGATCGGATTCACCGAGCAAGACAACAGCACCGACGGGATGGAAGTTATCAAACGCATGTTTACGCCTGAGTTCAGAAACCGCTTGGACGGTATTGTCCAATTTGGTGCGTTACCAATTGAGGTTGTAAAAACGGTGGTTGATAAGTTCCTGACAGAGCTCCAAGCGCAACTGGATGACAAGCGGGTTACCCTGGAAGTAGACGACGCGGTCCGTGAGTGGTTGGCCAAAGAAGGCTACGATGAAAAAATGGGGGCTCGACCCATGCAGCGGTTGATTCAGGAAAAGATCAAGAAACAGCTTGCAGAAGATTTATTGTTTGGCGATCTCTCCAAGAACGGCGGCACGGTCCGAATCACAGTGGAAGATGACGAACTGAGTATTGAAGTATTGGACGAGGTTGAAGCTTAACGCCCCGGTCAGCTACATTCGGAAGGTAATACGGCCCTTGCTCAAGTCGTACGGGGTCAATTCCACTTTTACCTTATCTCCGGTAAGAATGCGGATATAGTTCTTGCGCATCTTGCCGGAAATATGCGCGGTAACCACGTGACCATTGTCTAGTTCCACTCGGAACATGGTATTGGGTAGGGTATCGACGACGGTGCCGTCCATTTCGATCTGTTCTTCTTTTGCCATAAAACCTATCTGGAAAACTAAAGCGGCGCATTTTGCCCCAATGCCGGTCTAAAGGCAAAAGCGCGTTGACGGGAGGTCGCCTGGGCGAGGACAAAGGCAGGCAATGATTAGCTCAGGGTGACCCAGTTATTGTTCACGTAGAGTTGGGTCGGTCGATAGGCTGTTTTATAGTTCATCTTGTCACAGTCCTTTATCCAATAACCAAGATACAGATAGGGCAGATCCCACTCTGATGCCAGTTCGATTTGAGTCAGAATGCTGAATACGCCAAGACTCCTGGATTGTTCGTTGGGCTCAAAGAATGTGTAGATAGCGGATAAACCCTGGGGTTGTTTATCTGTGACTGCAACGCTGAGTAATTTTTGACCCTCGTAAATAGAAAGAAACAGGCAATCTGACCAGGGGCTCAGTAAAAAGGATCTGAATTGATCTTCACTGGCTGGAAACATATCGCCGTCAGCATGCCGTAAACTAATGTAGCGCTCATACAGGTGGTAGTGGCGTCGGCTGAACGCAGCCTCTTCGATGCGTATTTCGAGATCCTTATTCTTTTTTAGAACGCGGCGTTGGCTTCTTGTAGGCTGAAAGGACTCTACGGGTACTCGCGTTGGAATACAGGCCTGGCATGCCCCGCAATGAGGGCGGTACAGATGGCTGCCGCTGCGACGAAATCCTTGATCGGTGAGTGCCTGGTAGATATCGGACGTGATGATCTGCCGTGGGTCGTAAAACAGCGTTTGGGCGTTTGCCCGGCTCAAGTAAGAACAAGGGTGTTTGGGCGTCAGAAAAAACTGAGCCTGATCTGAGGATTCACGAGAATCTTGCATCCTTTAAGATTAATTTAGGTGTCCAAAAAACGCCAGGGGGCAAGTCTCGTTGCTGCGATATCGTTATCTTTTAGCAGATCGAGAAAGTGCGCTCTGGGAATCTCAACAACCCCGAGTCGGCTCAAGTGTGGGTTGCGCATCTGGCAGTCGATCAGACTGAAATTCCAAGCGCATAGCTGGCGTTGGAGGTGGTAGAGTGCAACTTTTGATGCGTCACTGACCCGGCTGAACATGGACTCTCCGAAGAACATATGACCTAAAGATATTCCATACAAACCGCCAACCAATTCTTCATCTTGATAGACACCCACACTATGCGCAAAGCCTGCTTCGTGGAGATCAATGTAAGCGCTCTGCATGCGCGGTGTGATCCAGGTGCCTTCAGAACCAGCCCGAATGGCGGCACAAGCTTTGATGACCTGGGCAAAATCTACATCCATTTTTACGTTGAAGCCGGCATTACGGATTCTTTTCGCCAGGCTTCGGCGCACTTTCATCTCGCCGGGCTGCAAAACGGCGCGTTGGGCGGGCGACCACCACAAAATCTCATCATGATCGTCATTAAACCAGGGAAAGATCCCCATGGCGTACGCTGTCAGTAGCCAATCCGAATTCAGCGCACCGCCCACTGCAAGTAAACCGTCGGGCTCTTCTTCTGCCAGTTGAGGATCAGGGAATCCAACCCGATGTGGATCTAATAGCGTGACCGGCATAGTGGTTTACGGATGGGCCTCAGGTGGTTCAGCAGCGGTTCAACAAGGGAGGGGTATTGTAGCAAAATGAAGACTCCAATGAACGCATCTCATACTAAATCTGAATTGTTCAAATACATATATAACACGCTGATTTTATTTCAAAAATACAAGGCAATCAGTGGCGAAAATAGGACCGATTTTCCGTTGTGGTTGGTAAATGATAGGGGTACACTCCGACGCGTTTTCCCCCATATGTGGGTCATCCGTCTTCGATCAGGGAGTATCGATTTTGGCCACCTCCGCTTCTAATTCTTCCCGGCGCGTGTCCGGGTCAGATCACTCAATATCCCGCTTTTTACCTTGGCGCGAAATCTGCCTGCTGGGTTTGGGGACGCTAGCGTTGTTTACCTTGCTCGCATTGGGCTCACATCATCCTACGGATCCTGGATTCAGCTATTCGACGGAGATTGCGCAGGCGCAGAACCTGTTCGGTCGCAGTGGCGCTTTTTTTGCGGATCTGACTTTATATTTACTTGGCCAGATGGCGTACCTCATACCCGTGGCGCTGGTGATTGCCGGTACCCGACTGTTCATGTCTAAGGCATCGGTTCCACATTGGTTGGTTGCCAGCATCCGAACGACCGGATGGGTGAGCGTGACGTTGTGTGGTTGTGTGTTATTGGCCCTGCATGCAGATCCCAACAGCAGCTTGCCAGCGGGGGCTGGCGGCGTCTTGGGACAATGGTTTGCCCAGCAGGGGAATGCGGTTTTTGGTTGGGTCGGATTGTCCATCCTGGGCATTGCTGGCGTATTGATCGGAGCTCAAGCAGCTGCGGGTTTTTCCTGGTTGGATGTTTGTGAATTTTTGGGTCGATATCTGCATATCGCCTGGCAAATCGCCCGCAACGCCTACGATATTGGTCGAGACCGATGGCACGCATTTGCCCAGGCGCGCGCGGCTAATGCTGCAGCGCGACGTCGTGAACGAGCGTTACAAGTATCGCAGAATCCAGCAACGCAAATAGGTCCAAAGATCGAGCACCCGGATGTCAAACGTGTGCAGTCTGAACCAACCGCCCCAGATACCGGGATTGTTGCATCTGCAGCGTCCAGTCTGGTGAAAATTGTGCCAAAGGTCACCGAAAAGCCGAACAAAAAAGCGCAGCAGAAACGCTTGTTTGACACCAAATCCATTAACGAGATGCCGGATTTGGATTTGCTGGACAGCGCTGAAGTGGAAGAAGACCTGGGCTACTCCACAGAGTCTCTGGAAGCCATGTCGCGCCAGCTGGAGCTTAAGCTTGCAGATTTCGGTGTCGAGGCACGAGTGGTCTCCGTGCTGCCGGGTCCCGTGATCACGCGTTTTGAAATACAGCCTGCGGCGGGTGTAAAGGTGCAGAAGATCAGCGCTCTGGCTAAGGATCTGGCCCGATCATTGGCGGTCATCAGCGTACGGATTGTCGAGGTGATTCCAGGTAAATCTGTCGTCGGGATTGAGATTCCCAATGAACATCGCGAGACTGTGCAACTGCGAGAGGTCATCGCCTCAGATACGTTCCAAAATTCTGCATCCAAAATGACACTGGCTCTAGGCAAGGATATCGCCGGCGCCTCGATTGTGGCCGACGTCGCCAAAATGCCACATCTGCTGGTGGCAGGCACCACGGGCTCGGGTAAATCCGTTGGGGTAAATGCCATGTTGCTCAGTATTCTTTACAAGGCAACGCCTGAAGACGTCCGGCTGATTCTGGTGGATCCAAAAATGCTGGAGCTGTCGGTTTATGAGGGCATCCCACATTTGTTGGCCCCCGTGGTTACGGACATGAAAGAAGCCGCACACGCTTTAAACTGGTGTGTTGCGGAAATGGAACGTCGTTACAAACTGATGGCCTCCATGGGGGTCCGAAATCTGGCAGGGTTTAATCGGCAGATTAACGAAGCTCGAGAGCGCGGGGAACCGCACCTCGATCCGCTTTGGACCAATGAGCTGGAAGCAGCGCCAGAGCTAGAGACATTGCCAAACATTGTGGTCGTCATTGATGAATTTGCCGACATGATGATGATCGTTGGCAAAAAAGTAGAACAGCTGATTGCGCGTATTGCTCAGAAGGCCAGAGCTGCAGGCATCCACCTGATCCTCGCGACCCAGCGCCCATCGGTTGATGTGATCACAGGTCTGATCAAAGCCAATATACCAACCCGGATGGGCTTTCAGGTGTCATCAAAGGTGGACTCACGAACCATTCTGGATCAGGGTGGTGCTGAACAGCTGCTTGGACACGGGGATATGCTTTATTTGCCTCCGGGGACCGCGTTGCCTCAGCGCGTACACGGTGCTTTTGTCTCGGACGATGAAGTACATCGGGTGGTCAGCGATTGGAAGGCCAGAGGAGCGCCAGACTATCTTGAAGAAATTCTGTCCGGCGAAACAGAAGGAGAGCCTTTTGTGCAGATTGAGTCCGACGGTGATACAGAACAAGAGGATGAGCTGTATGACGAAGCGGTTCAGTTTGTCCTGGAAAGTCGAAGAGCTTCCATCTCTGCGGTACAGCGCAAGCTGCGAATTGGTTATAACCGCGCGGCGCGCTTGATTGAGGCCATGGAAGCGGCGGGAATGGTCAGTCCAATGAATGCCAATGGCAGTCGCGAGATCATCGTGCCTAATCGAGAATAAGACGGTCTGTGATGCGCTGTCTTGTTGTATTTTTAGTCAGTATCAGCTGGGCTGGGCTGGTCGCCGCTGACACACCCACGCAAAAGCTGGCGGCGGTGGATGACATCGGCGCAACGTTCAAACAAACCCTGAGCGATATCAGTGGCCAGGTGCTAGAAGTATCTTATGGACGCCTTCTGTTAAAAAAACCCTGGTTTCGCTGGGAGGTCACCGAACCGTTTCCGCAAACCATCGTGGCGGTTGATGGCGTGGTGAAGATATTTGATCCGGACCTGGAGCAGCTATCGATTCATAGTTTGGGTTTAGAAGAATATGACCTGCCATTGATTGTCTTGACTCGTCCTTTTGACGAAGTGCAGGACAAATTCAGCGTTCAGCATCGCCGAGACGGTGAGTTTGATGTTGTCGAGTTAACACCCGAGACCCCTGAAGCGCTGTTTGCTCAATTAAGCTTTGTCTTCCAGGGTGAATTCCTGCATGCGTTCACCATTGTGGGACATGGCGGTCAAACCACTGACGTGGAGCTCATCACGTATCAAACCGGACTGATGTTACAATCCGAACAATTCGAGTTAGAAGTGCCCGCGGGCACAGATATTGTTGAAGGATAACAGCACGCCACAACTGCCATTCGGCGAATCAGACCCAGCGCCCGCCAGCGGCCAGCCGCTAGCTGAGCGCCTTCGTCCGCGCAGGTTAACCGACTACATCGGACAGACTCATCTGTTGGGTGAAGGCGGACCACTTTTTGGCGTCGGGCAGGGGGCTGCGCTGCATTCAATGATTCTTTGGGGACCGCCGGGCACAGGCAAAACCACGCTGGCCAGGATACTGGCCGCCGAAACCCAGGCCGAAGTCATCAGCCTTTCTGCGGTGCTGGCGGGCGTCGCTGATGTCAGAGAAGCCGTGAGAACCGCCCAGGAATGGCAGAAGATCGGGCGCGAGACGGTGCTTTTTGTCGATGAGGTGCATCGTTTTAACAAAGCCCAACAGGATGCATTTCTGCCACATGTGGAGAACGGCACGTTTGTCTTTATCGGGGCGACAACTGAAAACCCCTCTTTCGAAGTGAACCAGGCGTTACTCTCCAGAGCCCGTGTGTATGTCCTCAAATCTTTGAATGAAGCCGAGTTGACCGAGGTCGCTCGACGGGCAGCCCGGGCGGTCAGTCGAAGCATCTCCAGCGAAGCGGAGGGCTTTTTAGTGCATCAAGTAGATGGTGATGCAAGACGCGTGATCAACCTGGTCGAAATCGCGGCCCAGCTGGCTGAAAACGAAATCTCCTTGAGCGTTGCGCAATCGGTGGTTGCGGAAAGCTATCGGCGCTTTGATAAGGGCGGGGATCAGTTCTATGAGCAAATCTCCGCACTCCACAAGGCCATGCGCGGTAGTGCCCCGGACGCATCGTTGTACTGGTTTTGTCGGATGCTGGATGGTGGAGCAGACCCTTTATATATCGGACGCCGACTGATCCGATTTGCCAGTGAGGACGTGGGCAATGCAGATCCGCGAGCACTGGAGCTGACAAATTCAGCGGTGGTTACCTACGAACGGCTGGGGTCTCCCGAAGGAGAACTCGCTCTGGCCCAGGCCGTACTTTATTTGGCCAGCGTTCCCAAAAGCAACGCCGCTTATGTTGCTTTTAACGATGCCATGCAATGGGTAAAAAATAATCCCAGCCATCCTGTCCCAATGCACATCCGTAACGCACCGACGACGCTAATGAAAGACTTGGGCTATGGTGACGCCTATCGATACGCACACAACGAGCAAACATCGGAAGGCGCTTATGCACCCGGCGAAAATTACTTTCCCGACGAGATGTCGCCACAAACCTTCTATGTACCTCAGTCCAGTGGTCTGGAGGAGAAAATAAAGCAGCGTCTGGGCAAACTGGCTGCCTTGGATAAGCAGGCGCAAGATGCGGATGGCGCTGCGGATTATAAAGAATGACACTTCAGGCGTGGCTGGCAGCGGCAATGGGTGGGGCGCTGGGTGCTTGTCTGCGACTGCTGATTGTTTTTGTGTCTGGCGTAACAGTCACCGGCTTGTTTCCTTGGGCTACATTTATCATTAATATCGCGGGCTCTTTTGCCATCGGTCTCGTCTGGGGCTTATGGGAGTCCACTCAATGGTTCATGGAGTGGGGCCGGTATTTCGTTGTGGTGGGTTTGTTGGGCGGCTTTACGACATTCTCAGCCTTTTCTTATGAGAGTCTGTCTTTGATCTCAACGGGTCGTATGGCCACGGCAGCAATGTATATCGGTTTTAGCGTCATCGGCTGTATCGCTGCGGCCTGGCTGGGTCTGAAACTGGGACAATAGGCTGCCTGAATCTGCGACCCTTACGAAAGAAAAGATGAACAAAACAGATGAACAAAACAGATGAACAAAAAGATAAATGTGATTTCACTCAGTCAAAGGAATTAACGTGTTAGACGTACGTGGGTTACGAAGCGATCCAGAGGGTGTTGCAAAACAATTAGAAACCAAAGGCTTTGATTTTGATCTTGAGGTCTTTACGCGCCTTGAAAGTCAGCGTAAAGATCTGCAGAGCGCCACAGAACAGCTTCAAAACGAACGGAATACAAAATCAAAAGCAATTGGTCAGGCCAAAGCCCAGGGAGAAGACATTCAACCTTTGCTTGATGAGGTTAGTGGTCTGGGTGAGAAGTTGGATGCAACCAAGGCGCAATTCGATGAGGTTGCAGCCGCGTTGGATGAGCTGCTCAGCGGCGTGCCCAACCTTCCCCATGCGTCAGTCCCTCCGGGTCAGGATGAAGAAGACAACGTTGAAGTTCGGCGGTGGGGAAATATTCCAGAGTTCAATTTTGAACCGGCGGATCATGTTGACGTCGGTGCCGCACTTGGGCTGGACTTTGAAAGCGCAGCGAAGCTATCTGGTGCGCGATTTAGCGTGCTCCGTGGTCAAATGGCCCAACTGCACCGTGCTCTTATTCAATTTATGATCGATCACCACACGCAGCAAAACGGTTATACAGAAGTTTACGTGCCGTTTATTGTCAACGCCCAGAGCCTTTACGGTACGGGTCAGCTGCCTAAGATGAAGGAAGATCTATTTCGTTTGGAACGCGAACCGGAAAGCTACCTGATCCCGACCGCTGAAGTGCCTGTAACCAACCTCTATCGAGAGGAAATTGTCGACGTCGATACGCTACCCATAAAACATGTGTGTCATTCACCCTGTTTCAGGAGTGAGGCGGGAAGCCATGGCAAGGACACACGAGGCATGATTCGACAGCACCAGTTTGAAAAAGTCGAGCTGGTGCAGGTGGTTCACCCCAGCAAATCGTGGGACGCGTTGGAGTCATTAACGCAGGATGCGGAATCCATTCTTCAAATTCTGGAATTACCCTACCGGGTAGTCACGTTGTGTGGTGGTGACCTCAGTTTTGCATCCGCCAAGACTTACGACTTGGAGGTTTGGTTGCCTGCCCAGGACACCTACCGCGAAATATCGTCTTGCAGCAACTTTGGAGACTTTCAGGCGCGAAGAATGCAAGCCAGATTCCGTAATCCAGAGACCACTAAGCCTGAACTTGTACACACGTTGAATGGCTCAGCTTTGGCCATCGGCCGCACGGTGGTTGCAATCATCGAAAACTATCAAGACGGCGAAGGTCGAGTTGCCATACCGGATGCCTTGCGAAGCTATCTAGGCGGCCGTACCCACCTGGAAAGCTAACGTGTTTTTTCTGCCGCTGTACCACAATTTACAAGGGGCCAAGTGCCTTGTGGTCGGTGGCGGGACAACCGCAACGCGCAAACTGAAATGGTTGGTCAGGTGTGGTGCACAACTTCAGGTTGTATCACCGGAAATTACATCGGATATCCAGAGGTGGATCGACGAAGGACTGCTGGACTGGCAGCAGAAAAGTTTCGAAGACACGGATCTCACCGCCCATCATACCCTTGTTATCGGCGCCACAAATAACGCGGAGATCAATCGTGCAATTCACCGGGCAGCAATGCGGGACAACGTCCTGGTTAACTGTGTTGATCAACCCGAGCTATGCACGGTGGTTTTTCCTGCCATAGTCGATCGTTTTCCCATCGTTGTTGCGATATCGAGCATGGGCAACGCGCCCACGTTGTCGAGAGTTGTCCGAGGATGGATCGAATCGAGGTTGCCTGCCAATCTGGCCGTCTTAGCCGATCTGGCCGCCCAAATGAGAGACAGCGTGAAAGATCGCTTGGGCTCGGTGGATGCTCGCAAGCGGTTTTGGGAAGATTTATTTACGGGTGCAATCGCTGAACGGGCATTAACTGGTGATGGGGACGGTGCGCTGGAAGAAGCCACCAAGATGCTGGCTGTTCGAGCATCGGATCAACTGCAGGGTGGTGTGGCCCTGGTCGGGGCTGGACCCGGAGATCCGGAGCTGTTGACGCTAAAGGGTTTGCGGATGTTGCAGGCTGCGGATGTGGTGTTGTACGACAAGCTGGCCAACCCGAAAATCTTAGACTATGCCCGTCGAGATGCCGACATGGTCTATGTGGGCAAAGAAGGACCAAAGCCCGGCAGGCCTCCGCGCAAAATTAAGAACCGCAGCAATCAGCAGGGTTACATCAACAGTCTGATTGTTGACTATGCGCAACAAGGAAATTTTGTGGTCCGCCTGAAGGGCGGGGACCCGTTTATTTATGGACGGGGCGGAGAAGAGTTAGAAGAAATAGTCCAGGCGGGATTGGATGTTGTGGTGGTCCCCGGTATCACTGCCGCGATGGGTGCCGCAAGTGTCGCCGGTATTCCGCTAACCTACAGAAATGTGTCTCAATCTGTGCGGTTTGTTACCGGCCATCGTGTTGAAAATGTCATCAACATGGATTGGCCCGAAATGACAAGCACTGATCAAACCCTGGTGATTTATATGGGATTGGTTGGCCTTGAACAGATTTGTAAAAACCTGTTAGCCCACGGGTGTGAACCGGAGCGGCCTGTTGCCGTGATCGAAAACGCAACTTACAGCGTCCAGCGAGTTGTGACAGGTGATCTTCAATCGATCTATGAAAAAGTCTCCCAAGCCCAGGTCGCTGGACCCAGTATTGTCATTGTGGGTGAGGTCGTTAAGCTCGCTACTGGGCTTAGAGACAATTAGTAGGTCGTGGTAGTCCGGCAATTTTTGCGGCATTTTTTGCCGGACTTTCACCAAACAGCTGCATCAGATAAATACTGTTACCCTTTTCGGGTCCCCAGCGATCCTTCACCAGTTTGACCAGCGGTCGCATGGCTGGTGAGGTATCGGTCTTTTGATAGAAGGTCCGTAGCTCCTGGATAATTTCCCAATGTGCCTGTGTCAATGAGAGCTGTTCTGCATGGGCCAGCTGATCAGCAACGGCCGGCGTCCAGTCGTTCAGATCCTCTAGGTACCCCTCTGAATCCAGAACAATATTGTGAAGATGAGCGTCAGGCATCAATCGTTCCAACTGATGCTGGGATGGTGGGATTCTGTCAGGCTGACGAAGTCATCATAGCTAATGCTGATCATAGACGGATTGGTGTTGTTGAACATGCCCCGAACCTGCAGATCGTCAGCGATGGCGTAAACCTGTTGTTTTGGCGTCGCGTATACACCATCGCCCATCAGTACAATGATGTCGTCAGCTGAAGTACACGGCTCACATGCCTTCCAGCCATTTACGCTGAAAACCAGATGCATGGCCATATCAGATACCAATTACCGCGTCTTGGTTTTGCATGAGTTCGGCGATTTCAGCATAACCAACAACTTCGATTGGTACGGCCAGATTCCGGACCGGAAGGTTAAACGCCAGAAGGTCTTCGGCGCAGGCGCAGATGCGCTTGACTTCGTAGGTTGGCAAGGCGCTGAGGACTTTAGAAACAGTTTTCTGCTCAATCCCAGTGGCGTCCTGGTCTGGCCATAAAGCGAGGACGCCCTGACCCCGGAATAGCACCGTCACCTGGCAGTCGAATACTGCACCCACCATTGCCGCGTCGATGGCTTCAAGAACCTGACTGCCCTTGTAGGGTGGCTTGTTAATCTGTACGAGTAGGTTCTTCATTCAGGTCGGAATCTCAATATATCTATCGGAGGTTGCGATGGCGTCGATGAGCTGTCCCAGTCCAACCAGCTCGAAACCTTCACTGAGACTTGGGTGATCAAGCTTATATCGCTTAGCTTCACCGGTTGAGACAACGCCTCGTTTAAGACCGTTTGCAATGCAGACGGCAAGCTCCAGCCCATGTTCGTGGGCAAGCTGTTGCCACTTTGCGTTCAGGTTCGCCTCGTCCTGTGGGGCAACCAGTGTGTTCAGCGCGACATTCACTGCGTCGTGGTAGAAAAAAACTCGGGTGATGGTGTGTCCTGCGCGCAAAATCGCCTCACACAGCAGAATGGCCTGCAGGTGAGCGCCTGATGCGTAAGGCGAGCCATGGATCGCAAGGGTGTACTTCATTCGGGAATTTTAGCTTATGGGGAGAGGGTGGTACACGTGAGCGGATCAGTCCCCTGACCCGACGGAGATTCGTTCCAATGCAATGGTCGCGGCAGGTGTCTGGTCAAATATTAAGGAGATTCTCTCAATCTGGCTGGGATTAAGCTTCTGATTTTGTTCTAGCCAGTGGCCAAGGTTGAGCGCGAAGCGGTGAAAGACAGTTTCAGAACGATTGTCATGTAACGCGTGTAGTTTGAGCACGCGAGGATCCAGTCGTTTTTGTAATACCCGGATTTGACGCAGTGGAATGCGCGCACGCTCGCCTGCGTTATCTGCCAGTTCTATGGAGAAGTCCACCGTCTCGGGTACAGTGTAGTCGTCGACGTCTTCTCCCGGTTTCTGATTCAACACCGCCATGGACAGCGCAATTTCTGAATCTCGATGAAATATCCTACTTGGGAGCGAGATGTTGTATGTGGCAGGTTCCTTGGTCGTTTGCCAGCCAAGTACCGCCGCGGCAGATCCGGTTTTGTGCCATTTCATCTTGATATACTGCTCTCGCCATACGCTGAGGCGCTGTGCTGTGATTGTTGTACCGGACAGCGTTGCGGTAGATACGTCGTCGTCTTCCATGAAGTCGGCGATGGTGGTTTCGGAGGCAGATTGGAATTGAGCCAGTAGATGGGTTGAGTCCGGAAACAGGCTGCGAACCTTATCGGGATGTGCAAGCACCGGTAGAAAAGTCGGGTCGTCGAGCAGGGTGGTTTGCAGGAAGCTCATAAATACGACTTTTGCGATCTGGCGTTGATCATCTCCGGGAATTAGATGTTGAAGATTCAGCCAGCGCGATACGGGCGTGGGAAAGTCTTTGGCGCCCCAGGAGGTGTTAAATTGACCGTGGTTTGCGCCGGCGATGTAAACACCCGCCTTGAAGCAGGTGCGGCAACGATCGAAGGTTGTTCTCGTATAAGTCGCATAGCCAGAATAGGACGATACGTCTGCATCGTGACTACCGTGTATCACAAGATAGTTCACATCACGAATGCGTGTGTATTCGTCCCGAGGATGGTACTGCATATCCACCGGTGCAATAGCAATGACGCCGCGGATGCCAAACTGGAAGTCAAAAGCGAGCAGGGCATCGTCGGGGTAGGCAGGTAGACGGTTAAACACTGCGGCTTCGGAAACGGCTTCGCCGCCGCGACTGTGGCCAATCAAGACAACCTTCTCCAGGTCAGCCTTTCCTTGCAGGGGGTGTTCAGGGTCTCCGTTCCAGCTTCGGAACTGTTCTAGATGTTTGAGTAATAACCAGCCACGCGCATCGTTTTCCTCTTCCAATCCTGCATCAGGAATCCCCAGCATGTCCCCCAATGACGAGTTCAGAAAATTTTGGTCCACGCTTGCTGTTAGCATGCCGTGGGAGGCAAACAGCTCTCCCAGGTAGTCATAGCCGGTATCAGAGTAATCTTCCATGGCGTGGTTCCCATGGACGATCAATACAACCGGAAATGGACCTTGGCCTTCAGGTATCCACAACTTGCCATTCACGGGCAGTCGATCGGCGGTCACGTCCCAATAGTTTGTTCTTGTCCAGGCGCCGCGGCCAGACCAACCGTCTATCAGTTTGCTGCCATCCACTCGATCTGTGAAGTAATCAACGTCCGCGCCAAACTCTGTTCTTTGTGGGTTGTCTCCAGATCCGTAGTAGCTGACAGAGACCGCGAGTTTCCCCGGCATGGCCGGGTTAGCCATCGTCAGCTGTTCTGCCTCAGTGGCTAAGGAATAATCGGCTTCTTCGGTGGGCCAACGTTCCAAAAAAAAGGCGAAGCTCCAGAACAGCGTCAATAAGCTCCCTGATCCCAGTACCAAACAGGTGCGCCAATCCCAGCCGCGGCGTTTGTATACCGCCCAAGCTGCGCCGAGTAAGCTCACGCCCAATCCGACCGTCAGCATGGCGATGTATCCAGCCAGCCCCATGCCGACAAAGACAACCGAAAATGCCACTGCGCTAAAAAAAGCGAGACCGGTTAGGAAGCCAGTTTCTGCTTTTTTTACCAACGAAAAAATCAGTAAGGCGAGAGCGGTGAGAAGCAGGATCAGCAGGATGATCAGCGGGAAAGCCACTGCCGACTGCCAGGAAAAAGCCTCGGTCATGAATAGCAGGACGGTCACACCCAACAGCAGCCATGCGCCCCAAAGAAGACCCTTGCCGGCACCGCGGAATGCATCTGGCTGAGGTATGCGTTGAACCAACCATCCGCGCAGTCTTTTGTAATACGCAGAGATCATCGGTCGGGGCACTTGTGCCAGAGAAATGAGGAGGTCATGGGTATCTGAATGAGAAAGCGTGTGATCCTATGGTGCACAAGCTTTTGATCGGCATCAAGCGGGTCAGACGACGGCTTCCCAGGTTTGCTCGGCAGGTGAAAAGAGGGGGGCGGCCGAAAAGTTTATCTTCACGGCCGCCTTCATGCGGGCTTAGTCTTGAAGTGGCTGATGTTCGGTGGAGGAGGCGACGTTGTAGCCAATCTCACCGTTCACAAATGCGGTGAAGCCTGGGTGATCGATTTTAACGACCAGGTCAGCCACCACATCATCAATGCAGTTTGCGACGTCTCTCAGTGATTTAGTTCGATGGTAGCTTGGGCAGTGCGCTTTGGCCGCCTTGAGCACCCGCTCGTGTACTGAGGTTCGGCCTTCCACTGAATTCAGCTCTGCTTTTTGATAGGTGATGGCGTATTCGCTTTCTGCATGCGATTGCACGTTGATCCCCAATACCATGATTACGGACGCCATTAAAAATGTGGCTCGAGGTAGGTTAAATCTAATGTATTGCATTGTTATTCCTTAATATAATCTTATGTTTGAAAGCTGACGACCGCGTCGTTTAGCTGAGATCAATTGTTTTCCTTGCCCGCACTATTTGCCTGAAGAACATCTAAAGGTTTGGTGAGGATTACCTTAAGGAATGTTTTTTGTATATTTTTCAGTGTGTTAGATGAGCTTTAATCTAACCGAAGATTTTCGACTGGGTGCCGCAATTGTACGGCCAGCGCTATCAGAGCTTGAGATGGACGGTGAGTGCGTTCGGCTGGAACCCAAGGTCATGGCGTTGCTGATTCATTTGATTGAGCATGCCGAGTCCGTCGTGACTCGCCAATTCTTAATGGATGAGGTGTGGCCAGACGTTGTGGTTACCGATGAATCTCTTACCCGCGGCATCTCGGAGATAAGGTCTGCGTTGGGTGATGATCCGAAGTCACCCGCGTATGTCCAAACCGTGCCTAAGAAAGGCTATCGACTGCTGCAAAAGCCGCAGCCGCTGAACCTGCAAAACGCGCAGCCCCCCGAGGTCGCCGCCCAATCACCTCAAAAAACCAAGCGTCAAGGGTTAATGGTGGCGTTGGTGTTCCTGAGCATTCTGGTTGCCGGGGGAATTTGGTTCGGCCAACGAGCGGCTGAATCCGAGTCGTCACCGAAGGAACCTCGGCAAGTTGCCACCTCAGACACCGTGAAAATTGGTGTTCTGCCCATCGAGTCGCTATCAGACAATTCTGAAGATGGGTATCTTGCGACCGGTATGACTCGAGATGTGATCCAGCAGCTGTCTATGATCCCGGGTTTGGGCGTGGTGCCCTTGAGCTCCATGATGGAGTTTGCTGGTGCGCAACAGTCTCCCCGTGCAATTGCTGCGGCGGTGGATGCGAGGTTTCTTGTGACGGGTCAGATCGAACCCCGCGGCGATGGTTTCCGTCTGCGTCTGTCTTTATTGGATACTCAACAAAATATCCAACTGTGGTCGCAAAACTACGATAGATCCCTAAATCTCTTCTTCACGGTACAGGATACCTTGGTGCGGGAAATCGCTACCGCACTGTCGTCAGAAATTCAGCTGGGTGCGGTGCTTGCCCTTGAGAGAGGACAATTTAATGCCACTGCATACCAACTGATTGAGGGGGCGGAGCAGTTGCGTCGTAACTACAACCAACAGGCTGCGCAACAGATTGAAGCGCAGCTCAGACAGGCGCTGGCGATGCAAGCGGATAATCCGGTCGCTCACGCGTTGTTGGGCATGCAGCTCGCCCAGAATCTTGTCAGTGGGTGGTCACAGGATACACAAGCCGCAAGAGAACGAATTCGCGAACACATGGACCTTGCGACTAAGGGCGCTCCGCGTAATGCACGGGTGCTTATGGCGGCAGGTATAGGTGCCACCATGATGGGCGATCACGATTCAGCCTTGAGGTATTTATCGGATTCATTTGCGCTTAATCCAAACGAGGCCCATACGCTTGCCGAGCTTGGATACGCGGAATTTAGAGTTGATGACAATCTGGATGCGTGCCGAGACAAAACCCTGCAGGCTGAACAGCTTGCACCCAATCATCCTCGCCTGGCGTTTTGGTCGTATCGACGAGGCACGTGTTTGTTTCTTGCAGGCTTGTACGCCGAAGCCAGCGAGACGTTGGAGTACGCAATTCAGCGAAATCCAGGGTATTACCACACTTACTTTTTTCGTTCACTTGCCTTGTTTGCAGAGGGTAACGATGACCTTGCCGTGGAATCCATGCGCAAAGGGATGCGGCTTGCACCGGAACTGCAAAAAGACGATTTTTTGAACGGCGTGCTGCGGTTTGGCGTGCCGCTTGGGCCAGGATTAGCGCAGTTTGAGAAGGCTTGGTCTGTGCTGGTAAGCCAAGGATGACGGTTGTTTGTCGCTTATTTTTGAGGCTTGTACCGCATCTTTTTTACCGCAATTGTGTAAGTTGCTAAGTGACGACAGTTATCAAGTCAGATAAATTTCAGCATGACATCACGAAATGAAGAGCAGCCATCACCCCGCCGCCAGTTCTTAAGAAGCTCCGGATTGGTGATTGCGGCGGGCGGCGCAGGCTACCTCGCGAGTGCGCGGGGATCAGTCGTGCAACCTGAGTCTGAGGTCGCAACACTATCCGGAAACGAGTTTTTCAAATCCAAGTTCAAGGAAGGCGCAGATGAAATTTATCGTAGGCACTTCTCTCAGACCAAAGCTCAGGCGGTTGCTTTAAAAGCCAAATACCAAAACCCGGTGTTTGGAGAAATGGATGTCATTGACGCCTTTGAAAAGCTGGTGCTCTGTGTCGATCCCACTGATACAACTCTGATCCACACCAACCAACTGATCCACACCCTGCAGGTCCTGGAGGGTATGGAGCAGGATGGCATTGTCGACCCGGATATGTTGTTTGCCGCGGCAGTGCATGATCTAGGGAAACTATTGCTGCTGACCGACGAGCAACCTGAAAATATAGTGTGCGGCAACCGACCCATCGGAAGTTATCGCGACAAAGTCGGGTTGGACAACGTTGTATTTCAATGGAATCACGATGAGTTTATATACGATCGCCTGAAAGAATATGTGCCAGATCATGTGGCGTGGTTGATTCGCTATCACAGCATTGATTTTCCAGTCTGCGAGCATCTAATGAACGAATATGACCGAGCGCTGTATGCGTCTCATTTGCAGACCTTCAGGAAATATGACCAGCATACAAAATCGACAACCCATCTGCCCCAGACGAAAATCCAAGACTATGGCGATTTGCTGAAGAAGTATTTGCCGGGGAAGATTGTGATCTAAGAAATTCTTAGGGGGAGGGTTCTTGTTCAAACACTTCCGATTAGGTGCGTGTATTGTGCTGATTGCCGCCTGTGGCGATCCTATAGGCACGGCCTGTCAATTCGAAGGCAGTGGTTTCACCGCCAGTGACAACTGCCGCTACAGATGCCTTGAATATCGCGCCATCAGCTGCCCGGATGGTACGCAGATCCAAGGACCAAAAATTTGTAGTGGTGCCCAGCAATGTGAGCCTGGTAGCTGTCCCAGTGGTCAGACGTGCTATCACGTACCCGATCCGTTCGAGAAAGAAAGCTACTGTTTGCCTGCGGACATTTGCGGCGAGTTGTCCTCTCACGCGATTGGTCTTTGGGAAAAAGAGAGTAAAGCGGTGTCTGATGAGCTGGTCGCTGAGTGGGAGACGAAGCAGGCAAGACGACAGAATCAGGTTACTAGTCCGGCGGCGGTGAATGAGGGAGGCAATCAGTGATCTGATGAGGCTTGATTGTGAGGCTTGATTGGACAGACACTTTGAAATTTAAGATACATATTACAAGCTGCGAAATTGTTGATGGATCAGGTGAGATTTGTAGGCTGGCGGCTGGAACGATGTGGGTGACTTCCTACAGTTATGACGTGTGTGTCCCTTGGAAAGGTAAAAAAGGGATGGAAGACAGGGATTATTCGCATCACGCTTTTCGCGTGACACTCACCCTTCGGGCTGCGCGCGGCACTGTGTGCCGTGCTCGTGCACTACGCTCCCTGTAGGTCGCTTCGTGTCGAACCGGAGGGCCCTTATCCAATACCCCTGCGGTATAAATACAAAACCCGGCTCAAGCCGGGTTTTGTATTTATGGCGGAGGGGCAGGGATTCGAACCCTGGGTACCTTTTGGGTACGCTGGTTTTCAAGACCAGTGCTTTCGACCACTCAGCCACCCCTCCGAAGGTGTGTGCACTCTAATGCAACGGTGGCAAAGTTCAAGCTTTTGATTGATATCCGTTTGGGTGACTGCTTTGCCACCGCCAGACGTCTTCACACATGCGTTTAAGGTCGTACTGGGCTTCCCAGTTCAACTCTTTCTTGGCCTTGCTGGGATCGGCAAATGAAATGGCAGCATCACCGCTTCGGCGCGGCGCAAATTCGTAAGGGACAGCTTGGCCGGATGCCTCTTCGAATGCTTTGATGGCATCCAGGACAGAGTATCCTGTGCCGGTTCCCAAATTATGAATGGCAAGCCTAGGTTCGTCTTGAAGATATGCCAGGGCTGCCAGGTGGCCTCGGGCAAGATCGACCACGTGTATGTAGTCACGCACGCCGGTTCCGTCTGGGGTTGGGTAATCATTGCCAAAGACGCTTAGCTTTTCTCGTCGACCAACGGCAACCTGGGCGATGTAGGGCATCAGGTTGTTGGGTATGCCTCCTGGATCTTCGCCAATTTCGCCCGTGACGTGGGCGCCTACCGGATTAAAATATCTCAGTAGCGAAATTCTCCAGGATGGATCTGACTGGTAGAGGTCCTGTAATACTTCTTCGAGCATCAGCTTGGTGCGACCATAGGGATTGATGGCACCGGTTGGGTCATCTTCGGTGATGGCCCGATCGTCGGGGATGCCGTATACGGTTGCGGAGCTTGAAAAAACCAGCGTTTTGCACTCGGCTTTCGCCATAGCAGCTAACAGCGCCAGTGTGCCGTTCAGATTGTTGTCGTAGTAAGTCAATGGTACTTCTATCGATTCGCCTACCGCTTTCAACCCGGCAAAGTGCAGGACCGCATCGATCGTGTGATCTGCAAAAAGTTGATCCAGGACCACTTGGTTTCTGATGTCTCCCTCAATGAATGTGAGCTTTTTTTGCGTAATGGACTCTACTGCCATGAGACTGGATCGACTGGCGTTGCTGAGGTTATCCACGACCACGACTTCGTAGCCCTGATCTAACAACTCAACACACATGTGGGAGCCGATATAGCCAGCCCCTCCGGTAACTAGGATGGTTTGTTTGTTTTGTTCAGACATTGTGCGCGACATCAATCTCGTAATATTCCTTGTACCAGCGAACAAAGTTCTGAATACCAACTTCTACCGGAGTATCGGGCTGATAGTCCATGTCGCGGACCAGGTCGTCCACGTTCGCAAATGTGTCCGGCACGTCACCCGCTTGTAGCGGCAGGAGGTTTTTCTTTGCCTGGATTCCCAAGGTTTCTTCCAGCACTTCAATATAACGCGACAGGTGAATCGGACTGTTGCTGCCGATGTTGTAGATTCGATAGGGCGCACTTGAGCTTGCCGGGTCGGGCTGTTTGGGGTCCCACTCTGTATTGGGTTGAGCTGGCCGATCTAGCGTGCGAATAACGCCCTCGACGATGTCGTCTACGTAGGTAAAGTCTCGGGTATGATTGCCGTGGTTAAATACATCAATCGGTTCACCAGCCAGTATCTTACGGGTAAACAAGAACAGCGCCATGTCTGGTCGACCCCAGGGTCCATACACGGTAAAGAAGCGCAAACCGGTGCACGGCACCTGAAACAGGTGGGCGTAGGTGTGGGCCATCATTTCGTTCGCTTTTTTAGTCGCGGCGTACAAGCTGACCGGATGATCGACGCCGTTGTGTGGACTGAAAGGCATGTTTTCGTTGGCCCCGTAGACCGAAGAGGTGGAGGCAAACACCAGGTGTTCGGTGCCCTGATGTCGAACCGCCTCTAAAATGTTTAAGAAACCGGTGACGTTAGCGTCTACATAGGCTTGCGGATTTTCCAACGAGTATCGCACACCGGCCTGAGCGGCCAGATGTACCACTCGATCGGGTTGATGTTCGGTAAAAATAGCATTGACGTCGGCGGCGTCTTTGATGTCCGTTTTGTGGAATTCAAAACTCGACCGGTCTTGTAGTCGTGAGAGGCGAGCATGCTTCAGGTTGACGTCATAATAGTCATTAATATTGTCTATTCCGACAACTTCATCCCCGCGATCTAATAGGGCGTGCGTCAGGGTTGAACCAATAAATCCTGCCGCGCCGGTAACCAAAACTTTCATCAATCTCGTGACCTTTCTTTTTGCAGTTTGCTTCTGACAAGTCTTAGCTAGGGGATCGTCGAAGGTTTCGTAGACAATTCAATCCCTATAATTGTCAGTTTAGGACCAGAAACTTATTATGCCTCAGGTCCCCTGGCATAACTGTGCCTTGGGGCAAGACTTTGTGAACAGATTATAAGTAAGGGGAATTGAGGGAAATCTTTTACAACAACGAGGATTAAGCGTTGTAAACTGGCGTTTTGGCTGGTGAACCCGCTGACATTGGCAAATTATTTGACTAGTCTATAGGGCTCATCGATCGCAGGGATCGCACACTTTAGTTTTGTAGGGAGTTTGGATTGTACGAAGAGCATTTTGGCCTATCTCGCAAGCCATTTCAGTTGTCGCCTGATGCCCGCTTTTTTTATCCGAGTGCAGAGCACCAGCGTGCCTTGTCTTTCCTTCAGTACGGTATCAGCCAGGCCGACGGTTTTATTGTGATCACGGGTAACGTGGGGACCGGTAAAACAACGTTGGTTCAGACCCTGTTGGATCAACTGGATGACGAAGAGCTAACCATTGGCAATATCGTCACGCCAAACCTGGATGAGTCTGAGCTTTTGCAGGTGGTTGCAGACTCGTTTGGCATTGATGCAACCAATACCTCCAAATCCAAGCTACTCAAATCCATTGAGTATTTTCTGGTGCAACAAGCCAAGGCAAACCGGCGCGTATTATTGATTGTTGATGAGGCGCAGAACATACCGTCCGCTTCCGTGGAAGAACTGCGAATGCTGTCTAACTTCCAGTTGGACGGTAGTCCCACGCTGCAGATTTTTCTGTTGGGTCAGCAGGAGTTTCGAACGACCTTGCTCTCCGACGGTTTTGAGCAGCTTCGCCAGCGAATTATTGCAACCTATCATCTTAATCCTCTGGATCCAGATGAAACCAAGACCTATATTGAACACCGCCTCAGCGTGGCGGAATGGGAAGGCAATCCGTCAATTACCGATGATGCGTATCAAGCGATCCATACCTTTTCGGATGGGGTGCCCCGTCGTATAAACAACCTCTGCGACAGACTGTTGTTGTTTGCATTTCTTGAGGAAATCGAATCCATCGATGAAAGCACCGTCAATCAGGTGTCGAAGGAGATCGGTACCGAATTTTTTGGTGATGTTGAGCGCCCCGATTCCGATCTGCAACGGATGCGTCCTAAGACTGCAGAGGTGTTTGATACCCCTGAGTCTCCTACAGATGCTATGGCACGCTCTGTGTTTGATAAGGCAGATGCCCAACTGCGCCTGGCTGCTTTGGAGCGAGCGGTGGACGCATTGGGACATAAAATCAATCCTGAGATTGTCGAGATCCGTGAGGAGCTCAGTTTTGTGCGGCTTATGCTCGACGACCTACTACACGAGGTACGCCAGTTAACTCGGAGCAAGACCGGAAAGCGTCGAGCCTGATCGCGCTAGTGAAAGTCTCTTGAGCTGAACGGCAGGGTCGTTTGACCAGCCTGGCTGGTGTCGATGTTGGCAATCCCTCTGAGCAGATGCGTTGCATCCTGTACATGTCCTGCCACAACGTGAATGACCCTGTCTTCGCGTTCAACTACCCCCTTTATGATTAACAATTGACCCTGCAACAAAGATGCACGAAACCGGGTCAGGATGGATGACCAGATCACAACGTTGATGTTGCCGGTCTCGTCTTCCAGGGTTAGGAAAACAACACCTGTTGCAGTCCCGGGGCGCTGCCGTCCTGTGACAAGTCCAGCAACGGTGACCAGTTGTCCTTGTCGTAGGTGTTCAAGGTCTACCGCTGTTCTGCATGAACAAATTGGATTGTCAGAAGCTGATGCTCGCAGAATTTCAAGCGGATGTTGGCCCAGAGTTAGACCGGTGTATTTATAGTCATCAAGCATATCTTCCCCGGTGGTAGGCGCATCTAATTCAATGGGGTCAGACGCCTCGGGTTGCATATCGTGTGCATAGGGTGCACGGCTGTCAGCAACATGCTCAAGCAGAGGCATCGGACGCTCGATGCCAGCCACCTGCCAATGTGCTTGATGCCTGTGACCGCTCAAGTTTTTTAATGCACCTGCGCGCGCGAGGAAGCGCATAGATTGATCGCTCACAACGGCTCTGGTTGCAAGATCTTCTGAGCTTGCAAACGGGTAGGCTGTACGGGCTTGAACGATTTGTTGGGCGGTCTCTTCATTAAGCCCTTTTACCAACCGTAAGCCCAGCTGCAGGGTGGGCTGATGGTTCGGGTCATCTGGTACAGGCTCAGGCGCATGCAGGGTGTGCGCCCATTCACTGCGACACACATCGATAGGCAAAACGGTGATGTTGTGTCTTTGTGCATCCTGTATCAGCTGTGAGGGAGAGTAGAACCCCATAGGCAAGCTGTTGAGCAGCCCACAATAAAAGGCTGCAGGCTCGTGGCACTTCAACCATGCAGAGACGTAAACCAGCAAGGCAAAGCTGGCAGCATGAGATTCAGGAAATCCGTACTCGCCAAATCCTTGAATTTGTCGAAACACTCGTTCTGCAAACTCACGGTTGTGTCCGCGTTCTAACATGCCGCTGATGAGCTTTTTTTCAAACTCCTCCAGGCCGCCACGTTTTTTCCAGGCGGCCATGGCTCGTCTGAGTCGGTCGGCTTCTCCCGCGCTGAACCCTGCCGCAACCATGGCAAGTTCAATGACCTGTTCTTGAAAAATAGGCACACCCAAAGTTCGCTCCAAGACTTTGCGCACCCCGTCGCTGGGATAGTTCACCGCTTCTTTGCCTTGTCGGCGTCGCAGGTAAGGGTGCACCATATCGCCCTGTATGGGGCCGGGTCGGACGATGGCTACCTCGACAACCAGGTCATAAAAATGCTGAGGTTTAAGACGCGGCAGCATAGACATCTGGGCGCGTGACTCTACTTGAAACACACCCACACTATCGCCTCGTTGCAGTAGCTTATATGTATCAGGGTCTTCGGCGGGAATACGTTGTATGTTCAGATGTGTACCGCGATAGGCGTTAATACAGTCCAATGCTTTGCGAATGGCTGTCAGCATACCCAGGGCTAATACATCAACCTTTAATAGTCCCAGCGCTTCCAGATCATCTTTATCCCACTGGATGACTGTACGATCTTCCATGGAAGCGTTTTCTACCGGGACCAACTGAGCCAGCGTCCCCCTGGCTATCACAAAGCCGCCCACGTGCTGGGAGAGGTGTCTTGGAAAGCCCAGGATTTCATTGATGAAATAAAGAAGTTGTTCTGCAATCGGGCCATCCGGATCTAATCCTGCGGCACGAAACCGCTCAGGTATCTCCGCAGGTTTGTCCCACCACGCCATCGACTTTGCTAATAAGTCGACCACGTCAAGATTCAGTCCCAGGGCTTTACCTACATCCCGTATTGCACTGCGTGGGCGGTAGGTAATCAGCGTTGCGGCAAGGGCAGCCCGCTCTCGCCCGTAACGTTTGTAGATGTATTGAATGACTTCTTCACGTCGTTCATGTTCAAAATCTACATCGATATCCGGGGGTTCATCACGCTCTTTGGATACAAAACGCTCGAACAAGAGGTGCATGCGTGCCGGGTCCACCTCTGTGACATGTAAGCAATAACAGACCGCAGAGTTGGCGGCAGATCCTCTGCCTTGGCAGAGGATGCCTTGACTGCGTGCAAACTGCACAATGTCCTGTACGGTCAGAAAGTAATGTTCGTACTTCAGTTGTGCAATGAGTGCCAATTCCTTTTCGATGATTGGCAGGGTGTCTTGTGGAATGCCCGCCGGCCATCTTTCTTTAGCGCCAGCCAGGGTGAGTTGGCGCAGGTATGCTTGTGGTGTGAGGTGAGGGGGTACCAGATCTTCAGGATACTCATAACGTAACTCATCCATGCAGAAGTGGCACTGTTCAGCAATGTTGATGGATTCTTCGAGCATTTCCGGGGGGTACAACGTGCAAAGATCATCCAGGCTCCGCAAAGTATGTTCTGCATTTGGAAAGGCCAGATCACCTAATGTTTCTACGGTTGTTTTATGACGAATGGCCGTGAGCAGATCCTGCAGCGGTTGTCGCTGTGATACATGCGTGTGTACGTCGTTGCTTGCCACAATCGGCAGATCAAAGCGCATGGAAAGGGTCAAGGCATTTGCAGTTTTATCCAAGTCATAGCCATCACGAAATAGTTCAAGTGCGATCCACAGCTTGGGAAAAAGCTGAACCAGCGTATCTGCGATAGGGGTGAGATGGTTGATGTCTCCAACCGGAGGTATCCACAACGCTAGACAATCTGACAGCCCCCACCGGAAGTCATCCAGGTGTGCAAGGTACTCGCCCTTGTCGGCTCTGCGTCTGAGTTTGGTGACCAGGGCGGATATCTGACCATAGGTATTTCTGTCGGTGGCCAAGAGTACGATCTGAGTGGTTTCATGGGCTTCATGCTCACTAAGCTGCACGGTGAATTCGGCGCCCACAATCAGCTTGATGCCATATTGCTTGGCCGCAATATGTGCCTTCACCAACCCTGCATATGAGCACTCATCGGTGATGGCAATTGCCTCGTAACCCAGAGCGTGAGCTTGCTGTATCAGTTCTTCAGGGTGAGACGCACCACGAAGAAAGCTGTGGTTGGTCAGACAATGTAGCTCTGCAAATCGGGTTGTAGATTGACGTTGTACAGGGTCAGCCGAAATATCCATGCAGATACCATTGAGTTGAAGTGTCGACGAATGCCCAACACTCAGCACCAGTACCATTGTGTCGGGCGATGTAATAATCACGGCAGGTTAGAGAGACTTCCTGCGCCTGGATTGGCCACCATTGGGTCTGGATGCGCTCCGGACCATGCAATATTTCGAGCTGTGTATGATCCACTGGGCGAGGTGGATCAAATAGCCATAGAGGTCGTTTAGTAGGCTGATTTTGTGAAGGCCCTATGCCTGCAGTATCTCGTTGATGGTTTTGTTCTAGCCGGGTTTGGGCTTGCGCTTGCCAGGCGCGCTCAGGTGTGTGTTGGTTGATTGGAGAGATGCAGAAACAGCTACCTTCTCCAAGTCGTGCGTTAAATTCTTCGACCAAGGCTTCGCGCGCGGCATTGGATGCGCTCAAATTTGCGATGACATCTTTTTGATGGGTGGCAGCCATGGCGGTCAGCGGAAATAGAGTCAGGCTCTGGTTGTGCCAGGCAGAGAGTCGATAAGTGCGGATACCGATGCTCAGGACCTCGTCGGGTAATGTGACCTGATCCAGTTTCAGAATGCTGATGCGCATAATGTCTTCTGGGTTTTGCCGGCTGCCGGCAAACTTCACCGGCACATGAGTTAGCTCATTGTGGTTGTCGATTTGTTTATGTGACTTTTCTGCTGAGTTGTTGCGGCTGCCACTGGCAAATGACCATACAATTTGCTCACAGCCAAATTGATGGGTGATTAACCATTGTTGCAGCTCTGCCACCAGCTGCCGCATAGGACTTAATGGGTGTTCATATAGCTGTGTCTTGTTGCCTAAGGGCTTAAGCAAGTGCAGTGTCTGCTCAAAGTGGGCAACGGGTGCGATCGGTTCTAAAGGATCTGGCAACTGTCCGGTTAACTGCCCGATAAAGGTGAGCAGCTTCGTCCCAAAACGTCGCCCCAAAGCTTTGGTGGGTAGCTTGAGTAATGGGCCCAGGGTGTAGATGCCCATGTTTGCGAATCGCTCGACTGTGTCGGCTTTTATGTCACACAGCTCCAGGCCGGCAATATTCAAAGGAACGTTTTCAAGCTCTGGCTTAAGTTTTGATGGTTGCTGTTGAATACAGCTGTCTGAGCAGTCATCTAAGACAGCTTTGAATCTGGCCAGGGCCAGTGCAGCCTTGGGCGTGCTCGCAACCTGTGTGACAACCTGGTGACCCAGCGTAATACACACACTTCGGGCGGCGTCAGCAAGATGTGTGTGGTCACCAAATAACTTCAGGCTGCCGCCGATTTCCAACACGATACAGTCGTGGGTCAGGATATTAACGTGACCGCTGAATCGATAGAGCGTTTGGGCAAGCAAACGCAAACGTTTTTGTTCTGTATGGGTATCTTTGTGGGCAAACTTGAGATATCCGGTGATACTGTGAGCGGTTGCCAGAGTGCAGCCTGGTGCAATGCCACATTGGTAAGCGGCTTGATTCATAAGGCAGACTTTGTTGTCTTCCAGGATCACAACGGGTGTTTGTGTTTTTTTCTCTTTTTCTCTTCCTTTTGCTGTTGTGCTTGTTGCTTCTTCGCTGGCTGAAAGATGTGCCTGAAACAGGTCCAGCGACAGTTGTGGGAAATGAACAGCTAACCAGAGCATGGTTGGACTAATGCAGGGTAGGGTGCTGGCTATCCTGGGGTAATTCCAATATGGGTTTGGATAGCGGTTGTTTTGTTGAATTCACCTCTGGATCTGATTGCTCTGGCATTTCTGCTCGCCAGAGTGTCAGTTGCTCATGAATTTCTCGGACATTGCGATGTTGTGTGCCGGTTGTTTCTGCAATGGGCAGCAGTAGATCCGATACCGGCCAACCGCCTCGTCGTTTGAGAATGTCCAGGCTGACGGTACCCGGTTGGTTTGCGCAGTGCAGCTGAATGCGCAGCTCAGCCATGCTGGCCTGTTGGGCGGCTGTATCCGGTCGCATCAAACAGGTCAGGGTCTGACCTTGTTTGGCCGCGTTCTGTAAGCGTTGTGTTTCGCGCAGACCGAGCCGTTTTTCATCCACCCAGGCCAGCACTGCACTACAGGACCCGGACTTTGCCGCGCGCTCCAAGGACCACATGGTGTCCTGCCAGCGTTTGTCCTGCTGGGCTTTTGATATTCCCGATATTCCCGATATTCCCGATTTACTGTTCCGGGTTGGGTGAATCAATAGAATTTTGCTGACATCAATGCCAATAGATGCCAATGCTGGGGCATAAGGGATAAAAGGGGGGTTAACCCAGGCAATCCATCGGTTTTCATACTGGCTTAAGGCTTTAAGTGTTGGCACCAGAAGGCGCAGTTCACCAATACCGGCGCTGGATAGCAAAAATTCAACCAGGCCGGCGTTGGGCCAGCCGTTGCCAGGCAGGTGTGTGTCCAATTCTGCATAGCCGGTTGCTAAACCCTGGCTTTCTTCCCCCGGGGACGATAGATGTTTGGCGCGCCACAGATCAGGGTGATCTAGAAGTTGTGTAAGCTCAGCAGTTTGTTTGTGCTGGGTTTGCTTGCACTGGCTTTGCTTGCACTGGGTTTGCTTGTGCTGGGTTTGTTGGTGCTGGGTTTGCTTGTGAAGATCCATACAGAGTATCCGACAACTGTATTTTTATACAGGGGTCGGACAGGTTATCTGTATATTTATCCAGTATCAACTGGTTCGTCGTTTTTTTCTCGCGGGCTTATTTGTCAGGTTTGCTAACCGTCAGTACCACGCCCAATGCCGTAGTGGGCAAAGCCACACTGCTTGACATAATCTGGATCAAACAGATTGCGACCATCGAATACAACGGCTGTCTTCACCTGCGCGCGAATGCCGGCAAAATCGGGACTGCGAAACTCGTTCCATTCTGTGATCACAAGCAGCCCGTCCGCCTGATCCAGAGTGGCTTCTTTGTCACTAACAATTTCCACTAGGGGATTGTCTGCAAACAAAGTGCGTGCCTCGTTGTTGGCTTCTGGGTCGTAACCGACAACTTTAGCCCCTTGCTCTGTCAAAAGGTTGATCAACGTAATACTTGGGGCTTCGCGCATATCATCGGTATTCGGTTTAAAGGCCAAGCCCCACATGGCAAAGCAACGACCTTTGATGTCGTGGTCGAAGTGACCCATTAATTTGTCAAAAAGAACCCGCTTCTGGCGAGCGTTCACACGCTCCACACTGTCGATAATACTGGCCTCATAGCCAATTTGATCCGCTGTGTGGATAAGCGCCTTCACATCCTTGGGGAAACAGGATCCGCCGTACCCCGTACCTGGATAGATGAAGTGATAACCAATTCTTGGATCCATGCCGATACCGCGTCTGACCGCTTCAATGTCCGCACCAAGCTGATCAGCCATGTTGGCCATTTCATTCATCAGACTGATTTTGGTTGCAAGCATGACGTTGGCAGCATATTTGGTCAATTCAGCGCTACGCACATCCATATGCACAATCTTGTCGTGATTGCGATTAAAGGGCGCATAAAGTTGCTCCATAATCTGTCGGCCCCAATTGTCATCGGAACCGATGACAACACGATCAGGCTTCATGAAGTCGCTGATCGCCGCACCTTCCTTCAAAAACTCCGGGTTTGAGACAACGCTGAATGGAATCGCTGCGCCGCGTTCGGTCAAGGTGTCAGCAATACGGGTTCGTACATGGTCACCGGTACCCACCGGCACGGTTGATTTGTCGACAATCACTTTTTGCGTCTGCATATGTGTGCCGATGGTGCGGGCAACCTCCAAAACGTACTGCAGGTCAGCAGAACCGTCCTCGCCGGGTGGTGTACCCACTGCGATAAATATGACCTCTCCATGATCTACACCCGCCTGGGTGTCTGTGCTGAAACGTAAGTGCCCGCGCTTGCGGTTAACTTTTACCAGGTCTTCCAGACCGGGCTCAAAAATTGGTATGTCATCCTTGTTTAAGCGTTCGATTTTGTTGGGGTCAATGTCAATACACATGACATCATTGCCCATCTCCGCAAAACAAGTTCCCGTCACTAAGCCGACATATCCGGTGCCGAAAATCGTTAATTTCATCTTTTAAACACTACCAAAGCAAAATCACACACAGTCAATCCCTATCCAGGTGTACATTCCAGGCGCAAGCGCAGCTGGAATCCATGAATTTTCGCATATTGTCCCGCCAAGAACAGGGGCAACGTCACGAACTGCCCACAAGAGCAGGTTACGTAGAAAAATACGCGCAATTTGTCCGAATCTTCGTTGCACAAGCCAGCATTCTTGCCTAGTCTGACCGCCGATCTTTGGAGGTAGGTATGTCCCAACACGAATTTGACTATGACCTGTATGTCATAGGCGCAGGCTCCGGTGGTGTCCGTGCAAGTCGCATTTCTGCAGGCTACGGTGCCAAAGTTGCGGTAGCTGAATCTACTTATCTGGGAGGAACCTGCGTGAATGTTGGCTGTGTGCCAAAAAAACTCTTTGTTTACGGCTCTCACTTTCATGAAGAGTTTGAAGACGCGGCGGGTTTTGGCTGGCAGGTAGAGCGTGGCCAATTTGATTGGCCCACGTTGCGGGACAACAAAACCCGTGAAATTGAACGTCTGAATGGCATTTATGCAGGTTTGCTTGCAAATGCCGGTGTTGATCTGCACGAAGGTCACGCCGAGCTGGTTGATCCCCATACGGTTCGCGTCGGTGACCAATCCTACAGCGCGGCAAACATCCTGATCGCCACAGGCGGATGGCCTGTTGTACCCGATATTCCCGGCGCCGAACACGCGATTACCTCCAACGAGGCATTTTATCTCGAGGATTTTCCTGAACGGGTTGCGGTGGTGGGTGGCGGCTATATCGCAGTGGAGTTTGCGGGAATTTTCGCTGGGCTTGGCGCATCGACAGATTTGCTCTATCGCGGTCCGATGTTTCTGCGTGGATTTGATCAATCGATCCGCGAGTTTGTGGCAGAAGAACTACCCAAGAAAGGCGCTCGCCTCAATTTTCAAACCAACGTTGAGAAAATTGAGCGCAACGACGATGACAGCAAACGCTTACACCTGAACACAGGCGAAACGATGGACGTCGACGTTGTTATGTACGCAACAGGTCGCAAGCCGAAGGTCGACGGGCTTGGCTTAGATGCCGCCGGCGTCGAACTGGGTGAGCGCGGTCAGATTCCGGTGGATGACTTCTACCAGACGAACGTATCGCACATTTACGCGATTGGGGATGTCACAGACCGCGTGCAGCTAACCCCAGTTGCCATTGAAGAGGGCATGTGCATCGCAAGCAATCTTTTTACGGACCAGCCACCCCGACACTTGAACTACGATAACATTCCCACCGCAGTTTTCTGTCAACCCAATATCGGCACGGTAGGTCTGACCGAAGCAGAGGCTATGGCGCGGCATGCGGGGGATTTGGATTTTTACGAATCATCCTATAAACCCATGAAACATACCTTGAGCGGACGAGATGAGCGCAGCTACATGAAAATGATCGTTCAACGCAGCACCGACCGGGTGCTTGCCGTGCACATGGTGGGCCCAGACGCGGGCGAGATTATTCAGGGTATGGCCGTGGCTATGGTTGCCGGTGCCACCAAGGCTCAGTTTGATGCAACCGTAGGCATCCATCCTACCGCTGCTGAAGAACTGGTCACGTTGAGAGAAGTGTCGCGGCAAGGCTAAGCCGGAGAATCAGTTGATAAAGTTACGAGTTATTTTTATCGCGTTGTTGATGCTACAGCCGTTGCACTCAGCCTACGCAGAGAATGTCATTCTCTTCTTAGGCGATGGTATGGGGATCAGTACCATCACGGCCGCACGCATATTTGCAG
The DNA here is from genome assembly GCA_039028095.1 of Pseudomonadota bacterium. Taxonomy (GTDB): domain Bacteria; phylum Pseudomonadota; class Gammaproteobacteria; order Pseudomonadales; family Azotimanducaceae; genus UBA4421. Next base: position 75,852 of record JBCCIU010000017.1, read on the forward strand.
GCCAGCAGCAGGGTCTTGCTGGAGAAGAGTACAACCTCGCTTTTGACGAGTTTCCCAACACCGCGCTGGTGAAGACATACAACACCGATTCACAGGTGCCCGACAGCGCGGGCACGATTTCAGCGATCTTAACTGGCGTGAAAACACGCATGGGTGTGCTGGGGGTGTCTCCGGACGTTCCTCGGGGTGATTGTGCGGCTGCACGTGAGCATCAGTTACCCACCATAGTAGAGATGGCTGAAGAGGCCGGATATGCCACCGGTATTGTATCCACGGCGCGGATAACCCACGCGACGCCCGCGGGTACGTTTGCACATGTGCCGGATCGAAACTGGGAAAATGACAGCGTGCTGCCTGCCCAGGCCAAGGCTGCCGGATGCAAGGACATTGCAGCCAGCCTGGTCGACTTTGACAAAGGGGATGGTATTGATGTCATCCTGGGTGGTGGTAGAGCGCAATTCATGCGTATAGATCAGGCAGATCCGGAATATCCCAATAGATCAGGGTTGCGCAAGGATATGGATCTGATCAATACCTGGCGCAGCCGCGGTCAAGATCGCCACTTCTTTTGGAATAGCCAGGGCCTTGCGGCTTACCAGCCGGCACCCAAGCGTCAGATCATGGGTCTATTTCAGCCTAGTCATTTGCAGTTTGAAGCTGATCGACCCAAAGATCCAGGCGGTGAACCCTCATTGGCGGAGATGACCGAACTTGCCATCAAACAACTCAAACACAATGAGAAAGGCTTCTTCCTGCTGGTTGAAGGGGGCAGGATTGATCATGCGCATCATTTTGGCAACGCCTATCGCGCGTTGGTGGACACCGTTGCCTTGTCAGAAGCTGTCGAGCGTGCTCTGGCGCTGACCGATGCAGAAGATACGTTGACCATCGTGACCGCAGATCACAGCCATACGCTGACCATCAGTGGATATCCTCCCAGAGGAAATCCGATACTGGGTAAAGTGACCATCAATCCTGTGCTGCCAAAAGCAAAAGATACCATCTATACCACCCTTGCCTATGCCAATGGACCTGGGTACCAGACGCCCTATCCCGATCTTAGCGAGGTTGATACCCAGTCGCCGGATTATCGCCAGCTGGCCGCAGTTCCGCTTGCTGTCGAAACCCATGCCGGTGAAGATGTTGCGGCCTTTGCACACGGGAAGAACGCAGACAGCGTGCGCGGCGTCATGGAGCAAAACAAGTTATTTCACGCAATGCACGCGGTGCTCTTCGATCAAGATTAACAAAAACCCAGTCGACGCGCGTCAGGCAAACAAGCTGCATCGTCGAACGCATCAAAGGGGAGAATGCTGACTATGGCCTTTATTGAGAACCTATTGAATTTTCTCGACGGGATATTGGGCAGTGCGTTCTATTTCCCACTGGTGTTGTTAGGTGTGGGGGTGTTTTTTACCCTCTATCTGGGTCTTCCTCAGATCCGATTCTTTCGCCATGCCTGGCAGGTTTTGCGCGGCAAATATAGTGCAGAAGATGATCCTGGTGACACAACACATTTTCAGGCGTTGTCCACAGCGCTGTCTGGCACCGTGGGCACAGGCAATATTGGCGGGGTGGCCTTTGCAATTTATCTGGGTGGTCCCGCAGCGTTGTTCTGGATGTGGGCCACCGCGTTTGTCGGCATGACAACAAAGTACGTTGAGGTTTCGGTGAGCCACAAGTACCGAACAGTAGACGATCAAGGCCAAATGGTCGGTGGCCCGATGAACTATATGGAGTCTGCGCTGAACATGAAGTGGCTGGCGGTGTTTTTTGCCGTCGCCACGGTCATCAGCTCCTTTGGCAGCGGCAATATGCCCCAAGCCAATAACATGGCCGCTGGGCTAGAAACATCGTTTGCGATTCCAACGTATGTGACGGGTGGGGTACTGGCCATCTTGTTAGGTCTGGTGATCATCGGTGGCATCAAACGGATTGCATTGGTCGCGGCAACGCTGGTGCCCTTTATGGGTATTGCCTATGCCATTGGGGCTTTGGCCGTGGTTGCTACTCACTATGAAAATATATTGCCTTCGTTTGGTGCGGTCTTTGCAGATGCGTTCACCGGTTCTGCAGCAACCGGTGGTTTCTTAGGCGCAACGTTTGCCTACGCGTTTAATCGCGGGGTAAACAGGGGGCTGTTTTCCAATGAGGCTGGGCAAGGTTCTGCGCCGATCGCCCACGCTTCGGCAAAAACTAAAGAGCCGGTTTCGGAAGGCATGGTCGCCATTCTTGAACCGTTTATTGATACGCTGATCATCTGCACGTTGACGGGATTGGTCATCCTTTCATCCGGTGTCTGGCAACAAAAATTTGACAACGAGTTCTCTAGCTTTGATACCGAAATAGTTGCGGGGTATTTTTCGCAGGACAATCCTGAAGACATCCAAGCTTTGTTCAATCACCTGGATCTCACGCCGCCCGAGAATGATCCTGTGGTGGCGTTTACGGGCTCGTTAACCTGTGCTGGCGGCGTCTGCGTTGGTGACGATGTCACGTTCATACATAATCGGTCTATTGCTGAAGATGTCAGGGCCTGGCAGGGGGGTGAACCGTTTGCCGGCACCCTGTTGATTGAGGAGGGCAGCGTGCAGAACTCAGGCGTTACGCTGTCGGGTAAGTCTTTGATTCACTCGGTGCCGCTCACCGCAAAGGCGTTCCAACAGAGTTTTCTCGGCGTGTTTGGAGAATATGCGGTTACCATCGGGTTGGTCATGTTTGCTTTTTCAACGGCGCTGGCATGGTCGTATTATGGCGATCGGGCAATTACCTACCTGTTCGGTACGCGATGGGTGATGCCCTACAGACTAACCTACGTCGCAGGTTTTTTTATCGCCACCATCGCAGACACAACCCTGGTCTGGCTGCTTTCAGCAGTGACCGTGGCCATGATGACCCTACCTAACCTGATTGGTATTTTTCTGATGCGCGCGGAGGTCAAGCAGATGACCAACGATTATTGGAACAAGCTTAACGAATCAAAGGACTAGCGGATGCGGTGGCTACATGACGCTGCCACTGACAAGTTTCGCAAAGCACGTAGGTCATGTAGGGATCGTCCAGGTGATCGAGTAAACCGGTAATCGCAGTCAGCTCTCCCAGCGCCCTGTTCAGCAAACTGGTGGTGCCTGGCAGGCTGAACTCCACAAGGCCACCCTCGCGGGCAGTAAGTAGTTGTTGCAGCAGTAACTGCCTGGCATCCACTGGCTGGCTCAAGTAAGCGACTTCCCAACTGGTCAGCTGAGCATTTTCTGCTGCTTCTTCGATTGCTGTTTCGAGCCCACCTAAGGAATCAACCAAACCCAGTTCGTGGGCAACTTCACCCACCCATACGCGCCCCTGGGCGATTTCTGCAACGGTGTCTACCTCAAGGTTTCGTCCTCTGGCCACCAATTCGATAAACTGTTGGTAGCCGTGTTCAACCTGGGATTGCAGCACGTTGCTGAGCTTTTCACTCATGCCGGTAAAAGGGCTGAATCCTTGGGCAAAGTCGGTAGTACCCACGCCATCCGTCTGTACGCCAATCTTGGCCAGGCTTTGTTCGAAGGAAGTGGTCAGTGCGAAGATACCAATCGACCCCGTGATCGTTGAAGGTTCGGCCACAATATGGTCGCTGGTTGCCGCAATCCAATAGCCGCCGGAAGTTGCACTGGCGCCAAAAGATGTGATCACGGGTTTACCGGCCAGCTGCACCAGTTCCAGTTCCTGTCGGATTAACTCAGAGGCAAATTGACTGCCACCCGGTGAGTCGACGCGCATGACCAGGGCTTTTATTTCCGGGTCCCGGCGGACCTGGCGAATGAGCGCAATGGTGGGGTTTGCGCCGATGACGCCGTTGTTGTGTTTGGCATTGGTGATAATGCCCTGAGCCACGATCACGGCGACCTTGCCGCTGTGACCGTCCATGTCTGCATCGTCGCCTGATGTCGGGGAATCGGAATGTCCAGAAGCGGGCTGATAGCCCGTGGCTTCCAGATAGCTCAAGTAGTCGATGCCGTTTATGTCTCGATCTTGATTAAAACCCACTGTCTCGCCGATACGGACGCGTGCCTGATCGTCTGTTAACAGTTCGTCCACCAGATGGTATTCAAGCGCGGTTCTAGCCAGATCGCCTCCGGTTTGTTCAAGCGCAGTATCAAACGCGTTGGCGTAGCGTCTGACGTCTTCATGTTCAAGCGCACGATTTGCACCGATTGTTTCTACAGTGGTTTGCCACAGATTCTCGTATAGCGCCGAATTGGCCATACGGGCCTCCGGGGACATGTCGTTGCGTGTGTATGGCTCTACAGCCGATTTAAATTCACCCACTCTGAAAACATGAACTTTTACATTAATTTTTTCTAATAATTCATTGAAATAAAAGGAATAATTTCCATATCCATAGAGACCAACTTGACCCAATGGGTGCATGTATAGTTCATCTGCGTGGCTTGCGATCTGGTAGGCGGATTGGTTGTAGAAATAGCTATAGGCGATGACTTTTTTATTCTTGGATTTGAAACGCTCTATTGCTTGTCCAAGCCTGAACGCATGGGCAGGAGCTGCCCAAGCCAGTTCATCCAAATCCAGAACCATGGCTTTGATGTTTTCATCATCGGCAGCGGCCTGGATTGCACCCAGCAGGTGCGTCAGTTCGGCTTCTATTCGGCTTTCTCCGCTCAGTGCTTCGCTAATCGGGTCACCAAGACTCAGCTTCTCGACGACAACGCCTCGTGGGTTCACCACCAGTGCTGCATCTGATGGCACTTGAACGGACTGACAACTGGTGACCAACAGTGCTAAAACAACCAGGACAAACACCAGAAACAGCAGGTTCAGGGTGACGTTGCGGGCTTTGGAGATGCCTTCATTTACGCGACTGGGTAGAGATTGTGTTGGATTCAATGCTTGACGCCACTATTGGATTGATAAATTGAGATATTAGCGCGAATTGGCCGTGAGAAAAGCGTGCCGAGTCGCTAACATGCGCCAATGTCGGACCAGAATGATTATTTTCAACCTAAACCCGATCTTTGGCAGTGGCGTGATCTACAGACGGCGCTGGAAATTCAGGCGAACACCACCCAGGCTCAGCGAGCGAGCATTAGCCGCATTGTCACCGATAGCCGCAAGATCGAAGCAGGGGACCTTTTTGTCGCGCTCTCAGGAGACCCGGGTGTGCGGTTTAACCCCAGTTCCCGTAGCGCTGTAGACGGCCATAGTTTTGTTAGCCAAGCGGTCTCAAAAGGCGCGCTGGGCGCAATGGTTCGTCACGACTTTGTTGCACCTGAAGGTGTCGAAGAGGATCAACTACTACGGGTTGCGGATACCTACGACGGCCTGTGGGCCCTGGGTAAGGCTGCACGCGCACGAATGAACGGCGTCGTCATCGCCGTAACCGGCAGCAGCGGCAAAACAACAGCGAAAACGTTTCTACAATATGCCCTGCAAGCTTATGCGCCCCCTGGAAGTTTTAACAACCACATTGGCGTGCCGTTGACGCTAACAAATGCGCCGCCTAACCAAGCGTTCTACGTGCTTGAGATCGGCACGAATCACCCTGGAGAAATTGAGCCGCTTGCTAAGATGGTAAATCCTGATTGGGCAATGGTCCTCAACGTACAACAGGCGCACATAGAAAATTTTGAAAATTGGGATGCTTTGAAGGAAGAAAAATTATCAATATTCAAGGCGTTAGAAGATTCATCTAATTCTATTTATGAAGATATATTAGGGCTGACATGCGGGCATGGATTTGGTTCGGGAGAGCAGGCCGAGGCGCGCCTGCTAGATGTGGAAGGGCATAAAGCCTCAATAGCGCTGAATTCTCACCAACTGACCATTCAGGTGCCTGGTGGAGGGTGGCATCGCGCAACTACGGCGACAGCCGCTGTGCTGCTGACGACGCTGGTTGGGGGTGATGTTTCACGTGCTACAGCGTTGCCGGAGGACTTGATACCGGCGGGCCGGGGTAGGACGCATCAACTCGGTACCTGCCTGGTTATTGATGAGAGCTACAACGCAAACCCTGACAGTATGCGCGCTGCACTGGCGACGGGGCTTGAGCGTGGTGTTGCTGGGCAGAGAGTCGCCGTCATTGGCGAGATGGGTGAGCTTGGTGATTATTCGGCGCAGGCGCACGACAGCCTGTACGAGTTGCTGGCTGCCTACGATCTGGTTTTTTGTGTGGGGGCCGGCACACAAGGCCTTGCTGAGCGCCTTGGCTGTCACTGGCAAGCTCAGGCCGACTCGGAATTGTTGGAGCGCTTACGACAGCAAGTATCACCTGAAAGTATGATTGTGGTGAAAGGCTCCAATCGCGTATTCTGGAGCATTGGCTTTGTCCCGGATTTACTTCGGGCGCTTGCTGATGATTAGATTTACAGAATTGAAGTGATTTATGTGTTTCACGTGTAACAATCTGAAATTTAGGCAAAAAAAGGCCCGGCAGAACCGGGCAAGTACCATTAGGAGTCACACTAACAAAGCCAGTGGCTTTGTAGTACATCGCTGCCAATCGTTGGGGGGAGACGTGAACAGCGATAAAGTCAGTAAAGCACAGATCTCAGATTCGGCCAGGAACTGGGTCACAAATTTCTGGTCCCTGCCGAACCTTCTACGGGTTGCGCATGATTATTGACAGATTTGGGCGGCAGTTTAAAAACCTCAGACTGAGCCTCACGGCTGCGTGTAACTACGCCTGCACCTATTGCGTGCCTGATGGTAAGCGTCTACAGGCCGCTGATGCGGAACTTGATGCAGACGCACTGTTGCGACTTGTAGATCTGATGATCCCGTCAGCAGGTATCGAAAAAGTCAGGATTACTGGTGGCGAACCACTGCTGTCGCCGAAATTTGATGAGGTGATCAAAGGTATCATGCAGCGGGATCTGCGAGACGTTTCAATCACCACGAACGGGCAGCTGGTACCTAGGAAGTTCGACGTGATTGTGGATTCAGGCGTAAAGCGTATGAATGTCAGTCTGGATACTTTGGACAGCAGCTATTTCAGGAAGATTGCGCGCAGTGGGGACCTGACCACTGTACTCCAGGCCATCCAAATGCTGCAGGACGCTGGGATTGCAATCAAGATCAACATGGTACCGATGCGTGGCGAGAATGATCATCAGATCATGCCCATGCTGGAATATTGCCTGGAGCGGGGCATTGAGCTGCGTTTCATAGAACTGATGAACATGGGGCATTTACGCGAAGGGGAGACGTTCGGCAGTCAGTTCTTTGGTATGCAGGATATTCTCGATCTGATTGGCACGCGTTACCCCATCAGCGTGGCAAATGCGCCGGTCGATTCAACCGCTGTTCGCTACGCGGTTCCCGGCGGGAAATTTGGCATCATTGCGAATGAGAGTGAGCCATTCTGTGGATCGTGTAATCGCTTGAGAATCTCATCCAACGGTATGCTGTTTGGTTGCTTGTCCAACGCACGATCCTATGACCTGAGACAAATTCTGGATCTGCCGGAAGCCCTGGCCGTTGCCAAACTGCAGCGTATTTTGGGCAGTGCGTTAGCAGATAAGCAGACCGTCGCTTTCAGTGGCGAGGTTACGGTGATGAAATTCATCGGCGGCTAAGCCAAGCCCACAGACGTTATTGATTCGCCTGGCGCTCGTCCTGTTGTCAGACAACTGTGTTCAGCCAACCAGACGTTTAGGTTGGCCAGATCTTAACATCTCGCTATCGGAACATGAGATCGAGGGGTCGCTAGCGGCCGCTCTGCGCCGATCAGCTTTAAGTCTTGAACGGCCGATTACGTGAACCAGCCGTTCAGACCGGCGTGAACGAATGAGGGAGATCGGTCCAAAGCAGTACATTCATTGGGAATCTCACAAAAAGGCTGCTATTTCGTCGCTATAATTAACCAGTGGCAAGCAAGGTGACACGATGCTGAATAGTTCGATTGAGCGTAGATGTGTTCGACACACTTTTGGAGGAAGTCTAGATCTGCACGACTTTATCCAAGCGCGGCAGTATGTTGAGCAATACGAAGCAGATGAGCGATTGGTTGGTATTCTTTGGGACTTTCGGCTTTCATACCTCGTATTGTCAGACGATCGATACCAAGTCTTGTCTAGATCGATTGTCAATCCCCAAACCTCGACGCCGAACATCAAGCGAGCTTTTCTTGTGGGTAACGACGAACATTTTCGTAGAGTTGAGGAGACACTTGGGTCGGTGATACTCCCGTGGCCCTGGGGCGTCTTTGTTGATGAGGGACAAGCGTTTGAGTGGTTGACCGATTGATTGCCGCCGTACGATGCTCGAGTTTAGTTTGTGTTAGAAAATTAGACTCACCTTTTTGCCGTACGCAGTTTCTGGCCGCGTAGAGCCAACTAAACAGCATGTCTAAATGTCGGCTATGTGGAATGACACAACTAGGTTCTAGAATATCTGTTTACCACCGTTTGCTTTCTGACTACGACGGGCTGAAGACGACCCATAGCGGAAGTTCCGCTGCGACGCTTACGACAGGAAACCTAGCTCCAACAGTGTGCGTTTGAGGCTGTCGTATCCGATGGTGTGATGGGCGTTGAGCCCGCAGGAGCTAGCGGCTTCGACGTTCATCAGTGCGTCGTCAAAGAAGTGGACTGCCCCAGCCTCGACTCCGATTGTATCGAGCACGTGTTCGAACGCGTCACGATTAGGCTTGATGCGCCCGATCAGGTGCGACGAAAAAGCGAAATCGAAGTGGTCCGTTATCGCGTCTGTCCAGTGAGCTTCGTTCGAGTTACTAAGGCAGGAAACCGTGTGTGTATTGCGAAGCTCCGACAGCGTTGAATCGACGCCAGCGTAGAAGCCCTTTGGCCAGTCTTTGAACTCAGCGAGGAAGTCCGCGGGCGGTAGATCTAGTCCGAACTCTCGAACGATGCTCTGCGAGAACTCATCGACCGAGCACTGCCCCAGTTCAAACTGCTTAGCGACTGGATTGCGCAACCAGACTTCGATGAGCTCGGCCTCCGATTGATCAGTATTCATCAGGCGTTTGAGTTCCGAAAACATCTGGCTCTCGATAAGCACGCCACCCAAATCAAAAAGAAGTACTGAATCCGTGCGGATTGGCATCCTGAATCACCCCGAGTCCTGGAAACCCCAATTTAAATGCACCTGAACTCGCCGTGCAATGTCTCTTCATGGCCGATAGCTACCGGTGCGCGATTTAGTGTGGAACGTCTCCTAACGACTGTGGATTCAACCGGTGAGTGCAACACACTAATCTCTTAGCCCTAAGAGGGAGTGTTGCAAATGAAATATAGGAAACGGATTTACTACACCGAGACAGACAAGACCTTAATGTGGGAGCGATGGCAGAAAGGGGATTCTCTGCAGACGATTGCTCAACTGTTCGGTAGAAACCACTCCTCTGTTGCAGGGGTGTTAGCGGTCACAGGAGGAATCCGACCGCCTGATCGTAAGCGCTCTGCTTCAGCATTGAGTTTGTTAGAAAGAGAAGAGATCTCAAGAGGTCTGGTTGCAGGATTGTCGTTCCGGGCCATTGCTGCTCAGTTGGACCGAAATCCTTCGACCATCAGTCGTGAAGTGAACCGAAATGGTGGTTGTTCCAGATATCGTGCGGCCGAAGCAGACCAGGCGGCTTGGGATCGAGCACTTCGTCCCAAGAACTGTAAACTGGTTGTGCATAGAGCACTCGCTCGTCTCGTTGCGAGTAAACTCAAGCAGTTGTGGTCACCTGTTCAGATTGCAGGATGGCTCAAGCGAACGTATCCAGATGATGAGCGCTTCCACGTGTCACACGAAACGATCTATCGGAGCCTGCATATACAAGCACGCGGTGCCTTGAAAAAAGAGCTGACACAGTACTTGCGAAGAACACGGGTTATGCGACGTTCACGTCATCACACAATGAAAACCAGTGATCATGGGCGAATACTAAACACCGTATCGATTAGCGAAAGACCAGCGTCTGCCGAAGATCGAGCAGTACCAGGACATTGGGAAGGTGATCTGATCTTTGGTTCAAACAACAGTCAAATCGCAACGCTGGTTGAACGGAACACGCGTTATGTGATGTTGGCAAAAGTGAACGGCAAAGACACGGAAACTGTCATCAACGCGCTGATCAAACACGCACATAAGTTACCCAGAGAACTCTATAAATCACTGACTTGGGATCGAGGCAAAGAAGTAGCTGATCACCAACGCTTTACCTTAGCGACTGATATCCAAGTGTACTTCTGTGATCCACAGAGTCCTTGGCAGAGAGGATCGAACGAAAATACGAACGGTCTACTCAGACAGTACCTACCGAAAGGCACAGATCTCTCTGTTCATTCTCAAGCTAAGCTAGACAGTATCGCCAGACAGTTGAATGAACGACCTAGAAAGACGTTAGACTTCGAAACACCCGCCGATCGGTTTAACCAATGTGTTGCGGCGATCGGTTGAATCCACAACCCTAAGCGGACACCGGTTGATAGGCTAGCTGCGAATCAAAGTCCCCCTTGCACTCACAGGCTTCTAGTCTCAGTTGAACAACTTCGCAGGGTTGTTTCTGAACGCATTCCATCCTCCAACTTCGCGAATTTCCTCGTGTTCGTAGTCGGCCTGACCGATGACTTGTTCCTCGATAAACCATACGACGATGCCTGCGCTCGTACCGAAGTCTTCAATAACCGACCGATCCTGCATGCTCTGCACTTTGACTGCCGCAAGAAGGTCAACAAATTCACGCCCTTTCCAATTATTAAATCGAACGTTTGCTAAGTCTGAGAACTCTAGAATTTTGACATACTCATGATCGACCGTAAGCGAACGGTCAGAGCTACTTAGAAAGTCGATTAAGTCTTTCGGTAGCGAAAGTTGGTGCAGGCGCTTACTGATCTCTTCAGTGTCATGCCAAGCTTGGGGTTCAAGGGTCCTCAAGAACTCGCGAATTTCGTTGTTTTTTGCCGTATGAAATGGTCGATAGCCAAAAAGGTCGTTGTGAGATGGATTTGCTCCTTGGCTAACCAAGTACTGCACAAGTTCTAGGGAATGCCTTGCTGCGACATGGCAAGGCGAAGAATTGTAGGGATACACCATGTCTGGCTTGAATAGTTCTAGATCAACCCCTTGTTCAACGAACAATTCAACTAGCTCTAATCTCCCAGAATCGACCACGGATCGAAATGACCGTCCTTCGTCACGATTAACCTCAAAACCGTTGTCCAAGAAGAAAGAGATCAGATCAAATCTCTCGTAGTAAATGGCGCTTTGAACTACTGTCCTGCCCAAGCGAGACGTTTGATTTACGTCCGCGCCCATGCCAATCAGCCTAGAGATAACTTCAGTACTGCATCGGGGAGCAGCATAAAGGATTGCTGGGGACTCGGAATCAGACAGCTCTACACCAAAGTCCAATAGGTAGTTGATAGCGATTTTGAGATTTTCGGTCAATGCGACGTCAATTGGCCGCACGTTCATCATCCCGATTTCTATTTTTGCGTTTGGGTCCCATCCGTCTGCCAATAGCTGGTCTAATGCAGCGGTATCTTCCTGGCGGAGTCTTACTATAACGGGATTGTCAACGTCTTCCGAAATCAAAGCTGGGTTAGGCATGCAGGTTGTCTTCCGTGATGAATGAAATACTTTACTCCAAATGGCAGCTATTGGCCGAAAACGGCCTTCCAGAAGACTTGGGATTGAGAGGCTGATAACGACCTAAAAGAGACATTCGCTACGCTCCCCATTCAATTTCGGAAATTTAGAACTTGAGTGCGAACGTTCTATTGCTCAGAAATGCGCCCGAAATCCGTAACCCCTGAACGGATGCAAGCAAGAGTATTGTCCTAAGTGACGCACTATACTTGTGCGATGAAAAAAACATCGGCCTTCTTCGTCTTGTTGCTGCTTGCAGGCTGCGACAATCCTCCTCAATCTGCGTCTTTTACAGATGTTGAATCGGATGGGAAACACACTTTCATAGCCGATGTCTGGGCGGATAATTGGTTTAGTTTTTCTCTGGAAAAAACTCAGATGCTCGAAGACTCGGTTTCTATCACGACGGAGCGCTCTTTCAACGCAGAATCTTTTCGGTTTAAGGCCGACTATCCATTGCAACTTAACTTCGTAATCAAGGACTTCAAAGAGAACGACACCGGCCTCGAATACATCGGCGCGCGGAATCAGCAAATGGGGGATGGTGGTTTTATCGCACAATTCAGACATGAGAGTACCGGAGCGATTGTCGCTGTAACCAACAGTTCGTGGCGTTGCCTCGTTACGCACCACGCTCCAACCGATAAATCATGTGAATCATTGGATCAACCGGTGGTTGGCGAGGGTCCTTGTGGGTCCGCAAAAACAGATGCACCGATTGAATGGCAAACGATCGGGTTCGATGATAGTGCATGGATCTCGGCGAGCGAATATTCTGAGTCCGAAGTTGATCCGAAACATGGCTATGACGCGATTGACTGGGACGATACAGCCCATCTGATTTGGACAGGTGATCTGGAACAAGATAACACGCTGCTTTGTCGCCTCACCGTTGAAGAGCCGTGAACAGGATAGGCATAAGCGCTGGATAGTTACGGTAGAGCAGGCGATGTACATACATCAAAGCGGGCTCATTCCCGGAGTGTCGTGGCGGGCTTCCGAAAACTATGGGTTGGCGGTAACTCGGTGCCCAATGGTGGGCTGAACGCTTCGGTGTCATAGGACAGGAGATTGTCCAATGGTTGGATGGTATTACTGAACAAGAAGCCTCACTACGCTCAGGCTTCTACGATCTCTTCCCGCATTGGCGAATCTCGTCCGAGTGAGTCTTATTCTTACTTCGCTCGGTACGTCACGCAATTGAGTAGCCACCACAGACCGCCAGCGACTGCCCAGTGACAAAATCCGATGCAGATGACGCCAGGAAAACAGCAGTCCCGCCTAACTCCTCGGGAGTGCCGAAGCGTCCCGCTGGGGTGCGAGCCACAATCGAGGCGTAAAGATCTGTCATGTCTGTCTCTATTGGCGCGGTCATATCGCTTTCTATCCAGCCAGGTAGAATCGCGTTGACCTGAATGTTGTCTGCCGCCCAGGAAACTGCCAACGACTTTGTGAGTTGCACAACGCCCCCTTTACTCGCCGCATAGCTCGCAAGTAAGGGAGTGCCGAGGAGCGAGTACATCGATCCAATATTCACGATTTTACCACCGTGTTTCGCAAGCTCTGGGTAAGCGGCTCGCGAAAACATAAACACACTGCTCAGGTTTGTATCGATAACGGATTGCCATTCCTCGTCGGTCATATCCTGGGGCGGGTTCAGCGCGGCAATGCCCGCGTTGTTGACCAGCACATCCACGCCGCCAAACGCATTTACTGTTGACGTAAGCGTCTCGGCAATCGAAAGTTTGTCATTGACATCGCAACACTGCGTGATGACGGTGCCGCCTAAGGCTTCAATCTCTGTTCGTACTGCCGAATTCTTCTCCTCATTCCGTCCGGCGATACAGACGCTGGCGCCGGCCTCAGCCAATGCCAGCGCGATGCCACGCCCGATTCCTCCATTGCCCCCAGTGACAATGGCACGCTTACCGCTCAGATCAAACATACCCATGCTTGGACCTCTCATCTTTTCCGTTTTCGTATTTCAAGGACAATACCAAGCTGTTCTGACGCCCGCCAGAAAATCGGGGGACTTTCATATGAGATCTCCAATGCAACAAGCAGGCGAAACACGATCGGTCCGCCGCGGTAAAATTCGCGAGGGCTCCTATACTTCCAAAACATTAAGAACGGAGCGTACCTGCCAATGTTAAGAGCCTGGACTTTGTACCCTCAATGCCTCCGACTCGGCGCCATTTCCTGCCTGGTCTTGGGGGTCAGCGCATGTACCTGGCAGGATGCACTACAAGCGCAAGAGCAGATTTCTAAGACCATGCGGGTCGTGTCGTCCTATTCTGCTGATGCAGGCAGTCGATGGCAGATCAGCGGCGATTCGCTTATCTGTTTGCCCGCCGATGAAGCGGTGCCCGCCCACTGGTTAAACAGTGCGGTTTCCGGCATGCGGCAACACCTCAGGACTGAACCCAGGGCTCGGTCAAATTGTGAATACACCGTTTACGTCGATTGGCCCGGCGCACCGCCGGCACTGCAGACGTCTTTAAGCGGTGGCCTGCTTGGGTTTTATGACTGGCCAAAAATACCCGCAAAAGGTGAGCTGCGGGTTTCGGTTCGAGATGCCCGGGGCCTGCAGGTTACCCGCAAAACGCTGCGTGTTTCTCCGCATTGGTTTGCGCCTGAATGGACAGATACGGATCACCTTTCTCGGGTGTTTGCCGAGTTTGCAAGAGACTTCTCTACCGATGGATAACCTCAAATCGGTTACAATTGTGCCACCTCCAATGGTTAAGCGATTATGCGGTGACTCCTGAAGATCTGTTATCTAAGCTTCAAACAAAGTTAGGCGAGCAATATATCGGACGGCCTCCGGTTGACAGCTGGCACCCAGAACGGCGCGGCAACATTGATATCGTCATTGATGAGACTGGGGCCTGGTGGCATGACGGGACGGCCTTTGCGCGACAAAGTCTCGTGGAGCTGTTCGCCAAAATATTGCGCCGAGAGGGTGACGACTACTTCTTAGTAACGCCGGTCGAAGCCCTGCAGATTACCGTTAAAGACGTACCCTTTATCGCGACAGAGTTGGTGGTAGAAGGCAGCGGTGCCGATACTGATTTGTATTTTACGACCAACGTGGGGGACGTTGTTTTAGCAGATCTGGACCACCCGCTATCCATGCGCGCGGCCAAGCCTTACCTGCATGTGCGTGCCGGATTAGAGGCGCGCCTATCGACCAGCGTTTACTACCAGCTTGCCGAATACGTACAAGGTGATCTAGAGGATGACGTTGACACATATGTCGTGCATAGCCAGGGCCATCCGTTCAAACTGGCTTCAGGGATCTAGACTGGCGCGGCTCCGAGCAGAAAACACGACCTAGCCTTACATGTTTGGATAATTCGGTCCGCCTGTACCCTCTGGGACAACCCAGGTAATGTTCTGAGCCGGGTCTTTGATATCGCAGGTTTTACAGTGTACGCAGTTCTGACCATTGATCTGGAATCTCTGCTCACCGTTTTCTTCAACAACCTCATACACACCCGCGGGGCAGTAACGCTGCGCTGGTTCATCATATTGCGGTAGGTTGGATGAAAGGGGAATCGCAGGATCCGCTAGCGTCAGATGGCAGGGCTGATCTTCTTCGTGATAGGTATTAGAAAGAAATACGGAAGACAACTTGTCGAAGGAGATCTTACCGTCCGGCTTGGGATAATCGATCGGTTTGGATTCTGCGGCTGGTTTTAGGGTAGCGTAATCCGGCGTCGGGTCTTTGAGGGTCCAGCTTTGGTTTCCCTTGAAGAACTGATCACCCAGGATGAAGGCAGAGCCAAACAAAGTGCCGAACTTGTGTAGCGCAGGTGCGGCATTGCGGCAGCGATTTAACTCGTCATACAGCCAGGACTTTTCAAACTTAGTTCGGAAGCTGGTGACATTGGTGTACTCGTTCCCTTCGGTCAGCTCCTCAACAACGGCCTCTGCGGCCAACATGCCAGACTTCATCGCGGTATGGCTGCCTTTGATTTTCAGGGGATTCAAGAAGCCTGCGTCGTCTCCAACAATCAACGCGCCGGGGATGGTCAACTCGGGCAGGGCTTGTAAGCCGCCCTTGATGATTGCTCTGGCGCCGTAGGAGATACGCTCACCACCTTCCAGTACGGAGGCGATCTCCGGATGATGTTTCCAGCGCTGGAATTCATCAAATGGGGACAAATGCGGGTTGGAGTAGCTTAAGTCGACAATTAAGCCCAGTGAAACCTGGTTATTGGGCAGATGGTAGAGGTAGGTTCCGCCAGAGGGTCCGCCGGGGAAGAAACTTAGTGGCCAGCCCATGGTGTGCATGACTTTGCCCGGTTTGTGTTTTTCCGGATCGACCGTCCATAACTCTTTGAAGCCGATTCCGTAGTGTTGGGTTGCGGCATCTTCATCAAGATTGAACTTGGCGATCAGCTGTTTGCCCAGGTGACCGCGACAACCTTCCGCAAATATTGTGTACTTGGCTCGCAGCTCATAACCCGGTGCATAGGTGCCTTTCTGCTCGCCATCCGCCCCGATACCCATATCACCGGTGGCGATGCCGGCAACCGCGCCATCGTCGTTGAAGAGAATCTCCGAGGCCGCAAACCCTGGAAATACGTTTACGCCAAGACCTTCCGCCTGCTCCCCCAACCAACGGCAAAGATTGCCCAGGCTGATGGCGTAATTGCCATGGTTGTTCAGGTCCATAGGCATCATGTAGCTGGGCAGCTTGATGCGGTTTGTGTCGTTAACCATCAGGTGAACAATGTCTTCAGTCACTGGATTGTCCAGCGGCGCCCCCAATTCTTGCCAATCCGGGAAAAGCTCATTTAATGCAGTGGGTTCAAAAACCGCACCTGACAGGATGTGAGCGCCAATTTCAGACCCTTTTTCCACCAGACAGACCGAAATCTCCTGTCCGGTTTCAGCGCTCAACTGCATGATTTTGCAGGCTGCAGAGAGCCCGGATGGTCCTCCGCCTACAATGACAACGTCGAATTCCATGGATTCGCGTTCAACTTCACTCATGATGATCCTTGGTTTTCCAGATTCAAATCGGACCTATTATAGCGTGTTTTCGCCGCGGCTTGACCTTGTACATGCGCATGGCGACAATACGCCGCCGAAATTTTTGCCACAGCGGACAAGGGTCACATTCCCTTGATTTGCTACCAACCAATTTTTTCGCCTGTTGATTTCGCATTTTGGTCAAACATTCTGCCAGTTAGCCTGCCTCAGCCAGAGGCTGCAGGCGTTTTTGATCGGTGAAATCCTTTTGGATTGGCTAGAAAATACTAGACATAAACTATAGCGAGGATATTAATCCATGAAGGTACTGGTACCTGTGAAGCGCGTAGTTGACGCTAACGTCAAGGTGCGTGTAAAGCCCGATAATACGGGTGTTGATCTAAGCAACGTTAAAATGGCGGTAAATCCGTTCTGTGAGATTGCTGTTGAAGAAGCGGTCCGCCTGAAAGAGGCAGGCACAGCTGAGGAAGTGATTGCGGTAGCGGTGGGCAGTTCTGCCTGTTCCGAACAACTACGCACCTGCCTGGCCTTGGGCGCTGATCGGGCGATTCTGATCGAAACGGACCAGGACGCACAACCTTTGGGCATCGCCAAGGCGCTGGCCGCACTGCAAGCTAAAGAGAATGCGGACATCGTAATTTTTGGTAAGCAGAGTATCGATGGCGATAACAGTCAAACAGGGCAGATGTTCGCTGCTCTAACCGGCATGCCACAAGGTACATTTGCATCCGAAGTGAATATTGGTGACGGCAAAGTACAGGTAGTCCGCGAGGTAGATGGGGGGTTGCAAACTGTAGAAATCAATCTGCCAGCCGTTGTTACCACCGATCTGCGTCTCAATGAGCCTCGTTATGCCTCTTTGCCTAACATCATGAAAGCGAAGAAAAAGCCGTTGGACACCCTTTCACCCGATGAGTTGGGGGTAGATTTAACACCCAGCATCGAAGTTGTTTCCGTTGAGCCTCCGGCGGAGAGACAGGCGGGCATCAAGGTAGAAAGCGTTGAAGAGTTGGTCGACAAGTTAAAGAACGAAGCAAAGGTGATCGAATGAGCACACTCGTAGTAGCAGAACACGATAATTCAGAATTAAAAGCCCAGACCCTTGTTGCCGTTGCGGCAGCCCAAGCCATTGGTGGAGACATCGATATTCTGGTGTTGGGGCAGGGTGTTGACGGTGTAGCGCAGGCTGCAGCTGCTGTTGCAGGTGTTGGCAAAGTACTTGTAGGTGACAACGAAGCGTACGCAAACCAACTGGCAGAGAATATTGCGCCAGCGGTGGTTGCTGCAGCCAGTGGCTACAGCCATATCGTATGTGCACACACCACAACCGGTAAAAACTATCTACCGCGTGTGGCGGCTATGCTGGACGTTGCTCAAATCTCGGACATCGTTGGCGTGGACAGCGAAGACACGTTTAAAAGACCGATTTATGCGGGCAACGCGATCGCCACAGTAAAATCTAACGATAGCGTTAAAGTTGTGTCTGTGCGTGGTACTGCATTTGATCCTGCCGCTGCTGAAGGCGGTAGCGCAGCAGTGGAAAGTCTGGCAGAGACGCATAATGCGGGCATATCAAGCTTTGTTGGCGAGGAGATTGCGAAGTCCGAGCGTCCAGAGCTCACCTCGGCTGGCGTGATCATTTCCGGCGGGCGTGGTATGCAAAATGGTGAAAACTTCAGCTTGTTAGATCCTATCGCTGACAAGTTAGGCGCCGCGATTGGCGCGTCCCGTGCTGCTGTGGACGCAGGTTTTGTGCCAAATGACATGCAAGTGGGACAAACTGGCAAAATTGTCGCACCTGAACTATACATAGCTGTAGGGATATCCGGCGCGATCCAGCACCTTGCTGGTATGAAAGATAGCAAGGTGATTGTTGCCATCAACAAGGATGAAGACGCACCAATATTCCAGGTAGCTGACTACGGATTAGTGGCAGACCTGTTTCAGGCATTACCTGAACTCGAAGCTCTGCTATAGTTTAAAGACTGGCCAACTAATGAGGAGTGAACCTAGTGGCGGTATATGAGCTCAACAATGGACAATTGCTGCGAGTTGCTCGCAGTATTGACGGCAAATTGCAGCAGCAGTATTTCAGCCTTATTGGTCTTAGCAAGACCAAGCAGAAAGAGGTTCGACGAGAAGCCAAAGCACTTGATAACAAGTGGGCGGAAAAGCAGGATTCTGCAAAAGCCAAACGCGTGCGTGAAGCTGGTACAGACAAAAAGCACTCAACCGGGGTGCGCGGTATCAATCTGGTTTACCGACCGTCTCCAGCATTTCGGGTACAGGTACAAACTGACGGTAAGTCACATGTCAGAGAGTTTTCTGTAAAACGATTGGGTGCAGACAAAGCGTGGGCAGATGCAATCAAGTATCTTGCTGGATGCCGTGGCTATAAAAGTGCTCCTAAGGCATGGAAAGATCGCATGCCAAAGGTGCCAAAAAAGGCGCCAAAGAAAAAACGTTAGAATCGGATGGTGTGGCGTTAAGCTGCACCTGATTATTCTGATAAAATCGCATCAAACCAGCTGCGAACGTAGCTGGTTTTTTTTTGCGTATTTTTTTATCCGGGTGACTAAAATTAGGCGTCCCGCATATCAGCTGCGCTTCGACGTATACCAGGTCACAGGCTTCGCGTGATTGTCGACGGCGTCTACTACATCCAAAATCAATGCGAAGAGCGCCATTCGTATCAACACCCCGTTGTCGGTCTGTCGAAAAATTGCCAGGTTGGGGTTCTGGTTAAGGTCGTCATCCAGTTCCTGGGCCTGGGCGCGACTGTCTCGCGGCAGAGGGTGCATGATGACGGTGTTGGGTTCACAGTGGCGGGTATAGATGGCCTGATTCAGTCGAAACAATCCACGATATTTGTCCGCTTCTGCCTGGTTTGGAAATCTTTCTTCCTGGGTTCTTGTTACATACAGAATGTCTACGTCTTCAATCCCTCGCTCCAGATCGTGGAATTCTTCCACGGTGTGCCCCCGGGCGCGTAACTGGTCAGTAATATCCTCAGGCACATCAAGTCCTGGTGGAGAGACCAGGCGCAGGGTTACGCGATCATATAGGCCCAGCAACTTACACAGTGAGTGTACGGCGCGACCGTATTTCAGATCGCCAATCAGCGCGATGCGCAATCCGTCCAGCTGTTTGCCATTTGCCGAGACTTCCTCACGCATGGTGTACAGATCCAATAGCGCCTGACTCGGATGTTCGTTGGGTCCATCACCACCGTTGATTACAGGTACCCGGCTTGCATTGGCGAATTCGGCCACGCTGCCCGATTCTGGATGCCGCATGACGATGATATCGCTATAGCCGGATAGAACTCTGGCCGTGTCATAGAGGGATTCACCTTTAGCCAGTGAAGAGGCTTTCACCTCGGTTGTTTCGCGTACTTCGCCACCCAACAGATTGAACGCTGATCCAAACGACACTCGGGTTCGGGTGCTGGGTTCAAAGAACATGTTGGAGGCAATAGCACCCTCCAATACTCGCGTTATGCGATGGCGTGACGCATAAGGTCGCATGCGATCAGCAACGCTGAAAATGCGTTCAACGTCTTTGCGATCAAACTGATTTACCGAAATGATGTGATTGCCAACAAAATCCAAGCTGCCCCCGTCCGAGTTCTGTGTGTGCCTGGCAATGATACAAAATGTCTACAATCGAGTCTCGAATATGCGTTGTGATGTGTGCACAATGCGCATCTCCCGTTGCGCCAGTAGGAACTTGCACATGAACCGGATCTTGCGATGCTCTTGCATAACGAAAGTCGTCAGGACATTGACCAAGTGTCTGCTGATGGCTGGCTTGTTTTTTCAAGTTGTGACTGTCCAGGCCGAATCTACAGATCTGAAACGCCAGATGAGTGCGGATGAGTTTGAGGCGGCGGGATTACATAAACTCTCAATAGCTGAACTTCAGGCGCTGCAGGATTGGCTTTCCGGCAATCGCCCTGAGGACACGGTTCAGCAATCTGTTCCTGAGGCTGCATCACCAGCCGCGGTTGCTGCCCCGGCACCTCCGATGGAACCGAAAGCGGATCCAGAGGAAGATTTTGGGCGTGAGCAGGTGCGTGAACGGCAAAAACCTGCAGAAACCGCTCCGGCATCAATTACAGCGCGCATCCAGGGTGAATTTCGTGGTTGGGATGGCAGCACCATCTTTCGCTTGGACAATGGCCAGGTTTGGCAACAAAGGGTAGGCGGTAAGTACCGCAGTCCCAGACGGATTGATCCGGAAGTCACCCTCAGCAAGGGACGCTTTGGCTACTACCTGTCCCTGGTTGGATCTCGTCGCAGCGTCGGAGTAAGACGCCTGCGCTAGCTCTTTTGCAGCTCATCGTTCACAAGAACCAAAAAATGGAAAAAAAATGAAATTTCCATTGAGGTGTTTGTGGCATCCCTCGTTTATTAGGTAGCGAAACTTCGTGCGCAAGTTGTAAGCGTTTCTAAGCGGTCGCGGCAGGGGAATATAAAAGAGTGCATCGAACACCAATATTCTCTTCCAAAACAGTGTCTTAGCGGCGTTTTTGCATGAACATTCGCATTCGATTAACCATCCTTTGGGGGATAAAAAATGACTGTAGATCAGCCTTTCTGGGTGCGATCGCTCGCGATCCTATTAGCCCTGGCTATGATTTCCCTCGCCATTCCACAGGTTGTTTTCGCTGCTGACGAAGAGGAAGAAGACGAAGCAATTGAGGAAGTTGTTGTTACCGGTTCACGGATTAAGCGCTCAGACTTTACGTCTGCCAGCCCGATCACTGTAATCAGTGGTCAGTCCATTGTTGAATCAGGTTTCACCAACCTGGGTGAGGCACTCCGCAACCAGTCGGTTGCCGGTACCGCAGGCTTTAACCAATCCAGCATCCTGTCTGGTGGCGGTGCAAGTTCTGTCGACCTACGTAACCTCGGTCAAAGCCGAGTACTTATTCTTGTTAACGGTAAGCGCGTAGCAAGCTTTGCTGACGCATTGGCTAACCAGGCAGTTGACCTGTCGTTTGTGCCAACCGCCATGATCGAACGCGTAGATATTCTGCGTGACGGTGCATCTGCCATTTATGGTTCTGATGCGATCTCTGGTGTGGTAAACGTGATTCTTAAAGAACGTTTCGAAGGTGTCCAAGCAGGCGCTTCTTCAGGCATTTCTGAAGAAGGTGACGGTCAGCAGTACAATGCTGACTTCGCTATGGGTGCAACCAGTGACCGTGGATCTGTGATCCTGGGCATGGAATACCGTAAGAACAACAACATCAACCAAACGGATAGAGACTGGGCATTCCCAGCCATATCAAGTTTGAATGCGGGTGGTGCTCAGAACGGTAGCTTCTTCTCGCCTGGTGGTGTGTTCTTTGACAACAACGGCGGCATCTTCTGTACCCAGCCTGCTGCATTTGGCGGAGACGAAATCACGGACGTTTCTGGCACGACTGGATGTCCTTCATTTGCACCTCGTCAAAATGTTTCTAGTCCTGATGATGTTCAATTGAATCGATACGACTACTCCTTGCGTCAGGATTTGATGACCGAATCTGAGCTGTACAGCACCGCTGGATATGGTATCTATGAAATCACTGATAGCATTGAAGTCTTCCTAGAAGCGCAGTACTCGAAGCGTACGGGTACCAGCAACCTTGACGGTAACCCTGGCTCTTTTGGTACGCCATCGTTCCCACAGGGTTCTGTCATCCCAGCAACCAACCCGAACCTGCCAGCCGGTAGCTTGGGTGGTGCTTTCTATTTTCGTCCCACCAGTACTATTGGACCTCGTCGTTCAGAGTTTGAAGTGAATACCACACGCCTGGTAGCAGGTCTGCGCGGTGAGATCATCAACGAAGATAGCTTCTTAAATAACTGGACTTGGGAACTGTCTTATCTGTACACCAGATTGGATGCGACCTTGCAGACCAACTCTACTTGGAATCTGGAGCGTTTCATTCGAATCGCTGATCCAGCAGCCTGTGCTCAGGATACCTTCTGTTCGCAAGTGGTTAACCCAAGCGGTGCGCTAGACGCAATTCGCCCTGGAAACTGGACCCAAGCCGAAATTGCATACCTGCGTCAAAACTCAAGTGCGCTGTCTAAGTTCCAAACCACAGGTTGGTTTGGTGTTGCTTCAGGCCCTGTATTTGAAATGCCAGCGGGTGAAGTGCAAGTTGCGGTAGGGTTTGAGACCCGTACGGACGAAGGTTTATCCAAGCCAGATTCTTTGACGGAATCCGGTCAGTCTGTTGCAAACCAGGTGTTCACCACCGACGGTTCTTTCAACGTTGATGAATACTTCTTCGAACTGGATGTGCCGCTGTTGGCTGATGTCCCTGGCTTCCAGTCTTTGGATTTCAACTTTCAGTTCCGTATTTCTGACTACTCAAACTTCGGTCAGGAATCTGTAGAACGTTTCGGCATCAACTGGCAAATCATTGATGACCTACGTATTCGTGCCACCATGAGCACCGCGTATCGTGCGCCTCAAATCACTGACCTGTTCGGTGGTGGTGTAACAAGTTTCGACTTCTACAGTCACCCTTGTTCGAACGCATCGGGCGAACGTAACGATCCTACGGTAGAAGCTAACTGTCAGCTGGCCGGTGTTCCCGTACCTGTAGCACAGGTCGCGACTCAGTTTGCTACTTTGTCTGGCGGTAACGCAGATCTCGAGCCTGAAACGGCAGATACCTCTTCTGTTGGTATTATCTTTACGCCAAGCTTCTTGGATGGTTTCTCAATGTCTATCGACTACTGGGACATCGAAGTTGAAGACCTGATTTCTCGTTTGACCTCCGACTCTGTTGTGGACGCGTGTTTCTCTGGCCCTGTTGGCCTGACTGCACCTGAATGTTCACAGTTCGGTACTCAGGTCTCTGGTGCGGGTCTGTCGATCGTCAATGCGGTTAACCGTCTGGCTAACCTGAGTAACGTTTCCACCGACGGTGTTGACCTCGGTATGGAATACGAATTTGACGGTCCTTTTGACACAGTTGTTAACTTGGAAATGCAAGCAACCTACGTTCGCGAGAATACATTCTCGCCAGGCGCGGGTGGTGCAGACGATCGTGGATCTATTCCACGCATCCGAGGCAACTTCAGTGGACAGGTTCAGTGGGAAGACTGGTCATTCCTGCTCCGTGGACGCTATATCCACGGTATGACCGATCCTGATTTTACTGCTGAAACCAACACGTTTGGTTATGAAGACGTGCCTTCTCACACCGAGTGGGATTTGCGTGCACGCTACAGCTGGGATCAGTACACCGCTGTTGTGGGTGTAAACGATATCTTTGATCGTGACCCACCATACGTGTTCAGCTCTGGTAACAACTCTGATCTGTTCTTGTACAGCCCAGTAGGACGTTACTTCTTCGTACGCTTGAGTGCGGATCTTTAAAGCTCAGTAATAAAAATAACTATGAGCGATTTAAGGGGCGGCTTTTTGCAGCCCCTTTTTTTATGCGCAACTAAAACTGTTTGGTCAGGTTCAGGAAAAGGTAGCGCCCGGTAATGTCGTAGGTGCGTCCGTCGTAGCTGTCATTAAAGGCTGCCGCAGAGAAGGGTGGCGCCTGATCGAAGAGGTTGTTCACGCCAATTGTGGTTCTGATCCATCCGGTCATTGGGCCAAGGTAGCTGACGTTCAGATTTTGTGTTGTCCAGGATGAGATCGTCCGTTCTCGCATGACGATGGGGACAACCTCTTCCAGGTCGCTGACCCGATAGATATTGTAGTAAGCCTGCCAATGGCCGTATTCCCAACTGAGCCCGAGGTTCCATTTCCATTCGGGCAGTGCGCCTAAACCGCCAGATGCCTCATCAGAAAATGTGCCTGCTTTGTCGATGGTTGGAGAATCTGGATCGAATTTGTCCTTGAACAGGAAGATGTGTGAACCGTTGAGCGCCAACGTGAAGCGACCGAACGCTTCGGCATCAAACTGCCAGCTGGCGGTCACATCAACCCCGCTGACTTCCCGTCGGCCTATATTTTGTAAGGTAGCCAATACCTGGCTGATGTTGCCATCTGCGTTGCGAAAAACTCGATCGGGAAACGCCCCAAGACGCGCATCCTGATTGATAACAAATTGGGCAGATGAATCCACCACGTCTTTCTGTTCAATCAAATACCAATCTGCACTGACCACCAGATCATGCCGCTTAGACAGTTTTGGTTGCCACACAGCTCCTAGGCTGTAGGTTGTAGAACGTTCGGGTTCCAAACTGGATTCACCACCGCTCAGGGTCAAAAACTGGGTCAGAGTCGGATCGGACAGGATATCGCAGCCGACGAAGCTGGTGACGTTCTGCGCTTGGGAACACGGGTCGTTCAATTGCTTAAACGATTGTAGTGTTGATCCGAACAGCTGCAGCAGGGAAGGGGCTCGGAACCCCCTGGCCACGCTGCTTCGAACCGTCAGCGCGTCTAGGGGTTGCCAGGTAATCGCAGCTCGTGGATTGACCTGAAAACCAAAATCAGCATAGCGTGAAATGCGCGTGGCGAGCTGTAGATCGAGACGTTGTGGGGAGGAAACTTCGGTGAGTGGGAGCAACAGCTCTGCATAAACTTCAAAAATATCGCGATCGGCTTTTACTGCGCTTCGGTTGCCTCCTCCGGCCAGCAGTTGGTTGCTCAAGATCGCATCAGGATCAGATTCAAGACTTTCGTAACGGTATTCAAAGCCTGCGGAAACCTCGACATCCCCGGTGGAGAGTGTTGCAGCAAGCCAATCCACATCGAACGTCAGTGCCATCAGCTGGCTACGACCTTCAAGGGTTGCATCGGTGCCAACCCAGTCCAGCATTGTCGAGGTTATTGATCCGGGAGGACCAAAGAGATTAATCGGTACGCAGGGCGCCAGGCAACCATCGCTGACCGCGGCGCTCAGGTTGGCAAGATTTATACCGTTATGAAAGGTTTCAATAGCGTCGGTCTGATTAAACTGCATTGCCATGTCAAAGTTGACGTTTGAAAATCCTCGTCGAAGTCCGCTAATCAACCGGTAAGACTCTGTTTCGTTGACCTGAACTCTGTGCGGTAACTCGGTGACGCGACGTCGCAAATCTGTGATCGTCTCACCAAAGGGGTTAAAGGGTTGAGTCGCGCTCACGACGATGGGTTGGATTTCAAACGCCGTGAATATGGGAGTGGGGGCCAAATAGCTGGTGGCTTGCGTTTCGGTGTACAAAACGTCCACGTAGGATTCCCATTCCCCGAACGTCATCTGTCCTTGGAGAAATGCGCTGATGCGTTCCGAGGGGACGATACTGGATGTAAAGTCGCGATATTCAAATCGATCCTCTGAGGTTGCCGGTCTGAAGTCAGTTGCAAGTGCACCCGTTGTACCGTCTTGCAAGATCCAGGTGCCGGCCGAGGTGCCGATTCGAGCAGGGCTGGTTGCGCTGGATCGCTTATCGATGCCGCCGCGGCTACGATCATCAGAGGTTGCGGATAACGAGCGGTCACGGCTAAGAACCCCCTCCTGGTCATAGTAGGTGACCCCGCCAGCGATGTACCACGCACCTAAGTCGTTGGAGGTGCGGCCAAAAGTGAGTGAAAGATTCCTGGTGTCTCGGTCGCTGTGACGTGATTGCCCGCTGTAGGCTTGTATCGACAGTCCGTCAAAATCCTGGCGAGTAATGATATTTACGACGCCGGCCACAGCGTCTGAACCATAAATTGCGGACACTCCATCTTTAAGGATTTCGATCTGGTCCACCAGCCCCAGGGGTAGGGTATTCAGATCGACAGATTGCCCGCGCAGGGCATCAGAGTTCAAGCGCCTGCCGTTCAGGAGCACTAAGGTGTTGTTTGCAGGTAGTCCCCGCAATGTCACTGTGGCGGTACCGTCTCCGCCATTTGAAATCAGGGTGCTGGTGCTATTGCCCGAGACGGCTGGGACGTAGCGTAAAAGCTCACCAACATCCTGAAAGCCGGAAAGACGAATTTCGGTTTGATCGATAATATCCAGAGGCATCCGCACCCCGTACTCTGCCTGCCTGATTCTGGATCCGGTCAGGTATTGTTCTCTGACGATAAGGTTTTCAACCGGGACGGAGGGCGTTTGACTGGGTGCGGGAATCGCAGCGATTTTCTGAGTTGGTTCAGGCGTCTCGGGCCGCGGACAGCCACCTGGCGTGATGGCGATTAACGTGGGTCGGATAAAATCGTGTTCGAGACACTTTCCTCGCAGCAGGTGTTGGAAAATTTCACTTAAGGTATAACTGCCAGAAAGGTCTTCAACCAATTGATTTTCAACGGTTTCTTCTGCAAAGAATAAGGATATCTTGAGTTCAGAGCCAAGGTTGATCAACGCCTGAGAGAGAGAGCCGGATGCAATGCTAACGGTATATTCTTTTGCCTCGGATTGGGATTCGGCCATCACCCCGGGGGCGCAGCAAACCAGCGTTGTGATTACGCACAACCCTGCTGTAGATTTTGCATTACGCAGCACACCGAACATGCGCGCATGCTAGCTTATGCGGCGATATGAAAACAGGTGAAAATGTAGGACTTTAGCCCGCGTTTGTGAGGATGACTAGGTTGTCCGAGACCGCCTTCCACTTTACTGGCAGAACTTGGCTCAGCGCATCCAGCATCGCAGCGTGATCGTCGAGTTGCAACACGGCGGAAATCTTGCGTTCAGCCAGGTCAGCGTCATTGATTGTCAGCGTGACCGGCAGATAGCGATTAAGATCGTCCACCAATTGGGTTAGAGACACATCTTTGTAGATGAGTTGCCCACGCTGCCAGGCCTGTTCGGTGGCAAGGTCAACGGTCAAGGTGCGGGTGGTTTCGCTTTCCACCTGTATACCCTCGGTGGCGTTGAGATGTACCTTACCATCAGCCTGGCTCTCAGCGTGCTCACCCGCTTCTGGCGAAAAACCATTGAGGTGGCTGAGGGACCCTATGGATTGAACGTCAGCCAAATCGACCGCAACCACGCCCTCGGTCACGCTGATTCTGGTGTAATGGGTCTCATCGCGTACGGTAAAGGCTGTGCCTATGGCCGTTGCGCTGGCGTACTCTCCATTGACAACAAAGGGACGCTGAGGATCTTTTCGCACGTCAAACCAGGCTTCCCCATGCGTCAAGTCGATACGTCGTTCCGCGCCGCTGTAACGGACCTTGATTTCGGTATTTGTGTTGAGCACAGCGGTACTGCCGTCTGTTAACACAACCCTGCGGTGTTCGCCTTTGCCGGTTTGATAAACGGGCGCCTGAAACTGCAAGAGCACCACAATGCAGGTCATTAAAAAAACTGCAGCAACGCTTAGTGGTTGCCATATTTGGGCAGGAAGCCTGATCTGGTCTGACTTAGGAGCCTGTATCGCCGAATGGTTGGTGTCGGGCAGTGTATGGGCAAACTCAGCGAGTGCACTACCACTCAGATCCCATAGGTCGAGTGCCTCATCAAACGCAAGTTTGTGCTCGGAGGAAGCTGCCAGCCATTCTGCAAACGCACCTATCTCTTGGTCTTTGACGTCTTCAGCACGCAGGCGAGCCAGCCATTCTATGGCCTGGTCAGAGGCTGAATCCACGTCTTTGAACGCGTTCAGATGCACGACTTTATCCGGACGCTGCTCGCTGTTCGGCTTGCGGTGCTTGAGCCCTTTCTTCGGGCCTGTTGGACCTGTTTTCCCTTTGCTCATCTCAATTCAGTTCGAATCCAGTGGGCCTGTTCCCTGTTTTTGCTTGTAGGTTGGCAATTGCGTTGATTCTACGTATGTAACGTTACGAACCTGCTACCCCTCAGTCGCTTTCTTGTGCCAATTTGTTTCGCAAATGCTTCAACGCTTGAATGATATATTTTTCTACCATGCTGGTGCTTACGCCTAGTTCCTTGGCGATGTTGGGATAAGACAAGTTTTTGTGTCTGTGCATGACAAACGCCTGGCGGCATTTGTTGGGTAGTTCGTGTAGTGCTGCTTCCACCTGACGCAGAGCGAGCTGTGCTTCGACCGACGCCTCAACGGATTGAGAAACCTCCTCAGAGTCCGGTTGGTATTTGCGTTCCAGATTCTGTCTTCGAATTCGGTCGATACTCAAATTTGAGGCGGTCTGGAACAAGAACGCCTTAGCGTTATCCAGCGTTTCGGGCTTTTCCAGTCTGTACAGCCGTAGCCAAGCCTCCTGAGCCACCTCTTGTGCTTCGTCCACGCTTCTAAATCTTGCGGTCAAGTACTTAACCAGCGGTGTTGACTGATGACTAAACAAATCTGCGATAAATTGAGATTTGCTGGACGCCTCAGCATCGTTTCCCCGGGCTGGGTTGGATTGACTTGACCGTGATTGGCTCATAGCGCCGCATTGTAGCCTAAGGTCGTTAAGTAAGTGTAATAAAAGTGCAATACAATAAGGCCCCATGACGACCCTTACTTGGGCACTTGATTGCAGCATTTTCGTGAACCAGTTGTCTAATCAATTTGACCTGGGCCACGGTTTGCGAAACAACCTTAGAATGCGGTGACCATACTGGTAGAATTGAGGGCGTGGAGGACCCGGATCGCAAGCCACCAGGGCAATTTTCCGCATCAGGAACGCGGACTTGAAAACACGGATCAAGAAACACGGATTAAGAGACACGGATTAAGAAACACGGACCCTCAATAAAATGTCAGACGTAGCAAAAGCCATGGCGGAAACAGCCGATACAAACGCGAAGCAGCCCCCTGAGGGTGAGCAACGCAGCACCCCTGGCGATGCAGATTCGATTCTGGGTGCCAAGCCTTCCCAGAATCTGGCTGATCACATTGACCGACCAGTCGAATCTGGCGATGCCACAAGGTCAGGTATTGCCCAGGAAGTGGAATCCACACCTGATATCCTGCCGTTTGCATTTGCTCGCAGATTTGGGGTGGTCGTGACCCACGTTTTTTTGCCAGATGGAAAAATCGATCTGGTTTGTGCAAAGCGACCTGCGCTCACCACTTTGGCGGAAGTGCGTCGCCTGGCAAATCGAGAATTCACCATCCGTACGGTGCCCGAGGATGAGTTCGAACGCATATTAACAGACACCTACGCGCGAGATTCTTCTGCTGCCAAACAAATGGTGGAAGATTTAGGCGAGGAGATGGACCTTGCTTCATTGGCAAACTCAGTACCTGAAACTGAAGATCTGCTGGAGCAGGAAGACGACGCGCCGATAATCCGATTGATCAACGCATTGCTTGCAGAGGCGATTCGGGAAAATGCCTCCGATGTACATATTGAAACCTTTGAAAAAGAGTTGGTCGTGCGCTTTCGCGTAGATGGCGTCATGCGGGAAGTGGTCAAGCCCAAGCGCGAGCTGGCACCGTTACTGGTCTCCAGAATCAAGGTGATGGCGCGCCTGGATATTGCTGAAAAGAGAATTCCCCAGGACGGCCGGATATCCCTGCGAATTGGCGGCCGCGAGGTGGATGTGCGGGTCAGCACTATGCCCGCTAGCTCTGGTGAACGAGTTGTGTTGCGCTTGTTAGATAAACAGGCTGGACGATTGCGCCTCGACAACCTTGGAATGACGGAGCCAGACCTCAAACGACTCCGCCAGGTTGTTCACAAACCCCATGGAATCTTCTTGGTTACCGGTCCCACCGGTTCGGGAAAAACCACCACGCTGTACGGGTCCCTTGCAGAGTTGTCGACAAATACCATCAATATTCTGACCGTTGAGGATCCCATCGAATATAACCTGTCGGGGATTGGGCAAACCCAAGTTAACACCAAGGCCGATATGACGTTTGCCCGAGGTCTGCGTGCAATATTGCGTCAGGACCCGGACGTGGTCATGGTGGGTGAGATTCGCGATCTGGAAACCGCGGAGGTTGCGGTCCAGGCCAGCCTGACCGGTCATCTTGTGATGTCTACATTGCATACCAACACAGCTGTGGGTGCGGTGACCCGGCTGATGGACATGGGTGTTGAGCCTTTTTTACTTTCCTCAAGCCTAGTCGGTGTGCTGGCCCAGCGGCTCGTGCGCGCCTTGTGTAAGGATTGCCGGGTCTCTAGACCTGCCAACACCACCGAGTTGCAGTTTCTACAGGAATCCAGCGCTCAAGTGTTTGATGCGCCCGGTTGTGAGGCGTGTGGCAACACAGGCTTTAAAGGTCGCACCGGAATCTATGAACTCGTGATTGTGGATGACATGATCCGCCGATTGATTCACGACCAGGTTGGCGAACAGGAGCTGGCAGGATACGCGCGCCGACTAGCGCCAAGTATCCGTGATGATGGTAAAGCCAAAGTGCTGGCTGGTGCGACAACGGTGCAGGAGGTCCTTCGCGTTACTCTGGATGAGTAAGCGCAGGTGTTGAATAGCTAATCGAGAGCGGTAAACGTGGCTGCATTTGAATACGTCGTGCTGGATGCCGACGGCAAGCAGAACAAGGGTGTCATGGAGGCGGATAGCGCACGACAGCTGCGCCAAATGCTGCGCGACCAGGGGATGATGCCTTTGGATGTTGCGCCTGCATCTGAGTCACGCTCAAGCGGTGCCAATACACCTCGGCTGTCTTTTCAAAGGGGCCTATCTGCCCTTGATCGAGTATTGTTTACCCGACAGCTCTCCACGCTGATCGGCTCTTCCTTGCCAGTCGAAGAAGCGCTCCAGGCAGTCGCCCAACAATCCGAAAAGCGCCACGTCAGTGGGCTCATACTGGGCATTCGCAGCAAGGTACTTGAAGGCTATGCACTCGCAGCCGCATTAAAGGAATATCCCAACTCATTTTCTGATCTGTATTGCTCCTCAGTTGCGGCAGGGGAGCAGTCGGGACATCTGGATAAGGTGCTGGAGAACCTGGCTGATTACCTGGACCGCCAGTACGAGTCCACCCGAAACGTAGAGATGGCGCTGTTTTATCCAGTGGCGCTATTACTCATGTCCATTCTGATTGTTGCGGGACTCATGATCTACATCGTGCCTGACATGATCAGCGTAATCGAGGATACGGGTCAGACGCTACCCTGGTTTACCGTGGTTTTGATCGGTATGACGGATTTATTGAGAGACTACTGGTGGGCGATATTTGGGGTCATTGTGGCGGTTGTGCTGCTGACGCGCTGGTTGCTTAAACAACCGAATATACGTCTGCAGTGGGATCACCAGAAATTTTCCATACCGCTTGTTGGTCGTATTACACGCAGCGCAAATGCGGCCCGATACTCAAACACTTTGGCGATATTAACCGGTGCTGGTGTGCCTCTTGTTGAATCCATGCACATCGCCAGCGAGGTTGTCTCCAACAAATGGTTACGCCGCAAGCTTCAGGATGCGACGCAGAAGGTGAGTGAAGGAATGAGCTTGAAAATTTCTTTGGAGCAGGTGGGCCAATTTCCCCCTATGCTGTTACACATGGTGGGCAGCGGTGAGACCAGCGGTGAATTGGATGTGATGCTCACTCGCGTCGCCACCTATCAACAAGCAGAAGTTGAGCGAATTGTCAGTACCGTTGTAAAACTTTTTGAACCTTTGATGCTATTACTGATGGGAGCAGTGGTGCTCTTTATCGTCATGGCGATTTTGCTGCCTATTCTGAGTATGAATCAGGCGGTGTGATCATTATCCGTTTATAAACTAATTAGTTGTTGTTGAAGAGAGCAAAGATTTATGAAACAAGCTCAAAATAAAATCACATGCGAACGCGCCCGAAACAAGGGGTTTACCCTCATCGAAATTCTCGTGGTGGTTGTGATCTTAGGGATTCTAGGCGCGGTGGTTGTGCCGCAGATAATGGGTCGACCGGATCAGGCTCGAGTCGAGGCCGCACGTGCCGATTTGAAGAGCCTGGCAGCAGCACTGGATGTTTATCGTCTGGACAATTTCCAATACCCATCCAGTGAACAAGGGCTCGAAGCCCTGGTATCAAAACCTTCCGGATTCCCAGAGCCAAAAAATTATGCCCCCGATGGGTACGTTAAAAAGGTAAAAACCGATCCTTGGGGTTCGCCATACATCTATGAGCGAGAAGGCAATACGTTCACACTCTTCAGTCTTGGCGCTGATGGCCAGGAGGGTGGTGAGGGCTATAACCAGGACATTCGATTGGCCGATATCTAATTCGAGTCTGCGAACGATGGAATTTAGAGCCTGTAAAACCAGCGGGTTCACTCTGATAGAAATCCTGGTGGTGGTCGTTGTGATCGCAATATTGATGAGCGTGGTGATCGGCTCGTTCACGGGCGCGGATCGAGCTCAAGAATACAACGGGTATATGCAACGCCTGGCTCTCAAGGTTGAAATGGCGCGGGATAAGGCGGTTCAGAAAAATCGTGAATGGGGTATGCACATCAGCGAGGAAGGCATTACGTTTTCTGAGTTTGATGAAATAAATGGTAGTTGGATCACTCAGTCACAGCGTCCTTTCGGTTCGAGCGACTTTGCCAACGAGTTAGAATTTGAACTTGAAGTGGAAGCGTTTGCCGGGATAGAGATCTCCCCAGAATTGTTCAACTCGGATGAAGAGGAAGGATTCTCATTGGATGATGAGGTCGACAAAAATTTCCCCGACGTCATTTTGTTTTCCAGCGGGGAGGCCACACCATTTGAGTTAGCGGCACAACCCAAATCCTTCGAGGGTGAGGTGCTGGTCTTGGAAACAGATGGTTTTATGCGAACTCGGGTGCGCAAGGCAAGCGATCGAGGTTTTGAGGATGGTCAGAATGCATATCGCTGAACGCGGCTTTACCCTGATCGAAATGTTGATCGCGCTGGCGGTCATCGCAGTTGTTGGCATCAGCGTTTCCCAGGCCATCGGCAGCGTCGCCAATCAAACTTACACCCTGGAGCGGCGCACCGTGGCTCATTGGGTTGGGCAGAACCAGCTACATCGAATGCGCATCAGCAGGCGTGGTGTCACCGATCCGATTCCAACCGGAAAAGATAGCACCAGGATAAATATGGGGGACCGGGACTGGGAAGTCCGTACGAGTATTATCGCAACCGAGCATCCCTTGATGAGACGCGTGGAAGTTGAGGTATTTGAACTGGAAGACGGTGATCGTGTCGGTCCCTTTGCGGTTCAGGTGGGCTTCCTGGGGGTGAGGTAATGTCTGTGAGTTCAAATCGACGCAGTGCTTCAGGCTTCACTTTGATTGAGATTCTGGTGGCACTCACCGTGTTTGCCATCATTGGGCTGATCAGCAGCCAATTGCTTTCTCAGACGGTCCGTTCCAACGAGAGTTTAAATCAGCGGGGAGAGCGGCTGACAGCAATTCATCGCGCCATGCAGGCTCTGCAACGCGACGTTCTACAGTTGACCAATCGACCGGTAAGAGACGAATTCAGTGGGCCTGGTGACCCGACGCTGAACGCCTTGGTGATCGACCCGGACGGGGTGTTGGAATTGTCGCGCAGCGGCTGGCGTAATCCCCTCCAGCTGCCCCGTGCTGAGATTCAACGGGTCAACTACCGCTGGGAGGATGACAAGCTGATACGCTCGTATTGGCTGGTGTTGGATAGAGCACCGGACTCTGTACCCGTCCAGCAGACGGTGCTGGAGGATGTTGAGCAAGTTGAATTCTTTGCTTTGGATATCAATGGTAATGAGTTTCCTTATTGGGGAGGCTTGGGCAGCCCCTCAACGGAATTGGTAGGCATCGTCGTGCGTATCACGGCTTTGCCCTTTGGCGAAATTGAGCGGGTTTGGGAGGTGCCAAAGGTATGAGCGGTCCCAGGGCACGAGCTGAACTGAATCACAATTTGCTTAGGCTAACACGTCAGACCGGTGTGGCGTTGATCAGTGTGTTGCTGATTGTTGCGATCCTGATGGCTGTCGCCAGTCGATTGTTAGCCAATCACAACCTGGTGATCAACCAACATCAAAATACCTTCGAATTTGATCAGGCGCTGAATTATGCGTTGGGTGCGGAAGTGCTGGCGACCCAGGCACTCTTGTTGGATGCGCAAGAATCCACATCCGACCACTTGGAAGAAATCTGGGCCCAGGACATCTTACCCTTCGAATTGGACGAGGGTGGTTTTATCGAAGCTCAGATGACGGATTTGCATAGTTGTTTTAACTTAAATAACGTACGGCTGGGTAAAGAAGATGAAGATCATCACAAGCAAGCAAAAGCGTTGCTTCAGCTGCTGGGAATGGGGCCCGATATCGCCGATGCCTGGCGTGATTGGGTGGATGGTGACAATGATGTGACAGGACTGGCAGGTGCGGAAGAGAATGTTTATCTGGTGGCCGATCCTGCCTACAGAACGCCGAACCAAGATGTCACCTCAACGTCGGAGCTGTTGCTGCTGGCGAACATCGACAAAAAACAGCTGCAAGAGTTGCTGCCCCATGTTTGCTTACTGCCAACGGCAAATGGGCCTACCAAGATTAATGTCAACACGGCGGGTGCGTTGGTTCTTGCCTCGTTAATGGACCAACCTTCATTGGGAGTGACCGAACCTATTGTGATGGGGGAGCGGGCGTATGAAGATACTCAAAGTTTTACCAATGCCCATCAGGATTACGTCACTCGTGGTGACAATCTGGAGGTAACCAGCCAGTATTTTTCCCTACACGTGCAAGCCCAGGTTGGTGATGCGACAGTAACTTTACAAAGCTTGTTATACCGGTCTGATCCTAATACCGTCACAGTTCTGGCGCGAGATTTTGGTAAACTATTTGTCTCGAACCTCCAGGTTGAAACCACGCTAAACTGATCTTATGCCGCAGCTCTTCTTACATGTTCAAGGGCCAGCCACGCCGCTCTACGCTCATTCCTCAGATGACGTGATCGATGCGGGTTTAGAGAGCAATGACCAGATAGACGCGCATAGCTTAGAGGCGAGCACAGAACCGTCTGCAACATCCGTTGAATACCGTCTGCAGACGCATTGGCTGATCCTTGAAAACGACGGTTCCATCAGAGCTCAGGGTGTAAGCTCATATCATGAACTGGGTGAACTGATCGATCCCTCTGCCACTTGGTTGAGTAATCCACAGAACGTGATCGTCATTGTGCCGAGCCAACACGCCCTCACGCTACAGTGTCAGGTGCCTGGGAAAAACGTCGGTCAGATTCGTCGGGCCTTACCGTTTGCTGCAGAAGAGTTTGTCGCCAGTGACATTGAGCTGATGCACATTGCCCACGCCCCCATCAAAGCCGGCCAACCGGTACGTTGCAATATTGTTGAACAAAATATATTGGAGGACTGGCTCGCAAGCCTCGCCTCATTGGGACTGACCCCAGGTTACTTGCTCACCGAAACTGATCTGCTGCCCTGGGGCACTGACCAGGTGGCCGTGCTGTTTCAGGATGAACGCGTCCTTGTTGGTTCGCGTGAACAGGCGGTTGAAATCGACGCCACAAACCTGGCTTTTGCTTTGGAAGCGCTACCCGCGCAGCGGCTGATCAGCATCAATGGCGAGCCGGACGAAATTACGTTGGGACAGCTGGACCCCAAACCTGAAGTTGAATGCATCACTGCGCCGAACGGTGTGTTGGCGTACTTTGCTGAACAGTTTGAAAGGGCGTTGGCCAATCAGGATGTGATCAACATCCTGCAAGGGTATTACCAACCGGTAAAGGCCAGTAATCCTTCTCTCAAGTTATGGCGTTCGGTGGCTGCGCTGGCAGCAGTCTGGGCGGTTGTCGGCTTTCTCGGTATGGCCGTGCAGGCCTGGTGGGCAGGGCAAGAGGCAGACCGGTTAACCGCAGAGAGTTTTGCCTTTTACGGCACCAATTTTAAGTCCGAAAGTAAGCCTGTGAGCATTCAACAGTTGCGCCGCCGAGTGAACGCAAAACTTGGTCGTCCGGACGCCAATGACGCAACTGGAAGCAGTGATTTTATCGGCCTGATGGCGCATTTCGCCAACGTGGTCGACAACAGTAGCCAAGTTGCCTCTCTGAATTATCAGCGGGAGGAGTTGTCGGTCGAGGTTATGTTGGCCAGTTACGACGACCTTAACCCGATCAAAGATAAATTGGGGGGTGTGGGGGTTGAAGTTAACGTTACCAGCGCGGAACAGGACGAGCAGCAAGTGCGGGCTCGACTGCGCCTAAAGTATCTGGAATAAGCGGACAAGCATGGAATTTGCAGCATCAATCAGTCGAACATTTCGCGCGTCCGGACTTGGGCGTTGGTACTTTGGGCGAGAGCCCTACGAGCAAAAAATTGTTTCGCTGATCGCTTTCGCGGTGGTCCTGTTGCTGCTTTGGGCCTACGTTTGGAAACCCGTCGCAGATTGGCGGGATGAGGCCCAAAACCGGCAAAATCTTGCGCAGCAAACACTGGATTGGCTGAATGCAAATGAGCGGGCTATTCAGGCCGCGGCAAGAAACCGCAATTCGGCAAACCAGGGTGCCAGAGCGCTGATTCCAATCATAAACCGAACCGCCAAATCCCATGATCTGGCGTTGAACAGTTTGACCCCAGATTCTAACGGCGTAGTGGGGGTGATGTTACGTGCGCAGTCGTTCAACGAAATTCTCAACTGGGTTGCTCAGCTGGAAGAGAACAACGGTGTTTACGTCCAGCGAGCCAGTTTTGATGAGCAGGGTGCGCCAGGCTACGTAAACGCGCAAATCCGTTTGAACTAACAAGGTGCGGTTCAGCTCACTCATTATGGGTTGGCTCAAGTGAGAAGCAGGTCACCTTTTTTGTGGGCACCGTTCAATGAAATAAAGGCTTATCTACCTACACTGGTTCTCTAAGAGAGAGACAGTATGGGGTTGATAACATGGCAGATTCGATGCCGTCAGCAACCATTTCACCCGCGACCCGGAATACGCTCACAGCGATTCATTCGGGGGCTATTGGTGAAATCATGCAGCTTATGTCGGGGTTGTTCAGCAACATTGAAGACAGCCTGTTTGAGCTTGCCTTCAGCGAATCCAGTGACATTCAAAAACGCCACATCGGGGAGCTGATGAAAGACCTTCGTTTTGGCAAAGAGAATCTGACAAAATCATTTGCCACCCGTTTGCAGGAATGTACTCCTGCCTGGTGGGGTGGAAAGGTACCTAACCACGAGCTGATCGAACAGCGAATGCTGGCTCAAAACATGGCTGGAAAGTGTCATGCACACTTTAATCACCTGTTGGCAGACATTGCCCAGCGAGCACAGGATGCGCTTCCGGGTAAGGTGGATTCGAATAAGGTGCCGCTGCAGCCTGAAGAGCTGTGTTATCACTTTTTGGTTGCCTGCCGCAGCGTTAACTTCGAAAAATACTCGTTAGACGTGATCAGCGATTTATTCGCCCGTTTTGTGCTGGATCGCCTTGGTAGCGTATATGGCGCAATAAACGTGGCCTTAAAAGAAGCTGGCTTCAAGCTGACTGATCAAACGGACGATCTTTCAGCAACCGCCTAAAGACCTCCTGGCCGAAGCTGGTTTTCCCAGATGAATGCGGCCACAGGTGTCGCGCGTCGGTCCTGCAGACGCCGCTCGGCAAACGATATGGATCTCTCGCGTCTGCGTCGATCGCCAATGATGCGTCGATCACCCAGGTGGGTTTTCTGGCTTATATTGCGCATTTAGAGTCCTTCACTTTCTTGCTCCCATAGGCGTTCGCGTTGCTGGGTCTGAGCCAACGTATCGATAAACGCAAGCTCAATTGTGTCCACGCTCATGCGTTTCAAGATGGCGTGTTTGTCGCTGACCTTGTGAATCACATGGCGGTCTGTAGATTTCATGGGTGTGCCATATTTGGCACGCAATGCACTTTTCACCTTGTCAAATTCCAATTCCCTGAAGGTGCCTCGGATGATGATCGGATGTTTTTCGGGTGATATGACAAGCTGAATATCTCCCACGTGAAATCCGTCAGGCAATTGAGGTAGTACCGCATAAAAAGGTATGTCGACAGGAAATTTTTGTGTCGAATTTTTCGCGAAAGGTTGACGGAATTCGATACCAAAAGCGCCATCCAGGCGATATTGGTCACCCATCGTAAACGAGTTGGCAAATCTGGCGGACCTGCGGCGATCCAACACGACCCGCCTCTTTTCCTGTTGTGCCAGAGTGCGTTGATAGGCTTCAAAGAGCTTATGCTGTTCAATTGCCCAAAATTTCAGCCCGGCAAAATCCAGATACTGGATGACTGTCCTGGGCCCACATAGCAGATCAATCTGCTTGTCGACAAAAACCACACGCAGCGCCTGGTCATAGCCACTGGGAGGGGTGCGAGTGATCTCTCCGATAACCTGGTATTTTCGTTGCAGAGTTTTTTGCATCCATTGAAATTCTTCCCCGCAGCCCGAGAGCTTGATGCTCACCGATGTGCGAATGGGTTCACCCGCCTGGTTCAACATCACAAAAGCTTGATGGGGATACATTCGCAGCGGTTTGGGAAGTACCACCCCGGCGAAAGTGCGCCAGGGGAAGTACCCTCCGGGTTCGATCTGCGGAATGATCATAGTTCGATTGTCAGGCAGCTCGACCAGTTCTATCGCCGACGTATCTTGCAGTTCGGCGCCATAGCGTCCCGGGTCCAGCGCCTCACCAAAAGTGATGCCCAAGCCGGAACGGATCGGTACTTCGGCCACATGGGCCAAGCCCACATGGGGCAGGAGGGTCAAACAACCTGATAGTAGGGTCCCAATAACCACTAAACGAGACATGGCGAATCCAGATCGGTTGTCATTTAGCAGACAAAACGCCCTTCTTCGCGCCTGCGGGAGCATTCTCGAGTGATATTGTCACATCGGATAGCCATGCCAGGGCTTTGATCGACCGCAGATCGACACTCGTGCATGGTATCGGCCAGATCTTCATCTGCAATACTTTCAAGTTTGTTGGAGCAGCCG
Source organism: Pseudomonadota bacterium (assembly GCA_039028095.1). Classification (GTDB taxonomy): domain Bacteria; phylum Pseudomonadota; class Gammaproteobacteria; order Pseudomonadales; family Azotimanducaceae; genus UBA4421. The sequence continues at coordinate 115,159 of JBCCIU010000017.1, forward strand.
GTCATTACGATGGCTGCAAAGAGAGTCAGGACCAGTTTCACGTTCGCGTCCACCTAACTGATTTTCGAAATATCAATTTAAATGTAGACGCAAACCCCATTTTGTCTAATGAGGATTAACTGGATTCGACAGGTTGTCAGGTCAGATCTGAGTCGCGTTTCGAGGCATTGTTGATACTGTCAATGGACCGGTCCAATGAGCGGTTGACCGTATCCCCAGCGCGCTTGAGATGGGGGTTGTTTTGCGCCTCGGTCAGGAAGCGATCTTCCAAAGGTTTCAGCATTTCATCTGCCGTGCCTTGGCCGCGGCGATAACCAAACAGGTTGATCCAATATTCCGATTGACGACCCAGCAACAGGATTCGACGAAAGTATTTGGCTGGATCATCACGGCTGGTAAGCAAACCTGCCAAGGCAGCAATCATCGATACAGGGACCAGAATTAGGTCGCGTAGGCCGTCTGCGGCGAGTTTGAGTTGAAAGATCAAAACCTGCCAGACCAGGCCAAGTCGGCCATTGGAAGCATCCAGATACTGATTAGGTTCGTCATGCTGATCGACCCCGTACGCAGGCGATTGATCCGTTAGATCGGATTCGTCGACTTGTTTACCTTTTGAATGGTCTTCTGAGCAGTCATTTGATTGGGTAGGGGAGCGGGTCATCGGGCACCATCTCCAACGAGTACCACCTCGATCGTTTGCATGAGGATAATCAAATCCAACAGGATGCTGTGATTCTTCAGGTAGTAGAGGTCATATTGCAACTTTTCTTTCGAGTCTTGCACGCTTCCACCATAGGGGTGGCACAGCTGTGCCCAACCGGTTATCCCGGGCTTGATTCGGTGGCGCTGTTGGTAGAACGGTAGTTGACCTTCCAGGTTATCAACAAACATGGGCCGCTCCGGGCGTGGGCCAACCATGCTCATGGTGCCTCGCAACACGCTGAACAATTGTGGCAACTCATCCAAACGGGACTTGCGCAAAAACGCCCCAACGCGGGTTACTCTGGGATCATCATGGCTTGCCCAGACCGCGCCAGATTTTTCGGCATCAACAATCATGGTGCGAAACTTGATGACCTTGAAGCGTTCGCCGTTTAGACCAATTCGATCCTGTCGGTAGAGCACAGGACCTCGGAACTTATCGCCGATCAAGATGGCCAACGCCGCCAACAACATCACTGGCCATAGCGTTAGAAGCAGGGCGGACGCAGCCAGTAAATCGAATGTGCGTTTTGTCCCGGCTCTCAGCCAGCCGGTGACGAAGCCGTCTGAGTAGACAAGCCATGAACGTTGCAACAGATCCACATCCAGCTTGCCGGCTTCTCGTTCCACAAAGCTCTGGACCTCACAGACTTCAATGCCGTTCAGCCGGCATTCCATCAACTCTTCAAAGGGCACCCCGGCACCCTGATCGCTTTCGCGGCGAGCATCGAATGCAATGACGATCTCATCGATATCAAGATCCTCACAGTATTCGCTTAGCGTCACGTTGGGTTTGGGGAGGATGGTAGCGCCATATTCACTGACCAGGTCCTCTGATGAGTCAGGTTGTAGATAACCAACCAGGACAAAGGCCCTGCGATCGGAGCGTCTGCGCATGCGGCTGGCAATTTTGGATGCTCTATGTCCGGTCCCGTAGACCAGCACTCGACGTTTAAGCAGATCCTCGGACAGAAATCGTGAAGTGAACCAACGCAATACGGCAACAAAGATAAAGGCTTCGATGGTGGAAAAGAGCAGGACGCCTCTGCCCTCAGACAATCCTGTGGCCAAGTACATGACCACAGCCATGGCCAGCGTACCGAGCAGAAACATCGCAACGGCGGTACGCAGCATGACACCCACATACCCCTCACGCAGGCGTGCTTCATGCACTCCCATAATGGCCATCGAGAAGGTCAGCACTGCGGCCAGCGTCAACGCGAATGGCAAATGGGTATAAAAATCAGGAAACTCCCCCCAGCGGGTGAAGTGCCCAGTGTAAGCCGCTGCAACCACGGCCAGACCCTCAGCCAGTGTCGCAATCAGAAAAGAGGTATGGATATAGTGCCGGAACAGCCGGATATGACCTGCCATCAGGCGACCTCCGAGCTCAATAGAAAGCCGCGAAATTTTTCACGCATGCGGGAATCAAATGCCAGATACCAGTATCCCAACCCCAGTGTCAGAAGACCGGTTGCACCGTAGACCACAACCAGGGTCCAATTGGATAGGGTGAGCTCGTCTTCAATCTGAACCAATATCATCAAAAATATTACGTTTATTAACAGAGGTTTAACGTAAGTTGTTAATATATTTCCTAGCACTTGAATTTCAAGTTTTCGCCAGCAGAACACCACATGAGGTATATGCACACACAAAATCATCGATAAGGCGATGGACCAGGCCGCTGATGTGGCGGTCAGGGGATAATTTGTGAGTACCAGCGAGATAAGGCAAATTGTAGAAGCCAACAAACACAGTGCGGAAATAGAGCCGTGTGCGTTAATGCCTCTTAAAATTTTTGCACTCATGGAATAGTGGCTGTGCAACATACAGGCAACGCAAAACACCCAGGCCAGATTTGGAACGACAAAATTCTCACCCATCCACAAAAGCACGATCTGATCACCAAATACACCGAGTAACCCCAGGGTGGGGAGGGCGACCATCCAGATTCCGCGCAACCCATATAAATACACATCCCGAATTTCTTTTGCGTTGCCCTGCGATGAATAGTCACTGGTCAGGATAGGTATGGGTGTAACCAACCGATCAATCAGGCGGTTTATTTGTCTCGCCAGGGTGGAGTAACGAGAAAACGCGGCAAAAACGGCAGGGCCCATGGCGAGGAAAAAGCTCACGCGGATCGTCTGATAGACCACCAACTCCTGCAGTCCATAGAGAGAGCTTTTGAATGAAAACCGTAACATGTGGACTGCCCGTTCCCGGGACATGCGCTGGGGGTTAAGCGCATCCAAGGGGGTTTGGGTAAATGCTAAGCCGAATCTGATTGCCTCAAACACACACCGAACAATCAAAGTAACCAATGCCAGGCCCACAATGCCGCCTCCAAAAGACAGCGTTGCGATCATGCTGAATGCCAGACTGACATCATGGGCAATATTGAGGTATTCAGATTGCCGAAGTTGATGTTTGCTCAGCAATATTCCATGCGGGATTTCACCCAAAATCGCGACCATTACAGTGCCGGCTACGTACAATCCGAGCAGATAAATCTGTTCGCTGGCATGATGCGAGCTCAGGTCCATGGTCGGTAACCATTGAATGACCCAATAAACAATGCTGGATAACAAGATCCCAATCAGCAATTGTAAGTAAAAACCTGTGGAGATGACTTCTCGTGCGACTGCGGCATTACCGTGCGCGTCAGCCTTGACCGTCAGGTGACTGACCGCGCTACCAGTTCCGATACCTGCAAAACTGATGAACGTTAGAAAAGACCAGCAGAGATCCCACAAACCCAGGAGATCCTGACCTACGTTACCCAGAATCAAACGCGGCATCACAAACCCGATAATCGCGCTGGCTGTGAACGCCAGCCAGCCAGCGAGTAAGTTGGGCAATAACTGATTACGACCTTCGTGAGTAGCCAACGGCGCCTTATCTAATACAGTAGAGGTGAAGGGTTATGAGGCATCAGGATGAGAATTAATTCAAGTCAGGATAATATTTAACATAATATATATTATGCGACATAAATCTTACGCGCGATAAACTCAGGGCGCTGCCTGTACCAGTGATCTGATACACGACTGGGTGCTTTCTCGTGCACTCTCACACCGTGCTGGCGCGTTGCACAACGCGGCGATTGCCGTAATCGAGCCCGAACCATCCAACAGCAGCTTTTGTAACACCATGGCCACCTTGGCATGACTGGTTGATACCAGTTGCATATTTCCGATCTGATACCAGAACGTCACATGCAAAGATTCGCCGTTGTCTGTGTTGTCCAGAATGACACGCTGAGCCTTACCGTTACCCAGCTCAATCTTCACATCCTCTCTGGAGCCCGGTCGAATCTCCCAAGTGTCATCACCCAGGGCGTTTTTACTGTCAGCAACTTCTCTGCCGTCCTGTTGATGTTGGTAGCCTGCTTGAAACAGGTAAACTGGCGTTTGGTCTGGGGCTGCGAAGCTCTGCAAGCTCCTGAAATCTGTGTCTGCAAACACCGGCGCCCAATCCAGACGTTCAAGTTCCTGGTCATTGCTCAGTGGATTGTCCGGCGAAAACATCGAATCTCCAGACACACTCCAGGTGATCGGCTCGTCGCCAAAAGATTCAATGGCCACATAATTAATCAAGTAAAATGCAGGAATTGCCAGGATGGCCATGCCGGGCAATATCCAAGCTTGCTTGCTCAAGTTACTGACAGGCTTGGGTGCGGCGTCTGCGGTGTTCTGGGGGTCTTCGGTTTCTGCAGCCGATTGGCGACTTAGACGTTCAGACCAGTTGCAAAATGGATCTCTCAGATACCAGATTACGGGCACAAATATCGCAAAGAAAACTACCCAGCCAAACCATGCGTGATCATCCATCAGGCTGTGCGCTGGATCGTGGTAACCCACGGTCATAATCAAAGCGATACGCACCCAATTGCTCAGCAATGCAAGGACGCTGAACAAACCAAGCAAGGCGAGCCCGGGTTCCAGCCGCAATTGGTCCGTGAGCCCGACGTAAATTGCCAACGTTACCGCCACAAACAGAAAACCCAGCCCGCTGCAGCCACCTATGATTTCGAAGATGATCATCGGCATATGTATTGTGTTGCCATCCATGTGGATGGTTAACCCAGCCATTTGCAGGATCCAGTTGACGACCGTCGTCGCCAAATCCTGGAGGGGCGGGTTCAGCAAGGGTTGCCACACCGGAATAATCAGATACAACAGGACAAAGTGCGGTGATAACTTCACTAGTGCGCCCTGCCCCAGGAAAATTCCCAGTCCGAGCCAGGCAACGGCCAAGGCGCTCAGCATGGCCGGCGATTGAACCCCAGCAAGAATACTGGCGAGCCAGATGCCCGCGCAGGCTAACAAGGCAAGTAAGTGTGCATTTCTGGCGTTATTTTCCAGCCTTGGTCCTGACAGACGCTGGTAGTCCTGCCAAATACGAAAAATCACAATGCCGACCACTAAAAAGCCATGGCTGTAGTGCCCACGCATATCTGCCCACACCAGTGCGGCGCCGGAAAAGCTGATGGCATACCCCAACATGATCGCAGCGCCCACCAGCAACAACCCGGTGGCGTTTAGCCCTGATTCGTAAGGGTTTTGAGTCGCTTTCCAGTCCATCAATTGGTCTTAGCGTGTTGCTCGCCGTGATTCATTCAGGGGGCGTCATAGTAGCAGAACCCGTCAGTCCTACAGTGTGATTCATGCGCGATTTCGTAAGGCTATTGTGCGGCTGTGCTAAGCGCTTAAAAAGGCATACTATTTGCCATTCTGGACGTGATTGTCATGCCGATGGAATTCAAACAAAGTTCACAGGTTTGCTTACATTTACGCTCTATAATCAAAGCGGTATCGAGGCTAACCTACGAATGAGTGCTGGCAGACGTCAACGCACTTTTACGCCATACTTGCAGGTTAGTTTTCGACATTAAGGATTAAAAGGATGTCATCACACACAACCCAATCTTACTCAATACACCACAACGTTCTGTTCATGGTGCTTTTTGGTGCGTTGTTGGCTTTTTTTGCAACATCCGCAAAAGCTGATGATACCGACGTCACCCCGGATTATCGTCTCGCTGCAGAGGATGTGTTAGACATCTCGGTATGGCGGGAGCCCGATCTGGAAAAGCAGGTCATTGTGAGACCCGATGGAGGCATTTCGATGCCGCTGGTGGGTGACATAAAAGCCGCCGGACTCACCATTGCCGAACTGGAAGCAAGCCTGGAAACGGAACTCTCAACCTACATTCCCGACGCTGAGGTGACGGTATCAGTGGTTCAACTTCGGGGTCTAAGAATTTATGTAACAGGCCAGGTCAGAAGACCGGGTCAGTTTGAGGTAGGCCGCTACATCGATGTGCTGCAGGCGATCACACTGGCTGGTGGGTTCACGCCATTTGCAAATACCAGCAACGTCCAGATTATAAGACGTGAAGGTGCCAGCGAAACAGTATTCGAGTTCAACTACCGCCAGGTAGAGAAAGGTCGCAACCTGGACCAGAATATTCGTCTGCAAACTGACGACGTGGTTTTGGTGCCATGATGTCGGAAAAGACTATTGGCAAGACTTTGGAAAGGGTGAAATGGCTGGCATTGCTTGCCCTGCCCCTCGTTCCGCTTTCAACCAACGCAGCCTGGGTAGTGGAACCCTCTGCTAACCTGCAGACCCGCTACGACGACAACGTCAGATCACAGCAGGTCAATGAGGAAAACGGCTTAGTTACCACCATCGGCGGTCAAGCTCGTTTGCGCAACATTCAGGAAGCCTCGGAAGTTTCAATCTTGGCAGGCGTTAACCTGACAAAGTACTCCGGAGTCGACTCATTTGATAACGATGAGCGCGAATCTTTCTTTTTTGATGGTCGTGCCCTCAGGCGTTTCGAGCGCTCGCAAATTCGCGTTGGTGCATCTTACCGTCGTCAAGACCTGCTGCGTTTTTTCAGGGTATTGGACGCTGACGATGTCAGCGCTGCACCAGAGGAGATTGCGGAAGAAGATCTCTTAGAAGAGCCTGATGTGGGTGATGACTTGTTAACCGACGTTGAAGTCGACGTGGGTTCAACAGAGTTCCTGGTCCAGCGAGATCGCGTCAATATTTCTCCGCAATTTTCTTACAGCGTCAGTCCGCGAAGCTCGGTCGCTTTGAACTTGGGTTATTACGAGGTTTCGTACGACGACCCCTCCCCGGTTTCCAGCTTTCAAGACAGTGAATCGCGAAGTGTGGGCGTGGCTTATCAGCATCAACTATCCCCGCGAACTACAGTTAGCGTCGAGGTTGATGCTCAGGAATTCGAACCGGAACAAGGCCTGGAAGCCGATTCTTATTCGTTAACTGCGTCGTGGCAGTCTGCCCTGACCGAGCGACTGCGTCTTTCGATTGCGGTTGGTGCGAGACGCACGGAAACTGACTTTTTTGACGACACGGGAATGATTTTCAACGGTCGGCTGACTCGCCAATTCGAAAACGGCACCCTTTTTACCACTCTGGCTAGAACACTATCGGCGTCTGGTTTTGGGGATCAGGTTGAAAGTGATCGTATCACTGTTGGATATCGGCGAAACCTGAACGATCGTCTGAGCTGGCGCGTGGATGTTAGAGCCTTTCAAACGGAAACGCTCTCCCGTTTTCAACAAGACAATACACGTGACTTCGTGCGTGTCGAAACCTCCCTTCAGTATCGCTACTCAAGAGACTGGCGTACTTCTTTGGGTTTTCGGCATTCATGGATTGACCGAAGTACCGAACAAGATGACGTAACCAGTAATGCGGTCACGCTATCGGTGGAATACGTACCGCCCCGCAGGTAGTGCGGCCAAAATCGACTCTTATAGGCTAATGGACAATGCAAACCTCTGATCTACTCATGGAACCGGCTGATTACTGGGATATCCTAAAGCGGCACAAGCTTAAGTTTGTTATCCCGTTTACCGTGGTTTTGCTTCTGTCCGTTGTAATCGCAATGATTCTACCCGCCGTGTATCGATCTGAGGCGACGATTCTTATTCAGCGACAGGCTATCCCGCAAAATCTGGTTGCAACGACAGTCACCGGATATGTACAGGAGCAGATTGAACAGATCCGCCAGCGCATTACCACGCGTGATACGCTTCTGGAGATTGCTGATCAGTACGCCCTTTTCCCCCAGGATTTTGTGACCGATCCAACGTTGGTTGTACAAAACGTGCGTGAAAACATCGAAGTGGAGATGCTGGATGTTGAAGCGTCCGACCCTGATCAGAATGGTCGTCGCGTTGCTACCATCGCGTTTAACGTTGCGTACAGTGCGGATTCCCCCGAAACTGCCCAGGCGGTCACGGCCGACATTGCTGAAAAATTCCTGCTGAGTCATCGCGAAGTTCGCAGCGAAATGGCTGAAGGTGTATCAGAGTTTTTAGAAATGGAAGCGGACAACCTGCGCATTGAAATTGCAGATCTGGAAACCCAACTAGCCGACTTCAAACAAGGCAAGGTACGTGAGTTGCCGGAGCTCATGAGTATGAATCTGCAGCTATTTGAGCGCACTGAACAACAGATTCAAACCACGGAGGATCGCATTCGTATGCTGCAGGAGCGTATTGATGTGACTCGTGCGGAGTTATCTTTGACCGAGCCGTACGCGGCGGTATTAAACGAAGGTGGCGAACGGGTCATGAACGCCAGCGAGCGTTTGAGTATGTTGACTGCAAACTATCTACAGGCCTCCGCTCGATATTCTCAGGAGCACCCTGACATCGTGCGTTTGAGTCGTGAGATACGAGTGCTCGCCGAACAAACTGGTGATTCAGCTCGTGTGGATGAATTGATGGGCCAATTGGTTGGCTTACAGGAGCAACTGCGTCAGGCTCGGCAGCAATACAACGACGGTCATCCGGAAGTGACGCGTCTGGAGAATGCTGTAGCGGCTGTCCAGCGCGGTATGCAGAACAGCCTGATCTCTCCGGATAGAGACGGGGATGAACTGGCGGTTCCACCCGACAACCCACGATATGTTGCGTTAAAAACCCAGCTTGAAGCGAGCCAAGCAAATTTGCGCGCTGAGCGTAAAAAGTTGACGGATTTAGAGACTAAACTTGAAGAGTACGAGCAGCGACTCTATCAAACCCCCGTCGTCGAGCGTGACTTTCGTTCGCTCAGTCGCGGGTATGAGGACGCTTTGCGCAAATTCTCTGAATTGAATCAGAAACTGCTCCAGGCCGAGATTGCCGAAACGTTGGAATCAGGCCAGGGCGCGGAACAATGGCGTTTAATCAGTGAGGCTTTTGTGCCGATACTGCCAGAAAGTCCCAACCGGGTTGGCATTGTGTTACTGGGGCTGCTGCTTGCATCAATGGCGGGGCTTGGCTTTGTAACAATTGCTGAGTATCTGGATAAGACTGTACGCAGTGCGCGCAGAGTGACTGCAATTCTGGGCGCGCCACCACTGGTGTTGATTCCACAGATGGGGACGCCAGCCTCATCAGAGTGAGGCAATGGTGCGACTAAAGGAAAGGTTAGAAAGGAAATCAGACGGTTATGGATCCGATCAGTAAAGCATTAGAGCGGGCTAAACAAGAAGGACAAAGTGTCAGAGATTGGGTTCGCCCCGGCGCGACACCTGCCGCACCCGTCACTCCAGAGCAAACCCCAGTCCAAGCGATTTCATCCAAGGCGAGAATCAAGTTGGACCAACGTCATCTTAGCTCCCAGATGTTGTTGTCGAGCACTACGGATGAAGACCCGGTTGTCACAGACCGTTATCGATTGCTTAGAACACGTGTGCTGCAGCTGATGCGTGCAAACGGTTGGCGCTCTCTGGGAGTAACCAGTCCCGGGGCAAAAGCAGGTAAAACGGTGACGTCGATCAACCTGGCATTTTCTGTCGCCCGTGAAGGCAACTATCAGATTGCTCTGATCGACGCAGATATCCGTAAACCCTCTGCAGCGCAGTATATGGGAATTGAGAACGACCTTGGATTGCCTGATTTTTTAGAGAATGGCGCTGAGCTCGAAGATGTATGGCTGGACGTTTCAGCTCCGGCTCAATTGTCATTTGTATCTGGTGAGTCATCTAGTGGTATGCGCCCTGCGCCCGACGTATTGAAGAGTGAGCGTATGACCCAGCTCATCAATTTTGCAACTCAGGCCAGCGATAATCATCTGGTCATCATCGATCTGCCACCAGCGTTGATTGGCGATGATGTGTTGGCTGTTTCCGCACACCTGGATGCTTTGTTAATCGTGGTGGATGAAAGCTCAACCAAAACTGACGATCTGAAGCAAACTGTCGAACTGCTTTCCGAGTGTAATATCTTGGGTACGGTGCTGAACAAGTCGACAGAGAAGCCCAAGAAGGATCCCGGTTACTACCAGTATCAATATCACTACAACGTAGAAGACAGTGATGATGCTCAACAGGACACTAATGAGATCGACAGCGACGCTGACGATTCGAGCGAACCTACAACCAAATCAAACGCGGGTTAGGCTTTAGATCATGTACGAAAGGATGTATGGGTTCGACAAGCCGCCGTTTGCAAATATTCCTGACCCTGCGTTTTTATATCCCAGTCCGCAGCATCAGCGAGCCATTTCGATATTGCAATATGCTTTGATGGCACGCGCTGGTTTCTGCGTCATCACCGGTGATATTGGAGCTGGCAAGACCACACTGGTCAGAGGTGTGTTGCAGAACCTGGACATGCCCATAGAAGCTGGCCTGGTCAGCAACACCCAATGCGAATCCTTTGAGGAATTGTTGCGCTGGATACTGTTGGCTTTCGATCTGGACTACCAGAACAAAGACAAGGTCCAGATGTATGACGATTTTGTTCAATATCTTGTTCAGCAATACCAAGCCGGTCGGCCGGTGACGCTGATCATCGACGAGGCCCAGAATTTGAGCTTGGAGTTGCTTGAGCAGCTTCGAATGTTGTCAAACGTCAACACGGAAAAAGGCCAGATTTTACAGACCATCCTGGTTGGCCAGCCAGAACTATGGGACCTCCTTCGAGACCCCGCCATGATTCAGTTTGCTCAGCGAATCTCTTATGACTACTTTCTAAGACCGCTGGAGGATATTGAAACCGTCCAGCACTACATCGAACACAGAATCGCCACGGCTGGCAGTGACCGCCAGGTCTTTCATCCAGATTGTTATCCGTTGATTACTCGCGCAACCCGCGGGGTGCCTCGCCTGATTAATCTGCTCTGCGACTCGGCTCTGATCTATGCTTATGGCGAGGATCTGGAGCAGGTGCCCGCCAAGATTGTCGAGCGTGTGATCGAAGACAAGCAAGCCAGCTTTGCACCAATTGTTGCGCCAGCACCGCCAGAGCCAACCAAAGAAAAACGCAGCCGTGCCACCGATGCAAGCTCGGAGAGCGCATCAAAAAAACACAAGAAAATGTCGTTGATTGAAAAAGCGGCTGAACGCCGTCTGCAGAATAAGGCTTAAACTCGTGGATGCTTCCTTCTGGCAAGGCAAACGGGTGTTTGTCACTGGCCATACCGGCTTCAAAGGCAGTTGGCTCTCGCTTTGGTTGGCAAGTGTTGGTGCGCGTGTTACGGGATTCGCGTTAAGCCCCCCTACTGACCCCAGCCTGTTCGAATTAGCTGAGGTGTCTCGGGATATACACTCCATCGAGGGTGATATTCGAGACCGGGATGCCGTCGCCGCGGCTGTGGCGCAAGCCGATCCCGAAATTGCACTACATCTGGCTGCACAACCCATCGTCCGAGAATCTTATGTCACGCCGGTTGAAACATTTGACGTCAACGTAACTGGGACAGCCACGGTTCTGGACGCGCTGCGCACCTGCCCTAACCTCAGATCCATTGTCGTTGTGACATCAGACAAGTGTTATGAAAACAACGAATGGGCCTGGGGCTATCGAGAGCGAGACCCAATGGGCGGATCTGATCCGTATTCTGCCAGCAAAGGCTGCACGGAGCTGGTTGCCACGAGCTTTCGCAGGAGTTTCTTCACATCAGATCAGGGCCCCCAGCTTGCAACCGCGCGAGCCGGTAATGTGATCGGTGGTGGAGACTATGCGATGGATCGATTGATCACTGATATCATGGCCTCGATCCGGGCAGGTGAAGCTACTTTGATAAGAAATCCGGAAGCGATCAGACCATGGCAACACGTTTTGGAACCTCTGCACGGCTACGTGCTTTTGGCTCAGGCGTTGTTCGAAAATGGACAATCGTATGCTCAAGGTTGGAACTTCGGACCAGCAGATGAAGACGCGCGTCCGGTACGCTGGATCTGTGACGCCTTGGTCGAGAAATGGGGAGATGGTGCCAGCTGGATTGTTGATGGTGCGGATCATCCCCATGAGGCAACTTACCTGAAACTGGATTCGAGCAAGGCAAAATCTCAACTTGGCTGGCGCTCTAAACTCACGCTGGATCAGGCGCTGAATCGCATTGTTGAATGGAACAAGGTTGCCATCAGCGGCGGAGACGTCCGGGCCACAACGTTGGCGGAAATCTCCAGTTACCAATCCCTGTAAAAGGACCTTCAGCAGATAAATATCGGAGCGAGTGGAATATGAAATTCACGCCATCACCTTTGGCTGGCGCATACCTGATTGAACCGGAACTTCTTGAAGATGATCGCGGTTTTTTTGCGAGAGCGTTTTGCCGCGAAGAATATGAATCTCACGGGCTCAATCCCGATGTCATGCAGGGCAACATCTCGTTTAATCATGTAAAAGGCACTGTGAGAGGTATGCACTACCAGCTCCCACCTCATCGAGAGGTCAAAGTCGTACGATGCACTCGCGGCGCAATCTATGATGCGATCGTGGATTTGCGTCCTGATTCGAGCACCTATCTGCAGGTATTTGGGGCTGAGCTTAGTGCGGAAAACCATCGACAGCTTTACGTTCCCGAAGGGTTTGCCCATGGGTACCAGACTTTGGAGGACAACTGTGAAGTTTCCTATCAGGTGTCTCAGTTCTACGCGCCGGGAAGTGAACGTGGCGTTCGCTGGAATGACAGCGCGTTTAAGCTGGAATGGCCGCTTCCTGTGAGTTGTATTTCTGACAAAGATCAGGCGCATCCGGAGTACGAGGTTTGAAAAAAGTCCTTGTCACGGGCGCATCTGGATTTATTGGGCGCCAGAGCCTCACCCCTCTGGTCCGGCGTGGTTTTGAAGTTCACGCGGTTACCACACAATCTCAGTTGGACGAGAGCTTGACGGGGCTGGATGTCACCTGGCATCAATTTGATCTCTTGGAAGCAGGAACTCCGGCGGTAATGATCCAACAGATTCAACCCAGCCATTTACTGCATTTTGGTTGGTATGCTGAGCCAGGTAAGTACTTGGAATCCGCTGAAAATATGCGCTGGGTTGCAGCTACACTTGCCATGTTGCAAGCCTTCAAGGCCAGTGAGGGTGAACGTTTTGTCAGCGCAGGGACCTGCTTTGAGTATGACGGGGCATATGGTTTTTGTCGGGAAGATCTAACCCCCAAAGCGCCCACCTCACTCTACGGGACTTGCAAGGATGCCACACGTGCCATACTGGCTACCTACGCAGATACAGAGGCGTTAAGCCTGGCCTGGGGCAGGATATTCTTCTTATACGGGCCCTATGAGCACCCGAACCGATTGGTCAGTTCAATCATTCGCTCTCTGTTGAGTGGTCAATCCGCCAAAAGTTCTGCGGGCACTCAAATTAGAGACTTTATGCATGTCAGTGACGTGGCAGAAGGCTTTGTTCACCTGCTGGAGAGTGACGTACGTGGATCTGTCAACATCTGTTCGGGACAGGCGACTACCATCGCTGACGTGGCACGAACCATCGCCAAACAGTTAAAGGCAGAAGGGCTGCTTGAACTTGGTGCCCTGCCCATGCGGGCAAACGAGCCTCCCCTGCTGATCGGAGACGTACAAAGATTAACCAACGAAGTAGGGTTTGAGCCGCGTTATAATCTGGAGACGGGCATAGCGGCTGCCATCGATTGGTGGCGTAAAGCATAAAAAGACACCACGCGAGACATAGGATATTCAGCGAACATGACGAAGACTGTCATTCTTGGCGCCGGCCTTACCGGCATCAGTACCTCTTATCACCTGGGACACGATCAGTGTCTGCTATTGGAACGGAACAGCTACCCAGGTGGGCACATCTTCACCGAGGTGGTAGATGGCTTTACTTGGGACGAAGGTCCACATATATCCTTCACCAAACATGACTACGTTAAGAAGCTCTGGGAAGAAAACGTAGATGGAGAGTTTCTGGAGTATCCCGTTGCCACCGGGAACTACTATGAAGGCCATTGGATCCCCCATCCGGCTCAGTCGAATTTGTTTGCAGTGCCCGAGCCATTGCGCCAGCAGTGTCTTGATTCGTTTTTAGCTACCCGGGAAAAAAGTGACGAGGATTTTAAGCCAGAAAACTATGGTGACTGGCTGCTCGCCGCATTTGGCGACAAGTTTGCAACAACCTTCCCCTTCTCTTATACCAAAAAGTATTGGACTGCAGATGCAAAGCACCTGGACACCGACTGGGTGGGCGAGCGTGTTTACTACCCATCGGTCGATGATGTCGTCGAAGGATCGAAGGGCCCATTACCTGAAGAAACTCATTACATCCAGAGTATCCGGTACCCCAAGCGCGGGGGATACTATGCCTATGCAGACAAAATGACGCACGGTGCCAATATTCGATACAACACCGAAATGCAGTCTATCTCCTTCGCCGACCGTCAAATGCGCATGGAAGATGGAGAAGTTATCGACTTTGAAAAACTTGTAATCACCTCACCTCTTCCCGAGCTGATCCAGCGTAGCGACGCTCCAGATGATGTAAAAAAAGCGGCTGAAGTTTTGTGTTGTACCCAACTGCTTATTGTCAATGTGATTGCAGATCATGACACCGCTCGTGAGGAAAACTGGATATACGTCTACGATGAGTCGAAATGGTCAACTCGCATCAACTGTACTGAAAAGTTGTCGCCAGAAAATGGCATACCTGGAAAAACGGGTATTCAGGTTGAAGTATATTTCTCGAAATACCGACCGTTGGAGAACAATCTGGATGATATTGCGTCCCAGGTTGTAGACGAGCTTGTTGAAATGGGACTGGTAAAAGAGCGTTCGATGGTGAGCTCATATCATCACAGGTGGGTAGAATGGGCAAACGTGGTATTCGATAAGCCGCGTAAAGCAGCGCAAGATGCAATCTTAACCTGGTTGGAAAATCACGGTCTGGTCCGAGAGGAAGATGATCTACATCCGATGACAGATTGGGACAAACAACTGGAGAAAGTTCAGAAGGTTCCTGAACAAGCCGTGTTTTTGGCAGGCAGGTTTGCCCAGTGGAAGTACTTTTGGACAGACGACTGCGTCCTGCGAGGCTTGCAGCTGTCAAAAATGATCGACATCGAAACCAGCTAGAAAAATAACAAGGAATTTCAAGAAGACATGAAGGCAATGATTTTAGCTGGCGGCTTTGGCTCTCGAATCAGCGAGGAGAGTGTTGTTCGACCTAAGCCAATGGTTGAAATTGGTGGCATGCCAATCTTATGGCACATCATGAAAATCTACTCCCACTTCGGAATTAACGACTTTGTGGTTTGCTGTGGGTACAAGGGCCACATCATCAAAGAATGGTTTTCCAACTACCTTCTGAGGCGGGCAGACGTCACCTTTGATCTGGGAGCAAATACCACGACCATTCATGCTAACCCTGCTGAACCGTGGCGGATCACCATGGCAGATACCGGACTGAACACCATGACTGGTGGACGCATCAAACGAGCAGCAAAATATATAGAAGAGGAATCCTTCTGTCTGACCTATGGCGATGGTGTCAGCGATATCGACATTGGTGCCTCTATTGAATTTCACAAGCGCCATGGCAAAAAAGTCACCATGACCGCAGTCCAACCTGACCAGCGGTTTGGGGTCTTTCCGCTGGCCCCGGGCGAGGAACTTGTTTCCCATTTCAGGGAAAAGCCCAAGGGGGATGCTGTTTGGACGAATGCTGGTTTTTTTGTACTGAATCGTAGCGTCGTCGATTACATCGACGATGATCAAACGGTTTGGGAAGTTGATCCAATGAAGCGTCTCGCGGCCGAGGGAGAAGTGATGGCCAACCGCCATACAGGTTTCTGGCAACCTATGGACAACCTCCACGATAAGAACACACTGGAAGGTATCTGGGACAGCGGTAAGCCCCCATGGAAACACTGGGACTGAAGGACTTTTCTATATCCTAAGAAGCCGGGCGTACCTTCAAAACATCCTCGCCCTGCTTATCGAGACGTTTTCCGGCAATTGGACCCTGTTTGATGTCTGGGCTGGTGCCTGTGCGCTTCCATGGTGCTTCACCAGTGTCCCAGATGCCCTCTAGGGTGTTTTTGTCATGCAGGTTGTCCATGGGTTGCCAGAATCCTTCATGTCGATTGGCAACTAATTGCTGATCATCGACCAGCCTTTGTAGCGGCTCGACTTCCCAGACCGTGTCGTCACCGTCGATGTAATCGACGACGCTACGATCCAGTACAAAAAAGCCAGCGTTGACCCAAACGGCATCACCTTTTGGTTTTTCACGGAAATGCGAGACAAGTTCCTCGCCCGGGGCCAGCGGAAAGACCCCAAAACGCTGGTCGGGCTGAACGGCCGTCATGGTCGCTTTCTTACCGTGTTTGCGATGAAACTCTAAGGACGCGCCAATATCGATGTCGCTGACGCCGTCTCCATAGGTGAGGAAAAAGGTATCACCCGTCAGGTATTGAGCGGCTCGCTTAATTCTGCCACCTGTCATGGTCTTCTCGCCGGTATCGGCCAGAGTCACGCGCCAAGGCTCGGCAGGACTGGAGTGGATCTCCGTCTCGTTGTTGCGAAAATCGAAGGTAACGTCTGCGCTGCGATGAAGATAATTAGCGAACCACTCTTTAATGACATGGCTTTTGTAGCCGCAACAAATAATGAAATCGTTGACTCCGTAATAGGAATAAATCTTCATGATGTGCCACAAGATGGGCATACCACCGATTTCAACCATCGGTTTGGGGCGTACGACGCTTTCTTCGCTGATGCGGGTGCCAAAACCCCCCGCCAAGATCATTGCTTGCATCTGACATCCTTCTAAATGCGCAAAATCGTATTATATCGATCTGGTTGGGTCGATTTCGTGGTCTAGTTAGCACTATGTAATCAGGTGGTTACGCCGCGCGGACAATGCGTTACAAATCGGCGGAATGGGTATGCTAAGTTAGCTCAGCTTTATCAGGCAATTGGAATGCTATGAGCCAGACTGAACCCCTAGTTAGCATAGTGACTCCTGTTTACAACGGCGCAGCATTTATTCGCGACTGTATAGACAGTGTACTTGCTCAAAAATATCAAAATTGGGATTACCTGATCCAGGATAACTGCAGTACTGATGGAACGGCAGAAATTTTGGAGGAATACCGAGATGTGGACCCGCGCATCAGGATTGTGCGCAATCCTGAGTTGGTCCCTGCAAATACCAACTGGAATCTCGCTTTCAGCAAGATTTCAGCTGATAGTCACTATGCACAAATGTTGCACGCGGATGATTATCTGCATCCAGACTGTCTGGCCAAAAAAGTGGCGCTGGCTGAACAATATCCAAGCATGGGCATCATCGGCAGCCTTACCGAAGCGGATGGCGATATATGGGGGGACGGACTGGACCCGTCCACTCAATTTATCAACGGCAGTGATCTCACTGTCGCTGTTCTATCCGGCCGGAGCTACCCGTTCCTTGCACCCGTCGCATTACTGATCCGAAGTGATGCGGTGAGATCGAGGAAACCCTTCTATGATGATGATATACATGCAGATATTTCTGCACTATATGAAGTCTTAAAGCAATGGGATTTTGGTATGGTTCATGAGGTGCTGACTTATGTCCGCCTGCATGATGACAACATCTCTGCCCAGGAAGCCGCCCCACTCAACCGGTTTTTGATTACCAATATGGATTTGCTCCTGAAATACGGACCTTCCGTGATGTCCGACGAAACATACACCGATGTGTTGAACGGAAGATTGCGCGGTTATTATCAGTTCCTCGCCAGATGTAAGTTGGAAGGTCGAGATGACGCATTCTGGGACTATCACCAGGGCGCTATGGACGACTTTGGCATGCCGATTAATAGTGGTGCACTGTCCAAAGCAGTGCTGAAAGAGTTTGTTTCACGGCCTCTTTCAGCCCTGGGACTGTTGAAACGACGATTTTCAGCGACCGCCTGAGTCGATTCCAAAAAAATCGCTGGACCTGGCATGCAAGCAACTTTCTTTACAAAAAGGTTACAAATTGCGACCATCCAGGTTGATACTTTTATTAACACCAACTCTATACTGCTTAAGCCCCTACCTGGAATTGCGAGGACTGCTACCGAGGGACACTCCAGAGTAAAACAGGGAAGATAATTTGTGATGAAGCGTCAGAGCGCCAATCTAGAGCGGCTGAGTAACTACCTGTTACTTGGTCTTTTCTGTTTGGTGTTTCTATCACCCACTGCTTATGCAAATAGCCTCAACGGTAGCTCCAACCCGGTTGCGGGCGGCACGATTATCGATTTAACGTCTGAAGGGAGTGCAGACTGGGCGCATTGGGCACGGACCACGGCGACCAGTTTTAACCATAAGGCGGGCGTGACCCAACAGATCAGTGACATCAACAACGTAGGTTTGCGTTGGG
>JBCCIU010000018.1:0-129034 GCA_039028095.1 Pseudomonadota bacterium
AAACCGTTTAAGTCTAAGTCCAAAGAGACCCTCCAGGCCTCGTTTCTAAAGTTTGTTAAAAATATTTTCCGGTTGTTTGTAGAGCGTGCCGTCTTCTACTCAACAATCAGCAGTATTTACGGAAACAACCTTATGAACAAATTGGTGGCGAGCCCTGGGCAAACCTTTCAGGTCTTGAAATTCGTGAGTCGGATTTTCGCAATTGCAACGTTCTGTCTGTTGATGGCGAATGCGCATTCGGATGATGCGAAGATTTGGTTCAATATCAGCGCGCAACCGTTAGAGTCGGCGTTGGAAGAGTTCGCAAGACAGTCCAACCGTCAAGTCACCGCTAATTCGCGTGTAATTCGGGGTATTGAGAGTGTCGCGGTGGTTGGCGAACTTACACCTGGCGATGCGTTGAAGATGCTACTTGGTGATGCAGGGTTGATTATCATCGAGTTAGGTAATGGCGGAGTTGCTATCGAGGCTGACAATGGCGCACCGAAAGAAAGCGGATACCGTTTGGAGGTCATTCCCGAGATTCGGGTCGTGGGCACTAAACCGGCGCGCTATCAGTCATTATCGTCATCTTCCGTAACCGGTATTGATGCCTCCTTGTTTGAAACCGCGCGTTCTATCCAAGTCATCCCGGAACAGATCATACTCGACCAGGAGGCGCAGGATTTGCGCGAAGTGTTGCGCAACGTCAGCGGCGTGCAGGCACGAAATGAGTCGGGTGGTACCACAGACTCCTTTATTATCCGTGGCTTTGAAACAGTCAATATATGGCGTGATGGGTTGCAAATATCGCGCAATAGCCAACGTATTCAAACCGCAAACATCGAACAGGTTGAAGTTGTAAAAGGTCCTGACGCTTTACTTTCGGGTGAAGCCAGCCCCGGAGGAAGGATTAACGTGATTACCAAGTTGCCAAAGGCTGAGGCCCGTCGCACCTTATCCGCCACTTTTGATGAATATGGTCGTAAAGAGCTTCTGCTGGATTTAACTGGGCCACTGGCAGGCAGTGACCAGCTGTTATATCGGTTGGTCGCGTTTACCGAGGATAGCGATACCTTCCGCGAAACCAATACCGATGCAAACATCCAGCGAGACCTTGTTGCGCCGTCCCTGATCTGGCGAATCAACGATCGTCATGCACTCACCGCCGCGTTTGAATATACGTCCGGAGAATTGCCATTTGATGAGGGCATGGTCGTGGTCAGGGATGCAGTCGGAAATTTCAGAATTCCAGACGTCGATCTCAGGGTGCGTTTTGGTGAAGATGATGATCGGAATGAAACTGAAAGTTACACATTTCGGCTCAGCTACGCGGTGCAACTCTCAGACTCGTGGCAGCTAGATGCGCATATCGACCACCACAAAACTGAAACCGAATCATTCAGCAATTTACCTTCCGGTGGTTTAAACGACATTGCCTCCGGATTTTTCCCGCCGGGAACATTCGATCTTTTCCCATTCACCACCCTGTTGTTGGCCAATGCGCTCATCTCACCAGCCACAGCCGATGGCGCTGCCGTGTTCGAAAACGGAATATTGGCACGCTCGCCATTACTATTCGATAACGAGAATTTGAGGACCCTCGCTAATTTGCAGCTTAACGGGCAGTTCGAGATTGGTGGAACTCGACATGCTCTCGTGACCGGGTTGAACTATATCGATCGGGAATTTGAGGTCGTAGGCAGTGGTGCGTTCCTCGATGCTGTAGCGGTTGGGGCGGGCATAATACCCGGATTTCCGGTGCTGCCACCGGGCACGGTTGTGCCTCGCATCAATGCCATTAACATCTTTAACCCAGAGTATGGGCAGGTCGCAGCGTCATTGGGCGCTCAAACACCCAGATTGGACAATGAATCTGACAGTGAGCAGTTTGGTTTCTTCGTTCAGGATCGGATAGACATAGGCGAAAAATGGATAGCCACGCTTGGTCTGCGTTATGACGAGTTTGATTCGTCGTTCGATGGAACCAGTTTCTTTACCGCTATCCCGGGTACGTCGGGCTTTGCATTTTTGCCCATTCCCTCGACTTCCTCCCGAGAGGTTGACCAGGAAGATGCTGTGTCTGTCAACGCCGGGGTGATGTACAAATTCACCGAGCAGCTTGCTGCGTTTGCCAGCTACAGTGAATCTTTTCAACCAAACGGCTCGTCGAACAACATCGTTACAGGCGAACAGGTTGTGCTGGATCCCAGTAAAGGTGAACAGTTTGAATTTGGATTGAAAGGTCTGCTTTGGGAGGAAAAGCTGTTCTTTAGCCTGGCTTGGTATGACATTAAAAGAACCAATGTCCCATTTGGCGTTGATCCTACAACGCGGGTGACGCTGCTAGACGGTGAACAGGAGTCTAATGGCATTGAGTTGGACGCGACGGTGCAATTTTTGGACGGCTTAAGCCTGATTTTCAACTATGCCTATACCAATGAAGCTGAAGTCACAGAAGGGCTTAATGCAGGAAATCGAATTCGCCAGACCCCGAAGAACAGCGGTAGCTTTTGGGCGACATACGAATTTACCGGTGGCCCTTTGAACGGCTTGGGCTTTGGCGGTGGCGTGACCCGCGTTGGAGAGCGGTTTGAAAGTAGCCTTAACCGGTTAGAGCTAGATGGCTATACCCTGGTGGACCTGACCGCGTTTTACTATCTACCGCTGCCTAATGAAACTCAAATCCGCTTCCAGGTGGGTGTGAAAAATTTGACCGATGAAGAATACTTCACGCCAAATAACGGCACGCTATCGCTGGGTATAGGTCAACCTAGAACTGTTTACGGCAGTATTGGCTTCGAATTCTAAGTTGTCGACAACTGGCGCTCAGGTAGACGGTAAGTCGCCAAGCGTACACCAATCCGGCGCGCCACCGGCCATATGGTTGGCGGTGGGCTGGAAGTGGCTGCGGTCATCGAGAGCGAGACCGTTTACGCTGGCCATGCCCATCTCCTCTAGGACTGCCCAAACCCGGGCGCCGCAGTTCGGGCAGAAATGGCGCGAGTTAGTCCGACCAGAATCAGCTGTTACTTCGAAATGATTTGGTTGGCCGCGCGTAACATGGAGACTCTCCAAAGGCACCACGTATGCCGCATAGGCCGCCGCGCCACTTACGGTCTGACAATCTTTACAGTGGCAGAGTAGTTGGAATACTGGCTCAGCAGTCGTTTCGAAGCGGATGGCCCCGCAAAGGCAACCCCCAGAAATGGTGTTGCTCATGTTCAGGGAATACCTACCATTTCGGTATGAGCGCGCAACACCAGAGTTCTATCATCGCTCGCCCAGCGTTCCATGCCGTCGGGTTGGATGTTTGCCTTGTAAGCCCGCCATCCTGAGGCGTCAGGAAAGTACAGTTCGGCCATGCCCGCGAAGGGCTCCTGGTCCGGGTTGAGACTGTGGGACACCACGTATCTAAAGCCACCAACTGCTTGCATTGTCTGTTCTACATTGGGGATATGCACATCCAGCCAATGTGAAAAGAACAGGGTGTGGTCAGTATCTGGCTTGGTACCCACCATGAACGTCACCTTAAAAAAACCACTTCTCGTGGCTGGGAAGGCTCGATTCAGGGTGTTTGGATGCAACGGCAACGAGCCATCCATCACCACGTACTCTTTGGTGGCCCAAGGCACGTAGGGTTGCGCTTTTTCCTGAAAGGTATCCTGGGGGGGTTCTCCAAAAGGCGTTTTTGGTGCCGGTAACGCTTGGTCCCACCAAAGTTGTGCCATGCCGTCCCACAGGTGTTCGCCCTGGGTATTGGCATCAAACAGCGTGGCGATGTATCGCCACGCATGCAGACGACCCTTCTCCTTTTGCGAAATCTGACTGTCGATGACGGATGGCATATGGTTGGCAAACCAGTTTGCCACCAGCTCCTCCCGACTTGCCTCAGGGCGCCGTTTGATCAGATAGATCATCTTAGCGCCGGGTGTTGCGGGTGGCTTGGTCATTTTGGTCGCACTCTATGCTGCGGGCTTTCTAAATTTCAGCGTCATCCGGTTGCTTTCACCCACGGCGACAAGTTCTGCCTTCAGGGCTTCATTCTCTCGGCTGGTCGCCAATGATGGGGGCAATCGCCAGACGATATCTTCCGCGCCGGGTTGATCCTTGGGGTTCTCGTTCACGTCACTGTCGCCCACGTATTCGAAGCCTGCTGCGGTCATTTTCTCGATCACCATCGATTTTTTCAGATATCCGCGAGCGCCGTTAGCCCATTCATCGGGCATTTCTGGCCGAGCTTCATGTTGCACAATGCCTACTACACCGCCTGGCTTGAGCACGTTATAAGAATCCTGGATCGACTGCTCTAAGAATCCACCTTCAAAACGAGCCATGTTGTGTAGTGCTCGCACAAGCACAACCGCGTCTGCAGTGCCGTGCATTGATTCCGGAAGTTGACTGAATACAAAAGCAGTTACGTCAGCACTGGATTCGTCGCGCCACTCCTGAGCCTCTGCGGGCCAGTCCGTGGTCCAAGTTTTGACAGTTTCCAGATATTCTGGCGTGGCAAAGCTAAAGTTTGGCCACAGCTCCGGTGCATAGTTTGCGCCGATTAGTTTTCCTTCGCTGCCTAAATATGGCAGCAGTAGCTTGCTGTACCACCCGCCACCAGGCAGCGCTTCCACGACGGTCATGCCCGGTTCGATGCCGAAGAACTCTAACGTTTGTGCTGGGTTGCGATAGACGTACCTGGCTTGTACTTCTTCTGGTTGTGCCGCAAGAATATCCGCAAGCGAGCTGGACTGAGAGATTTCTTCAACAATGGTCTCAACGTCAGCAGCTGGGTCTGCAGGCACCGCCGCCTCGGAAGAGGTTGTTGTGCTGGTAGAAGAATCAGAACAAGCGGCAACAGATGCCAAGGTCAGCAACAGAAAAAACGCGCGTGGGGTCGTCATAGTGGTCTCCGGATTAATAGATCTCGATGGGATTGATCATAACCGGATTTTGATGGAAATCCTAAGACGGGGGTGTTCGGCGAATCTACAGTGAGCTATTCGATGTAAGACTCGCCGGACGAATACAGCGCGAGCCGAGCCTGCATCTGGGCGAGTACATCACTATCCGCAATCTCGGCGGCGCTATCTAAAGCAATCTTCTGCATTCGCGTGGCTTGATTGGTATTACCCTGGCGCGCCAGGGCCGCCGCCAAGGTGTCTATGTGTTGCCAGTTACCCAGGTAGGTCACGATCGGCTGGATGAGTTGAAACGCGCGCTCTGGGTTGGCCAGTTGTTCATCCGGTGTGGTGGCCAGCAGCCATGCCAGGTTATTTGTGGCCACCAATGCACCAGCATCTATTGCTGCTTCATAGTAAGCGATCGCGCGAGCCTGATCTTTTTTTACATGCAGTCCCACATGATAAAACTCCCCCAGTCGCTGGCTGGCTCCCGGGTGGTTTTGCTCTGCTGCTGCGTTTAGCAGCTGGATCGCCTTAGCCGCGTCTTGGTCCAAAAGCGTGGTTGCCAGTTCATACTGTGCTTGAGCAAGATTGTTTGTGGCCGCTTGCTTCAACCACAGCTGATACAGGGTTGGATCTGGTGCTGGTTGTGCAAAATTTCTATATACACCGGCAAGAAAGAGCTGAGTGTAAGCATCGCCGTGACGGCTGACCTCCTCTAGCCACTCAAGCAGTGGTTCGGCCACTACGGTCCCTTTGTCCTTGAACAACGGACCGGCATATTCCTGTCCGCTGGGTGTTCGCAGCAGTCCGTTGGAAATGATGTCCTGGTTCCAGATTCCTGAGATTTCAATACCTGTGCTTGTGCGTCGGGTCCCTGGTCCTAGGATGTAGCCAGAAGACCAGTCACCAGCATGAAAACTGCCATCACCCCGGGCAAGCTTGCCGGTACCGTGTTTTAAGTTGTTACGCCATTCTCCCTCGAAAGATGTGCCGTCTGGGTTGGCTTCACGACCATAGCCGTGGCGTTGATCGGCGTGCCAGATGCCTTCATATGTGATGCCTCTGACGTCTCTGAAACTGCCATAGCCCTGACGATTGCCGCTTATCCAGGCTCCCTCGTAGCGCCCCTGTTTGGGCTTGCTTTGGGTGCCAAAGCCGTGGGCTTTATCAGCCTGCCAGTCGCCAACATACAGTTCCCCCGAAGCATGGCTGTATTGTCCGAAACCGTGGCGCAAGCCGCGTTGCCATTGACCCTTGTAGACCGCCAGTTCTCCATAGCGAATCTGGCCCTCGCCATGATATTTTCCCGCCAGAAAACTACCCGTGTATACGTCCACGCCAGTGGTGGCTTTACCTTTCCCGTGGGGTAGGTCGTTTTGAAATTCGCCTTCATAGCTGGACCCATCAGCCCTACTGAGACTGCCTTTACCTTGTTTGCGCCCGTTGCGCCATTGTCCAATATAGGTAAATTTGGCGGTGGCCTCTTGCCCGTCGCCGTTAAGTTTGCCGTTGGCGAACAAGCCCTCGAGGGTGCGTCCATCAGGCAGCGCATAGTGGCCGCGTCCAGAATAGTTAAATTCGTCAGGTGCTATGCGGAAAGATTTACCGTCCTGCAGGGTAAGCACGCCGGCGTCAGGGTCGTTGGAAGACGCTCGCTTGCTTCCCAGGTCTACGCTGGCACACCCGGTGATGAACGCCGCACACGCTAGTAGAGTGGCGAACTTGAAGCGTGGAAGCCGCGTCGTTTGAGGTCGCAAATCTGGATGCAGGAATGAGTTCGCCATTCGTTTTGTGATGGGTTTAACGCCTGATGGTGAGAGAAATTAGCAGGGTAAGGTTACGCTAGTTCGGGTGGAATGACAGGTATTGAGCAGCATATTTGCGGAAAATTCGCTGTAGAATAGTGGTTTAGGCAATTTAGATTGTCATTTCAATTGAAATGGGGAGACATAGAAAAATGACGGATATCCCGGGCATCAATAGTGTAGCGGTCAGCGCTTGGTTTGAAGAAAATATTCCGGGTATTGCGTTGCCGCTTTCTTTTGAGCTGATTGCCGGTGGCCACTCAAATCTCACTTATGCGGCAGATGCCGCAGATGGCACACGATACGTTTTACGCCGTCCGCCCTTGGGTCACGTTCTGGAAAGTGCGCATGATATGGGGCGTGAACACAAGATAGTTTCCGCGCTGCAGAACGCACCCGTGCCTGTGGCTCAAACCCATGGATTGTGTCGAGATGTGGAAGTCAACGAGGCACCCTTTTATGTGATGGGATTTGTTGCTGGACCGGTACTTCACGACATAGAAGTTGCGCAAACTTTGCCCGAGGATGAGCGTGCTGCGCTGGGTCTGGATGTGATAGATGTGTTGGCTGCTCTGCACAGCATTGACCCGGATGACGTGGGCCTTGGCGACTTAGGGCGGAAAGAAGCATACCTGGAGCGGCAGCTCAAACGTTGGAACAAGCAGTGGGAAGCGTCTAAAACGCATGAGATTCCGGCGATGGAAGAGACCTCCAAGCTGCTGGCGGAGCGTATGCCCCAGCAAGTGGGCGCAACCATTGTTCATGGCGATTACCGGTTAGGCAATTTTATTGTTGGCGGAGGCAAGCTGCTGGCCGTATTGGATTGGGAACTGTGCACCTTGGGAGATCCGTTGGCAGACGTTGGCTACCTGCTGAACTCCTGGATCTTGCCGGGAGAAGGTCAGCCGCATCCGGAAACGGGTGAACTTGAAGATCTGGCTGCAACCGCTGCGGGTGGTTTTGTGTCAAGAGAAGTTTTGACTGAACGGTACGCAGAGGCGACAGGGCGCGATTTGAGTGACATTAACTACTACCGCGCATTTTCGCACTGGCGGCTGGCTGCGATTGGTCAGGGCGTCTACAAACGCTACCTCGTTGGGGCGATGGGTGAAAACCGGGATATGGATTTAGACGCGTATAAACTCAGTGTTTCAGTACGAGCGGAAGCGGCGTTGGAACTGTTGTCTTAAGGTATCAAAAACCTGCCGCACATCCTTCTTTCCTGTGGTCCGAACCGGCAATGTAGCCACCCTCATGGCGTTTGATTAACTGAGCACCACCAAACGTGGTGTGAACCGGATCGATGCTGACCTGATGTCCCCGGGCTGCCAGGTCTTCCAGCACCCGTTTTGGCGTGCCTGCTTCTAATCCGATGGTAAAGTCCGGATGCACAATCCAGCGTGGCGCATCGCTGGCGGTTTGTGGATTTTGCTGGTGGTCATAGATTCGGGTGACCATCTGTACATGTCCTTGAGCCTGCATATGCCCACCCATGACGCCAAATGCCATGTCTGCTTGCCCGTTTTTTGTGACAAAGCCAGGGATGATCGTATGAAAAGGACGTTTTTCGGGGCCCACCTGATTTGGATGTCCTGGCTCTAAGGTGAAACCGCTACCGCGATTCTGCAGGGCGATGCCGGT
Source organism: Pseudomonadota bacterium (assembly GCA_039028095.1). Taxonomy (GTDB): domain Bacteria; phylum Pseudomonadota; class Gammaproteobacteria; order Pseudomonadales; family Azotimanducaceae; genus UBA4421. The sequence continues at coordinate 8,327 of JBCCIU010000018.1, forward strand.
GCCTGGCACAACAACACCGGATCCAAACGCCATGTAGTTGGATTGGATAAAACTGACCATCATCCCACTGGCATCTGCCGTGCATAGATAGACTGTGTCATTTGAAACGGGCAGTGCCTGGGGTGGCACTGGGCTTGCTCGATCGGTGATTTGGTTTGCCACAGCTTTTAATTTCTCGGTATCCAACAGATCTGCTACGGGGGTCTGCATATAATCCGGATCCGCAAAGTGATCGAATGCGGCTCTAATGGCCACTTTCATCGCTTCGATCTGCAGATGTATAGAATCTGGACTATCAAGTTTTGGTACTTCCAGATGGTTCAGGATGCCCAAAGCGATCTGTGCCGCAAGTCCTTGGCCGTTTGGCGGGATCTCATGCAGCGTAGCGTCCTGGTATGCCTGGCCAACAGGGTCGACCCAGAAAGGTGCGTGCGCCGCCAAATCGTCGAGGTTCATCACACCTGCGGCAGCATCACTTGCGCTGACAATTTTTTGAGCCAGCGCACCACGATAAAAACTCTCACCGCGGGTTGCAGCGATCTCCTCCAATGTGGTCGCGAGGTCAGGGCGCCGAAATAACTGGCCTGGTTGTGGGGCGGGGAAAAAGTGCTCGGCAAAGTCTGTAAATCCTGGATACATCTGGGGTGCCAGCTGCCAGATCTGTGATGAGACTGGACCGACGTGGAAGCCGTCACGGGCGTATTGAATGGCCTCTTCAAACAGCGATTCAAAGGCTAACGAGCCAAATTTATCGGAAACTTCTGCCCACACACTGACAGCACCTGGCACGGTTACGCTGTCCCACCCCAACCCCGGCATCTGCTCTTGGCCTGCGAAGCGTTCGGGCGTCCATCCCTTGGGAGACTTCCCCGAGCCGTTCAGTCCATGTAGTGCCTTGCCATCCCAGATGATCGTAAATGCATCAGAACCCACACCGTTCATGCATGGCTCAACCACGGTGAGTGTAATCGCCGCCGCCAGCGCGGCATCAACCGCGTTGCCACCTCGCTTGAGTGCCTGGATGCCAGCCTGCGTCGCTAGAGGTTGTGAGGTTGCCACAATATTCTGAGCACACACGGGCGAGCGTGGCGCAGCATAGGGCTGGTCAAACTTCATGATGGTCTCTCGTTGATGTCTAGGCGAATTATCTATTGAGATTGAGTGTCGCGCCATCGATGAAAAACGCTAACTCATAGTCGGTTGGCAGCCCGTCGATCTCGACAACCACGCAGGGGGTTGTAATGACCTGTGCGACCAGGTCTTTTGGGTCAGGTGTAGAGGTTTGCAGGTAGACCAGCAGGGTGTTTGCACGTTGTTGGATGGAAGAGAGAAAAAGACTGTGTCCGGCTGTGGGCTTCTTGCCGCCAAAGGCAACGTACATTGTGCTGGTTTTGTTTTGACTCACCAAATCGGGCGTAGTGACGTCCTTTGACTGCTGATTGGGTGACTGTAACAAGCGACTACCGCGAATTTGAGCAAGATCAGCCAGCGTAATAGTGGTGACCCCGGTTTTTACACCCTGACAATTTTGATAGCTCAACACCTCGTGAACATCGACCACCACATCCTCAGCGGGTGCAGCGCAAGCGCTCACAAAGGTTGCGATGACGACGATTAAAACAGGTCTAAACATGGGGCTATTCGGTCTCGGCTGATCTATTCGACGGCGGTTTAATCAGGCGGATGGTCTGTTGTCCGCTGGCAGATTGCGTATTCGTCGATTGGCGATTGATGTTCAGATTGATCCTGAAGCCTGACTCGAAGTTTAACCCCAATTGATCTGCGTTGATCGCCACAAATTCGGGGGATTCCAGAGTCGGGTAAGCGCCGCATGCTTCCCCTGCGTCACATAGGAATGAATCGTCATCGTAATCCGAACCGGCGAACAAGCGATATTCTCCGGGGGGAACATTGTTAATGGTGAAGGGGTATTCGCCATTTACTGCGTCTACAAGCACAGCGGGCAGTACCGATTCCCCATTTCCATCTACTAAAATGATGTAGTGCAGGCCGGCGTCTGCAGAGGCGTTCACGCTAGAGACTTGCATGATTATGGTGACGCTTAAATTGTTTGCATCCGACTCGATGGTCAGGTTGGACTGATAGGCACCGTCAGCCAATCCGCTGCGATCTATGCCGATAGTGTATGTGCCCAACCCATCAGTTGTCCCAGGGTCTGTGATATTCACCCAAGGCTGGTCGGCGCTGAAATTGCTAACGGCGATGGAACCGGTGCCGATGTTAGAAAGGGTAAGCTCCAACGCTTCGATAAATCCGCCAAAATTCATGGTGCCGGCAGAAGAGACAAGGATTGGACCTGGGTCTGCGCCCTGACCGTTTGCTAGGGCACCCGCCGCGATCACGGCTTTTTGGGCGTTGATCAGTCCCCAGCCAAACGAATTATCTCGCCCCGGTGCGCCGAGATCATCTGTCAAATCCCCTGCCATCAGCGCTGCGTCAAATTGTGCCGGCGTAAGACCGGGATGGACCGCCTTCATCAGGGCTGCAACGCCAGCGACATGAGGCGCTGCCATGGAAGTACCGCTGAGGGAGGCGTAACCAAACTCGATGGATGGGCCGCTGTCGTCACCCATAGTAGAAATCACCCCATCGCCAATACCATCACCGTTCAAATCCGTCACGTTTGAACCTCCGGGGGCCGCTACGTCGATGGTGCCGCCTCTGTTTGAATAGGCGGCCAAAGTGTTGCTGATGGTTGTGGCGCTGACGCTGATGACGCCGTCGTAGGCCGCTGGATAGGAAGGCAGTTCAGAACTTTCGTTCCCGGCGCTTGCGATGATGATGACGCCGGCCGCAATGGCGTCGGAGTAGGCTTGTTGTTCCGACAGCGAGGAAAATGATCCGCCTAAACTCAGGTTGATAATATCTGCTCTTTGGGCCGGAACGGTCCCTGAGTCGTTATCCAGACCCGCTGCAAAACGCACCGCCTGGATAATATCAAAGGTGGAGCCGCCACCTTCTCCTAATGCTCGCATCGGCATAATGCGCGTTTCCCAGGCAACTCCGCTCACGCCGGATCCGTTGTTTGATTCTGCGCCAACGGTCCCTGCCACATGCGTCCCATGGAAGCTGCTGGAGCCCCCTAGATCGCGATCGCCAGGATCATCCGGGTTTGCATCGATGCCGTCACCGTCCAAGGCGCGACTGGCGTTCCTGATGAAATCATAACCGGGTACCAGTTTGTCGTTGAGGTCGGGGTGGTTTAGCAAAACCCCGGTGTCAACGACGGCGACGATGACGTCGCTGGACCCGGTGGTTGTCTCCCACGCCGTGGGTAAATTAATTGCGGGGTAGTGCCATTGAGACCCGTAAAAGTCGTCGTTTGGCGTTAAAAACGTTTGGCGCAACAAATTTGGCTCAGCATATTCGAGAGCGGCATCATCCTGCATTGTTTTAAGAGCGTAGAGCGTGTGCCAGCGTTGTTTTTGTTGTTCTGTCATCAAACGATTTGCGGTACTTGATGCATAAATCTGATGATCAACTGGCATCAATTGAGGTGCAAAGTCTGCGGCGATAGCCTCTGCAACCTCAGCGGTAGGCTCTCGTAGAGGTGCCTGGGTGGATCGTGTTTTCTGTGCGATACCTACGGATTTGGCAGCACGTTGGACGATGATCTCTCCCGGAATCAGCGGATCCGATAGCCTTGAGGGTTTTCGGTCCAGGGTTGTGGCTTGACCGAGCTGCCCGATGCTCAGCACGTAGTTGCTTGCACCGCTGACCGGTACCACCTCAATAAAATAAGTGCCGGGGTCGTCCACTTCCAGAGATTCAGTGTTTGTGGTGCCCAGTGATGCGTCTACCACCGTCTGGCTGTTGTCATAAAGGGTGAGGTCCAGATCAGCGTTACTTTCTGCGATGTCCAGCAGAATCGTCTCGCCACCCACTAGATTGACCACGTAAAAATCACCGGGATCGCCGGTTAAAAAAAGATTCCCCGTGTTTTCACCGGTACCTGGCCGATTAGCATAACCGCCAATGGTCGTTGGGGCTGGGACGGGCTGCGCCTGGGCGAAGTTATTGTTAGGTGAGGGCGTGGTTAAGCGGTCGTGTAAATCGCCATCAACGGCAGAGGAGCTCAATATTTGTACGGTGCCAGACACTGTGACGTTGGCGGCAGGTTCCTGGACTGTGACGGTGCTGGTGGACTGCGTGGAGGCGCCGTCATCGTCCTCTACCGTCAGCGTAACCACGAACGTGCCTGGATCTACGAAGGTAAACTGTGCGACCGCACCGATGGCAGTGGTCCCTCCAAAGTCCCAGGTATACCTGACGATCTGACCGTCGCTGTCCGATGAACCATTGGCATCTACGGTGACAACCAATGGTGCCGTTCCAGAGGTAGTGTTGATGGTGAAATTTGCAGTGGGTGCGACATTAGCAGCAGGTTGGGGAGGGGGTTGAGGCCCTACATTGTTGCTGCCACCGCCACCCCCGCCACCACAGGCGGAAACAAGCAGCAGAGATAGGGTCAGCGTAAATAGTCGGATGGGGTTTGGGCTCATACGCGTGGGTCTTTGTTTATCCATGAAGGTTATAACGTAATAGGGGTTAGTCAAAAGTGATCTGGCACACAGATAGTCTGGCGCAAGCCGCTACCTCGCATTACTTCAGACGAGCGAAAGTCTTATTTGTTCCCTGATAACGGGAGAGCGGGGGGGGGGTAAAAAAGGCGTGTCAGATGGGGGGACCGTCTGAATGCAACTTCTTCTTCTGGGGGAAGGACACTTGAAAGGGAGGACTGCACGAAGTTGCTAGCACGCCTTGGAAAACCTCTCAAACTGGTGACCATTATGTACAGTACAATGTTGCGATGTCAACACTTTTTCTACATTTTGTTTATATTTTGTACAGATAGGTTTTGTGCTGCTGAATGCTCCTGGTCCAGGCGATCATTGTATTGCTCGAGCGCTTGCTCCAGCTGAGTCCTGGCTGTGCTGACGTGGAAGGCAAGATCGCTGGCTGGCGCAAATCCTTCTCTTTCACAAACCTGTGCAAAGCTGACAAAGGCGTTTGCCTGTTGGAGTAGCTCTACAAGCTGTTGCAGGCGACCGCTTGGGTCGGATTGTGACACTGCCATCGCAATCAATTCTTCATCGCTGAAGTGGCGTGCAGGTACACCCGATGCTTCTTGCGAAAGACCCTGTTCTACGATGGCCAGGTGTTCCAGTTCCGGCCATGTCAGTGGCCATTTAGCCAGTGGAACGCCGGCTTGATTTACACTTTCTATCGCGTCCGCCGTGGCGAATTGGTAGACCGGGATGACGCGGGCTTGGGGAATGATATCTGTTATCAAATCAATCGGTTGAAGAGATAAAACCGGTAGTTGGGCGAAAACTATGGTGGGCTTGTTGGTGCCTGACCTATCTTGTGTAAAGGCCTCCAGATTGGCCCATCTGGAAACGACATCTATTCTCTGATCAATACCCTGTTGTTGCTCCAGTACCAGAAGGTTTGGGCCGATCAGACCAACCTGGGGTGCAATGGTGGGTACCACCACTGGCTGCTGGGTCGCACCCTGCAGTCGCTCCATAAGCTGCGTGTGGGTCAAGTTGATCAAGCTGGAGATGGGTTGACCCTGATCCAACAGGCGCTTGATCAGTGACAGCTGTTCCAATTGCACTTTGCTGTAAAAGCGGGTCCGGCCCGATTTGTGGGCTGGTACCAGCCCGTGGCGACGCTCCCAGGCGCGCAGACGTTCGACGGCGATACCGGTAAGCGAGGCAACCGTACCTATTCGATATAAATCTGAGTCAGAATCCATCGCGCATCCCTTAACGCATCGCCTGGCGTGCAAAGCTGTACAAATTGTCCACTAATGTGGGCAAAATCTGTACAAGTTTAGGGAAATTACATTTGGATGTCCAGGTAGCCACCCACGCCAAGTGACACGCAGCAGGTGTGTTCTGGTGAAGGATTTCCAGATAGGGCCAGGGAAGAAGGCGTGCTACGGATCAGGGAGGAAGGGGAGAGAGTCCGCAACACGCCACACCAGCAATGGGTAAGACCAAAATTTCAAGCCTGCACCCATGCAAGTTGGCGCGCATTCTATTGACATCAGTGTAGATTGCAACCCTTATCCAAATGAAATTTATATAATTTTTGTAAAACAGATTTCTGACCCTAAAGGAGGCTTCTGTGTGCAGTCAGCGCCGTCGAAAGCCCGGCGCAACTTAAGTACCATACGCGCGTTTGATACAAGTAAGTGGTGCCAAGGAAAACATATGCAAAACAATCTGGGATTATTTCTTTATAAGCGGGCGTTCTTGTCACCCCAGTTAGAAGGCTATGTAGAAGGAGACGGCTCATTCCGGCTGACCTATGCCGAGCTTAACGCCAGCTGTAATCGTATTGCCAATGCATTTGTCGCGGCGGGTATTCAAAAAGGCGAACGCGTTGGCCTGCTCTTGATGAATTCTCGTGAGTTTATGGAAAGCTATTTTGCGCTGGCGAAGATTGGCGCGGTGGTGGTACCACTTAACTGGCGCTTAGTCGCCGACGAGTTGGAATTTATCCTCAAGGACAGCGGTACTCGCCGACTCATATTTGGAGAAGAGTTCCTGGAAACCGTGGCCCAGTTGCACGGTCGTGGCGATAAAACTGACATCACTCAATGGTTGCAGGTTCAGGGGGAGCAGGAAGTTGGATATTTTGCAGAGAGCTACCAGTCCTTTCGCGACGCCCAGCCTTCCAGCGAGCCTGTTGTTGGAGCATCTGATGAGGATATGCTTTACATCATGTACACCTCTGGCACTACCGGGCTGCCGAAAGGTGTGGTTCATACCCACAACACCGCGATCTGGGGACTGATGACCATTGGGGCCACTTCAGAGTACCAGCTGGACGACCGCTATCTTGCTTGTTTGCCCATGTTTCATGTCGGCGCGCTGACCCCATTGGCGGTAAACGTATGGCGTGGCGCTACGAATGTCGTCATGCGCAGTTTCGATCCAATTCGTGCCTGGGAGCTCATTGAGCAGGAAAAAATCACTATTGGCCTGGCGGTTCCAGCAATGCTCAACTTCATGGTTCAAGTGGATAACTTCCAGCGCTTTGACTATTCCACATTGCGTTGGATGATGACGGGGGCTGCACCTGTTCCTCAGGCTCTCACCGAGGCCTATCACAAATTGGGAATTGGGGTCCTGCAGGTGTATGGCCTCACAGAGTCTTGTGGGCCCGCTTGTTTGATGGATGCTGAAAATGCGTTGCGTAAACCCACTTCAACTGGACGAGCTTTTTTTCATACAGAAGTTCGAGTGGTGGACGATGAGCTGAATGATTGTCCAGCGGGTGTGGCCGGTGAAGTGATTGTGAAGGGCGCGCACATTATGCGCGAATATTGGAACCGGCCAGAGGCGACGGCCGAAACCATCGTGGATGGTTGGTTGCGCACGGGCGATGTCGCCACGATGGATGACGAAGGATTTGTTTCAATTGCTGACCGCATTAAAGACATGATTATCTCTGGTGGCGAAAACGTCTACCCGGCGGAAATTGAGGGCGTACTGCAGTCGCACCCTGATATTTCGGAGGCGGCGGTCATTGGGCAGAACAGCGAGCGTTGGGGAGAGTCGCCCTTGGCGATTGTCGTAAAAACTAACCAGACGCTCACGGAAGCTGAGGTTCTGGAATATTGTCAGGGGCGTTTGGCTCGGTTCAAGCAACCACAGGCGGTTTCATTTATTGACGAGATACCAAGAAATCCGAGCGGCAAGATCCTCAAGCGAGTCCTGCGGGAACAATATCCCACAGATGCGCCAGTTTAGTAGTGGTAAATCTTTCAGTGTCTGTTTGATGGGTGGTCACAGGAGGATGTAGTTCTTGATCACCATCATGCTCCAGACCACCACAACCAATGACAAGCTTACGAAAACTGCTGCACTACCCATATCTTTCGCGCGCCCAGCCAGGTCATGATATTCATGACCGATCCGATCCACCACGGCTTCGATCGCCGAATTGAGCAATTCGGTGATAAGTACAACTGCCAGCACACAAATCAGTAAAGCAACCTGAAAAATCGTGTGACCGATGACAAAAGCCATAGGCAGGAGCAGGATTCCAATCACGCATTCCTGGCGAAAAGCAGATTCGTTCTGCCAGGCTGCCTTAAATCCGGACCATGAATAGCTGGTCGCTTTCAAGACTCTTTTAAAACCTGTATCCCCTGGTTTCATAGAACTCCACCTTACTTATTCAGATACCTTCTTCATCCGGGCATTGTTCCAACTCAACCTGAATTGTTGAGTGATTAATACCAAATTTATCGTTCAGCACGGCTTTTACCTGAGTCGTCACGTTTGGAATTTGGCTTTCATTTTCTACCTGAGCGTGCAGGGTAATCAGTGGTTTTTCTGCGGTGAGTGCCCAGGCATGGATGTGATGAACCCCCACCAGGTCGGGTATCTGCTGACAAAGCACCTGACGGATTTCGCTCAAATCCACGCCGTGTGGTACGCCTTCCAAGAGAATGTGCGCAGATTCTTTGATGACCCGGTAGGCGCCACGACTTAATATCACGACGATTAACAAGGCCAGCAGTGGATCCGCATAGTGCCAACCAAAAAGGTACACGGCACCCGCGGCCAGGATTGCTGCGACGCTGCCTAACAAGTCACCCAATACGTGTAGGGCTGCGCCTCTTATATTGGCATTGTTTGAGCTGGAGTGGAGCATCTTGAAGGCGATCAAATTAATCACCATTCCTGCAACGGCTACCAAAAGCGTCGGACCCGGGATCATCGGCTCAGGTGCGAGCAACCGACTTGTGGCTTCAACCGCGATCCACACGACCAATGCAACCAGGGTTAAGCCGTTGATAAAGGCAGCCAGTACCTGAAAACGGTGGTAGCCATAGCTTAGACTATGATCAGAATCTCTTTTCGATATTCGGGCGGCCCACCACGCGAGCGCTAATGCCGAGGCATCCAGAAACATGTGACCTGCGTCAGCGATCAACACCAGTGCGTTGGCCGAAAGTCCAACCGCCAGCTCGACGACCATAAAGCTCGCTATCAAAATGAACGCATTGCGCAATATGCGTTCATCCTGATCGTTGTGGTGATGATGGTGGTGATGGTGGTGTGCGTCGTGCCCCATATTTCTGGTCGCCTAAATACTGATTTGTAGATTCAGTACAACGCCATCGTAGCGGTAGTCACCTTTGCGCTGACCCTGGTAGGAAAATCCAATACCAATGTTATTCCTGTGGATAAGGCTGAGGCCAAGGTTGTATCGCCAGCGGTTTTCCTCGAGTTCTAACCCTTCGGTGTCAAAGGTGAGTGTGGTGTCGCGAAAGCGCGATGTGGTCACAGTTGGATCAGCTTGAAAATCGTGTTCAAACGCTAAGGTCAAACTTGGCATCACGGTCCAATTTGTATGGAAGTATGCCCAACCCAAGGTTGCACCGATGGTCCCGGAGAGATGCTCTTCATCCTGGGTTTCAACGCTTAGACTCAGGGTTTCAGATCCCCTTTCGATGTAGTTGTCGGTTTGTATTTCCGCGTATGCAACGCTCGCAAACGGGGAAAACATAAAACTGCTGGTGCTGTGTAAATCGGGTAAGAAACTATAGCTATAGTCGATACTGTAGCCTATTTGTTGGCTGTCGATGTCTGAGGTCAACAGGAATGTCCTGGGTTGGGTTTCAGTGAGTACAATCATCAGCCTCTCACGATCGATTTGATCGCGGCTGTTATTCAGCTGAGCGCTGATTGTGTGATTGCCATAGCTGCGCGCGACATAGACTCCCAGTTGGGTGCCGTTTGATTGGTCTTCACCAAAAATATTACTATCGACCTCCCCGCTGTAGCGCCCGATTGAAACCCCGAAGTCCAAATTTTCAGTAATTGCCAAGTCCAAACCTAGAGCCACGCCGGTTTGAGTGGCCTCAAAGCCATCAAAAAAATCCTGATCATCTTGTTCGGCGGAATCCGTCCAAGTCTGTAACCAGATATTTTTGATCTTATCAGGGGCGACCCCGGTATTTGTATTTTGTTCCGACGGGGCGGCGTACCAGCTGTAGTTAAGTGCTGTCGCCCTGAGAACCTGATTTGAATTTGACTTTGTCGATCGACGAAGGCGTTGTGTGTCAGACTTTCGATTCCGCCAGCGGTTGTCGGTGACCCGCTGTCTAATCGCAGCGGAGCGATTGATTGCGGGTAGCAGGGTACGCAGGGCTCGCCTGACCAGTTCGGGAGAAGAGGCCATCTCGAGTTCGTTCACCACATCGATCAAATCACCTCGCGTAGCGCCAAGAGACTGTAGCGCCCTTAGAGTAGAACCGAGTCTATTCAGATTCGGATCGGGCCTCGAGGCGTCGTCGATGGCCTGATCGATGGCTGCGTAACTACACGGGCTCACTGAGGAGGTGATGAGAAAGGTCAGAATGCCTGCGCTGAGTATTGTGCAATTTTGGCTCACGCGTTGTACCTGTTGGTTCTTCTGACGAATCTCGCGTCTAAAGTGGTTGTTTCGGATCGATACCCAGTTGAACTTTACCAACCACCTCCAGAGTGGGCTGAGCAACCATGATGTGTTGGGTAGGGACATGAACGTCCCTGAAACAACGTTGCAGGCGTGATTCCAGATAAATGGAGGTGCCACCGCCTGCGTGATACAGCTTATCGACTGCCTCCACCGCAGACCACGCATTGTTGGTGGCCGCTAGTCGTAGCCGGGCTTTTACTGTGGTACTCAGTCGCCCTTCGGCGATGGCTGTTTGCCATGCCTCGTCGATTACCTGTCGAGTAAACGCCTGAGCTGACTCTATCAACGCCACACATTGACTGACATCTTTCTGGACTGAAGGCCGATTGGCCAGGGAGCGTGCGGATCCGGTTGGCGTTTTATCCGTGGCTAGCGCCATAAATTCTTCCAGCGCACACCGGGCTATACCGATGGAAACCGCTGATACACCCAAGGCCAACAAGCCCAAAGTTGGAAAGCGATACAGCGGTGTGTCGATGCGAGCGCGCTTACCCAGCACCGCCCAGCGACCTTCTGGAACGCTGGCCTGGACAACCTCGATATCGTGACTGCCAGTTCCACGTAGCCCAGATGTCTGCCAGGTACCATCGTGGATTGTGACTTCATCAGCAGGAAAAAAGACCAATAGGCTTTCTGCGACACCCCGGTCGTTTTTGCGCAGCTCACCGTTTTCTTCGATCATGCAGCCGCCGCAAATCCATTTGGCCACCTGGCTGCCACTGCCGAAAGGCCAGCGACCCGTGACCTGCAGGCCGCCACCCTCTGTTTCTTTGGCACGCCCGATTGGCGCTGTTACACCGACAGTGATGGTGTTGGGGTCATCAAGGTACATTGCGCGTGCATGATGTTCGGGCAGAGAGGCGCTCATCAAAGCTGTGGTTGATGCGATCATATGGACCCAGCCTACGGCACCGTCTGCCTGGGAGGTCGCGACCAGAGCGTCAAAGAAGTCCTGGGGATGCACTTCTGACCCGCCATAGACTTCGGGTACCAGCATCCGGAATAAGCCTGCGTCGGCCATCGAATTTGCCAGGTCAGCTGGCATTCGCTGGTTAGATTCGATGGCATCGCTGCGTTCGCGAATTTGAGGTTGAAAGGATTGGGCGATTTCGAGCGCGTTCAATGTGTGTCTTCTTTTGCGAATTGCTTAATGCCCATTATTGCCCAAACCAATGATCTGTACTACTCGCCGCCGGGGTGCCTGCATAGCTCGGCGGTGCAGAATGCGGTACATTGCAGTCAGGAAATTTTTGTTGGGAGACGATTTGATGTCACGCATGTTGTTGGAAGTGAATGACGGGGTAGGGTTGCTGAAGTTTAACCATCCTGAGGTCATGAATGCGATTGGGAGTCAGATGTTGGTAGATTTTGCCGATGCGATTGCGGACATCAAAGACCCAGCGAGCGGTGTGCGCTGCGTTTTGCTGACTGGAGAAGGCCGCGGTTTTTGTGCCGGAGCCAATCTGCAAGACGACGCGCCGTCGGACCGCCCAAAACCAGCGGGTTCTGCGTTGCGCAATTCCTATCATCCGATCCTGTTTGAACTGCGGGGTTTGGATGTGCCGATAGTCACCGCTGTCAACGGCGCGGCCGCGGGCGTAGGTATGAGTTTTGCCATGATGGGAGACATCGTATGTGCTTCCAAATCCGCCTATTTTCTGCAGGCGTTTGCCAAAATAGGATTGATACCCGATGGCGGCGCGACGTTTATGTTGCCACGCTTGGTGGGATGGGGGCGAGCCATGGAGTTGTCCATGTTGGCAGAGCGTCTACCGGCTGACACGGCTCAGGAGTGGGGGCTGGTCAATAGATTGTTCGAAGACAATGATGCCTTGTTAAGTGGGGCGACTGATATTGCTAAAAAGCTCGCCAACGGACCTCGCTCCCTGGCACTTATCCGCAAGGCTTACTGGAATACCTGGCAAAATTCGTTTGAACAACAGTTGGAGCTGGAAGCTCAGTTACAAAGCGACGCGGGTGCAAGCAGTGATTTCAAAGAGGGAGTTGCGGCTTTCCTGCAAAAGCGGGATGCACAGTTTAAGGGCGAGTAGATATCCAAATGTCCATTCGATGGCTGTTTAAGATTCGGCCTCGGTGGCTGTTGCCTGTTCTTCTTCTGTTGTTTATTGGGTTGAGTATCTCGCTCACCATGTATGCCACAGAAGGCGGGTTGATACGAGAGACGTTCGCCGTCAGACAGGTGGTTGGCACCGTGTTGATGTTTACTCTGGTGCCAGCCTACCTCCTGTGGGGCCTTTTTGAGCTGCATTTTCGAACGCTTAGCCATCTAGAAGGGCTTGGCGACACCTTTCAGATACAAGATTTAAAAGCGATTCGGGATCAGGCGGATGCATTACATCCTGCTGCTATCGTTTTGATACTGTTGGGGGCGTGGTATGGATTTGAGCAGAACTCGTTTCTGTTCAGTCGGTTGTTGGTAGATGCCGGGAACTTGTTTGACTATGTCTTTCTGGGCGCCAATGTTCTGGTTTGGGTAATGATCGCGCTGTTGTTCTCCTGGCGCGTTCTTCTCAGTTTCCGGCTGAGCCAAGCTGGTTCACGTGCTGCGGTGGATCTTTATCATTTAGATCGATTAAAGCCAGTGACACGAATAGCGTTGGTAGATGTGTTAATTGTCGCTGGTGCTATGGCGTTTATGCCTTTGCAGGCACTGGATGCAGAGTTTCGTGCGGTTAATTATCAAGCAGGTTTGATAGTCGGGGTCCCGGCGGCGATCGTGTTTTTCTTCCTGCCGCTGTATGGGTTATCGCGCAGACTGCGCAGTGCCAAGCTTGCCAGGCTCTTGGAGCTGCAACAGGAATTAGACAAAACACCCAGGCATGACCTGGTTCAGTTGGAGACAGTGATGAGCCACATCGCCAGGATTCGCGGTATTTCCAATGTGCCCCTGGATCTGAGTATTCTCTGGCGAATATTTGTCTATGTGATCATTCCGCCCATAGCCTGGGTCTTTGCTGCATTAGTTGAAAATGTGGTGGATAACTTTTAACCAACCCTCCATCAACTCTTCACCGTCCACCATCAACCCTGAACGACCAGTGCGTCCAGGTGAGCGGTAACGCTGTTGCAGAGTGCTTCCAGGTCGTAACCACCTTCCAGGGTGGACAGAACTCTACCCTGTGCAAACTGATTTGCCGCCGCAACAATAATTCGGGTGACCCAATCATAGTCATCCTCAAAGAGGTTGAGATTCGCCAAAGGGTCATGTGCATGAGCATCAAATCCTGCTGAGACCAAGATCAGATTTGGCTGATGCCGTTCCAGCGCTGGCATCCAATCCTTTTCGATAGCCTGGCGGAATTCAAAACTACCGCTGCCGGCTGGGAGTGGCGAGTTGATGATGTTTGGTGCTGCAATATCGAACAGGCGATTCGGATAGTGCGGGTGTTGAAAGGTTGAACAGACCAGAACCTCGGGCTGGTCCATAAATATGTCGACGGTCCCATTGGCATGATGGACATCAAAATCAAGGATGGCGACTCTATGGATATCTGGATGTTCGAGTGCTCTCAATGCGCCAATGGCGACGCTGTTAAATAGACAGAAACCCATGGCACCTGAACGCTCAGCATGATGGCCCGGTGGCCGAACGGCGCAGAACACTCGCTTTTCCTGGTCGCTCAGTAGAAGGTCTACGCCCGCGCAAGTGGCACCCGCAGCAATACAGGCTGCTGCGTAGCTGTCTGGACTCATCCATGTGTCAGGATCTACAGGGTTGATGCCTTCGGTTGGGGAAAGCTTTTCCAGCTCGGACAGATAGTGTGAGGGGTGGGCTCGCAAAATATCCTCGGTGTCAGCCTTGGGCGCATGCAAAATCGCATGGTCCTGGGCAAACCCTGTACGTTCGAGATGATCAAGCAGGCTGCTCAGACGCTGGGGGCGCTCGGGATGGCCCTCGGGAACTTGATGGTCCTGACAGGTTGGATGGGTCAATATTTTCATTCACCCATTGTGCCATTTCCGGCCTCAGCTCGCTTTCAGCTCGGCATGGTGTTTGGCTAGGAACTGATGGAACTCGTCCAGTGGCACGGGTTCAGCCAGCAGGTAACCCTGCATATCGCTGCAACCCAAGGATTCCAGCATGACACGTTGCTCTTCTGTTTCGACCCCTACTGCAACGACGCGCAATTGAAACTTTGCACCGAGTTGACAGATCTGCTCAATCAGTCGGGCAGTATTTGCGTCTTTGGTCACCTGTGCGACAAGACTTCTGTCCAGCTTCAAGGTGTCAGCAGGGCAGCGAAGCAGCTTTTGAGTGTCCACGACGCTGGTGCCCAGATTATCAATTGCCACTCGTACCCCTGCATCTCGCAGTTGGTACAAAGTGGTTCGGTGCTGATCCACAATCTCCAGCAGATTGTTGTGCGACAGCTCGAGCTCAAGAATAGAAGGGTCGAGCCATTGGTCTTTGGCCAGCCGTTCCACCTGATACTTAATCGCATCGTTGTAAAACTGCTGTGGGGAAACGTTGATCCCCAACAATATTGGCGAGACCAGGTGTTCAAGCCAGGTAGTCGATTCGCAGGCAGCTCGCTCCAGTACCCAATCCCCCACTCTAGCCATTTGGCCGCTGCGTTCGGCGATGGGTATGAAGTGGTCTGGAGCCAGGTTACCCACCTCCATCCCCTGCCATCGCAACAGAGATTCGACGCCTCGTAATTCGTCTCCGGCAGCGTTCCACTGCGGTTGCAAGACCAAGGAGAATTCATCGCGCTCAAAGGCCGTGGGAATTCGTGCGCCGACCTGGGCTGCGTCATTAACACCGACAGCCTGGTTACCACCTTCATTGCGTGCCTTTTCTTTTGCCACCCAGGTGTCGTGCCAAAGATTCTGGGGGCTGGTCAAGGCTGCTTCAAATCCATAGCCTGCACTCAGGGTGAAGTGTAGTTCGCCGCTTCTGAAGTCAATTGGGTTTGAGCCCAGCTCACAATATTTTGACGCAATGTCTCGAATCACTGAGGGTTGCGTACCTGGGATCCAGATGACGAAGCAGGCCGCATCGAAAATACCCATGAGGGCGCGCTCGGGAAGCTGGTCTGAAAAGTAGTGGCTGAGCTCGCTAAGCAGGTCTGTTTTGCTCACCGGATCGAGGTTGGCATACAGATGCTCAGCATGATCGATCTGAACCACAATCAAACCGGTGGGTTCGCCGTGGTGACGGTCCATGTACTCTAGCAACTCTGGATGATGGGGCAGCTTGGTGATTGGTTCCTGCGCCTGGGTGGAAAAAAACTGTTGCGAAAACCGATTCAAATTCAGAGCAGTTGTAATCTGTGTGACAAGTTCGGTATCTGTACTTTGTGCAGCCAGGGATAAGATCTGGGGCTCCGTGAGTTGCGGCTCAGAAGAAGTATGCAGGTTAACGAACAATGGAGACGTTTCCTGCTCCAAAGCTTGCAGCGTCTGATAGAGGCCTGGGTCGTCAAAAAATACGATATCAGGGTTGCGGGGGCCGAATGAGAGGGTGAGATCCGGCGTGGGCCGGGTGTCCCAATGAATGATTGTCCAACCCTGTACTGCGGCCAATTGTCCCAGGCGAGCGCTCAGGTCGGTATTGGATAAGAAAACGCAAATTTCTATCGTTCTGGCCATCATCCGGCTTCCTTGCTTAGTGCCTCTAAAGTCTAGATGGCGATACAAGTGTCTGCCGGAATATTTGGGGGACTGGCAGACATGTCGGTTGAGGCTGAGCAATTATGGTGGTCAGATCAGAATCCAGGCTCAATGGATACGGACTTGTGATCTTTGTAGAGGTTGAACTGATCCTGCAGGGGTGCCAGATAGGGGCTGGTGCGTGCCTCTTCACCGTTGATTGATTTGATGGTTACGGTGACTCGTTTGTGATGCACCAGATGGTGGAGGGGGGCGTTGATCTGAGCCATAGCGGGATCATCATGTGAACAGCTGTATTTGAGTTGAGCGCCATTGTTTTCGACGATTAGCGCCAATTTTCCGTCACGGAAAGACAGATAGTTTGTGGGGCGTCGGTGGGGTAACTCCGGCCAGGCTTGACGCACCTCGGTACCCAGCCCACAGGGAGAGACAGGGTCTGTCGCATTAATCCAGAATGTATGCACACGGTTGCGGTTTGCTTGCAGCGTGGACAAGGCTCTTGGGGAAATGAACTGGGGGGTACTCATGGCGTTGAAAAAGCAGCCTGTGAACACTTCTCCAGCAAGTTCCATAATGCGCAGCGCCCGGAATGCATCGCGCCACTTCCAGATTCCCTGATCACTTTGCCATTGTTCCCGATTGACGATGTCTCGATTGACGAAACCATAACGGTCCAACAACAGGCGAACCCTTTCTTTGTCATTTTCAAGCTGAGTCAAGGGGTCTGAAGGGCCGCTAATGGATACGAGCTGCCACTGCCCCGGCCAGGACAACGGCGCACGGGCCAGGCGTCGTCGGTTCGAGACACGCGATTGTAAGTGGGTCAGGTTGTAATTGCGTTGGTTGGCTTTGCGCAGGTGAGCCAGATCATGACAGACCAGCTGTCCAGCCCAAACCGCACCCCACCACTGCTCGTTAAGTGCTTGGCTTGAAGTGTCCAAGGTGTTGGCGACCTGGTTGAATGTGTAGCTTGCGTTTGGGTCAGGGAATGCCAGAGTTGAAAGGATCGGTGGTTGGTCCGTTCCAATCAAATCTTGCTCTTCCGGATAGAAGATGGTGATCTGTTCTTTACCGCAGCCACGCCAGATGAACCCGTTGGCCTCGAGAATCGCACGCCATTGATCAAATGACGTATGTTCAACCCGGCTATGCATGAGGTCTTCCAGCCAGACTTCGGCCGCTGCGCCAAAGCCTCTCAGGTTTTCCAGGGACCACAAAACGTTCTCCTCGGTGCCGGCGCTATGCAGTTGACTTAAGCTCGCCCAATAAGTTGGCAGGTCTGCAACGGGTTGCGGATCAAATTGGGTGCGGCGGCTGGCGCGTTGAAAACGCAGTAGGATTTCGAAATTTTCTGTATCACACCAATAGTGATCATCGCTGTCTGCAAGCAATGGGCCGACTACAAATGCCTCACTGTTTGTCCAAAGTCCCTCGGGTACGACGGGTAGAATATCCTCGATCTCAGCGGCGGTCAGAGGACCGTAAAAAGACAAAACTTCCTGGGCGAAACTCAACCCATCCCTCGGGTCTGGTAACTCAGGAAGTCCTAAAGGAGGCGCTTCCCTGAGCAATCCAGCGCGGTACAGCGCGTGGGCTAACTCGATATGAGTAATCCAGATGCGTCCCTGAGCTTGAACCTGGCAGGCTTTGTCGGGTAGTTGAATTTCGGTTGGCCACTCTTGTTGGGGTATCAACACTCGCTCTTTCAGCCAAGCCTCCCATTCCTGGGCACCCTCCGGTGCGTACCCCTGGGCGGTACGCTGACGCTTTTTAACAAATTCCTGGACAATAGCTGGCTCCAGGCGAGGGCGTAACAAATCGTTCGTCAGGGCTGCGTTTATTGCATCGCTTCCCAGAACGCTCATGCTGTCATCGGTGGGGGTATCGTCCGCGTACATGTATCGGCTGACTTGGCCAAAGGTCAGATTGTGTGAAAACGGACTGGGTGTGGTGGAGGAAACGTAGCTCCACTCCAGTTCTCCAGAATGCAATTCTTCGAGCATGCCCAACAAGGCGGGAATATTGAATTCGTCATCCAGACAGGTTCGCCAGGTTTCCAGCAGCACCGGAAAATCGGTGAGCGCCTTCACCTGCGTCATCAATTTTTTTGCCTGCATGCGACTCATCCACAGCGGTAGACGTTGATTGAACTTCTGCTTGGTTAAGAGCAGGGAGCGCCCCGCACACTCACGAAACCGTGCGCCAAAAAAGCCGGAACCTTCCAGGCTGGCGCGCAGGTGGTTGAGCAGGTTATCTGCGGTGACCATGGACATAATTTTGTGAGGGTCCAGATCACCCTTAATCTGTAGTACCAGTGCGTTGTTATCCGCGTGAATATCAAGTTTTTGACCATGCTCGAAACGCCAGGCGGCGCGCAAAGCCAAAGCCCAGGGGTGATTGAGTTGGCCGCCCCAAAATGTGTGAATCACCAACTGCTGGGGGTCGTCAGGTCCCCGGTAACCCGCAGGACCGGTTTTCACTTTTTCCAACAGAAGGTGTTTTCGATGGGGCAGCGCGGTTTGGGTGTGGGTGCGCTGTCGATCCAGATACCCGACAAGCTCTTCTGCCGCAGTCTCCTCAAAGCCACGCTGCTGGGTGAGGGAATCCACGAGCAGTGCATTAGCTTGATTGGAAAGTTTATCCTCGGCTTCACGAAGATAGTTGGCAATCTGTTCTGAATAGTGGAATGAACGATTAAAAAACTCACTGCGCCAGAACGGTGGAGCGGCGCTACCAGGTTTGGCGGGGCGTACTAAAACATCGTTGTGGGTAATACGATGGATCTGCCAATGGGCAGTCCCCAGAGTCAGGTTGTCGCCCACTGTGGCTTCCCACACAAACTCCTCATCCAATTCTCCGAGGATGGCACCGGTGTCTTTGTGGCGCATCTGAAAATAGCCACGATCCGGGATGGTTCCCCCGGAATTGTACAAGGCGAACAAGGCACCTTTATTTGCCTTCACCGTATTGGCAATTTTGTCGTGTTCCAATCGCGGTTTGAGTTCTCTTATTCGAGAGCCGGCATAACGTCCGGTAAGCATTTCGATCACCAGATCAAACTGATCTCGCTGCAGAGTGGCATAAGGCTCAGCGCGAGAAACCAGTTGGTATAAATCCTCTACCGGCCAGGGCTCAGATGCGGTGGTACTGATAATAAACTGTGCAAGTACGTCCAGGCAGTTGGACATCAGCGTCTGTGGTTCGAGATTTTTTTCTGTGATGGCCTTTGATAAGGCTGCGGCTTCGAGAAAGTCGTGGGCATGGGTAGGGAACAGCGTGCCTACGCTCGTTTCTCCCACGCTATGTCCTGCTCGACCGATGCGTTGGAGTGCTGAGGCCACGGATGGCGGTGATTGCACCATGACCACTTCGTCAAGATGACCAACATCGATCCCAAGCTCCAAGGAATTGGTCGCGACGATAGCGGCCAATTCACCCTGTTTTAAGCGTGCTTCAACTTCGGTGCGAACCTCTCTCGCTAAGGACCCGTGGTGAGCATAGGCCACTGGTGCAATCTGATTTTCGTTGATCTTCAGGGTGATTTTTTCAGCCAGCCGTCGGGAATTGGTAAAAAAGAGCGTAGAGTCATTTGCCCCGATCACCTCTCTAAAACTCTCGGACAGGGGATCCCAGATTTTTTTGCCCTGGTCTGCAGCCTGTTTCGCCGCTTCAGGAAATCTCACGTTAAACTGGACTTTCTTCTCACCAGGCGTATTGATGACTTCGATGGGTCGTGGATCTCCCTTGCTGTCGCGCCCGGCAACGTACGCGGCAACTTTGTCCAGGGGTTTCACCGTGGCCGACAGCGCGATTCGCTGAAAGCCTCCACAGATATCTTGCAGACGCTCCAGTTGGGCCATCAAAGCCACACCGCGTCGATTGCCAACGATGGCATGAATCTCATCCAAAATGACGGTGTCTACGTGCCCTAAAGCCATGCGACCCTTCACCGTGGTCAGCATTAATCCGAGGCTCTCGGGTGTAGTGATCAAGATATCAGGTGGAGAACGGAGCAGTTTTTGGCGTTCGTTCTGGGGGGTATCTCCAGAACGGGTTTCCACTTTGAGATTTGGGAAGTTGTATCGTTCCTGCAGCACCTGCAGTGGGTCAAACAGATTGCGTCGTATGTCGTTGTTAAGCGCCTTAAGCGGGGAGATGTAAAGCACCCGAGTGGTGTTTGCTGGCGAATTTCCGTCGTGCTCGAAACGTTGGGCAAATTCAGAAAGAGCCCAGAGAAAAGCGGTCAGGGTCTTACCACTCCCGGTTGGGGCGGTGATTAACGCATTACACTTGTCTGCAATAACTGGCCAGCTGGCCAGTTGAACCTCTGTGGGTTGAGCGTAGGTATCAGCAAACCACTGACTGATGGTTGGATGGAAGCGCTTGAGCATTGAAGGATTAGAGCAAAAAATTCATCATGCGTGTAGAAAATTACTTGTCCGATAATGTGAAAGAGGGAGCTGGATCTTGAGTAGAAGATGCACAGCATTTAACCCGGAGGATTCAGTCTCGTCATGGTAGTACTCTCAACCTTGCGAACCATGATCTGCATGGGGGTGGCCGTGCTGGTCTGGTATGTCATTGTGCTGGCCGTTCCACCGGCCGGAAATATGCTCCTCACCCTGATGCCCGTCTGGCTGGGTGGGTTGGCCGGGGGGGTGGTGGCAGTGGTGTTCTCAGCTCGCCAGGGGGTCAGCATGGCGTTTACCAGTGGCATGGTTCTTATGGCGATCTTTCTGTGGTATCGACACGTTGTCATGGATATCGCGCTGGGTACCAATACCATGCTGACTCTGTGGCCGGTCTGGTTTCCGCCAACCTTCTATCTTGGCGCCTACGGATACCTGATGCTGAAAGCCCGCTCCGGCTGAACGTTACAGATCAGATCAAGAAAGGGAGAACAGATGCTTGAGAAAATTTTGCGGTCTGGCCAATCCGTTTTTGTGGGGGGTAGCTCCAACGAACCTGTAGGACTGCTGCACGCGCTTTACCAGCGTGGTGTTCCGGAGGACGTGACCTTTGTGCAGTTTCCGCTGGGTGGCATGAACCGCCAGGACTTTACCTCCTGGAATGAGTCAGCAAACCTGGTGACCTTCTTCATGACATCGGATCTGCGTGGGGCAGACGAGGCTCGTCTGCAGTATCTGCCAATGCAGATGCGTGCCGTGTTCGACTATCTGGCGCACAACATCGACGTTGCGTTGATACAGGTCGCTAAAGATGCCCAGGGCGTAGTTCGCCTTGGACCCAACGTTGACTTTATTGATGCGGTCCTGGCAGGTGCTGAAACGGTGGTGGCCGAATTGAACCTGGGTTTTGTCGCACCCGCTGGTGCACCTCAGGTCAGCCTGGATCGATTTGACTTTGTATTCGAAAGTAACCGAGCCCTTACAGAAATGCCTGGTCCAAAAATCGATGAAGCGGCGCAGGCCATTGGTGAGTTGGTCGCCGGCGAAATCAGGGACGGCGACTGTCTTCAGACTGGCATCGGGGCGATTCCGGCCGCCATACTTCAACGGCTCAAGGACAAAAATGACCTGGGTATGCATGGCGGACTGATTGACGACGGGGGGATGACCTTGATCCAGCAAGGCAATATCACGGGTCAGCGAAAGGCCATTGATCGAGGTAAACACGTGACGGGCATGGCATTAGGTAGTCAGGCCCTGTTCGAATGGCTGGCCGATACGCCTGATGTTCTGTTTCGCGGTGCTGATCATACTCATGAGGTGGCCAGCATTCGTCAATTAGACAGTTTCGTATCCATCAACTCCGCTGTTGAGATCGATCTGTATGGCCAGATCAACGCGGAAGTTGCAGGTGGACGGCAGATTTCAGGTACCGGCGGCTCGGTGGATTTCATGCGTGCTGCAAAATCTTCCAAAGGCGGTCGATCTATTGTTGCGCTGAATGCGACCGCAAAGGGTGGCTCGGTATCCCGTATCGTTAGCAAAGTTGAGATGGTCACCGCGCTGCGGACGGATGTCGATATGGTCGTCACCGAATATGGCATCGCGCGACTTAAGAACCTCCCAAATGCTGCACGGCGCGATGCGCTGATTGAGATTGCCGCCCCCCAATTCCGGGACCAGCTGCGCGCGGAGAAATAGCCGGGCGGTTAGATTGTACAGACGTCCCCATGACCTTACGGCAGGTCCAAAATCCACTGTGGTGGATTCTTCAGGGTAGATCAGTTGGCAGATCACGGATGTTGTGTGTGCCATTTCGCAATTTTGCATTGTCGAACGGACGAGAGAGGCTAGGCTTATTTAGAATACAACCTCACGGACGTAATTGAAAAAGGACTGCCTAGAGCCATGGATTACATCGGAATCGATCCCGCTGTAGGGCTGGAATGCTCAAGTTGCAAACATATCTCTCGACTCCCTTACAGCGAATTGTTAGATCGGGTCATGTCCGAGGTGCATATTGATTGTGATGGCTGCGGCCGCACTATGTTGCACGATTGGACAACGGTGAGCGTGGTACAGAACATCATTCGTAAACGCTTGAAGCAAGCGAACGAAGAGAAAGCCCGCCGCACGGCCGCCGGTTAATCTACCCCTCTTTCAGTGCCGCGACATTCTGTTCGTGGCGCTGTCGATCAATCCCATAAAAACTGATACAAGCGATCATTGTCATCCACAGGACGAACAGCGACGGTGCGTATAGGACGCCAAGGCTCAGTACGGTATCTGCGGGGACGTCTTTGGGTAGTACTTCGGTAGGAAAGTTCATAATACTTAACGCAGTGCCAGCCGCGACAACACCCAGTCCCTGAACCATCTTGCGGGTAAATGTCACTGCCGCAAAAAATACACCTTCACTCCGGCGTTGAGTTTTGAGCTGACTGTCTTCCACCAAATCTGCGATCATCGAGGCGTTGAGCGTCTGGTAAGAAATAATCAAGGCGACATCAAATACCGTGACCACCAGCATGGTGATGAAGAGTGCCGGATCACCATTAGCGGGCATCATGCCAAACAGGCGTAGGACCACGGGGGTTGGTGCGATCGTGAAGGCGAGGATGCCGATCACGATGGCGCCTTTTTTCTTTCCCAGCCGTTTGGAGACCATGGGTGAAATCAAAAAGCCCAACACTGCGGAGATCACCACGGAGATGGAAAGGATAGATATCTGTTCGTTGTCGAAGCCCCAGTAAAAAGTGTTCATGTAGTAGTTCAATCCCGCAGCCAGCCCCGTTGCAATCGCGCCAAAGAGCGCGGCGAGAAATAGTGCTCCAAAGGATCGGTTGGCCAGTGTTTCCCAAAGCTCGGAATAGATTCTTTTCAGCGTCATCTGGGCTTTGGCGGGTGCAGCTTGTAGTTTTGGAATCAGGTGATGCGTCCCCATCGCGGAGACCATGATGGCAATAAAAATGGTCAGCGAGGCGACCAATCCCATCTGAGAATAGCCTTCTTTGTTGAACATCCCGTTGGACACCAGGTCTGTGGGGATCAACAGGAATCCCGTTGCGAATGCAGCCAGGGTTGTCCCGCCGGACCAGCCGAAAAAGTATCGATAGCTCAGCGCGCTGGTTCGTTCGTCGTAGTCCGAAGTCATCTCGGCAACCAGAGCCGAACTGGGTACCTCATAGGCCGTGATCAATGTGCGGACAAAGACAGCGATGAGGACTAGATAGCCAAACAGCTCGTTTCCAGCAAGCGATTCTGGGGGATTCCAGACGAAGTAATATCCAACGGCAACCGGGATTGCGGCTGCATACATGAATGGATGTCGGCGTCCCCACTGTGAATGTAGGTTATCGCTGAAGTATCCGATCAACGGGTCGCTGATCGCATCAAACATCAAGGCGATCAGCAAGGCCAGACTCACAAGACCCGCGTCAACGCCCATCACAGAACTGTAGAAGAATAGGAAGAAGTAATCGAAGCCGTTGTTTTTTACGCCGTAGGCCACGGATCCAAACCCATATGCGGCCTTGGTGCCAACCGAAAGTCTGGACTGAGTCATGGTGCGCCTTTAATGATTCTTATTAAAACAAGCGCCTAAGCTATCGCATCTGTGCTGGCTGGTGCAACTGCTCACCCTTATCTGGGATTCTCTAACTGATCGATGATAAAGGCGTATTCCTCTGCCAGTTCTTTCAGCGAATCGAAGCGGCCGGATTGACCGCCATGTCCAGCGCCCATGTTGGTCTTAAAAATCAGCCGATTGTTGTCGGTCTTAAGATGACGCAGCTTGGCCACGTACTTGGCTGGTTCCCAGTACGTAACGCGAGGATCGTTCAGACCCGCAGTGACCATCATGGGGGGATAGTCTCGGGCGACAAGCTGGTCGTAGGGTGAATACGACTGGATATAGATGAAGGCTTCTTTATCCTCTATTGGATTGCCCCACTCGGGCCACTCCATCGGTGTGAGCGGCAGACTCTCATCCAGCATGGTATTGAGCACGTCGACAAAAGGTACGTGTGCTGCAACAGCACCCCATAGCTCGGGCGCTTGATTGACAACCGCACCCATGAGCTCACCGCCGGCGCTGCCGCCGGCAATAGCGATGTGGCCGGCTCTTGCGTACTTTTCATCAATCAAATGTCTTGCCACATCAACAAAATCGTTGAACGTGTTGGTTCGTTTATCCAGCTTGCCATCCGTATACCAGGTGTAGCCAAGGTCGTCGCCGCCGCGGATATGGGCGATGGCAAATATAAAACCCCGCTCTAGTAAAGAGACACGCGAAGGCGAGAAAGCCGGGGGGGTTGCAGACCCGTACGCCCCGTAACCATACAAGTAGGTCGGGGCACTGCCATCGATGGGAGTGCTGCGGTGGTGGACGATGCTGACCGGGACCTTAACTCCGTCTCTTGTAGGCGCTAACAATCGAGTGGTTACAAAGTCTTCGGCGTTGTAACCGGAAGGGATCTTCTGGATCTTCAGCGTTGTGAGTGTTCTTTCTGAGATGTCGTAATCGAACACCGTTGAGGGGGTGACCATGGAGGTGTAGCCCAGTCTGAGTGTGTTGGATACAAAATTCGGATTTGTGCCAAACGACAGGTCGTAAGCTGCTTCTGGAAATTCAATGTAGTGCCCTTCGTCTTCTGTCTGGATGTAAACCTGATCTAATCCTTGAATCTTTTCTGCGGTAACCAGATAGGAATCGAATAAGAGAAAGCCTGTGATGTATCGATCCGGCCCACCCTCTGTGTGCAGTTGCCAATGCGCTTCTTCAGGCTGCTCGGGGCTTGTTGTATAGATGTCAAAATTTGGCTGACGTGCATTGCTTCGAATCACAAATCCCTGTCTGCCATGGTCCACAGAATACTCATGGTTAGGGCGACGTGTAGCGATCAATTGAGGTGCCGCACTCAAATCTGCTGCCGGAACGTAGCGCACTTCTGAAGACGTATGATCACCGGTGCTGATCAACAAATACTCATCTGAAGATGATGTGTCGATGCCAACAAAATAGCCGGTGTCCGTTTCTTCATAGATCAATGCGTCAGCACCCACCCGTGGCTGATCAGCCAAGTTTCGCCGATAGACCTGAAAGGGGCGCCATTGTTCGCTGACGATGACGTAAGCGATCGAGCTGCTGTCGCTGGACCACTCTGGGCTGCCCAACGTGTTTTCGATGGGTTCTGTAAGACTGATCGAGCTTGTGATCTCTACAATATGCATGGTGAATCGTTCGCCGCCATCCGTGTCGGTACTGTAGGCGAGTTTTTTGCTATCGGGGCTTATGCTCAGCGCTCCAAGTCTGAAGTACTCCCTACCTTCGGCCAGAATGTTTTCGTCCAGCAATACCTCCCAGGCCTCTTCCTTTGGTGGATCATATTGCTCTCCAGGTTGGCGCAGCCAGACACGATATTGTGCACCTTCCTCAAATCTCCATTGGTGCCAAAAGCCGTCTTTGAACCACGGTACGCTTGAATCTGCAGCCGGCCGACGGTTTTTCAGTTCTGAAAATATTTCTTCTACCAGTGGCGCTAGCGGTGCCATGGCCGATTCAAAATAAGCATTTTCTGCCCGCAGGTAGTCGAGTACGTCAACGTCGTCTACGTTTGGGTAGCCCTGATCTTTGAGCCAGAAGTAAGGGTCTTCTACGCTGATTCCGTGGTGCGCAAAGCGGTGTGGGCGACGTGGCGCGACCGGTGGGGTGGATGAATTACCGGAGACGGTATTGGATGATTCTGATGTCATTTGGGATGCGTCCTGTGCATTTTCTGGGTCGCGGCCACAGCCGATAAGATAGAATACGCAACTGGTGACCAGAAGCCTGGATAATATTGAATCCATGTAGCCTTCTCGTGAACAGCGTTCGTATGGTTGAAGTGGCTATTTTCATAGATCCAGTGGCTACATTCCAGGTATGCTCGTTGTTCTCCTCTATCGGAATACAACAATGCCCCATCTTGAACCCAGAGTCCGCGAATCGCTTCCAGAGCTTGCGCCCGTGTTTGCAGGGGCAGAAGCTGCCATGGGTTTTCTACCGAATAGCATGCTCACCATGGCCCACATGCCGCAGCTGACCATGGCATTTTCTATGCTGGCAGGGGTGACCTTCGGAGCAGATTTGCGTGCGCTGATGGAAGTTTACAAAGCAGGTGTGCCGACGGATGCGAATGCTGACCAAGCGTTGGCCCCAGCCCACGTGCAATTGATTGCGTACTGTGTGAGTCTCAGCGCAGGATGTAGGTATTGCCAGGCGCACACCTCGCATAACGCACACCGTGCAGGGTTGGATGAGGAGAAGTTTGCCGATGTATTATCCTACGAAACCTCAGACAAGTTTGATGGTGCTGAAAAAGCACTGATCGGCGTGGCTCTGGCAGCCGGGCAAGTACCTAATGACGTTGACGCCGACCACTTTACCGCACTAAAAGCCCATTTTTCTGATCGCCAGATTGTTCAGATCGTTGGAGTGATTTCCCTATTTGGTTTTTTGAACCGATGGAACGACACCATGGCTACCAGTCTGGAGGAGGACCCAATTAACTTTGCCCAGCGGGTGCTTGGTTCGCAGGGTTGGGAAGTTTCAAAACACGGCTAACCCAGCGGGTTGAAATTTGATACATGTGTGGTCGCTTTAACATAACTTCAGATCCGTTGACTCAATTGTTAATGGAGTTTGTTGGGATGCCGTATACAGGTGGTGATAATCTCAATCTGGCCCCAACAGAGACGGTGCATGTGGTGCGTGCAAGTGCTGACGGAGAGCCGGAATTGGTACCGATGCGCTGGTGGCTAACTCCGTTTTGGGCTAAAGAGTTGACGACAAAATACGCAATGTTTAATGCCAAATCGGAAACTGCGCATAAAAGCCCGGCGTTCAAAGAGCCGTTTGCGAAGCGACGGTGTGTTGTGCCGATCACGGGTTTTTATGAGTGGTGTCGTCAGAATAATCAAAAA
This sequence comes from Pseudomonadota bacterium, assembly GCA_039028095.1. GTDB lineage: Bacteria > Pseudomonadota > Gammaproteobacteria > Pseudomonadales > Azotimanducaceae > UBA4421. The sequence goes on from JBCCIU010000018.1 coordinate 35,842, forward strand.
GTTCCTTACTTCATCGTGCCCGAAGAGCACGATGGCTTGCTGTTGGCTGGCCTTTGGGATAGTTGGCGCAACAGGCAGGCCAATGACGGTATTGGGGAAACGCTGCTGAGCTTCACCATCTTAACCACAGCAGCTAACCCAGCTATGCAGTTTGTCCATCACCGGCAACCAGTCATGCTTTCCATAGAAGAGGCTCACGCCTGGTTGGATCTGGATACGCCCACGCAGGAGCTAAGCCACTTATTTAATTCTAGATTGCCTATGGATCTATCCGCGATTCCCGTCTCAACTCATGTAAATAATGCCCGCCATAAGGATGATCGATGTATTACCCCGCTGGGTGAGGGGACACCGATAACCGCAGGGGCGCCATCATGATTTTGTCCAAGGGAAGCTATATTGGGAATGGCCAGATTCTGGTTGAAGGGGCGAGCCTGGGTGAAGATCTTGAGATCCAACTCGGTATAGAAGAGGATCGCGAGGGCATTACTTTGACCGGCGAGATCGCCGGCGCCCAAAAAGGTGCGATTTCTATCAGAGTTGCGCCCGACGAAGTGGGTACCTACGTAATAGACGCCCGCGTCGGTGGGGTGGCCCTGGATGGACGAGGCAAACTGGAGAGTGAACCAAATCTGATATTGCTCTGGAACGAAGGACAAACCCAAAGCGTCAGTGTGGCTTTGTTCAAAACCTCCGGCGGTGTCGGGTGTCGTGGTTTCTGGCAGGAGAATGGTAGGAGTAAAACCTGGGAGATCCTGTTCAAGCTTAAGCAGCAGGTGATTGGTGGTAGCAATGTTGTCACGCTGCGGCGTCGATAGCCCTCGACAGGAGGTTAGGCTCCGTACCTCAAGTAACGAACTTCTGCCTCAGACAGTGTGAGCGCTAGTGCCCTGACACTGCTGCTGGTCTCGTGCAGCAGGCGCGGGCCGAACAAGGCAAAGGTTAGAAACTTCTGATTCAGAACGTAGGCCAATGCGATTGTAATCAAATCGACATTGTGTTGGTTGGCAAGCTCAACTGCTCTTTCTCTGCGAGCAAAATTCTCTTCGCTGAACCAGGTGTCTCTTAACTCTGCAACGGTGGGTTGCATGGTGGTTATCGAGGCGTTTTCCGCTGCACTCTGAGCCATGACTTCATCTGCCCAGGGCGTGAAAAACCCTCTGGCCTGACTGGACCAGGGAAACAAGGCCAGGGTGCCTTGCTCCAGATAAGACAAATCTTCTTCCCGGATAATCTCTACGCCCGGCCACAAGGGGCGTACCATGGTTGCCAAGCTGAAGTTATTCGACAGCGCGGTAAAGCCCGCTAAACCTTTTGATTCGGCGTAAGCGTTTGCTTCGCGAATTCGCGCGATCGACCAGTTCGAGCCGCCAAACTTCTTGATCCGCCCTGAGTCGAGTTGTTCGTTCAGGCTTTCAACAAACTCGCCAACGGGCACGTCAGGATTGTCTCGGTGAAGAAAATATATGTCGACGGCCTCGGTCTGCAGTCTTTCCAGCGATTGCACGAGTTGGGGCTCAATCTGCGCCGGATAGTTGGCGGGCGTATGTGCGCCCTTGCCGATGATCACAATTTCGTCGCGTATTCCGCGAGCTTGATGCCAATGCCCGAGCAGGGATTCCATGCGACCGCCTCCGTAGATGTGGGCGGTATCAAAACAGTTCCCACCTCTGAGGAAATAGTTGTCCCACATCGTGGCTGCGTGAGGCATGTTTGGCTGGTTGTCACAGCCCATGACCAGCTTTGCCACCGGTACGTCCAAGCCAGGCAAGTGCACGCGGGTAATATCGGATTCGATGGACGACTCGCTTAAGCTTTTGGCGGAGCCTCGCACACTGTGCCATAGAGGACTTTGGTAGTTTTCGGTTCTTTCGGCGGGGTAGGTTAATCCCAGGGCCTGGCGCCATTGATCCAGGCTGAAGGCGAGATCCAGACTCTGCTGCCAGCTGACGCGTGGTGATTCCAATAAGCCGGCCTGAAGACAATCGGCCACATGATCTGCCTCAATCAGATAAACCGAAGGGGCTTCGCCGCTGAATTCTCGAATCTCGCCTCGATCCGGGATAAGTTGGAAAGACCAGCGCGCGGATCCGTTTTCAGGTCGGTTGGCCTGCCAGGGCCGATCAAGATGAATTTTGCCACTGGTGCCATAGATTGTGGCTTGATTGGTCAAATTCAGAGATACGGCAGTTGTTAGCTGAGCGGTAGCATCATCTGGATAGCTGACAAGCGCAGCGGTCCACTCATCGACGCCAGACTGTCCCAGATGGCCGTGAGCACTCATTACGATGGGTGCGTGATTGAATAGTTGATTTGCGAATGACATGGGATAACACCCCACGTCCAAAATACCGCCACCAGCCAGTTCTGCGGCAAAGATTCTTGATTCACGATCAAAGGGAGCGTGGTAGCCAAATTGTGCTTCGAGGTGGCGTACCGTGCCAATGGCATTGGACGCGATCAGTTCATCGACCTGCTCCTGCTGGGGATGCAATCGATACATGAAAGCTTCCATCAAGAACGTTTGGTGTCGGCGTGCCGTGTCTACAAGCAACATGGTTTCAGCATGGTTCATGGTCATCGGCTTTTCGCAAAGCACAGCGATTTTCCTGGTCAGCGCTGCAAGAACCCATTGGGTGTGATCTGAATGAGGTGTGGCGATGTAAACCGCATCGATGCCTGCTTGTTCCAGCAAATCGATGTAGCCCTCGTAGGCTTGATCCGAAGTCAGACCATAGCTCGAAGCAAATTTGTCAGCGTTTGCCTTCGATCTACTGGCCACAGCGTGAAGTGTATTTTTGCTCGATTGCGACAGCGCTTTTGCAAACTTATGGGCGATACCCCCGGTTGCGATGATTCCCCATTTTATTGTCAAACTATTTCCCTTATGAGCCGCGATGCGATGGGCATGATAACTGATTCACAGTGTCCGATTGATTGAAATCACTCGTTTTTTCGCCTCAATTTTTTCTCCATTAGTTTCCTGTTTTTACTCACAGCTAGTGCAGGTTCCTCAGGCAGAATGCGAATCATGAAGAAAGCATTCAAAAAAGCTAGTTTCCCCAAGGCGTTTAAGGACGCGTTGCTGGGTTGCTTGTACCTGGTTAGCGGGCTGTCCTTCAGTCAAGCAGCTTGGTCGGCAGAGCCGGTAGATTTGTCTTGGGTGCACCTATCGGTTGGACTGGAAAATGTTGAGGTAAATGAGGACTACGCGCTGGGCATTGGTCGTTTTGATTTGGATAGCCACACCGAAATTCTCGGATGGCAGATCAATGATCGCTGGTATTTCGGTCGTCAGGATGGTCTTGACTCAGGATTGACGCTCGTCTGGCAGCAGTCATCAAACCAAGTCAGCTTGTCGAAGGATGGCGTGCGTCTGACACGCAGATTTTAGGCCGGCAGAAAATGTATACGCAGTAGAAGCAGCCCACCGCCATTGGCGAGTGGGCTTTTTTGTGCGGATCCCGGCTGGGTTATTGCGCGGCCACCTCAACACCCTGAGCGGTGCTGCTTTGTGAGAACTGACCAGCCTCTACCACATGGCTTACGAGTTTGTGGCCCCGCAGGCTCGTTTCACAGGCGATGCGCACACTCGCACGATCTCCATCATTCCATCGGGTTGCATTGATGTAGTACCAAGCGCTGCCGTCTTCGCGCTCTAAGTAGTATTGCCGTGAGGGAACCAAACCCTGACTGGTTTGTTTCGCTGCTTTGATACAGTTTTGATAGCCGCGATAGTCACTGGTCGAAGAGGTGCGTGCTTCAACGGCCAGTGTGGTCATGGTTAGGGCGGTGGCGGTGATCATCGTGAGTGTTTTCATAGTCCCTGGTCCTTGTCTGATTTTGGTCGAAATTGATTTGTGGGGTATGGCGATATATGACTTGCCAAAAAGTGTTACCTAAAGTAACGTTAAAACTGCAATCGGTGAATATAAGTAACAAATAATCGCGATTGCATGTTTTTACAGGGGTGAACGCACGCGCTTTTATCGGGTGATCCGATAGCTTTGATGTGTCAGCTAAGTAACGACAGGAGAAGTGTGATGTCCGTGGTCTCTCACCCAGCCTTTGATCTTGATTGGAATCTAGTCCGTACATTTGTCGCCGTTGCAGAGGCTGGTAGCCTTGCCGCTGGGGCGCTGGTAATGGGAATTACACACCCAACTGCCGCCCGCCACATCACCCAGCTGGAAGAACATCTAGGTCAGTCTCTGTTTACGCGGACAGGTAAAGGATTGAAGTTAAATGAGGTTGGCGCGCGTCTTGAGGCCTATGCCAAGGCCATGCATCAGCAGGCGTTGGAGTTTGCGTCGGCGTCTGATGCGGTCCGTGCGGAACCGGTGAGGTCTGTGCGAATTTCGGTGGCCCAAATGGTTTCTGAGATGATTCCCGAAGTGATATTCGGCGAGCTGATTGACTCTGATGTCGGCTATAGCGGGCGTGTAGAGCTGCAGGTGACTAACGATCTTGCCAATCTGTTGCAGAGAGATGCGGATTTTGCCATTCGTCACGTCCGGCCAGAACAGCAGGAGCTTGTCTGCCGACAGGTCGGGGCGTTGCGCTTGGGTCTGTTTGCCTCCGAGGAATATTTGAACCTGAAAGGTCAGCTTACGCTGGAGCGTGTGCAAGAGCATAGATTTGTAGACGGCTTGTCTCGAGATCATCTGATCAGGGGTGCTGCACGCCACGGCGTGGAGATTCTTCCTGAACAGATCTGTTTCCTGAGCGACTGTCTGGGTGGGCAAAGGGCCGCGGTCCGATCTGGTGCTGGCATTGGTGCATTTCCTATTTGGATGGTGGAGCACGAGCCAGGATTCGTAGAAGTGCTGGCGAAAGACGCTTTGATAGAAATGGAGGTGTGGCTAGTCGCACGTCCCGAAGCCCGGGACAATCTGCAGCTCAAAGCCATGTTCTCGTGTCTGGGTGATGCGCTCTACAAACGTCTACACCAGGAGCAGGCTGCCAACTCATAGTGAATGCTTTGTATGCGTACCCGCAGGTAGTAACATAAGGGATGACCATCGAATCACTGACCAATCCTGGAGATGATCGAGAGCATTTTGGCATCGCCACCGCGGATATGGTTCGCCAGGTATATGATCAGGGCGCGGACCGCGCAGTCCTGCTCATGCGACATTCAGCGCGTACCTTTGATCGCTCCATTCATGATCTTTTGAACCCGCTGACCGAGCACGGGCGAAACCTGACGCGTAAGTTCGGCCAGCTATTACCGAAAGATGTTTTGGTGAGAGGTTATGCCAGTCCTCCCGAGCGTTGTGTTGAAACCGCTCAGCTTGCCATAGCCGCTCATGAAGCGGACGGCGGAGAGGGCCTGCGCACTCGCCCGGTCGAGGCGTTGGGCGTTTTTTACGCGCTGGATCAGCAAAAGATGTGGAAGGGATTATCCCAGGCTGATGGATTGGCTGACTATGTTGGTCAATGGTTTAACGAAGACGTTCCTAGAGATGCCATGATTCCCGCGCCGCTCGCGGTGGAGCTGCTGCTGCGCGTGTTGATTGAGAAGCTGTATGCCCCCGGTGCGCAACGACAGCTCGATCTTTGCGTTACCCACGACATGACCGTGTACACCATGCGACATGGTGTGGGCCTGGAGCCCGTAACAGGTCCCGATGTTGAATTTCTTGATGGACTCATCTTGTTTGAACGTGATGGCAGCTTGAGAATGCGCAGCCATCACGGTGGTGAAGTGAAGATTTCTGAACAGACACTGTGATCTGCCTACGCCCGCAGCCTGTCAGCCAGCTTTGATAAATCAAAAAATGCGTCGATACTTGGTGCGGACCCCTCCGGTTGATGGCCTGTGCCTTTCATTTTTTTATTGAAATTCATATATTGAACGCGTTCATTATACTGGTTAAGCTTGTGCCAGTTTGCTGAGCAAATAAATAAGACATTCACTGAGGGGGACTCGATGAGCCTATTAGATGACCCTAGACCGATATCCGCAGACTCTCATGCTTTAGAGGGGCCTGAGGTTTTTGATGGATTACCCGAGCGGTTTGGTGATGACGCGCCACGTGTTGTGCACACGGATGGCGATGGCGATTACATCACGATACCGAACCAGCCTAAACGCTCTCGAAACGTTGCGATCATGTGTCTTGCCGGTACAAGGCTTGATTATTCGACTCCGCTGCCGCGTGAGCATGCGTCCAAGCCAGGCGCGGGTTCCCTTCAGGATCCCGAGATTCAAGCTTACTTCAAGGGTGGTTATGCCGCGATGCGACCGGGCCTAAAAGATGGTGCAAGGCGTCCGGAGGATCAGGACATCGATGGTATCTCCGCTGAGATTCTTTACCCCGGTTGGTTCCCCATGTTCAGTTTGCCGGATTTAGATCTGCTGTTCGCCCTACAGCAAAACTACAACAATTGGATGCACCAACAGTATGTGGCTTCCAAGGGGCGCTTGATTGGTCTGGCGGCGTTGCCAGTGCAGGACCCCGTGTTGGCTGTTGAGGAACTGGAGCGAGTGATAAAGCTGGGTTTTAAAGGCATTGTGATTCCATCCAATGCCCCCCGTGGCAAGCGCTATTGTGATGAAGATTATGAGCCGATGTGGAGCCTGGCCGAGGAAGCTGGACTACCGGTGGCGTTTCATGTGGCCTGCATGTCTCACGCTCCGGACTGGTTGAAAGCCAGCAGTTCACGCGATTCCATCGTGCAATATGCGGGATCACCAGCCCTGATTCACGACACGCTTGTGGAATTGATGGTGCGTGGTGTGTGCGCCAGACACCCGAATCTTAAGTTTGTACTGGCCGAATTTAATGCCGGCTGGGTTGCACATTGGCTGGATAAAGTCCAACAAGGATGGGCGCGTGATCATGCTCGTGACCCTTCCAGCACCCCACCAGTCGATGTACTGGAGATTTGGAAGCGGCAGTTCTTTGCTACCATCGAAGATGATACAGCGGCCCTGAAAACGCGTGATGCGATTGGTGAAACCTCGCTGTTGTGGGGATCTGACTATCCACATACCGATTCAACCTGGCCTTGCTCCACGGCGGTGTTGGATGAAATGTTTGAGGATTACTCAGCCGAAACACGAGACAAAATCACCAGAACCAATGTGGCAAACCTGTATGGGCTATAGCGCGGGCTGGCAGGGCACTGTCTTGCCAGAGCTTTGCCGTCATCCAGCCAGAACATTGGTTTTGTAATGTCTGCAGCTGAAGCTGTCCCCTTAAAAACCAAGTTGGCATTTGGCGTCGGTGCAGCTGGCGAGAGCGTCGCAACTTTTGGGTTTGCCACGTTTGTTTTCTTTTACTACAACCAGGTGCTTGGCTTGCCCGGTACCCTGGCTGGACTCGCCACCACTGTGAGTCTGGTCGTAGATGCGGTGACCGACCCGCTCATGGGGTCAATTTCTGATCGCTGGCGTTCTCGCTGGGGGCGTCGCCACCCGTTTATGTTCTTCGCAGCAATCCCACTGGGGGTGACGTTTTTCTGCATATTCTCGCCGCCTTCAGGTCTTGGCGAATGGGCGCTGTTTTGTTGGTTGACCGGATTTTCAGTGCTGATGCGCATGTTCGTCACCATGTTCAACATTCCCCATCTGGCGTTGGGTGCCGAGCTGTCTGAAGATTATCTGCAACGTTCAGTGGTCATGAGCTACAACACAATATTTGGATGGGTGGGCGGTGCGGGAATTTTCCTGCTTGCCCAGTTGGTTTATTTCAGGGAAAACGATCAGTTTGAGAATGGTTTGCTCAATCAGATGGCTTACCCGGCGTTTGGTTTGACCGCAAGTCTTCTGATCGTCGCGGGATTGCTTTTTTGCTGCTGGTTTACGAGAGACCGTATTCCGCTGTTACCAAAAGTGAGTGTTAGTACCCTGGGGATGGACCCGCGCGCCATGTTTGGTGAGTTGTTAGAAGTGTTACGTACCCGAAACTACCTGATGCTTTTGCTTGGGTTGCTGTTTCTGGCTATCACTTTGGGTACCCGTGCCACCATCGAAATTCACATGAATACCTATTTTTGGGAGCTTGTTCCGAGTCAGTTGGCCTGGTTTCCTCTTGGGTCAGGTATTGGTTTTATCCTGGCGTTTTTGATGATCAAGCCGCTGCATCAGGCGCTGGACAAGCGTGGCGCTGCGGTTTTTGGCGTCGTGTTGCTGGTGTTTTTTGCTACCGCACCCGTGGTCGGGCGCTTTTTGGGTCTGATGCCCGGCAACGAGCACAACCTGTTGTTACCTCTCTTGGTCTTTTTCTCGGGGGCTGGCTATTGGGCGTTTGCAATTCTCAATATTTCAGTGTTGTCCATGCTTGCCGACATTGCAGACCAACATGAACTCACTACCGGCAATCGACGTGAAGGTATGTTTTATTCAGCGCGAACATTTTTTTCCAAGGCGACAACCGCCCTGGGTGCATTGGTGGGCGGTATCGCAATCGATGTGATCAACTTCCCGTCCGGCGCGAAACCCGGCGAAGTGCCTCAAGAGACACTCATCCAACTGGGGTTGTTAGATGGACCTATATCGGTCATACCTGCACTGATTGCGATCTACTTTTACAGCAAGTACTCCATTACCCGGGATGAGCACGCGCAAACCAGACGCGCGCTCAATGAGCTGCAGCAGACAGGCTAGAATGCTCGAGTCCACTGTTCGTGCAGGTTAGTTAACGCAGCATAGGGATCGGGGAGAAATCGAGTGATTGTAAGGGTCGTCCTTGACCACACACAAAATCCGTTTATCTAAACCTAGTAGAGGTTCAGATTTTGTCCAGTAGTGGCGCGATAACTGGCGGATAGAAGTCTATGGCGTTGCGCCTTCACGCAGCGGGCGGTTCGGATCCTGTACCCATTCGCTCATGGAACCATCGTAAACGCCTATGTTCTGTTGACCCAACAACACTCCCGCAAAGGCGTCCAGGGTTGCCGCGATACCGCCGCCGCAGTAGGTGATCACGCGATCTGCATCCAACATCCCGCTGCTTTGTAGTTTTGATCGCAATGATTCAGCGTCCAGAAAATGGTGGTTATCCAGAAGATCATCGAATGCCAATAACACACTGCCGGGAATATGACCTCGGCGCTCATAGAAAAAATCTCCGGTCCCCTCATAGAGCGCCTGGTTCAGGGCGTTGATCGTGCATATACGACCATCCATGCCAGCTTCCACCTCAGCAGTATCTGCGAAGGCTGCGGTACTCGCCGGTCCTTGAAAGCTTGCTGGCGGGTATGACTCAGCGCCTGCAGCCAGTGTAAGTCCGGCATCCCGCCAGGCGGTCAGGCTGCCATTTAAAATTGCACAATTGTTGTGTCCGGCATAACGCAACAGCCACCAGGCGCGGGTTGCCCACATCATGTGGCCCGATGAATACAGAACAACCTGGTCCTGGGCACTGATACCACTTTTACCGATAGCGGACTGCAGGTCTTCTAGAGATGGCAGGGTGAAACGCAGGTTTGAGTCGGTATCTGCCCAGTCGTCTGCCAGATCAATAAAGGCAGCCCCGGGGATGTGTGCTGCCTCGTACTCGGAACGTCCACTGTTGACGAGGTATGTGCCTGCCGGCTGAGGGATCAGGTGTACTGCCGTATCGAAGATCTTCAAGTTGGGTTCGCCCAAGCGATTGTTCAGCGACGGCACATCTATCAGATACTGAGGGTTGGCATAGGTCATGATGACTCCTGTTATTCAAACAAGCGGGATAACGTTTTATTGCTGGCCTTGGTGATTGTGATGTCCTGGCAATTCTGGAATCTGGCAAAATTTTCGATTTCTGCCACCAGGGGCTGTTTTATCTCTTCTGAGTCAACCCCCTGTTCGATTGACAAATTTTTGACCTCAAGCAAACCTTGCTGTCTGTGAGCTTTGCAATCGAGCCGGCCGACGAGTTGATCACCAAAGAGCAGCGGCAGACAGAAATAGCCATATCGTCGTTTTGGCTCAGGTACGTAACACTCAATCTGATAGTCATAGCCAAATACGTCGTTCAGTCGCTCGCGTTGAATAACGAAGTTATCAAATGGCGAGAGGATCTTTATGCGACGCGGCGTTCGAGGGCTTGTCTGGTCAAAAATCTCAGGGCGTGCAAGGTAGGGTGTGCTTGCATTGATTGTGAATTTAAAGAGTTTCTGCTGCGCGACCAAGTCGTCAACGATGCGTTTGGTTGCCTGCCTCAATGCTTCATCCCGACGCAGGTAGGTTATGCCTTTCAAGCTTGCAAACCCATGGGTGCTTAGCGCTTTTTCGATCAGATATTGTGCATACTCTTCGGAACTGGGCGCTGTTTGATCGATATCACTAGGGATAACCCGTTCAGGCAGGTCATAAGTTTTTTGAAAACCATCTCTGCTGGCAACCATGAGATCACCCTGCATATAAAGTTGTTCCAGTGCTTTCTTGGCCGGCTTCCAATCCCACCAACCATTGCCTTTGTCTTTGTTCTGCTCAACGTCCCTCGAACGTAATGGTCCTTCATTCTGGATACGGGTCAGCAGCTCACGCATGAGCTTTTTGTTCTGATCCCGGACCCATCCTAGACGTCCCGAGCGAACCGCAGCTTTAAATGGCAGGGAATAGCGAAAGTCCTGCATGGGCAGGTAAGCGGCAGCGTGGGCCCAATATTCAAATACGTGCTGTTTTCTCAACAGGGTATTGAGCATGTCTGGTTGGTAGTTTGGGACTCTTGACCACAACACATGATGGTGCGCTCTTTCAACCACGGAGATCGTATCTATCTGGACGTAGCCCAGATGCGCCACAACTTTGGCAGCGCCAGAATGTCCGCGACCAAAAGGTTGGGTTTGGGTTAATCCCTGGTTTGATAAGGCAATGCGCCTAAGCTTTGCCAGATCAGCTTTACGGGTAATGTCGGTCAGCGCTTTCACCGCAAGGTCAAGGCGTTAATCTCGATGGGACGTAAATGACGTTTCCTTCGCGGCGACCGTCTGCCGCACCCTCTAACCCGTCCGGCCGAACAACGATCAGATGAATCCCGGAGTTTTCACCTTCGCGTTCCTGAACGTTGTAGCCTTGCTGCTTTAGCATTGCGGCAATTGAGCTGCCATCTCCTACACCCGTTTCCACCCGAACTTGTTCACCTCGAGCGATGATATTTGGAAAGTCTGCCGCTTCCTGGGCGGACAGTTCCCAATCGAGGACCCCGACGATTGTTTTAGCCACATAGGCAGGAATGGAATTACCTCCAGGCGAGCCGGTGACCATAAACAAAGCATCTGCTTCGTCGAATATCATCGTGGGGGACATGGATGAACGCGGTCGTCGGTTTGGACCGATAGCATTGGCAGGTAACGCCCCATCCTTTTCATAGGATCTGGCGAAATCTGTCAGCTCGTTGTTTAGCAAAAATCCGGTTGCCCAGCGGGATGAGCCGAATGGTGCTTCGATTGTCATAGTCATGGAGACTGCATTTCCTTCCAGGTCCACCACGGAGAGATGGGTCGTACCCGAGGCCTCTTCTGTTGTGTCGGGTCCAAGTTTCCGGGCGGTGGCAGGTTCTTCGAACGCTGACGGGTCCCCAGCCTGCGGGGTTGCTGAGGGCATCGGCGGGTTGTTCGCACGATTGCGCAGGTAAGCTTGATTCAACAACCCAGCAATGGGAATTTGGACGTAATCCGGGTCGCCAAAGAAATGATCACGGTCTGCATAAGCCATGCGCTGCGCGTCCACGAAAGCTCGGATGGGGTCATCCTGGTAGGTTTCATCAAGCTGGTGGTATAGGTTTGCGATCATGACCTGGATAGCACCCGAAGATGGTGGGCTTGCAGAGCAGATCTTAACCGAGCCGGTCTTAGAATCAGCTGATCCACAGACCACGTCTCGAGTTACAGGCTTGTATGCTGCCATGTCCTGCAGGTTTAAGGTACCCGGCAAAGGATCAGCTTGGGCCGCTGCCGCGATGGCTTGAGCAATTGGACCTGTGTAGAAGGCATCAATACCTTCTTCAGCTATGCGTCGTAAGGTGGACGCGTATTCTGAATTTGTGCGTCGTACGCCAGGTTGGAGAGGTACCCCGTCGGGATAAAAGTAGGCGGCCGTGTCCGGGTTTTCATCCAGTCGGGTGTACGGTGCCATGCGTTCAAGCAATGCTGACAATCTGGGCGAGACCTCAAACCCCTGTTCGGCGAGCGTTATGGCGGGCTGAAAAAGGTCGGGCCATGGCAAGATACCGTGCTCTTCATGTGCAAGTTTGTACAATGCAACCGCCCCCGGTACGCCCACAGACTTGCCACTTTGCCAGGCGTCCAGGAATCCCATGACGTCATCACCCTGCATGAACATGTCTACTGTGGCACCAGCCGGTGACAGTTCGCGGCCGTCGTGAAAGCTCAGATCTTTCGACTCGCGTTGATAGACCAGCATGAATCCGCCTCCGCCGATCCCTGAACTTTGTGGTTCAACAAGACCAAGTACCAGATGTGCGGCGATGGCAGCATCAACGGCGTGACCGCCTGCTCGAAGCATTTTTTCAGCCGCTTCGGTCGCATATGGACTGGCGGTAGCGGCCATAGCGCCATGCGACCAGCCATCGCTGTCGAGGCTTTGCGCGGGTGGAACTGTTGATTCAGAGTGCTCGGTTGAGCAGGCTGCAAGAAATCCAGCAGTTGCCAGAATGTACATTGAAATGCGCAGGGTAGTTTTTAGAATAATCATGAATAGAAGCTTACCATCAGACGCGTGTCGATCGCATGGTATCGATAGAAAGCTACCTGGTTTGGAACCGGTTTGGAACCGGTTTGGTAGTGGTGGCAACGTCGAGCGGTAAACGTTTTGTGGCTGCAAGCCCTGGCGTATGGTATACCGTGTTGCAGGGAAAGACCGATACTCAATGCTGGGTATGGGGAGGAAAATGTGAAGCCCAAATTCTGGCTGGATCGATGGCAAAAGAACCAGATCGGATTCCATCAGGCTGAGCACAATAAACTGTTGTTGGAGTATTGGCCGATGACCGGGTTAACGCCTGGGCAGCGGATATTTGTGCCGTTGTGCGGAAAGTCTATGGATATGCGCTGGTTGCAGGGTGCTGGACACCCGGTTACCGGAGTGGAGGTTGCTCAGATTGCCGTGGAGACTTTTTTTGCCGAAGCCCGCACGCCTGCGCAAACCCATGTAGTTGATCGCTTTGTCAAATACTCACAACGTGATGATACGCAGTTACCTATCGACATTTATCTTGGCGACTTTTTCGATCTTACTGCGCCTTTGCTTGAGGACGTGGGTGGCGTGTTCGATAGAGGCGCATTGGTTGCGCTGCCGCCTGATATGCGTTTCAGATATGTCGACCACTTGTTGCGCATCATTCCGGATGAGGCCCATATTTTGCTACTCACCTTTGAATATGATCAGAATCTAGTCGCCGGTCCACCGCACTGTGTGATGCCTGAAGAAGTGGAATCGTTGTTTGGCCCTCGTTGTGAGATCAAGTTGGTTGAATCAATTGTCACCGAAACGCTCCCCCCTCACTTTGGCGAACAAGGTGTCGGTAAGGCGGTGGAGAGTGTCTACGTGATCACCAAGACTAACTGACCGCTACGCTGAGGGATGTCAGCTCTGTGCGTAATCTACGGCCAGCCAGCGTTCTGGTTTCACCCACACTGTTATTTGACCCTCGGCAGAGCTCGCTGAGGCATAGGCTTTGCCTTGGGTTTCGCCCAGATAGCGAATGGCCATCGCTTCCAGCTCTGCGGTCGTGGTGGGGGTGATTTCCTCCACAACTCCTTCGATGCTGACGTATTTGTAAGGCAGGTCCTCGCTTTGGGCTGCAAGGCTCAGGCGGGTGCCTTGGTTAATCAGCTTGGCTTTGCGCGAATTCTCCCCGGTGAGCACCCACAGGCGCTGGCCCGGTGTGTAGTCGTACCAGATAGGCACGGTCAATGGTCCCGCACCTGGATCGTTCAATCCTAGAACCCCCACGTGCAGGCCTGCCAAAAACTCTTCTTTTTCAGCCTGTTGCATTTTTGTCATGTTGCGTCCCCGGTCGATTAGACAAAAAGTTTAACTCTTGCGCCGACGCTTATCGTGACTTTTTTCGGATTTTTTGCGCGCTGGGGTCTAGAAATTTTTTTTCAAGGTCTTGGAAGAAGCGTAATTGGACCTAAAAACAGGTCGTAGCAGAAACGAACGTGATTAAACGTTGTTGACGCAATTAACTTGATTCAGGAGAAAAGCATGAACGTTGTACGTTGGAGCCCATTCAGAGAATTTGACAATTTATTTCAGTCGCTGGACCGACCAGCACCGTCTATTCGTCGCGCAGACTGGCTACCTCTGGTAGATATTCGGGAAACCTCATCCAACTATCAGATTGATGTAGAAGTGCCTGCGGTCGCAGCTGAAGATCTCAGCGTCAGCGTAACCGAGGGCGTGTTGAGCGTCAGTGGTGAAAGAAAACCGACCGAGACATCGGATCAAGAAGGTCGACTGCATCGTGTTGAGCGGCGTCACGGCAAATTTGTCCGCAACTTCCAACTGCCGGAAGATGCTGACGTTGATGCGATCGAAGCGCAGCACAGAGACGGAGTTCTGTACCTGGCCATCGCTAAGCGTGCCGCCGCTGTACCAAAGAAGATCGACGTAAAAGTATCCTAAGACGCCAGATCTGCCTTGTGAAAACAAGCGGCCTTCGAGCCGCTTGTTTGACAGGGCGCTGAACTATCTTTTTATCGAGGCTCTTCGGTGCCTGCGGGGCCAAAGATAAAGCGATCCCTCTGCCGGCACAGCCCAGTTCCCGCCGAAAGTACGAACTAAGTTACACTCCCACGCATTCACCTTCAGGATGGTGAACGAACTAAAGAGGGTTACTTAATGAGTCTGAACAGCTTTGATTCTAGAAGAACATTAGCCGCTGCGAATAAGCAGTACGAATATTATAGTCTGACCGAAGCGCGTGGGTTGGGTGATGTTAGCCGGTTGCCTGTTACGCTGAAGATACTGCTGGAAAACCTGCTGCGACATGAGGACAACAATTCTGTTAAGCCGGAAGATATTTTGGCGTTAGCCGGTTGGGTGGATAATCCTCCTGCTGCAGAGGAAATTGCGTTCCGTCCTGCCCGGGTCCTCATGCAAGACTTCACCGGGGTGCCGGCGGTGGCAGATCTGGCTGCCATGCGGTCGGTGGTTGTGGATGCAGGGTTCGACCCGAGTATTATCAATCCGCTGTCTCCCGTTGATCTGGTGATCGACCACTCGTTGATGGTGGATGAATTTGGTACGGATGCTGCCTTTGACGCCAACGTTGAAATAGAAATGGCGCGTAATGCGGAGCGCTATCGTTTCTTGCGCTGGGGACAGACTGCGTTTGAAAACTTCTCGGTTGTGCCTCCGGGTACTGGCATCTGTCATCAGGTGAATCTGGAGTATTTGGCGCGAGCTGTCTGGTCGCATCAGGAGAACGGTCGATATGTGGCCTATCCGGATACCCTGGTTGGTACCGATTCACACACAACCATGATCAATGGATTGGGGGTCCTGGGATGGGGAGTGGGCGGTATCGAAGCAGAAGCCGCGATGTTGGGTCAGCCGGTCTCGATGCTTATCCCTGAAGTGGTGGGCTTCAAGCTGACCGGAAAGGTGACCGAGGGTATTACAGCAACAGATGTTGTGCTGGTTGTAGTCGAGATGTTGCGGCAGAAAGGAGTAGTCTGGAAGTTTGTCGAGTTCTATGGCGAAGGTTTGGACAACCTGTCACTGGCTGATCAGGCCACGATAGCCAACATGGCACCTGAATACGGTGCAACCTGTGGTTTTTTTCCAATCGATGCAGAAACGCTAAGCTATATGCGCCTTACGGGGCGTGATGAAGAGACGGTTGCGCTGGTAGAGGCGTATACGAAAGCGCAGGGGATGTTCCGTGACGCAAACACGGTGGAGTCTGTGTACACAGATGCGCTGCACTTGGATTTGGGCTCAGTGGTGCCCAGTCTTGCGGGACCTAAACGCCCTCAGGATCGTGTGGCCATGCGTGATATGCGTCGTGCATTCGATGAAGCGCTTGAATTGCAGGGCAGACGGACGCCACTGAGCGCGCCCGTTCCGGGTTGTGATTATGAATTGCACGATGGCGACGTAGTGATTGCAGCGATCACCTCTTGCACAAATACCTCAAATCCGGCAGTGATGCTCGGTGCAGGCCTGGTTGCCGAAAAAGCCCTTGCGCTTGGCCTTAAGGTGAAGCCCTGGGTTAAAACATCCCTGGCGCCTGGATCCAAAGTAGTGACGGAATACCTTGAGGCAACGGGGCTGCAGGCCTCGCTGGATCGGTGCGGATTTAATCTGGTGGGCTACGGCTGCACGACCTGTATTGGTAATTCAGGACCGCTACCCGCAGAGATCTCCACTGCCATCAATGAAGGTGACCTGGTCGTGGCTTCCGTGCTTTCCGGAAATCGTAACTTTGAGGGTCGTGTGCATCAGGAGGTGAGAACCAATTGGTTAGCGTCCCCACTTTTAGTGGTCGCTTATGCCCTGGCTGGTACAACGCGAGTCGATCTGTCACGGGATGCCATTGGCCGCAGCGAGTCCGGTGACCCCGTCTTTCTCGCAGATATCTGGCCTAGTAATGCTGAGATTCGAGAGGTGGTGGATCGCGTTAGTGTGGATATGTTTGCCAGACAGTATGCGGATGTTTTTACTGGACCTGAAGCTTGGCGGGCGATCGAGGTGAGTCCAGCAGGAACTTATGGTTGGGAAAACTCGACCTACATCAAACAACCCCCTTTCTTTTCTGTTGGTGGCGATCAGGACCAGGGAATTGGGGTGTCCGGGGCCCGTATTCTTGCGCTGATGGGAGATTCGGTGACAACCGACCACATCTCTCCAGCCGGCGCGATTCAGCCGGACAGCCCGGCGGGTCACTATCTCCAACAGCATGGCGTAGACGTTGCCCAGTTCAACTCGTACGGTTCGCGACGTGGTAACCACGAGGTGATGATGCGTGGGACCTTTGCCAACATACGAATTCGCAACGAAATGGTACCCGAGGTGGAAGGTGGTGTGACACGGCATGTCCCCAGCGGTGATCAACTGAGTATCTATGACGCTGCCATGCGCTACCAAGGTGAAGGGACACCTTTGGTTGTTATCGGCGGCAAAGAATACGGTACAGGTTCAAGTCGTGATTGGGCGGCGAAAGGTACGCGTTTGTTGGGCGTTAAAGCTGTACTGGTTGAGAGTTTTGAGCGTATCCACCGTTCAAATTTGATTGGTATGGGTGTTTTACCCTTACAGTTTCGTGACGGAGAGTCACGACTGACCTTGGGTCTTACGGGGAATGAAATCATTGATATTACGATTCCCAGCAGTGCTGCATCAGGCGATGGTGGATCTAATCATGAAGCCATTACCCCCCGCCAGGAGATCAGCATTACCATCCGGCGCGAAGACGGCAGCCACACACAGACATCTGTGATCAGTCGATTAGACACGGACAATGAGATTGCTTACTACACCAGCGGGGGTATCCTTCAGTTCGTGCTGAACAACCTGGTTGAGGCGGCAAAATCATCAGCGTAGATAAGCTCAGTGTGCCCCACGGCGTGGTCTTTGATATGGACGGGACGCTGTTGGAGAGTGAAAAGCTCGCTCGCAGTTGCTTTTTGCGAGCCTGCACTGATGTGGGTTGGCCGGATGTTGATGTAGGTGTTTATGATCAATGCGTAGGGGCTACCCATGCGGCGACTCGTGAACTTTTGATCAGCGGATATGGGCGGGAATTCCCGATAGACGATCTGCTGGTGCGTTGGTCGGAACGGTACCATGCGCATATCGAGCAATACCCGCTGGATATCAAGCCCGGCGTGCTCAAGCTTCTTGAAGAACTTGCCAGCCGGGGCGTTCCAATGGCTGTGGCTACGTCCAGTCTTCGCCCCACCACCGAAACTAAACTGAACATGGCAGGGCTGCGGCCCTATTTTGATCACTTGGTGTGCGGTGGTGAAGCAGAGTATGGGAAACCTGACCCAGCACCCTATTTAAAGGCCGCCGCGCTGATAGGTGTCGCGCCGCACTTGTGTTGGGGGCTGGAAGATTCAGATAATGGATTAAAATCAGCACACGCTGCGGGTCTGCAGGTCATCCAGATCCCCGATGAGATTCATCCCAGTGATGAAGTTCGCAAAATTGGGCACCCAATTCTGACAAGCGTTCAAACTTTGGTGGATTACCTAACGGAAGATTAAATTTTTGTGACGTGTTCTGAGGGATTCGCCGATTGCTTCGTCTATTGTGTCGTAGAAACGTATCCTGCGAGAGAGAAGTCAGTGATTAACAGGACACAATCGCGTCTGATTGCCAAGGAAAGGCGCAATTTTAAGGGCCGTAAAGGCACAACTCCAATGCGACAGGAAAAACGAGGTCATCGCGGCCCGATTAAGCTGGGTGTGCCCAAAAGCAGCCTGCTTTCTTGCTGACGATCTACCTTTGCTTTTGCGACTTTGACGGGCGTGGATTGGACTTTCGCGCCGCTCTTGCTGGCTTGGCTTTGTTAACGGCTTTTTTGGCGGCAGCTTTGGGCACTGGTTTGGTCAGGTGGAGGAATTTCTCAGCCAGCGCCGGCCCTGCACCAGCTTCTTCGTGTTTGAAAAAAACAAAACTCTCTTTGTTTGTCTGACTTACCATGCGATGCCATTTCTGCAGCTGAGGTAGCGTGTAGTTGTTTGCCCTCAGGCGCAGGTAGTTGATGGTGCCGGTACTGTGGAATGCTAACTTGGGCGTATCCTCATCATGGGTGACTACCCATCCGTGTCCTCGCTGGTCCAGATAGTGGCGTACGTCTGCTTCGTGCCAGGATTCATGACGGAATTCAAAGACGCAGGGGAGGTCCTGAGGCAACAGGTCCTGGAATCGTTGGAGTCGCTCGGTATCCGCGCGCATATAAGGTGGCAATTGAAAGAGCAAAGCACCCAATTTGGAATCAAGCACGCGTGCGCGTTTGATTAAGTAACCGGTTGCCTCGTCTGCATTTTTCAACCGGCTTTGGTGTGTGATGCGGCGTGAGGCCTTAAGAACAAACTTGAATTCGTCCGGTACAGCATCCCGCCACGCAGCTACAACATGTTCTTTAGGCATACGGTAGAAGGTGTTGTTAATTTCAACCGCGGGCAACTGCGTGGCATAGTAGGTCAACCAATCTTCCTTGGGTAAGGTTTCAGGATAGAATGTGCCTTGCCACTCTTTGTAGCTGTAACCGCTTGTTCCTGCTCGTATTTCTTTCCTCATCATCAGACCTTAGCTTACCGGCTGTATGGTGCCAAGTTAAAAAAACGTTAGACCGAAATCTGCAAAGGTTGTGTTCAGGGCAGTTTAAATGCGACAACAGCATCACCTACAGTATGAGCCAGATGACCATGTCCGCCTGCGGCGATCACCACAAATTGATCATTGCCAACCTGGTAGGTCATGGGTGATGCGTTGCCGGCAAACGGTATTGATGCCTCCCACAACGCGCGTCCTTCCAACAGATCAAAAGCCCGAAACTTTTTCTCCGCTGCAGCGCCAATGAACACCAGGTCGCTGGCTGTCACGAGCGCACCGCCCATGCCTGGCACACCCCACGCAAAGTCAGGTACAAAACTTGGCGCCAGGTCGGCGATTGTTCCCAGAGGAATATCCCATAGAATCTCGCGCGACCTCAGGTCCAAGGCCACCAGTTTTCCCCATGGAGGTTGGGTACAGGGCAGTCCAAGAGGGGAAAGAAAAGGGTCCCGCTGCATAATATAAGGGGTTCCGCGCATTTGGGAGTAGCCCATGTCCGGTTCTGGTCGGTTGTTAGGATCAAAACCATCCCGAGGTACCAGGCGGACGATGGTGGGCAAGTCGTTGACAAATGCCACCGCTATACCACGCTCCGGGTGGATCGCGACGCCACCCCAATTGATCCCACCCGCATATCCGGGTCGCATGATCGTGCCTTCTAAACTAGGTGGGGTGAATATTCCTTCGTTGCGAGAATTTTGGATGCGATTACGGCACGCACGCTGGTCAAACCACAACAGGCCAAATGCATCATCCTCTGTCAGTGGCTCATGTTTGAGCAGAGCGGGAAGCGTAGAAAACGGCTGGGTAGGCGCGAGTTGTTCTCCCGGCGCGCCATTTTGCGGTACCGGACGCTCCTCGACGGGTATCAGTGGTTCCCCAGTGAGCCGATTGAACACATACAACATGCCGGTTTTTGTACTCTGGACCACCGCGGGCACTGTGCCATCACCGAGGTCAAGATCAACCAGGACCGGTTGAGCGGGTGTGTCATAGTCCCAAACGTCATGATGTACCAGCTGTTGATGCCAGACCACTCGTCCGCTTGCAGCATCTAGCGCTACCACTGAATTTGCATAGTGATTATTGCCTGCTCTATGGCCGGCAAAAAAGTCTGGAGATGGAGAGGACGTCGGAACATAAACCAGATTTGCTTCAGGGTCCGCTGAAAGCGGGGCCCATGCGTTTGCTCCACCGCTGGAATCGGCGCTATCGTTCGCCCAGGATATGCGGGCGGGATCATTCGGGTCTCTAGGTATGGGATCCCAGGTCCAAACAATTGCACCGGTACGAGCATCAACCGCTCGCACGATCCCACGTTCGCTGGCTACTTTGCGATTGTCACCAATGGCTGAACCGACGAAAAGCGTCGCGCCAATAACAGCGGGCGGAGAGGTGAGCGTGTAAGAGCCGGCTTGCACATCGCCTACCCCTTCGGTCAGATCCAGAATGCCCTGGTCTGCAAAGTCTTTGCACAGCGTGCCTGTTAGGGCATCGATGGCGTGGAGATTTCCCTTCAGGGTGCCAAGAAAAACGCGGTGAGTGCATGCCTCTGATGCGGGATCCGGGTCATGCCAGAGGGTGACACCCCGGGCGGCGGTTTCATCAAAGGGTTCGTTTGGTTTAAAACCCGCATCATAGCGCCACACTTCTTTCCCGGTAGCCGCATCAATGGCGTACGCTTTTCCGTAAGAGGAGTTTAGATACAGCGTGTCATGCCATAACACCGGGGTTGCTTCGAAGGTCAGAGCGGAAGGGAAACCTTCGCCGGTTTCTCCGGTATGGTATGTCCATGCCCGGGTGAGTTGAGAAACATTATCGGCGTTAATCTGGTTCAGTTCGCTGTATTTGGTGCCTCCGGCATTGTTGCCGTAGTGTTCCCATGCTTGCGCGGGTTCAGATATCAAAAGGCACGGTAAAATGATTAGAAGTGTTTGAATATGCATTTAGGACCCTGCGTGGTTGTTGGTGCCTGAAAAGACGCTTACTCGTTCGCAATCAAATAAGTGGCTCGCCAGAACGGTAGTCTTGATTTGAAGCAAAAAAGTTCTCGCTGCAGGCAAACGAATTGTATGCAAACCCAGTTTAGGCGCAAAATACACTGAAACTGGCGTGACGGAGGGTGATATGAGGAGCAACTTGAACGCCTGGCTAATGATGCTGATACCCTGCATGCTGATGGGTGCACTCCCGCTTGGAGCCAATGAGGTCGCGGCAAAAGACTATGAACCTTGGGCGCATCCGGATGTGATACGGGCGGCATACATTATCGGCTTGGATGCGAAGCAACAGCCGAAATTTCGTGCGCACGTTACGCAGTTTCTGCAAGGTTATGGTGCGGACGTTCGTAAACTATTACGTGGTCACAACGTGACGAATCTGCCACGAAAGATCTCCACCAAACGTCGTAATCGGGTGAGGGAAATGGATGATGCGATGGCTCGGATATTGACCAAAGATCAACTGTTATCCTACCAAGACTATCGTGATCTTTTGCTTGCGAAAATGGATGAGAAGGCAGCGGCAAGGCTGGGCCGTTAAGCGTTAAAAATTCGCTTGAGCACGTCCAGAAAGCAAAAATGCCTCGGGGAGGCATTTTTGACGTAACCTGAGCACCTCGCGGGCGCTTAGTTTTCGGCTTTCAATCCCATCAGTTGCGCTGGTGTTAACGCCAGCGCGGTTACGCAATCGTTAAAAAAAGAAATTTCTCGATCGCTGACACGACCATCGGCGTTTACAACATCACGCAATGCTTCTGCAATCTGTAGACGCTCTTCTTCGCCAAGTTTTTTGGCAGACGTACCCAGATATTTGTTGAGTGGTGCTTTTTCATAAATTTTGGAATTAGCCGCTACCCGTACATCGGCAGCGGGAAAGTCTTCTCCAGTGCGGGCCAGGAGGACTTCTCTTACCTTCTCTACCTCAATTGCTTTGATGTTTGTATCGGCAGCGGTCGCGCGAGCCAGAGTCATCAGCATGACCTCTTTGGTAAGCTGGGCCTGTTCTTCTGGTGTAGGATCCGTGCCCCCAAAAATTTTCAATACACCAGCCAAGCTAGAAATGCTCATACTTACTTCCGTTTTCCTTATTAGATATGCCTATTGTTCCGCGATGTGGGGCTTTGAGTCAATCTGCTGTGTATGCAATGAAATGTCCTTGAATCTCAAGTTCTACCCGGTCAGGCGCAAACTCGGTGAGTGCGTTCATCCCAAAGCTGGCTCGAGAAAACTGACTGGTTGCCACGAACGAAATTTTTGCTGGATCGGACGCCAGATTGGGTGGTCCCTGCGGGAAGTTGACCTGCAACGTCATGGGTTGGCTTATCTCGCGAATGGTGAGAAACCCTTGAATTGTTGCCGCGTTGCTGGCAACCGCAAATTCTGTGGAGCGAAAGGTGGCCAGCTTGTGGGTATTGCTGGCAAACCAGTCTTTTCCTCGCAATAGTTCTTCAATCAAAGGGTTAGCCAAATCTACACTGCCGGTTGCGAGCGTGACGTCCAGGACGCCACTGTTCAGCGCCATGGAATCGAACCCCAACTGTGCTGAATACACGCGGAATTTTCCCTGCGTGTTGCCCACGGCAAAGCTGATCTGGGCTGTCTGAGCATCAAGCTGGTAAGTAAAGGTTGCCGAATCGTATGACACCGTGTTTAGAATTTCGCGGAGATTGGCTAAATTGGTGCAGCCATAAAGACAGGCGATAATGGCCAGCCAACTCGTGAGTCGGAACATGCTTTGACGCATCGGCATTTTTTGATTGGATATTTTTTGCATGGTGATTTGGACTAAAAGACTGGTGATTGGTTTACTTGGTTTTGGGGCATTCTGTTTCGTGGGTCTGTGGGTGACCTCAAAAATGTTGGAACCCGTGCCCATCGGTCCGGCAGATGCGCCGGATCCCGCATCCTTTAAGGATGCCGTGGTGCAAGTATACGGCGCCGATGTATGGGGTGTTCGCGGTCATTTTGCCATCCACACCTGGGTCGCGACAAAGGCAGTGGGCGCAAGCACCTATGACATCTATCAGGTGATTGGTTGGAGATTACGGCGAACGGGCCGTGCCGTGGACATATCAAAAGGTCTACCGGATCGCCCATGGTTCAGATCTGCGCCCATTCTTTTGCATGAGATTAAAGGCGAACCGGCCAGAGCTTTGATAGAGCCTATTCGTCGGGCTGTCTCCAGCTACCCCTTTCATGGCGAATACACGATGTGGCCCGGTCCAAACAGTAACTCTTTTACTCAGTGGATTGCGATGGAAGTACCTGAGCTGCAGCTGTCGCTGCCCACCAAAGCCATTGGGGCGGGATGGATGCGATCCAACTACGACGATGTGAAAGCCGAAGGCTAACTGAACAAGTCATCCAACTTGTTGCGCGCTTCCTCTTCCTTGCTCAAGGGCTGATTGTCTGTCTCAACGGCGGGCGCTTGTTCTTCAATATCAATCGCCCCCTTGGGTGGGTTACCAAACAATGCATCCAGTTCACTCCGGGCGGCATCACTCTTCGTTGTGGTATTTGCATGGTGCGCCGAAGTTGAGGGTGAAAAAAAGTCGCAGAAATTAGCGTTTTCTTTTCGTAGCGGCGGATCTGCGCGATCTTCGAAACATTGTATATTGCGAACGGGATCAAAGTGCCGGCACAGTCTACAACAATGGAGTTCGTTGAAGCAGGTGCCGCAGGTGGCATGGCGACTGATTGGCAGAGGGATATCATCCAAACCCTGACCACAGTTCCAGCACACCATCTGACTCACAGCTCAATCTCCCCGTCCGCCCAGGTGCGGATCAGGTGATGGGCTATGGCCATTGGCCCCGGTACGTTCAGCGTTGGATGGTCTCCTGCCAGGGCGCGATTCACTTCTGAACGGCTGAACCAGTCTACGTGGCTCATTTCCACAGGATCAAAATTAATGTCTTTGTGGAGGGCGATTCCATGGCAACCGATCATCAATTGAGATGGAAACGGCCAGGGTTGTGATGAGTGATACTGTACAGGACCCACTCGAATGCCGGCTTCTTCCCAAACCTCGCGCCTGACGGCCTCTTCCAAGGACTCCCCCTGGTCGATAAACCCGGCAAGACAACTGTAGAAATTTGCTCTTGCCATTCGACCGTGCCCTTTGCCAAGTAGACAACGATCACCACCCACTTCGTCCACAATCAGCATAATGGCCACGCCGTCTGTCCTTGGGAATATATGCTTCTCGCATTGCTGACAGCGTCTGATTTGACCACCACGTTCTGAATGGGTGACGCCACCGCATTGTGCACAGAACGGATTACGTTGGTGCCAATCCAATTGAGCACGCGCCTGGGCCAGAATCCCTGTGTTTGGAAGGCTCAGCTGGCTTGCAAGCAGACGGCAATCGGCAAATTCCTGATTTTCTGGCGGAGTTTGCAGGTGCACGGCAAACAATGGAGACTCGGATTCGTCCATGCCTAGAAAAATCACCTGCGAATTTGGTTGCTCAAGAATTTTACGGTCCTGCCAGTCGAGATCGGTTTCGTTGACTGCTACTTTCAGATTAAGAAACGGAAGGAACCGAGCTTCGGCGGATTGCTGCAGGCGTCGGATGTGATCTTCGTCTCGGCGAAGCGCTTCCCCGCGCTCTAAGGGATTGCCTGCATAGGTATGAACATGTTCTGTCACCGGTGCTCCTTAGACTCAAGCTGACTTGGGCTCCTGGTCCATATTAACAAACCTGCCAATAGGGCGTACTCTTGAGAAATGGTGAGAGGGAACTATGGGAGGTCTGTGCCAGTGCGCATTTTTCAAAGGTTAACAAAATTTCAAATTCTGTTGCTGTGTTCGTCCATCTTTTTTGTGAGCGCGTGTGGGGAGTCCGGTACCCAAGCGGACAACGTATCCAAAGCGGATGCAGTTCAACCAGTCGACGAATCGGGCTCTAACTCGGCGGTTGCGACCGAGTCCAACCCACTGCGCAATGCCTACTTCGGTGATACCCATATCCACACAATCCTGTCGTTTGATGCTTATCTGATGGGTACCCGACGCACACCGGATGAAGCCTACGAATTTGCTAAGGGGGCAGCGATCGAGCATGCATCAGGATTTATGATGCAGATGAAAAAACCCTTGGATTTTCTTGCAGTCTCGGATCACGCCTTCTACCTGGGGATGATGCGAGAAATTGCAAAAGGCGAGGGCAAACACGCAAACCATGCAATGTCTGATGCCATCAGGGGAGCCAACACGGCACAAGGTTCAGCTGCGGCCTTTGCCTCGGTCATCGGTCATCTGCAAAATCTCCAACCTGATAAACCAGATATTCTGGATGACAGAGATGTCGCGCGCAGCGCTTGGCAGGAAATTATCGAAGCTGCCCGCCGCCACAACGATCCGGGTAACTTCACGACCTTCATCGGTTATGAATATACAAGCTCAGGACCCGCCTTTGAGAATCTGCATCGCAACGTGATCTTTCGAGGTGCGGACGTACCAGCACAACCCTTCGGCCGACTGGATTCATTAAACCCGGAGGATTTGTGGGATTGGATGGATCAGGCTCGAGCCAATGGGTCTGATGTCATTTCTATTCCTCACAACTCCAATGGCTCAAATGGCTGGATGTTTTCGAAGACAAAATTCATGAGCGACGAACCTCTGGATGCGGCGTATGCTCAACAACGTATGCGCAATGAACCACTTGTTGAGAACACGCAGGTGAAAGGTACCTCTGATACGCACCCGCTGTTATCTCCAAATGACGAATGGGCTAACTTCGAAATCATGCCCATTCGGGTCGCGTCGCTATTGCCGAGTCAACCCGCAGGTAGTTATGTGCGTGAAGCCTATCTTAACGGCCTGTTGATGGAGGCCGAGTCCGGGTTTAACCCATTCAAGTTCGGTGTGATCGGGTCTTCTGATACGCACAATGCGGCCGGCTCATTCGAGGAGGATAACTACTGGAGTAAAACGGGTATCACAGATATTGAACCGCATATGCGAGGTTCGATACCAACCCCTGGGTCAGAAGAGAATCCGGAATATGCTAATGGCGCATCACAATATTGGGGGGCATCTGGGCTTGCTGGTGTCTGGGCGGAATCGAACACTCGAGATGCGATCTATGATGCCTTTCGTCGCAAAGAAACGTTCAGTACAAGTGGGCCGCACATCCAAGTTCGGTTCTTTGCAGGATTTGATTTGGACCAAGGCATCCTGGAAGCTGCGAACCCCGTTGGATTGGCCTATGAACGCGGGGTACCTATGGGCGCGGACTTGAAGGGTGAGCTTGGATCCCGAGAGGACCTGGTGCCCAGCTTTTATGTCTGGGCAGCGCAAGATCCAGATACTCAAAGTCTGCAAAGGCTGCAGATGATCAAAGGCTGGGTTGACGATGGGAAGGCCCAGGAGTTGGTTGTCGATATCTCATGCTCTGATGGATTAGATCCGGTGGAAGGCCGTTGTCCTGACAATGGTGCAACAGTTGACCTTACGGATTGCTCGACCTCACCTGACAAGGGAGATTCGGAAATGGCTGTGGTCTGGCAAGATCCAGAATTTGATCCGGCACAACGTGCGTTTTACTACGTGCGAGTATTAGAAAATCCCAGCTGTCGTTGGTCGTCCTATGATGCCATCAGAAACGGATTTACCCCCAGACCTGGCATGCACGCAACGATTCAGGATCGAGCTTGGACTTCACCTATTTGGTATGAGCCTTAGATCAAGAGAGCTTCGTCTATAGCTCAGAACAGGCTTGCATAGCCAGTTCGTATGACCGTACGCGTGCTGCGTGCTCGTAAATCTGCGCAACCACAATGAGTTCATCAGCGCTGGTATAGCGGACAAATTCACGGACGTCCTTGCGAACCTGCTCCGGCGTACCCGTGGACGCGCACGAACTGATCTGTCCCATAACCAAACGTTCTTGTTCCGACAGCGTTGCCTCCAGGTCTTGTACCGGTGGCGGCAGGGGGCCTGGGTTGCCGAAGCGAAGTCTCAAAAAGGCTTGTAGTCCAGAGCTGCGCAGATACATCGCTTCTTCCTCGGTATCTGCACAGCAGATGTTGTAACCCAAAATCACATAGGGTTTATCGAGTACATCGCTGGGCTCAAACTCTTTTCGATAGATCTCCAGCGCCTGCTCCATAGCTTGTGGAGCAAAGTGTGAGGCGAAGGCAAACGGGAGCCCAAGGATTGCCGCCAGCTGAGCGCCAAATAGCGAGGATCCCAGGATATAAAGTGGTACCTGGGTGCCATAACCGGGCACTGCACACACGTTCTGTCCTGGTTTGGCAGGCTTCATGTATTCGCGCAGTTCCAGTACATCCTGAGGGAATTTGTTTGGGTCGCTGTTCAGGGTGCGCCGCAATGCCTGCGCGGTGACGCCGTCGGTACCCGGTGCTCGACCGAGTCCGAGATCGATGCGACCAGGATACAGTGCTTCGAGAGTACCAAACTGTTCCGCTACCATCAGTGGTGCGTGATTCGGCAACATGATGCCACCAGCGCCAACGCGAATGGCGTGTGTCCCGCCGGCAATATGACCGATCACCACCGATGTTGCCGCGCTGGCTATCCCTTTCATATTGTGGTGCTCAGCTACCCAGTAGCGGTAGTAGCCTAATTTTTCCGCTTGTTGCGCCAGGTCTAACGAGTTAGCCAAGGCATCTGATGGTGTGGCGCCTTCGCAGATGGGGGACAGATCAAGGACGGATAAACGTGTCATATTGCGTGTAATATTCTGGCTGAAGTTGGATGTGCCATTGTAGGCGAATTGTCAGGCAGATTTAATGGAAACGAAATACAAAAGCGCTAATTCCCAGCGGAGGACAGAGGAAGGTATGCAGGTAGATCTGGAACAATTTGACGAAATACTCAGCACAGCGCGCTCGGTAAGACGCAAGCTGGACTTTGAGCGACCGGTAGAGCGCCAGGTGTTGTTTGACTGTATTGACGTCGCGGTTCAGGCCCCAACGGGGCTTGGCGGTGAGAATTGGCGGTTTGTGGTCGTGGATGAACCTTCGCCCAAAACCGCTCTTGCCCGGCTCTATAGTGAAGTTTTGTTGGAAATCATGGCGGCGCGGAATTTGCCCATGAAACCTACCCACCAGGCACTTATCGATCGCATGCATGAAATTCCGGCCATGATCTTCGTTTGTGTGGATGGTGAACCATTGGACGATGGGGTATCGAGTCAGGTTGGTTTTTATGGATCTATCCTGCCAGCAGCCTGGTCTTTAATGCTGGCTCTGCGTGCCAGAGGAATTGGCACAACGTGGACTTCTTTGTTGTCAGCTCGTCAGCAGGAAGTGAGAGATGTGTTGAACATGCCCAGTGAAACACTCCAGACAGTGATGCTTCCGGTTGCTTACACCAAAGGCGCAAACCTTAAACGTGCGGATCGCTTGCCAGCACAGTCCGTTACGTATTTTAATGGTTGGGGAAATTTGCAAGGGGAAAGCTAATGTCTCAAGTGGTGGCCGATAGGATCGCAATCCAGGATGTCATGCTGCGATATGCAGCAGGGGTGGACGATCGAGATATGGACCTTTATCGCAGCTGCTTTGCTGGTGATGTGGAAGTGGTTGGTTTCGCCGATGCGAACATCCAAGGCGCAGATGCATGGGCCAAACACGTCGTCACCGCCTTGGAACGGTTTGGACCAACCCAGCACATGCTCTCACCAGTATATGCTGAAGTTGATGGTGATGAGGCAAAGGCCCGCACAGACGTACAAGCGATGCACTACCTGAAGGAACCCGAGGGACACACCTTAACCCTATGGGCGACCTATCATTCAAACATGCGGCGGATTGACGGGGAGTGGAAGATTGTTAGACACGAACTTGTAAGCCGAGGTACAAAGATCGGCGCTTCATAAAGGGCTTTTATTCGGGGTTACAAAAACTCTGGTAGGACGTGGTCGGTAAGCTGCATAAAGGTTTCGTGGCTCAAAATTGACGCCAGCAGATAATTCAGGTCCATCTCTTCCTCAAGCTGCCTTAGTTGGTCCACAACTTTGGCAGGTGAGCCGTGAATAATGACATCGTTCATGTAGTGTTCCACACGATCGGTCTCGGGAATAACCGATTCGGGTCCCCCCGCTTTTTTGTTTTTCGCGTACCCTTCAACGGTCCAGGTTGCACCGGCCCGAGCAATCGCTTCTGCCTTTGCATCGGTTTGCGCAATTGCGATCAGTCTTGCCACAGGAATATCGGGCTGGTGTGTTGCCGCAATTGCCTTCAGGGTGTCCGCATATAGTTTTTGTTTTTCACCGATGTGGAGATGACTGGAATGGGGGTCCATTAAAATGGAATGACCTTGTTCAGCAGACCACCTCACCGCTTCCTCAGTGGTCGTGGCCATCCATACAGGCATTGGATCCTGCAGCGGTTTGGGTAGTACCTCAACATCATCGAATTGGTGGTATTTACCGTGGTGGTTTAGCGCGCCGGGTTGCCAAGCTTTAAGCACAATGTCGACGTTCTCTCGGAACCGCTCGTAAGACTCGTCAGCAGGGACGCCAAAATTCTTCATCTCGGTGCTGTCGAAGCCACGACCAGCACCCCAATTGATGCGCCCCCCGCTCAGGTTGTCCAGCAGTGCAACTTCTTCTGCAAGGCGCAGCGGATGATAGAACGCTGCTAGAGAAACACCTGTGCCGATGCGAATATTTTGCGTGCGATCTGCGACATGCATCCCCATCAGGTGGACCGATGGACAGACGCTATAGGTTGAAAAGTGATGTTCAGCCAACCAAACCGCGTCGTATCCGACGCGATCCATGATATCGATGCGTTGCAGTGCTCTTTGGTACACCTCATTCAATGGGATGCGTCGCTCTGGCCAGCTGAAAAACTGTAGTACGCCAAACTTCAAATCTTACCCCTATCCATCCTCTCGAATAGTCTAAGTCGAATTTTCTTGATCGGAAAGGTTGCCTTGATGCGTTGTGGGATCTAGTCGGATGATCTTTAGAGGTGGGAATCCGGTCAATATTCGCCATTTCAGCCGAATACCATGTTGTGCGTTTACCCTGCGTTCTTCTTCGCCGCTTACTGGCACGGCGACAAATTGACGTGTTCCGTGGCCGCGATCAATGTTCACGTTAGGTCGGGCCATGGCGTCATGGTACCAGTCGCGCGGCCAATGATTTGCTCTGACATACAGATCGTCTCCCATGTACAGACCGGACAAAACACGAGTGTTTTGATTGCCGCGATGATCAGTGGTGGTGATATAAAGCGTATTCGCCCAGGTCGGCTGCCAGATGCCCAAACCAGTTTCGAAACCGATCACCACCACAATGTAGAGCCCGACCAGAGCGAGGAGCGAGTAGAGAGCCATTTTTAAGGTCACAAAGCGTTGCATGGTCGAGCTTCAGTTGGCGTAGTACCTGGTCCGCGTATCGTCTTTGCGCAAGGCATAGTAACCGATTCGTTTAGCCCATCTGGAGTTAAAGGGTATCTGGCGACCGAAGACGCTGATCCAGCCGAAATAACCCATCCGCAAACTGGCTTGTCGCGGGTCAAGATAGCCGTGCAGGAGGGAGGCGTAGTTGGTGCTTTCTATATAAAAAATGGTTCTCTCTCGAAACTTTTTGGCGTGGCAGTGTTTGTGAAGCACATGACTCAAATGGTAGGAAAGGTTGTTCTGTCTATGGTCGGGATGGGTCCAGGCTTTATAGGTGGTGCGAAAGCCGGTTGGTACAATCACATCTAGTTGCTCGGTCAACCGCACACGCTTGCGGGCGGCAAATTTATAGGCGACCAATTTTCCCTCACAAAACGCGGCTGCACAGTCATGAATTTCCCAATTGACTTCCGCTAAAAAAGCTTCGGTCAGCATGTTGTCGGGTGAAGCGTGATCGACCAGATCAGATTTGGTGCATAGTTGTGATGTATAGCCCTGCGCGAGCGCACCCTGATTCGCGTCCAGGAAATCGGGTCGGTCGGAGCCGACAAATACATAATTAAAACGCAGGCCGATTGCGCGTCGTAAAGTGCGCATCAGTGCAGCGAGAAAGTAGCGATGCTTCCCCCAGTCGTGTCTTGTTTGGCGCGTTGACATGCTATTCTTTTGGACTTGTTCCGACTAAAACTGATCCAGATCTTGAAAAGCAAACTGCAGCTTACATGAAGCAATGCGCCACCCTTGAGACGTGAGTCTAAAAGTATTGTCGTAGTGTCCAATGGCTGCGGGGCCGCTTAGTAAGACAGGAGAAGGGTCCAGACTTTGCTGCCCGATATGACGATAGAGACTCAAATAGGCAATTCCGTTGGCTTGAGTGTTTGAATTTACCTCGACATGAATATTGCTGAGGATGTGTCTGGATCGAAGTTGTGGATCTCTGCGAGACATGGAACGCTCGATCGCGCCGCGCCCTTCGAGTCGAAAACCTAAATCAAGTACCGCATCTTCGGTGAACAAAGCGACAAACTGATCGTAGTCGCCGAAGTCTACAAATCTTGCATAGTCAATGAACAAGGCGGTGCACGCTTCTATAGGGCCAGCCATCTCAACGGACTCTTCGGTCAACGGACTCTTGTTCAACGGACTGTTGTTCAACGGACTCTATGGACCCAAACCTGGATCGCCTCCGAGCGTTAATGTGGGTGCTATTTTGGTGCCGGACCACCTTCGCCTGTGAACTCCGGATCTGGTTCATTCCCCAGGAAGATGCTACCCAGATCCTGATATAGCGGGTGGGATACCCAACGATGTGTTGCACACGCGTGGGCGTCTCTGAGTTTGCGTTCTAATGGACTGTGCATGCGCATGCCGCTGGTGCCGGCAGTATTGTGTAGTAGATCAACAACCTCCATGCAGGCGTTTGCGCCATACGTACAAGCCAGGCGAGCGTTGATGGTGGTTTCGGGTCCCGGCGTTGGCGCACCCTCAAGCAGCTCGTCTTCAACATCTTGCATGGCACTCATCACATAAGCTCGCGCAGCTCTATATTTCGCCATGGCCTCACCCATCCGGTATTGGGCAATAGGTCTTTTGTTGAGTGTGCTGGTGGACATCATAGGTACTTTGTTCTGCGCGAGATCGGAGAAGCTATCCAAAGCGCCTTTCGCAACGCCCAGGGCCACTGCTACTTTGTTGTAAGACAGTCTAAGCGGCACCGGCATTCGGTAAACCGGGTTTTCGTAGTGTGGTGGGGTAACCAACAGATCCACGCCAATGTGCTTTTCCGGTACGTAAGCCCCTTCAGCTTTCACGTCGTTACTACCCGATCCGCGCAATCCCGCGACATCCCAGGTATCAACGATTTCCCACTGATCCTTATGCATAAACCACATCTTAAAGATTGGATTGCCTGCATCATCCAGCTCCGGTGCATCTCCCTTCATCAACGGTGCAGCCATAAAACACCAGGTGGCGTTATGACACCCGCTGATAAAGGTAGATTGTCCCCAGACTCGAACGCCGCCGTCTTCTGCGCGCTCTGCTCTTGGTGGCAATGATCCTGGTCCGCCGCCGCCACACATAATGACATCGGGGTTGTCCAGGTAAATCTCTTTCGCCAGATCAGGATCCATACCGCCCACGGCCATGGCATTAATTTCCGAACCTAACATGACGTTCCAGGATACCGAAGCATCGATCGCGGCTATGGCTTCCAGGACCTCTATAGTATCGATTGAGCTTGCATTTTCGCCGCCCATTTCGATCGGCAGCGCAAACCGAAAGAAACCTTCTGCGACCAGTTTGTCGACGATCCAATCGGGCAGTCGACGCAGCTGCTGAGCTTCGTCACCTGCCGCGAGAATGTCTTCTCTGAGAGCTTCTACTTTTGCCAAGCGGTTCGTAAGGATATGCTGATCCATGGTGGTCTCCGTAAGTTAGCTGAGTATTTTACGCTGCATTTCATATAACGGGTCGTCCGGCGCTCGATCGCCGCGAGCCAATCCCTCAAAGGGTGGACCCAATAGTATAGCACTGGCTTTTGTGTTCTGGTTCCAGTCCATCACCACGCGCCGGAACATGATTTTCCACACGTCTTCGCGCTTTTGCATATGGTCGATATAACGACCGATGTAAGTCATTTCGGTATCTCCGCCTTCGGGATCGGCCCGATAGTGGTAGGCCGTAACGTAGGATTCTACTACAGCATCCGATGCTTTGACCTCAACGTTGACGTTGGTCACACGATGTTGGGTGCCGGCGTATTTTTTGATTCCTGACGGTAGTGTTTCGCAGAAGGGGTGAGCAGGGCCGTTGTAGCCACCATAGGCAACCTCCGCTTCGGGCCAGTAGGCGCTTTTGAGGAGCTCGCCATCGGCCCGATCAACACCTCGACTGTGGGTCGTAAGTACGTCCTGAATGGCCAGCCGGTCGGCCACCTCGGCCAGACTAGGGATTTTTCCAGTTTCACTCACGATTCACTTTCCATTTTCAACAAACGAGTATTATCGATCCGCGCCCGTTGGGGATTGCGGATTTCATAAATCTCGATGACATTGCCAAATGGATCTTTGCCATAAACTGCGGCACTGTCTCCGAACTCGACGGGCTCGCCCACAAAATCCATGCCCCCGGCGGTGAGTCGTGCGTGCTCCGCGTGTATGTCGGTGACCTCGAGGGCCAAATGTGGATAGCCAAAATCAGCGGGGGTTGCGGTCAGATTTTTAGGCTCTGGGGACGTATAGTGCCATAGTTCAATGTAGGCATTGCCGCCTCGTAACATAGCCATTTCCGCGCTGGGTTCGGCTAGTCCAATGGCGGCCTCCACAGCGGGATTGCTGCCAGAAAAAGAGTTTCTCTCAACTTGTTCGAAACCCAGGACATCACAATAAAAGGCTAATCCTGCTTCAAAGTCAGGCACGCCAATTGCGATGTGATGAATACCAACGATCATATTAGTCCCCCATCCCGGAATTTAGCATGTGTTCGAAAGGCTTGCGAATTCAAGGAGCTGCGCTTTCTGTTGTCGCGCGGTTCGCAAGTAGATGGCAACTAACCGCACCTCCATCAGACTGATAAGGCAATGGCGCTGTGGTCGCACACTGATCGATGACGTGTTGGCAGCGAGGGTGAAAACGGCAGCCGTGTGGCGGGTTTCGCACGCTTGGGACTTCCCCAACAATCAGGGGTTGTGGGCGCTGGGCCTCAATATCCGGATTGGCAATGGGCACTGCGTCCAAAAGCGTCTTTGTATATGGATGTTGGGCGTTACTGAACAGTGTATCGCGTGCTTTTACTTCAACAAACTGACCCAGATACATCACAGCTATGCGGTCGCTGACGTGGCGAACCACCGACAGGTCGTGGGAAATAAACAGATAGGTGAGGCCAAAGTCCTTTTGCAGCTGCATCAGCAGGTTGATGACTTGCGCCTGGATGGAGACGTCTAGGGCGGACACCGCTTCGTCGCAGATCAGTAGATCGGGTTGTAGCGCCAGCGCTCTGGCGATCCCAATTCGTTGACGTTGACCGCCAGAAAACTCGTGCGGGTACCGATCTGCCATATTGGGGAGTAGGCCAACGATATCCATCAGCTCTTTTATGCGCTTGGTGTAGTCCGGCTTGGTTTGATTAGGTCGATGAACTTTGAGTGGTTCACCAATAATATCCTGGACTTTCATTCGGGGGTTGAGAGAGCCAAAGGGGTCCTGATACACCATCTGAATTCGCGGTCTGGTGGCCCCCAGCTGATTGCCGAATCTCTGGGTGATGTCCTCTCCATCAAACAAAATCTGCCCTTCGGTCACTGGCAACATGCGTAGGATCGCCAACGCGGTAGTGGATTTGCCGCAGCCGCTTTCGCCCACCAGGGACAGGGTTTCTCCGCGTTGAATATCAAACGACACGCCATCTACTGCCTTGACGCTACCCACCTGACGAGAAAATAAGACCCCTTCGGTCACCGGAAAGTGCACTTTGAGATCTTTGACCTGAAGCAGTGGCTCAGTCATCGTAAATGCACGCCATCAGGTGATTGGAGCCAACTTCGCGGGGGTCTGGTGGCGCGGCGTTGCAAGTGGCCTCAGCCAGCGTGCAGCGGGGTGCAAAAGGACAGCCTTGAGGGGGATTGGCCAGGTTTGGTGGTTGCCCGTCGATGGTGGCAAGTTCCAGATTGGTATCTGAATCTAACGATGGGATCGCACTCATCAGCCCTTTTGTATACGGGTGTTTAGGCGTTCGATACAGTTGCGCTGCCGTGGTTGATTCCATCATCCGCCCGCCGTACATCACCACAACGTGATCAGCGTAGCGCGCTACAACCCCAAGATCGTGGGTGATAAGGATGAGCGCAGCACCGGTTTGTCTGGTCAGGTCTTTAAGCAAAGCCAGGATTTGTGCTTGAACCGTGACATCCAGCGCTGTGGTAGGTTCATCAGCGATGATGAGTTTCGGGGAGCAAGCGAGGGCCATGGCGATCATCACGCGTTGGCGCATGCCGCCGGATAGCTGGTGCGGGTAATCTTCCAGGCGGGCTTTTGGGTCTGGAATGGCCACCTGATGCAACAGCGTTTCAGCCTGTGACAGCGCTTGCTGCCAGCTCAAACCCTGATGCAAAACCAAGGGCTCAGCCACCTGGCGACCCACCTTGATGACCGGGTTCAGGGAAGTCATCGGTTCTTGAAAGATCATGGATATCTGGTTGCCACGGATATGGCGCATGGCACTCGGTGTGTGTTGGGCAAGATCGACGCCCTCAAACATAATTGTGCCGGCATCAATGCGACCAGCGTCACCCAGCAATTGCAGGATGGAAAGGGCAGTCACACTTTTCCCCGATCCGCTCTCGCCGACGATGGCTAACGTCTTACCGCCATCTATTGAAAAACTCACGTTGTTCACTGCATGAACGCGACCCTCGTCACTTCGAAAGCTCACGCCCAGGTCACTGATACTTAACAAGGGATTCGTCATTGGTACCCCATCGTGCGCTTCAGCTCCTGGTCAATCCAGATACGCGCATAAATCGGACCTGGTCGCACCGCGCCGGCACGCAGCTCACCGTTGTAGTTTTTCACCCACGGCCACCAAGCGGTGTAGCGATATTGGATGGGTAGCCAGATATAGGGCGCTGCGTCGATGATCTCGACCGTCAATTGTCGCAGGTCCTGGATCCGCTCAGATTCATTCCTGTTTTCGAATATTTCAGCCATGCGGGCATCCAGGTCAGGATCCGAATGTAGTGAGGGATTCCATAGCTGGCCGGTGACAAAACTTTTGCGAATGGTAGTGGTCGGGTTCACATGGCCGCTGTCCATAAGATAGGCGGGGGAGTGATTGCGGCTGGTCATCATCGATAGGAATGAGGCGTATTCAAGAGGCTGGATGGTGAGCTTCACGCCGATCTTAGACAGATAACCCTCGAGCAGCGGCACCAGGTCCATGTTTGATGGGCTGCAGGAGCACACCTGGATCGTGACCTCAAAGCCATCTGGATAGCCAGCATCCTGCATCAGCTGTCTGGCCTTTGCGGGGTTGTAGCTGTACAGCTCTTGTACCGAAGCGGGCATCTCCTCCAATGGTTGAAAATACGGCCCAAATCCCGGGTGTTGAGGGTAAGCCATCAGTTCTGCATGCCCACCGTAAAAGAGCTCAACAATTTCTTTCTGGTTGACTGCCAGATTCATAGCGCGTCGAACTCGCACGTCGGCAAACGGTGCAAAGTCCTGTCGCATGACCACAAAGTTTCCCGATGTCGACAGCCATCTATTCCATTGGAGCTCCGGGGTCGATGCTTTCAGATGATCGACTGCAATCCACCGGATCGATTCAAGGATGTCGAGCTTTCCAGTGCGTATGCCGGTCAGATAGGTCGCTTCGTCTTTAATGATGCGATAGGTCAACTGGTCGACAAACGGAATCTGGTAGGGAGTACCATGTAGGGTTTCCCGATCCCAGTACTTAGGATTTTTGGCATAAAGTTGAGAATTACCTTGGATGTACCGTTCCAGGGTGAACGGACCGGAACCGACCACATTGCGCCAGTTTTTTGCATCCAGCTGGGCCATCTCCCGAGGGTTGATAGCGGAGTAGTAGCCGTATCCAAATCGGTAATCCCATTCAGCGCTGTACTTTGATAGATGGAAGCGAATGGTGTGATGATCCACCACCTCGAGTCTCTGCACGTGGTCCAGGTAGTTAGAAATTTGCTTTGGGCTTGAGAGCAGATTGTCAAAGCTGAACTTCACGTCGAATGCGTCCAGTTCACGCTCTTCGATAACGCCGGGCTTGCCTGGAATGATAACCCCACGCCTTAGTTTGATCTCAAGCGTCAAGTCATCTAACCACCGCCAGGATTCCGCAAGTTCACCGCGTATGGCGTCTTTGGGTAAGTAAGCATCAGCCACAAAACGGTGTGTGCCTCCTTTGCGAACGCTCTTATCCAGATTCGCTGCAAACAGCTGTTCGCGCACCATGGACGTATCGTGATTGGACTTCCAGTTCCAGTCCCTCGAATCCCAGGAAAGCGGCGAAAGTGTGACATACACGGTGCCGATGTTCAGTTTCCCACCGTATTGGGGTTCTGATTTGATGAGATTAGAACCGGCGTGGGTACCCATTGAACAGCAGCAAAACAGGATCAGCCAGCCCCTTCTCATCGCGCAC
Source organism: Pseudomonadota bacterium (assembly GCA_039028095.1). Classification (GTDB taxonomy): domain Bacteria; phylum Pseudomonadota; class Gammaproteobacteria; order Pseudomonadales; family Azotimanducaceae; genus UBA4421. The sequence goes on from JBCCIU010000018.1 coordinate 73,633, forward strand.
CTCGCATCCGAGGATCCAGCAGATCTCTTAATGCATCGCCATATACATTGATCGCGTAGACAACAACGGTGAGGCAGAGACCGGGTGCGAGGGCCAACCACGGACCCAGATACATGTACGTTCGACCGGTGCCGCTGAGCATGCTACCCCAGGTGGGTGCAGGTGGTGGGACACCTAAACCAAGAAACGAAAGACCTGCTTCAGCCAGAATGGTTGCACCGACGCGGGTGGTGAAAAGAACGATGACCACTGGCATGACATTGGGAATGATGTGTTTAATCAGAATCCGCAAGGTGCTGGCACCTATGGATTGGGCGGCGTGGGTATACATACTTTCTCGCACGGTGACGACCGAGCCACGTACGATCCTGGAGCCTGCAATACCATAGAGACACCCCAGAATAATGATGATCTGCGGCATCCCCGGCCCGACTATGGACACGACAACGATAAGTAAAACCAGATCAGGAAAGGTCATCCACGCGTCGACAAATCGTTGGATCAACATATCGACACGACCGCCAAAATAACCTGAAGCCACACCAAGGATGATGGAGATGACCGTGGCAAGCCCGGCCGCCATGAAACCCACCACCATTGAAAGTTGAGCCCCGATTAACACTCGGCTCAATACGTCTCTGCCCAGGTGGTCGGTACCCAGCCAATAATCCCAGGACGGCGCCTGCAATCGAACGTGCAGATTGGTCTCGTTCATCCCGTAAGGGGCTAAAAGGTCCGCAAATAGGCCGCAAAATAAAAACAGCAGAAAGATTGCGCCGCCGATGGCCCCGAGACATTTTTCTCTCCACAGACGTTGGGAAAAGCTCATTGGTGGCGGACCTTGGGGTCGAGAAAGCCGTAGCTGAGATCCACCAGCAGGTTGATCAGGAGTACTCCAACCCCAACCACCAGGAAGATGCCACTGATAACCGGATAGTCGCGCTGAAATACGGCTTCAAGAAGCAGCAGGCCCATCCCCGGTACAACAAAAATCTGCTCCAGGATGACCGCGCCGCCAATCAGTAGCGGGGCTTGTAAACCGATCAGTGTGACCACGGGAATCAGACCGTTGCGCAGCGCATGTCGAACGATTAACAAGCTTTCTCCCACTCCCTTGGCGCGAGCGGTGCGAATGTAATCTTGACGCATCACTTCCAACATCATGGTGCGGGTCATGCGCATGGTGACTGCCGACATGGATAGCCCAAGGAGAATCGCAGGTACGATCATATGACTGAGGTTGGCGATTGGATCTTCAAAGAAGGGGGTGTATTCCAAAGGTGGAGACCAGCGCCACCACACCGATGGGAAAACCATCACCAATGTGCCCAGCCAGAATCCAGGAACGGCCAGCATCAATAACGAAAAAGATCGTGCGATATAGTCGCCGGCACTGTCCTGGCGCATGGCCGAATAGATGCCGATCGGAATCGCCACGGTCAAGGCCACGATCATAGCCAGGAGTCCAAGTTCGAAAGTGATGGGCATGGTCGCCTGGAGCTGCTCTGTGACGGGTGTGTTCTGCCAAAGAGATCGTCCCAAATCGCCCTTGAACACGCCGCCTACCCATTCCAGATACTGAGTGAGTACGGGTTGATCTAACCCCAGGGCAGTCTCGATACGTTCTCGGTCCTGGCTGGTAGCGATGTCGTTCTGGGCCAGCATTAGGTCTATGACGTCGCCCGGAATCAAGCGCATGGAAACAAAGACGATCAGGCTTGCGAAGAATAACGTGGGGAGCAGCGCCAAAAGACGGCGTGCAATATAGGCCTGCATGCTTTCTTCACTCCCCCCTTCACCCCAGAGCTAACCTGCTCTTTAGATCCTTGCCCAGCTAAGTCATCCATCGCTCCGGCATGTATTGTTCGACTAGCTGAGTGATACTGATGTTCTTTATACCGTGCTCGCCGCCAACCGCCAACGCAAAATTTGAACGATCATTGGTGCGCGCGTAGACCACGGCATTCGGATATTTCTGCTTGATCCACAGTGCGGTACGTAAGTTGTTTTGTTCCTCACCCGTGCCCAGCACAACGGTGGGATTGTCTTTTTCCAGATCCAGCTTATCGGTCAATTGACGCCAGACATCCGGGTGTGCGATGTCACCTTCAAAAACGTGCCGATCATAGTCCGCGTGAATTTTTTCCTGTTCGTCTACCACCAGCACGCGGCGACTGGCATCCCGGTCCAACACGGCAACCTGGTCAATCTCGTGCGCGGCATGATATTGCAGCTCTTCAAGCACGGATTGTCCGAATCGGCCAAACCCTGCCATCACAACAATGTCGCGAACCGGAGTTTCCCTGAAGTGTTGGACCAGCTGATCTCTTACAAGTCCTTCCGCAGCCAGGTTGTAGGTATTAAAAATTTCGCACTGGCTAGCTAATTCGCTCCCCTGGACTGAACGCATCAGACGAAGATTATGCGAATGGAGTATCAGATTGTTCTTTAGCTTGGGTTCGATTGCCAGAATTCGCGTGGCGGCCTCAAACCCCTGATAGTCATTATCTCCCAGCATGAGCACGCGTTTTGCCCGATGCAGACGCAATCGCTCCAACAGGTAGTCATGGGTCAGATCACCCACCATGATTGTGGCGTGGAATGTCTGTTTAAGCTCTTCTTCGCGCACGCTATCGAAGTGAGTGTCTACGATGACCACAGGTGTCTTGGGTGAATGGCGACGTAGGACGCGCAAATAGCTGATGGTCAGGCGCCCGGAGCCGAAGACGATGATGTGATCACGAATCCGACGAATTTGCCACCGACCCGGTTCGAGAACTTGGACTAAAGCCTCAATGACCGCTGATGCGGTGAGTAGCGGTGCCCCAAAGTATGCGATCCACAGCAATACGCGTCCCCAGAAAGGACCATCTTGTGGTGTGCCGATGTCCAAGCCTCCCACAACAAAGAGACCCAGCGCGTAGTAGGCTTTTGTCAATAGGTCTGAGGTGGAGACGTCCGGACGTTCTGACACATCTACACCCGACACCAAGCCGATAAATCCGCTCAAAAACAGCAGTGCTGCGGCGTACCAGCGCCATCCTAGGGATCGATTGGTCAGGTTTTCCAGGGGCATCAGTCTGATTCGAAGTTCTGTACACTGGCTATAGAGACATTGTAATGGGAAATGGTCAATGACTGAATTTTCAACCATCGAGTATCAAAAGGCCGAATCCGGCGTCTGCCGGATTGTCCTGAATCGGCCTGAAACTAGAAATGCGCAGAACAAGCGTATGCTCTATGAATTGAATGATGCTTTTGATCAAGCCGGCCGGGATGATGAGGTGAAGGTGGTTGTACTGGCGGCCAATGGTCCGCATTTCTCGTCCGGTCACGACATGGGTGATCGTGAACCCATGTCGGCGTTTGATCAGGTCACCAATTGGGGTGGGTACGGCAAACCCGGTCAAGAAGGGCATCAGGCGTTTGAGGAGGAGATGTATCTTGGCCTTTGTTGGCGCTGGCGGAACTTTCCCAAACCAACCATCGCTGAAGTCCAGGGCAAGGTGATCGCTGCTGGGCTGATGTTGGTCTGGGTGTGCGACATTATCATTGCAGAAGAGAGCGCTACATTTTCAGATCCGGTGGTCGCTTTTGGCGTTAATGGCGTTGAGTACTTCGGACACCCCTGGGAATTCGGAGTCCGTAAAGCAAAAGAGCTGCTTTTTACCGGCGGCGTTATGTCTGCGCGGGAGGCACAGTCCTGCGGGATGGTCAATCATGTCATTTCCCGGGATGAACTAACCGACTTCACAACTCAGATGGCAGACCGAATCGCCCAAAGACCCAGTATGGGTCTGCGTTTGGCGAAGCAGAGTGTTAATCAGGCCCAGGATGCACAAGGCATCTGGAGTGCCCTGCAATCGGCCATGTCTTTACAACAACTCGGGCACGCCAATGCTCGGATTGTGCATGGTATTCCGGTAGATCCCGAAGGGGCAGCGGTGATCAAAGCAGAAGCCAAAAAAAGTTGACCCAAACGCCAGGGGAATCCCCAGCTACTCGTCGTGCGACATGTGGTTGAGGCTTTCCAAGGGGAGAGGGGGGCTGTAGTAAAATCCCTGAAGCAGATCGCAACCTGCGTTAAACAGCCACTCGGCGCTCCATTCATCCTCAACACCTTCGGCAACGACCTGGTGACCGAAAGTGTGCGCTAGATCGATCATCATGTTGCACAGGTACTGATTGGACTGATCAGTTCGCAGGTTTTGTACAAAGATCATGTCGATTTTCAATTCGTCGATCGGGAGATTTTTGAAATGTTGCAGGGAGGAATAGCCGGTCCCGAAGTCGTCAATTGCTACACTCAATCCCAAGTCGCGCGCCTTGGCTAACAATTCGATGGTTTGGTCGTAGTTATTGATCAGGCCTGCCTCGGTGATTTCGATGGTCAGTCGATTGGTGTTGACTTGCCACAGCTCAAGTTCGTCCAGGATTAGCTGAAGCAGGGCATTGTCTAAAATAGCCGGATCAATGTTCAACGAGGATGATGGTATCCAGATCTGATCAGCCAGATCACGAATGACCTGGCGCGCTGTGTACCGAGTGACCTGGTAAAGTTCGGTTTGCTTCAATCGAGGCAGAAAATGCCCCGGAGAAATCAGTTTTTCTTTCTGCCAACGCAGTAGCCCCTCACAGGCGGCAATACAGCCCTCTTCGTCCACCTGAGGTTGGTAAAACAGCAGTAGGTTGTGATGTGTGATGGCGCTCGAGATATCCTCCCCGAGTTGCAGCGCAGTGGTGTGGGCCTGGACGAGCGCGTCGTCAGCAAAAACGCTTTCTTGCTGGGCCCGAACTGCTTCCTTACAGGCGATGTCCGCGCGAATACGTATGGATTCTGGCTCGGCGTCCTCTTCGTTTCGAAAGGCGATGCCGGTATGCAGTTCGTACCGACTGTCCGTCACAGCCTGGGTGATCCTTTGGAACTTTGCGGCCGCCAGTTTGGCGTGATTTACCCCTTTCAGCTCGTTCAATGCAAAGCCAAATCGCCCGCGGGAGAGTTCCTCTACGCAATCTCCTGATGGCAGAGATGCGTCAAAGTCTTGCAACAACGAACGCATGATCGGGGTTGGAATATCTGCGCCCTCATTGGTATTGGTCGGCTGTAACTGCGCGATACAAATCGCCTGAGGGAGTTCGAGTGATGTGAGCATGACAGACCGGACGCTGGGTATTACCTACAGGAAGTAGTCGCGAGCATCTATGCCGTAGGAGCCTGGCGCAAGCTCTTTGCTGATCCAAACTTTTTCACCGCCTTCATCTGCCTCCCAAACGTCGTCCAATTTGGTGGTTTCAAGGTCAGCGTAGGGTTTTTTGTCACCATCCAACACCAGCACCAGTTCCGGGCGTAGTCGACGAGATTCATTTTGTTTAATAACCACGCCCACTTCACCGGTATTCAGTTCAACCAATGCACCGTTCGGGAAGATACCAACGGTTTGGGTGAACTGCTCAACCAGCTCTTGCTGGTAGAGTTCAGGACAGTTTTTTTGCAGCGTGGTGATGGCTTCGAAAGAAGACCTAGCTTTGGCAAAGGGGCGATGTCGCGTCATCGCGTTATATGAATCTACCACGCCTGCAATGCGTGCAAATACTGGAATCTCGCCACCAACCAGATGGTCGGGGTAACCGCTGCCATTCCATCGTTCGTGGTGCCATCGTACGACCCCAATCACGTCTTCGTGCAGTTCATTCCCCTCTATCAATGACAGGGAGTGTTCAACATGAGAATGGATAATTGGCCATTCCTCATCGCTCAACGCACCGTTACGCAGAAGCATTTCTTTTGGCAACTTGATCCTGCCAACATCCATCAGGGAACAGCCCAGCGCTAATCGCTTGATCTGTTCAGGCGAGAAACCCAGCTGTCTGCCCATCAGGCTGGCCCAGACCGCGTTGGTCAAACAGTGGTAGTACGTGTTCTGGTCGAAATCTTTGACCCGCATCAGCGTCACCAGTGCGTCCTTGTTGCGCAGAACACTTTCAACCAGGGGATTGATGAATCCTTGAACCTCTCCCACCTCGACGTTGTGGTTTTGTCCAAGCTTGACCATTAGGGGTTCAAATTGATGCACCGCTTTGGTCAGTACCTTCTCTGCTTCAGGAAACTCCTGAGCTTGCGTCAGACTGTCTTGATAGGCTTTGGGTTCGGTTGGCGTGACGGACTCTCGGCGGCGCAGTTTCTTGCGCTTTGCCAGTGCGCGACGGTGTTTGGTGGAGTATTTCAGTTGTTTAAAGGCGGACTTGTCGTAGCGCCGTGGATCTACGGCGACAAAACTGCATACGTCTGACAGCTCCGTGATCTGTGTGTGTTCACGGACATAAAAACCTTGAATAGGAAAGTTGGTGCCCAGCCACGGTCTATCAAGCTCGGCGATATACATCCCCAAAGTGACTTCATGTACTGGAATAATCTGTTGCATTCCGTTGCTGAACTGGTTGTTGGTGTATCGTCCGCCAGTTTAGGGGGGAATTGAGGAATTCTTGGTGCACAGGTCACAAAGCTGGGTAGTTGTCTTGGTGGGCTGACAGCTACCCAGTTGTTTGGTTAATAAAGTTGCCTACATAACCTTCTTAGAAAGTTACCGCCCCGTGAAGTTAGGCTTACGCTTCTCCATAAACGCTTTCAACCCCTCTTCGAAGTCTTCGCTGGCGAAAAGACCACTTAAGTGCACCATCAGATGATCAACCGCGGTGTCGTAAGACTCTTCCATACCCATACGCATCATTCTTTTGGTGGTCTGAACAGCCATGGGTGCATTTTCTGCCACTTCGTTCGCCCACTCTTTTGCCGTTGTCATCAATTCATCTTTGGGCACCACTTTGTTCACAATCCCAATCTCCAGCGCTTCGTCAGCGCCGACCGTTCGACCTCGATAGTACAGCTCCGCGGCTTTAGCCCAACCCACCAGTCTGGGAAGCAGCCAGGTGCCACCACTCTCTGGAACGACGTTGCGTTTGGCAGTGACCGCTGCAAGTTTGGCGTTGTCTGCCATGATGCGCATATCACAGAGTAGTGTCATGTCCATACCGTAACCTGCCGCAGCGCCATTGATTGCGCAGATGATCGGCGTGTCGGTGTGCCACATCACGTTGATTGGTGCATCGCGTAAATCAAACAGCTGGCGTGGTCGATTGGATGGGCGGGTGCCGGGTGCCTGGTCGTTGTCCATACGATCGCTGGTATCGATCAGATCCAGCCCACTGCAGAAACCTCGACCTGCGCCGGTCAGAATGATGCACCGTGTGTCTGGATCCTTGTCTGCTTCGACCATTTTTGCCGAGAGTTCATTGAGCATCTCGCGGCTGATGGCGTTTAAGCGTTCTGGTCGGTTCAGGGTTATGGTGACTACGTACCCGTCTTGTTCTACCAATAGTTCTTCTGTGGTCGATGCTGAAATTGCCACTTTGTTGTTCCCCCGTTCAGTGAGTTAGATAGTGAGTTAGAGACCTTACACATCATGCCACGCTTTAGGTCATCCACGCATGTATTGAATTCAATTCTGGTTGGCGGTTTATGGTCAACTTGTTTCCTGATTCCGCATGGTCTAGCCTCGTCGGCTCACATTATCTGGAATACAACCATGTCGAAAACTCTACGCCAGGCACGTCTTTTGGTGAGCGTGCTCTTTGTTGTTTTGTTGAGCAACACCTCCTCAGTTCTCGCCAAAGAAATCCCCAGTACCAAACCGGAACGCGAAGGATTTTCTTCACAACGTCTGGATCGACTCACCCAGCATATGAACGCGAGGGTGGAAGACGGCACCATGGTGGGTGGCATGGGTGTTATCGCCCGCAATGGCCGGATCGTTTATTCAGAAACCTATGGTCAGGCTGACCGCGAAGCGGGTCGTGCGATGGAGGCTGATGCCATCTATCGCATCTATTCGATGACCAAGCCAATTACAGCGGTGGCGGTCATGATGCTGCATGAAGAAGGGAAGTTCTTTTTGAATGATCCGGTGGCCTGGTATCTACCCGAACTTGCAGATCTTCAGCTTGCTCTATCAACAGCAGATGGAAATACCGGCATCGTTTCCGATGGTACACAAAGCCGTGGTGTAGGAGAAGCGGACGAAAGCAAGGTTGGTCAAACGCGTAAACCGGCTCGGCAGCCCACGATTCGCGACCTGCTGACCCACACGGCCGGCATGACCTACGGGGTGTTTGGTAATACTGAAGTTGATCAAGCCTATCGTAAGGCTCAACTATTGGGTCCGCACCTGACCCTGAAAGAATTTACTGAGCGACTGGGTCAGATTCCGTTGCAGTATGAACCAGGTTCGCGGTGGCATTACAGCGTTTCGGTCGACGTTCAGGGCGCCCTGGTTGAGCGCGTCAGCGGCATGAGTTTTGGTGAATTTTTGCAGACACGGCTGTTTGACCCGTTGGATATGCGAGATACCAGCTTCTTTATTCGGCCCGAGTCCGCTGACCGTGTCGCTCAGATCTATTCGCCGGAAGGTGTTGGCAATGGGGGCTTCTTTGCGCAACCCACAGGTCCTGGACTGGAGGTGGCGCCAGCGCAGACCAACGCCGGATATCAGCCCGGTGCGAAATTTGAAGGTGGTGGTGGGGGTTTGCTTTCCACCGCCAGAGATTATCTGCGGTTTTCACAGATGATGCTGAATGGGGGCGTGTTGGACGGGGAACGTATACTCTCGCCAAAAACCATCGAGTTGATGACAACCAATCATATTGGAGAATTGCCTCTCGGTTTTAATCGTCGTGGCTCTGCGTTTGGCTTGGGGTATGCAGTGGTTCTCGATCCAGGCCAGACCGGTGAGATTGGCTCAGCTGGTGAATACAATTGGGGAGGTGCTGCCGGCACTCGATTTTGGATTGACCCCGAAGAGCAATTGATTGGTCTGTTTATGGTGCAGAGTATTCCACATCGCACCAGGCTCGCAGGTGAATTTAAATCACTGGTGTACCAAGCACTGACAGAATAACGCAAACCGATCGATTCACAGGTGTGCGGTTTCTTCGACAAGAGACCGCCATGCCGTGTGGCTGGCTTGATCACTGAAGGTCTGTCGCACATCAGAGGCTGCCTGACTCAGTTTGCTTCGCAGTGACGGGTCTCCCATGATCCGATGTAGCGCTTCTGTGAGTGCATTTGAATTGTTGAGGTCCACCAACAGCCCGTTTTTGCCCGTTTCGATGATTTCAGCTGGCCCAGTAGGGCAATCCAGGGCGATGCTGGCGCAGCCACAAGCCAATGCTTCCAATAAGGTGTTTGGGAACCCTTCGTATGCTGATGTGAGCAAATAGGCGTCGGCGCGCTCGTACCAGTCCTGCACGTTACCCACCGCACCCGTGGTCGAAAATCTATGACGTATGCCATGCTGTTCCGCCAGCGCTTGAAGCCGCTCGGTATCCCCACGTCCCACCCAGATCATGTGCCATTCCGGGTGATCCTTGGCCACACTGGCAAAGGCCCCGATGGCCACTTCAGGCTGTTTTTGCTGGGTAATGCGGCCGACACAGAGCAACAGTCGGGTGGCAGGGTTGATGAAACTATCGGGTGTCAATCGGGGGGTGGATGCCGGGATAGGATAGGTCACTCCGTTAGGGATCACGGTTAGTCTGGTTAGCCCTCGTTCTTCCTGGTACCAGCGTTTTGTGTCTTCAGTGAGCACAACCATCTTTTCAGCCCTATGGTTGGCTATTCTTTGCGCAAGCCGATGGGGGATGGATAGTTCCAAAGCTGGTGGATAATTTCGCTCGGAGACGATTACCGGAATGCCGGTTCCGCGGGTGGCGAAGGTCGCCACGGTATTCGCGGTTGCCATGAAGGCGATCACCACATTGGGTTGGTAGGTTTTGACAAATCTTCGCAGACGGTAGATGCGTCGGGCGTTGTTGAAAAGTGCAGCGCTGAATGAATCGGATAGGTGTCCGGTCTCTGTTGAGTGTCGCTGAACCGCCGCATCCAGCTCGAAGCGATCCAATTCGGGGGGCTGCTGGGTCACAATTGTGACCTCCCAGGACAACCCAGCCATGAAATTGGCGAGCTTAACCAGGGTGCGTTCAGCTCCTCCGGTGTCTAAAGAATTGATGTATAAAACAACCCGCATGGCCCCACTTAAGGGGTGCGGTGGTAATGGTGACTACGGACGATCGCCGCGGCGTTCCAGATTACCTGACCCCATAATGCTTTCTTTTACGTCAGGGTCACCATAATACTCGATATCGCCGGAACCCATGACGGAAGCTTTCAGTGTTGCGACCGACCAGACTTCTATATCGCCTGAGCCTCGGATAGATGCATCGGTTTCATTAGCCCGCAGCTCCCGAGCCTGATAGTCACCTGATCCTGCGATTGTTATCTCCTGGGCATTGGTTTGTCCTGCGAGTTTGATGTTGCCGCTACCCGCTATGGCGCTATCAACCTCATCAACGTCAAGCGCATGAATCTCAGCATCTCCGGATCCGGCGATGCTGATGATCAGATCATTGGCTTCTAGCTCTTCGATTTCCATCTGCGCGGAGCCTGCGATGGATACTTTGAAGTCGTCTGCTTCTATGATTTGCGCAAACCCATTGCCGGATCCCGCCAACTTGATCGCCTCTAATTGGGAGAAGCCGATGGTGACAAAAACCGCGTCAGAATCATGGTCCGACCAGTCGAACCAGGCACGATCCTCGTTGGAAAGCTTCAGGTGGCTGCCGTCCAGTTTGATCTCTATGTCTTCGATGGCATCACTGTCACCTTCCAAAGAAACGTAGTGCTCATCGGCCGCGACAAATTCCACTTCATACGGTAACGCGTAGCTGATTTTGTCGAATTCATCAAAATCAAGACGTTCGGTTGCAGCCCAGGCCGCAATAGTGGTTAACGCGCAGGTTAAACCGATAGCCAGAGCGTAGATTTTGGGTTGAGCTGGATAGACAAACATGATGATGTCCCGTAATTTTTTGTTGTACTTTACCTGTCGTTGCGGCCGATTGAATAGTTTGCTCAATCAAAGCTTTTTTTGACTTTTTTGAACTTGAACAGAAAGCGAGACGTGTTACCACGAATCATTGGGTCAAACACTGAGCGGGTGAGGGTATCGATATCATTCTCCAGGATATTGGATGCTGCGATAAACTCAAAACCCCTGGCGCTGATGTCCTGCTTTGCAAAAGCTGCCTCAATCCGGTGCAGATCTTGAGCCCGATGGGGACCCGAACCAGATGTTGCATGATGATCTATGACAACCAGCAAACCACCCGGTTTCAATATTCTGTGGATAGTTCGAAACAGCGGCCCCGGCGTAACCGTCCACCCGTTCTGTTGGAAATAGGCGTCATGATAGGTCATGACCATCATTACCAGGTCTATTGATTCGCGAGCTAACATGATGTCTTCGATTTCGCGGGTATAGACCTCCACATTGGGCAGGCGATTATCTTTTACGCGTTCTTGAAGCTTGTTCGCAAATTGCAGGTAGGCCCGGTTATTGTGGAGATATACTTTGCCCGTTGTTCCGACGTTGTCGGATAAAATCTCGGCGTAGTACCCGTTACCTGAAAACAAATCCATCACTTGCCATCCGTGCTCGACCCCAACAAATGCCATAACTTCCTGTGGCTTACTTAGCTTATCTCTGAGCAGATCTTGATCGCTTCTCTCGGCTAAGGTGATCCAGGGAAAGAGACCTAGAGCCAGCAACGTGGCGGCGTGTAAAGACGTAATGCCAATTCGCTTTGATCGATTCATGCATCGCCTCGTGCTGATAACTGTGCTTCAATTGAACCTTTTGGGCATAGAAGATTGCAAGGGGGAACCATGGGGAAGCCAACTATTTATGGAATCAGTGCGTCGCGAGCTTTCAGATCTATTTGGGCGATCGAAGAATGTGGCGTGGACTATGAGCACGTCGGCACATCTTTTCGCGGGGATGCTCAGGCGCCTGAGTACTTAGAAGTTAATCCGAACGGGCGGATCCCGGCTCTAAAAGACGGCGATATGACGTTGTTTGAATCTATGGCGATCAATATGTACCTGGCGCGAACCTATGCACCTCAGCTGATCCCTGAGGATGGACAGGGTGAAGCAAAAACCTGGCAATGGTCGGTCTGGGGCATCAGCGAAATTGAACCGCTGCAGATGCAGATTGTGGTTCAGAAATTCTTCACTCCGGAAGACAAAAGGAACGACAAGGTTGTGCAAGGGGCAACAAAAGGTCTGAGCCGGCCCCTTGATGTCTTAAATGATGCGTTATCCGACCAGGCGTACCTATTGGGTTCACAATTCACATTAGCCGATCTAAACCTGGCCGGGGTGATGGAATTGCTCAACATGATCGAGTTTGATCTCAGTGCTTTCGCAAACGTCGAGCGGTGGCTTGCAGATTGTCAGTCCCGGGAATCTTATGCTCGAGCAAAAGCGGTTTAGTGCAGGAGGGTTTAGTGATGACTGATCAAGTTGCAGCAACGGTTCAGCGCTATGTGGACAGTGAGAGGTTTGCCGGTATTGAATGGGCGGTCGACGTGGCGCGCGAAACCGTTTCCGCGGGTCAAGTAGGATTGGCGGACGTGGGTCAGGGCAAACCCATTCCCGAGTCAGCGCTGTATCGAATCTACTCGATGACCAAACCCATTGTGTCGGTATTAGCCTTGAAGTTAATCGATCAAGGAAAGTTAAGGCTTTACGACATGTTGCCTCAGTTTGATCCGCGCTTCGCACAATTGCGTGTGCTGACTCCGGATGGCTCAATCGTGCCTGCGCAGCGCCCGATTACGGTGGAAGATCTGATCACCCACCGTGCGGGATTTACCTACGAGTTTATCCACGGATGCCATATCGCACAGTACTATCGTGAGGCTCAAATCATTGCTGATGGTCGTCGCAGTCTTGATGACATGATGGGTGCGCTGGCTGAGCAACCTCTCGCGTTTCAGCCAGGCAGCATGTTTCGCTACAGCGTGTGTATCGACGTGTTAGCGCATGTGTGCCAGCGCGCTGCAGATAAACCTTTAGACCAACTGCTGAACGAAGAGATATTTGCACCGTTGGGAATGATGGAGACAAGCTTTTGTGTTGCTGCGGATGAGCAGTCTCGAGTCATGTCTATGTACGGTGTTGGTGATCTGCAAGGATTACCCCCCTTGGATATCACACCTCAGACCCTGGAACCCATGGACGTTGAAGAAATGTACCCTTTGGACCATGCAGATTTCCAGCGTGGTGGCCATGGGCTCTATTCGACCTTGGCCGACTATCAGAAATTTGCACGCATGCTGTTGAACGGACGTGGGGCGGATGATCAGGTGATACTTTCGTCCGCAATGCATCGCGCGCTGCAGGTTAATCGGATTCCGGCACATCAACTACCCTTGCGAATCGGACCAAATGTTCTTGCTGGCTATGGCTGGGGGCTTGTAGGTCGAGTCATGATGGATTCGGGGCAAGGCTTAAGTCTTACAGGTGACGGTGAATTCGGCTGGGCGGGTGCTGCCTCAACCTATTTCTGGGTGGATCCAGCCAGGCAGATGACCGGCGTTCTTATGTCACAGTATCTTGGTGCGTCTATGCCCTTGAGTGATGACGTCAGAACCGCTGCCTATCAGCTATTGTGATTGTGCAGCGTTGTCCGGTTTCCGCAGATAACAAAATAGTCCCGTGATCAGGAGCGCCGCAGGCGCGAAGGACAGGATCGCATAAAAGTCGCCAAACGCGATCGCGATCAAGGCAACTACCGCGATGGCATAGCCCAAGAGCCAACCGGTATCGGCCCGCCCGGTAGCCTTCAGGATCAAATATCCTGGCGATCCCAAGAGCAATGTCATCAGGTAGCTCAGCAGTACCAGAGCAATACTCGCACCCAGAAACTGACCAATACTCAAGTTAAGGTTGATCAGAAAAGGTAAGGCGCCCAACCAGCCTGCCAATGGTGCAATCAGCATCCCTTTCACAATTGATTTTCTTGAATATTCCACGTTGCCCTCTCTGTTAGCTACTTGGCGATTGGTTAGGCGCTGATCAGTGCCTCCACTTCGCGCAATCGCATCTCTACCTTTTCGGCCTTCTGCGACCCGAGATGTAAGACTAACCGTTTAATACCCAATGCTTCAAATTGAGCAATCTGTTCTGAATTGATGTGTCCAGGTGTGATCACGATCTCAAAGGGTAAGTGGTCTCGCCCTGCTGCGGCTCGTAGCGTATGCAGTTCGTGAACGATAGGAGCTGCCTGTTCCGGGGTCAGCTGAAATCCGTACCAGCCATCGCCATATTTGGCAGCACGACGCAGTGCCGGTTGGCTGTGGCCGCCGACAAAAATAGGGATGTGGGGGTTCTGCAGCGGTTTTGGGTCCATGTGGCAAGCAGGCACGTTGAAGTGCGCTCCGCTGAACTGAGTGGTCTGATCGGTCCAGAATGACTTTACAAGCTGAAGAAATTCGTCTGTCCGTGCACCACGATCCTCCCATGTGTACCCGCTGGCAAGCACTTCCTCCTTGCACCAACCGACACCAATTCCAAAGTCAACGCGGCCGCCTGATAGCCAATCCAAGGTGGTAAATTCTTTGGCGGTGTATACAGGGTTGCGTTGTGACACCAGGGTGATCCCAGTGCCAAATCTGAGCCGTTCGGTCACTGCGGACATGTAACCAATTGTGCCAACCGTATCCAACATTCCACCGCCCTCGGGTACCGGAATTTTCCCATCTTTTGATCCAGGGTAGGGGTGCTCTGTTTCATCAAACAGGACAACGTGCTCGCCCATCCAGATTGAATCCAGGCCAATACTTTCACACTGCTGGGCAAAGTCTCGGATCATCTGCCGATCTGCGCGAGGAGACATAAAGGTCGCAAATAGTCCAAATTTCATCGTTTTGGTTCCTAAGCTGATTCAGGTCGCGTGTTGGTAGTCTTGTTTTATAAAGTCGGCACCTTGTTCGGCTATCATGACTGTAGGGGCATTCGTATTACCTGACGTGATGTTGGGCATCACAGAGGCGTCGATTACCCGCAGCCCGTCAACGCCGTGGACCTGCAGCCGATCGCTGACAACCGCGCTCGGATCATGGCCCATTTTGCACGTGCCAACCGGGTGGAAAATAGTGGTTCCCAAATCTCGTGCCGCTTGTTCAAGTTCAGCCGGGCTTTGTGCGCCAGTCCCAGGCTTGAGCTCTTGAGGTTCAAATGGTTGTAAAGCGGGTGCTGCCATAATCTTACGAGTGAACATCAGGGATTTCACTGCAACTTCAAGATCTTCAGGGGTAGACAAATAGTTCATCTGAATCTCGGGCGCGGTATATGGATCTGAATTCTGTATCCGTATATGACCACGACTGGTAGGTCGTAGATTGCAAACGCTCGGAGTAATGGCGTTGTATGGGTGTAAGGGCTCGCCAAATTTTTCCAGTGACAATGGTTGGACATGCCATTCAATATTCGCCGAGGTTTGGTTTTCATCGCTGTAAGCGAAAGCGCCCAGTTGAGATGGTGGCATGGTCAGTGGCCCGGTGTGGTTCACAAAGTACTCTGCGCCCATCAACATTTTACCGAACAGCGAGCGAGCCTTTTGATTGAGGGTGATCGTGTTCTCAACGCTGTAGATCGTTCGGATCTGTAGATGATCCTGTAAATTGTTGCCCACGCCTGCCAAGTCTAATTGCACCGGAATGCCGTTTGATTCGAGCAGCGCAGCAGGTCCTAATCCGGACAGCTGCAGGATTTGCGGCGAGCCGATTGCGCCAGCCGCCAGAATGACCTCAGTGTTGGCTCGGATTTCTAGCTGCTGGGTAGGGGTGGCCACATCAACCCCCACAGCCCGCGGTCTGCCCTCGTCGAATTGCATCCGTAAGGCGAGTACGTGAGCCTCGGTAAGAACATCCAGGTTGGGGCGCGATTGCGCCGGGTCTAGGAACGCACGGGCGGCACTCCAGCGCCGGCCACTTTTCTGGTTCATCTGGAAATAGGCATTGCCAAAATTGTCGCCGCGATTAAATTCTTCGATTTTGGGTATACCCGACTGGGCCGCCGCTTCGCGCCAGGCATCCAGTATCTCCCAGTTTACGCGCCGCTCCTCCACGCGTAGTTCTCCAGCGTCTCCGTGATACTCATCCGCGCCATGCTGATAACTCTCTGAACGCTTGAAGATCGGCAAGACCTCTTCCCAGCTCCAGCCCCTATTGCCAAGCTGCGCCCATTGATCGTAGTCGCTGCGCTGTCCGCGCATATAAATCATGGCGTTGATGGATGAACACCCACCGATCACTTTGCCGCGTGCGTAGCCGATACTGCGTCCGTTAAGGCCAGGATCAGGTTCAATCTGATAACACCAGTCCGTGCGCGGGTTGCCGATGGTGTACAAGTAGCCAACGGGGATATCAATCCAGAAGTAGTTGTCTTTTTTCCCAGCTTCAAGCAAGAGTACTCGCTTGGCTGGATCTGCTGACAGTCTATTTGCCAGGACGCAACCCGCGGTGCCTGCCCCGACGATGATGTAATCGTATGATTCCAATGAGCCCCCCAATTAATGGGAGAAGAATAACAGACTTAACGGCGGTGAGGGCTGCTACCCGAGTTTCTCCGGGTAGCAACTTCGAAGGATTGGGTTATGCAGGCAATGGGTGAGCGTGAAACAACGTGGTGTACTGTGCGGGCGCAACAATCCCCAATTGTGTCCGGACTTCGTCAATTGGCAACGTGAGCAAGTGTTCCCAATCTTGCCCGGGTAACCAGGCGGCACGCTTGCCATCCTGGTAACCACGCCAGGCGGCTTTGAACACTTCCATGCCATAGTTTTGTCTCAGTTCCAGGCAACCGGCCAGACAGATCACGCCAAGACCTCTGTTCCTGGTTTGGGCGTAGGTAAATGCTAGCAGGCACGCCTCGCCTAAGGTGTCGCGGCCGTACTGGGTCACGGTATGCCATAGATCGTGCATATCGCGCTGTCTATTGCCAAAAAGATTCAGTTCCTTATCTGTGTCGTCGTAACCTACGGTTTCTGATGCTTCAACCAATCCATCAGCGGTCAGATTTTCCCGTATGACAAAATCCAGATAGTGAGCGCCCAGACTGTTTTTAGGCAGGGTACTTAGATATCCCCGGTCTCTCAGTGTATCCAGCAAGACGACATTTTCTCGCAAGATACGTTGACCAACCGGTAGAGACTTAAAGCGTACCAATCCGTTTTCCAATGACGGACCAGACAAAGCATCAATGACGTTAAAAACTTCTTCAGTCTGCTCTGGGTCGGCGATCAGGCGGCGCAGGGCGCGTAATGCAACGATGGGTTGAATGCGTTTCTTTTTGCGATTGCTGGCAGGCATTTGATGTCCTCTTTTAACGTGTGATCGACGCTTCAAAGTAATTTATCAACATTGATGTTGATAATTGCCCCCAATATACTACTATCAACATTTATGTCAATAACAAACCAGTGGATTTGAGCGCTGTGGCACTCTTTAATACACAGTTTGAGTCGTCACGGGACTATCTATGGCCGGAAAACGCAGACGTACTGCTGAAGAATCACGAACGATTGTCCTCGAGACTGCGGCCAGGCGCTTGCGTGAGCACGGATTGGACGGATTAAACATTACCGGTGTCGCTGAAGAGGCGGGTATTTCTCATGCCACGCTGCTGCATCATTTTGGCTCCAGTGGGGAGATGCGCGACGCGCTGGCGGAAAAGATGACGCGGGAGTTAATCGAGGATCTGGTCCGCGCTATGGATGCGCGGGTTTCGCCTGCGGAACTTGCCGGAAATGTGTTCAGCGCTCTGGCTGAAGGTGGCCACGCGAAGTTATTGGCTTGGCGAGCTGTGGAAGGCAAACAGGAGGACGGTGATTTGAGTGAAGTCAGAGCGCTCTTTGATCAGTTGCTGCATACCACTCAGAACGTGCTCGATGTGGATTCACGTGAGGACCTGCAGCGTGTCATCCTGGTCGTGGCCACTGCAGCCATTGGTTACGGGATTGCCGGGGTGGTGCTCACGGATGTACTCGGCATGAGTGAAGAGGTAGTCGAAACCTTCCCGACATGGGTCACCGAAAGCTTCGGTTGATGCGCCACAAAAAAGCCCGCTAACGCGGGCTCTTGATCAATTAGCCGTAGTGGTCAGCTTACGCTGCCTCTACTTCCTGATAGTTTTCCAGTTGCGCCAAGGCATTGTTCAATGCCTGGTAGAACAAATCTGGGTTGAATTCTTCCTGCAGCAGTTCGTTTAGTTCTTCTCGGTCGTATTCCTGGTCGAGGTTGCTCATGTCCACTTCCCTTTGAGTTAGGCCAAATTGAGATTCAGATATTAGGTAAGTAGGGGTGATCCTCCGTGACCTGGTTCACAAAACGAAAAAGGGCCAGCATTTGCTGGCCCTATGTGTTTGAACGCTCAGGCCTTCTATAACATTTCGCCAGCGATCATCTCCAGTGCCTGGGGATCCTGGCAACCCAGCAACATCGACGCGACATGGCCGTTGTTACCTGCGGTTTTCCAGCGCCCCAGACGCTCTTTGATGCGGTCTGCTGGACCCACCAGATGACAGGCATCGATCAGCTCTGCGGGGACAGCAGCAGCGGCTTCGTCCTTCTTACCGGATAGAAACAGGTCCTGAATCTTAACCGCCGCCTCTTCGAAACCCAGTGCCTTGGCGTAGTTGTTATAAAAATTCTTGTCGCGCGCACCCATGCCGCCTATATATAGCGCCATGTTCGCTCGTATGGGCATCATGCACTGCTCCACGTCATCACCCATTACAACTGTGACAAAAGGTGACACCTCAAACTGGGTCAGGTTTTTGTCGCCTGCTTTGGCAAAACCCTTGTTGATGGGCTCTTCGAATACTGAATATTTCTCGGGATCCATCCAGATGGGGAAGAAACCATCACAGACTTCTGCCGCTGCCTCAACACCCTTTGGGGTAATGTTGGCTGCAAATACTGGAATGTCCTCTTCGCAGTGGAGAATACTCTTTAAAGGTTTGCCCAAACCGGTTGCGCCTTCGCCGGTGTAAGGTAGCTGGTATAACTCACCGTCGAATGCAGCTTTATCCTGGCGCGCAAAGATCTGCTTCATGATCTTCACATATTCCTTCAGGCGGGTGATGGGCTTGCCATAGGGGACCCCATGCCAGCCTTCAATCACCTGTGGACCCGATGCCCCCAAGCCACATATAAAGCGCCCACCGGACAGCTCCGCCAAGCTCATGGCGGTCATGGCTGCCATGGCTGGCGTTCGAGCTGGCATTTGCATGATCGCGGTTCCAACTTTTATTTTGGTGGTTTGTGCCAACATCCAGGCGGCAGGTGTCACCGCATCGCCGCCCCAGGCTTCCGCAGTCCATACTGAGTCGTAACCCAGTGCTTCAGCGTGTTTGATCGCGTCCATGTTGATGTTGATTCGGGCGCCGATACCGCCCCCTAAAATTCCGAGTTTCACTGTGTTCTCCTGTGTGGTTTATTTTCCGGTAAATACGGGCTGAGTTTTTTCGACAAAGGCACGGGCCGCGTTTTTGTGATCTTCACTGCGTCCTGCATGCACATGATGGGTTGCTTCAAGATCTAGGCAGTCCATGGCGCTGGCGCCCTGTGCAACCCGGTTAAAGTTTTCTTTCATATATCGGTAGGCGATTGGTGGTCCAGCAGCCAACCGACGCGCCAGGCTCATGGTTGCCTCTTCCAGCTCCGTTGCCGGAACGACTTGATTTGCGATTCCCAGCGCCAGGCACTCTTCGGAACTGACCCGATCGGACAGAAAATAGATTTCCCGTGCTTTACCCTGGCCAACCAGATTGGAGAGGAAATATGTGCCGCCATAATCTCCACTAAACCCTACTTTGGCAAAAGCGCTGGTAATAAAGGCGGTGTCCGCCATGATGCGCAAATCTGCCGCGAGAGCCAGAGACAAACCAGCGCCTGCGGCTGGACCAGGCAGACTCGCTATTACCGGTTTTGGCATCAAATGCATACGGCCTGCCGTATTGCGTTGATTGAGGCGTTGGTTGTGAATGGCTTCGTCGAGTGTTCGGGTTTGTCCGCCACCCCCTCCGTCACCCCCAGAGGCCATACCTTTCACATCACCACCCGCGCAAAATGCACCACCTGCACCTGTGACAACGACACATCGCACTTCCGGTGAACGTTCCGCGTGATCCAGCGTCTGATCAAGGGCTTGTGTCATGGAGCCTGACATCGCGTTTCGTGCCTCAGGTCGGTTTAACGTAATCACCGCAACGTGGTCTTCCACAAAAGCTTGTAAGTCTTCGGTACCCGTATTGATCTCTTGTCTGCTCATAGTTCCCCCTGATAAATATTTCCCTTTTCCCTTTTCGACTGAATGCTACTTTGCCCGCGCTTTTAGCCACCAGTACATCGTGCTGCTGACAAGTTCGCTGGCGTCTGCCTGAACAAAATGGTTGGCATCCGGCGTGGTGACAATTGTGAGATCCGCGTCGATCCAGTCCCAGGTGTTGTTCAGTCCATCTGAGTGTAGTGCTTGATCCTGTAAGCCATGGAACATCAAAACCGGCATGTTAAGCCTTGGTGGTGCGGGTGGTGGCGGTGCACCAGGTTCCGGAGGCCTTGGGTAGTTGGCCTTATAAAAGTTCAACATCCCGGTGAAGCTTGATTTTGAGAATGCCTCTACGTAAAGCTTGCGTGCGTCGGGGTCGCTTACCCATCCGGCAAGATTTTCAGCATTCATCGGGCCACCAAACATGATGTCTGGGTCGTCTGGAGAACCTTCTTGAAATTTGCGGGCATAGTCGCTGTTCTTTTGCTGTTCGGGATTTGTCGCCAACTCCCGGCCCATGCCGTTGGGGTGGGGCAGATTCATGACAATTAATCGATGGGTCATCTCCGGTTTAGCAAAGGCAAATTGCCATGCCACCGCACCGCCCCAATCGTGTCCCACGATTGTAGCCTTGTCTCGGCCAAGATGTTTGATCACCGCAGCCACATCTTCCACCAGGTGGGGCATCGCATACTGCTCAACGCCTTCAGGTTGGCCGCTTAAGTTGTAACCTCGCTGATCGATGGCCACCACTTTGAACTCGTCCTTCAGGGCGTTCATCTGGTGCCGCCAGCTGTACCAATAGTCAGGGAAACCGTGAATCATGATCACCAGAGGACCCTTTCCCGCGGTAACGTAGTGGATGTCTACCCCGTTGTTGTCTGCATAACCGTGGGTAACTTCGTCATGCAGATTTGACCAGGCACTACCGGTCATAAAAAACAACAAAGTGGCCAGAAACAAGTTGGCCGCTGGCTTTCCTGGTTTAATTGGCATCGTCGTCCCCTCCTATCACGAACATTCAGAGTCCATTAACGGTCCGATACTAACCTAGATCAAGGGCTCAGGCATTGCCAACTTGCATTCACTCGCCGTGCCTCCCGGGGGTGAGCGCAACTGATGGCCGTGTTGATGCGTCTTGTATCCCCTGGTGAGTGTTGCCAAAGGGGTAGTGTTTCCGGTGCTCGATCAGCTTCAACCCAGTCGATCAACGCGGTCATCGCGTCGAACCGGTCTGGTCCCGGACCACCTCGACAGTGGAACATGCCCGGAATCATAAAGACGCGGAAGTAGTCGTCCAGTTGGGGATCCAGGGTGGCCACCTGGGCGTGATAATCAAGCAGGGTGAGCGGATTGATGTCCGGGTCCGCCCAACCAAAGTAGGACAGGAGTTTACCGCCACGCTTATTGAAGGCGGTTAGATCCGGGTCGATGGCATCCACGACATCGCGAAATTCTGCAAGATTGTCTGGTTCACTTGCAAAATCAAACTCTGTCCAGTCGAAGGTTGGATCATCGTTGATAAACACCATATAGCGGAAAAAATCGGAGCCCAGAAGGTCTAAGAGCACCGGTCCGTCCGGATTGATCAACCACGGATACCAGCCGGTTCTTAACGTTCCGTCATAGGTATAACCCAACACCTCGCTGCCAACTGGCATGGCCGGATAAACCACTTTGTCGGCGAGTCGAACCGGTGCATAGTAGACGTTTAATGCATTGATTTCTTTCGCGTCAAAGCACTCTACCGTATCCTTGCCCACGCATTTTGGTAAGTCTTTTTCAGGATCAAAACTGCAACGTCGGGGGTCGGCGATCAGGCCATCCGCGATACCATCCCGATCATCACAGGCCTGATAGATGTGGCGCGCCAATTCCAGAGCCTCAGCTTCAGTAAAATCTGCTTTACTGATGGCGCTGACACGCCACGCTTGGGAGAACTTAAGACCTGAGTAATCGGCTGCCGGTGCGCCAGCAATGATGCCATCAAAGTCCTGGGGAAAACGCTGGGCCGAGATCATGGCTTGACGACCTCCCGTAGAGCAACCGTTCCAATAGCTTGTTTTTGCAGGGGCCCCATAGAAGAGGGTCGCGATCTGTTTGGCACTGGTGATGGTGAGATGGACCGCGCGGAACCCGTAGTCGACCAGTTTGTGGAAGTTGTCGTGTGCAAAGGTACCACCGGGCTCGATGCGTCGATCATGTCCAGTATCGGTATAGGCGGTTCCAAAACCATGGGTTAAAGCTTGATCACGAGCGGCTTGTTTCCCTGGATCTATGGCTGGGGTTCCAGCGAGACCACCGTTACCGTACATGTACAAACGTCCGTTCCAGGCCAGTGGAAGATTGATTTCAAAACGAATTTCGCTAGGGATCACCCCGTCCAGACGGCAATGTTCGGGAATCTGAGCAGTTGCTGGTATTACCCTTGCGCTGATAATGCTGAATTCGAAATTACCGGCGGCAATCAAATCCTTGCACCTCAATTTCGCCGAGTGTGTTGTTGATCCGTAGTCAACAACACCCTTACCGGCGTTGGCAAAAGGGTCTGCGTGGACGATACCGAAAAAACTGGCTAAACAGACCCACAGCGAGGCTCGCCAGCGGTTGAATTGCCATTTTGTGTTGTGTTTCACAGTTTCCCTCTCTGTGTGGTGTTTTAACAACCCGAAACATGTTACGTGGTTCGAGGCGGTGGTAGTAGGGCCGGTGTTTTAGGCACGCCAACAGAAATATGCGTCAGTTCACTAGAACGTAATTAATTGTCCTACGGAAACGGAACTTGCTCACAGAGTTCGGAATTTCGGCTTTTTAACCCCTGGGTTGTGGGGTAACTTGCCGCTTCTCCTATAAATCTGTTTAACAAGGTAGTAAACATGAAAATCAGAAACATTGGATTGGCCGCGATTTTTTCATTGGGTGCGTCGGGTGCTGTAGCAGACACTTTTGAGTTGAGCTACAACCCTGAAGCGGTCGACTCTTATAAAGGTGTTGTACAACTGCATCAGTCGATTGTTGAAACTGCAAAAGAGCATTGCCCTACCTATCATCAAGTTCGCTCTCTCGCGGACGTGCGCAGCTGCCAAAACGATGTTGTGAACCAGCTTCTTGAGAAGGTTAACTCAGCACGTTTGACCGCTTACCACAATGGTGAGTGGAACGAGCAGGTTGCCTCTCGATAGTTCAGTCGGGTATCCAACCAAAAAAGCCGCATTACGCGGCTTTTTTTCTGTCTGTTTTCTGTGTGTTTTCTGTCTCGTTTGTCTGTGTTATGCGTCTGTCTTATGTCAGCGTTTCACACGTCGCTTCAGACGATCTAATTTCTCTTTCCAGTATTGGAATACTTCAGGGTCACCGCCTCGATCAGGGTGGTGCTCCTGACACATTCGGCGGGCTTCCATAATTTCATGGATGGGCAGAACCAATTGCAAGCCCAACGCCTCAATTTCTTTCTCGCTGAGTGTGCGGACGGGGCTGGGTTCTTCTGGCGGTCGGTAAAAACCTCGCCAATGATTGTTTGAGCGATTTGCGTAGGATACTGGACCGGATAGACCAAGTTTCCAAGGATGATTCTTAGCTGGTTTAGGCATGATTAAGCGAAAATCCTTAGCCTTCGATTAAGGTACTTGCCAAAAGCGGAGCCTAGCACAAACTGTATGTGATTGAAGGTTAAGTTGAACAACAAATTGATCTTATTCTTGACCTACCGCACAGTCGAAAACAGTGTATAAATGGTCGACCAAAATATTGATGCTTCAACATGATTAGTAGATTTAAAGTCCCTGAACTTTCTGAGTTGCCCCAGGATATCCGTGAGCGCATTGAGGCTGTGCAGGAAAAGTCCGGATTTATCCCGAATGTCTTTTTGGTGCTGGCTCACCGCCCGGATGAGTTTCGGGCTTTTTTCGCTGGTCATGATGCTTTGATGGAGCGGGATAGTTCTTTAACTAAGGCTGAGCGCGAGATGATCGTGGTGGCCACATCATCGGCTAACTCCTGCCATTATTGTGTGATCGCTCATGGCGCGATCCTGCGAATTCGGACAAAAGATCCTTTGATCGCGGATC
Organism: Pseudomonadota bacterium; assembly: GCA_039028095.1. Classification (GTDB taxonomy): domain Bacteria; phylum Pseudomonadota; class Gammaproteobacteria; order Pseudomonadales; family Azotimanducaceae; genus UBA4421. The sequence goes on from JBCCIU010000018.1 coordinate 97,927, forward strand.
AGATCGCGATCAACTACCTCAAAGCCGACCTGACGCCTCGTCAACGACGCATGTTGGCTTTTGCGTTGCTGGTATGTAACAACAGCGCCGCCATATCCGATGACGAAATTCAGGATATGCGGGATGACGGATTCAGTGACGATGAGATCTGGGATATCGGAGCCATCGCAGCCTTTTTTGCAATGAGCAATCGACTGGCTAATCTTTCGGGAATGCGGCCGAACGATGAGTTCTACAGTATGGCAAGGTAAGTTCGGATCGTGACCGTAGAGGGTGCTGGGGTACACCAAGGTGTACCCCGCACGTGTTTAATCGAAATCGGAGGCGCTGTGCCGTTCGGTGACCCTGGTTTCTTCCGGTCCCCAAGGACGGTTTACGCGGCGACCACGCTCTACCGCCGGGCGCGCTTCAATCTCCTCGGCCCATCGAACCACATTGGTGTACGAGGCCACCTCAAGAAATTCTGAAGCTTCGTAAATGTTGTGAAGTACCAAGGCACCCCACCAGGCGTAGTTAGCCATGTCGCTGATGTTGTATTCGTCGCCGCACAGGTAACGTCTGTCCGCCAGGGTTCTATCCAGTACGTCTAACAAGCGTTTGACCTCCATGGCGTATCGATTGATGCAATATTCGATTTTAGTCGGTGCGTAGGCGTAAAAATGTCCAAAACCTCCACCCAGATAAGGGGCGCTACCCATCTGCCAGAAAAGCCAGGACAGACACTCGGCTCTGGTTGCATCGGTAGGCAGGAAAGCATTATCAAATTTTTCCGCTAGATACATCATGATTGCAGCGGATTCGAAAACTCGAGTGGGAGGATTAGTGCTGCGATCCAACAAGGCTGGAATTTTTGAGTTCGGGTTGATATCAACAAAACCACTGCTGAACTGATTGCCTTCGCCAATGTTGATTAACCAGGCGTCGTACTCAGCGTCATGACCTGCGGCGAGCAGCTCTTCCAGGAGGATGGTCACCTTCACGCCATTAGGCGTGCCCAGAGAGTGTAGTTGCAACGGGTGTTCACCAACGGGCAGTTCCTTGTCGTGAGTGGGCCCCGCAATTGGTCGATTAATATTGGCAAACCGCCCACCACTTTCGGTGTCCCAGGTCCATACTTTTGGTGGGACGTATTCGTCTGTTTCGCTCATGGATTTTCCTCAGTAGGTTTAGTTTAGTTAACTGGCAGCCCGTGCTGCCTGTTCTCGGGCCGCACGTACTTTTTCGTTCGTCTGGTTGAACAGGATTTCACGCCGGGCTTTTTCTTCTTCTTCGGTGAGCTCTCGCTTGCCCAGCTCTTCCCCTGCTTTACGCCCGGCCTGAACCGCATCTCTTGCAGCAACTTCATCCACCCAGCGTTTGAGGTTTGGAAAGTCGGTCCAAACAGATTCATCGATCAGGCGGCCTAAGAGAAAGGCCCAGGGCCAGGTAATGATGTCTGCGATGGAATAGTCTGAGCCGGCCAAGTACTGATTAACCGAAAGGTGGGCATCCATGACACCCGACAGACGATCCACTTCCCCCACAAATCGTCTGGTGCCGTATTCGAGCTGCTTTGGGTCATCAGCGATATTCTTTCCGTAGTTTTTAAAGTGATTGGCATTGCCCATCATCGGACCGAGATTTGCCATCTGCCAGTGCACCCATTGCAACGCGCGGTACTTACCCTCGGTATCGGCTGGTAGAAATTTCCCGGTTTTTTCAGCCAGGTACTCTAATATCGCCCCGGATTCAAATATTGTTATGGCAGAGCCACCCCCTAACGGGTCGTGATCCACGATCGCTGGCATACGGTTATTGGGGCTTATGCGCAGGAATTGGGTCTTGAATTGATCACCCCCGCCGATATCAACCGGAACGATGTTATATGGCAAGCCACACTCTTCGAGCATTATGGTGACCTTCCACCCGTTGGGTGTTGGCCAGTAATGGACGTCAATCATTGTCTACCCCAGTTTAGTTTTTGACAGGTTATAGCAATCTGAATCGATTTGTCTAAGTCCTCGCACTGACCCAGTCGTGGATCATCGTTGCAACTTCGGTTCTGGCATTGTCTGGTTCCGTCAGATAGTGGTCCCCTGAAATCATCTCAAGTTGTTTGTCTGGGCAGTTCAAAAGATCAAAGATGCTGCGGGCGTCGCTAGGGAATACCCCAGTATCTGCATTGGATTGGATCACCAGGGCCGGTGCACTGATGTTACCCAGATGCTTGGCGCCCTGGCATTCAGAGTGTTCCAGACTCCACATGGATAACCAGGTACGCAAAGTGTTTGTGAGCCCGATGCCTCGTGGCGAAAAATTTGCTGTTTCAGGATCACCGGCATAGCACACCCCAACCGGCCTTTCGGAAGGGTCGATGTTGCCGTCCATGAGTCTAAGATCGGCCCAGGTACGACACATCAGAAATGGACGATCGCGTTGTCCCATTTGTTTCACACGTTCGAGCTCCTCCAGGCACCATGCGGATATGCGGTGATTGCGTGCTTGCTGGGCCAGGCGATAGCGTTCGATGAACTCTGGACTGTAAGGTGGACCATGTTCGGGGTTGTACATGTTGAGCGCGTGGTCGACCGAGGTCGGGTCAGTTTCGTCCACCACAGATGGGTCCATCCAGGCGGTCAAGACTTCGGGCCGGCCGCCATGGGCATTCAACGAGATATACAAATCTCCCTGGGGAAGCGTATGCACCGCGTCCGGCAGGCGTAGATCAGCTGTTGGCCGGATGTTGGGCGTTGTCGCCTGGGATTGATAGGCGGCCATCAATGAACCACCGCCGGAGTTTCCTAACAAGACGACACAATCTACCTTGGCTTGCTCACGCAACCAACGCACACCCGCACCAATATCAATCAAGGCGTGTTCGGTGACAAAGAACGCCTCATTGCCGCGAAAACGTGTGTTCCAGCCAAGAAAACCGTAGCCGAGTGCAGCCAGGTATTCACCGAGATAGTGTTCACTGAAATCCACATTGTAGTGGGTTGCGATAAACGCAATCTTAGCCTCGCCGTTGAGTGGCTGATAGTACAAACCCTGGCAGGGGTTAAAACCGGCGCCATTTCGAGCGGAAGTTTCGGAGACCAGTGAGACAAACTCACGGCGAACATTGTTATGATTCATGTGACTATTGTGGGGGGGATCCATATGACAATTCAAACACTTGCGGATATTACGCGGGTACATCGTCAGGCCCAAGGAGAGGCCGAGGCATTAAAGTACATCAACGACCAACGGCGATGGACCTTCACTCAACTGGATGATGATGCCAACCGCGTGGCGCAAAAGTTAGTACAAGCCGGTATCGCGCCCCAAGACAGGATTGCCTATCTTGATAAAAATGCGCCTGAGTATTTTGTCTATCTATTTGGTGGGGCCAAATGTAACGCCGTTTCGGTGGCAGTAAACTGGCGTCTCGCTCCGGCAGAAATGGAGTACATTCTCAATCACAGCGAAGCCAAGATCTTGTTGATTGGTGAGGAGTTTCTGGGTGCCTTGGCGCAGATGAATCTTTCAAACATCAAGACCATCATCGTTATTGGCGATCCCGGAGAAAGTGAATACCTGTCGTACGAGCAGTGGCTCGCTGATGCGCAACCTGAAGATCCCGAGATACCGGTACATGAAGATGACGTGTGTTATCAGCTTTACACGTCAGGGACCACCGGACTGCCCAAAGGTGTAGAGCTAACCCATAAGAATTTTATGCATTGTATTGGGGTGTCTCTCAATGCCACAGGCATGGATGGTGAATCCACAAATCTCGTGTGCATGCCGTTGTTTCACATTTCCGGTAGTGGATGGGGGGTTGTGGGTTTGTATTTTGGCGCACGATCCATTTTGATTCGGGATGTGGAGCTGGATCTTATACTGGATACGATTCCTGCAGAGAAGGTCACCCACACGATTTTTGTACCCGCTGTTTTACAGTTCTTGCTCAGCCATCCCAAGGTACGTCAGGTAGATTTTTCAACATTACAGTCGATTACCTACGGCGCGTCACCCATTACCGAGGCGGTACTGGTTGAGGCGATGGAAGTCTTTGGTAGCAGTTTCTGTCAGGCCTACGGATTAACCGAGACGACAGGTGCCGTTGTGGTGCTTCGTCCCTCAGATCATGAGCCCGGCGGCGATCGTGCGCATCTTCTGCGATCGTGTGGCACACCGATTGATAATCATGAGGTCTGTATTGTAGACAGCAATGGTGAGACGGTTGCAGACGGCGAGGTCGGGGAAATCTGGATTCGTGGTCCACAAATTATGCGCGGATACTGGCGCAATGAAGCGGCAACCCACGAAAGCATTACCGCAGAGGGTTGGTTTAAAAGTGGTGACGCCGGTTATCTGATCGATGGGTATTTGTATATTCACGATCGCGTCAAAGATATGATCATCAGCGGGGGTGAGAACATTTATCCCGCAGAAATTGAAAACGTATTGATGCAACATTCTGGGATTGCCGATGCAGCGGTGATTGGCGTGCCCAGCGATCGTTGGGGCGAGACGGTTAAAGCGATCGTGACACCGGCGCAGAGTAACCTGAGTGAACAGGCAGTGATCGAACACTGCCGTGCTTACTTGGCGGGTTACAAATGTCCCACCTCAGTGGACTTTATGAGTGATATTCCGCGTAATCCATCCGGCAAAATCCTCAAGGTGGAGTTGCGTAAACCGTATTGGCAAGGGCAGGAGCGACAGGTTTCATGAATCATCAGTTTAAGGCGCTGGCATTAGACTTGGACGGCACAACGTTGGTTGGTGAAGACCTACCCGTGGCTAACAAGCTCGCCCTTCAAGAAGCGGCGCAGGCGGGTTATCAAATTATTGTGGCGACAGCCCGGTGGATCGAAATGGCCCAGCGTGTGGTGCAAGAGGTTGGTCATGGTGCCGTCGCTATAGCGTGTTCTGGTGCCCAGGTGAAGGATCTATCGACAGATGCCGATATTTTTGATCACAGGTTGCCGCTGGATTTTGTCGAAGAGTTGTACCAGGTTTGCAACACGAACCGCTGTATTGCCACGGTTACCGTGGGTGATCACGTGCTGCTTAAGCTGGATGGCGAACCGGACAAGGACTTGCTGGGGCCTGAGATGCGCTGGGTGACTCAGTTGCAAGCCGACGGCGCGGATTTGCCTCGAATTGCCGCCATTCAAGGCACCGCCGTGTGCCAACGGATTAAAGATGAAATGAAACCGCGCTATGCCGATCGCGTAAACGTGTTCGATTCCATTGGCCCCACCGGAAAGCTGGTTATCACAATTACGGCAAAAGCTGCCAACAAAGGGGCTGCACTTGCAGCGGCATGCGGGCACCTGGACATTCCGCCAGAACAGGTGATTGCGTTTGGTGATGCGGAAAATGATCTGGCGATGTTCGAGCTTGCGGGCTTCAGCGTGGCGATGGGGCAGGCAACCGATGATATAAAACAGGCGGCCAGCTACGTCACCGAGCCAAACTATGAAGACGGTGTAGCTCAGGCAATCTCAAAGTTGTTAGGCGGGGATCTTACCCGTTAGGCGACCAGACTAGCCTTCGATGGCAGCTTCATCGCCCCCAGCCAAAACGCGTTGATGGACATCGTTCATGGCTTTAAAAATACGCGAGGTTGCTTCAGGCACATCGGTGTAATAGTCGAAAAAAATTGGATCCAGGATGTGTGATGCGACGGGTCCAGGTCTGATTTCGCGTGTGCCTGGTGGCCGCATGGCTTTTAATCCCGTCATGTAGATTGGAACCACGGGCACTCGCTTTTCTAAAGCCAGAATGGAAACGCCATGCTTAAATTTAGCCAGCTGTTTGCCTCTTGAACGGGTGCCTTCGGGAAACAGCATCAGGTTACAACCCTGATCGAGCAACCACTTTGGGTAATCCAGGGCTTTGCTTCCGCCCCCTCGGGCAATTGGGTACAAGCCCATGGCAAGGGACTGATACCAAGGTTGCAGGGTGATTTCTTTGCGCCCCTTTAAGAACCAGCGATCGGCGGCGGCACCAAAATAAATATTCGAACGGATATGTTCTGGCAGAGCGCCCAGCAAGGCGTATTGATCCAGGTGGCTGGCGTGATTACCAACAACGATAACCGGGCCATCCAGATCCTTTATCTTTTCCTGCCCGGTAATAGTGAACGAGGTAAAATATTTTTCCTCCCAGCGGGTATATGCATACCAGCGCATCAGGCGCCGAATCTTGCGCGCCCAGGCTTTCGTCTGCCATTCGTGAGGTCCACCTGTCTGGGCGCTCTGTTCCATAAGGCGCTGGAATAGCGGCATGTCGATGGCGGGTAAAATTTCAGTCTGGGCGGTAGTCGAGAGTTCCTGGCCCAAGGTTGCGCGATAGGCCATAAAATTGTTGGGTGCGTCGATGATCGTGCATTGATCATATTCGCCGAGCAGATGAAAGCTGTCGACGACTTTAGCCTCCCAACGCTCTATCGATTTGTGAATACCAAGTAGAAAGTCCGGGTCTTGCTTAGCTTCGATCAGACCTTGGGAGTGATATTTCATGAGCAGTACAAAATGCGCCACTGCTTGTCCCCCTTTATGTAACCCAGTCTATATCCCGGTCAGGCCGGACTAATCGTCTTCGGAATCAGCAGCCTTTTCTTTTCGAGGCGGAGCCGCTTTCATATTGTTGATAAATTCTTCGATGGGCATGCCAGGTAGGGTTGTGACCTTGATGGTACCTCGAGAGCCTAACTCCATAGAAATTCGTGCCATAATTTCGTTGCTGGGCGCATCGATCACGTTCACAAAGTCGTAGCCGCCCAGGACCGCGTACTGAGCGCGAATGCGAGCACCCATGTCCTCCACCTCCTTGTTAACCGCCATGAGGCGGTCAGGACGCTCTTTAAGTGTTTTGCGTCCCTCGTCGGTGAGCGTACTCATCATGATATAAGTCGCCATGGGTCTCCCCCCTTTTACGTGTGCTAACTTTCTAACACATAACGACCCGGTGCGGGATCTATTTCTGGATAATTTTCGTTGCCATACTCTGTAGGTGCGATGATGTGGGCCTCGGGGCTTTTCTCTTTCAGCCACTCAATCCAGTGTAATACCCAGCTTCCATCATGTTCCTCAACGTTTTCCAGCCAGGCTTCTGGGTCTGCGGGATATCCAGAGCCAGTCCAATGCTTCAGGTGACGATTATCATCTCTTGAAGAGATGGTTTGCGTATGGTTCTGATTGGTGAGGACAAACAACAGATCCGTGTCGAACAATTGAGTACTGCGATAGCAAGCTTTCCAGGGTGTAATGTGGTCGGTAGAACCTGCCATCACGTAAACCGGGTAGTCGATCTTCGAAAGGTCAACGCGCTGACCGAGAATTTTCATTTCCCGTTTTGCCAGCTTGTTTTCCAAGGACAAATCCAGAAACGCGGCATGTAGACCAGCGGGCAGGCGGGTGTAATCGATGGACCAGAATAAAAGCGGATGCTTCAGAGGGTCCTCTCCCAACAAATAGTTGCTGCGCAGGAATCCCATCACGTTTTCTTCCCAACGCAACATGGCGAACATTTCGAAGACATTTTTCTCCTCGAACAAACCATTAACACGCGTCATCTGTTTCTGTGCCGCCACGGATCTCTCAGACACAAACAAACCAAAATCGCTGTCTTCGGGGCGATTATCCAGGACGTTTACAAACAATGACATAGAGTTGATCCAGTCATCACCTCTAGCATTCAGCGCACCGGCTGCTGCTGCTGCGGTTAAACCTCCGGCGCACAAGCCCATCAGGTTTACTTTGTCTGCTTTCGAAACTTCTCTGACGACACTGATCGCCTGTATGACCCCTTCGGCATAGCTATCCAGGTTCCAATCTCGGTGTTCGGCGCCGGGGTTTCTCCAGCTCACTGCAAATACCGGGATACCGGCACCGAGTAGCTTCTGAAACAAGCTACGATCTGGTGTCAGATCTCCAAGATAGAACCGGTTGACCTGACTGAAAACGTACAACAAAGGCGCATCAACTACCGTGTCAGTCTGGGGTTGATATTGCATCAGTTCAAAAAGCTCGTTGCGAAACACAACGGCACCCTCTGTGGCGGCCACATCTGTTCCGATCTTAAAGGCGTTGCGATCCGCACACGCGGGGTATCCGTGGTTGTGCTGCACATCATCGATAATGTTTTTCAATCCTTTGACCAAGCTCTGACCGCGTGTTTCGCGTAGCCTTTTTAGCGCCTGTGGGTTGCCCGCTAGCGTGTTCATGGGCGCCAGCACATCCTTGGAAGCGTCAAGTACGTAACGTGCGCGCTCATAGTCCATGCCTTGCAATCCAGAGCCTTCCAACCAGGTGTCCAGGGACTCAGCCCAGGCGAGGTAGGTTTGTCCAAGGCGACGGAAAATCGGGTTTTCATCCCAGGCGGGATCTTCGAAGCGCCGATCACCTGCGTCGTAGGTCAATTCGCTGCGTCCCAGCACGATTTTGGCTAGCTCTCCGGCGAATTGTCGACCTGCATCAAACGTCGCATTGGGTTGTTGCAATGAGGTGGAGAAGATTTCTCCCCAGGTGTCGATAAATGCTTGAGTATCCACCCCGAGTGCGCCATTTAAAGCAACACCACCTTCCCGGGCAGTTTTCTGACCGTTTGCATTGGTTTCGATATCGGGTCTAGCCATGGACGAACCTCTGGTGATTTATTTGAATAATGGCATACGAGTAGCAATACCCGCCAGGTTGCGTTTGAACCAACGAGGTTGGTACTCCGCCCAGCCGATAAACAGTTTATTCAGCATGCCCGGAATGGTAATGACCTGCTTGCGCTCCAGTGCCTGATACGCTTCTTTTGCAACGCAGGCTGGATCGTCCATGATCAGCTGGGCCACATTGAATTCGACAGCGCTGCCCGCTGAGGGTATGCCAAACAGTTTATCCGTACCCAGATCCGATACCATTTGCGTGTCGGTAAGCCCTGGGCAGAGTGCATTGACCCTCACCCCATCGGCGCGAAGTTCCTCCGCAAGGCTTTCGGTGAAAGATAACACAAAGGCTTTGGAGGCCGCATAGATGGCCATGCTGGGTATTGCCTGGAAGCCAACCACCGACGAAACGTTGAGGATGCTCCCTTTGGTTGAACGCTTTATCTGTGGCAGAAACAAGTGAGTGGTGATGGTTAGGGTGCGGATGTTCAGATCCAACTGGCCACGAATCTGAGCTTCGCTCATCTCCTCAAATGGGCCCTGGTAGGCTGTTCCCGCATTGTTGACCAACACATCGATACTCAGCCCCAACTCTTCGGTGGCGGCCAATAGTTTAGCCGGACCTTTCGCTTTGGCCAGATCCAAGACCACAGGATAAACTCGGGCGTCGGTCAATTGCGCTTTTAATTCTGCCAGCTTGTCAGCGCGTCGTGCTACAGCAACGATGTCGTAACCTTGTTTGGAGAACTCCACGGCTAGGGCCCGTCCGATCCCGGAGGATGCGCCGGTTACCAATGCGACAGGACGATCAGTCATCTTTATTAGGCTCCGCAGATGATGGTTGTTGGGAATCTTCGGGGTGTGGTTCGGGCGCGTCTGTGTTTGGCTCAACCGCTGCTGGGGCAGACCCGGATTGGTTTGCGGTCAGTGCCATAAGCTCATCATAAGCCGCCAGGATACATTCTTCGTAGAAGTCCGGATCGGGAATAATCTCGCGGCAACTGGTGAAGGAGATGTTGATGTCTCCCCGATAGCTGAGGATGGGCATGATCAAACCCATGCCCTGGGTGATGGGGCCCAGACCAAAGTAGGAGATCATCGGCGCGCCGCAGAAGTACAGCGGAATCTGTGGCCCCGGTACGTTGGTGATCGAAACGTTAAACGGAGGTATAGGTGCGTTAGCTGCGGTTTGGGTCATCAACCGGCTGGCCAACGCTGCTGTATAAGCCGGGACGAATTGGGCGTAGTCAGTCATGTCAGCTGCGCCGATTGCGCGATGCATCAGCTTGCTCGCGCTGGTTTCAGCTTGAATGTGCAACAGGCGCTCCAGTGGGTCTTCAATATCCGTGCCGATGGGAACAAACAGCGCCGATACTTTGTTGCCAGCCGCTTCAGTGGACGTGCCAGGTGCGCGAGCGTTCACCGGCGCCATCGCGACCAGAGAGGCTTCGTCCAACTCATTTTTGCTCAGCAAGTATTTCCTCAGCGCGCCGCCACAAATAGTGAGGATGGCATCGTTGACAGTAGCGCCAGCGACGAGTTTTTTGATTCGCCGAACCGCCTCGAGTTTCAGATGTACCGAACCGATGACACGGTGAGGTGAAACAGCGCCGTTAAATCGTGTTTTGGGTACGCGCCTGACAGAGCCGCCTGGGTTAGCCTGGCCGGTGAAGTAGTTGTCGGTCAGGTTGCGTAACCCGAAATTGTTGCTGGACATGCTGTTAGACCAGGCTTCCAGCATGCGCATCGGTTGAGAAAGATTGTTCAAACCGGTTCGAAGCATCAATTCTGCGTCGTTGGGTACAGGTTCTGGTCGCCAGGGAGAGTCTGGAGGTGGGATGCGCACTGGACCTGGCTCCAGGTCATGCATCAATTCCATGAATTGCACGCCGGAAGCACCGTCGATAGCAGCGTGATGAGTTTTGGCGAGTAGCGCAAAACTGCCGGCAGGCACGCCGGCCATGTGATCCAGCCCATCGATGATATAAAACTCCCAGAGTGGCTTGGTCATATCCAGGGGTCGAGCAAAAATTCGGGCAGTCAGTTTTTTAAACTCTGCCCAATCGCCAGGACGTGGTAATCCTACTCGGCGTACGTGGTACTCCAGGTCAAAATCCTGGTCCTCTACCCAGTAGGGGTAGTCAGCTTCAAATGGCACCCGCACGCACTTTCTCCGGGTTGTAACCACCAGATGGAGGCGCTCCTGAATGGCTCGTATGATCGCGTCTTCAGACAGTCGCGCGGAATCTGCTTCGTTGCCGTCGTAAATTGAGATGCTGCCGACGTGCATCGGCGTTGCAGGAGACTCCAGGTAGATAAATGAAGCATCCTGTGCGCTGAGTTGTTGCATGCTGTATCCCCGGGGCGAACCCCTTTCCTCTATCTTGGAGCGCTACGTACCCTGGTTTCAGTGTGGGCGTTCAGTAAAGTGGCTCGCTGATCCTAACGATACCCGTTGAGAAAGTGTACAAAGTCAGGCCGAGCTAACCTTGCAAGTGCGTCCCTATTTCAACAAAAGTCGTCTTTCGCTGCAGAAGTTTGACAAATAGGCGAGACGCAGGTCTAAGAAGGGGAGAGGGAGAGGGAGAGTCTTCTTAAACCTGCCTCGCGCTTAAAAAAGCGCGCTGGTCCGTCTCTGTCACCAAGGTGACATGCATCCCAGCGAGCGGGTGGCGGCTTATGCTGCCGCTTCTTCTGCTTCTACTTCCGATGCTGGAGCTTCGGTGGAAAATGCGCTGCGCATAACTTCCGAACCGCGCTCAACAGCCTCTTTCAGAACCTCACCGCGGGTTTGCAGGCGCTCGTTCATACCGTTGTATAGTGCGGTGCCATATTCTCGCTGGAGCTCAACAAAGCTGGTGACGTCGCGAACTTCAGTCAGCTTTTGCGCAAATTCCTGGTTGGTTTCGAAATATTGCTTAACACCTTCGCCGCTGATTTCAAACATACGACGGGCAACGTGCGTGTTGATTTCGAACAGTTCGCGGCCCAGATTTGCTTGCTTTTCTAATACGCTCATTTCAATTCCTCTAGTTGCGGTCTGCGATGGTTTCTGTTTCGCAGAACGAGTCAGTTGTCTTTGACCGTACAGCCAGTGCTGCGCTGCACAATTTGGAATTATTGTGCACCACACAATTGTGCAATGCAACAACTATTTTGATTTTTTTTAAAATATTTCTCCCCATCAGGCCACTTGCTGATCTGTATCCGCCTGAGGAGCCCTTTCTGTGGGGGTTTTGCTCGGTTCTGCCGTGCTTGGGGGTTTTGCCGCAGTGCGGAAATCCAAGACCTCAGCAAGTAGGACCGCTTTGATACTTTGCCATTCCGCGAGCATATCGTTGCGCAGTGCACCAGCATCAGGAAGCGTCTTGGCGCACGCCGTTATGCCGAAGTACAAGTGGTCTACGTAACTTTGCACCGTGATATTGACGCCCACACCGTGTGCTGGAATAGATACAGGGTAATGGGTACGCATTTTTGCACCGTTTGAGAAGAGGCTTTCGCGGGGCCCAGGTACGTTAGAAATAAGCACGTTTATGGGTGGTGTGGTTAAGGGTTCCGCATCCGGGATGATACCCATGAGCTGACTCATGCCAGCCGTCGCAGGACCAATAAATGGCGCGGTGACAGTGGGTGTCATTAGCGAATATAATTCAGCCGTTACTTCCTTAGCGGCGCATGAACTGGCGTGGATCGCGCGCAAGCGAGCCAGAGGGTCTTCCTGGCGGGTTTCTAAAGACACCCGCATCAGAGCCACTTGATTGTCGTTAGACAAATCACCCGGCTTACGCATGGACACCGGGCAGCCTGCGATCAAGCTTTGCTCAGGACAGGCATTGTGGCGGACTAGATACCGGCGCAGCGCACCGCCACAGATGCTCAAGAATATGTCGTTGATCGACGTCCCGGTGGATTTTGCGATTTGTCGGACGTCGTCCAGCTGGATTTCGCCCATCGCGAACGTTCTTGAATGATCGATTGTACGGTTCAGCATGGTGCGTGGCGCAGGGGTAAAAGTGTGACCCAAGCGCTTGGCAGGATGGAGTGCTCGCTGTGTGACTTTGGCGATGGAACGGGTTCTGACCGGCGCCAGGTAGACGTCGTTGACCATCTGCTTGGTGGCATCGGCAAAAAACTCTAAGACGTGTTCTGCGATCGACTGACGCTTACCGTGGACAGCAGGAATAGCCGCTTTTTTGGAGCCATCTTCGTCGGCACGATCCATCAGCTGGGCGGTGCTGGCCTGGGCCGATACGCCGTCAAGGCAAGCGTGATGTACGCGTGAATAGTAAGCGACCTGACTTTCGCCAATGCCGGTCAGCACGGCAAGATCCCATAATGGTCGGCTACGCGGCAGCGGTTGCTCGTGTAGCTGGGCGACTGTCTGCTCAATTTGAGCTCGTCCACCTGGTGCGGGCACCGGCACCTCATAGACATGGTCCTCGATGTTGATAGAGTCGGTTTTGATCCAGCGCGGGCGGTTCAGAATGCCACTGCTCCATTGAGGTACGTTGGTTAAGTAGGGCACCAGATGCAGGCGGGCTGTGAGAAACTCACGCAGCCCCAGGACAAATGCCTGGGGGGATGTCTCTTTGGGAAGTTCCATGATCTGCACTGACGCAATGCTCATAGGCGTTGAGGGTGTCTCGCTGTAGATAAAATTGGCGTCTGTTGAGTTAAGCGTGCTCAATGTATTCTCCGTGAAATCGATTCCATGCTTGATCGTTTAAGGCTCCGTACTGCCTTCAGTGAGCGATCTCTGCTCTGTTGTGATTCAATTAATGTGCCAATGCATAAGTTGTTGAAAATGTTCTGTATTTTTCAAGCTTAGCAAGCAAATGTTGCAGGTGTGTGAACAGTTTTGGTGCAAGTCGGATTATCCAGGTGCATTTGTTGTCAGGTTTAGGTTTGCAACACGCAGGGTCGGGCGTGGTACTCAAGCTAAACAGGGAACCAAGCCCGAGCGAGGCCTTTGGGCTTAAATGGGCTGAATGTCTCTTCCGGCTGGGCTAAACGATCCGCAAGTGCGTAGTACACGGTCGGGTTAAAACCCAAGCCGATATGGCTGCTGACCACCTGTATGTTCTCCCGTTTTGGCCCTGCTTCAAGCTGACTGCGTGGCCAGGGCACCACGCCATCCGTCTTGCTGTAAATGGACGAAATGGGAAGTTTTTCGGACAACTTCAGCGCCACATTACGCCAGTTGTTTGGGGTGGCGATCGGTTTCGCGTTGATTGTTCCTGCGGCTGTTTGTAGCGCGCGACCAATGCTGGATAAGTCCGACCCATCTTCTCGAGGTGGCCGCAACGGACTGCCCAATGTGATAACGCTGCGGATGGCATATTCAGCTCGATGAGCCACTGCTAATGCATGTACTCCTCCCAAACTCCAGCCGATTAACGTTACCTTCTTTGCGTGGTGACGATGCAACCTCAGAACTTCGTTGACCAGCGGCTCGTAGCCGCCCATCGCCGTAGCCCCCAGGTTTCGATCCTGTCCCCATGGGTGGGCGACATAGCCCATGCGGGTGAGGAACTGTCTCAGTAACCAGGTTGAATCATCGTCGGCCAGAAACCCAGGCATCACGACGATAGGGTGGCCATCGCCACGCAGGCAGAAGTTCAGAAACGGCGCTACCGCAAGCAGCGAGGCGAAGTCCAGGCCAGCTCGGGGTGCCTCGGTCAGACTGAGCCAAGGTTGTGCACTGCGAGATCTCATCTTGGTACCTATTTAAAAGCCATCAGGCGATTTGGGGCGGTCATTGTGGCGGCTTTTTTTTGCATTGCAACATTTTTTGTTGACCCACTGGGTAAATAGGCACACACTCGAGCGCGAGGTGCAGAACACACAACGAAGCCTCATGGGAATAGGAGGAGTTGCATGTCTCAGGAATATGCTGCCGAAGGCCGCTATGCGGCAATAGACGTTCGGCCCGCCGAAAGTCCTCATCTGCTGGACACGATGCTCGAAGGGGTGCGCTTGATGTCCGAAGCAACGCTGTTAGGGATGTCCTGGCCATGTTTGCGGCGTCTAGGTCTCCGGCAAATGGGCGCACATAAACCTCACGATACGCCGGTAATGGTCCTTCCCGGATTTATGGGCGGGGATGCATCCACAATGGCACTACGCCGATACCTGGGAGAGCTCGGTTTTCGTGCTCACCCTTGGTTGTTAGGCACTAACGATGGTACAGAGCGAATACAGTCTGAGCTGCTAAAGCGTTTTCTGCGTTTGCGGCAAAATTATGGACAGCCCATCGCCCTGGTAGGACATAGCCTGGGTGGGGTGTTTGCGCGTGAACTTGCTCGTCAATTCCCAAGCGATGTGACGCAGGTGATCACCCTGGGTAGCCCTTTTGGAATCTCTGATTCTGGTTCGGTAAACCAACTCGTTCGCGTGTTGTTCGAGCGGGTTAGTGGTGACAGCGTTGACGAAAAACGGGCCCGAATGTTGAGCCATCGTCCAGCTGAACCGGTAGGCGTGCCGTGTACTTCAATCTTTTCCAAACGCGATGGTGTTGTACATTGGCGAACCTGTCTGGAGCGTGAAACGCCGGTCACACAAAATTTGGAGGTATGGGGCTCGCATTGCGGTTTAATCGCAAACCCCAGTGTTCTACACGCGGTAGTAGATCGGTTGTCTCTGGGGCAGAATAGCTGGGTACCGTTTGAGGCGGATAGCGGAGCACGGGTGATGTACCCGAGAGATCAAAAAATTTATGCATAAGCTGAAAAAGTACCCGAATCGACGTCTTTACGACATGACCGACAGTAAATACGTCACCGTTGAAGACGTTCGTCGACTAATTATTAAAGGCGAGAGCATCAGCGTAATTGACAGCAAAGACGAGTCTGATTTGACGAGAACGGTGCTGTTACAAATACTGGCTGAGCAAGAACAATCCGGTACCGGCACGGTTCTGACCAATCGCACCATTGAGCAGCTCATTCGCTTTTATGACGATCGTTTTGGTCGCGTAGCCAGCCGATATATTGAGGAAGCGATCTCAGCTTTCCTTGAGCACCAGCATATGTACAGAGACCGAATGCGACAGCTCAACGCTCTGAACCCGCTGAACCTGATGAAACAAGCCTTCGAAGGTTTTACGCCGCCGTCTCCCGAGCGCCGAGAGCCTACCGAAGCGAATCGCGATGACACCTCAACCCCCAATGCTTCTGAACCCGATTCTGGGCCCACTCAGACAAAGTCTTAACTCACTCTTTAGCAAGGAAGTCTCATGCAACTCACCGGACTGGCAGGAAAAGTGGCAGTTGTAACGGGCGCTGGGCGTATGCGTAGTATCGGCAGGCCCATCGCCAAGTTGTTAGCCCAAAGCGGCTGTCATATCGTCTTGACTGGTACCGGTCGGGATCCTGGACGGTACCCTGAAGATGAGGTCGGCGCGGGGTGGCGAGATATCGCCTCGGTAGCTGATGAAGTGCGTCAAGCGGGCGCTCAGGCACTGGAGTTGGTCAGCGATGTTGCGGATACCGACGCGGTTGATCAGTTGGTCGCAGCAACCCTCAGTGAGTTTGGTCGCGTCGACTTTGTAATCAACAACGCAGGTGCAGCTCGGGGTAGCGATCGAGTGCCTGTGATCGAACTGTCTGATGACGACTGGCATAAGATCATGAATGTGAATCTGAATGGTACGTTTTACATGAGCCGAGCGTTTGGTCGTGCACTGGTCGAGCAGGGAGAAGGTGGGGCGATCATCAATATCTCCTCCATTGCCGGAAAGATGTTTCCCCCCAACACAGCAGCTTATGCTGCAAGTAAGGCAGGTATTCAGGCGATGTCTGCTTCCATGGCTCGAGAAATGGGCCGCTATAGTGTGCGGGTGAATACCATATGCCCAGGAATTATCGATACGTATCGCATGGATGAAATCGGACGGGGTGAGGCCTGGGATAACATGCTGAAGATGATTCCGATGGGGAGACCAGGATATGGCGAGGACATTGCTTCAATGACTGCGTATCTTTGCAGTGAACAAGGTAGTTGGATTACGGGTCAGGCTTATAACGTGGATGGTGGTACCGTTGTTCAGCATTAGGAATTCTGGTGATCGATAACTCAGTAACAATCTTAGATGGTGGAATGGGTGGTGAATTGATTCGCCGTGGCTTGAGTACGAGTGCGGAATTGTGGTCGGCGCAGGCGCTGTTGGATGCGCCGGAGCATGTTCTTGAGGTCCACCAGGATTTCATCCAAGCGGGTGCCAGGGTGATTATTACCAATTCATACTCCACCATCCCCAGCTACCTTGGAAAGCTCGATATGGCGCATCGATTTGAGGAGCTCACTCAAATTGCCGGACAGATTGCGCGACGAGCGGCAGAGTCCAGCGAGCATGATGTCCTTGTAGCGGGAAGTCTGCCTCCGCTTTCTGAGAGTTATCGACCAGATCTGGTCCCGTCAGATGCGCAAGCCGCACCGATCTACGAAGCACTCGTGCGCGCGCTGAACCCTTATGTGGATCTATTTATTTGTGAAACCATGTCCAGTGCTCGAGAAGCACGCAACGCTGCTGTTGCGGCCAGACAGTTAGGAGAAGGCAAACCCATCTTTGTTTCCTGGACGCTGGCTGAGAATCCTGATGCGGGTTTACGCAGCGGGGAATCTATTGGTGACGCTGTGGCCGCTATCGAAGACTTAGAACCCAGCGCCTTGCTCTTCAACTGCACAACCCCTGAGGCCATCGAAGTCGCCTTACGTTCTTTGGGAGGTGTTACACAAACCCCTATCGGGGCTTATCCAAACCTGCTCCACATTCCGGAAGGTTGGACATTGGATGATCCGGACATACCCGCCGGGCGTAGAGAATTATCAATCCCTGATTTTGTCGCCTTTGCGGAGCGATACGTAGACGCTGGCGCGACGTTTATTGGCGGCTGCTGTGGGATTGGCCCAGGCTATATCGCTGCGCTTCATCAAAAGTTCGGCTGACCAAGCAGTACTCGATCAGCCAGTTCGCGCATGCTACTCTGCTGGACTGCATCAAACTTCCGGGGGGATGGTTGTGAACGATCAAAATAGCGATGGGCGGTTGCACCGGGCCCGCCTGCACGACAAGGTGGCCGTGATTACTGGTGGCGCCAGCGGCATGGGGCGCGCCACTGTAATGCGGTTTCTTGCCGAAGGGGCGTCCGTCGTGGTCGCGGATTTTAATGAGCAAACCGGGGCTGATACGATTGCTGAGGCCCGTCAGGCTGGTTTCGCTGAGTCGGTGGACTTCATCCGCACGGATGTTGCTGACGAGGGGCATATCGAAGCGATGATCCAGCGCGCGGTGAGTCGTTTTGGCGGGCTGGATGTCGTGTTCAACAATGCAGGTGTTGGGGGCGCTATCGGCCCGCTCACCGAAACCACCACTGAAGCTTTCGACTACACCATGGATGTTCTAGCCAAAGGTGTTTTCCTTGGTATCAAACATGCCGCCCGTGTGATGCAGCAGCAGGACAGGGGTGGTTCGATCATCAATACTGCATCGATCGCCGGTTTGAGCGGGGACGGTGGCCCCATGATTTATTCGGCGGCCAAAGCCGCTGTGATTTCCCTGACCCAATCTGCGGCTGTGGAACTTGCGCCGGATAAGATTCGGGTCAATGCCATCTGTCCGGGATTTATCGCCACGCCGCTAGCCTCGGGTGGCAGCGCAGAAAAAGTGCCTGGAACACAAGACCGCTTTGCCAATGCCCAGCCATGGCCTGAATTTGGAGATGGTGAACATATCGCTGGTGCCGCATTGTTTTTGGCGAGTGAAGATGCGCGATTTGTGACCGGAGAAAAGATTGTAGTGGATGGCGGTTTAACCGCGGCTGGCCCGGAACTCTCCAGGCGTTTCCCTCAAACATCTGCCAGAAATTCCAATGTATCTGGCGTGACGAAAGGTTCAACCGGCGAAGCGCCGGATATCAGACGGTTTTAACGCAATGAATACCCATGCAGTATCTTTGGCAGGCACACCTGCAGCGTCCCCTTTGGGGTATCTAAGCTGGACTTTTGGCCAGGGTGCCCGAGATCCGTACTACATCATGGTCGTGATCTACATTTTTTACCCGTACTTCAGCAACACGGTTGTCGGTGATCCGGTACAAGGGCAGGCGCTGATTGGGTACTTAACTGCAGCGGCGGGATTCATTCTTGCGGTGACAGCGCCATTTCTCGGGGCGATAGCGGACAAAGATGGGCGGCGTAAGCCCTGGGTGGCAGGGACGGTGATCGCCATGGTTATTGGCGCCTGGGGTCTGTGGTGGGTCGAGCCTGCCGGAGGCGGCTTGGGTATTGGTCTGTCTTTAGCGCTTTTACTGATCATCAAAGTGGCATTCACCACCTCCGAGGTCTTCCACAATGCCATGTTGCCCACGATTGCACCGGTTAATCGTGTTGGACTGATCTCAGGCCTGGCCTTTTCATTAGGCAACGTGGGTGGCCTGTTGCTGATGTTGTTTGTTTTGTTTGCCTTTGCGATGCCGGGTACCCAGCCCTGGGCTTTTCTGCCGTTGGAGCCTTTGTTTGGGATCGATCAATCTGCCCACGAACACGATCGAATTGTGGGTCCGATTGCGGGTACCTGGATGTTGTTAATGACCTTACCGGTCTTGTTGTTTACCCCAGATGGCCGGGCATCTACTTCGCCGATGTGGCAGCTTGCCAAACAAGGTGTCAACGATGTGGTACAGACGCTCAAGCAGGTAAAACACTATTCTAATATTGCGGTCTATCTTTTAGCGCGCATGTTTTTTATCGATGGGATGGTTGGGGTCATGACCTTTGGTGGTGTGTATGCCTCTGGGACCTTCGGCTGGGACACGACAACCTTGTTGATATTTGGTCTGTGTACCAGCGCGTCAGCTATGTTTGGTGCTTACGTAGGCGGATGGCTGGATGATAAGTTGGGGTCGATTCGTGCCTTGCAGATCGCCATCGGTACAAGTTCGGTAGTATTGCTGTTACTGGTATCAGTGCAGCCGGATACCATCCTCTACGTTTTACATGTTGGTGACTCGGCGGTTTGGAATAGCCCTTATTTTGCATCACTACCGGAGATCTTCTATTTCTGCACCAACCAGATTTTTGCCATGTTTTTTGTTACCGGGCTGTCATCCTCTAGAACACTGATGGCTCGAATTTCTCCACCGCAGATGGCCACTCAGTTTTTTGGCTTGTTTGCCTTGTCGGGTACCGTCACGGCATTTCTGGCCCCTCTATTGGTGGCCACGATGACCGATTGGTTCGACTCCCAAAGAGTGGGTTTTGCGTCCCTGGCCAGCTTGATGATTATCGGCGCAGTGATGTTGTTGAAGGTCAAAGAGGAGCAGTCCGAGGTCGCGCCGACCTTACAAAAGGTTGAGTAACAGGCTGAGTGCGCCCTTAAGCCGCCATACCGTTTTTGTTGGACTTGCGGCGATCTTTGCGGTGGCGACGTTCCTGATCCAGCCACACGCGGGGTGGCATACCGTGGTCTGAATCCCTACGTAGCTCAGAACGTCTGTCTTTGTAGTGACGGTATTTGCAGCGGCACTGATCATTCTGAGTGCAACCCCCTAAAGGTAAGGTTGGCGCATGGGCGGCTAGAAACTTTGTGCCGCGTAGTCTTTTTGCCGCTTCACACTGTTCAGCCTGACTGTAGACGGAAACTGCCCGATAGGGGTGATTTTGAGTCACTGCTTGTGCTCTTTGTCGGGTACGCTTGCGAGCGGAACTGGGGCGGGAACTGTTGCGGGTATGGCCGGCACTCCTGGCAGCCTTTCCAGAATTACCCTTGGAAAACAGATTGTTCAACCAATTCAGTAACATTTGTTTATTGATGACGGCTAATTTTTGTTTTGTGCTCGCTTCACAGCTGCTGTCTCAGGCTCACTTGTGCAAGAGAACTGTCAAGAGTAAGTGCTCCTAGACGCGCTCGCAATAGTGCCAAAGTACTATTTCCTCACCCCGACGAATACGGTAAGCGATTATTTTAAGCAAAATTTTGCGATTGGGTATGTCATTTTGATGACAGAACATCGATTAATTTTCAGTCCGAATGCTCGCTCCATGCATACTCAGCCACTGCGCTTTCCTGCCAGCCGTAACGTACTGCTTTAACCTTTATACGCGCACTTTCCGTTGCATGCTCCCCCACGTTCAGGGGGATAGGGTCTTTATATAGCTGCCAGGTTGTGCTGTTGTGCATTTGGAATGCGCTGGAGCTGCCAGGGGGGGTATGCACCACCAAAAAATCACCCTGACGCGTGAGCTTCGGTGTGGGAGTTCTTGGGATCTGGCCCGCCTCGAGTAACGACTCGCGCATCAGCGACTCACTCTCTGTACTGGTGTCCCCGATGGTTTTCAGAAATTTTTCGAGCGCTTGTGCCATCCGTCGTTTTTGAGACGCATACGCCTCAGCATCTGCCAGATTGTGGAGCTCATGGGGGTCATTTTGCAGGTTGTATAGCTGTTCTTCGCCAACCGCTTCGAACCATCTTGCTTGATGAGCATTGAGGGTACCTTGAGTGAACGCTTCGCGCATGGCTCGTACCATGTCCAGATTGTCGCGATAGGCGAGGCTATGCCCCCCAGGCACGTCAGGATGCCAGCTGCGAATATACTTAAACCCCTGTGAGCGAATGGCGCGCTGTCGATCGACAACCTCGTCGATACGATCTCTTGAGGCATAGACAAACTCGCGCGGTTCGTGAAACACAGAGCGACCGTGCAGGAAGCCCGGCGCCTCAATATTAGCGAAAGCCAAGATAGTGGGTGCCAGATCCACGAAGGATACCAGCCGATCATCGGTCTGTGGCATTTGCGCAGGTGGTGCAATGAAGGGCTCGCGAAGCTGTGGTGGAATAGACATCAGCATAGGCACCTTGATGCCAGAGTCGAATAATTCACGTTTTGCCCGGGGTAAGCCATCGCCGTGGTCAGAGGTCCAGATAATGATGGTGTCGTCAAATAACCCATCCTCGATTAGTGCGGTCAGTATTTGACCGACGCGCTGATCCATGGCCGCAATGTTGTCGTAATGACTCGCCAGGTCCTGCCGCACCTGAGGCAGATCGGGATAGTATGGTGGAATCTCAACTAATTCGGGGTTGGTACTGGGTTCGGCAACCACACCCAGGGCTTTGCGGAATTGTTGGGTACCGGCATGCGTTTCGCTGTACGGTTCTCCATGTGCACGCATGACCCCACTTTCGTGGGTTTCAATAAAATTGATCAACCCAAAAAAAGGTTGCGCAGTCTGTCGATTTCGCCAACCTGTATCTGCCGCACCGTCGGCGTCCCAGATGGTGAACGGTCCCGTCCCAGCGCGGATACCACTGAATTGGTAATCCAGTTTTCTATCGGTGTACGTGTAGTAGCCGTGCATACGCAGAATTTCGGGAAAGGCCTTGGCGTCTCCTGGAGGTTTGGCCAGATAGGGACCCAGTGGTCCTGTACTGGTGCGCATATGCTGAGCACCAAAGCTGATCTGGTGCATGCCCATGATCAACGCTGCACGACTCGGGGCGCACACCCCTGCTGTGGTGAACGCGTTGGTATATTTCACGGATGAGCGGGCCAGAGCATCTATGTTTGGCGTCTGAGCGATGGTATCGCCATATGCGCCTACTCTTGGGCTCAGGTCTTCTGCCACAAGCAATAGAATGTTGGGTTGATGCCCGGCATGAGCGAGGTTGCTCATGATCAGCGGCACCAACACCAGCCAAGTTACAAACACGGGGGTGACGCGAGTTGACTGCACTGGCTTACAGGTACATTTCGCTGAGGATCCACGACAAGGTCACCCACATCAATATTGTGAGGGGCAGACCCACTTTAACGAACTCGCCAAAGGTGTAGTTGCCCGTGCTCATGACCAAGAGGTTTGTCTTATAGGCCATAGGCGTGGCGTAGCTCATGTTGGCGCCAAATAGGACAGCAAGGACAAAAGGCTCTGCGGGCAAGCTCAAAGCGCTGGCGATGCCGATAGCTATTGGGGTCCCGATCACCGCCGCTGCATTATTACTCACGATATTGGTGAAAACTGCAAGTAACAACATGAGGGCCGACAAGATGACCGTGGGTGACTGGCCCTCGGTCAGGAACAAAAACATTGCCGTAAGATAATCGGTTGCGCCAGTGATCTGGAGTGCAAGGCCCAAGGCTAAGCTGGCTGCGACGACAAAATACACCGATGGGCTGATGCTGCGAATTGCGTCGCCAAGCCCCAAACATCGGGTGACTAACATCAATGCGCAGCCTGCAGCAGCAGCCACAGCAATGGGCATCAACCCCGTGGCGGCGAGAACCACAACGCCTGCGAGAATACTTAACGCTAAGGGCGCTTTTTCTGAAGAAGGCAACTCTACCGTGCTGTCCAACACCAGGAATTCGGTAGATCCTTTGATCTGCTTGATTTGGTCCTTTGCACCCTGCACTAGTAGTACATCGCCGGGTTGCAGGATCACCTCATAAATTTCCTCACTGGGGCGCCAGATATCCTTACCAGCACGATGTAATGCCAATACCGCGAGTTGGTAACGGTCGATAAATCTGGCATATGCAAGGTTTGCGCGGTCGAGGCTGGAACCCGGAACTACTGCAATCTCGGCCAATGTCTGGTTCTCTGCGGACAAAGGGTGATCTTCGTCAACCAGAGTGTCTCCGGAATAGAGGATGGCGCCTAGCTGTTCTTCGTAGGCCTTTAGGTTAGATGGTGTATCTCTGACGCGTAATCTGTCTCCCGTCAGAAGTTCGACGTCTGGCAGCGGCATGACCACGGTGTTACCGCGGCGTACGCGTACCACGTTCATCAGGCCGCCGGTGAGCGCAATGGCATCCCCCAGCGTTTTGTTCAATACGGGCGAGTCGTCAGGTAGCAGCAAGCGTGCATCGTAAAGGCGTGGTGAAAGATCGGACAATTTGGACTCTCTTTCCGGCAATAGTCTCGGCGCGACGAGCCACAGGTACAGAATCGCCACACACCCTGCGAGAACTGCCGGCACCGCAAAATCAAACAGGCCAAATTTTTCAAGCCCCATGTCGGCGGCCACATTTACCACCAGCAAGTTAGTTGAGGTGCCAATGGTGGTTGCCATACCACCAACCAGGGTGGCAAATCCCATAGGCATCAGGACGGCCGCAGGAGAGGCATTGTTGCGCAGACATACGCTGATCAAGATCGGCATCAACAGTACAACAATCGGAGTGTTGTTCACGAATGCCGATAACACTGCCGCGACGATCAAGGTGACCAGCAGGGAGATGAACGGCGCATTGCCCCACAGTTGCGCCAGGATGCGTCCTACCGGTTCCAATGCACCAGTTCGGACAATGCCCTGACCTAAAACCATGAGCGCGCAAACGGCGATCAAAGCCTCATGCGCAAATCCGTAAAAGAGATCGATGGGATCAAACGATTCCACAGGAAAGAGACTAAAGAACACAGCTAAGCCGACGAGTAGCCCCAGTGAGGTGAGCTCGAGCAGCCAGCGGTCCTTGCCAAACATATACAGCGCCACGACGGTGGTCAGCAGCATGGCAATTGCGTGATAACTAGGTAGCTCTGGCATTAGTCGGTTTTCAGCTCTTTGTCGAAATTACCAATGATATTTTCCAGATCCTGGACGTGTTGTTCTCGCCAGGCGATGTCCATTGCCTTCAGTTCTGCATCATCTTTTTTCAGTGTAGTTATTTCTTCGAGCAAACGCTGTTTTCGCTGGCTCAATTTGTTGATTCGTGCAGCCAGCTCAGATTTATCGAACATGATTTTTTCCGCATGTCCCTGATCAACTTTCTGGGTTTGCGGATCGGTGATTGGCGGTATCGCCGTCTGATCGGCTGGCAAAGGGCGTTGGTTCATGACAGAGGGTGTCATAATTTCGATCTGTTGTTCGTGCAGCGTATCTAATACCGCTGCTTTTAGCTCATGTTGTTTTGTGATCAGCTTGCCGTAGTCTTGAAGCATACCGGTAACTCTGTAGGTGACGGCAAAATTTCCCAGCTCCGTAACGTGGGCAAATGCTTCTTTCAACCCAGCCCGCTCCGCAGCCTGAAGCAGTTGTTGTTGTACGATCACGCGATGCACATCGTAGCCGATTGAAACCTCAGCGGAGATCAATGTGCCTTTTTGATCAACCACCTGTACGGGGTTAGTAATCAGAAAAAGGTTAGGAATATGGATGATGTCCCGTTCCGCACCTTGAATTTCCGTGTGCAGCAGCGCCTTTGCTCTAACCCCACCAAAAAACTCTCCCACACGGATAATGTCGCCGGT
Organism: Pseudomonadota bacterium; assembly: GCA_039028095.1. Lineage (GTDB taxonomy): Bacteria > Pseudomonadota > Gammaproteobacteria > Pseudomonadales > Azotimanducaceae > UBA4421. Next base: position 122,808 of record JBCCIU010000018.1, read on the forward strand.
GTGGAAATTTCCCATGGACTTCAGCATGAGTCCCGCCATGGCATTGCTCACGAATGTGGTGGAGGAGAGGCCAAGTACTGCAGTTAAGGCTAAACCCAGTATGTTGATGATGGTGGACTTGTCCTCGATGGGAGAAAAGGCGATGAAGGTCAGGAACGTCCCGATGATCAGACCCAGGACCGCTAGTTGACGATAGATCTTCAAATTGGGTCTGTTGGCAAAGGATTTGTTGACGAACCAGATTCCGAACACCAGCACGACCACCGCGGCCACTGGCGTGATTAGCCACTGGACGTCTTCTGTAAGCCAATTTTGCATAGATGGATTGTAGCAGGATGCAAAGTCCGGGTCCGAAGACTGATGCTAAAACCGTATCAAATTTGAGGTTTACGTTGGGATCGGGCTTTGATCAAGCTTTTGGCGGTATACGACTTTGGTGGTCTACAAAAAAGGGAAGGTCGGCAGGCAAACAAGCCGCCCCGGGGATACGGTGCGGCTCGTGCCTTTATCGCAGAACGGTCTTATCCCTCTTTGTTCTCGAATTGAACCTGCTGAGCTGGTGCTTGAGCTGCCAGTGGGGTCGTGGCGGGTACAGATTCCAGGCTGGCAACCTGCAACGTCAGGGATATCAGATCAAGCAGGATGCGTCCGGCTTCGGTAACCATGGCATCGTCTTCAACGGCTTCCAGCTCCTCAGGCTCTTTAGATTTCTCGTCTGCCTGAGCGAGGTTTTCGTCAGCGGTGGTCGACTCATCTGCTGCTTTTTCTGCGTCGTCTTCAGCTTTTTGTAGATCCTCTAAATGGTCGAGTGTGTCGGCTAGAGGTTTTCCCTTCGCCGCTCTTAAGGTGTTTTCCAGATTCAATCGCCAGGCGTCGTCTTCAGCCTTCTCGGAACGTCTTGCCGTCTCGTTCAATGAAAGGTGCGTGCGCTCAGAAGCCTCAATCGATTTTTGTTTCAGCGCTCGGAAATATTCAAAATCAGGATTCTTGGCGACACGATCTTCGTGGCGCGAGCGAAGTTCTTCCAGATGGTTTTGGATATCATTGGAATGATCGTAGACCGCCGGATTGATCATGTCCCAGGGCATTGCATCGTCCAGCGAACTTTCACCAATTTGCTCGGTATCGAACAGTTCAGGGAAGGCTACGTCTGGCAGGATTCCCTGGTGTTGGGTGCTCTGTCCTGAAACTCGATAAAATTTGGCCGCGGTCAGTTTCAATTGACCGCGATTGAGCGGGATTAATGTCTGTACGGTACCTTTACCGAAAGTCTGACTGCCGATGATGACGCCACGCCCATAGTCTTGAATGGCGCCTGCGAAAATTTCAGAAGCCGACGCTGAGAGTCGATTGACCATAACGGCCATAGGGCCATCCCAGGCGATGCTTTCGTCCACGTCTGAGTACACGTTCGCGCGGCGGCGTGCAGACTTAACCTGAACCGTGGGTCCTGATTCGATGAACAGCCCCGTCATCGTGTCAGCCTCTTGCAGTGAACCACCGCCGTTGTTGCGCAGATCGATAATCAAACCGTCGATGCCTTCATCTTTCAGCTGATTAATCAGGCGTGATACGTCACGCGTGGTGCTGCGGTAATTTGGGTCACCCTGCTGGCTGGCCTTAAAGTCGATATAAAACGTTGGGATTTCAATGACGCCAATTCTGTGGCTTTGTTCGCCTTGCTCCAGCGTTAGCAGTTTGGCCTGTGCGGCTTGTTCTTCCAGCTGCACGGTATTGCGGGTGATGGAGATGACTTCGCTGGCACCGTCATCGGCCTCGGAAGGGACAATTTCAAGACGAACTGTGGAGCCCTTGGGTCCACGAATCAGTTCCACGACATCGTCCAGACGCCATCCAACAACGTCTATCAGCGGGCCATTTTCGCCCTGGCCAACACTGATGATCTTGTCAGCGACCTCAATCGCATCAGTCTTGTCCGCGGGTCCTGCAGGGACCAAGCGCACCACCTCTGTATAGTCGTCTTCACTCTTTAAAACGGCGCCAATACCCTCCAGGGACAACGACATATTGATGTTGAAGTTTTGTGAGTTGCGCGGTGAGAAATACTGAGTGTGCGGATCATAGGTGGTGGCAAAGGCGTTGATGTATACCTGAAAGGCATCTTCGCTCTTGCTTTGTAGGGTTTGCTTCAATCGATTCTTGTAGCGTTTGGTCAGTACCTCGGATATCTCATCCAGTTCTTTATCGTTTAAGCGCATGCTCAAGACAGCTGCCTTGAGACGCTTACGCCATAACTGGTCAAGTTCACTGCGGGTGTTCGGCCATGGTGAGTTTTCGCGATCGAGCTCGATGCTTTCTTCGGAGGAGAAATCGATATGTTGTATTCCCGCTTCGATTTCGCCCAGTAAAAATTGAAGTCGCTCGACGGCGCTCGTTTGATATCGGTTGAACATATCAAAAGCCGGATCAAGGTTGCCTCGTTTCAGCGCGTCGTCCAGCTTGTAGCGGTAGTTTTCGAATTCTTCGATATCAGCCTGGGTGAAATAAGCCCGGGCACCGTCCAGGCTATCCAGGTATTTATCGAAAATGGCGCTGGAAATGCCATCGTCTAGAGATTTTTTTACGTAGTGATTGTGGCGCAGCTGCTCAACCACTGTCAGGCTGGTTCGCGGGTGTACGTCCAATGGCTCTAAGGTGCGCACGGTCACAGCACTTAACGCTTCCGGGTCTGATGAATCAAGCTCGGCCCAAGTCGCTTGGGAAATTGAAACCCCGATGCCTGCGCTGAACATGAAGGCGAGACCCATAGGTTTAAAGAGCTTTTTGCTTTGGAAGTGCTGCAATTTCATAAAACGACCACCTGGATGGATATGACAGACAATTTTTTTTGTGTGGATGACTTCTGTTTGAAATCGCTTGCTAAACAATTCCAAAATACTCGTCTCCTACGCGCGGTTTTACGCAACCGGTCTGTTAAGATGCGCCGCGCGATGCCCCAAGTATCGAGTGCACCTTTGCTAATGAGGACACTGCACTCATACTGTGGGAACGCTGACTAGGCTGATAGTTCCGTTGGGCTCGATTTCGAAAGTCCCACGACTATCGACCTTTGTGAAGCCGTATCCATAATTTTTCTGAAGCTTTAAATAATTCTGAAGCTTTACGCAAAACTACCGAACGGCTTTTCAGCGCGCGTGATCTGCTCAGTCGATCCCCAAAACGCCTGTGCAGACTACCAAATATTATTCAAGGTCCTGTGCTGAGAATGTAACCGTCAGCGGTGCGAGTAGCAACGGCTGGATGTAAAAGAAATTAAGGGTAATTCCTATGAAAATTGGAAAATATGGTTGGGTAGCTTGCCTTAGTGTCGCACTTTGTCTGACCGGGTGCGGCGAAGCTGTGAAGTCTGAGGAGAAATCTGTGTCGGAAAGTGACAATAAAACTGCTGAAAATCAAGCGTTTAGTTCGGATATCGAGAAGGTGAGTTACCTGCTGGCGTTCAACCGAACGCAGGATTTGATGAAGCAAACTGCAAATCAACTTGATCAGGCCGCCTACGAGGCTGGGGTTTCTGATGCGCTCAGTGAATCTGCAAATCGCCTGGCGTTTGTTGATTTCAACTCGGTCCTGCCCGCTTTCCAGAATGCCATCGACAAAGCGCGCAATACCGAGTTTGCCGATGTGATTGATGCCGGGAACGCTTACCGTCAGGCTTATGCTGCAAAAGAGGGGGTGGTGAAACTGCCCTCTGGACTACTTTATCGAGTGATTGAATCCGGTGACGGCGGCGCTAAGCCTACTCTGACAGACACCGTAACCACGCATTATCATGGCACGTTCACCGACGGAGAGGTATTTGACAGCTCTGTGGAGCGAGACTCACCCGCCAGCTTCCCAGTAAACGGGGTGATCGCAGGTTGGACCGAGGCCCTGCAATTGATGTCTGTTGGCGACAAATGGGAGTTGGTGATTCCTCCGGAATTAGCCTATGGGCCTGGCGGGCGTGGCGGCATTCCGCCTCACTCGACGCTGGTATTCGAAGTTGAGCTGATCAAGATCGGTAGCTAACACGCCAGATTTTTCATACGGATCCCGCAGGGATCCGCAGCGCTTCCCTACCCACCTTCCGGTCCCTGCAGTACACTGGATTGCTTGGATAGGGGAGCACTATCGTCCCAAGCGATAATCAAGATACATCTCGGACCTCGCTGTGGCGATTGGGTCAATTCAGGGCTTACCTGATCAGCAGTGGTTTTTCGGGTATGGCGTTTGCCATGCAGCAACTGTTACTGAGCTGGGTGCTGGTTGGCATATTAGAGTTGCCTGCAACCGAGGTGGGACTGCTGCAGGCACTGATCGGCATACCCGGTATTTTTCTGATGCTAATGGGGGGTGCATCGGCGGATAGCGGGGATCCGCGGCGACTGTTGATTATCGTTTACCTGGTTGGGCCAATATTCCCTCTACTACTCGCTTACCTGTCTTCTGAATATGGGCTAGCTGTTTGGAATGTATTGCTCTGGGCTTTAGGCATGAGTGTCATCCAGGCTTTTTCGATGCCCGCCCAGCAGGCGATATTAAATCGAACCAGCGGACCTGCAATTCAACAAGGCGTAACCGCCGCCACCGCGGTTGGCTTTGTTGTGCAAATTGCGGGGCTTGGGTTTGCCAGTCAGTTGGATCGTTTTGGGGTGGCGACAATTTTAGTGTGTCAGGGTGCGATCCTCGCCGTCACCGCCTACAGCGTTACCTTTATCCGAGGAGGGGATGGCGGGACGGCCCCTTCCTCCACCGGTGCCATTGCGCAGATTAGTGCAGGGTTGCAGGCCGTAAAAGCGGACCAGGTTATCCTGAAAACGTTGCTGATCAATTTCATCTCAACGATTTTCAACGCTGGTTCCTTTATGACCGTGTTCCCATTTATTGTGAAACGAGTGTATGACGGAGATGCGGTGATGCTGGCTTCGTTGATGGCCGTCTTTTTCTTTGGGGCTGCCTGTTCGAATCTGGTCTTGTTGCGCTTCCAGCCGCTGCTTCATCCGGGGCGCATTTTTCTCATCATGCAACTCTCACGGATCATTGTGCTCCTCATCTTATATATAGGTGGTAACTGGTGGATGCTCGCACTCGCCACCGTACTTTGGGGCTTAAATATGGGTGTGACCAGTAATCTGGCCCGTTCGATTGTTCAGGAATCAGCGCAGCCGGAGTTTAGAGGCCGAATTTTGTCGGTGTTCAGCGTTGGATTGATGGGCAGCGCACCGATTGGTGCTGTGGTGCTGGGTGCACTGATCGAAGGGGTGGGGACGTTGAATGCGCTTATTCCCGCGATGATGCTTTCGGCGATCTTATTCGCGTACGGTTATCTGGATCGCAGCCTCTGGCAATATCGCAGTCAGATTAATTAACTTCGACAACCACCTCCGGACTGGGCTCACTTTCGAAACCGGCAGCGTCTACTGCGGTCATCTTGACATAGTAGGTGCCGATGTCTAAGTCCTGGGACCATGCCGTTGCTGTACCGGGTAGTTGGCTCTTGTGGGTTTGTTTTTGTGGTTCGGTACCCCAATAGATGATGTACGCGGACACACTCATGGGTGTGCCATCGGTGTAGGTGGCCGGTGGGTCCCAGGCGAGCCAGTGATCAACTGGCTCAATGGATGTCATCGCCATTGAAGATTGATCATCATTTGAACACATGAGACGAAATGTCATGGGCTCATGGATGGGCAGGGTATTGTATTTACCTTTTATGGCTTGCTCTCCGTCCCAAGCACCATCCGCCACACAGCGATCTGCATTCTTTGCCTGCCAAGAGAGCGTGGTTTGTTTTCCGCGTAACAACAGTTTGCGCTTGACGTGAATATTAACCTCAACCTCGCCGGTTTGTTTCACCACTAAGTATTGTTTCTGATTAGTGCCCATCGAGCCCTGACTGCAGCTGATCAGGAAGCGCTGATCCGAATTGAATGGTCCTAAATTTTCGCGTCCGGTAGCTTCCTTAGGACCTGACCAGGCGCTGCCGCTTGCATAACATTCATCAACATGTCTGGCATCCCAGGCGATGGTGATTTGTTGGTCCGCTTTTGCTGGGTTGGGTGAGATGTTCAATTGCAGGGACGGCGGTGGCGAAGGTTCAGGTTCAGGCTTTGGCTCTGGTGCCGGTTCAGGTTTTGGCTCTGGTGCCGGTTCAGGTTTTGGCTCTGGTGCCGGTTCGGGTTTTGGCTCAGGCGCAGGTTCGGGTTTTGGCTCAGGCGCAGGTTCAG
>JBCCIU010000019.1:0-126058 GCA_039028095.1 Pseudomonadota bacterium
ACATCAAGAGGGCGATCAATCTAGTTGGGGTACACAAGCTGATCGAGGCGATCTAACAAGTTCGCTCGTCTGAAGAAAATCTAGGACCCGCTTACCGAAATCCAAAGCCGGTTTTTACACAGCCTCGGCCAAGAACAGACCTTCAGTCATCGTCGATATAGCTAGGCACATCGTTCGGGATGTCGACCCAAGGTAATTTTCTCGATGTCCAGTAGTGTGCACTAGGGGTCAGTTCAGACACCTCATTCAGGGTACCTGCCTTGATGCTCAGAACACCGTTATCACTATCGTGATATATACGAGTGCCACACCGAGGGCAGAAAGCACAGGTTTTCCTTCTGCCGCTGTCACAGAGCACCTGGAACGTCTTTAAACTACCCGATATGACATGGAAGCAAGTCGCATCGATATTGAGGCTCATACCGAAAGCACTTGCAGATTGTCGCTGACACTCCGTGCAGTGACAGATTACTAGACGCCCAATGTCGCCTAAGACTTGATACTTAACGAACCCACACTGGCAACCACCGCTGTACGTCTCCGTCATTTCAGCAACCGCCAAGGCAGGGTCGTTGTTGCGATCATTCCTGTTAGCACCGATTCTGGCTGATGATATCCAGCCGTAACCATCTCTACCCCGAGTGCTTCTGCAACGTGCGACAAGGTTTCCGGCGCATAGCAGTAATCCGTAACTCGGATTATCTGGCCACCAGACGATTCGATGCGAACCACATCATTTGCTATGCCTGACTTGTCGAACAGTAGCACCAAGGCCTCTCCTTGATACTCGGCGTACTTGGCTTCCACGCGTCGGACCGACTTTTCTGTCCATATTTCGCTCCGTCCGCGTCCGCCGCCGACATTGCAAACAACTATGCTCATGGATTCAGCCATTAACGCCAACACTTCATCCAGATCCTGGCGATTGATCGCATCGGCAAACTTCTTCGCCATTAAACGATTTTCCGAATCCGCTGAGACGTTTGTTTCCGAGCGAGTCAACTTGTGCCTACTTCGTGACAAGGACGACTTAATCGCCCCACTGGTCGTTCCAACAAAATCCGCGATCTCCCGAATAGAAAAGTCGTACCCTTCTTTCAAGACGAACGTCGCAAATTCCTGGGGAGAAGTCAGTTGAATCGCCTTTTCCACTGCTGGACTAACATCTGCCTCCGAACGTTCATCAGCGATATCTAATGCTGCGCGAAGTATTTCTCTATGGGCTTTGCGTTTTTGATCGATCCACTGGTTCGTTGCCACCCGAAATAGATATGCTTTTGCGTTCTTGACGGGACTCTGATCACCATGCAAATCGCCACGTGCAGTCATGCCGAATCCCTTGAGCAAGGTATCCTGCACTAGGTCCTCAGCATCCCAAACTGTTTGAGTTAAACGATAGCAATACGCATGTAGATCTTTACGAAGGGGCTCTATTGCGTCTAGGTACCGAAACCACTGTTCTCGTGAAGACCGTGCGTCTTGATCGGTAAATTCTGATTTTGCCACTCTCTGTCTCCTTGAAAGGTACTTTACCTCCATAGACGTCTGATGATGGCAAAAGGATAGCGAGAGTACTCAAACGTGAAGGTCTGTTTCGTATGTGGACGCCTCCCTGTTAAGCAAGCATAACCTTCTATCGTTTGAGATAAGACGCGTCAGTATGTTCGGCTTCTTGATGGAGACGCTATCTCCGAGCCCACAATGTATACGCTACCTTGGATCCTCTTAGGGTCGCTGGACTCTTAGTCCTCAAAACGGAACAGGTTATTCCAAGGTCGATATCTTCATCTTAAACGAGGTCTACTTGCTGAACGCTTCTAGCTACCTAAGCAGCTAGTCCTTCTAACTTGTTATATTCGGTGCCACGCATGAGCATGGCCCAAGCGGTTCTCACATTCTTGTTGGCTAAAGCCACTGATGCTTTGCCATAGCCCGATCGCTCTACCATCGCCATCAACCATTTATCTTTCGGTGTTTTAGGTTCCTTCACTCGATGTATGTATGCTCGAGCACCTTGAATTAGTACGGCACGTAGCCGCTTGTTAGCGACGTATCGACTGATACCGACCAGGTTGGTCTTACCGCCACTACTATATTGTTTGGGTGTCAGTCCGAGATAAGCTGAGAATTCTCGACCGGTCTTAAACGCCTGCCCCGAACCCAGCGTTGCGAACAGAAGTACCGCGCTAATCGGTCCGACACCTTCAATATCCAGCAGTCGTTTACACGCATCATTAGATCGAACCAATGTCTCTATCTGAGCGGTGAGTTGATCGATATCTTCTTTGATCGCCAAGAGCCGATCGTGCATTAACGACAATGTTGAACGGAACATATCGGGCACGCCGTTCTTAGCATCTTCTAAAATGTCAGGCACTGCTTGGTGCAAGTGATAAAACCCTTTAGGGATAGCAATGCCAAACTCCAGTAGCAAGCCCCGAATATGGTTCGACAGCGACGTTCGATCTCTGATCAATAACTCTCTTGATCGCTGAATGGCTTGCAGGCCTTGCTGTTCAACGCTCTTAAGTGGTGCTTCCTTAATATGAGGCCGGTTGGCCGCTTCTGCCACGGCTAGCGCATCGTTACGGTCTGTTTTATGGCCTTGTCTAAATGGCGCAACAGAAATCGCTGGCAATATCCTGACTCGGTGACCAGCAGTCCTTGCGTATCGCGCCCAGTGATGAGCCGTCGCGCAACCTTCAAAAGCGACTAGCGACTCCGACTGCGTCGTTAAGAACTCACCGAACTTCTTCCGCGTGAGTGCTTTGTTGGCTAACTCTCGACCTTGGGGGGTGACGACTGATATCTGGATAACACTCTTTGCCAAGTCGACCCCAATTGTATTTAACTGTGCCATGTATGGACTCCTTCCTATCGTGTTGTGGTAACACTGAACCTAGCCTCGCTAGGTGGGAGGCGTCCATACATTGGGTCGGAAGGAGACCTTCGCCAACGAGAATCTCAAAGGCAGCTTTCGGCCCAATTCGGGTCATTACTGGTTAGCTAACTAATATTCTTTGGAAAGTGCCTTCAACGGTGAGCATCATGATTTGGGTTGATTTTCGTACACAACCTGCGTTGCAGATGCCTTGGCAACGATTTCGTCTCCGCAATAAAAACTGCATTCAACGTAGATAGATTTACTGCGCTGTCTAACAACCTCACCTTCGATACGAAGCTCGCCTCCGGTCACGGGTGAGAGATAGCTGATCGCCATATTAGTGGTGCCGAAGAAGTATCCGTCTTCCAAAACAGTCATGGTTGCAAGTCCGAGGACTTGATCAGCTATTGCGGAAATATAACCACCGAATAGCGCTCTCCCATGAAACAGTTCAGGATCAACTTGCCATCGTTTTTCCACGAAGCCAGGTCGCCATTTAGAGAGAGCGGGTTCTAATCCCAATTTCTTATTTACAAGAGGTTCCGGTGTATCCCCGCTAATAAAGCCATCGAGAATATCCTGCCAGAATCCCATACAACTCTCCCGTTAGGTTTGCAGTTTTGAGCCTAACTTATTAACAGGCAAGTGTCTCCACGGGATCGGATGGTTTTGCACCGGAATGGTGGACACCTGGAATGAAGTGCTTAAGCACCAGGAGGTGTTCGTATGACGAAGCCAAACTGATACAAACGCTACAGGGCGGAGTTTAAGAGAGAGGCGATACTCAGAGCGACAGAAGAAGGCATGACAGACAAGGCTGTCTGCGAAGAACTGGGGATCAACACGCGCCAGCTCCGACGTTGGCGTGATGAGCTGGAACTGTTGGGGCGAGAAGCATTTCCGGGCAATGGTTGAACAAGAGATCAAGAGTTGGCCGGTCTAAAGCGAGAACTCGCTCAGTTGAAGAAGGAACGCGACTTTTTAAAGGAAGCCGCGACGTTCTTTGATTGTGTGGAAATTCCCTTGCCATCGACGCCAATCGAGGGAGGTTAGGTCGGCGGAGATCGTCCGAGACCCGCCACTGATCTAAGGCGATTCAGTAATACTGAGTAGTAACCATCGAGGACGATCATGTCTCGAGTCAGGAGATATCTCAGCTCTTTACATGTTTGTGAACAAAAAATAAGCCAGATAAATTCCTAAACCGATTCCCCCGATGCCCGTCAGTGTTGCACCACCTGCGCGCATAACGATCCAGAACTTCCCGCCGCCTGGGTTGTGGGATCCATCTAGATGCCCGAATCCGAGAGCGTGCATCACCCGGGCTGCGCCGAAGGCGACAGCAAAGCTCGCCACTACGGCGCTGGGGGCACCAGCGAGTTCTAACATGCCTAGTACCAGAAGCAGGATGGCGGCGTTTTCGGCCAGGTTTCCGTGACGGCGCACCTTGCGCTCAAGGTGTTGATCGTCCCCGACACCAACTCCGATACCGGTCTTTGCACGGTGCATGCCTGCGGTGAACATCAGGCTCTGTTGTAGGACGATTAGAAAGGCGGCCAGCAGGGCGGTGGCGATTGGAAACTCCATATATAACTCCTATTGCTCCTATTTCTTGAGGGCCGGTTGATCGGGGAAGCCAGCTCAACCGGCAAGGCTGGAGGGTTCGATTGCCTCAGTCGATTTTTGACATATAGCTCAACTCGCGACCGTCGCGGTATGCAAGACGGACCTCTTTGCCATCGCGGCTACAGACGATGGTGGTGGTCTCACCACCTTCGGGGGAGACGCGCAGGTGCATTTTGCTCCCGTGCATACGTTTAAGTTTGACGCGCGCTTTCTCGCCAAATTCAGCTTTTGTCTGCTGCTTACACTGTGCGTACATCTGTCCTTTGTTCGGACCGGCGTGCGCGGCGGTTGCGGTCAGCAACAGGGCGATCGCTGCAATTTTCGGGTCTATTTTCATGTTGTTTGTCCTCAACTTTTACTTGGTTTTTGTCAAACGACCCGGCTATCCTATGTGTAACGTTAAAGAGACAGTTAACAAAGATATGATACATGGTGTCTCTAAAATGTTACGCATAATCGGAGGTTTGGTGATTGATGGTTGATGGTTAGGCTTTGTGCGAGCGGTGAGTGCGCTAATCTGATTGGCACTGCGGGGCGAACGTGCTGGAGGTGACTGGGCGAGCTCACGGCTTGAGCGTGGCCTGAATCGACCCTAAGTAAGGTGTGTGATGCAGGCAGATTGGGATGATTTACGAGTGGTTTTGGGGGTCTGGCGAGGTGGCAGCACACGCGCCGCCAGCAATCTTGTGGGCATGAGTCACGCGACGATCGCCCGGCGCATCGATGCGTTGGAAACCCGGCTCAGCGTGCGGATATTTGATCGTCTACCCTCGGGCTATGCCCTGACCCAGGATGGTGAAGAACTGGTCAAGGCCGCGCAGGCGATGGAAAGCGAGCTTAACGCGGCCCAACTCAAACTCACCGGTCGGGATAAGCGCCTCGCCGGGTTGATACGCATCACCACCATCGATGTGGTCGCCACATCTTTTCTGATGCCGGTCCTTACAAAGTTCAGTGAACAGTATCCTGAAATCGAATTTGAGGTTGGGATCGGTTATCGCGCCTTAGACCTTCGCAAACGGGAAGCGGACATCGCTCTGCGCATGATCAATAAGCCGCCCGAACATCTAATTGGCCATCGACTGACCGGCGTCGCATGGACAGGTTATGCGACCCCTCAATACATTGAGCAACACGACGTTTCTCCCGGTGGAGACGCGCGTTGGATTGGCTTCGGAACACGGTCCGCGAAACCATCGTGGTTGCAAAACAGCCCAAACCCGGACCTGTCGGTATGGGGAATGTTTGATGATCTACCACTGCAGATCGAAGCCGCCCGCCAACATTTGGGCGTCGGATATTTACCGTGTTTCGTTGGCGACCGTGACGAGGTGCTTGCGCGCGTATTCCCGGAGGTGCTGGTCAAGCGCCCCGACTTCTGGCTACTGCGGCACCGCGATACGCGTTCCACCGTGCGTATGCGTGTCTTTTCGGAATTTCTGACGGAGGCCTTTCGTGAGTCGCAGGCCCTGTTCGAGGGTCGGCTCTACGATTAACTTCGATCGCCATCCAAAAGTGATGGATTGTTTCTGGCTAGTCTATATCTATACACGCTAAATCGTGTTTGAAGCAGGCCTTTACATGACGGAGTGAACCGATAGGCTATGTGCCATGTTTTTTCTTTTACAGCGCAGGATTGGGCGAGATTTGCGCCGTTGCTTGGCCCCCCAGAAGATAGTGTTTGGCGGAAGGTTCAGCCGGCGTTGGCCGCAGAACCTGGCTACACGGTGCGACGACTTATGAGTCCAAACCTCTATCGATCACTAGACGTGATGGCGCGCTGTGGAGAGACGTTGCGTCGAGCGGGCATGCCGGACTCGTGAATAGGAGGCGTTCGTTAAAGGCATTGGCCTTGGGTTCTGGCGCTTCACTGGTGCCTGGCTCGATGTTTGCCGCCACCGTTGGACCGCATAGCGATGGACTCGCACGCACAAATCCGGCAGAAGCCAATATCGACCCACGTATTGTGCTTAACTTTATCGATTCCGTATTCGCCCACGATTTAGATTTGCACAGCTTTATGCTTTATCGACACGGTCACGTGGTCGCTGAAGGATGGAGTTGGCCCTATGCCAGTCATCGTCCGCATATCATGCATTCGTTAACCAAAAGTGTGACTGCCTGCGGCGTGGGCGTTGCTGTCGATGAAGGACGGTTTGCGCTGTCCGACAGGGTGGTATCATTCTTCTCCGGGGAAGTATCCGAACCTTTGGATGCAAAACTCTCGACAATGACGGTGCGCGATTTGCTGACGATGCAAAGCGGTCACGCGATCAGCGTGTCAGGCTCTGTCTTTCGGCCCATCAAAACCAGCTGGGTGACCGAGTTTTTCAAAATTCCCGTCGTTCATAAACCCGGCACACACTTTATATATAGCAGTGCAGTGAGTTTTATGCTGTCGGCGATCGTCTCCCAAACCACGGGCCAGTCTGTCCGAGACTATCTGCAATCTCGTTTGTTTGAACCAATGGGTATACAAGGAATTACCTGGGGTGCCAGCCCGAATGGGGTAAGTTCCGGGGGGAATGGCTTAACTTGGAAGACCCAAGACAGTCTGAAGCTTGGTGTTCTTCACCTGCAGCGAGGGCGTTGGCGGGGCGAACAGCTTCTATCCAGCGGCTGGGTTGATGAGGCAACAAAGCTACAGGTGCCTGGGCACAACTATGGATATCAGTGGTGGGTAAACGAATCTGCGCCCGCCTACATGGCCATCGGCGCTTTTGGTCAATACACCATCGTGTTCCCGGAGCATGACGCCGTACTTGCCATCACCGCCGGCGTACCCAACGACGCTGGACTCGATCGAATCATCTTCGAACACTTTCCAGTGGCTTTTCGAGACGCATCGTTTGTCCCTTCTGCGCGTGAAGTCACTGCGCTGACTCGACGCACTGAGCACTTGCGTTTGGTTCCACAAGCGCGGGCGACGCGTTCACAGACAGCGCGGAGAATTGATGGTAAGGCATTTCAAATCGATGCAAATGATGACAACGTCACGCGGGTCCAATTGGACTTTGGTGATCGCGAAGCTGTGTTTCGTCAATGGGATCATCGTGGTGAGCACGCTGTCAGGGTGGGCTTGAGCGATTGGATCGAGAGCGATACGGGGATTACGGGAAACAAGTTGCATCACCAATATCAGTCGGACGCGATGCGAGTAGTCGCCCATGGCCGCTGGTGGGATGAACATACATTTGAGATGACCTGGCAGTTCGTTGAAACCGCATGGGCCGATCGAGTCGTGTGTCGATTTTTGGACAATCGCATCAGTGTCGACAGGCGAACAAATGCAAACTACGCGGACACGGTTGCGCCAACGTTAAGAGGAGAGATAGTGGATGAAGACTAGTATGATTGGCGGGTTCATGATTATCGCTTGCTGTATTGGATTGTCTGCGAAGGCCGATGCTCCGCGCTTCGATTGGCATGATAAAGGGTTTGTCCCGGTTCAGGCGTCCAAAGTTGACCCGCGCTTTTCTTACCTGATGTACGTGCCGCAGGACTACGATGAAAATGCCGAGCAAACCTATCCACTGATTGTGCTAATGCACGGCACAGAGCGTGCACCTCATCACTATCTGATGCTCAACGCTGAGTTTGCGGAAAGGTATGACGTCATTCTGTTGGCGCCCTTGTTTCCTGTAGGGACACACGGCGGTTTGGATTTAGAAAACTACAAATTTCTCGACTACGAAGACACTCGATATGACCTGATTTTGTTGAGCATGGTGGATGAGGTGAACGCAAAATATCTGATCGACAGCAATAAATTCAGTTTGTTTGGCTTTTCCGGCGGTGGGCACTTCTCTCATCGTTTCTTTTATCACCACCCCCACAGGTTGAACGCGCTTTCGATCGGCGCACCTGGGGTCGTAACGCTGATCAACGATGACAGTGATTGGTGGGTGGGTACTCGAGATATATACTGGCGCTTCAACACCCGAATGGATCTCACCGATATGCGACGTGTGCCCGTACACATGGTAATTGGGGAGTTGGACACCGCAAGCTGGGGGGATGAGATTCCCAAGGCCTCACCTTATTACATGGGTGAAGACGTACCTGGTGGTAGTTTCCATGCAGCGGGAAAAAATCGTCAGGAGCGATTGGCAAACCTGAAATCCAATTTCGAAAAACACGGTATTCAGGTGCGCCTGGAACAGGTGCCAGATGTGGGGCATACGCATGCAGACATGTTTCCGGCGATGCAATCCTTTTTTATTGAAGCGCTGTCGCTAGAAGGCCGGGTCTCAAAGAATTGAACTGCCTGAACAGTTGTTAGAACCATCTCTGTGATTTCATCCAGGCAAAGATGGCAAGGGCAATCACGGTCATAGCAGTCGCCAGAAAAACAAACGCGCGGGAATCCTCAGTACCAGGCAAGCCAGCGACATTCATTCCAAAGACGCCTGTCAGGAACGACAACGGCAAAAAAACCGCCGTCACAAGAGACAGCACGTACATGCGCTGGTTCTGCGTCTCGGCAATTCTGTTGCGTAATTCTTCCTGCAAAAGCAATGATTTCTCCCGGGCAAGGTCAAGCTCCTCCACCAGGCGCATTGTTCGGTCTGTCTGTTCGCGAATACCAAATTCCACTGGTGCCAGGAGGTCTGAACGCAGGTTGTTGAGCGCGGCTAACGCTTCTCTCTGAGGGGAAACATATCTGCGAATTTCTATAATCTGACGGCGAGCCTCGGCGAGTGGCAGTTGAACCGAACGGGTGTTACCCCGTTGGATCTGGCTTTCGAGCTGATCCATCTCATCAGCAAACTGCAAGACTATGTCACTGATGCGATCGGTAATTCTTTCAACAAGCTGCAGCACCAATTCAGGTAGCGTTTTAGGGCCCTGGTTATGCAGAATGGCTTCGCGAGTATCCCGTGCAGCAAGTAGCTGTCGGGTAGCTTTTCGTGCACTGACGACTAGATTCTCCTGTATCCAAATTCGCAGGGAAACCATATCTTCGGGATCTGCTCCGGGATTGGTATTCACGCCGCGCAAGATCAACAGGATCCCACCGTCGTGCGGGACGATTCTGGGTCTGGTCTCAGTTTCGGTCATTATGCGAACGACGGGCGTGTGAATGCCCAGGTCACTTAGTAGCGACTCGCAATCCGGGTGATCTGAATGCACATGGTGCCATTGGTGCTCCTCTGAAGGGTCCAGTGAAGGGTTTTCCTGATCGTCGCTGGTGAGGCTCAGACTCCACAGCAGTGCTGAATCTTGTTTGTCTTGCATGGCCTATCTACTTGGTAATTCTGTGACTCTATGCTCTGATTAAGCGAGACGCAAAAACACCACTAATCCCAACAGGATGGCTAACAGATACGGTAGTGCAGCAATACACCGTACAATCTTCACCCGTGTTTTAAATGAATTGCTGTCGTTAACATGTGGAAATGGTTCGTCGGGTACGGGTACACCTAGGAAGTCGCAAAGGGGCTGCCAGCCTTCTTTCACCTGGTACACCAGTAACCGCTCTGCTGGGATCACGGATTGGACCGTTTGGTTATGCTCCTTGAAGACCTGCTTAGCAAACGCTGCGTCATCCGTTTTACCTTTGAACAGATCGTTCCAAAGAATTTTGTTGACCATGAAATCACCTCGCGCAAAGCGCTTGCTGACCTTTGGTACCCACGCGGGGATCGCTTGCCACATTGCCCAGATGGTTTCTTCTACGCTTTTATACCAGGTGTCTTCATCACGAACAGTCAACACCACTTTCGCTTCTGGAAAATGGTCTGCCAGTTCTTTGTAGAAAATGGAGGACGGGAAATCAGTACTTGACTGATACCCTTCAAACACATCATCCCAAGACGGTTTGTCATGTGCCTGGGCAATTGCATACCAGTAATCGATTTGCTCGCGGCTACCAAAAACTTCAGTCATATGGTGACACTTGGAAAATCCAAGTTTCTCCAGTGCCACTTTCAGGGACAGTGTCCCGGTGCGCCCGAATCCAGCGCCAATCACTTTCAATCCCATAGCTATTTTCTCGACAGCGGGTGTCAGACGATCTTAGCGAGAATGAAAATCTGATGCAGTAGCGAGGACCTTTCAAAACCATTAGACAAATAAGCGCGATCTCTTCACACTTCTGTTGGCACGTTTTTTGGAGCTTTCGTGAAAAAAGTATTAATGGTTATTGGCGGAGTGATCGCCGTGCTCGCAGCCCTGGTATTTTTGTTTCGAGATGGGCTCTTGGAGTTTGCTGCGGATCAGCTTACGAAAGACATGTACGTGGCTGCAGATACGGACACGTTCGATCCCGCTCTTGAGATTGGCGCACAATTCCCCCGAATCGAAGCGCTTCATAACAACGAAGTCCTGCAGGACGTTGCACAGTTGCCTATGGATAAGGGGATGATATTTGTTGCCAATCGATCAGTGGACTGGTGACCCTATTGCGTCAAGCAGTTCGTGCAACTGCAAGAATTTCTTCCGCAGTTTGAAGCAGCTGGACTGGCCGTGGTTGGTCTTACCTATGATTCTCCAGCGTTGCAGCAGCAATTTATCGATACACATGCCATCACTTACCCGTTTTTGTCGGATATTGACGCTAAATCCGTTAAAGCGCTCGGTATTCTGAACACCCAGTACCAACCTGGCGAAGGACCATATGGCATCCCTCATCCGGGTGTCTTTGTGGTGGATTCAGATTACAAAATTGTTGGGAAAATTTTCGTTGAGGCGTACAGCACCCGTGTCAATGCTCAGGGTGTGCTCGACTACGCCAAAGGGGTCCTGCAACTCTAAGGCGTTTGCGCTAGTGGACCTATTCACCAATTGTTGAAGGTGTCCAATCACAGCCGGTGCAATCCGGGTTTACGTTGTTGTTAAGCAACACCTCTTGTGCGAAGTTTGTCCACACCGTATTCGGGACCCAAACTTCGTTCATGTCTGCCTTGGCCTGCTTTAGGGGTACACCTTGTTCCAGGACACGATAGAGCATGGCAAAAACGGAGGCGCGGAAATTGGCCTGGCAATGCAGCAGTGTTTTCAATCCTGAATCTGCAGCCATAGCGTTTGCAAAAGCATCGTATTCCCGCTGCAGCGGGCTGGTCCATTCAACAGGAATATGCACGTAGTCGAGGCCAAGTTGCTTCACGATCCGGTCCTCGGCTGGCAACGAGCGTTCATGATCGGTGAAGGCAATATACACGATGCGCTGAAACCCCTTTTCTTTCAGCTCGAACAGCTGGTCTTTTGTGGGCTGGCCAGAACTTGCAAAATTTGCTGAGTAGTCCACATAGTTGAATATGCCCTGGGTGTTCATCATGGGCGTATTGCGATCGGTCTGAGCCGACGCTTCCGCCCAGGCTGGGAGTTGAATAGACAGCATCGCAAGTCCCGATATAAAGACCAGTGTTCTGAGGTGGATATGTCGTAGGCGCGGATCTAGTTTGGTAATCGTCATCTCGTCAGACCTTACTTTCTATTACGGCTTTGTTGCCCGTCGCTAGTTTAGGCGAAGGATCCGCGAATCCATAGTTGTTAGATCAGAGCCTGCTGGCGTGGCGAGCAGAGTCGGCGGAGCAAGATCATCTAAAATGAGCGCTACGAAATCCGATGCCGTTCCGCCTGGCGGCCCTTGAGTTCCAACACCAGTAGCGCCCAAAGAGTCGCAACCATAAGCCGTAGCCGAGTCGAAGGCTGGGCACGCCGTCAGCGGCGTCACTCTTCAGCCCGGCAAGATTCTTCAAGTTGATATAGAAGACTTCCCGGGGCGGGGTTCCATGCTTCAGCGTTTTCTGCCGTCGGCTTTCCGGCCAACGGTGTTTTGCCAGACGCTGACCTCGATAGGCAGGTGCGGTAAACGAGGCATACCCGTATCCACACCATTCCGGAAAAAAGATCTCGATACCGTCGTTCACTGGTGTTGGCAGGTTTGTGGAAAACTCGTACCCCACAATAACGCCGTCATGTTTGTTTACGATGCATTGATCACCTCGCTTGAACGCCCATGCATAGTCGATTTCTGGTACCTGCTCATGAAGGGTCGTATGAAACTCTTCTGGACACGCAACAGCTTCCACAGGAATCTCGGCGGGCAGATCAAATTCGTAAGGCTTTCCTGAATTCATGAGCAGCACGCAGAATTCGAAATCGAAAAACCGCCGCAAGCTGTGCAGGAATTTTGCGCGTAAACTCGGAACCAAACCGTAGTTTTTTACATCACCGATGAAGCCCACTTCGGCAGTCATGACTTACGCTGCTATCTGGTGAACGACCAGGGCACCGTGATCCATGCTGGATTCGTCCGGGTAGTAGTCTGCTTTGATGTGATTGGCGTTGGGCACGTTAAAATCCAGCGCGCGATACATTTGCAGTAGTGGATCGCGTAACCGCCCGCGATGCTCCAAAGCCGCATATTCATGTGCCGCTATTGGTCCATGCTTTTCGAAAAACCTGCGGTATCCGGGAATACGTGCCCCGGCCAAGACATAGTCGTATCCAAGTTGTTTGGCCAGCCCTGCGACCTCGCTCACGCCAAATTCGAATATGTGCTTATCGTGATAGCCCGAACGTACCAGTCCAGACACGATGTATAGGGCGTTTGCTTTTTCCACCGGCCAATGAAGGTCGCCGCCGTTGGTAACCTGGTCCCAGGATTCGAATCCCGAAAGATCATCTGATGAGTACTTGACGGGGACAAAGGTGAGTAGACCTGCTGCGGTTTGCTCGTGCCAGGCCAACAAAAAGCCGTCTGGATACTTAGCGAACCTTTTGGCTAACGTTTCCGGACTGGCGCGCTGGCTTTCGGGCCACTCCAATTCGAGTTCAAGGACGTGGTGCCATGTCTCCTCTGTGACTCGAGACATGCTGAGATGGTCTGAAAGTTGAATGGCTTCCGACATGATTGCTCCCTGCTTCATAGTTCCAAGCCAGCAGTATGGAGCGACAGGCGGGCACCAATGTAAAAGGATGCAAGGAAGATTTATTAGAATGTCAGGGAATAGTAAACAGTCCTGTAATCATTGATCACTACACAACCGGCTCGCAACGGGGCCTTCAGCACAAGATCGCGTGAACCATATTTCTTACCTGTTACGAGAGTTCTTGGCTTAGATAGCTTCGCTATTGTCCACTGGCGGCCGATTGTTCATCGAGTAAGTCCTGTTCCAGAATCCGCGCGCCGCGCATGATGTTACCAAGCGCGTAGTTTCCTTCGTGGCAGGCGTACTCGTAAACCTTGTCTGCACTTGCCTTCCACACGTATTCGCCGGTCCATGGCTGGGTCCAGTGACCCGGATCGTTGACGGTAAAGTTGTAGAGCAGGTTGCCATCTTCCATCGGGGTGAGTCGTTCAACAACGTGCATTTGCTCTGTACCCCCCATGTATCCCAGGGAATTGGGATAGAAATTTGTGGTGTCGATGACCAGCGTGTCACCGTCCCACCAGCCGATGGAATCACCAAGCCAGGACTGAACGTTTGATGGTAGGTGCTTGCTATTCATACGCACGATGCGCGCATCGTGAATCATCTCGATGAGGATCATGATCGTATCCTCGGTCTGAACAATTCGTTTGAAGTTGTTGTATAGGCTGGGAATGGAGGGTACAGCGCCGCTGAAGCTGGTCAAGCAACGCTCCGCATTGTTGCGCTGTTCCATATTGTCGTAGGGTCCGGGACCCTCTTGATCCAGCCACCAGGCGACGCCTTCGTTTTTGCGGACAACCCCACCAATCAGTGCGGCCATGGTTCTTTGGCCGCGAGATGTATAGGAAGGTAGTTGGCCGTTGGCAGGTTCAATAATCACTGAGGTCCGGAACTTGCCGTCTACGCTGAATACTTCATCACCCCGATCTATCCAGAATGCGTTGTAGCCGCCTACGTTTCCAGCAGCGCCACCTGACCCATCTCCACCTGCGGGTGGTGCGCTACGATTCGGGTCGCTGGCATTGGATGCGGCTGCATTCAGAGCTTTTGCTTGGGCGCTGATTTTTGCGGCTTCTTCCTTGGAGAGATACAGGTTATCGCCGAACTCTTGGGGCCGTGTCATGGGCGTCAGGGTGGCGCCATTGTAGGTGCCTGACAGGTCTGGGTAGCCTGTCTCAGTACGCGGGATTTCCGCGAAGGCTTGGTTAGACAAAATTAGCGCTAGTGCGGCGCTAATCGCGAATCTTTTAAACATGTTCAGACCCCCCTCTTAGTTCCCAAACACTATACACCTTTATCTTTTTCTGTTTTTAGAGTAACCGGATTTCAGTTTGGCCGTCTGAATCGGCGCCGAAACGCTTATGCATCTTGGTCTTGCAATTGGATACTCAGGTAAGCCCTGGCTACCCGCCATGACCTTTTCACTGTGCTCTCCGAGATGTTTTCAAGAGCTGCAATTTCCACGTTGGATAAACCTGCGAAGTACTTCAGATCGACTATCCTGGCGCGAAAAGGATCGATTCGCTCCAGTTCGTTAAGGGCCTTGTCCAATTCCATCAGGTCAATTTGAGTATCCTCTGATCCTTGGTCACCCGAAAACGTAATTAATGTCACAACTTGCGCATCGCGTTTCCGAGCGGACCGATTGCGAGCCAAGTCTACCAGTGTTTGTCTCATCGCCCGCGCACTCATGGCCAGGAAATGTGCTCGATCCTGCCAGTCGATTCTTGAAAGACCCAGCAATCGCAACATGCTTTCATTAACGAGTTCCGTTGGCGTCAGCTCTACGGAGTTGTGTTCTTTGCTGATTAATCGCCGTGCAATTTTTGAGATTTCGGCACTCAGCAGTTCGATGGCTTTGTTTCTGGCAGATTGATCGCCGGCACGCCATTTGCCCAAAAGGTCTGTTATGTCAGACATCCCTCTTTTCCTTTGAAACTTCTGATTCACCTTCACGCCATTGGTCGTAAGCTGTTTTACTCGCGTTTTTCAAATTGATGGCTTGGTCGTCCAGGCCAAGGTTTCCGTAGATTTCTGCGAGTAGTTTCAAAAATGGCCCGCTGTCCTCAGGGTGTATGGTGCCAGCACGATGCAACTCTAACGCACGTTCCGCCATTACCTTCGCGTGTTCAAGATCGCTCTGCTCGAGATGAATTTTGGCCCGTGCATAAGCCAGGTATCGGGCTTCGCCTTTGTCTTTCCATAACGGGTATTTCTCCTCGATTTCTTCGATCAATGTGTATGCTTCCTGAAAACGGTTTTGCAGAATCAATACTTGGGCCAAGGTGCCTGCGGTGAGAATGACCGTGCTGTGATCACTACCTTTTTCTGCTAGTTGGGAGGATAGTCTAAGTGCTTCGCGGGCATACCCTTCAGACTCTAGCAGTGCAGAATTTGTTTGATTTTTAAACATCACCAACCTGGCAAGTCTAAGATAAGCCTTGGAGGCGGGACTCATGGTTATATCCGGCTGAATTTGATGAATGGTCAGTGCTTTTCGAAGTGCGTCCTCTGCCTGCTCGATCTGGCCAGCCTGATAGAGATAATATCCAAAATTGTAGTACGCTGGGGTCCATACTGCGGCTTCATCTGATGTCCCGAGACGAGCGATCATCGATAGAGCTTCGCCTTGATAAGTAACTGCAGATATCCATTGACTTTGTTCGGCATAAGCCATAGCAATATCGTTAGTTACATAAGCCTGTCTTAGTGAAAGAGGTAGGTTGCGTGCGTCTGCTCTCTCGAGAACCTCGAGATAGTGTTTGAAAGTGCCTTCAAACCGGAGGTCGTTGTGATGTGCGGCTCCCAGAAAGTAGATTGCGTCTTCGAGGACAGGTGAGTCTATGGGTAAATTTTCTTTTGCCCATGCAACGTTCTCGGTTTGTATTCTAATGGCTGCATCGTGATCTCCCATTCTGCTTCGCGCTTCGCTTATCTTGTTCAAAAGTTCCACGCGGACATCGGGCAGATCGAATAAATCTTGCATAAGCTGTGCTTCGGCCGCGATCAGTAGGTCCCGGACGCTCGCGTTTGGTCCTACCTGGATTCTTGAGTCCCAATTTACACTTGGTGACAATAGTAGATCGCCCAGATACCGTGAGACCGTCTCTGCACGGCTCAGTTGAGCCTCAGCCAGGGCTCGAAGATGGTTTGCCTCGCGAGTTTGATATATTGACAGGCCGAGCGCTGCAATCAGCGAGACTAAAGCTGTCAGCGCAGCAATTGCGCTAAGTTGATTCCGACGTACAAATTTTCTAAGCCGATATGATGCGGTTGGACTTTTCGCTCTGACCGGACGATCCTCAAGGAAGTTCTGTAAGTCCTCAGCTAACTCTGCGGCACCTAAGTAACGCTGCTCCGGATCTACAGCGACGCACTTGCGCATGATATTTGCGAGGTCGTCGGGAATAATAGTGGGCAGGTGTTTTTGCTTGTCAGTAAACTCTATAAGCCACGATTTGATAGTTGTGAATGCCGCGACCGGTGTTTGGCTTTCGACGTCGTAGGGTTTGTAACCTGTGAACACTTCAAACAAACATATTCCAAGAGAGTACACATCACTGGTTGTGGTGATGTTTTTGCCTTCTATCTGTTCTGGACTTGCATAGGCGGGTGTTAAGGCTCCAACGATGGTGTTCTTTGGTGATATGACGTAATCAGGTTTCAGGATTTTTGCTATCCCAAAATCGAGGAGTTTTGGCTCGGCCTGTTTTGTAACGATTATGTTTGACGGCTTGATGTCCCGATGAATAATGGCGGCGCGATGGGCCACGCTTAGGCCTTGTGCGATCTTGATGAAGAGTTGAACGACGTTTTTCAGTTCGCGCAGATTTTTTGGGGGATCAAAATAATTGTTCAGATGTACGCCATCTACGTATTCCATTACCACATACTGAATGTCGTCTTCTGTTGTACCTCCGTCTAGCAGCCTGGCAATGTTTGGGTGGTCGAGGTCAGCTAGAATTTGGCGCTCAATTTCGAAGTGCTCGAGCACTGAGATACTGTCCAGGTTGTGCATCAATATTTTGATTGCGACCTTTTGATGAAAGTCTCCCTCAACCCTTTGCGCTTGGAAGACCTGAGCCATTCCTCCTGCAGCAATTCGTCTCTTGATTTCGTATGGCCCTATTTTGCGGCCGATCATAGACGGTCGTGAGTGTTGGAAAGGCGGAGACGCCCATACACCTTGCGTGTCTTCGCTTGCCTTGGCGAGCAATCTTCTGATTGATTGGTAGTCCTGTGGTGATACTTTTTGTTTTAGCCACAGATGACGTTCGTTGGGCGGCAATTCAAGCGCTTGCTCTACTAACCTCAGCAATTCAGCTTGGTTGGTGGTTTCGCTCGAAGCCATAGAGTCTCTCAACGGTCACGAAATGGTGCCTTTAGTTTTGATTGCCAAAAAGCATATCAAATGCCGATTCGAATGAGCTGGCAAAGTTTGGAAATGTGGCGCCATCCTTGATATTTGGCCGTTGGGTTTTATGGGTCCGTTGAATCAAAATAACGCGACCTGGAGCGCAATTTCTGCGTAGCCAACAAACCGCCGATGGCGGTGATAAACAACCATAGTGCTGCTGGTAGGGGCACAACGCGAACTTCAACTCCACCGCTCAGTCGCGCTGCATCTATCGTGTTAAAGGTGAAGGTCCCAGGGTTAAGGGTCGAGAACATTAGGTTAGCGATATTCATCGTTCCGGACGTGACGTAATTTAAGCCTGCTGTAGGTGATGCTGAACCTCCACTGATTAGAATGGCACCGTTGCTGACGACAAAGTTGCCGGTAAAGTCGATTGAAGTACTTCCACCCGGACCGTCATTGAAGTTAATGGAAAAATCGCCACCCAGAGCCTCCATAAATGCCTGTGCGTTGAATGGATCGTTCGTTGTAGATACGCCAAACTGAAGGGTGGTTCCAAGACCCGAACCTGGGGTGACTGTGCCAGATCCACTTGCGGATACATTGGTCGACCCCCCTGGACCCTCGGTCAGTGTGAGAATTACGGACGCATGGGACAGCTGTGCAAGTGAGAAAATGGCTACGAGTATTATTGCGCGAATGCTACCTTTCATAGAGGTCATCCTTTGTAGTTTTAGTCTGACAAATAGATTTACTAACAACTAAAGGCGTATTTTTTGAAAAATAGGGTCAGTTTTGTCGATTTTTTTTTGCAAAACTCAGGTGCTGCTTTCCGTATTTATCGATGATGCAGGTACTGTATTGCTCTGCCGTTCGATAAATGTTTTTTTCTAGGGTGGCTAAATTTCGACATCGGTGAAGTTGTACTTACCGATCTGTCGAAACCAGCAGTTCTCGCTTGAATTGAAATGTGTGTGTTTCCGCCTCGCCAGAGACAAACTTTAAGGTCGCCTCAAATTCGAGGTCACCTTGACTGAGCATCTGGGTCGGCATCGTCGTATCCACTGCCACGATTTTGCCGATCAGAAATGGCTTCTTTGAGCTTTCTGCATCGGGATAGTTCTTGGCATTAAACGTCACCTCATCCAGGTTAATCCGCTGTTGGTCATTTTTGAGCAGCAAACGTAATGTGCCGTTGAACTCGGCGTTGTCGGTTTGATCCAGGAATAATTCTGCCGTGTAGTCCTCTGTGATCTGGGTGCCCAAAGATATGGGTGAGTTGAGGCTGTTCGTAGAGGTGTGATTCTGCACGTACGGCACGGCGATAAACCCTACGAAGACCAGCAAAGGCACGTTGGCCCATTGTGCCCGGGTTGGCGACCGACTTTTAACCCGTTTCCAGGTGAGCCACACCCCGGTCAACGTTAAGGACAGCATGGCGAGGCCAAAAATAAACCAGATGAGCTTAGTGGTCAGGCCGCCAAAACTTCCAAAATGAAGTGGGTCCGCCAGTTCATTCAAGTAAGCGCTGGTGCTCAGGTCGTCATCTTTCTGCACATGAATGATGCTGGCATCCATCGGATTCAAGAACACTCGATTGGCCCGTTGGCGTACCAACGGGTCGGTGTACCTGCCTAATACGGTAGCAGCCTGGGTTGCGCGCAAGGAAAAATTCATAGAGGTGATGCGCAGTCCCGGGAATGCGTCTGTGGCTGCCGTTGCCAGCGTGTCCGCATCTGCCAGGCGAGCCACTTTGCCGTAAGTTGCGGCTTGTTCTTGAGATACCCCCGGCCTGGATGGCTCAAAATGCGCACCTGCAACGGCCGATATCAACTCCGCAAAGTACCAGAAGCTTGTTGCGATAATGATGACAAAAAACCAGATCCCCCAAAGACCTGCGGCTTTATGAAAGTCTCCTGTCGCAACGCGAGCACCTTTGTTAAAGCGCACTCGAGTCGCAAGGGTGCGCCAGTTCCTCGCGGTTTTTAAGCCGGTGTAAAGCGAGATCATTAGGACGACTGCCATGGTGGTCACCACGGGTAGGCCGATGATGTTTGGTAGAAAGAGGTAGCGATGCAGATCACGCAGGAAGCGCTGTACCGTGAGCGTGCCGGTGGTGCCGGTCACTTCAGCAGTGTAGGGGTCGATATACAAGAAGTAGCGACGACCGTTCGGATTAACCATGGTCGCTTTGATGGTGAAATAGCTGCCTTCGTTAGCACTCAGTGAAGTCAGCAGGTGCCCTGGCGCGTGGGTCAGAGCCGATTGCTCCAGCTGCCCCCAACTCACACGTTCAGTACCAGAACTTGCGCGCAGTTCCGGGTGGATTAACCAGTCAATTTCGTCCGACACAACAGCGAACGTGCCGGTACCCACAACCACGGTCATCAACAGGGCAAGGTTGTAGCCCAGCCATGAGTGTAACTGGAATAGTTTGCGTCGCTTGGTTTTGGCTTTGGCTTTGGGGGGCGGGTTAGATTGACTCAAGGGTTGGCATCAATTGATCTGTTAACCCGCCTATATTACCAGCAGCCAGGAGAACGCATAGCCCGTCAGCAAAACAACGCCACCTATGACCCAAGCACAAGTTCTCCAGATTCTGCGAGCGGGGTTGTGGGGCTGCGGCACGAAGTTATGCCTGCGTGTTTTCGAGATTGGTGACTGCTTGGAGATACGCCACACCGCTCAGCTCCAGACCCGCCGCTTTCAGCGATTGGGTGTATTCGCTGCCTACTCTGCAGAAAGATCTGCTCAAGTTCCCACCAAGTAGTGGTCTTAAAATTCTCTGAGCGCTGGTCAAATCGCCGTGTTGCAAGGCGCGTAATGCAAATAACAGTGTCGCCTCATCCTCACCAACGGTGTCCGAGCAGAAGCAGCGTACCTCCATATGGCGGTGTGCTGTCGTAGCCAGCAAGGTCATCATTTCATCCATTAAAGGCACGGCAGCAAGTGCGTTGTGGTGTTTGTAGTACATGGACAAGGTGCTTTGGACGCACTGTTTTGTTTGCGCGCAAGCGAGCCACTGCCGAGTGCTCCAGACGAACAGCTGAGCGCCTGTGGAAAGGCTCGCGATTTGCATTTCCTGATATGTATCTCCACGGCCTGAGTGGACTGCATTGGTCAAATCAGAGCCCTCAATTAGATCCCTCAATTAGATCCCTCATAGTCTGTCTAAGTCTGTCTAACGATTTACAAAAGCGCGATTTTCTTGGCCCTTTCGTCGTATAATGTGCGTTAGCATTTTTTAATAATGAAAGTGATTATCATTTAGATTATTGTTTTATGCAACGCGAAAAGCGTGGCGCAATCAACATTTTTGGCACGGTTTTGACGTCGCTTTTACGATGGATAGGACAAAATAAGCCGTTGTGATTGAACACGTTGGGATTGAGTAGGACTCAGGTTAGGAATTATGGCTCGAGTAATCGAAAACAGACGATGGCATATCGCCTCAAGAGTATTCGCGGTCATTCTGATGGGTTATCTGTTCGCCAATGGGGTGGGTTTGCTCGTCTCCCTGGGCTTACCTCTGGACCGAGTCACCGGCGTAGTGGTTGGCACGTTGCTGACATTCTTAATTTGGGGTCTGGTTGCCATGTGGGCATTCTGGGTTGATCGAACCCGAACGGTTTGGTTGGGCCTGATTGGTGGTGTTATCGTAAGTGGCGGATTAGCTGCGCTCTTCTACTTTCTGGAGAATCCTTCATGAATGGGATGTTCCGACAATCCATGACCTGGCTGCACACCTGGACCGGGCTGGTATTCTGCTGGTTGCTCTACTTTATGTTCGTGACCGGTACCCTGGGATATTTCGACACAGAAATTGATCAGTGGATGAAGCCGGAATTTGGCGCTTCTGCGCCTGCTGATTTTTCTTCCAGCTTGGCTGCTGGACAACAGCGTTTGGCTGAAACAGCGCCTGCAGCAGACAACTGGTTTATCAACCCGGCCAATGGGCGAGAATATCCCCACTTGCGAGTCTTCTGGAACAAAGTTCCTGAAGGCGGTGGCGATCGTGAGTTTGGTGATGAATTCCTGTCCATGCCCCATGGCTCCCCTATTGAAGAGGTGCGCGAAACAGGCGGCGGACAGGTCCTGTACAGGATGCACTACCTCCTGCACTATTTCCCAGGTCAGATGGGCTACTACATCATGGCCATTGCCACCATGTTAATGTTTATCGGCATCATGACCGGGATCGTGGCGCATAAGAAAATTTTTGCTGATTTTTTCACCTTCCGATGGGCGAAGGGTCAGCGCTCCTGGCTGGATATGCACAACCTGCTGGCGGTGTCGACCCTGCCGTTCCAGTTGATGATCACCTATAGCGGTCTGATATTTACCGTGGTCCTGTGGATGCCCTTTGTTGCTTTGGGAACCTATGGTTTTGATATCAAAGCGTTGTCCAACATTCAGACAGAAATTTTTGATCAGGAAGTAGTAGAACGGTCTGGGACATCTGCACCGCTCGTGGACGTGGGTTCTGTCGCGCAACAGGGTATCGACAAATGGGGTGAAGGGAATGTGCGTGGTGTCCAGGTGCAGTTTCCAAATGATCAAAACGCACGCATTGTTCTGCAACGTAAAGCGGACTTTGGGCCGATATCTGACACCATGACCTTTGATGGGACTACCGGTGAATTGCTATCGGAAACTCAAGGGTATCCTAATGCGGCGCTTGGATTTGCAGGCACGCTTATCGGGTTGCATGAGGGGTTATTTGCAGGACCTCTGCTTCGATGGCTGTACTTTTTGATGGGCACATTGGGGATTGCCATGATCGCGACAGGGGCGATTTATTGGTGCGTTAAAAGGAAGCCCAAGACCTATGCTTCGGATGTCGGTTTTGGTTATCGGTTTGTTGAACATCTTAATGTTGGCACCATCGCTGGCTTGCTGATCGCCGTAGTCGTGTATTTTTGGGCGAATCGTCTGCTGGCCATTGACCTGGTAGATCGAGCAGACTGGGAAGTGCACTGCATGTTCCTGGGTTGGCTTGCATGTTTTGTACATGCGTTGATCCGACCTTTAGATAGGGCGTGGGTCGAACAGTGTTGGGCGTTGGCGGCACTGTGTTTTGGGCTACCCATTGTCAATTTTTTGACCACCGATATTCATTTGATGAACACACTGTCCCAAGGCAACTGGGTGTTGGCTTCGTTTGACCTTGTAGCCATCGCAGTAGGTCTTGCGGCGGTATACGCTGGCAGGCTACTTTCCAGGAAATTGGTTCCCAACGACACCGTCGGTGTTGAAGCGGTGTACGAGGAAAGCCCTGCGTCTGCAGGGTAGCGATCGGCCCGATGTACGTCCTGGTGTTTTTGTTGTTGATGCTTGGTTTGGTTGCGCTGTGCCTGTCGATGAACAGGCATCACCGGCAGGTATTTTCCACCAGCGTATCCGCTTCCCGACAACGGCTATTGCGTTTGATCGGATACCCGGTCTTGATTTTAAGCGCGATTGTGGCCGTTAATGCCTATGGGGTCGGCTTGGGACTCACTCTGTACACCGGCTTGTTCACTGTAGCAATGCTGCTTTGTGCGTTCACGATGACCTTTTTGGGGGCTAAAAAGTCTTAAACTGGGTAATTGCCACTTTAGAATCAGACAAAAACTCCGACAATATCGGCGGCGTTGCTCATGTCTAACATTGGATTGGAATTGAGCAGCACCAGATCTGCCAACTTGCCAACTTCAATCGAGCCAATATCTTCCTGCTTGGGGGTACCCATCACTCTGCCCGAGTACTGAACGCCGACACGCCCGGCGATGTGGTAACCAGACTGCGCAACGCTTTTAACAGCGCAAATCCTGAAGTGATGGGGCAGCTGCTGTCTGCGGGTGTAGTGCTCACCGAACAATCCACCGCTCAGCGCCTGATTGGTCGTGAGCGCCTGCGCTATCGTGTTGCAGACACCTTAATCACATCGATTGAAATTCTGGCAGATGACGCCAAGGACGCGTCCCTCTGGCAGCGGATTCGCGAATTTTTTGAGTTGTAAGCTCTACAGCCCATGCTTCCCTTCTGCCCAGTAGGGCATGGTTTTGACCTGCTTTCTTGCTACGCCTTGTGCCTTCAAGAACTGCTTAAACTGCTGAATTGATTTTGCACATCCGGTCAGATAATAGATCGAGCTTGAGGTTGCTTCGGTCAGGTCCAGCCGAGGCAGCTTTTGATCCAGGGTGTCTTTGTCGATCACCTGAAGGTTTCCGGTTAGCCCAATTGCCTCAGGCCAGTGTTTATGGTCTGAGTCCAACTCTAATATCGTCTGCGTTCTGTCATTTGTCAGATGCGCTGCGCTTGTCATGGCCTGAGCAAATCCCAGAGAAGTCTCATCGCCAAAAAAGACGTGGGAGGTATTGTTTGTTTCATATGACATTTTGTCACCCGGACCCATAAGGTGCGTCTCGGTCCCCACCGTCAGTGCGTCTACCCATTGGCTACCTACGCCCAGACCGTGGATATAAAACAAGACATCACAAAAACCCTGCTCAAGGTCCAGGTGCGCTGGGGTATAGTGACGAAATTCTTCGTCGGTGATACGAAATTCAATGACGTTGCCAGGCTTATACTCAGCCCCGTTTAAGCTACCCTCAAATCTAACCCGCTTCAGGCCATCTACAGGGGTGTCAATGTGTGTGACAGTCACCGGGTGCAGGTGGCTGGAAAAAACTTTGAGCATGCGGTCCGCTAACCACTTGTTCATTCTGGGCACGGGTAGGTCCTCTAGAGTTTGTTGTCATCCAGGGTTCGTTCAAAGCGGGCGCTGGCATCCATGACCAGGCCGTCGTCTGGCAGCTCTGGTGAGGCCAGATCGACCCAGCCTTCTGTCTTGGTCGAGTTGTTTCGTATCATGAGTTGAGATGGTGCATCCTCGGCTTTCCAGCCACCACCTGACCATGACCATCTGGAGGCATTAATGGAAATATCCAAGTCAGATTTTGTGATGACAACGTCCGCAGCCTTTGGGGGGCCGAGTAAAGATTCACTTTGGCTAAGTCCCAGGTGTTGTTGGGTGGCGGTCATCAAGGGTCCATTGGGCGTGAGCGCCATAAGTTGAGCCAGTGTTTTTGGTGTTCGTTCTGGTGTTGCGCTGCCCCAGTTATCCAAGGCCAGCGTAGCGTACTGTGCCATCCAATCACCGTATGCGACCGCCGTGGTGGTGACTGGTTCGTCAAGCTCCGCGAACGTCTCGTTTAGCGAGTTTGCATGCAGCTTGCGCAATGCGATACCTGCCTCTGTGCCGCTGTAGTGTTCGACGCAGCGTAAGGCGGCCCATCCAGACACACCCTCAACCAACCAGTGAGCAGCGGCTTCCGCACGGAGATCCCGGGTTCCAAGCAGTGCTTTGCGCCCTAATGCCTGGGAGAGATTAAATTGGCGCTGCCAGCCGCCCAAGCCAGTGCCATTAGAATCCCATGCCACATCCTCTGGAGCCCAGAAAATATCGCCGTGTATCCCAATATCACCCAGGTCTCTTGGGGATTGCACCACGGTGGTAAATTCCGGGGACTGCCCGATCTCGCTTGCAATACATCGCTGCAGTTCAGCCAGATCTGCCGCAAAACCTTTAGCCTGGGCCTGGCGGGTTGGG
Source organism: Pseudomonadota bacterium (assembly GCA_039028095.1). Classification (GTDB taxonomy): domain Bacteria; phylum Pseudomonadota; class Gammaproteobacteria; order Pseudomonadales; family Azotimanducaceae; genus UBA4421. Next base: position 25,344 of record JBCCIU010000019.1, read on the forward strand.
CTGGTGATAAACTGCAGATCTTCGAATTGGCTTGCCACCATCTCATTCGGCAACCAGACATATGCAAAATCAAGCATCCCTGCGGTTGACCCTTGGGCGTGAATCGCGTGTCCTCCAGGCGTATTGATCGTCCATCGCCACTCGCCTGCAGGCGCAACCCCGCTAATCGTGGCCAATGTTGATCGGCTTGGCATGCTGGGCAGTGTTTCAGAGAATCCGGCTTCTTTACGATCGCCGATTGATCGAACGAGGTTGCGCGGGTCATGTCCCAGTGCAGGGAGGACGTTTTCTGCGCGTAACCAGATTCCGCTGGCGTGCAACCAGGGTGCGGTCTCCAGGGGCCAGCCCTGGTGATCGATCTGCAGTTGCATAGCCAATGTGCAGGGCGTGTTGCAATCGGATAGTTTGATCGCGAAGTGATCACCGTCGATGACATAAGACTGTGCCACGCCGTCGACCGTCACCTTGCCCAGCGTGACGCCATGAGGGAGTGTGCCGTGCAGCCGCTCGCTCACCAAGCCTTCTAATGCCCAGGACACTTCCCCAGTTTGCGCCAAGGGGTCCAGCTTAATATCTATGCTACCGCCCCGCACGGAGAATGGGTCCGCTCTCTCCCACCATTTGCTCTCCCAAGCTAGATCACCGCTGATTTCATCAGACTTGCTTTCGAATTCCCCGTCTTGAATCAAATAGACATTCAGCAGGTTGGCCATGAAAGCCACGGCCAAGATCCCACTTAAAGTGACAAGTCCTGGCACACCAAATAGTCTTTTGCGCGCAGCCTCAAAACGATCACGCACCGTGAGTGCCGTGCCGCGTCGCCACATCAGCCAGCTGAAGCCAATGCATGCCAGGACCAGCGCCATCTTGAGTCCAGCCATACTGAACACCATAGGTAGCCAGGGTGACCAACCGGCAAGTTCTGAAGGATGAGCATGGGTTGGCATGGCGATTTGTGCCGGTGGATATTCGACCACGGATACTTCGTGATTAATGATGGCAATAAAGGCAATCAGGATTGAAACGACATAGGCCGTACCTGCATATCTGAACAAAGCGTGTGCAATGATCGCCATCGCCCCGACTTCAGCCAAAGCAGGAAACATGGTCAAAAACATAAATACAAATGGGAAAGCCAAATCCAGGGCTTCTGGTGCTCCTATGGCTGTAACCAAAACCGCAGACAGAGCTGGCACCAGACACAGTAAGGCAATCAACGCCAGTGCCGCTATACTCCTGGCGACAAGTCCCACCCACATTGGCGCGTAGCTCGTGTCGACCCATTCTTCGTAGCCTAGCAGATCGTCCCTTCGCATCAGGACGCCGACAAATCCAACCACCATAAATACGACGATGACGTAGAACAGTTCGCCCATATAGGGCAGAAGACCTTGGGGTGTTGGAATGAGGGGGCCGTCAACGTGCCCAACAAAGTTTACCCAGGATCCGATCGCGCCGGTTAGCAACAGCATGAAGAGTGCCAGGCGGACTGCGAAGCCTGAAGTGATCAGTTTGAACTGCCAGAGCCCTTCGCTGACCAGGGCTTGGATCCAGTTTGGACCGGATATGGCGGGCAACGTGGCTTGCTTTCCAGGGACCCGAGCGGTTTGGCTGTCGGCCTCATCAACGCCCGCTTTGCTTGCGATGGCCAGCTGCTCGCGGTTTAGCCGCGAGAGAACGAAGCCCAAAAGGCCCAGCGGCAGCAACACCCAGACGAGTCGATTGTAGATCAACAGGTCGGTTAACTCGATAATCGCAGTCTTCTTTTCCGCAGGCGTCCATAAAACAGATTGCCGCTCTGCTTCGGAGTAGCCAGATGGGTCTAATACGGATGCGGCGCTCACATCGACTTCGCCGCTGCGCAGAACAATCATGGCCACCATCCACACCAGAGCGATGGCCGCTGCGGCACCAAACGGCCCCGCGGTGGATCGAGTCCAGATGGCCGCGCACAGAAAGATGGCGCCGACGCCAAGGGCGTTGGGCAGGGTAAAAACCATAATGGCCCAGCCAAATGCTTCCCAAGGCGCGGGTCCGACGGCTTCCGCTGGCAGAGCGCCTAAACTGACCAACAGCGGCGCCATCAGAAAGCCAAAAAATATTGAGGTGCCCATGATCAGGGCGATGACCAGGGCTCCGCAGAAGCGTGCCATGAGCGTTAAATGCAATGGCACCGGCGCTGCAAGCACAACTTCTTGGAGTTGTGCGTTCTGATCGCGAACGACAACCTGGGCAAACACCCAGGCCCAGCCGAAATAGAGCCACAGGGATTGGCCGGAAGCCATCAGGTAAGTAAGGTGAGCGCTATTACGATAGATATCAACCGCACCCATGCTGCGCATATAGTCTGCGTTCAAAAAGATCAGCACCATGTAGATGCTAAGTCCCACAAACACCACCGGCACAACCAGACTTTTCAGTCCCATTTGAATCTCGTGCCAGGATTCGCCCCAGAAATATGCCAGGAGTGATCGGTTCACCATTGCTTCCCTATTGCGCCTAGGCTGCGTTTGCTAATGAACTGCGTAAAGCAAAGTGGTACACGTCCTCAAGTTTGGGTGCCCGAGGTGCGTATCCTTCCAATTGCTCGCCTTCCAGGATGACGCGAGTGCCATGTGGGGTTGCGTTGGCGTGGAGCGCATTCTCAGGCACCGCTTCATGCCTTGGCACTTCGATCTCCCAGATTCGGCCGGCTAAGTTCTGTTTAAGGGCTTCAGGTGTTCCTTGTGCAACAATTTGTCCGTTATTCATGATTGACAAGCGGGTACACAGATTCTCTACATCTTCCACGATATGCGTGGACAGCAGAACCACCGCATCGCTGCCAATTTCTGCCAGGACACGATGAAAACGATTACGCTCAGCGGGGTCCAAACCTGCCGTTGGTTCATCCACGATCAGTAGGCGAGGACCACCAATGAGGGCAATAGCGATGCCAAAACGGCGCAACATCCCTCCGGAATAAGTCGCCACTGCTCGATGCCCGTCAGCTTCCAGGTTGACTCGCTCCAACAGCGCATCCACTTCTTGTGCGCGTTCATGTTTGTCTGTCCGGCCTTTCAGCCAGGCAAAGCGGTCCAGTAGGCTGCGGCCTGAACCTCCAGGGTAGCTACCGATCTGCTGTGGCAGATAGCCCAGGCGTTGCCTCAGGTGATCGGGGTCTGCAAGTACGTCAACACCATCCAGCGTGATTGTCCCACTATCGGGTTGTTGCAGGGTGGCGAGAGTGCGCATCAGGGTACTTTTTCCGGCACCATTTGGGCCTAACAGCCCATACAGCCCAGGCTGCACTGAAAGCTCAACGCCTGCCAGGGCTTTTACACCGCCAACATAGGTTTTGGTCAACCCGGTAACCTCTAAACCGTTATCGCTCATGTGATTTACCCTCAACTACCAGTCGAACTGCACACCCAGGCCAGCTGATCGAGGTGGTCCGATGCGACCGTAAGCCCCGGGTAAACCGAAGGTTGTGCCATCAAACAGTCCAAGCTCGTATTCGTCGTCCAGCAGGTTGGTACCCCATAGGTAGATGCGCCAGTGCTCGGCCTTGTAACCGATGCGACCACTGAGCAAGTTCCTTTCCCCGATCGCTGTAACGTCCGGCGCTGAGATTTCGGTAAACGTGCTGTCTACATATGAGTAAGTCGCAGCGCCATACCAGCCCTGACCGCCGTCCCAGTTAACGCCGATGGAGGCATTAAAGTCTGGGGCTTGAGGGAACGGGTCGCCGGCCAGGTCCGTACCGTTAAAAACAAATTCTTTAAATTCGGTGTCGACCAGTCCAACGCTCGCAAACAGGGTTAACTGATCGTTGGGGAAGTATTCCACTTCAACTTCCAGACCGGTGATCTCTGATTCACCCGCGTTCAGGACCTGATCATCGAAGCCCGGGAAACCGCCTGGCAAAGTGGCCGTGACCTGCTGGTCGGTCCAGTCAATATAGAAAGCATTCGCATTAACAATAAAGCGACCGTCCTCGGACTGGTGCCGCAGGAAGATCTCATAGTTGTTAGTGAATTCTTCATCGTAGGCATTGGCTTGGCCAAGGAAAACAGCAAAGGCAATGCCACCCGCCTGGAAACCTTTTGCGTATCTGAAGCCGACCGCGGTGGAATTGGTCGCCTGCCAGGCAATCTCAGCGGTTGGGATAAATTGATCGAATGACTCGGTATCGGACAAGTTACTGATGAAGCCGTTATTGTCGGCGAAACTCTCGGTGTCGCGCTCCTCACGGTTTATGCGAGCGCCCAAGGTGATCTTCACGTCATCGGAAAGCTGGTAGGCAATCTGCCCGAATAAAGCCTGTTGCTCGATATTCTCGCCGTTGATTGAGGTGGTATTAAACGGGGCAATGCCACCCATACCATCGGGAAAGAAACCCACGCCAGCAAAGCCATTGCCATAGTCTCCATCGGAGTAAAAGAGACCGATCAGGGCCTCCAATCGGTCGCCTTCGTAAGTCAAACGAAATTCCTGACTGAAGAGTTCTTCCTCTCCAAACCCGGTGACGCCCAAGAAATCAAACGGGGTTAAATCACCGTCAAAAATCTGGGTGAGTTCAAAATCGCTGCTGCCGGTGACAGAGGTGAAACGCCACATCTCGTTCACCTGCCAGTTAATCTCTAAGGCGTACATGTCAAACTCTGATGGGTACTGGTCTTCAACGTTGTAAGGTTGTTCGCGATCAAACAGATCACCCCCTGGTGGCGGCACAACTAGACCAAAAGGGTTGGATTCTGAGTCGTTGTTGAAGTAGCTAAAGTCGACGATCAGGTCTTCATCACCTGTTGGTTGCCAACGGATGGACAGGCGAATGGATTCCTCGTCAATGCGCTGAACGTCGTCTGAACCGGTAACAGTATTTTCGGCATCGCCATCAGATTCGCGCTTTTCGAGTACAAGGCGGGCTGCCAGTACGTCTTCAACCAACTTAAGGTTTTGGGCAAACGCGATGTTTTGAGTGCCGAGTTCCCCGGCTTCTACTCGCAATACGCCATCGTTGTCCTCGAATTGAGGGCGGTTGTAGTTGACGTAGACCGCCCCGATGAGAGAGTTCGGCCCTTGCAGCGAAGACTGCGGGCCACGCAGTACTTCGGCGGATGCCGCGTCAAAAAGCGACGGCTTTACGTAATCACCAGAGCCCACACCCATAGCCACGCCATTCATGACAATTGAAGCTAGTGCGTTGGAGTTGTTGATGGTGCCCGCGATGCCGATGTTGTTAACGCCCCGTATGCTGTAAGCGCCAAATCCTGTGGTGCCGGTGAAGGCATTCGCTGTACGGTCGAAAATATCTTCGATGTTGTAGATGGTCTCGCCCTTAATGCGTTCCTCATCAAAATAGCCGACGCTGGTGCTCAGCTCCTGGCGTGTTGCGTTGGTCTTGCTGCCGATAACGATGACTTCCTCGATGGAATCATCGTCATTGGCCCAGCTGACAGGTGAAAAGAAGCATGTCGCCAGCGCAGCGGCGATCAGAGTACGAACCTTCATTGCATCTCCATAATGGGTCGTGTGATACGAAAAATTGAAACGAATCTAACGGTGAAAAGATATGTTATAACGTTACTAAAAGCGTTGTCACCGTACGCTCGTTATTCTTGTCCGTTTATTATCCTCGAATGATAATAATTTGCAATTGCAAATTAATGATGTTAACTAAATGGAGTTAACTAAACCCGGGTAAGCCAGTTTCTATCTCATGACCGATCCGTTTGCTGTGATTCCAGATCAACAAGTTGTCCGTGTCCTGCGCAGGCTTCACGAAGCGGCGGACAGGCAAACTGGAAGCTTGTTGATGCATTACCTGCCTCAGCTACCCAGAATATTCACCGGTCGGGAAGTAAGATTCACTCAGGCACAGGCGCATGGCTTCTATGCGGACAAATACCTTCCGCTGGACCGTGAGCAAGCAGCGTTTGCCTATCTGTGCCTGCGTGCTCAGAGAGCAGAAACCGTTGTCGAGTTTGGTACGTCGTTTGGCATTTCCACAATTTGGCTTGCGGCCGCGCTGCGAGACAATGGCGGTGGGCGGGTGATCGGCACGGAATTAGTACCCGAAAAAGCGGAAGAAGCCCTGTCTAATGTGGCTGAAGCGGGATTGTCAGAGTATGTTGAGGTTCGGGTGGGGGACGCACTGGAAACTTTGGTTGATGCACCCAGGTCTGTGGATTTTCTACTGAACGACGGCTTCCCGATGCTGGCGTTAGATGTATTAAAATTGATGACACCGAATATTCGTGTTGGCGGCATTGTCATGACGGATAATGTAGGGACTTTCAAGGCGAACTACCAAGACTACGTCAGCTTCGTGAGAGATCCGGACAACGGCTACTTATCGACCTTGCTACCCTATAAATCCGGCACCGAATATTCGGTAAAGGTTCACGAGGCAAGCTAGATGAGTGACACCTCACCGTTCGCAGTACCCGCCTACCTTTACCTTTTTTCCGCGCACACTACAGCGTTGATCGGATCGGGCGTAAGTACGATCGCGTTGGCCCTGCTGGCCATCGAAATTGCGCCAGACCGGGCAAGCCTTGTATTGGCCGTGGCTTTAGCGATTAAGATGGTGGCTTATGTTTTGGTGGCGCCTTTTGCGGGTCAGATTGGCGCTTTTATCTCTGCCAAACGACTCCTGATTGCACTCGATCTGTTACGTGCGTTGGTCGTGGCTTCAATGCCCTGGATCTCAAATGAATGGCAAATCTATGGCGCGATCGCCCTCATCAGCTCTGCTTCAGCCTTGTTTACGCCAAATTATCAGGCGCTGCTACCCTCTGTCGTAGTGAATGAGCAAGCCTACATCAAAGCGCTCTCCTGGGCTCAGGTGGCCAGTTCGATTGAACAGATCGCAAGCCCAGCGCTGGCTGCTGCACTGCTACTGGTCTTCACGTTCAACGACCTGTTTTTTTTGAACGGAGCAACGTTCTTATTGTCTGCGTTGCTTATTTGGATTGCGACGATTGCCAACACTCGCGCTGTTACGAAATCACAAAGTCCCTGGTGGGGCATACAGGCCTACCTGAAAACCCCCAGACTGAGAGCGGTTGGATTTGCATATATGGGAATTGCCGGGGGCAGCGCCATGGTGATCGTTAATACTGCGGTTTATGTGCAGCAGTTCCTGGGCCAAACCGAGAGTGCGATTGCGCTGACGCTTGCCGCCAGTGGTTTGGGTACGGCGCTAGGCGCATTGATTGTGCCGCGTTTGTCGGTGCCACCCCGGGTCACTCTGTCGGGAGGAAACTTTTTGATTGCCTTTGCGATCATGATGGGCGTCACCAAGCCTGGCTGGTTGCAGTTGACCATGATGTGGTTTCTGGTGGGGCTTGGTCTGGGTCTTTCGCAGACGCCCGTGGGTGTTGTCATCAGGCGATCCTGTCATGAACGTCATCGCGCCGCTTTTTTTGCGGCGAACTTCACCCTGTCACATGCCTGGTGGTTGTTTGCCTATTTGTTGGCTGGACTATTGGCAAACAGCTACAACTGGCAGACCACCTTTGCCCTGATGGGATTCCTGCCGCTGGTTGGCGGCTTGGCATGTTTGTTTCTCTATCCCCAGCCAGATGAAGCCCTGGTGACCCATCAGCACGGAGAGGTTGTGCACCGACATGAGTTTTATATTGATGAGTCTCATACGAGTTGGCCGCGCTGATGTTTAGCTACCCATCTTTGGTACCAAGCGTCCCGTGCGAATGCAGTAATCGTCATAAGCCTGTCCGAACTGCTCTTTCATCATGGCTTCTTCGATGGGTGTTCGAACGATGTACATCAATCCAAAAGCAAACAATCCTGACAGACCGGCAATCCAGTTATGAATGAATATCGCCTGACCGGCATAGAGCAGAAAAATCGCGCTGTACATGGGGTGCCGAATTTTGTTGTATACGCCGTTGGTAACCAGCCCATGCTCGGAGCGAATCTCTAATGTTACGCTCCAGTTTTCGCCCAGGTCCACGTGGCTGCGCCGGAACAACCATAAGCCGGGGAGTGCAAATAGAAGGCCCAAAAATGGCCAGAAGCTGGGTACGCTGTAGTTTGCAAAGCTCAACCAACCCGTTAGGAGCTGTAGTGCAGGGAGGATTGCCGAGCCGAGTGAAACGCCAAATAAGAGAACGTTTTCTATGTTGTCCTGTTTGGAACTTGCGGTTTCAACGGTTTTTGACTGTCGTTCGTGGGGGACGCGGATAATACCCATGCCAACCATCGCGCCAAACCATAGTAGAGAACCCCATCCATTGATTGGCAGTCGCCAGACGAACACCCCCAAAATGACTGCGGCAACGATTAAACCGATTATGTTGCCCAACTGGTTAGACCTCATATGTTTCCCCAAAAGAATTTGTCGAAAATCAGCTTAATGAGAATGATTTGCATTAGCAACATTCTCGGATTTATAGTTTTGTCTTCTTGGCGCAGCCAAAGTGGTATCGAGTAGGAGTAAAAAGAATGAGTGAACAAACATCTTCAGTGAAACCCGATGAGGTGGATACCGATCCCGGGTTATGGACCATCATCTCGCCAGTCAACCGCGAGATTTATACAGGTATGGCGGTTTCTTTGTTGAGTCTGGTGGCCTGGCTTGCGTCCATTATGTTGTTTCTGCCCATCACCCGTGAACTCATGATGCCCGAGCCAGACGTGGGAAGACTGGTGCTCTTGATCGGTGCAGGGTTTGGCCTGGTTGCCTTTTCGTTTGTCTGCCGTGCCTGGTCATTCCGCATCTCTCACCTGGGTGCGTTCCGCCTAGAGCAGATCTTACGAACCGAGCTCACTGCCCGTCTGGCCAAGGTGCCTTTGGGTTATGTGGTTAACGCCGGTTCTGGCGCGTTGAAAAAAATTGTATTGGATGATGTCAGGTCTCTGCACGCCTTTGTGGCGGACAGCACACCCCTGTTTGCCAAGACGTTTTCTGCGCCAATACTCGGCATTATCTTGATGTTGTTCCTCGATTGGAGACTCGCTCTGTTGTCTTTGGCCTTGTTTCCAGTTGGTATTATCGCAATGTTCTTTGCGTTTCGTGACTACGATGTGGCAAGAAAAAAGGTAGATCAAGCAACCGAGCGGATAAACAAGGTGATCAACGAGTATGTTCAAGGTATGCACGTGGTGCGTACGTTTGACGACGGCTCTGGCTCTTTTGAACGCTATCGCAGTGCGTTGAATGATGCCACTGAGACGATGCGGGAATGGACCAGCCAGTCACAGATGGGGGCGTTTATTGCACGCACGCTCTTTGCGGCGTTACCTACGGTCTTAGTTTTGTTGGCGGTAGGCGTGCCGATGTATCAAGCGGGCACGCTCGAGCTACCGATCCTCATGATGTTTTTGTTGCTTGCGCCTACCGTCACGGAATCTATTGTTCCCATCGTTTGGTTGCAGCAACTGCTCACCAATGCAGCTGCAGCGGTGAAAAGAATTGGTGACCTCAGGAAAGTCGAGCTCATTCCAGAGGTCGACGAAGGACCTTCACCAGCCGATGCCTCAGTGAAATTGATCGATGTTAGCTTTTGTTATGAAGGCCGCAGTGACAATGCCCTGACCAATGTCAGTTTAACGATTCCCGCCGGTACCGTTACCGCATTGGTGGGTGCGTCTGGTGCTGGCAAAAGCACCATCGCTCAATTGATACCGCGCTTTTGGGATGTGACCGAAGGTAAAATTCTGGTAGGTGGCGTGGACGTTCGGGATATGACCGCGGATGTGTTATTGCACAACGTTGCTTTTGTGTTCCAGTCACCCTTCTTACTCAGTGATTCGATAAAAAACAATATCCGATTGGGTAAGCCAGATGCGACGGAAGAGGAAGTGGTTGCCGCGGCCAAAGCCGCGCAGGCGCATGACTTCATCATGACCGAGTTGCCTGATGGGTATGATTCCGTTGTGGGTGAGCGAGGTTCCAGCCTGTCCGGTGGGCAGCGTCAACGAATCACTATCGCGCGGGCCATCCTGCAGGATTCGCCAATCATTGTGCTGGATGAAGCGACGGCCTTTGCAGATCCCGATAACGAGGCGAAGATTCATCAGGCGTTAGCTGAACTGGCCAGAGGAAAAACTTTGATCGTGGTTGCACATCGACTGTCCACAATTGTCGATGCCCATCAGATTGCGGTGCTTGATCAAGGTCGGATTGTTGAGTCTGGTACCCATGAGTCTTTGGTTGCAGCAGGCGGTCGATACGCCAAGCTCTGGTCACATTTCGAACAAGCCCAGGACTGGGGTTTACGTGTCGCGGATACGGGTGCGAATGCCGATCCACAAGAAGAAGCCGAAGTCAGCTAAAAAGGAATCCACAATGATCGCTACGTTTAAGAATATGATTCATGCCTGCGGATCCAAGGCTGATGTGATGCGAGGGTCTCTGGTGTATGCGGTGCTTGCCGCGATTGCGCAGGGATTGGCTTATGCCTTGCTATTTCCTTTGTTTGCGGCGCTCGCCTCAGGCTCCGACATGGTCTGGTGGTACGTGATTGGCATCATCGCGTTGGTGCTGGGGGACGCGGCGTTACGGCTGGGTGAGTCGCATGGTGGTTGGCGAGTATATATTGAGGTATCGGATGAAACTCGCTCAAACCTGGGAGAACAGTTAAAACGAATGCCGCTGGAGCAGCTGGCCAAACGCCAGACAGGTGACCTGAACAGCGTCCTGACAGGGAATGTCAATGATGTGGTGTCTATCGCTGGTGGACTGTACGGGATAGTGATCAACACCATGGTTGCGCCGATGGTCACCATTATTGCCACATTGTTCGTAGACTGGCGATTGTCCGTTGCCATGTTGATTCTATTTCCGGCGGCGATACCGATTTACCGGGTTATTCGAGAGGCCGGGGCAAAAGAAAATCGAATCTCGGCCACCGCGCATGCAGATGCTGCCTCACACATAATCGAATATACACAAGGATTGAGTGTGCTGCGGGCAACGCGCCAGGTGGGTAGTGAATCTCAACGACTCCAGGCTTCTCTTGCCCGTTTGAGAGAGGCTCAGGTCAGAGGTACCAAACTGGTGACTTTGCCCAGCATCTTCATGGCGGCAATAGTACAGATTGGTATTCTTGCCATCACGGCATTGGCAATCTCTTTTGTGTTGGGTGATTCGTTGAGCGTAGCGGCTGTTTTGGCCTTGATTGTCATTGCGATTCGATTCAGTGAGCCCCTTGCACTGTTCGCCAACATGTCATCCATGTTCGATTTTATGGAAGCGGCTATTGACCGGATCAGCGAGCTGCTTGCAGTACCTCCACTAGCTCAGGCTGGCGAAGCGACCAATACCGATGGGTCGCATGTGATGTTTGAGGGAGTATCCTTCGCCTATGACGGTACCCAGGAAGACGTATTGGTAGATGTTTCTTTTGACGTGCCCGAACGCAGTCTGACTGCTCTGGTCGGCACCTCAGGAAGCGGTAAAACGACAATCACAAAATTGTTGACGCGTTTTGCAGACCCCCAGGTTGGCAAAGTGACAATTGGTGGTGTGGATATCCGCAGTATGTCCCAGAATGAACTCATGCGTCAGTTTTCGGTGGTCTTTCAGGATGTTTATCTGTTTGATGAATCCATTGGAGAAAATATCCGGCTGGCCAAACCCGACGCCACACAAGATGAAATTGTTGCAGCGGCCAAAGCAGCCAATTGTCACGATTTTATCTCAGCGCTACCAAACGGCTACGACACGGGTGTTGGTGAGATTGGTGGCGCTTTGTCCGGGGGTGAGCGTCAGCGCATTTCAATCGCCCGTGCCATCCTTAAAGATGCACCCATTGTTATTCTCGACGAGCCAACCTCTGCACTGGATACGGAAAGCGAAGTGGCGGTGCAAAGGGCAATCGACACCTTGGTGCGGGACAAGACGGTTCTAGTGATCGCTCATCGACTGTCCACGATCGTTGCAGCTGACAACATTATTGTGCTGGAGGCAGGGCAAATTGTTGAGCAGGGAAATCACGCCGCATTGTTGGCCGATGATGGCCGTTACGCAGAAATGTGGCATGCTCAGCGATCAGATCGCCATTGGCAGATAACCTCCGGGTAACAAGCCAGATCGGGGCGATTTGCCCAAGGGACACGACCAGCGGAGATGAAGAGATGCAAGACTACCTTGAGATTATGCAAGACTGCGCGCGAGCCGCTGGTGTTAAACCAAAAGAGTTCTTGCTGCCCGCAGATCATAAGCAGCAATTTGGGGATATAGAGCTGCACTGGCTTGATTGGGGTAATCCTGATGCACCACACGTTCTACTATTACATGGTGGCTCACTAACCGCTCACACCTGGGATATGGCGGTGCTTGGGCTTGCGCATAAATACCACTTTATTGCCCTGGATCAGCGCGGTCACGGTGACAGCGGTTGGACACCAGAGTCTCGGTTAGGATTGGATAACGCAGAGCTTATGCTGGCGGATACCAAAGCATTTATCGAGTTTCTGGATTTACCAGACTTAAATTTGGTTGGCATGTCCATGGGTGGCATCAATACCATTCGGTATGCCGCTCGTTACGGAAGTGCTTTGCGTCGCGTGGGGATTGTGGATGTGGCGCCTGTGAGCATGCAGGAAGGTCAGCGTGAGATGGCTGACTATAGAGCAGCCACTGATATTTTGGATAACTTTGAAGACTTTGTTGCGCGATCAGTGAAGTTTATGCCCCATAGAGCTGAGGCTCATCTTCGCTATAGCCTGTTCCATAGTCTTAAGGAAACTGAGGATGGGCGGTATACTTGGAAGCGTGATATGCGCCCCCGGCCGGGCTCTGATCTTTCGGAAGAGGACGTCACTCGCGAGAATCAGGCGCGTCAGGACCAGCTATGGGATGACGTTCGCAGGATTCGGCAGCCAACGCTTCTATTTCGTGGTGCGCAGAGCAAGATTCTGTCTCCTGAAATTGCCGATCAGATGATTGAAGAATTGCCGAATGGACGCCTGGTGACAATTCTCGATGCGACCCACAATGTGCATAGCGACAACCCTGTCGCATTTGCGGCTGCTCTTGACGAGTTTTTGTCTATTCCCTGAAGTTTTGCAACGGCAGCGGTTAGTCGCAGGCTTAAACTTCCAGAACCAGTTTATGCAGATTGTGGTCGCTTGATATCTGGCGGTCAGTCTTCATTGCCGCATAGCGATGTTGCGCACCCTGTCGAATGCAAATTTGAAAACCAACAGCTTCCAACCTGATCTCGGAATCATGCTCACCTATGGTTACATTCCCAAATAACTGGGACAAGGAATTGGCCTGCTGATCTGGGTTTGGTGTCTCAATGACCATCCCGGTCAGCTTTCTCAATCCGTTTTGGTGGTCGATCTGATCTGAGGTGATCGTAGGTGGTGGGCTGTAAGGTCCCATGACGAATGGGAGGTCTCCACTGTTGGTGTTGGCTAACTGCCACTGGGTTGACGTCCCGTCCGCTTGTTTGCGTGACATATTCCTGATCTTACCAATCCCCGCGCCCTTTGCCGTAGCCGATGAGATAGCTTCTGCCAAGGGAACGTGTGATTCCAGTGCCCAATCGACAATGCCTCTTTCGGTGAACCATCGGTTGTAACGCGTGAGCAGGGGTTGACCAACTGCGGCCCCAACGCGGGAGATACCCTTCTGCAGGTTTTCGACCACGCCACTGCTGACGGGGGGATCAAACAGTTCGATAAAGCCACCGGATTCGAAGTAGATCATTGCATTATAGGCAGTGGCCTTTTCACTGCCCCAACTGACGGTAAAGCCTGCCGCCTCATAATCTGCGACTGCTTGAGGGAGGTCATCTACGCGAACAAGATAGTGGCTTGGCAAAAACATGTTTATTCCCTGCGTTCAAATTCTGCATCAATACCAGCGATGATCGTAGCAATCTGGGTTTGGTAGGATTCTTCAAAATCTACTTCCCCGGTATAGGTTGCTAGGGCTGAAGCAATATGTGGAAAGTCGACCAGATCCGACTCGGTCAGCTGCAGTATCTTGTATCCACCGGGTCCGTTTTTAGCCTCGAGCTCGATGAATGCTTCGATCTTTTGGACATAGTTGAAGACATGATCAACGACCATGGAATATGCCATCCAGGATTGCTCAGGCGAGAAATTGTCTCGCTGTAGCACCGTCAAAGACGCTTCGATAATGCGAAAAGCCGCTGGGGTGGTGGGTCCAATTTTTACCCCGTAAGAACTTGCGCCAGGGGTGGTGATCAGAGCTTTTCTAAATGCGTTTCCCACGCCTGCCATATAGGTTTGCCATGGCAGGTTGTCATCAGGGAGTTCTATCTTGCCGCAAAAATAGTTCATGCACTCATCGAGTAGCACATCTTTGGATGCCACATAACGATAAAGGGCTGTCGTAGAAACCCCTAACTTGCGAGCCACGGCATGCATGGACAGATTGTCGACGCCCAGTTCCAGGGCTGCTGACACGATTTTTTGCGTGTCGATCAACTGGGGCCTGCCACCCAGATTGTTTTCGGCTCGGGTCTTCTGTCCGCGTCGCGTTCTTTTCATCTTTGAAAATCTCTAAATGAGAATTACTTGCAATTATATATTAATACCATTAACTTGTACGGTTAATAGTGTTAACTTAATCGCTTCGACGAAGAGAGTATTCGATGCAGGCCATATTTCAAAATTTAATTCAGCTTCGTTGGTTCTATTTGGGCTTGGTTGTTCTGGTCACCGGGCTCGCCTTAAGCCAACTGCCCAAATTGGAAATTGATAACTCCAACGAGGCTTTTTTTATGACCGGAGACCCAACCAAGGAACGGTTGGATGAATTTAAAGAAACCTTCGGTAACGATGACTTTGTGTTCATTCTGGTGGACGTTGATGATGCCTTTACAAAGGAAACATTGAGTCGCCTGGCTGATTTTGCAGATCGGCTGGAATACGAAACCCCCCATCTGCTGGATCTGACCTGGATTGGGAATGTCGAATCAATAGAAGGGGTGCCTGGCGGGATCATCATAGATGACCTCATTCCCAGTCTTGATCTGAGCCCTCAGGAACTGAACAGACTCAAAGAAAAAGCGATTAATGATTCCTTGTACCGTGATCGCATTGTGTCGAGTTCCGCGCAGAGCGTGGGCATTTTGATGGAGTTTGAAAACTATCCTGATATTGGTATCGATCCCCGCAAAGATGTTCCGCCGGTTATCTTAGATCTGGTGGAAGAATTCAGCGACTTGGACACGCACGTGGTGGGTGGTCCCGTGATGGACTATGTTATGGATGAAAAGACCGCGGTTGAAGCGCCCACATGGATGGTTGGGGCGCTGCTGGGCATGATCATTATCTTGTCCCTCACAACCCGAAGCGTGATTGGCGTACTGGTGCCTGCGGCAACTGTAGTGCTCAGTGTGATTTGGGTCATGGGCTTCGTTGCGCTGGTTGGCTACAGGTTAAACCTTTTGGTCATCCTGGTACCGACTTTGATGCTTTGCGTAGGAATTGGCGACACCATGCACGTGGTTGCAGAATTCAAACAGAATATGCAGGAGGGCCAAAAAAGACGTGAAGCGCTTCTGCACACTTTAGATCTGGTCAGCGGTCCCATTCTTCTCACCACCCTGACAACGTCGATTGGATTCCTGGCGTTTACGGTCACCGATCTGATTCCGCTGATTGAGCTTGGTATACAGGCCGCTATTGGAGTATTCGTCGCGTTTTTTCTTACCTATTTGTTTGCGGTGCCGGTACTGTCGTTCGGAAAAGTAGAGATGTTGTCCAAATCTTCCACTCCCGCCGAACCTAAAACCGATATTTTTGATCGTTTGTTGATGGGTTGTGCCGACAGCGTGTCGAATAACAAACTCGCCTACGGTATTGGATTTGCCCTCGCTACAGCGGTGGCACTAGTGGGGGTTACGAAGCTCGAGATCGAGACCAACACGGTGCAGGATCTACCCAAGGAAGATGAATTAAGAGCCGCGTTTGACTATGTGGATGAAAATATGGGCGGCTCGATGTCTTTAGAATTTGTGATCAATACTGGGGCAGAGAATGGTATTAAAGATCAAACGCTGCTGACTAAGGTTGAAGCACTGCAGTCATTCCTGGATCAACATCCATTGGTCACCCAGACTTCGAGCGTACTGGATCAGCTGAAGCAGATGAATCGAGCGGTGCACGAAAATGACGAGGCCTTTTATGTGTTGCCGGAAAACTCAAATCAGGTGGCTGAGTATTTGTTGCTATATGAGAGCGGCGGAGGCGCCCAGCTGGAGAAGTATGTGGGCTTCACCTATGACCAGATGAGGGTTCAAGCCCGTACCAGAAGTATCGCCCTGGCGGATACGCGAACGCTGACATCTGATGTCCAAAAGTTTGTGGATGACAAATTTGGAGACGAGGTCGATGTCTATGCAACGGGTACCCTTGCGATGTTTGAGCGTCTCGCAGACTTGGTGAAAGTCGGACAGGGTAGAAGTTTCTTGTTTGCCTTTGTTGCGGTGTCGATCATCATGATTCTTACCCTGCGTTCGGTCCAATTGGGCTTGATCGCCATGATTCCTAACGTGCTTCCAGTGGCATTTGCTCTCGGCGCCATGGGGTGGGCTGGTGCCCAGCTGAATATGATCGGTTTGATCCTAGCGCCCATGATTATTGGCGTGGCGGTTGACGATACGGTGCACTTCTTCTTCAGGTACCGTCGCTATTTCGCCGAGATGCAGGACTATGATCGCGCGTACAAAGAAACCATGAGGACCGTGGGGCGACCGCTGTTGTTCACCACCATGGTACTGGTGGTTGGGTTTGGCGGTTTTGCAATCTCTGATTTTGCAGGTCCACGAAACTTTTCCTGGGCATCGTCCACGGCGTTTACAACAGCGTTGTTGGCTGAGTTCTTACTGGTGCCTGTATTGCTGGCCTGGCTCAAACCCATGGGCGCTGGTCAAAGAGAAACTTCTATGAAAGCCGTATCGGCATAAGGAGATAAGTATGAGCAAATATTTGGTTGGGATTTTTTGTGTCTGCCTTGTGCTGCCCGCCTATGGATTGACGGGGCGAGAGATTGTTCAACGGATGGATGAGGTCGCCGATGTCCAAGACGGCAGTCGGGAAGCGACCATGCTTATCGAGCGTGGCAATCAGAAACTGGTTCGGAAAATGCGCATGCAAAATAAAAAGTTCGGCGAGGATGATCGGTCTCTGATTCGATTTGTTGAGCCAGCTGACGTGCGCGATACCCAATACCTGTCCTGGACTTATGATGATGCCCAGCGTGACGATGATATGTGGGTTTTCTTCCCCTCTGAAAATCTGATCAGGCGGATTAGCGGTGGTGGCAAAAAAGGCTCTTTCATGCGCAGCGATTTTGCAAACGAGGATATTGAGGAGCGTGCTGTCGATGATGATGTGCACAAGCTTGTTGAAGAGGGTGAGCTGGAAGGCATTCCAGTTTACCTGGTCGAATCGACACCCATTCCGATTAAGGCGAAGGATTCGAACTATGCCAAGCGCCGGGTGTGGGTAGATAAAGCGCGATGGATTGCAATCAAGGTTGAGTATTACGATAAACGTGATCGATTGGTGAAGCGGCTGACCCAAGGTGGCTTCGAACAGATTGATGGGATATGGACGGCGACAAAATTGATCATGGAAACGCCGCGCAAGAAATCCAGGACGCTAATGCAATATTCTGATGTCCGTTACAACGTAGGTCTGGAAGATGGTGTATTTGAGCAAAGCACGCTTAAGCGTTAGCTTTCTGACCTGCCTGCTGATCGGTGCTGGCGAGCTTGCTGCTGCACAAGATCCGTTTGATTTTGATCTGACCGCGTCAGAGTCGTCAAACCTGGCCTGGCATGTTTCCGGTTATGTTGAGTCTCGCAACCAATACTTCGAAGACTCAAACAACTGGAACTCGAATCGGGTTGCGGGCTACGTAGAGGTAAAATGGGAGGGAGAGGAAAAGGCCGGTCTGCAGTGGCGTGCCTATGGTAGCGTAATCAGCGAGTACGATGAGGAAACCCGCGACTATCGCGATCCCGCCCGGACCGAGGTTAAAGAAGTGTATTTGCTTCGAGACGGTGATCAGGTCGACGTGACCATTGGGAAACAACGCGTGGCATGGGGGACCGCGGACGGCGTCAGTACAATAGATCGGCTGAACGCGGTGGATTTTCGGGATCCGATCGGCAACGCTCGTACCGCATCAAGGCGACCCTCCTGGCTGGTGCGTACAGAGGCAAAGTTGTCGTCGGGTATTCTAGAGATGGTCTGGCTCCCCCGAGGTCGGGATCGCAAACTACCCGAATATGGGAGCCCCTGGGAGCCGGCTGATTTGCGTGCGCTAAGGAACCAGGAAAGATTGGGGCTGATCAGTCTGGACCTCGAAGACCCGCACAAAGACGAGTGGGGCGTTCGTTACAGTTCGTATGGCGAAGGAATTGATTGGAGCGTGGCTTATTTCAACGGCTACACCGACGGTGGTGTGGATCTAAAACAAGTTGGTAACCGTCTACGCTTTACTCCGGAGCATGTTGAAACCATCAACGTGTCGGGTGCCTTGGGGTTGACCAGCAGTACGCTTCGAGCGGAGGTGGCATACACCACAGGACTGGTTGTCGACGGGGTCACCAACGACATCTGGCAAGTTGTCCTGGGTTGGGATCGAACGTTTCTGGCCAACCTTTACGTCAACTTACAGCTCTTCTATGACGAAAGGACCGCGACCCCGGATGACTACGGGGCGACTTTTGTGGTGTCGAACAACGCTTTTGACGATGCCGCAACTTACGGCTTACGCGGTCAGGTCGGTAAAGATGGTCAACTGGCCATAGAAGGCTACTTTGAGTTTGACGTCAGGGACAACCTGACGTTAAGCACAAAATATCTGGTGTTCGATGGCGAAGCAGGTACTGCGCTCTACGACTACCGGGATAATGACTTTTTGGAGTTGACCTTACGATGGGACTTTTAGTCCGTTGCGAATCAGGCGCTAATGACGCGCAAAACTATAAAAGGATGACAAATGCAAAACAAAGCAACGGTTAGTTTAACCGGCGTGCCTGAAACAATGTTATGGCCGCTACATCATCGAGTGGCGTTTTCTCGGAGAGATCCTTCCTTGCTGATGGATCCGCTGGCGCAAAGTGTCCTTGATGGGATTGACTACGACTTTGAAGGTCATTTCGGCAAAGCCAATGTAGGGCATGCCATTCGTGCCCGATATTCGGATGATTTGATTAGAGACTTTTGTGAAGCCGGTGGTGAATCGGCCATTGTTGTCGCATTGGGTGAAGGCCTCGAAACCCAAGCATGGCGGGTGAATAAACCCAATCAATGGATCAGTGTGGATCTACCGGAATCGATTGCGGTGCGACAGAAGTTTTTACCAGCGCAGTCACATCACACCTACATCAGTCGGTCAGCGCTGGATACCACCTGGATCGATGAACTGCCAGATCATGAGCGCATCTTTATCTCAGCAGCGGGTCTATTGATGTATTTCGAAGAATCAGCTGTCAAAGAACTGCTGACCACCATTGGTCAGCGACTGCCTGGTGCTGAGCTCTTTTTTGATTGTATTCCCCCCATGTTTTCTGCCCGCTCGATGAAGGGAATGAAGGTCACGCCAAAGTACACAGCGCCGCAAATGCCTTGGGGTATCTCCCTGGACAGTGTTCCGGGATTTCTCGAGTCCTGCGGGTGGCAGACGCTGGTTGCGCAAACGTACGCACACCCTTTTCCAAAATATATGAAGCCATACTTGTGGCTGTCAAAAATCGGTCCGATACGGCGGCGTTTGGCACCCAGCTTGGTTCATGCTCGAGCTGGCTAACGTCGTGGCAGCTGCGACGAATCCAGGAGACATGAGACAAGTAGCAGGTGGCCATGAGCTCAATGACGTCATTGGGTTGCGATGTGCGTAAGACCGAGTGATTGCTAAAAGCGATCAATCTCATTGATATAATCAATTTCCTAAAAGATCCCGCTTTCGTTAGCCTGCACCTCTCAACAAAACATCAAAAGGGAGCCTTACCTTATGGGTACTGTGAATTCACCAATTGCACCATTTTCTGCCACTGCGTTTAAGCAGGGAGAATTTATCGATGTCAGCGAAGCAGACATCAAGGACAAGTGGGCAATCTTCTTTTTCTATCCTGCAGATTTCACGTTTGTGTGTCCCACAGAGCTCAGCGATCTGGGTGATCACTATGAAGAACTGCAATCTCGAGGTGTAGAAGTATTTTCTGTCTCTACCGATACCCACTTCACCCACAAAGCGTGGCACGAAACCTCTGAAGCTGTAGGCTCAGTTAATTATGCGATGATCGGTGATCCGAATGGTGACATTACTCGCTCGTTTGGCGTCATGCGTGAAGGCCAGGGCCTGGCTGATCGTGCCACCTTTATTGTGGACCCTGACGGCATCATTCAGGCGGTAGAAGTGACCGCCGAAGGCATCGGCCGTAATGCGGAAGAGCTGGTACGTAAAGTGAAAGCAGCCCAATACGTGCGTGCCCATCCAGACGAGGTCTGTCCTGCCAAATGGGAAGAAGGTGAAGATACCCTTGCTCCATCACTCAGCCTGGTGGGCAAGATCTAAAAACTCGGACTGTAATTAGATCGGACCAAAACGGGACAACGCCTGCGGGCGTTGTCCATTGAAGAGACTTAGCCATGCGACTAACAAAAGACATCCTCGCCACCCTAACGGAATATGCAAGCCGTTTGGAAGCTGCGGTTCAGCTTCGCCTGCAGGAACCAGGCGCAGAAGCACACCCGAAGAGAGAGGAGCTGGAAACCTTCCTTGCGGATTTTTGCTCCGTTTCTGATCAATTGGAATTGATCCATGGCGATTTTGGCTTGCGCGGTCCGGTATCTTTTGACCTCTGTGTTGATGGACAACCCCAAGGAGTTCTGTTCTCCGGGGTGCCTGGCGGGCATGAGTTTAACTCTTTGGTTCTGGCGGTCCTAAATGCTGGTGGCGTGCCGATCAAACTTGATGAAGCGGTGCAAAAACTGGTGGGTCGGGTCGATGAATCGTTGCATTTTGAGGTTTTTGTCAGCCTCAGCTGTCATAACTGTCCGGATGTGGTTCAAACCCTGAATCAGTTTGCGCTTCTGAACGGACAAATCCGCTCAGAAATGATCGACGGCGGGTTGTTCCCGGATGTGGTTGAGGCGCGAGAGATCCAGGGTGTGCCCAGTGTCTACTTGAATGGTGAGCTTTTTGCCAACGGCAAAGTGGATGCGGCAAAGCTGGTCGAAAAGTTAATTGAGCAGGTGCCGGGTTTAATCGAAGTTCAGAGCGAACCCGAACTGCCTCTGCAGGATGTCACTGTCATCGGTGGCGGACCTGCGGGAGTGAGCGCAGCAATCTACGCTGCACGGAAAGGTTTGCACACAACGCTGGTGACAGATCGTTTAGGTGGTCAGTTAAAGGACACGTTGGGTATCGAAAATCTGATCTCGGTTCCGTATACAACCGGACCAGAGTTATCCGGCGCGCTGCTCAATCATATGGACCAATATGACATCACGCTGAAGGAAAACGTTTCTGTAGAGCAGATCGAAGCGGTTCATGGGCCCAAGCGTGTCACCCTTTCGACGGGTGAGATTATCGATACAAAAACTTTGGTGATTGCTACGGGTGCTCGGTGGCGAGAGCTCGGTGTACCTGGCGAAAAAGAAAATATTGGTAACGGCGTCGCCTTCTGTCCGCACTGCGATGGACCTTTCTTCAAAGGGAAAGACGTGGCGGTTGTCGGGGGAGGAAATTCCGGTATTGAAGCCGCGTTAGACCTTTGCAATATCGCGAGTTCTGTCACGGTGTTTGAGTTTTTGCCGGATCTGAAAGCTGACGATGTGTTGGTCAAGCAAGCGCAAAGTAGAGACAACATTACCATCCACACTAATGTGGCCGTGCAGGAAATCACCGCCGAGGGTGGCAAGGTCAATGGACTCAATTACCTTGATCGAGCCAGCGAAGCGTCCAAGGCTCAGACGTTAGATGGTGTTTTTGTACAGATTGGACTCATCCCAAATAGTCAGTGCGTGCGAGATCTTGTTGATGTGACTCAATACGGCGAAATTGTCGTCGATGATAAATGCCGCACATCTGTAGATGGAATCTTTGCCTGTGGTGATGTGACAACCACGCCGTACAAGCAGATCATTATCTCGATGGGGGAAGGTGCAAAAGCCTCCTTGTCAGCCTTTGAGTATCTGCTGACGGAATACGCCGAAGCACCCCAAGCTGAGGAAGTTCTGGAGGCTTCAGCCTGAGTCAACCGGGTTGCGGGGTAACATTGTCCGGCAAGTCTCAGCCGGATGATTACAAAAGAAGGCTTTAATCAGCACGACATTTTGTTAGAGTAGCCGGCCTTTCCGGAAGTGCCAGGGACGACTTAAGCATGACACATCGCCAGCAGAGCATCCGCAAGCTCTGGGTGTTCGGATTTGTGCTGACCTGCGCCGCTTGGCTACCGGTGGTTGCCGCTCAAGAAGAATCCTGTGTTGATGGGCGTTGTACCACCACCTATTCAGCTGCTTACTTTACTCGCTATACGCCTACCTCCGCGTTGGACATGATCCGCAACGTACCCGGGTATCGCCTGGACGACGGGGATGAGAACACGCGAGGATTTGGTGGGGCCGCTGGAAACGTACTAATCGACGGGGAACGAATCTCCGCAAAAAACTCAAAACCATCAGATCTACTGCGCAGAATCCCAGCGTCAGAGGTTGCGCAAATTGTTGTGCTGCGCGGCCAACTCGGTGGATTGGATTTGGCCAATCAATCGCTGGTTGCGAACGTGGTGCGCAAAGAAGGCGGCACTAGCGGTACCTGGAACCTCCGCGCGAATCAATATCTTCCAGACTCCAGCGTGTTACCAGGGGGGAACTTCAACCTGGCCGGGGTGCTGGGTGCGTTGCGTTACAACGCAAGCCTGAATGGCGGGCGCTATAAAGGCTTTGTGGATACGGATGAGCAGGTGAACAACCTAGCCGGCGAACTCACCGAGGTGCGGGATGAAGTATTTGAGGAGTTGGGTAGCTTTTATGGAGCCAGTTTTAATGGTCAGGGGGAGATCGGGGCAACCGCGGTGTCTATCAACCTTGCGCTCAGTCATTTCGAGGAAGACGGGGGTGAGGTTTCCCTGCGCCTGCCCGTGAACGGCCTGCCTTTCGCTTTAGCCGAGGGCGGTGAAGACGGACAAGATAAGTGGGAGATGGGTTTTGACTTGGAGCGTAGTTTGTCCTCTGTTTGGCAGGGAAAGGTGATAGCCCTGCATCGCAGTTCAGATTATCAAGATCGATCGAGCCTCGACCGTCGCGAATCTGGTGCAGCGTTTGAAACGCTGGTACGCACCCGTTTCGATAGTGAATCCAGCGAGTCCATCGGCCGCTTGGAACTGGACTACTCCGGTTTCACAGGACATCTGGTAGAGGTTTCTATGGAAGCTGCCAACAATCGATTGGAGAGTGCGTTTGGCTTTGCCCAACGTCAGGGGGACGATCTTGTTGAGATCGATGTTCCGGGGGCTAATAGTGTGGTCGAGGAAGACAGATTTGATCTGACAATCTCCGACTCCTTCCGGATTGGCGGCGTTTCCTTGGATTTCGCTTTTGGTGGCGAATGGTCGCAGATTACCCAGCGCGGAGATTTTTCTGAATCGCGATCCTTCTTTTATGTGAAACCAAGTTTGCTGGTGAGTTATCCGATTGATGAATACAAACAATTGAGATCCAGCATACGTCGTGAGGTTGGGCAGCTGGACTTTTTTGATTTTGTGAGTTCCGCTGATTTAGGTGATGATGAGCTGGAGTTGGGCAATCCCAGTCTGGTACCAGAGAGAACCACTACCTTTGATCTGACCTATGAGATGCGAGCTGGGACCATCAGTAGTTTTTCAACCACGCTGTTTCACGATTGGATCGATGATGTGGAGGATGTTCTGCCACTCCAGGGCGTGCTGGAAGTACCTGGAAACATCGGTCGTGGTACACGGTATGGTGCGCGAATGGAACTCACTCTGCCCCTTGATGCCTTGCTTATGCCCAGCGCTCGATTAGACGTCGAAGGCAGGTGGCAACGCTCAGAAGTAGACGACCCTCTTTCTCAGCGAGTCAGAGACCTATCGGGAGAGCGTGAATGGCGTGGGTCGATCACGGTCAGGCAGGATCTTACCCAACGTGGTTTTTCCTGGTGGGTTAAGGCTTTTGCGTTTGATGACGAACCACAGTTTGGTCTGGATGAGTTGGATCAGCGCGGCCGTCGTATTGATATTGATTTGGAGATGGAACTCAGCGTCACGGACGCGATGCGCCTGCAGTTTGGTATCGAAAATCTTTTGCGAGATGGTCCGGACCGGACTCGGCAAGTGTTCTCAGGTCCGCGTAACGTAGCCCCCCTTGCCTTCGTTGAGCGTCGTGAGCAGAGTTATGCACGTGAGTTCTATGTGCGCCTAAAAGGCGTGTTATAACGGGCGTAACGCCCATTTCTCTTCACGCTATGTTGACATTGCATCTGTTCCACTGGGTGCATGCGACAAACCCTAACCTTACTTTTACTGCTAGCGATTCCCAGCTCTGGGCTTGGTATTGAATCGCCGGATTATCGCGTCCTAGATGCCGGCGAAAGTTATGAGATCCGCCTCTACGGTGGTTATATAACCGCTGACGTGCACATCGACAGCAGCTTCGAGCGTGCCGGCAATCAGGCCTTTCGTCCGCTATTCAGATTTATCTCCGGCAGTAACGCAGCAAACCAGAAAATCAGCATGACCGCACCGGTTGAGCAACAAGCAACCGGGCAGGGCTACCGGGTTTCGTTTGTTATGCCAAGCGATCTGGACTTCGAATCCCTGCCTGAACCTGAGGATGATCGGATTCAGTTTAAGCAGCACCAGAATGTGTTGGTGGCTGCGCTGCGTTATAAAGGCAGCTGGAGCAAAAGTCGCTTTGAGCGTTATGAAACAGAATTGAGGACCGCCTTAGCATCCACATCTTACCAAGCCTGCGGCTCGGCCATCGTTGCCCGCTATAACGCGCCGTTTACGCCAGGTTTCTTGCGCCGCAATGAGGTTTTATTGAAGGTCAGCAAGGGTGGATGTGACGCCGACCTAACTGCCTTAGAAAATTCACGCTGACCCAGCAGGATAGAGTATGAACACCACCGCGCCTCGGAAAAAACAACGGTCGTTGCAAGGCGGTTTTGCCAAAGGTTACTTGCAAATCGCGGTAGTGCTCGTGATTGTCTGTGGCGCTTTCTATTTCTCCCAAGCGCCTTCTCCGGAGGAAGTCATCGAGCGACAAGCGCTGGTGATGCCGCAACGGAATAAAGAGAAAAAGGCGGTGGTTTCGGTTATTAAACCGCAGGTACGCAGTCACACGATTAAGGTGAGTACAACAGGAACCATTGTGGTGCGAAATCCTGTAGAACTGGTGCCTCAGGTCAGTGGTCGAATCACTTGGGTAGATCCAAATTTTCGTCGTGGGGGTATGTTCCAAGCGGGGCAGAAGGTGATTCAAATCGATGCCACAGACTTTGAGTTAGCACTGGCTCAGGTCGAGGCTGAAATGCAGAACGCGAAGGCCAATTTACGATTGGCCCAGGCCAACAGTGAGGCAGCCATTGCGAACTATGCACTGCTGAATCCAGACAAAGAGGTACCTCCCTTGGTGGCCAAAACACCCCAGATAGAACAGGCCAAGGCACAAGTGGCGGCAGCAGCTGCAAAGCTCGATATCGCCCAGCTGAACTTGAGTCGTGCCGAATTTGTTTTGCCGTTTAGTGGACGTGTGGTGGATTCCAGTGCTGAGATTGGTCAATTACTTAACCAGGGCCAGTCCTTCGGGTCGGTATATGCTGTTGATTCGGTTGAAGCCCTGGTGCCCATTGCACCAGACCAGTTACAGCTGATTGAACCAGCTGTTGGTCGAAAAGCTTTGATTAATCTGGGGGATGAGCAGTACGCGGCAGAAGTCGTTCGAGTTTCGCCAGATCTTGACGAGCGGACGCGGTTTGCACAGTTGTTTCTAAAACTCGACCAAACCTCTGGCTTGTTGCCGGGTGCCTTCGTTGAGATAGCCATCAACGGACCGGAAGTTGTAGACGCGCTCGTTCTACCGGATGCTGCAGAGCAGGCCAACCAATCTGTATGGCTCGTCAAGGAAGGCAGGTTAAAGAAGTGGCAACCTAACCTCATAGCCAGGGAACGGGACGGGTTGATTGCAGAAGCCTTCGACATGGCCTCAGGCGTTGTGATGGGTGCGGTCCCGGGTGGTCGTGAGGGGATGCCGGTCACAATTGCTGGAGGCGAGCAGATCTCGGTCGCACACTGATGGCCGCCACACCCGAAAAATCTCCGGGGAAAACGCCAAACCTGCTCCAGCCTAACCGTGACGGAGTGATCGGGTATTTTGCCCGTAACCCTGTTGCTGCTAACTTGTTGATGGCGATCATGCTTATTGGTGGCTATCTTGCTGCCTCTGGTCTTACCGCCCAGAGCTTTCCAACGTTGAATTTTGGTACGGTGAGCGTCACGGTACCTTATCCTGGCGCAACACCCTCCGAAGTCGAAGAGTCGATTACGCGACGGATCGAAGAGGCCGTTATTGGCGTTAACGGGGTTAAGCGCGTGACTTCGCGTGCCTATGAAAACGCAGGTTCAGTGTCTATTGAGCTGAAGGACTTTGTAGACCAGAGTCAGGTTAGAGATGACATAGAGACGGCTATTGAGCGGTTGTCCAATTTTCCGCCCGAGCGGGCGGAACAGCCGGATATCGTCCAATCTCAGACGGTAGAAGAAGTCATGACACTGGTTGTGTCATCAGATCTTGGCGAAATTGAGCTTCGGCAGGGTGCCGCCCTGTTAGAACAGGAATTATTGTCCATCCCCTCTGTGTCAATGGTGTCCCTGTTTGGCGCTCGCGCCTATGAGATTTCTATTGAAGTGAAAGAAGCCACGCTGCGCCGTTATGGGCTGTCGATAGATTCCGTTGCGCGAGCCGTTCGGCAATCGTCGTTGAACTTATCATCGGGAGAGCTTCGGACTCAAGCTGGTGATTTACTTCTACGCACCAACAACAAGCGCTATAGCGGGGAGCAGTTTGAAAATATTATTGTGCAAGCGCTACCGGACGGCTCGGTCCTCAGGTTGTCTGATATTGCCGAAATAAAAGATGCGTTTACCGACGACAATCTGATCCACGAATTCAATGGGAAGCCCAGCCTATTCGTTAAGGTAGAGAAGTCTGATTCTGAGGATTCAATCAGTATTGCAAGCGACATAAGAGATATGTTGGCAAGCTATACGCCGCCTCGTGGCATCGAGATTTCGGTTTGGCAGGATTCAACGGAATCGGTGCGTGCCTATTTGAGCATTATGACACGCAATGGAATAGTGGGTTTTGCGCTGGTATTCCTTTTTCTGGCGTTATTGTTGGATCTCCGGCTGGCTACCTGGGTTGCGATGGGTGTGCCTATCGCCTTCTTTGGTGCGTTTCTCTTTTTTGAACCGTTGGGTATAAACTTTCACGTGATCACCTTGTTAGCGCTGATCATCGTCCTTGGCATCGTGGTGGATGATGCTGTGGTGGTTGGTGAAAATATTGTAGCCGAGCAAGAGCGTGGGAGTCAGGGTATAGATGCTGCAATCAAGGGCATCAGAGGAGTTGCCGCTCCGGTGACGATTGGTGTTTTGACCACCATAGCCGCTTTTGCTCCGCTAGCGATGGTGACTGGTTTCTTTTCCCAGTTTTACCAGGCAGTGCCCGTTGTCGTTGTGACGGTTTTGTTAATGTCGCTGGTCGAAGTGTTTCTCATTCTGCCCGCTCATCTCACCCATGGTAAAAACTGGAGCGCTTGGCCTTTGAGCCAGATACAAACCTGGGTGGCGCGGTGGCTTGCGCACTTTAGGGATCAATATGTACTCAGTGGAGTGCGCTGGGCTGTCTCCCATCGTAAAACCACAATTTTACTGTCTGTTGTATTTTTTGTGGGTGCGATGAGCTTGATTGTGCTTCACGCGGTCAGATTTGAATTCTTGCCGCGCATCGAAGCCACTCGGATGTCAGCCAGTTTATCTTTTCCAATTGGTACACCTTTTGACACTACTCAAGGTGCTGCCAATCGGTTGGTAGAGGGCGCAGAGCGGGTAAACGATATGTATGGCGGTACCGCTTTTCGCTCAATCAGCATGACCGTTGGAGGTCGCATCAGTCCAGGTGGTGGGCCACAGGGTGGTGGTCGTGTCACCATGGCGGATCACCTGGCCTCGATACAAATTCAGCTTAACCCGGAGCCTCTACGAACGGTCTCGTCAGAAGAGCTGGAACGGCTTTGGCGAGCCGAGGTAGGCGACATCCCCGGAGTTGAGCGACTGAACTACGTCTCTCAGTTTTTTGGCAACTCATCTGACGTCGCGTATGAGCTGACCCACCAAGATGAATCGATACTCGAGTCGGCGGTGGAAGACCTTAAGCGACAACTGGGTGATATCCCTGGCATGTTCGAGGTGCAGGATTCGGATAGCCCAGGAAAGCGTCAATTCGACATCGAATTGACCGCCGTGGGCAAAGCTGCTGGTCTCTCGGAAGCGGATATCGCAACCCAACTTCGCCATAAATTCTACGGTCAAGAGGTTCAGCGCATTCAGAGGGGCCGTGACGAACTTCGCGTGATGGTCAGATTCCCGGATGAGGATCGCAGCAGCACGCGTGATTTGTTTGATGTGCGAATTCGACTAGCTGATGGATCAGAAGCTCCGCTCACCCAGGTGGCAAAAGTGTTGGAATCCAAAAGTTACTCCAGTATTGAGCGGGTTAACGGACGACGCATTGTGACCGTCAGCGCAAGGATAGACCGAGCGGTAAATACAGCGGATGAGATTGATGCGCAGATTCTAAGCACCTTAATCCCCGGTCTGATCGAGCGTCATCAGGGCTTGCAGGTCCAACAAGGCGGATTTGCTGTAGATCGCATTGAGAGTCTCACATCGTTAGGCAGGTTGAGCCTGGTGGCCGTGCTGATCATATTCGCGCTGCTAGCTTCGTTGCTGCGAAGTTATTCTCAACCTTTGATCATCCTGGCGGGCATTCCGTTTGGTGCTGCTGGCGCAATCGTGGGGCACTTTCTGCTCGGTTTTGACCTCTCGCTGTATTCGTTGTTTGGCATTGTTGCCTTGAGCGGAGTAGTGGTGAACGATTCATTGATCCTGGTGGACCGATTCAACAAAGTGATGGCAGAAGGCGTTCATACGGTGACAGAAGCGGTGGTTCTTGCCACTCAGCGTCGCTTTCGCGCAATTTTCCTAACGACGGCAACCACTTCTTTGGGACTACTCCCACTCATCCTTGAGACCAGTACCACGGCTCAATTTATGATTCCCATGGCCGTCAGTCTGGCGACCGGAATTCTCTTTGCGAGCATCTTGATCTTGTTCATCGTGCCAACATTGGTTGCCATGCGGGCCCAATGGCGGCAGCAGAACGTCACCGGCGTCGCGTCTGCAGCCTGACAATCCTTCCTAGGCGATAAGTTCTTTAAATGATAATTACTATCATTTAGAGTTTGTGCATAGAAATTCCTCTGGAGGCGCACATGGAACTGATCGAGACAGATTACCTTATCGTGGGCGCTGGTGCTTCGGGTATGTCATTCGCTGACGTACTGGTGTCGCAATCTGATTTTGAGGTCACGTTGGTTGATCGTCGGCATCAGCCCGGCGGCCACTGGGTGGATGCGTATCCGTTTGTGCAACTTCATCAACCTTCTGCCTATTACGGGGTGAATTCAAAACCCCTCGGCCAAGACCGAATAGACACGTCTGGTATCAATGCAGGATTTTATGAGCGAGCTGAGGCTGCGGAGATTCAAGACTATTATCGTCAGGTGTTAAACCGCACTTTCCTGCCCAGCGGGCGAGTTCGATTTCTAAGCGCCAGCGATTATCTAGGTAAAGAAGATGGTCACCACGTTGTGCATTCAAATCTCAGTGGAAAGGATACCCGGATCAAAGTTCGCCGAGGACTGGTTGATGCCCGAATCATTGAGTCTTCCATTCCCGCACGCCATACGCCGTCTTACTCTGTCGACGATGGAGTACAACTGGTCACACCCAATCAGCTGGTGGATGTGGTTGATGCCAAAGGCTATACCCTTCTAGGTGGCGGGAAAACCGCGATGGATGTCTGCTTTTGGTTGATTCAACAGGGTGTCGCGCCGGATGATATATGTTGGGTTCGCCCGCGAGAATCCTGGATGTCGGAACGAACGTTCACACAGCCTCTGGAACTATCTGCCAATATGGTCAGGATGCAAGCTGTCAGCGTACAGGCAGCGGCGGAAGCGACCAGTCCCCTGGACTATTACTTGCGAATGGAAGCTGCGGGTACTTCCCTGCGGATTAATCCTAACTTTGATCCCGTCGTTCAAAGAGGTGCGACGATCTCTCTGCCAGAGCTTGAGGTCTTGCGAGAAATAGAAAACGTGGTTCATGGTCAGTATGTTCAATCCATTGGCAGTACGAAAGTCATAACTCGCCAAGGCGAATTCGACACAAACGCCGGTCGAATTTATGTGGACTGCACCGCAGCAGGAGTAGGACACGCACCCGCATCGCCTATCTTTGAAGACGAACAGATCAATCTGCATCCCACTACCTTGGGGGTAACACCCTGGAGTGCGGCGGTGGTCGCGTTTGTTACAACGCTGGACATGAGTTTAGAAGAAAAGAACAAGCTGTGTCCGCCGCTACCCAGAACTGGTGACATATATGGGACCATGAAGGTGATGCGAATCGGTCTTCCCGCGGAAACGGCTCGCAGGGGGGTCAGTGAAATTGCCGAGTGGAGCGCGAGTTCCCGTCTGAATCCAGGGCGCTCGATTCCAAATCATATGGAGGATCCAGAGGTCAAGGCGGCCTTTGCTCGCATGATGCAATACTTTCAGGCCGCTCAGGAAAATGTCGTGCGCCTGACTGAACAGTCAATAGCCAGCTGACCCTGATGCTGCACATAACAAACCGGTAAGTGAGCTTTGAGAATCCTGGCGTTGATGCCTGAAGAGGTTCAAGTGGTGCCGAGACCCTCGATGAACTGCTCTACAGCGCTGGTAAAAATATCATTTCGATCCCCAGCAACCATGTGTGCAGCGTCCGTGACATTGACATATTGCGCGTGAGGGCAGGTGTCTAAGAAGGACTGCGCACCTTCTTCGCTCAAGACATCCGAGAGCCCACCTCGGACCAGCAGTGTAGGTATTTTTGTGTCGGCCAGCACTTTGGCTGCGCGCTGCAGCCGTTCGAATCGCGCATCGATATCACCGAGTCTTGGTTTGTCACTCAGCCAGTTTGGGTCCCAGTGCCAACGTAACCGGCCGTTTTTGTCAAGACGAACATTTTTTTTCAATCCATCCAGTGCTCGAGTGCGTTGCCGATGGGGCTGATAGGTGGCGATGGCTTCCGCCACGTCTTCCAATGAATCGAATCCATCTGGCGATTGGGACATGAATTGCAGAATCTTCTCAGCACCTTCTGGCTCAATACGTGGTGCCATATCTACCAGTATAAGTGCGCGCGCAGCGAGATGGCCCTCGCCAATTGCACATAACGCAACGCCGCCACCCATGGATGCGCCAACCAGAATAGGATTCGGATCATCCAGATAGTTCACGACCGAAACCAGATCCTTGACCATCGTATCCTGCTCGTAATCGCCCGTCTGCGACCAATCAGAGTCCCCATGTCCTCGTGAATCTAGTGAGTAGGTGCGTAAGCCAGTGGATGCGAGGGTCTCGCCGGTACCTTTCCAGGCGTGGCGGGTTTGTCCGCCACCATGGAGCAATACGACGAGTGGGTCAGATTCTTTTCCCCAATGATCTGCTGCAATTTCCAGCCCCGAGCCTGGTAGCTTTACCATGGGCTCTGGGGTGCCGGGAAGTCTGGTACGATCGCTCATGCCCTATTCACCTTTTTCTACTGAGATGTTCTTCTGAGACTGCCGCGAGATGACATAGACCTGCTCTATTCTCACCGGATCTGAAAGTATCTGGCCTTGCAACATATCGATCTGGGTAGGACCGTCTTTTGGCAAATCCTGTATCGCCTCAAGCACGCGCATTCCGCTGACAACCCGACCAAATACTGCGTATCCATGACCGTCTCGATTTGGACCACCTTTGCCGGTGTCCAGAATTTCGTTGTCGATCATATTGAAAAATATTTCCGACGTAGCGGACCCCGGAGACAGGCGTGCATAGGCCAGCGTACCTCGCTCGTTTGTTAATCCAATCTGATCGGTTGTTTCATGAGGGATCGGTGCAAAAGGCACAGAAGGCGCTGCATACTCACTGCCATCTCCCGCCATGGTATGGGCTAACAAACCTCCCTGAATTACCCCGATTGAACTATTGTTCTCTTGTTTGTGCACTGCTCTGTAAAAGGTGGCGCCGTTATACAGACCTTCGCTTACGTACTGCAGAAAATTCTGCACGGAAATCGGAGCGCGTTCGGGATAAACAGCAACCTCAATATTGCCCTTACTGGTCTCAAACCTTACCTGTAGCGTCTTGTCCAAGGGCTGTGCCTGAGTCCACCATTCGCGCACATCATCCACCTGGTCGCGCTCAATCTGACCTTCAAATTTGGCGATCTGGGCTTCAGGAAAGCCCGCTCCCATGCCGCGCAGATGGGTATCAAAAAATGCTCGAACCAGATCGTTTTGGATTTGTACCATCAGGTGGCCATCGATCGGCCCCAGGAAGGTTTGTCTAACCGGGTTGCGCATAAACAAATTGAAGTCGGAAACTCCCAGGTGAGCGACATCTTTGGTTTTGATACGCACGATGTCAGAGCTCAATCCGGCCAGCTCATGACGTTCGTACGAATAGTCATTGAAAGACCAATCCAGCTTGTGATCTAGCTCTACGCCTACCTGCTTCGCGATCAGCTCAAAATCTGAATAGAGCATTAGAAATGGTTGCGGCTGTTGGTTATTAAACGGCGTGAGGTGATAGTCCCCGCCATCCAGATTGACGCCTGCGGCACATCGCTTATCAATGAGGCAAACCGCACCAGACGCGGAGCCGCCAAAGGACATGCCCATCTGTCCTGTGCGGTCAAAGTTGCTTGCGGCGACCACCTTTTGCACGGCCTTGTCTACCTGACCGGTGGCCAGTTGATCATGTACAAATAGCCGGTCATCTAACCACACCTGGGCGCTCTCGCTGGTCAGTCGTTCGGCGCCTTCGCTGGTTGCCTCGATCATCGCGGATCGTCGTATTGCGTGACTCTCACCAAAGAACGCCTGTCGCTGTGTTTCGGAAACACCCGCCTCAGCTGTTGCCCCCATACTTTGCAGTAGTGCCGGATCCATTTCGATGACGCTGCCGTCAGGCAAGACAGCGGGAGATCCATCGTGGCTGTGATGAACCGCGTAAACGACATAGCCGTGACTGGCTAGCTCTTCAAACAATACGGTGTTCTGGCCGGCAAATGAGGTGTAACCGTGGCTATAGATAACTGTTGGCAAATCTGCTGCACCGGTCATAAGAGGTGCATCAACAAAGCTGTTGGTATCAACGTGGGAAATGTACTGCATAAAAAAGGGTAGACCCACTAATTGACCCAGTCCTACGGCAGTATGCTCTGTCTCTAGAGGGGTGAAGTAGGGACGCGGATTGAGTCCTTCTATCGATTCTGCAGGGTAAAATACGCGAACCAGTAGTCTGCGAGGCTCATCGGGTTCGGCGGCAAATATTCCTAATCTTGATGTGTCGGTCAGTACAAAATCTTTTGTGCCCACAGCATGGGTGCCGGAAGGATCGGGGAGGTGGGTGATGGGGAACAACCAGATTGCCCAGATAGAGAGTGCTGCGAGGGCGAGTGCGCTGACACCGGCAGTCCATCTGGGAGCCGATTTCGGTTGGCGCCGCAATATTCGACCGACGCCAAGCGCGAGCAAGGTCAGCACACCAAAGGTTAGCGCTGCGCCGCCTTGCCATCGATAAGTTGTGATGGCAAAGAGACTGACGATGCAGAGTAGTAACGCACTCCACACGCGGCGAGTGGAGCCAGCGAAGCATTCAATGGCCAACCAGATAGAGGTCAATATCAATAGATAGTCTACAACGATCATGTAAGGTCCTGTGCGCTCTCGATTGGGACTTTAATATAGATTTTTTTCGTAGTCTGATTTTAATCCACGGCTCATCATGCCCGGAACTGACACTGCGGCCCGGGCCATGGTCGCTCCGATTCCCCTTTCCTTGCTGAGTTTTACGTGGGTTTTGAATATTTCTGGTGCATCAAATGGTGGAGTATTTGATGCGTTTTGCCACAAGTTTGTATTAGCCAGGGTTTTACTGTGCAATATTTTAATGGTGGTGGGTTCAATACGGGTAACCAAATGGGGGGTCTTCCCTTCAACCGCAAACATCTCCCGCGCTTGAAGATTGTCGTCTGGCGCTGCTTGGCCGATTATCTTCAGTACCTGCGTGTTTCCAGGGTCTAAAGCAATCAGAGCGACGTCCGGGCGCTCGATCATGTTGCGGAAGCTGTCGATACGCCGGTTACCAGGGCGGTCTGGAATCCAGAAGATACCGTTGGCATCCAAGTACGCCAGACTATCAGCGGGATCCCCTTTGGGGCTGATATCCGCGTGTGACTGCTTGTCGGAGGTTGCCAGCGCAAGAAAGCGACTCTGGCTGGCTAAGTCTGCTGGTTCACCAAGCGCTGGTTGAGATTCGTTGGACCAGAAGTCGGATCTGATAAGCGCCTTGCCGCAATGCAGGTAACACTCTTGCACCTCCAGAGTTACCGTGTCGTCCGCCACGGTTTGGACGCTGCCATTGATGCGCAGGGTTTCGTTCATGCCTGGCACCAGACACAACAGGGAGAAGCCGCTGTTGTCCTTAAGTATGTGAGGTTCATCCATGATCTGATGGGCAATGGCAATGTGGGATTGATCAACAACTTGGAACGTATCTTTGGTGGGCATGGCTAGGGTCAGATCTATGGATTGCCCATCAACCTGGCTCAAAAAGATGATTTGGGTAGACATCAGCCACCGTTGGGCGTGCTCGTCCAAATAATTAATCACTTTTAAATCCCGTGCCCCGGCAAGACGGCCAACGGCGCTTTGAACTTCGTCAATCGAGAGAGTTGGTGCGCTCATTTGAGTACCTCTAAATGAGAATATTTCCTATTATCGCATAGAGTGTGTAGTGTTTCGACAAGGCGACGAAAAGTAGGAGCTCGAACATGAATATAGTCCTCGCAACGTGCAGAGAATGGCCTGAGCCGGCGAGTGATTTACCCCTCAGGGAAGCGCTGAGGGCCCGCGGCCACACCGTTGCAAGTATGCCGTGGAATGAAGATCAGAATATCTTTTACAGCGCCGATCTGATCATTTTGAGAGCCTGTTGGGATTATTATCAAAATCCAGAACGCTTTTCCGAATGGATAGAATCTCTGGCAGTCCGCTCGGCGGTGGTAGCGAATCCTCTCAACGTGGTTTCTTGGAATTTTGACAAGCGCTACCTGTTGGAACTTCAGGCACTTGGTCTTAATGTCGTGCCAACCTGGATTCGCGATGCTCGGGATGAACTAAGTATTCGGTCATTCATGTCAGCTGAGGGTTTTTCCAGCGTGGTCCGTAAGCCCTTGTTCGGACAGAGCGGCCACTATATTGATCACTTGTCAGCCTCGACCGCTAGGTGGCCTGTTGCGCCGTTTTCCGGGCCTGCGTTGTTGCAACCATTCCAGGAGCATATCAATGAGGTCGGTGAAACGCTGATGGTGTTTTTTGCCGGCGAGTATTCGCATACGATCAAACGAACATTGGCAGACGGTGAGTGGCGGTCTAATTCCCAGTTCGGGTCCAAACGCTCAAGCATCAAGCCGTCTGATCAGGTGATCCAACAAGGTCAAGATATATTGCGGACAGTTACCCAGGCAAAGGATTGGCGAATACCACCGCTATATGCTCGGATTGACGGCTTGGTGAGTGACGACGTGTTTACGCTGATGGAGTTAGAGCTGATTGAGCCCGCGCTGGGATTCGATTTAGTCCCAGAGGCAGCTCGACGTTTTGCGGCAGTCATCGAAAAATTTGCTTAAAGGTCGTCGGAGAATCAAATGCTTCTTTTATTCCAGATCTGGCCGCCTTATGATCTTTGTGAATGATAACTATTTACATCGAAACCAATCCTAGGGGGTGGTATGAGACAGGAACACGAGATCGAACTGAAATCCTTTCAAGAGGAATACCTGGCGACAATTTCTGAAAAATATGATTTGCCGGATATGGGCAAAGCCATCCGTTGTCTGATCGATTTTGCAATCGACAGCCCAGACAGCGAAGAAGACATCTTTAAAATGGAGCGTTGTCACTCCTGCGATTGATCAAGCCAGAGTCTGGACATCTACCAGATTACGTAGCGGTTTGTTCTGCAGATATGCTTGTAAGTTTTCGAGAAACAGGTCGTCTCCGCGACGCTCGCGACCAGAACCTGCATTCGAAGAGTGAGCGGTGACGCTCACGTTAGGATGAGACCAAAAGGGATGTTCCTGAGGGAGTGGCTCGGTCTCGAACACATCCAGAACTGCGTGTCCGACGTTCCGATCCAGTGCCGTTAGAAGTGCTGATTCGTCAATCAATGCCCCGCGAGCGACATTGATGATGATCGTCTCGTCTTTGCAGGACTGAAGTTTGGTGGCATCAAGCAGGTGCCTCGTCTGGTCGTTGAGCGCACAGGCCAGGATAATCACGTCGGTCCGGGGCAACAGGTCGGGCAGTTCTGCTAACGTTGCCATGCGCACAGTGTCATTCAGAGGCTCGGTTTCTCTCCTGACCACAGTGATGTCCGCCTCGAACCCACGCAGCCTGTGTACGATTCTAGAGCCAATGTTCCCGTACCCCACCACCACGATGTTCAAACCCGCGACTTCGCGAAAGGGGTGACGCTGCCAGGTCTTTGCCAACTGGGAAGACTTGCGGGCCGGAAAGTTGTGCAGCACGTTTAACAGACTGGCCACGACGTATTCGGCGATCGAAAGAGATTGGGCGTCACTGTTACACAGTATTATGCCGCGCCTTAAAATGTCCGCGAAAAAGGGTGCATCCAGTCCAGATGCTGCGGTCTGCATAAATTGCAGTGACTCGGCGATTTTGATGCTCTGCAAAAAAGGTTTGAGCGCGGGCCGGGAGATTTCAAAGTTATGCCAAGCGCCGTGCAGTGGCCCCTCCCATTTGTTGTCATGCAGATCTATCAGGGTGCCTTCGCGGTCGAGGAGCACTGGCGTGGCATCAGAGAATTCTCGGAATCGAGGTGCGATTCGCGGCCAGGATATGGCTGGGATGAGCACGTTAAATTTTGTCATGGCTGGTTTGTGCTTAACGATTTGCTTGAGGGTAACTGTGGCACACTTACTCCCTTAGAATCCATTCCCCTATCCAAACGGGTGGTGGTAAGACAGCTGAACGATTATTATTCGTATTCCCTGGTGCGACTATTTTCTGCCGCGAGGTGTCCCTTGATCAAGCGTTCTTGCCTTCTTGTTCTGACCACGCTCTGTGTATCAAACGTCTGGGCTCACCATAACAGCTCAGGTATTTTTGATTTTCAATCGACCATTACGGTGCACGGGGAACTCACGCGCATCGAATGGGCTAATCCTCACGTTTACTTCTTCGTAAAAAGTCGGAATGCAGAGGGTGAACAGCAGGACTGGTCGATACAGGCCGGGGGAATAGGCACCATGAGCAGGATGGGATGGACCAAGGATCGTTTTAAGATCGGCGATGTCCTCGCCTTGACCGGTAACCCTGGTATTCGTGACAAAAACGAACTGCTTCTGGTTAATGCGACTTCAGCAGACGTCGTGATTCCCATTCGGTTGCAAGACCCAGGGCAGCAGAGGATAAAGGACGCTGTTGCCAATAGCCTTGCGGGTACCTGGTGGACATTGCTTGATCTGCCTCAATCGATGGAGGCGTTTTATCCAGATCAAGCTAAAATTTCTAAACGTGGCCATGCCGGCATTGCGTCATTTGACGACGAAACAGAATTCCCGGGATTGGAATGCGTGCCCTTTATCGCCCCATTCTCCATGATCATTGCGGATCTGAAAGTGATTCACATCGAGGCGGATGTCGTTCGAATAATCAGCGAATACGACAATGCGGAACGCGTGATTTATTTAACCGAAAAGACCCAGGAAGCACCTGCAGAACCGTCCTTGCACGGCTTTTCGATTGGGACCCTGAGTGACGGTAGGCTCGACGTGGTAACGACAAACTACCTGGAACATCGGGTTGGTAACGGCTGGGCGCTGGCTTCCTCTAATCAGCGGCGGCTGGAAGAGCGTTTTGAACTCGCGCCTGATGGTCAGCACCTGACGTATTCATACACCCTCAGCGATCCAATCTATCTAAACGCGCCTCTGACCAGTGCTTGGGAGTGGGTGCCTCGAAACGATTTGAAATTCGAGGCGGGCGAATGCGATCTGGGTAACGCGCGGCGCTATCTCGAAGGTGCCGAATAACGGGCTAACGCTCTACGAACGCTCGCTCGATAACAAAGTCCCCAACCTCTCCCTGAGAAGGCGAGCCGACAAATCCGCAGCCTTCAAGGGCCGCCTTTGTATCGTCCAGCATGGCCATGCTGCCGCAGATCATGGCTCTATCCTCGCTTGTATTCAGCGGTTCCATACCAAGCGTATCGGTCAGAGCGCCCGTTGAGATTAACTCGGGGATTCGGGTTTGAACGTCGAAAGACTCTCGGGTGACCACGGGCAGATACACCAGTTGATTGCTGATGAATTCGCCAAGATATTCGTGGTTGGCGAGTTCTGCTCCAATGTAATCTCGATAAGCCAGGTCACTAACCTGGCGCACGCTATGTACCAACACAACCTGCTCAAAGCGCTCATAAACTTCCAAGTCGCGAATGATAGACATAAATGGAGCGAGGCCGGTCCCTGAGCTGAAGAGAAACAGGCGTTTGCCTGGTCGAAGATCGCGCATGACCAATGTGCCCACGGGTTTAGTGCCAACCAAGACTTCGTCACCCGGGTTGAGGTGCTGCAGCTGGGAGGTGAGTTTGCCATCAGCTACTTTGATGCTGAAAAATTCGAGTTCTTCTGACCAGTTTGGACTGGCGATGCTATATGCGCGCAGGCACGGCTTGCCGTCTAGTTTCAGACCAATCATGACAAAGTGCCCATTTTCGAATCGAAAAGAATTTTCACGCGTGGTTTTGAAACTGAACAACGATTCATTCCAATGATGAACATCGATAACAGTTTGGGTCTGCAGCGAACTCATAAGGCTCCTTTGTGGTGCATGAGGATTTTTCGGTCGCGCATAATAATCATTCCCGTGGAAGAATTAAATAAGAACTGTTCTCACTTATGTTGGGGAGATATAGTGTTGGGCTGATTTGATATTGAGCGAGATATTATGACTGATCGACAACAAGGCCGGACGCACTCTGGCTTTCCGGCTAAGTCTGAGCCTGAAGATATCCTCCAGGGGGTTGACCTGGGGGGCAAAACCGCAGTGGTGACGGGTGGGTATTCGGGAATTGGTCTTGAGACCACCAGGGCCCTGGCAAATCGAGGTGTGTCAGTTTTTGTCCCTGCCCGAGACCGTCGTAAAGCGGAAGAAAATCTTGCTGATGTAGAAGGGCAGATCACAATTGGGACTATGGATCTGGCCGATTTATCATCGATTTCAGGATTTGCGCAAGATGTTCGCGAGGCCACTGCCAGTCTTGATTTACTGATCAATAACGCGGGCATTATGGCCTGTCCTGAGACCCGGGTAGGTCAGGATTGGGAGGCACAGTTTGCGACCAATCATTTTGGGCATTTTGTGTTGACTCGTGATCTGTTACCCCTGCTGCTGTCAGCAGACAGTGCCCGGGTGGTCAGTCTATCCTCGTCGGCGCACAAGCGAAGTGATGTGAATTGGGACGACATCCATTTCAAAACGCAACCTTACGAAAAGTGGACTGCGTACGGTCAATCAAAAACTGCGAATGCGCTCTTCGCGCGCGGCTTAGATCTGCGCTATGCGAGCGATGGTGTACAAAGTTTCTCCGTGCACCCCGGTGGCATTCTCACGCCCCTGCAACGCCATCTTGAAATTTCCGAAATGGCGGCCATGGGTTGGACGGATGATGAGGGTAATCTGACGGAACAGGCAGCGGCCTTGTTCAAAACGCCCGCGCAGGGCTGTACCACTACTTTATGGGCGGCGACATCGCCCGCGTTAAATGGTAAGGGTGGTGTCTATTGTGAGGACTGTGACGTTGCCGATCTGCAAGGCGATGGGATTCCTCCTTTTCTCGGTGTAGCCGAATGGGCCACTCTAGATGAGAGTGCTGACAGGCTATGGGATATCACCGAACGGTCGCTGGGCTGAACACAAGGCAGGAGTTGGCGCCAATGCAACAACATAGTACAGATTATTTAGTCATCGGCACCGGCGCCGTGGGGATGTCATTTGTGGATACCCTACTGGACCAGAGCGACGCGAACATCATCATGGTGGATAACCACCACCAACCTGGTGGTCACTGGAATGATGCATATCCCTTTGTTCGACTTCACCAACCATCGCACTTTTATGGGGTTGGGTCTACCGAACTTGGCTCGAAGAGAATCGACGACAGCGGGAGCAATGCAGGGTATTTCGAATTGGCCAGTGGACCCGAAGTGCAGGCTTATTTTGAACGCGTCATGCGAGAGAAGTTTATACCTTCAGGTCGGGTGTCCTACTTCCCCATGTGTGAATACGACGGTGACGGATGCTTTCATAACGTCGTATCAGGTCAACAGCACCAGGTTGTGGTTGGCCGACGTGTTGTCGACAGCACCTTCTTCAAAACCTCGGTGCCTTCCCGCCATAAACGCAACTTTGTGGTGACGAATGCCCAGTGTGTTGCGCCGAACGTGCTGCCAACCTTGGCCGATCAACATCAGCACTTTTGTGTGCTCGGTGCCGGAAAGACTGCCATGGATGCCTGTGTTTGGTTGCTTGATCATGGAGCCGCACCTGAACAGATCAGTTGGGTTTGCCCGCGCTGGTCCTGGATGATGAATCGAGATGTCACCCAGGGTAGCGCAGAGTTCTTTAAGCAGTGTATTGGCGGTTTTGCACAACAGATGCAAGCCTTGGCAAATGCAAGCTCCGTTGTAGATCTGTTCGATCGATTAGAGGCTTGCGAATTTATGTTGCGCGTGGACCCGCAAAAACGACCATCCATGTTCCACTATGCGACTATTTCGAAAGGCGAAGTCGAACAACTTCGCCGCATTGACCACGTAATTGAAGGTGCTCGGGTGGCGAGTATCGATGGCACTCGCTTAACACTCGCAGATGGGCGAAATATAGATCTCCCAGAAGAAACCTTGTTTGTGGACTGTACGGCGTCGGCGGTGAACTTTAAGGACACCCCCGAAAGGGTGGTGTTCGAGACGGATTTAGTCACCATTCAAGGTGTACGTATCCCGAACCCCTGTCTGAGCGCTGCGATCATCGCCTATGTGGAAGCCAACTACAGTGATGACGAAACCCGAAACCGCTTATGTCAGCCGGTGACGTTGCCCGATAACGAGCTGGGTTTTGTGAAGTCTACGTTGGGCAACATGTTGAATCAGGTGACCTGGTCCGGTGAGACCGGTCTGAGTGAGTTTATTAGCGGTAATCGGCTGGATGGATTTGCGGCGGTTATTCAAGGCGCGGATACCAATGACCCAGACCATGTGGCAATCCTGGAAATGCTCTCTTCGAACGCTATGCCGGCGGCGGCAAATATGCAGAAGTTGATTGAACAGGCCTGACCTTGGAGTTTTACCAGACGATACCCATTTTACAAATAGGAATTATTCTCATTTGAACTAAATGTGATATCCTGATTTAGAAATCATCCAAGATTGGAGCAAGGTCATGGACTTGAGTTGGGGTGTATATCTGAATCTGGGGGCAAACCTCGGTGCAACAACTAAAGATGTCTTTGAACTGACGCTGCAACAGGCGACTCTGGCAGAACAAGCCGGTTTTCGTGACCTGTGGGTGACCGAGCATCATTTTATCCCATTTGGAATCAATCCCAGTTCGTTGACCGCCAGTGCATTTTTACTTGGCCGAACGCAACGCATTCGCGTCGGCACAGCGGTGACATTGTGCCCACTTTATCATCCTCTGGAACTGGCAGAACGAGCTGCATTGCTTGATCAACTGAGCGGCGGTCGGTTCGATTTGGGATTGGGGCGTGGTGGCTATCTCAAAGATTTTGAAATGTTAGAACGGGACACCGCTCGCTGGGACGATGAACCCCTGCACAGTGCGCAACATATTCTGAAGGCCTGGTCGGGTGAAGATCTGGCTCAAGAAACCCACGATAGTGGACCCAGCTTCCTGCAGCCGATGCCTGCAACTGAACCTCACCCGCCCATGTTTTTGGCAACATCCAACAAGGAGGCGATTCAATATGCGGCACAACGCAGTATTCCGCTGATGCATTATTTTGC
The DNA here is from genome assembly GCA_039028095.1 of Pseudomonadota bacterium. Lineage (GTDB taxonomy): Bacteria > Pseudomonadota > Gammaproteobacteria > Pseudomonadales > Azotimanducaceae > UBA4421. The sequence continues at coordinate 67,808 of JBCCIU010000019.1, forward strand.
CACGCCGGTTGCCGCGCGAGTGGCTATCGAAGATGTCTACAGGCAAGCGAACCCTGATGCCCAGGTACAACACGTGCACAATCTCATCGTCCAAGTGACCAACAATGTAGATAGCGCCAGAAAATCGCTGCAGGCAGCATTGGTTGAGTCGTTTTCCGGTGGCGACTGGCCACATGTACCTCAGGCGAGAACAAACCGGCATGTTGGCCCAGATGGCAAACCGTTAAGTCGGGACGACATGGCCTACCATGCCGCTCAGGGGGCGATTATGGGTGATTGGTCCCAGGTTCAAGATGAAATGTGTGCGTTTGTTGAAGAGACTGGGGCGTGCCGAATAGTCGCCTATGCGGAGGCCTGTGCTGATGCACAGGTGACCCTAAACACGCTGGAGACAATTGGGGCCCGCATGTCCTAGTGCAGAGGGCGTTTTAATCCAGAGGGCGTTTTAATCCAGAGGGTAGAGGGAGAGGGTAAAGGGCGCGGCCGAATGGATGTTGGCAGCCGCGCCTGTGAGCTGAGCAGGTTGGTGCGTTTAGCCTACCGCAGCCTAGTCGAGCGCAGCGACAGACCCTCGATCTGAAGGTTGTGGATTCTGAGCATACGCCGTTAGCCTTGGGTTGTTCACTTTGCTGACCAAGTCGGTCATTACATCCTCAACACATCGTCGATTATCGCCCAGGTTTCGGACCTCTTTGTATGACGGACAGTGATTTTGGGCGATCTGCTTTATTCTTGCATGCAGTGCAGCGACACCGTGGGTTGTTTGCAAGTCTTCTTTTGAGTAAGACACTGAATAGCGATCATCACCCCATGCATTGCCCGTCACGAGAATACCGGCGATTAATATTGCGACTTTTTTCATTATGAGTTCCTTCGATTTAATCAATGGTTGTGTCTAACAACGACGGGAACATCATTGATTAGCCGGAGACCCGAAACCTGAAGAAAAGTTGCGGATTTTCTGCGGTTTTAACGTTTCAAGGGTGGATCTGGGGGGAATTCTCGACCGAGTCTAAGGCCAGTGCCTTAAAGTCGTAGCTGAGGGTGGGATTTGCCGCAACATCCGGCCAGTGATCGGAGCTCACCCAATAGCCAGTTAGTCCCAGCTTCTCACAGTACCCGACAAAACGAGGGTCCTGGATCATCTGACACGGTCCGCCAGCGTGAAAGATGATCGATTCGTTCACCCAGCCCGCAGGAGGGCGGGCAGCTGGGTCAAAAATATGGGCAAAACTTGAGTGTTCAATCAAGTCAAAAGCTTCGTCCCATGCGCCCAGGTGGTACATGACGCTGATTACTCGAAGATCGAGCCGGTCTTTTGCTGCAAGGACTTCACGTGCCTGTTTTACGTAGTAATCGACAAATTTGGGATCGCGATCTTTCATTGCTCGAAAGACGATCAGCGGCACCTGCATTTTTTCGATGGGTCCGTACTTTTCAAGTTCCGTAATGATCAGCTCTAAACGCGTCCAGTCGGCATTTGCTGCAGCCCCCATCAAGGCCCCGGTCCACATATAGTCGACCTGTGGAAAGCGCTTTAGCAAGTCATCTGAAATCGATTTGCTGCGCTCGTATCCACCGCGAATGTCCTCAACAGCAGACAGATAAAAGGAAGCGACTGGAAAGTGAGGGTCTAGTTCGACCGCTTGTTCTGCCAAGCTGATGGATTCGTCCAGGCGTCCAAGTCTGGCGGACAGATTAGCTGCAGCCATGATGACTTCTGGATCGTTGGGTGCGACGCGCAGAGCCCGTTCAAGATTGTCAGCCCGTTCTCGATAGTCACCCCAAGCTGCAAGGCCATTGAGGGCGAGGTAGGGTATTCCGCACTTTTCGTCCAGCCGCAGTGCGGTGGCGGCTGCCTCGATGACGCTCGCGCGATTGACCTCCGCTGGACAATGCTTGGGGTAGCCTCGCAGTACGTATGCTCTTGTTTGTGCCAGTAATGCCCAGGCCCTGGCAAAACTCGGATCGGCTTGGACGGCAGCCTCATAGTGTGGCAATGCTTCCACAATGTTCGGGGAACCCCATTCCTCGTCCAGTTGTGCTCGACCTTTGAGGAAAAAGTCCAGTGCTCGAGGATCGACTGTTTGATGGCGGGTTGGTACGAACGTGGTGTTCAGTGCTTTTGCTACGGAGCCGGCAATCTGGTCCTGAACCCCAAGGATATCTTGCAGATCTCCATCATAGCGCTGGGACCAGATCACTTCTTCGTTTATACAGTCGATTAAGTTGGCGTGAATGCGTACGGTGTTCCCCTGTCTGCGCACCGACCCGTCGAGAGCGTGGGTTGCACCAAGCTGCGTGGCGATGTTGGCCGCTGCTTTTGCGTCGCCTCGAAATTGGAAGCTTGAAGCCCGGGCGATCACCCTGAGCTGAGTGGTGGTGACCACCGTCTGCAGAATCTCATCGGAGATTCCGTCGGAAAAGTAGGCCATGTCCTGGTCGTTTGACAAATTCTCGAAGGCGAGCACTGCAAGTTTGGTTATGCGACGATTCCGTGCGAGTGGCGTTTGCGGTGATTGAGCTTCGGGTGTTGCTGTTTCGACCTCAACAAGCAGCCGATAGCCCCGCGTGGGGATGGTCTCTATGTACTTTTCGGTAGTCTCGTCTTTGCGAAATATTTTACGCAGCGCTGATATATTTCGAGTGACGCCTTCATCTGAAGGGTAGTGTTCGCCCCAAACCTGGCGAACGATTTCGTCTCTACTGAGCACCTGTTGTGGTTGCTGGATAAACAGGCACAGCAGGTCCATCACCTTTGGCTCAACGCTATGGGATTTATCCCCCTGGTTGGGATGATGAATCGTGTTGGTACTGGGATCTATGACAAAAGCACCAAGACGGTAGATGCTGGTTCGATCGAATGTTGGATTAGAGATATCTATGGTGCTGACTTTAATGAATTGCACCCGTATTCTAGCGGAGCTCGCAATCAGGTTTAAGCACAGGAGTGCGCTTGTTAATTAGGCGCTAGCGTTGAGTACCCAGCAGAAATTCTTAGATTCCTTTGATCACGTTGTCGTTCTGATGATGGAGAACCGTTCCTTCGATAACGTGTTTGGGTATCTGTATGATGCCAACCAGCGAAACTTTTCTGGTGCCGCAGGTCACTGGAATAAAGATCCAAATACCGCGCAAAGAATCTACACGTCCCCGACCGCCACACCCCATACCCCGTTCCCTGACCCGGGAGAATATATGGGTAATGTGTTACTGCAGATGTTTGGCGAAGCATTTGATGGTGTTAACTACAATCCAGTTTGCACACCAACTATGGATGGATTTGTTAGTGATTATTCGGCTGTGCTGCAGGATTTGACCATGGTTCCCCCGCCATTTACGTGGTTTGGCAATCCCGCTGAGACGGCAACGCAAATCATGCAATGCCAAAGCGTCGAAACGTTGCCCGTGCTGTATAAGCTGGCCCGTGAATTTGCGATATTTGATCACTGGTTTTGCGCGTTACCCAGTGCAACCTGGCCAAATCGAGCGTTCTGGCACGCAGATACCTCGTATGGATTTGCTGACAATCCTTCCAAAAAGGAGGGATGGAAAATGCTGGATTGGAGTCTTGCAAGTGATTGCGAAACGCTTTTTGACCAGCTGGACAAACGCTTCAGTAATTGTGATCGCAACTGGACCATCTATTCTGATCAGCTGATACCGCTGACCAAATTCATTCACTTTGGATCCATGTTTGATAATTGGAGCACTAATAACTTCCGTAAGCTCGAGTACGCAAAGTCGGGCACGAGCACATTTTTTGATGATTGTTTAAACGGGGCGCTTCCAAAATACTCATTTATCGAACCACACTTTCTAGATTATGTTGACCATGGTCAGTGGCACAACGATATGCATCCATCCAAGTTTTTGAGTGCGCCTCATTGGATTCTTTGGGGACCAGGTGGTCCTGGCAGTATTACGTTGGGTGATCAACTATTGCTGAAAGTGTACGAGGCCATACGTCGCTCGCCGCTTCGTGATCGAGTGCTGTTTGTCCTTGCTTTTGATGAACATGGCGGTTGTTATGATCATGTTCCACCGGGCACGGCACCTCCACCCAGTGAATCCACGTACTACGGTGGCAACAGGGAATATGACTTTGATTTTACTCAGTTAGGTCCGCGTGTCCCGATGATGATGGTGTCATCTTTTATCCCCTCTCAGACCATTGTCAGTGCAGAGTTGAACCATGCCTCGTTTCTGGCAGCGATGCAGCAGAAATGGGGCCTGGATGCATTGGGGCCGCGACAGGCAAGTGCCGTCAGTTTTGCCCAGGAGGTGCCGATGACGGATGGACCTCGGGAGTGGGAAGATCTTTCCGGCATGCATCTGGATCTGCCAGAGATGAATGATGAACAAAAACAACAGGTGCGAGAAAACGAAGATCCTTTGAACGATTTACAGGCCAGCTACTTTCGCGCCGTGCGCGAGTTAGGACTCGTCGAAGGGTCGAGTGTTGAAACCACAAAGGATGCCCATCAGGTGCTAGACGTGCTGCATGAGACCTACCGGTAACCGTCAAATGACGTCAAAATCTACCACCACCCTCCTAGTGATTGGATGAGACTGGCAAGTAAGAACAAAACCGTCAGACAACTCTTGTTCAGATAACGCGTGGTTCAGATCCATATCCACCTGCCCTTCGATGATCCTGGCTTTACACGTGGCGCACACGCCGCCTTTGCAGGAAAAGGGTAGGTCCAGACCACTTGCCATAGCGCCATCCAAAATGTTCTCTCCGTCGGCGGTGAGATCAAATACCACTTCACGTCCACCCGCTCGCACCCGGACTTCCGTGTGCAGGTTCTTATATTTCAGTGCCCGTTGCTGATGTTTTTCTATGGCAGCCTGGGCATCTTCTGGAGATGCGAAGAACAGCTCATAGTGAATTTTTTCATCCGCAACCCCGATGGCTCTGAGACCTCTTGCCACTTCAGAAATCATGCCTTCTGGACCACACAGAAAAAATTCATCGTAATTTTTGATGTCGATCAGATATCGATTCAGCTCACTGCCTTTTTTGTTGTCTATCCGACCATTCAGGATGGGAGCATCCTGGGTTTCTTGACTGAATATGTTGATCCATTGCAGGCGCTGCATATAACGATTTTTCAGCCAAGATAAATCGTCGCGAAATATAATATCTGCGGAGCGCCGGTTACCGTACAACAGAGTGACCTGTGAGCCAGGCTCCTGCTGAAGAACCGTCTTGGCAATTGATATGATGGGCGTGATGCCGCTACCAGCGGCAATCAACAAATAGTTCTTTGTCTGCTCCGGACTGAGAGGAGAGAAAAAATTGCCTTCGGGTGGTAGGCACTGAACCGTTTTTCCCGCTGCAAAGTGTGTATGCGCATATTTCGAAAAAGCACCACCGTCGATCTGTTTGATGGCCACGGCCAAAGGCTCTCCAACAGCTGAGCAGATGGAATAGCTGCGTCGCAACACGTGGCCATCAATCTTCTTCTCGAAGGTTAGGTACTGGCCTTGGGTAAAGTGAAACAACGACTGCAGCGGCTCCGGAACGTTCAGACGCACATAAATTGTATTGTTTGCTTCTCGCCGGACTTCATCGATTGAAAGCGTGTGGAATTGAGACATAGTACGGAAGTTTAAATCGCTTTGAAGTGATCAAAGGGTTCCAAACAAGTGTTGCAACGCAATTGTGCTTTGCAGGCGGTAGAGCCAAATTCGCTGATGGTAGTGATGTCCTTGCTACCGCATTGTGGACATGACTGATCTTCGGGAGGTGCAATACCATATGATCTCAGCTGCTTTTTTGTTCTCGGCGTCATCCAATCCGTTGTCCAAGGGGGGCTGAGCTGCTGTTTCACAATAACGTTGGGGTAACCAGCGTTTGCCAAAGTGGTTTTCACGTCTTCCGAAATCTGCTGCATGGCAGGACAACCGGAATAAGTTGGTGTAATCGTCACGGTCACCTGAGTCTGGTTTGACTCAGTGGTTCCCAACACAACGTTTTGCAAAATACCCATTTCCCAGATGCTGATCACTGGAATTTCCGGGTCGTTCACCTGGTCGAGCAGTCTGTACAGATGTGGCCACGCAGACGTCGAGCGGTGCTGTTGCAGCTCAAATCTTTCGTGGGGTATAAGTTCGATGGTGCGGATTACGGACATGTTTACCACTCAAGTCCCGGGTAGGTGCGTTGCATGAACTGCATTTCGCCCAGCATAGGGCCCAGATGTTCGGTGTGTTGTCCAAGTCTGCCGCCGACCACTTTCCAATCATCGCTGGGCTGAATCAGGCCTATCTCATCAAACAGAGTGCCGACGGAGGTTTTGAATTGCGGCTCCAAATTTCGCCGATCCACACTGATGTTGTCTGCCAACAGACGCTCTTCGATTTCGGTCAGGATAAAAAACTCAGCCACATAACCCCATAGTTCATCCAGGGCCTTTTGGGTTCGGTCGTGGCTTTCCTGGGTACCCATTGCCAGTCGTCTCATCCATTGGGTACTACGCCGCAGGTGATAACGCACTTCCTTATCGGTTTTGGCAGCAATGCCCGCAAGGGTGGGGTCGCTGGACTGTTTCAGACCCGCGAAGAACAGCGATTCGAATTCGTCCAACAAATAGTGTCGGACCTGGCTGAACGCAAAATCCCCTCTAGGCAGCTCGACCATCAGCAGATTTCTAAACCCCGGGGCATCGCGTAGGAAGGCTAGTTCATCTTCCGATTGACCAAGCGTTTCTCCCGCATACTGCAGCAGCATTCTGGCCCGGCCCAGATAGTCCAAACCCACGTTGGCAATTGCAATGTCTTCTTCCAGGAGAGGGGCGTCGGCACACCACTCGCACAAGCGCTGTCCGAGTACAAGCGCATCGTCGCCCAAGGCCAGAGCATATTCCGCCACGTCGGTGATTTGAGTGTCGGCTTGCATCTTCGACATCTACATATTTTCCACACCCTCCGGGAGGGTGTAGTTTGCAGCGTGGCGATACGGTTTGTCGTCCATAGGATCGTAGAACGAATCAACATCCGATTCCTGGCTGGCATAAATGTGGCGCGACTCGACCACCCAGATACTGGCCCCTTCACTGCGACGAATATAGGTCTCTCGAGCATACTCCAGGGCTTGCTCAGCATCTTCTGCGTGCAGACTTCCGACATGGATGTGGTCCAAACCACGTTTGCCCCGAACGAACACTTCATACAGCTTAGTCAGGGTACTCATGGCTGTTTCCGGACCTGGCTGCTCTCCGAGTTACGTTGCGCGTAGGCAGCGGCGGCTTCGCGTACCCAGCTCCCGCGGTCATGTGCCCCTTGATGTTGTTCCAGCCGCTGCCGGTTACATGGGCCATTGCCGCTTACCACCTGGGCAAATTCTTCCCAGTCGATTTCACCAAAGTCATAACCGTTTTTGTCTGGGTTCCACTGCAGATCGGGATCAGGAATTTCCAGGCCGATGATTTCCGCCTGAGGCACGGTTTGATCAATAAACTTCTGTCTAGCTTCATCGTTACTGATGCGCTTAATTTTCCATTGCATCGATTGGGCGGAGTGTGCAGATTCGCCGTCGTGTGGTCCGAACATCATTAACGACGGCCACCACCACCGGTTCAAGGCATCCTGAGCCATGGCTTTCTGTTCGGCAGATCCTCGGGCCAGGCTGACCATAATCTGATAGCCCTGCCGTTGGTGAAAACTCTCCTCCTTACAAATCCGCACCATGGCGCGGGCGTAAGGACCGTAAGACGTGCGCTGCAGAGAGATTTGATTAACGATGGCAGCCCCATCCACCAACCAGCCAATTGCGCCGATATCAGCCCAGGTGAGGGAGGGGTAGTTGAAGATGGAAGCGTATTTGGCAGCACCGGTGTGCAGGGCTTCAACAAGTTCTTCTCGGGTTATGCCCAAGGTTTCCGTAGCGCTGTACAAATACAGACCGTGGCCCGCCTCATCCTGAATTTTTGCCATCAACACAGCTTTGCGGGCCAGAGTCGGTGCACGGGTGAGCCAATTGCCCTCGGGTTGCATGCCGATGACTTCTGAATGAGCGTGTTGCGACATCTGCCGAATCAGATTCTTGCGGTATCCTTCGGGCATCCAGTCTTTGGGTTCAATTCGCTCTTCGGCTGCGATTTTCTCTTCAAACGCGCTGACCAGGTCTTCTGTGGCTTCACTCATCGCGGGTTCTCCTGTTCGAGCGATTTTCCAACGCTTGCTTAACTAATATGATACAAAAAAACTAAATTTAATCAAATTTGTGTATCACACTTGCAAATCAAATAGTTAGGTTACCGACAACTCCCGGGGCAAATGAGCTAGCGGGACGGGACAGATTTGTGTTCGTTTACCTGATTGATGATCTTCTCAATTCGACCGTCCCAGGCGGCTTGATGCTGCTCATTCCATTCAGCACCCAGGCCGGTTTTTGTTACCTCTAACATAGCCAGGAAAAAGCTGCTGTACATGGCTGGTTGGACGGCATAGGCATCCAAGTGATTGTCTAATTCCCAATCCAGATATTTGCCAGCACCCAGGTGTTCCTCAGTCATCAGGATCTCCAGAACCGATTCCAGCATGCGTCCACGCATGTGTTCATCTGAGTGTCCCATCAAGCCCAATGCATCAGCATCGCTGGCAAAAAAAGCCTCGTAAAGTGGTGGGACCATGTCTCCCACAAGCTCCGCGAAACGCTCCAGTGAGTGCGTGATTAGGGCAATTTCGGAATGATCATCCACCGTTTATGCAACCAACTTTTACGCAAACAATCTATCTTCAGACATTTTTTATTCAGCCTTTTTATTCAGCCATAGTACGCAGACCAGCTATACGTCATAGTGCTTCAGGCGTCCGTCAGGCGCCAGCTGAGTTCCTGGCCGGCCATGAAGGGCACAATGACCTCGTCAAGGTAGGGCAAGGATTCTGGAATGATCCATGATTGTTTGATGAGCTCAATTTTGCCTTGGTTTCGTGGCAGTCCATAAAAATCCGGTCCATTGTGGCTGGCAAAGGCTTCCAGTTTGTTCAGCTGGCCGGCCATATGAAAGACTTCAGCATACAGCTCAATGGCGCACGGCGCGGTAAAACACCCCGCACAGCCGCAGGCATTTTCTTTGGTTGAGCGACTATGAGGTGCGCTGTCGGTACCAAGGAAAAACTTTGCACTGCCGGATAAGGCAGCTTCCACGAGGGCTTGGCGGTGTGTCTCTCTTTTCAACACGGGTAAACAGAAATTGTGTGGTCTAACGCCGCCAACCAGTAAATCGTTGCGATTAAGCAGCAAGTGATGGGCGGTGATTGTGGCCGCAACGTTGTCCGATGCCTGGCTGACAAAGTGTGCGGCCTCGGCGGTAGTGATGTGCTCGAACACCATTCGAAGCTTAGGAAAACGGGTCAGCAGGGGCTGTAATACCTGATCAATAAACACCGCTTCGCGATCGAAAATGTCGATGTGATCATCGGTAACCTCGCCGTGTATCAGCAAAGGCAACCCTTCTTCTTCCATGCATGCCAAGGTGTCATAACACTTGGTGATATCTGTGACCCCGGATGCAGAGTTGGTTGTGGCCCCTGCGGGGTAGAGTTTTACCCCGTATATTTGGCCGCAGGCTTTAGCCTGGATGATCTCTCGAGCGGGGGTGTCGTCCGTCAGGTACAACGTCATCAGTGGTTGGAAACTTAGATGTTCTGGCACGGCCTGCTCGATCCGCTGTGCATAGCTCACGGCCTGGTCGGTGGTGGTTACCGGCGGTACAAGGTTCGGCATGATGATCGCGCGATCAAACTGCTGCGCGCTGTAGGGTATAACTTCCTGCATGGCTTGGCCGTCCCGCACATGTAGATGCCAGTCATCAGGGCGGGTTATTGATATTCGATCCACAGGCTGTTTCGCTCAAAAATTACAGCAGCTATTCTAGTCGATCAGCCTGGTTAATGGGATATGGGATCGCGCAGACATGCCGATACTACAGCTTCGCAAAGCCTCTCTGGCGTTTGGTCACGTACCACTATTGGATGATGTTGAACTCATCGTCGAAGCCCATGAGCGCGTCTGTTTGGTTGGCCGTAACGGTGCCGGGAAATCGTCGCTGTTGAAAGTGCTGAACGGTACCCACGCGCTGGATTCGGGTGAATTACGGATTGATTCTGGTCGGCGGGTGTCCTTTCTGGTCCAAGAAGTGCCCGAGGGGATCGATCAGTCGATATACGCCACGGTTGCTTCAGGATTGGGTGATTTGAGTACCGTGCTGGCCCGCTATCATGCCTTGAGCCATCAAGTCTCGTTAGGTGAAAAGGGGTCATTGGCGCGCTTGAGTGAAGTGCAAACCCAAATAGATGAGTTAGGGGCCTGGGATGATTCTAATCGGGTCGAAAGCGTCATCAGTCGACTGGCACTGGATGGGGATGCGTTGATGTCCGAATCCAGCGGTGGCATAAGGCGCAGAGCGCTCCTTGGGCAGGCACTGGTGAGTGAACCGGATTTATTACTACTCGATGAGCCCACCAACCACCTCGATATCGAATCCATCCAAGCGCTGGAGGCCGCTGTCACAAGCTATGCAGGCGCGGTCATCTTTGTCACTCACGATCGTAGTTTTATCGACAAGGTTGCAACGCGTATTGTGGAATTGGACCGAGGACAGCTGAACTCGTATCCGGGAAGTTACGCTGAGTATCAGACTCAGAAGGCACTTGAACAGTCCGCCCAGGACGAGCGTGATCGCAAGTTTGATCAGCGCTTAGCCGAAGAGGAGCGCTGGATCCGCCAGGGTATCAAAGCGCGCAGAACCCGCAATGAGGGTCGTGTTCGCAGGCTTAAGAAGATGCGTCAGGAACGTGCTCAGCGTTTGGATCGACAGGGGCAGGTGAAGTTACGTCTGGATTCGGCTAATCCATCCGGGCAGATTGTGATAAAGACGCAGAACCTCGGTGTCTCCTTTGGGGATCAGTTGGTGATTGAGAATTTTTCAACAACCATCGTTAAAGGTGATCGGGTTGGTGTGATTGGACCCAACGGCAGTGGCAAGAGCACTTTGTTAAAGGCGCTCCTGGGTGAACTTGTACCTACGCAGGGGGTTGTTGAGCTTGGCACAAATCTGGAGATTGCTTATTTTGATCAGGATCGACTCCAGTTAGACCCTGAGGCAACGGTTCGGGACAGCGTGGTGGAAGGGACGGACGTGGTGCAGATTGGCGACGTGAGTAAACATGTTGTAGGGTACCTAAGAGACTTCCTATTTCCGCCAGAGCGTGTGCGTTCTCCGGTGAAATCTCTGTCCGGAGGGGAACGAAACCGTCTGTTGCTGGCAAAACTGTTTGCTAAGCCCGCCAATCTGCTGGTCCTCGATGAACCAACCAATGATCTGGACGTTGAAACGTTAGAACTTCTCGAAGAACTGTTGGGCGAATACAACCTGACCTTGATCCTGGTCAGTCATGACCGCGCCTTTCTGGATCAGACCGTTACTTCGACGTTGGTATTGGAAGGTGCCGGTAGGGTGGGGGAGTATGTGGGCGGTTATTCGGATTGGCTGCGACAGGCGGACCAGTCCCAATCAAGTCCCAACAAACCGCCTCGGGAAAAACAGGAAGACTCACGAGGGAAGGCGGCAGTATCGAGACGGCCTGAAAAGCTCAGCTACAACGAAGAACGTGAGCTTGCCCAGCTTCCTGCAAGAATTGAGCAACTTGAAAGCGTTCAGGCTCAACTGAGCGAAGAGACGTCTGAGCCTGAATTTTATCGTCAGGATCAATCCTTGATCGAAGACAGGATGCAAGCTCTGGCGCAGATCACTGCGGAACTGGAGGAGGCCTACAATAGATGGGCTGAACTGGAAGACAAACAAACTTCGTAAAATGACGAGTCGATCACAAACTGGTGGGCTGGATCATCAGCTGGAACAGGATCTGATCAACTGACAGACAACTTTCGCTAGCGGTTCAGCAAGGGTTCAGATGATCACGGCATCATGTCGCTCCACACAATTGATATGGAGAGTCTTATGTCAAAACCGCACAAAATCACCTTGGCAGCTTTGCTGATTGTTCTTACCCCATGCATTCCCACTTTGGCTTTTGCTGGCGAACAAGGCCTTTATTTTGGTGGGGGTGTGGGTGCTTACACCTTGGATCTGAACGATTCAAATTTTGATGACGATGCAACCGTTGCTCGCATATTTGCTGGCCTGCAGTTTACGGATAACCTGGCCATCGAAGGCGAATATCAGAAACTGTTTGAATCCGAAGATGATATTTTTGGCGCTGACGCCGAACTTGAGGCGGATATCTGGACCATCAGTATCCGACCGATATTGCCTCTCACCGAGTTCCTGGACCTTTACGGTAAGCTGGGTTATTCGCATTACGATGCTGAAGTTCAAACTTCGTTAATTGGCACAACCTTTCGGGCGGATGGTTCTGACAACGCGCTCAGTTGGGGTGGAGGCGTCGATCTAAATTTTGGCAATTTGTCTCTTCGCGGTGAGGTCACTCGCGTAGAAATTGACGATGCCGACCTGAATCTTGTTTCTGCGGGATTGGTGCTGCGTTTCTAAAGACTGCCGTTAACGTTTACTCAAGCTCACCGACAGGGACTGCGGGGGCTTGCCAGCACCTGTTATACTCAGGTCCTTCAGACGAAGGATGGTTGACGCATGGCAAAACGGGTATACCTGTTCAACGAAGGCAGCAAGGATGATAGGGATCTTCTCGGCGGCAAAGGGGCTAATCTGTGTGAAATGACAAACCTGGGGCTGCCGGTACCTTTTGGTTTTGTTATCACCACACCCACTTGTCTTGAGTTTTTTGAACGAGGCAACACGTTCCCGACCCTGCTGGAGCAGGAGTATCGGGTAGCCCTGGAACTGGTGGAAAAGGAAATGGGCGCCCGATTTGGTGACCCTGAAAATCCGCTCTTGTTTTCGGTCCGCTCTGGTGCGCCAGTTTCGATGCCAGGGATGATGGATACCATTTTGAACCTTGGTCTTAACGACGAAATTGTTGAAGGGTTGGCAGCCAAGACCGACAACCCACGTTTTGCATACGATTCTTATCGGCGCTTTATTCAGATGTTTGGCGATGTGGTACTGGGCGTAAAAGGTGAGCGCTTTGAGGAAGCGATAACCGAGTACAAACAGGCACATAACAAGCAGATGGATGTAGATATGGATGCCGAAGATTGGCAGAACGTGATCGAAACATTCAAAAGTTTTACGCCGTTTCCGCAAGATCCGTTTGATCAGCTGAAGCGTGCGGTGGAAGCCGTATTTCTGTCCTGGTATTCACCGCGCGCAAATGTATATCGGGAGATGAATAATATTTCGGAGGCTTTGGGCACCGCAGTGAATGTTCAAGCCATGGTCTTCGGCAACTTTGGAGACGACTCAGGTTCCGGTGTTGCATTCACACGTGATCCGTCTAATGGCGAAAATCGCTTCTTTGGCGAAGTCTTGTTCAATGCTGCTGGTGAAGATGTGGTTGCTGGCATTCGTACGCCGGAATCGATCAGCGCTCTGGAAGCGAGGATGCCCGAGGTTTATGCAGAGCTGTATGAAACCCAGTCGCTGTTGGAGAAACACTATCGTGATATGCAGGACATCGAATTTACGATTCAGTCCGGCAAGTTTTATGTATTGCAAACACGCAGTGGTAAGAGGACCGGGCGCGCATCGGTGAAGATCGCAGTTGATATGGTGAGAGAAGGCCTGATCAACGAAAAAGAGGCACTGATGCGAGTGTCTCCTGAACATGTAGAGGCATTCCTGCACCCAATGGTTGATCCGGAGCTCAAGCAGGACATTGTTGCTACCGGTTTGCCGGCAAGCCCTGGTGGAGCTACTGGGCAGGTCGTGTTCTCTGCTGATGAGGCGGTAGAGGTCGCCCATGATGGAACACCGGTCATCCTGGTACGTCGAGAAACTACGCCTGAAGATATTCATGGCATGAAAGCGGCGGAAGGGATTCTGACGGAGTTGGGGGGGATGACTTCACACGCGGCGGTGGTTGCCCGGGGTATGGGTGTATGCGCAATCACCGGGTGTAGTGCGTTGTCGATTGACTATGCAGCAGGGACCGCCACGACGTCGGAGGGTGTGGTGATTCGCCGGGGTGAAGTGATTACCTTGGATGGCACCGCAGGCGAGGTCATGTTGGGAGATATTCCCAAAACCGAAGCCAGCTCCAGTGATGATTTCCAAACCCTGTTGTCCTGGGCAGATCGACATCGACGCTTGAGAATACGCGCCAACGCAGACACGGAAGAAGATGCGGCAAGGGCGCGCGAGTTGGGTGCTGAAGGGATTGGTTTGTGCCGGACCGAGCATATGTTTTTTGAGACGGATCGGCTGGTAGAAATGCGTGGAATGATCCTGGCAGATTCCAAACAAGACCGACAGCGCCATCTGGATCGCCTTGGGGAATATCAACGTGAGGATATGCTGGCTTTGTTTAAGGTGATGGATGGTCTTCCCGTAACCATTCGTTTGTTAGATCCCCCATTACATGAGTTCTTGCCGCATGGTGATGCTGATATGCAGGCGATGGCTGATGCTCTGGACAAGTCCCTTGAACAGATACGCGAGACAACCGCAAATCTGAGTGAGGTTAACCCCATGCTCGGGTTTCGAGGATGTCGCCTTTCGGTTGTCTATCCTGAAATTACCCAGATGCAGGTGAAAGCAATTATTGAAGCGGCAATTGCGGCAACCGAGGCAGGCTTTCGACCTTTCCCCGAGATTATGATCCCGCTGGTGGTGAACGTCCGGGAAATTCGATTGATCAATGAGATTATCGAGACGGAGATTCGGGAGCTCTTGGGCAGTAAGGGTATTTCCATTCCTTACAAAATTGGCACGATGATGGAAACACCCAGAGCGTGTTTAGGCGCCGATCGTATCGCGCCTGCCGTCGAGTTTATGAGCTTTGGTACTAACGACCTCACTCAAATGACCTATGGGTTTTCCCGTGATGATGCGGGCAAGTTCATTCCCGAATACCTTGAAAGCAAGCTGATCGAGAGTGACCCCTTCGTTTCACTCGATCAGCGTGCAGTAGGGCGATTGATAGAAATGACCATCGCCGAATCCGCGGCGCGCAAGAAAGGCATAAAGTATGGTATCTGTGGGGAACATGGGGGCGACCCGCGCTCGATTCGATTCTGTCACGAACAGGGCTTGGATTATGTGTCCTGTAGTCCTTATCGGGTACCTGTGGCGCGTATTGCGGCCGCCCAGGCGAACGTGGAAAACTTGTCATAGGTCATTGGGGTTGTGCTCGAGCAAACCCAATTCTTATCGTTCGAAGCGTTGTGGGACCTTTCTGAGTCTCAGCTGCATGCGCTGCATAAGCGGCTGTATGAAAAGGTCTACTGGAACCTTGTCCATCCGGGGGACACCTGTGATGACCCTCAGGAGCTGCAAGCGTTCGTGACCAAGGTTGAGCAGATGATCGAGCGCAAAAGGGGTTTAAGCCCCAAGCCAGACGATCTGCCCTGACACGTCAGCCTACCAATACGATACCTCGATCCGGAGAGGCGCCATTCAGAACGTCTGCATAAACTGCCTCAATACCTGAGAAAGCATGTTCCTCCAGGGTAACCCACTGATCTACCTGACCAAAAAATGCAGCCGTCGCCTCCCCGATTAGCCGCTGATAGGTTTCGGGTCCGAGCTCTTCATTGCGCTTAACAATTTGTGTTGGCGCAAAAAACATGGTGGGTGTCGCACCAGGTAGTGCCTCAGGGGCTTCCCCATCGCGAGAATCCCAATGGGTGATGCCAACGCCGCAGCTGCACACCAGGTTGTCTGTCAGGTGGTGGTGAATCTGGCCTAGCACGTCTCGATTACCGGCCATGTCTACAAACGCGGTTTGGGCTTGAGGTAAGTGCTGGACTTCACCATAGGTGTACACCGCATCGTACAATCCCATGTTTTCAACAAATGCCTTGTTACCCTCGGAGGTTAGTCCAGCAACGCGAATACCTTCGCGCTGGTTTAACATGAAAGCCAAACCGAAACCGGTTTTGCTGGATGCACTGCCTATGAGGACGTCTGTGGCGCCAAAAAAATTGTTATCAGCCAGCCAATCGTCCAGCACAAAGGATGTGGTAAAGAGCGGTCGATACACCATCGCGTGGTTGTCGAAGGCTGGATCAAATCCTGTTTCTGTGCTCATGGCACTATACTGGTTGTAAACAATTGGCAGCTGGCTGCGATGCTCTGCGGCATCGGTGAAGCCTCGAGGACTGACTTTGTCCGGCTGCACGTGAAGCTCCCCCGACATAGGAAAGTATCCATAGAATCGTTGTCCAACGTCTATGTTGGGATGATTTGAGGCGCTGACGCGACCGATACCCCAAACGGGAATTCTACCCCAGCCTTCAGACGCTGGGAAAAATTGCCAATAGCCGATCATGTCTCCAGCCACGCCATAAGTAATGTTGTTGGCGGTCAGTGCAAATCTTTCAATCGTCAGCACCACGCCGTTTTCCAGAGGGGTGAGAGGTTGTGCATCGGCCAGCTTGGTGGTGCTGATATCGTCTCGCTTTACTAAAAAATCCTGAGGCATATCAGGTACTCCTAAAAGAAATAAATTAAGGCTCCATGGTAGGGATTATAAGGGGAAAGGGTCTGAGCTAAACAGATAAAAAATTGGCGTCAGACAAGGGACATCCAAAAAAAGTCTCTGCATTTTTCTAACTTCAACGACCTTGAGGTCTCCAATATGGCCAGCTAGTCTTAGTTAACGAAGTGAGAGCAGGTGGTCGATGAACAGCCTGCGGGAATATGAAAACGCTTAGTAAAAAAAAGACCAAGCAGCCTGACCAGACCGATCCGTCGGGCAATCAGGCCACAGAAGTTGGTATTGATGAGCTGATTGGACATCCCGAAACGCGCTTGGGTGAGATGATTGAGGGAACTCCTTCCTGTTTGAAGGTTCTGGATCAAGCAGGTCGCTTGCTCACGATGAACGCAAAGGGACTGTCCATGATCGAAGCACCGTCCATGCAGGAAGTGCTTGGCGCTGACGTATTTTCATTGGTTGCACCCGAAGACCGACAATCGTTTGTAGATTTCCACAATGGTGTGTGTGCTGGGGAAAGCGGCCGCCTAGAGTTCAGATTGGTTGGTTTGCAAGGCACAGAACGCCTGATGGAGACCTGGGCTGCACCCTACACACTGACCAATGGTGAGGTTGCCCATATCGCCATCACCAATGACATTACCGAACACAAGCAAAATTTGCAGTTGCTGGAAGCGCAGCGTCATGCATTAGAACTTGCTTCGCGGCATGCCGCGCTGGGGGTACTTGCCGGGGGAATTGCGCATGAAATCAACAACCCTCTTGGCATCATCTCCGGCTTGGCCGGGTTGATGAAAGCGAAGCTTGCGCGTTCCGAAATAGACGTTGAAGATTTTGCGTGCAAGCTCGATCAGATTGAGCGAACGGTCACGCGCATTTCGGAAGTTACTGGCTCCCTCCGTACCTTTTCCTCAGATGTACCTAGAGAAAATCGCGAACTCTGTGACCTTCACCAGGTGATCAATCAGACCTTCACCCTGATCTCAGAGAAATCAAAAGCGAGCGGTATTGAGTTGTTTAATGAGGCAGCGACGGACCTTTGTGTGGAGATCAATCGAGTACAGTTTTCACAGGTGTTGATGAATTTGTTGACTAATTCCCTCTGCGCCATCGAGGGGTTGGAAGCTCGTTGGATTCGTGTTTCAACGCAGCTCCTGGGGGAACGAGTCCGAATCGTCTTTGCCGATTCAGGACCTGGAATCGATCAGGCTGTTGTGGAGAAGTTGATGACGCCATTTTTCACCGCTAAGGCGGTTGGTGAGGGGACGGGTCTGGGATTATCTATCTCTCTTGGGATCATGCGAAATTTAGGGGGTACGTTGAGTTATGCAGCAGAGTCTGAAAATACAACGTTCTACATCGAACTCCCTTTGGCTTCGTCGGACTATGCTTCCAACGTATGAGACAAGATGCCATTGAAACTTCTCATTATTGACGATGAGCCGCTGTTGCTAGAAATCTGGAAAGCAGTGTGTGGTGAATTGAATTGGGAGTGTGTTATCGCTGGTGGTGGCCATGCCGCCATAGAAACCCTCAAGCAGCATGAGTTTGACCTGGTCATCACCGATATACGGATGCCTAAAGGTGATGGGTTTGTTGTGCTTGACTACCTGCACGAGCACGGAACCAATGCCCGGATTTATGTTTGCAGCGGATATATTGACGACGAAACCGCCGCGCTGAGTCGATACAATATCCAGCGCATAATACGCAAGCCATTTTCATTTGCCGAAGAACTCAAATATTTTCGATCCCTCGATAGATCAGACGTCCCCTGAATGGGTGCGAGCGCCAGTGATGCCTACGGGGGCACTCTTGCCACCGGCCCTGGCGGTTTGAACGACCTCTCGCAGAGTAAAGGCCTGGTTTAGTTCTTCCGGTGAAGAACCAGGTCCCAATTCTCCCACGCGAAGATATTGACCCGCGTCTGCGGCCAATCTGAAGTCCACGGTTGCACCTGCCGCTTCTCCTGGCAGTCCTTTGGCCCCAAAGCCATGTCCTTCATTGGTTTGTGTCCCGGTGGTTGCCTGGTAGCCCATTCTGTGTAGAAGTTTCGGGCTGGCTCTGCGCAAAACTTCAGGTTTGACCGAAAGCATCCAGTTTTCCTGTTGCCGAAGAAAGGGTTTCTGCATGCCGTTAAGCATAACGATGCGTGGTTCGTCTGTGTGGTTAATGCCGGTACCGTGTAACAAACGGCCGTCAGTAATGACCATGGTGCCAGCCGGTGCGTCAAGATTTATTGCAGGTGGCAGCTTGCCGACGGGTTTACCTTGCCTCACCGCATCCGCCAGGATGCTGTGACTGCCCGGTATCAGTAGTGTCCCTCCGTTATGGTCGTCGATCTGGCTTATTGCAGTCAGAATATTGATTGACATTGGGCTGCGCGAATCGGGTGCATTGTTCTGGTCTTGATGGAGTGCCTGGGGTACACCGCCCCTCAGGGATATTGCTCCGATCAAGGAAGTACATATCCAACCCGGCCCCAGGGCTTCAGTAACAAGTTGTTCGACCAGCGGTCCGCCTTGCACCATGGATGGATCTTGTTCGATTAACAGTTCAAAACAGCGGCCCTTGTTAATACAGCAATTGATGTTCTGACCACTTGGGGTTTTCTGTGCAATGCCAGCGCGACGTTCCCCATCCGCCTGATCCAGAATGCGTTGACGTATTGTAGCCACCTGATCCGCTGACAAAGCGTCCTGAATTTTGCAGTAGCCCCATCGCAGCATGTCTTGTCGCAATTGGTGGATATCCTTTGTGGGTTGCGGAAGGTCTACATCTGCCCAGTCGGGATGTTTCGATCCGGTCGTGGTGTCATAGTACGAGCCCGGCTTAAACTCCCACTGGCCCCATTCGCTGCTGCGTTTGGGTGGCACAAAATAGATTTCTGGGTTGTTCTCCAATACGGATTTCATCGGTTCTTCAAGATGTGTTTCGTGTCGATACATCTGCAGCTGCGCGGATGAATGCTCTGCGATGTAGTCTGCCTGGAATTCTTTGATTTGATGGCTCATTGTGTTCTCCCCTATGGTGCCAGGTTCACGCGATGCACTGACTTCTTTGTCCCTTAGCTTAAGCATCCAGTTGATATCGGTCTAGGGGTTAAGCGGTGTTCCGGTTAAGCTGTTGTATAGCCCGTTACGGTTTGTAACCTCACAGTGAGCAGCCGGGTCAGGGCATTCAGACTGGAATCACAAGAAAATGGTCGGTACACATAAGAATATGGCAGCAGAGATGATTGCGGGAAAAAGAAACATCTTGTTGATCACAACGGATCAGATGCGTTTTGATGCGCTGGGCTGTAATGGTGGTCAGATTGCCAGAACCCCTGTTCTGGACGATCTCGCCGCGACGGGGATTAACTACACGCGAGCGCACAATCAAAACGTTGTGTGTATGCCAGCCCGGGCCACCATTATCACGGGCGCACAGGTTGCCAGTCATGGTGTGTGGATGAATGGCGTGAGCTTGCCCGAAGATCAACCAACGATTGCACACTGGTTGAGTCAACACGGCTATGCCACCGGGCTTATAGGCAAGGCCCATTTTGAGCCCTGGTTAGGTAACCCCGATGAGTTTTATGAAAATCGTATGGCTCATGAAGGCAGTTTTGGACCCCATCGAGGGTTTGACCATATGGTGCTTGCTAACCATTTTTTTGAAGGCCATAGCCACTATGACGTGTGGATGAGCGAACGGCACCCCAAAGCGAAGCAGCGCTTTTATCCCATGGTGACGGACAAAGGCCAAAATACGCTGGGTGCGGGGGACACGGGTGCGTGCCAGGTATGGCCTATGGATGTTCCCCGAGAGCTGTATCACACTGATTGGGTTGCGCAACGTACGATCGATTGGTTGGGTTCTCTTGAAAACCAGACTCCGTGGTTTTGCTGGATGAGCTTTCCTGACCCTCATCATCCATGGGATGTACCTCGCAGCGAGTTGCATCGTGTCGATTGGCGGGACGTGCCTTTGCCCGCCTTGTATAAGCAAACGGATGAGGAAAGGCGCGCGTTACTGGCTACCAAACCAAAGCACTGGTTAGGTTACTACGAAGGATCATTGTGGACGAATCTTGAGTCGCCGCGCGAGTTTGTCCCGGCACAGATGACCGCCGATCAGGTTCGAGAGATCAATGCCATGACGCATATTGAGAATGAGCTCATTGACGAGGCCTGCGGTCGAGTGATTGATTGGCTTGATGCCCAAGGTCAATTGCACAACACGGATATCTTTTTTACCACTGACCATGGTGAATTTCAGGGCGATTTCGGTTTACTGTTTAAGGGACCGTATCATGTGGACGCGCTCATGCGGCTCCCTTTTATCTGGAAGCCAGCACAACGCGAGCACATTGAACCCGGAAAGGTGACGGCACCGGTCGGTCATCTTGATCTTGCCGCCACGTTCTGCTCAATTGCTCAGATCTCTGTACCGGATTTTGTGGAAGGAGATCTGCTGCCGAAATCAGATAAAGAAGGCCAGGACAGAGAGTTTGTGCTGAC
The DNA here is from genome assembly GCA_039028095.1 of Pseudomonadota bacterium. Classification (GTDB taxonomy): domain Bacteria; phylum Pseudomonadota; class Gammaproteobacteria; order Pseudomonadales; family Azotimanducaceae; genus UBA4421. The sequence goes on from JBCCIU010000019.1 coordinate 88,864, forward strand.
TCAATGGGATTCTGAGCATGGTCCAATCGACATGCATTTAAAAAGTATTTACCGTAACGATGGATGGCTCTGTACGGCATACGAAAAGAGTGCGTTATACGATGGTACAGAGGGAGAGCTGTACAATCTGTACGAAGATCCACTGCAGGTGGATAATCTGTGGCAGCAAGAATCTGGGATCGCCCAAGAGCTGATTGATCAAATGAATGAGGTATGGCCGGCAGCCAAGTCGGATCGATTGGAGCGTAAAGCACCTGTTTAGGCAGTTGCCCGCGGCGCGGTGTCTGTCACAAAACCGGATTGGTCTTTTATGCGAAATGAAAAGGATGAATTAATAGGATGAAGCTGTTGAAGTGGGTTGGCGGCATAGTGGCTTTTTACGTTGTGTTTGTAATTTTGTTTGAGACTGTCTATCTGGGGTTTTTGCAGCCATCCTTCGAAGAACAGGGCATTCCCATGCTGGTGCTGACCACGCGAAATGGCTCTGGTGATAAGAATCCGCGGATGCTGGCGAATATGAGCGTGGAGAATAAAATCTATGTGTCAGCCCACCATTGGCCGCGGGGGTGGTACGACAATGCGATCGATTATCCACAAGTCGAGGCAGAGATTGATGGCATTAACGCCAATTATGTAGCGGTACCTGTTTCAGGCTCAGAGTTCGAGAACGTTGCCGCCGCGTGGCCATTGGGGTTTGTCACAAGATTTTTAATGGGGTTTCCGCCCGAGCGAGAAATACTGCGTTTGGATCCGGCGGCCCCTGACCTTTAGTCTGTTTTACCCTCTTTCGATTAACACCACATTATAGGCGCTGCATATGACTGACCCCGAAGTTCGCCAAGGTCCTCTGCAAGATCTCACCGTAATTGACTGCACGCGCGCACTTGCCGGCCCATTTGGCGCCGGATTGCTCGCTGATCTTGGAGCGCGCGTGATCAAAATCGAACCACCCAGTGGGGATGGCTACCGAAACATCCCGCCCTTCTTGCCTGACCATGCTGGTGTGCATGAAGAACGGGAAGCAGGTACGGACTTTGGTGCCCCGTTTGCGTCGGTTAATCGCAACAAGCGCAGCGTATGCCTGGATTTGAAAAATGCCGCTCATAAAGAGGTTTTTCTGAAGCTGTGTGACCAAGCTGATGCGGTGGTAGAAAATATGCGCGCGGGTGTCATGGATCGTCTGGGGCTAGGCTACGATGTGGTTTCCAAACGCAATCCCAAGATTGTTTATGGGTGTGTGCGAGGCTTTGGTGACCCGCGAACCGGGGCAAGTCCCTATGCAGATTGGCCCAGCTTAGACGCTGCGGCACAAAGTTTTGGCGGGCTGGTACACGCTAATGATGGACTGGTGACGCCAGCAATTGCGGATGTTTTCCCCGGTACGTTGATGGCGTTGGGCGTTGTGTCGGCGATTCATAACGCCCAACGCACTGGGCAGGGGCAGTTTCTGGATGTGGGGATGTACGATGCCATGATGGCTTTCCAGAAAAGTGCGGTGGCGCAATACGGTTTTACCGGCAAACCCAACCCTGCCGGACTGCAACGGGCCATGACGCTTTATCCTTTTGATCTATTTCCAACCAAAGATGGGAGAATTGCCCTGGCGGTTGCCCAGCCCAGGCATTGGGATCTATTGTGCGCGGCGATGGAGCGGGCAGACCTGATGACAGATGAGCGCAGTGAGAGCAATGCAGCCCGATTGAAAAACGTAGATTGGGTAGAGGCGCAAATTGTCGCCTGGACCTCTTCGCTGACACGCGCAGAGATAATGGCCAAGCTAGACGGCAATATTCCCGTTGGACCGGTGCAGGATATGTCGGACATCTACGCAGATCCGCATGTTGTTGCCAGAGCTATGTTGGAAACGTGTCAACCCCAGGGTGACAACCCGGAGATTTCACTTGCGGCGAATCCTATAAAGTTTACCGGCACACCAACGACGCTGTACCAACGCCCCCCCACGTTGGGTGAACACAATGATGAGGTGCTGGCAGAGTTTGGTATTCAGATGCCTGGCGATTAGGAATAACGCTCAGGACCCTGCCATTGGGCATTGTTGTAACGATCGCCGTGGCACCAACCGACCGGCAAGACCGCTTCAATCTGCGCCAGGTCGGACTCTGAAAGGGTTAGCTCAACACCTGCTGCAACTTCATTCAGATGCTCGACAGACCGGGTCCCTGGAATGGGCAGCACGTGATCTCCCTGGGCCAGCAGCCAGGCGATCGCAAGACCGGCGGTGGGTACACTCAGGTCTGCGGCAAGCTGCCTGAAAGGTGTTAATTGATCCAGGTTGCGGCGGAGATTGCCTTCCTCAAATCGCGGGTTTACCTGCAGAAATGGGAGTTCGCTGGCGGTTGCGTAGTCCACCGGGTTGTCGGTTAGAAGTGATCTACCGACCGGGCTGAACGCGACCAGTGTGGTATTGTGTTGGTCTGTCTTTTGAATCAAACCCAACTCGGGTGCGCGTGTTGAGAGAGAATATTCCGATTGCACCGCGCCGATTGGATGCACCGCCTGGGCTCTTGCGAGAGAAGTTGGCGCGATTTCTGAAAAACCCACCTGTTTGGTTTTTCCTGCCTTGACCAGGGTCGCGAGTGATTCCGTGACTTCTTCGATGGGAACCTTGGCGTCCCGCCGATGCACATAAAAAAGCTCAATCTGTTCCACGCCTAGCCGCTTTAGTGACTTGTCCAGTTCTGTCTCCAGGTGGACTAAGCTGTTGTCGAAATAGCGGGTGCCATCCGGTGTGCTGGTGATGGCCGCCTTAGTTGCTATGGTGAACATACTCGACGCTTGTGCGCCTTGTTTGGCCAGATAAGATCCAATTCTCTGTTCAGACACACCTAAACCATACGCATTGGACGTATCCAGGTGGGTGATCCCCAAATCTTGGCAGCGATCCAGGATGGCGTGAGATTTTTCTTCGTCAGTGGGGCCATAAAAGTCGCAAAACGACATCGCCCCATAGCCAATTGCTGAAACCGGAGTTTCCAGTTGTCCAAGTGTTCTTGTCCGCATATCGTTCCTCCTGATTCGTGCAAGGCTATCACGAATCGAGGTACAGACTAATGATATCGACAAATCGTGCAGTCTAAAAAAGACTTACGAAAGAGACTCAAGTCAGAAACAATCCCAGGGGTGGCGTGCCGCTGGCAGGGTCGGTAAAACGACCAATATTGGGCAGTATGGTCGGCAAATCATTCGGCGAGATACCAAACCACAACGCCAGATCTGCGTAGACTTCGTCGGTGCTTGTGGTTGGCAAGAAACGCCCGCGACCTAGATCCAACTCACTGTCGATGGTTGTGTCCGGGTATTGCCCGAATATCTGTCCTCCGTTGAGCCGTCCGCCCATGATGATCTGATGTCCACCCCAGCCATGGTCCGATCCTCGGCCGTTTGACGTCAGCGTGCGTCCAAAATCGGATATGGTAAATGTCGTGACATTGTCCAGCATCCCCAGTTCCACCAGCGCAGCGTGGAACTCAGATAACCCCTGGCTGATGCCGGGCAGCATATTGGCCTGGTTGTTCAACACCTCGTCATGATGATCCCAACCACCTACGGTGACAAAAAATGTTTGTCTGCTGGCCCCAATTTGATCACGGGCAGAAATCACACGCGCGATTTGGCGTAATGATTGGGAAAAGGGTGTTGCAGAGAATGTAGTGTTCAGCGGGGTGGCTGCTTCCAAGGCGGTTGTTAGTTCAACGCCGGAGTCGATTGCGCCCCGCAAAGAAGTTCGATAGGCCTGGCGAAAAGGATCTTGGTGATTCACATCCAATAAAGCATCTAACGTTGATCTGAAGCTGTCATTGTCGTAACCGCCCACAGTTCGCGCTCCATCCTCCGCGTCCATGGTGTAGCCGGATACCTGAGTGCCCGTTTGGAAAAGGGCATTCCCCGACAATGAAATGTTCATTGAGATGGGGCCAGTATTGATCTGGGCTTCCAACATGTCCGCTATACGTCCGGCAAACCCCGTTGTGATGCGACTGCCGGCGGCTGTGGTCTGCCACACCGCAATCTGATCAGAGTGAGAAAAAAGGCCCAATGGTAGATTTGCAGTGCCTGCGTCAATGGCTGTCCGGGTGGTAGGTTCAGCCAGGGGACCTACGTTGGCGACAAAGGCCAGATCATTGCTGTCGAATAGTGCCTGTACCTGGGGCATCCCGGGGTGTACGGCGAACTCCTGTCCATCAGTGCCTGCAAAACCCAAGGGGAGTATCTCATTGCGCGGCAGAGCAAGGTCGGTTCTTGTGGTGGCATACTGGTCATAGCGGGCCTGATCATAGGGGATTAACATGTTAAAGGAATCTGCACCACCCGCTAACAAAACACAGACCATGGCGCAGTAATCGGCGTTTGTTTGGGCGTTTGCGGCAGCGCTCACCATACCCAGTTGCGTTCCAGCACCCAGTGCTACGCCAACGTGACCAATTTGGTGGAGAAATTTTCTGCGGTTTATATTCATTACATCTCCCCCGACACGGCGTACGCCGGCGTCGCTAGAGCCAAATATAAAGTTGCTCGAAGGGTCAACACATCATCGCTAGATGCGGCAAAGGTGTCGTCTGCGTAGGTCACCAGAATGGACTCTGTCTCCTCATCCATATCACCGGCAAAAAAGACCAGGTTGATTTGATCTACCAGCGCTTGCCCATCACCCACCAATGGTAAAAAGTCATCCAGGTTCAGGGTGATATCTGCCAGCTCTTCCGGCGAGTCGATGGAGGTTTCGTTAAACAGTGTGTAGGCAATTAGATTGGTTATCCCAATCACCGTGGAGGCGTTTGTGATCTGGAATTCTGGAGCGACCAAGCCTGCATCCTGCACCGGCCCGGCGGGTGAGAAGCTAGGCAGGTAGAAGTTAAACACCGAAGGTGAGCTGAACACATGCTGCTGGGTCAGGAATGCCGCCACAAATCCAAGTCCCGGCACTGTTCCGTCCTCTCCGCGCGCCTGTAGCGAACGGTTGATCGCCAGGTAACGACGAAAGGGTTCACGCAGACGAATCGCGCTATCCACCTCCGGGTCGGTCAGGATCGCCCGGATTACGGCGGTCATATCTCCGCGAACACCGCTCTGGTCCCCGTTGAACGCCTGGGTAACCCTTGTGACGTAAGCTGGTGAAGGGTTTGAAGTGACCAGGCGTTGGATCAGTTGTTTGCCAATAAAAGGACCCACGTTGGGGTGGTTGAACAGGTTTTCAATGGCCGCTTCGATGTCGGCCATACCATCCTGTCCATCGGGTACCACCAAACCATTCAGCAAGGATTTGCTGCCCGGTTCATGAAAGTCATCAAACATCACCATGGGTACATGCAGCACCGGGTTGCCGTTGCCAAAAAAACTTGGGCCGCCAGGCTCTCGAGGGCCATAGCTCAAGCCGGTGAATATTTTTGAAAACTCTCGAATATCTGCATTGTCGTAGGTCGGGATAGGGTTTCCAGAACTGTCCTGGACCACAGAGCCGTCGGGGTTTAATTCAAACAAACCAATCGAGAAGAGTTGCATGACTTCGCGTGCGTAGTTCTCGTCTGGAAATGTATTGGCTAACGGATCTGATTTGCCGTTGTTGACGTGGCTTAGATACAAACCCATTGCTGGATGCAGAGTTACCGCCAACAGCAAGTCACGATAGTTGCCAAAGCCCTGCTCCATCAACATGTCGTAGTAGCTGGCAAGGGCGCTGGGATCATTGTTCAAAGCGCCTACGTTATCACTCACGACAAATATTTGACTGAGTGCGTAGGCGACCAATTGTCGTAACTGGTCGTTTGCGGTTAAGGCCTGTTCATAGAATGCAAAACGGCGATAGAAGCTTGGAATAGGCATGGTTTGGAAATCAAAGCCATATTCATCGATATACCGTACAACGATGGGTAGATGGCGACTCGGTGCCATGGCAAATTGCGTATCCAGCCAGTCGTTTGTACCGGACTCCGCAACAGACTCGATTTCTTCGAGTGTGGGACCGAAAGTCGCCAAAGAGAGGAATTTTGCCGCGGCTTGTAGTTCTGATTGGGTTGGTGGTTGTGCTGCAGGAGGTGGCGTGATGCTGGTAGGCGGAGGGTTGGCGCTACCTCCGCCGCCACCGCCTCCGCAGGCGGTCAGCACGGTGATCAAGCTTGCAACGAGCAGTGATCGCGTACTCATCTGGTGTTACCTCCCGGTTCCATTGGGCCTGCATCTACAGGGCCTGGTCGTTTAGTGGACTTCGTTGATCGTAAACGATTTAGAAACTGTTTTGGTTGACCTGGCTCTTGTTTCCAAAGTTTTGCCAGGCGATCAATATTGCAGGAATAAGACCCACCAACACGATGATCAAGGCGGCGGTAGAGGCTTCTGCAATGCGTTCATCAGAGGCAAGGCGATAGGTCCGGGTAGCAAGAGTCTCAAAATTGAACGGTCTTAATATCAGCGTGGCCGGCAGCTCTTTGACCACATCCACAAACACGAGTAACAGAGCGGTGAGTACCGTGGGCGTCATGATCGGCAGATGTATCTGACGCAGCATGCGACCAGGAGATGCGCCAAGACTTTTGGCAGCCGCGTCGTACTGGGTGTGTATCCGTGTCATGCCGCCCTCGCAGCTGTTGTAAGCGACGGTCAAGAACCTGGCCAGGTAGACGAAAATCAGAGTCGCGGTAGAGCCCGTAAGCAGTAGTCCTCCGGGAAGCCCCAATACAGGGTTGACGTTTTCTGCGAGCCACTTATCCAGGTCAGTTAGTGGGCCGATTAAACCAATTGCCAGAACCATACCCGGTACGGCATACCCAAGCGTGGAGACGCGAACGCTGATCGTCAGGATCCTGCTGCGCTGTGATTGCTGACGTACAGCGTAGTTGAGCCAAAGTGCACATAATACGGCCAGCACTGCTGCTATCGCTGCCACGCTCAGCGTGTTTGTGATGTAGCCGAAAAATCTCGCTCCCATCAATGGATCCCCAGTGGTCAACGCATGATAGATAAACACCACTGTAGGTAACACGATGCCCAACATGATAGGGATAAGGCATACCCCCAGACAGATCAGACCTTTACCGCGAGATTGTTCGATTCGTTGCGCCGCGATATTTCGTGTCACGGGGTTGGCATGGGATCCGCGCCGGGCTGACTGCTCCAGCAAAACCAGGATTGCGACGACAACAAACAACCATCCCGCTAATTGCATGGCGGCCTGATGCTCTCCCTGGGCATACCAGGTTCGGAAAATACCGTTGGTCAATGTAGGCACGCCAAAAAAATCGACCACGCCGAAGTCTGCTGCCGCTTCCATCAGTGCAAGTGCGACACCGCCGGCGATAGCGGGTCTGGCATGGGGAAGGGCAACCCTAAAAAAAGCCTTTGTTGATCTGGCACCAAGCATTCTAGCAGCTTCCGTCAGCGGTTTTGCTTGTTGAGAGAACGCGTTGTACGAAAACAGGTAGATATACGGATACAGCGTAATGGCCAGTACAAAGGACGCGCCTGGCAGTGACCGGATTGAAGGCATTGCACCCGCAAGCCAGCCAGCTTCCCGCAGCATACTTTGCACCGGTCCGGCGAATGAAAGCAGATCGGCATAGGCGTAAGCGACCACGTACGCGGGGGCTGCAATGGGTAACATTAATGCCCACATGATCCAGCCGCGGCCGGGAAAGTTTCGCGTTGCAACCAGCCAGGCGGTCACAACGCCCATCGCAGCGGACAGCCCGCCCACCAGGATAAGCAGGATAATTGTGTTGACGATGTATTCCAGGAGTACTGATTCACGCAGGTGTTCCCAGACTTCAGAGGTGGGCGTTAAAAACGTTAACAAAATCGCGATAATGGGGATGGAGATAGGGACAGCGATACCGATTGCGCCCGCACTCCAGATCGACGGGCGCACAAAAGACGTCGTTTTTATTGAATCCGCTGGAGAATGGGTTGTCATGCTCAGGCATTCTACGCTAAAACGCAGGTTTCTTAGGTTGGTTTAGAAAACTATGCTGTCGTTGGAAAGCATTCACCACAAGTTTGGTTCGGCTGAGATTCTGAAAGGGATCGATCTAACAGTGCAGGCAGGGGAGATCGTCTGTTTGCTGGGTGCATCCGGCAGCGGCAAGAGCACGCTGCTGCGTATTGTTGCGGGATTGGAACCTCTGCAAAAAGGGGAAATCAAACTTGAGGGTAAACCCTTTGCCAGACCAGGTCGCGAACCCGCTCCGGAGCGCAGGCGATTCGGCATGGTATTTCAAGATCACGTGTTGTTCCCACATATGAACATTGCCCAGAACATCGCCTTTGGACTGGACCATCTTGACAAATCTGCGGCTGCCGTTCGCATTGGTGAACAGTTGGCCAATGTGGGATTAGCAGACTTTGATGATCGGTTTCCGCACACATTGTCTGGCGGGCAACAGCAAAGGGTAGCTCTGGCCAGGGCGTTAGCGCCAGAACCCAGGCTGATGTTGCTGGACGAACCTTTTGCCAGCATTGACAGCACATTGCGGCGCCAGCTGCGTGAGGACACTCGCCGGGCGCTGCGTGCTGCTAACGTGCCCGCTATTGTGGTCACTCATGACGCACAGGAAGCAATGGAAATGGCCGACAGGATCGCCGTGATTGGCAGTGGTGAGGTGGTTCAGGTCGACACACCTCAGGCGTTGTGGGAAAAGCCAGTAAGTCGATTTGTTGCTGAGCTGTTTTCGGAAACGGATGCGATAAGTGGGTCGGTTGAGGATGGTGTGGTCAGAACCGCCTTTGGTGCGATCAAAGACGTAAATTTTGCGGACCGCGCCGAGGGCTCCAAAGGATTGTGTCACGTCATCGTGCGTTCAGGTAGCGTGTCTTTACGCAATGAACCTGAGCAAGCTCATGAACATCAAGTAATGGTCGAAGATGTTAGATTTCTTGGTGATCACTACGTGGTGATGCTTTGCGCGTTGGATGCACGCATGCGGGTCACCAGCGCAGCGTTGCCGGGTGTGGCCATCGGTGATCGCGTCAGTTTAGATTTTGACTCAAACGGGGTACTCGTGTACTTTCCCTGAGGGTCTAATGAGAATTATTCTCAGTTAGCGGAGATTCAATTCCAGGCTCTAAACCGATGATAAGACAAATAGCAAAAACACAATCGGCTAGAAGACAAACAGCAAAATACAAACAGCAAGGTACGAAAAGAATATGAAGCACGATTTCCTGCGGTTAATAGGAGTGCTCCTGCTGGTTATCAGCGGATGGGTCAGTGCCGATGTCGTAAACGTATATTCTGCGCGACACTACGACACGGATATCACGTTATACGATACGTTTACCGACCAGACAGGTATTCAGGTCAATTTGATCGAGGGCGGTAGCGACGCGTTGATCGAGCGTATCCGCAATGAAGGAAAGTATTCACCCGCAGATGTGCTGATTACCGTAGATGCGGGTCGCCTGTGGCGGGCACAGGATAAGGGTGTTTTTCAGGCCGTCGATTCGCAGATCCTGAATGAGAGGATACCTGCACACCTGAGAGAGCCAAATGGACATTGGTTTGGTTTATCTAAGCGAGCTCGTGTCATTGTCTACAATCGCGATAAAGGTTTGCCGCTGGAACTCGAGACCTATGAACAATTGACCGATCCGGGCCTGAAAGGACAGATCTGCATGCGCAGCTCTTCAAATATTTATAACTTATCGTTGCTTGCCTCAATGATTGATGCCAACGGCGAGCCGGCAGCGCAGCAGTGGGCTACGGGAGTTGTGGCGAATTTTTCGCGTTCAGCACAAGGCAACGATACCAGTAATCTAGCGGCGGTCGCTTCAGGCGAGTGTGGGTTAACCATTGCAAATACCTATTACATGGGGCGGTGGCTAGCCAGTGATAACCCGCAAACGCGAAAAGTGATGGAACAATTGGCTGTGGTCTTCCCAAACCAGGAGGGTCGAGGTACTCACGTCAATGTGAGTGGCGCTGGCGTAACGGCGCATGCGCCAAATCGTGCCAATGCGATCAAATTTATCGAGTACCTGGCCAGCGACTTTGCCCAAAGCTTGTTCGCTGAAGGTAATAATGAGTACCCGGTGGTTGGCGAGACTCGGGGTCCGATCACGCAACTGGGTAGTCAATTCAAGGAGGATCAAATCAACGCGGCTATATTGGGTAAAAACCAGGCCCAGGCAGTGAGGATGTATGATCGAGCGGGCTGGCGCTAGTCAGCCCACATTCGTAACAGGTTGTTGCGGACAAACTTAAGGCGGGTCAGCGCGGTGGAATTGTCAACGGAAGGATCTTCGAAAGCTTTGGCTGCCTCGGTCAGCTCGTGCAGTAGTGTTCTGCGCTCGCCGGATTTTACGCGGCTCTGGATCCAACCCACCACCGATAGTCTGACCCCTTGGGTGACCGGCAATACGGCGTGCAAATGATCGCTGGGATAGACGATGGCGCAGCCAGCGGGCAGTTTTATGGCTTGGCTTCCCGACGGCGTGGTCAATTCCAGCTCTCCGCCGACGTAGGTATCGGGTTCGGACAAAAACAAGGTAAAGGAAAGGTCGGTGCGAACTCCGTCGATGAACGCATCGTCAAAATGGCTGCCATAGTGCATGCCCGGTTCGTAGCGGCTGACCATCACCCGGCCCAATTTGGCTGGGATGGCAAAACCTCGGAAGTCGGGATGCCTGTTCAGATCTTCTCGAACCTGTGTGAGAATGCGGCTGATTTCGGGTTTGGCGTTCAAAGCCTGCAAGTTCTGTTTTTGCGACTTTGCAACCTTGCCAGCGGTACGACTGCCCGATTCAAACAAAGCATTGTCTTCGAGGACTTTTACAAACGCGCCCACGTGGGCAGTACTTAATACGTTTTCTAGGAAAATAATCATGAGCGACAGTATACAGAACTCAGAAAAGAAGAAATTTCAATGGCGTACCGCGACTGCCTTAGGCGCTGCTACCTGGCTCGTGACCACCCAACTCAGTGGATGTGCAAGCGTCGGAAGTGGTGAAGGCGAGGAAGAGGGAGAAGGTGAAGGTGTAATCAGTGCGCCTCTTCTAGGTGGTGAAGGCGAAGGTCTTGACGGTGAAGGTGAAGGTGAAGGCGGCTTCAGCGGTGAAGGAGAAGGAGAAGGAGAAGGAGAAGGCGAAGGCGAAGGTGCGGCCGGTGGTGAAGGTGAAGGTGAAGGTGAAGGAGAAGGTGCTGCAACCAGTGGCGCTGACTTTACGACGGACGACGTGGCTTATCTCACGCAATTGGGATTGATTCGTGGTCATCTTGCCGTGGGCTATGAGTTGTACAATGCTGATCTGCCTAATCTTTCAGAAACCCACATGAAGCACCCGCGGGAGGAAATTTATGCCTCCATCGCCTCGGCGTTTGATGCGAGGGGTTGCTCCGGTTTTGGACAAAATCTTGGCGATCTGACCAGTGCCGTCGTGAATCGAGAATCAAAGGAAACTGTGGATGCAGTTTACGCATCTTTAACCGAGGCCATCACCCAGTGTGAGCAGGGTGCGGATACGAGTGATCCCAAAACAATAGCAAAGGTGATAGAAAACCTTCTGCGCACCGGCGGCATCGAATACGAAATTGGGATTGTGGATGGGGAAATGAATAACCTCCACGAGTACCAGGATGCGTGGGGCTTTACACAAATTGCTGGTGTCTGGGCTAAATCGGACGCGTTTCTGAAAGATGCAAATGCCACTGCAGTGGCCGCGCAACTTCAGGACATTGTGGCTGGAGTGGGTGGACTGTGGCCTTCGTTAAACCCGGAGGGTGGCGTGGACGGTGAAGGTGCTGAATTGTTTGGCGCGGCAGCCCAGGTTCAGGTCGCTGCATTTAATCTGAATAGGTGACTTTCCCTTCATGATCGCGAGAACACCGGTCGGTGTCTCTCGCGATCGGATGCCATTTCGGTCAGCGTCTTGGACGCTTATTTCGAATTGGATGCATGTTTTTGACGTCCGGGCGGCGTGGGTGTGTTCACAAATGTACCTATCCAATGAAACGCCGTAATCAGTAGCAGATCAAAATGAACATCCATCTGGCGGCTGAGTGCCAGGCCTCCCAAGAACGCCCCAAGACACCACTGCCAGCGCCAGCGCAGGGTGAAAAAGTGGATCAAACCGAAGGCCAGGTTGCTCAATATTACGGCGGTGAGCAGATCCAGACTGCTTGCTCCCAGGTAGTAAGGCAAAGCTACCCGGAAAATCAATTCTTCCCAGAATGAGAGTGCTCCGAGATAAAGCGTCCAAACTAATTGGCGCGCATCCAGGTTCCGACGGCGGATCAGGGTGTAGGCGATCAGTCCCAAGAAAAGCAAGACAGCCAAGATTGCGTAACCTAGAGGGTTCTCCGCAAATTTGGCCAGCGAAAGCAGCAGGATCCGGCCAAATTCGGTCACGAAAAAGCCCAACAAGATCAACAAAAAGGCCAAAAAAAATCCTGGAAAGCCGTGACGTACCGCCACATCTTTAAAGGTGCTGAGCATCTGGCCGGTAAAATCTGGGGCTCGTTGCAGGCGCGAATGATACGCGGGTTCCATTGAGTCGGGTGAATGGGTTCTAATGAAAGGCAGCCTCAAAATAGACGACTCGATTTTAACTCGGGTGATGGCATTTGTGTTTAGATATTTGAATTTGCCACGACACAACTGCTGCAATATCCTTCAGCGCGTTTTCGGGTGCTCAAATCAAGAGGGGCAAGCCATTGCAAAGTGCGCTAGATAAATTGTTAACAGCGTCTGTGGGGCAACAGCAGATCATGGGCGCTGCGTTCTGTGTGGGCGACAAAAACGGGACGTTATACGAAGGGGCAGTGGGCAAGTCTGCTGAAAATGGCGTCTCGATGAGCGGCGACAGCGTTGTAAGAATCTACTCTATGACAAAGGCTGTCACAGGCGTGGCTGCGATGCAGCTGGTTGAGCAGGGTCGGCTTGATCTGGATGCACCAGCCGGTGATGTTTGTCCGTATCTTGGCGAGATAGAGGTATTCATGGGCTTTGATACTGATGGACGACCACAAATGCGTCCTCCCTCATCCCCAGTAACCCTCAGAAATCTGCTTACCCATAGCTCTGGTTTTGTTTACGACATTTGGAATGATGAGTTTGCCGAATATGCCAAAGTCATGGGGGTGCCATCTATCGCCGCAGGTCAAAAAGCCTCACTGACAGTGCCTTTGATGTTTGACCCAGGTAGCAGGTGGGAGTACGGCATCGGCATTGATTGGGTTGGCCAAATGGTTGAATGCGTTTCGGGTATGAGTTTGGGTGAGTATCTTGAAGCCCACGTAACAGGGCCGTTGGGCATGCGGAATACAGCATTCCGCTTAAGTGAGGAGATGCAGACTAGCCTAGCGTCAATGCACCATCGGCAAGAGGACCAAAGCCTGGCAGCCGCAGAGGACGACGGCGATGATATTTCTTCCCAGCCAGAGTTTGAATTGGGAGGCGGTGGATTGTTTTCCACTGCCAACGATTACATACGTTTTGTACAAATGCTTCTGCGTGGTGGCGAACTGGACGGGCAACGGATATTGCAATCGCGAACAATAGACCTGATGGCGCAAAATCATATCGGTGATCTGCGTGTTAATGAGCTAGTCAGTAATTTGCCTTCGCTCAGCAACAATGCTGAGTTGTTCCCGGGAGAACCAAAGAGCTGGGGATTGACCTTTCAGATCAATGAATCAAATTGCGCAACGGGTCGTTCTGCTGGGACGTTGATGTGGGCTGGTTTGTCGAACTGCTATTTCTGGGTGGATCGCGTAAATGAAGTTGGTGGTGTGTTCGTCACCCAAATTTTTCCCTTCGCCGATCATCTTAGCCTTGAATTGTTTTACAACCTGGAAAAGGCTGTTTATCAATCGCTCTAGTGGGTTGGATTAGCGACTGGGATTGTAAAGCGCCTGCTCTTCGGCTGCCGCTTCGAACCAGACCCGATCTACTTTGCCGGCGTATGGTTCATATTCGTAGCGGCAGGGTTGTTCCATTAAGCGTGGATCATTTTCCTGTTCAAGAATGCCCAGTAATTGCGTTTCAAGCTCCTGTCTAATCACTTGGTAGTCGGCATGTTCTGCGACGTTGTTCATATAACTTGGATCCGCTTTCAGATCGTACAGCTCTTCTCTTGGTCGTTTCCCAAACGCCAGTTGATAAAGAGGCTCAACATCGTGATCTTCGCGATGGGTGACCAGCCAGGCTTTGGTGGGGCTCGCGTCCATATCGCGTAATGTCACAAAGGTGTCGTTGGTCAGCGCATCGATACTGGGTTCAGGACGATCTGAGTCTTCAAGCCCAATCGGGTCACCCATGGGCCAGCGGTCGGGTTCGAAGTTGATGACGTAAATATAGTCGCGTGTACGCAATGAACGCTGAGGGTAGGGCAGCATACCTGACCGGGCGTGTGCGATATGCCTTTCTCTTCCTGTAACAACGTGGGTTCTAGCAGTATCAATTTGACCCGACGAAGCGCGAGTGATGATGGGTAGCAGACTTCTTGCGGTCATAGATTCAGGTGGGGTGATCCCACCGGCCTCACAAAATGTAGGACCCAGGTCCATCAGGTTAACAAAGTCGTCGACTACCCTGCCGGGTTTGATCTTGTCTGGCCAGCGCATTGCCAATGCGACCTCGCAACCAATGTCATAGAGATTACATTTCGCTCTGGGCATACCGGGGATGCCATGGTCACCGCTGACCACCAGCAGCGAGTTGTCCAACCGCCCAGCTGATTGCAATTCTTCAATAAGAATTCCCAGGCCCATATCTGTGGCTAAACACTCACCCAGATAGTCAGCCGCGTCCTCCCGTACATCGTGAACGTCCGGGAGGAATTCGGGTAACCTTCCTTTCAGCCGATCAGGATCGATGTCCCATAAGGCCTTTCCCGAGCCACGTTCCCAGGTCCGATGTGTGTTAGTGGGCCCCCACCAGTAGCAGAAGGGCTGTTGATCGGGCACAGAATCGAGAAATGCTCGAACGTTCTGGCGTGTTTCGTCATACAGGGCTGCTTTTGCCAGATCGATTCCGGATTGGCCGGGACCAAATGTGGGGGCCTGCTCGGTGACCCAATGAGAAAACTGGTTAAAATTAAAGCCCGCCGGGTTGTAGGCAGTCCGTCTACCTCCCATTGGCGCATTCATCGTCATACCCGGACTCCACACTTTATAGGTGTGGCCGATGAAATACCCCGCAGCCTCCAGACTCAGTGGGAAAGTGGGGATGGACTCATCCCATACGGCACCCATCAAGATGGCGCCTAATCCGGTTTGCCAAAAATACTGACCTGAGAGTATTGAGCTGCGACAGGGTGTGCACGAGGGTGCGGGTACCAGGGCGTTAAGAAATAGTGCTCCCTCATCGGCAACCCAATCAAAATTGGGTGTGTTGATTAACTCATTCAAGTTCCCCGTTGGCTGGTATTTGGCATAGGCCGATGCGTATCGACCCCAGTCATCAGCAAAAGCAAATACAATGTTAGGACGCTGCGCCATATTCATCTCCCTGGACCTGATGTTAAGGCCTTAAGTCGCATTGTGATATGGTTTTCTCACTGGAGGAGATATGTTCACATCGGTACACGCTCAACAACTTGAAGATTTTGGGTACTGCGTGATCGAGCAGGCGCTGGATGCCCAGAAAACCGGGACGGTTCGCCAGGCTCTCCTAGGGGCAGTGGCTGAGAGCGAACGACGCGGTATACCTACCTACATCCCGAACCTGGATCCCAATCCGAGCAACACGCGAGTCTTTAACTTGCTCGATCTGGATCCAGTATTTTTGGAGTTGATCACTCATCCGCTCGCGATACAGATAGTGGGTGACCTGTTGGAGAATGACTTCATTGTGTCCAATTTTACCGCCAACATTGCCAGGTCGGGCAGCCAGTCTATGGTGTTGCATTCAGATTTGTCGGTGGTGCTCCCTGAGCCATGGCATGCGATGTGGAGTGTTAACGCTATATGGTGCCTGGATGACGTGTATGCAGAAAACGGCGCCACGCTGTACCTGCCAGGAAGCCACCATATCGAGCGGCGTGATCAGCTGCCTGAGGATATTGAACCTTACTTGGAACCCATGCAGGCAAGTGCGGGAAGTCTTGTGGTGATGGATGGTCGGCTTTGGCATACCTCAGGTCGGAACACGACCGAAGATCAGGAGCGGGCACTACTCTTTGGATACTATTCACGCTCATTTATTCGACCTCAATGGAACTTCAGCGTTGCATTATCCGATTCAACTAAGCAGCTGATTGGTCCGGAGTTACATCACTGGCTCGGCTTGGGTATCAACGCAAACGTAAAGCCGCTGGATGGTTTGTTGTGACGTACATAGGGAGTTGAAGACATGAGTCTGGGGCGTGTTTTTGTTACGGGGGCTAATCGGGGCTTAGGCGCAGAACTGGTCAAAGCCTGTCTTGAAGCCGGGGCTGACAAAATATATGCCGGCTGTCGTCAGCCTGCCGAACTCACACCGGATGATATTATTAGACCGGTCTATCTTGAATTGGAAGACTCAGATTCAATTGAACAAGCGGTGACCTCCTCCAGCGATACCACGATACTCATCAATAACGCCGGCATCATAGGTTACGAGGGGGTAATGTCGGCTACCAGCTTGAATCACGCCAAGCAGGTAATGGACGTCAATCTCTGGGGTACGCTAGCAGTTTGTCGTGGGTTCCAACCCGTTTTAGTGGCCAACGGTGGCTGTATTGTGAATATCCTGTCTATCGGTGCCTTGGTGGCGTATCCCGTCGCCGGCCCCTACTGTGCGTCTAAGGCGGCGCTGTTCTCTGCGACTCAAAGTATGCGAGCTGAGCTTGCATCCTCCGGGGTGCGTGTCGTGGCGGTCTTCGTCGGTCCGATGCAGACGGATATGGTCGCGCAGCACCGTGGGGATGGATCTTCGGGCAGGAGTTCTCCGGTTGCCGTAGCTAGGCGAGTTGTACAAGGGATTGTTGCGGGTGATACAGACATTTATGCGGACGAAGTTGCGGATGGATTGCGCTCCCTCTACGACCACAAACGCGCAGAGCAGCAGACGCGCTCTCGAGCCTAGGCTCGAGAGGAAAACTACCACATGGTGCCTATACGGCGTTTCTGCTTCTCGATTTGATTGCCCAGCAAATTGTCCCAGAAGGTAATACCGGCGCGTTGCTCAATATAGCTGGTCGATTTCAGATAATCTTTGAGGTCGCCAGAGAGGCGCTTGTTCTCCATTTCAAAGGCCCACATGCTGATTTTGTTGTTCTTATCAATGGTTAACACACATTTGAAAAAGTGACTGGGAATTGGGATTTCGATGCCGTTATCGTCAGCTTGACCGATAAAACGGGTACGGGCGGTAAAATCGAATATGGGACCGCTAATCACATAGGTTTCAAGAAATTTGCGCTGGCCCGCCCTGGTTTTTTTGTTATCAAGCGCTCGCACGGCGCTTTCCAGTTCTCGCCATTTGCCTCGGTTCATTCTTGGGTTTTGAGGCGCCATGTTAGAGAGCAGAAAGGTCTCGTTGTTCTGTACCTGCGTGTCTTGCTTGTTTGCACTGGCCACAAGGTGCCCCCGGTCAAATCCACTGCCTTCGAAATCTTCGAGCGTAGCCCTGAATCGTTTGGGTACCCGGTAGTCCACAATAAAATCGTCTTGACGTTCAGCCTCGTTCATATCCCGTTTGTCGGGGTCGACGATTTCCAGTGCCCATTTCGCCTGGCGAAAGTAGTAGGAATATCCAACCACATAGTGACGGTTAATCAAGATCTGATCTGCTGCGGGGCAACCGTAGTGTGTCTCCGGTCGCAGCGAGTAAACGTCCAGCATCAATGCCTCCCTGTTTTGCTGTTGTTTGGTTCGAGTTTGTTTAAGTGCGTTGAGAGCGTCGGTACCCCCAAGCTAGCAGTCCATGCTTGTCTTATGAAGGCTTGTTTGTTGGTTTGTCAGCTTGGCGATTTTGAGTGTTCCATCACCGTATCTTGAATGGCCTTGAGTTTTCCCAGAACCGTGTTCGCCTGGTCTTGGGTCATGCCGTGTTTTACGCTGTCCTTCAATCTGGCGAAGTCTTTGAGCAGGATTTTGTTGTAGCGCTTTATGCACCTGGTCCACTTTTTAAGTTTGCGATTGTGTTGGGTGCGCGTGTAATGGTCTACATCGCTCATCACTGTTTCGTGTGTATCGTTTGCATATTCTGCCCCCCTGCGTAACGAGGGTCGCTCACCACAGGTGTGTGGTTCGATCTGGTAGTCGAGAGCGGCTAATACCTCTGGATGACTCTCTGCATGAGTCAGCGCCGTCACAGCCCATAGGCCAACGGCACAACTGATGTATAAAAGGATTTTCATTTTATGAGTTTATCTGGAAGTTTTTGTATTTGGTGGAAAAAAACGGTTTCAGCGACCACATTAACACGTCTTTCTCTGCAGTTTGCAGCCCGCTTGCCGTGAACCTTATGAGGGTGGTATTCCAACAGCATTTCCCTGGTGTTGTTCGGTTGAGGCGTGGGTATCCAGTAATTCAACCACTTCGTACACCAACCCTTTGCTGGATTTGGCAAACAAAACGTATTCCACGTCATAGCTATGGCCACGCCGACTTGTCGCGTGCAGGTTAAAGCGCACTACGCTGGAGGTGCCATTGCCGATTTCATCCAGTATGTGCACACGCAGGGAAGATGCGTCGTAGATTTTGTTGAAGACCGCATCGTTAAAGGCGCAAACCGCATCCTTACCGATATGAGGCCCTGCAATATTTGCCGGCAGGGAGTGGTTCAGGCGCCACACAATCTCGGTGCTGTACATTGCCGCGAGCGCCTCACAATCGCCAAAGGCCTCTACAATTCTTCTGGCGGGAGTACGCTCACCCATACCTTTTCACCCTAATATCGGACCGGCAATGAGATTGGCAGAGCGCCACTTGATAAACAAGAGGCAAGCAAGCGGCTGGTTGTTCGATCAGTCGCGATGCTGGCGCCCTGAACCATTTTACTGCGGCAGTCCGAGGCGTGACGCTCCGGTCATGCGCCGGTTTTGGTTTCTTGTCCTGATTCTGCGTGCCGGCGTTGGTAGTAGTTTTCTCGGGGTTCGAATGTCGGCTCACCTTTGAACGTGTCCTCCACCCACCGGGTAGCCGCTGGTTCATCCAGGCTGGTATCCCAGGGTTGGCCCTGAGGTTGTGCAACATGCCAAGGGGTATCCCAGAAAACCTCGATGCCGTTACCCTCGGGGTCATTGAAATAAATTGACAGCGTATTTCCGTGGCTGAGCGGATTGATTCTTATACCTTCCATGGTGGAAAGGGTCTCGTGCAGCGCTTTCAGCCTGTCGAATTCGTCGGTCCGAAAGGCCATATGGTTGACGCTGTTTGGTGGATCGTCCGACTTCCGAGTTGGGATCATGGCCAACTGATGGTGTTCGTCGGGGTTTTGGCTCAGAAAGGTGATTGTTATTTCAGGCCCGATAGGTCCCTGGTCCGTTATCTCGAATCCCAGGATATTGGTGTAGAAATCCAGCATATTCTCCAGATCCCTTACGTACATAACGGCATGTGACCAGGTAAGGTTCATGGTTTCACCCCTATTTTTATCTGATAATTCGTGCGCCCATGTCAGCCTACAAGACATTGATGAGATTGGGTAGAGTGGGTCTGAACGGGAGCGGTCACTACAAAATTCTAGAGGGTTAGATGATGGGATCACTACAACGTATTTCAGCGCAAAGCGCAGTGGAGGAGATCGTTCAGATTATCAATAAGGACGGTGGCGTGGTGGTTGAAGGGTTATTTCCGGTCGAGGTGATAGAGCAGTTGCGTTCAGATATCTGTGCCGCTTCTGAAGACTTTACCCCCGGCGGGGCGACACAAGGTACCGGGGAGCCTGGAAACGCCTTTGTGGGTGCCAATACCATTCGTTTTTCCAGTCTGGGGCGAGTCAGCAACTCCTTTTTTGACTTGCTGGATAACACAGTCTATGCCCAGGTGGCGGATGCCGTTCTATTGCCTCATTGTGGTTCTTACTGGATCAATACCGGGCAGGCAATGCTGATTGGACCTCAATCCCCCGCCCAACCACTACACCGAGATTGTTACAACTGGCCAAATATTGCGGCTGTCAATTGGCCGCAAGGCCCAGAACTCACACTCAGCGCGATGATTGCTCTGGATGAGGTCACCGAAGCGTTGGGGGCAACCCGTGTCATACCAGGTAGTCACCTGTGGCAAGACTTCACGGATTGTGGATCTGATGAGCAAACCGTACCTGCCGAAATGTCGCCGGGTGATGCGCTGGTTTATTCTGGAAAACTCGTACACGGCGGTGGTGCTAATCAAACAAAAGACGGGTGGCGTCTAGCGATGCATTTGAGCTTTGTTTTGGGATGGCTTGTACCTGAGGAATCATCAGCGCTTGATTACAGTGAAGAAGACCTCGCCTGTCGGTCAGACCGCGCTAAAAGACTGTTGGGACATAGCAGCTATGATCCGCGCCCTCATTTTGGTGGTGGATTGTGGCTGCGTAACGTCCGCGAGTTTTAGTCCGGCAAGCCTAACACCCGTTTTGCGATGATGTTTAACTGGACTTCGTTGGAACCGCCTGCAATTGAGATGGACTTGGCTTCGAGCCAGAGCCGGGTCATGGAAAGCTCTTCCTCCGAGTAACCCTGACCTTCCCACCCCAACGCTTGGGTGCCTCGGATGCGCATCTGTAGTTCAAGTTGCGCTTTGACATATTCAGCCTCGACATATTTAAAGATGGAGGTGGCAGCACCAGGGGTGTTTGCAGCAGATTCTTCAACGGTGCGCTGCTGGGTGAGTAAAAATGCTTTTTTTTGCATCTCGTTGTCGATCAAGTCTGCGCGTAGCGCTGAATCAATGATGCCGTCTGTCGAGTAGGACTTGGCGAGATCAGTTAAGCCCTCCGATGGCTGGATGCGCTTCAAAGGACCTGCCGTATCGGCGCTGGCTAAAGCCGCAAGCCCCGAACGTTCGTGCTGCAAAAGCCTTTTTGCTACTGTCCAGCCTTGATTTTCTCTGTGTACCAGATCCCCTTTTGGTACGCGTACATTGTCGAAAAATGTTTGGCAGAAGGGGGACTTACCGTTGAGCAGTTCGATGGGTTTGACGGTGACGCCCGGATCATCCATCGAGAACAGAATAAAGCTGATACCATCGTGCTTGGGTACGTTTGGATTGGTTCTTACAAGGCAGAAAATCCAGTCAGCATGTTGGGCGCCAGAGGTCCAGATTTTGCTGCCATTGACCAGATAAAAGTCGCCGTGATCTTCCGCTTTCGTCTGTAGACTTGCCAGATCTGACCCTGCGCCCGGTTCGCTGTAGCCCTGACACCAGGCCACCTCGCCGCGCGCAATTTTAGGCAGATGTCGAAGTTTTTGCTCTTCATTGCCGTATTCGAGGAGCGTAGGACCAATCATCGACACGCCCATCCCGCCAAGCGGCGGTCGCGCACTAATGGCCTGGAGTTCTTCCAGCAGGACCAAGAATTCATCCTTGTCCAAACCGCCACCACCGTAGGCTTTGGGCCATGTGGGGACTGTCCAACCTCGCTGCGCCATTCGTTCCAGCCACAAATAGGCTTCCGGATTGCTGCTACGCCGCTTGGTGCCGCCGTTGACCTCTTCACCTGGTACCATGCGAGTGCGCATGGATGGTGGGCAATTATCTGCAAGCCAGGTACGCGTTTCCTGGCGAAAATCTGATAGTGGGGACATGTTTTGTACTGTTGTTGTCTCCCCCTGAAAATACGACGTCATTGGACACTCTGCAAGGTGATTGATTGAATTGCGCCATCTCCGTCCATTTGTGCCATTATTGACGAATCAAAACATCAATCTGGAAAGAGGACTGATACATGAGTGAAGCTTCCACAGAAGAGGCGGTATTAATAGAGCGTCGCGATCGAGTGATGATCATCACCCTAAATCGACCCGAAGCCATGAACGCGATCAATGGAGCGCTGTCTAACCAGTTGCTGAACGCCGTGCGTGAATTAGATGCTGATGACGGCCTGACCGCGGGAGTGATTACCGGTAACGGGCGTGCTTTTTGCTCCGGTATGGATCTGAAAGCCTTCGCACGTGGAGAAGATATTGGTCCCCTGACAACTTTTATTCGGGAAGGCGCTTCTAAGCCGTTAATCGCAGCAATTGAGGGGTTTGCCTTGGCGGGTGGCTGTGAAATTGCGTTGACCTGTGATCTGCTGGTTGCCAGCAAGAGTGCAAAGATTGGTATACGAGAAGTGAAAGTTGGGCTGTTTGCAGCCGCAGGAGGCGTATTTCGCCTGCCTGCACGCGTTGGTTATACCAAAGCCATGGAAATGGCGATTACTGGAGAGCCGATCACCGCGGACCAGGCCATGGATGCTGGAATGCTGAGTGAGCTTACAGAGGATGGCGGCGCACTTGAGGCGGCTATCGGATGGGCAGAACGGATCGCTCAGAATGCCCCACTTGCCGTGGCGGCATCCAAACAGCTGGTCAGAGCAGCGGCTCAAGGGCATGACGAAGATAGCCTATGGGAAATGCAGGTGCCTCTTTCTAAGAAAGTGTTCTCGTCCAACGACGCCAAAGAAGGCCCCGCTGCATTCGCCGAAAAACGCGCGCCGAACTGGACGGGTTCCTAGCATGAAGGAAGTGAAGGCTATGCTTAGATTGGGTGTGCTTTTTGTCGCATGTGCGATGAGTCAGGGTGTGTGGGCGGAAGGTGTTGTTGGCACCTGGACGTTGACGATAGATACACCTCGCGGTGTACAACATCCCACGATGCAAGTTAACGAAGATCTCACCGGTACTTACAACAGCCTTCGTGGTCCTATCCCGATCGCCAAGGTAACGGTTGAGGGTAATTCGTTCAGCTTCCCTCTGAAGATTACCGTGCCCATCGGTGAAATCACTGTGGATTATGCTGGTCAGGTTGATGGCGATAAGCTCACGGGTGTGGTGAAAAATCCCCGCGGCGAAGTGCCCTTCAGTGGCGTGCGGGACCAGTAACGACCCGGTCACACGAGAGACTTAAAGCGTTGTTGGTGCCCCACGAACCGCGTCGTCAGCGGCCATCATAGCTTGCATCAGTTGCTCTACTAAGGCGTGTTTGATGGACGCGTCGGTCGCTTTGATATCGTTCATCTCGTGATAGTCGTTGACCAAATTGAACAGCTGCTCTTCACCTTTGATATTGCGGGTATAGCGAAACTCCTGGGTGATGAGCGTGCGGGTTTTTCCCGGAAATGGGGTGAGCTGGGCTGTGATATCTGAGAGATCGTCTTCGATCAGAATGTGATCACGTATCTTTTGTTCTGCGTCCAGGGTGACAGATTCTAACGAATACCCCTGGATGCCGTAATACGGGGCCAAATTGCATAGATCGAGAAGCGTGGGGCCCAGATCAATAGAAGAGGCCAGGGCGCTTGTGCGAGATCCAGTCCGCCCGGGCACGTTAATCACCAGAGGTATTTGCAGGGTGCCTCGATAGTGCATAAAGCCTTTCAAAAATAATCCATGGTCACCCATCATATCGCCATGATCGCTGGTGAATACGATGATCGTATTCTCGCGCGCTCCAAGTTCGTCCAACAAGCCAAGGATCTGGCCAATGCCATGATCAATCATTTCTATCATGCCGTAGGTAGCGGCGATTGCCTCCCGAAGCAGTTCATCGTCGCCGCCGTACCCGCACGGTGCGACCCAGTTTCGCTGGTCTCTAGGGTGGGTGCGTTGCAGTGCCAAGAGATGGGCAGGCGCGCCTTCCAACGGATCGCGTCTGGACTCCGGGAGGACCATGTCCTGTGGCCTGTGCCGAAAGAACCAATCACCCGGTGGCGTCATCGGGTGATGCGGGTCTGGAAAGGAACACCAGGTTAACCAGGGTTTTCCCTGGCTATGAGCTTGACGTATAAACGATTGAGTTTGTTCTGTCACAAAGGTTGTCGAGTGTAATTCTTCCGCGTAGGGCGGTTGGTAGACTTGCCACCAGTTGTTTGAGATATGTTGCCCGCGGACCTCGGCGTCGTATTCGGTAAAGAGGTCCTCTTGTTTGCCACCCTTATTTAAAGCCCACTGCAGATGGTGACCGGAGACTCTCGCGCCGTGATCTGACGCCAGCCGGATATGATCAAAACCATAAAAATCCTCTGGATCTTCCGTGTCGCCCTCAAGATATCGTTCGTAATGTTCGATCTCATCCCATCCTTTCGGGAGGTGGGATTTAACCGCGCCTTCTCCACGAAACGGTACGATTGAGTTGCGGGAGGTGCCATGTTGAAGGTGAGACTTCCCGATCAGGCCGGTGCGGTAACCCGCCTTTCTGAACTGTCGGACAAAGGTGTTGGCATTCCAATCCAGGGAGCGGTCATTAAAAATTACGCCGTGTGAAGTTGGCATGCGTCCGGTCATTATTGTCGAGCGGTTTGGCATGCAGACCGGATTGGTCACCCACGCGTTCTCAAACACCGTTCCTGTTGCTGCGATCTGATCCATGTTTGGCGTTTGTATCACTTTGTTACCCATGAACCCCGTATGATCTGCTCGCTGTTGATCGGTGATAATGAATAGCACGTTTGGTGAAGTCATAGGCTAGCCCCCACAAAAAAAGAATCAGAATTAGAATGTACATCAATCGCTATCAACCATAGCGAACATAGGTAATCATTACTATTTTCACGTGCAGGCAAGCCCATGGTGTTCAATGAGGTAAGAGAAGAAGTGTTTGCGAAGCTGGCTCAATGGCAGGCTCTGCCTGACGTGGATTCTGGACAGTCTCTAGATGTATACCTTGATTTGAAGTCACCCCACGCCTATCTGGCGGTGTTGCCCAGCATCGAAGTGGCGCTGGACTTTCACGTTGCGGTGAATTTTCTGCCCGACAATCTCAGCTACAAAAGACTTGGGGTCACTAAAACTGTGGGTCCGCAGATGAAAAGAGAGCCCGCTGATCCCAGCGCAGACCGTAAAGCTCGGATGTACTATGCGGCTGCAAGAGAGTATGCGGTCCTTCAGTCTTTGCCGTTAAAAAGTCCCTACCGGTTGTTGGATTCAAATCTCGCGCATCGTGCGTTTTTGTTCGCCAAGCAATTTAACAAAGAGGTGCAATTTGCCATGCAGGTCTACCTGCAGGGGTGGGGTAGTGGTTGGCGCGATTTTGAATTGGAATCCTCGAAAGATCTTCGAGCAGCCACGATGGCCGTGGGTGTTAATACGGAAGGGTTTGAGGTATTTCTTGCTGATGAAGGCCCCGGGTCAATACTGCTGGCAGAAACCATCATGCAAGCTGAAGAACGTGGCCTGGTCGGCACACCGCACTTTGTCTTCTTCGATCAGAAAAAGCAGCGGGAAATAGGACTCTTCGGTCGCGAACACCTGGCGTTGATTCGCGGGAAATATTTTGATGCAGGCCTTGCTCGAAACGCAAAGGTCACGGCAGAATTTTCCCACGCTTGGGTGCGGCCGCTTGACTGAAGATCAGGCGCTTGTGTTGCCCGGCACCCTCGCGTAACCGCACCAGGCCCATATATCTACAGGGCAAAATGGTATATTCATGGGTGAAAGAAAGCTTGGAGTGCTCTAGATGCACAAAATACTGTCGGTTGGATTGATAAGAGCGATTGTCCTTTTAACAGCGCTGGGTGTGCTGTCTGGTTGCGGGATCAACAATATTCCGACCTATGATGAGAAAGTTAAGTCGGCATGGGCCCAGGTGCAGAATCAATACCAAAGACGCGCGGATCTGATCCCCAATTTGGTAGAGACCGTTAAAGGGTTCGCCGCGCAAGAACGGGAAACACTAACGGCGGTGACCGAGGCTCGATCGAAAGTTGCCTCCATGCAGGTCTCTCCTGAACTGATCAATAACCCCCAACAGCTTCAGCAGTTTGAGCAGGCCCAACAACAGTTGTCTGGGGCTTTGAGTCGCTTGATGGTCGTTGTGGAGCGTTATCCAGATCTAAAATCAAATCAAAATTTTCTTGCGCTGCAATCTCAATTGGAAGGTACCGAAAATCGCATCAGCGTAGCCCGGCGGGACTACATTGGTGCTGTAGAGGTTTACAACACGGAAATACGTACTTTCCCTGGACGTATCTGGCATACCCTGATGTACAGCGAAATGCAGGTTCGAGAAGTTTACGAAGCCACCACCGTGGATGCAGAAGAAGCACCTAGGGTTTCTTTTTGAGACACTCCGCATGCGCTTTCCTGGCTGTGGTTGCGGTGTTTTGCGCCCCGGGCTTGCGAGCGGCTCCTGATTTTCCTGCCCTGTCAGGCCGGGTGGTGGACAACGCGGGTATGCTGTCAACGGTTACGGTGCGGGGGGTTGGCGAACTGCTCGCAGCACACGAGCAGGCAACCAGCAATCAAGTGGTTGTGGTCACGTTGCCGGATCTCCAAGGGTATTCGATTGAGGAGTACGGCTATCAGCTGGGTCGGCATTGGGGGATTGGTCAAGCAGATAAAAACAATGGTGTCTTGCTGATCGTATCTCAGCGTGAACGCAAGCTGCGCATAGAAGTTGGCTATGGTCTTGAAGGCCAGCTCACAGATGCCATTGCAAGTAACATCATCAATGGTGTCATTACACCCGAGTTTAAAGCAGGTCGGTTTGATCGAGGGATTGTGGCGGGTAGTCAAGCCATCGTTCAGGCGCTGGGTGGGGAGTACCAGATGAAAGAAGCCCGCCGACGTTCATCCAGAGAAACGTCTTCGGGTTGGAAGGGCTTCGCGTTTATCATATTTTTCTTTGTATTGCCGCGCCTGCTGGGGCGACGCGGATTCTTTTGGTGGATGTTGGGCAGTGGTCTGGCTTCGGGATCCGGGCGCAACCGTGGTCGCAGCTTTGGCGGCGGCGGATTTGGCGGGTTTTCTGGCGGTGGCGGCGGTTTTGGCGGTGGTGGCGCTAGTGGAGGATGGTAGATGACTTTATTAACTGAATCCGAAGCCGACCAGGTTACTGAATTGATTCACAAGGTTGAACGAGACACCGACGCTGAGCTTGTTGTAGTGCTAGCACGCCAGGCAGATGACTATTTTTACATTCCCACGCTGTGGGCTGCGTTGATCGCATTGGTGTCTCCTGGGTTGGTCATGCTGTTGCCCTATTGGTTGGACGTATCCGACGTCTTGCTGATCCAGCTGGTTGTTTTCATCGTCATAGCACTCTTACTGCGGATACCGTTGTTAATGCACTGGTTGATCCCCAGTTCGGTTAAGCGCTGGCGTGCGGAAAATCTCGCTCGGCGGATGTTTTTGGAAAACAACCTGCATCACACCGTCGACGAAACCGGTGTCTTGATTTTTGTCAGCGAAGCAGAGCACTACGTTGAAATAATCGCGGACAGGGGTATCAATAATTGCGTGCAAGCGCACGAGTGGAAAGCGATTGTGGACGATTTGACGAACGCCATTCGACAAGGGAGGCGACTGGAAGGCTTTTGTGGGGTTGTTCAGTCTTGCGGCGTTCTGCTCAAGACACACGTTCCGAAGACGCAAGAAAAAAACGAGCTTCCTAATCACCTCATCATTTTGGACTGACAGATGATTGGTGCTTATTGTTGGCCCCAAAGTCTGGTGGCAGGTGAATCGACGCAGCTGTTTTGCCATGCTCAAACAAGCCGCGCTCATCTTGAAGTTGTTCGAGTAGGGGTTGAGCAAACAACGGTTGTTAGCCGCCAAATACAAGTTTTTGAGCAGCCACTTGATGCGGACCTGGCAAGCGTTGGTTGTCGCTGGCGGGAAAGCTTGGAAATTCAGGTGGGTAGGGAATGGACAGCCGGCTTCTATCTGGTGCGCATAGGCAGTTTGGTGGACGACGCGATCGCTGAAACCTGCGAAGCTTTTTTTGTGGTTCGAGCTCAACAACCTCGGTCCATGTTGTTGGTGCTGTCGACCTCCACCTGGTCAGCCTACAATGACTGGGGCGGATCTAGCTTTTACACCGGCGGTCATACGAGTGCGCTGCAACGCCCGCTGCCTGCGGGGTTTCTTTACAAAACTGACCCGGCGCGCTTTCGTGTAGCCCATGTAATCGATTGGAGTAAAAGTGATGCCAGGGCTTTTGCTCAACTGGGTTACTCTCAATGGTGTATGGCAGCCGGTTGGGCAAATTGGGAACAGCTGTTTGTCGCATGGGCCGAGGCCGCTGGTTATACCTTAGGCTTTGCTACCAGCTTGGATCTTCATGCTGACCCAAATCTGCTGGATGGTTACAAGACTTATCTCTCGGTGGGGCACGATGAATACTGGTCTTACGCCATGCGCGATCACGTAGAGCAATTTGTTGATGCGGGCGGTAATGCCGCTTTTTTTTCAGGCAACACGGCTTTCTGGCAGGCGCGATTCGAAAACCAGAATACTCAACTGGTCTCCTATAAGATGGCGATTGAAGAGGATCCGTACTATCAGTCGGGGCAAGGGGAGTATGTCTCCTCTATGTGGTCTGATCCCTTAGTCGGCAGATCCGAAAATCAGATGACTGGTGTTTCCTTTATTCGGGGTGGATACGCGCATATGCCCAATTCTCCCCGGGGCAGTGGAGGGTATGCTTTAGCCCAGAACGATCATTGGGTTTTTGATGGGGTCCAATTGAACCCCGATGAAGATCTGGGGATGAACTCGACTGTGGTTGGATACGAGTGTGATGGTTGTCCGTTGGAGGACCGGGACGGACTACCCTTTGTGGTAGAGCCGCTTTTGCCGGAAGTGCCTGCTCCGACTGGTTTTGAAATACTGGCAACCGCGCCAGCGCGCCTTTGGGAAACCCATCAGCTTGCGGTTGGTCTGCGTGATGACTATGTTGGAGAGCTTAACTGGGTTGCTCAACGAATGCAGGGCGAAGAC
Source organism: Pseudomonadota bacterium (assembly GCA_039028095.1). Taxonomy (GTDB): domain Bacteria; phylum Pseudomonadota; class Gammaproteobacteria; order Pseudomonadales; family Azotimanducaceae; genus UBA4421. The sequence goes on from JBCCIU010000019.1 coordinate 117,643, forward strand.
TCTGTCGCCAATCGTGCAATCTACGATCAGGGGCATGCCGTGATGGGGTATTTTCGACGCGGTCAGGGGCGGGTTTTTACCACGGGGTGTACAGACTGGGCCTATGGTTTAGCAGATCCAAACGTAGTAAAAGTAACGCACAACGTGCTAGACACGTTCAACAAGAGATAGCTGTGTACGAAGTTACTACTCAAATCGCTTACTTCCCAACCGCCGGGCCGGACATCACCACGGCGCCCCCTTTTGCCTATGATATGCGTGATCCAGCTTCACGCGGAGAAAGTGAGTCGGAAATCAAATCGACCCAGATTCACAACGGGCGCGATATACAGACGAGCCTTGCGTCCACCGGTTTTGTCTTGCTGGATGAACCGTCTGGTGTGATTGATTTTCTAGATCACGAACGGGTGGTGGACAAGTACTACGCAGAGTGTAAGTCCCTCGCGCAGGAGCTGACGGGTGCCTCAACGGTGTTTACTTACGACCATTTGGTGCGCGAGCCCGGGCGGCAGATTGCCGGCGGGGGCACTGACGGTTCGGTCCATGTGACCGGTGAAGAGCAAGGTGGCGGGTACATAGGCTTTGCGCACATGGACTACACCGACAATACGGGATGGAAAGATTACCTGGCAGTTCACGCGCAGGAGGTACCTAGCGCTTCAAGGGTAGTCTGTCTGAATTTCTGGCGTGGCATCAGTCGCGTGGTGGATGATCACCCTTTGGCGGTGTGCGACGCGCGAACCATCCGGGCAACCGACTTGTTCGAAACAAAGATATTTGGCTACGGCCCGCCAAGTTATAGCTGGCACGACGTCGGTATTGAGACATACAGTGTTAAGCACTCAGCGTCTCATAAGTGGTACTACTTTCCCAAAATGACACCCAATGAAGTCTTGATATTTAAAACTTACGATTCTGAGGGTGTGATTGGCAATGCGTGTGCGCACGCTGCTTTTACCAATCCAGTAGCCGACCCAGCAGGCCCTCAGCGGCGCAGTATTGAACTGCGGGTCTTGTGCTTCATCGATTGAATCAAGTCGCCAGGTTCGCCACGCCAGCCATAAGCTGATCGAACTCCTGTTTGATCGGGGGCCTGGACAGCACTCGTTGGTACCACGTGGCCACGTTTTTTTTATCAACCTGCAATCCCAAGGTTTGACCGAATGCCAGGGTCAGAAAGACCGAGATGTCAGCGACGCTGAATTTATCGCAGATATAGTCTTGGTTGCCGATCTGATGGCTTAGACGGTCGACAAAAGCATCGAGTTCGCTCAGCGCGTTTGTTGCGCTCGGGGATAACGCCGATCCAGGTGCGGCCAGGAATACTTCTTGGATTAACACGCCTACGTGTGTTTGGTTGTGATCACCTTCGTCCTCCCAGAGTCGGCAAATTGCTTTTTCGCGCGCGCTGGTTGGGAAAAGACTGGGTTGCGGGTGTTTGTCCTCAAGGTATTCGTTGATCACAGTAGAATCCCAAAGTGTCAGATCCTGGTCGATCAAGACGGGGACTTGAGCTCTAGGATTGGAAGCCAATAGAATCTCGGGTTTGGGATCCCAGGCGTTTGTGCGTGTCCAAGGCAAATCGATAGATTCGAAGGCCAAGCCTTTCTCCGCTAACACCATTCTGACTTTTGCAGCGTTGTTACTCAGTAAGCCATTGATCAATTGCATGGGTCGCTCCTGATGGATGTGGCTGACTAAGGTAGATAGAGTTTGTTGGATGGGCAATTACGTTTGAGGTTATAGGTGATCCGGGATACTGTGTCCCGGATCAAATCTTTTCTTGCCTCAATCCACTCTTTTGAGGACCGCGGGGAGCGATCGCCTGGTTGCTCAGTAGCTAAAGTGCGGTAGTTGGTCTGTATCCCAAAAGCAGATCACACAAGCGTTCAGCGTGGGCTCGTGCGATATGTTCCTGACGTGGGTTAAAGCCAAACAGCTGTTCACACTCTGCCTCTACATCAAACATCAAGGTAGCCGCCCCCACAAAGATGTAGAGCGTGTGGGCATCAATCTCTCCCATCAGCCGCTCCATCCATTTGACTCTTGGACGGACAAAATTCTCCACCAGAAAATCCAAACGCCAGGAACGAGTTTTAGCCTCCTGAATAATCAGCCGGCTGAGCTCCGGGTGGGCGGCTGAGTACAACACAAATTCTGTGAGACTAGCCCTTAACAATTCGTCCTTCTGCAATTGGGTATCTGGTTTTTGATCGTCAGGGCCAGTCATTTGTGGCATGGGGGCAAAAATTCGTGTGGCTACAACTTTCCAAAGCGCCTCTTTGGAGCCGAAGTGGTAGGCGACCAGGCCTCTTTTGGTTTGACTGGCATCTTCCAAGGCCTTGATCGAGACACCATCGTAGCCGCGGGCTGAGAAGAGCTCAATACCTGCTTGTACGATCGCTTCTTTGGTTTCCTCTGCGCGCTGCTGCACGGCGCGCTGTCGTGGTTTGGTCTGTCTCATGAGAGGAGTATAAATATTAAATTTGCGTTTGTGCAAATATAGTGGTTAAATTCGCAATGTTGCGAAAATAAGAAATTGGTCGCGCTGAGCAAGACGTGTTTGTCGCAGGTTGAGGATTACTTCATGAGAACTGATAAGGAGTCGCTTCAGTGAGAGGTCTTAGGGACTACACCAGGAGTCAGAAGGTTGTCCATTGGCTAATGGCCCTAGCGATAATGCTCGACCTTTTTGTCGCGCAAAAATTCGGCGGTGTCATGAAAGAATGGGATCGGCTGGAATCTCGTTCTGATCATGCAACGTTAGGCACAGTTATGGCTATTCTGTTCTTGGTCAGGCTTGTGCTGCGTTGGCGTCACGGCGCACCTTCATTACCCTCATCCATGTCACCTTGGCAGGTGCGGGCAGCCCATTGGGGGCATGGTTTGTTGTACTTTTTTGTCGGATTTTTGATCCTTAGCGGCATACTGACGGCCTTAAGTGCCGCACAACCAATTTTGGTGTTTGGTGCTTTCGACATCACGATGGCGAAAGCAGGTTCCCTCCTCGCATCCGCGGGTAGCACATTTGACGATCTAAGATGGTTTCACGAATTTGCGACCAACATGGTGATCGCTCTGATTGTCATTCACGTCACCGCCGCGTTCTATCACTGGCTGATTGCTAAAGATGAAACGACACAGCGTATGCTGAGGTTTTGGTCGGGATCCAGAACAACTGAAGACTCAAACTGAAACTCGCTCAAAAGAACTTGGGAAAAGATTTATGGTGCAACTACTGGATACCGACATTAAAACCAAGGAGGTATTGGATTGGAAAGGGGTCCATCTGCTTCATTTTCAACATTCCTCCTGCTCGCAAAAAACACGCATCTTCCTGAACCTAAAAGGGATCGACTGGACATCACACCATGTAAATCTGGCGAAACAGGAGAACTATGAACCCTGGTTCCTTGGCATTAATCCCAGAGGCCTGGTGCCGGTTCTGGTGCACGATGGGGTGGTACATATCGAAAGCAATGACATTCTGACCTATCTGGATGAGCATTTTGGCGACAGGCGATTGATTCCAGAACATGCGCAAAATGAGATCGCTTCTGGATTGGCCGAAGAGGACAATCTGCACCTTGATATCCGCACCATCACAATGCGTTTTATTGCCCCCCGTCGGCTGGCGAATAAGCAGCCAGAGAAGTTGAATGCTTATGAGTTGGATGATGGAACGATTGAAGGTCAAGCAGACAGCCACAAGGCGCTCGAATTGAAGTTCTGGAAAGACTTCAATCAGCGAGGGATTCCGGATGCCGCTGCGCAAACCTCTGTGATGCGTTTTCACGCGGTCTATGCGCGCTTTGAAGACATATTGGCTCGGCAGCCCTACCTCGCAGGAGAAATGGTCACCTTGTTGGACGTCGCCTGGTTTATTTACACCCATCGATTGACCCAGGCTGGTTACCCGTTCGAAGAAGCTCACCCTAACGTCGCTGCCTGGTTTGTGGCCTTAAGCAAAATGGATGCCTTTGCAAAAGAGGTTCAAGCACCGATGCCCATGCGCATTGGATTAGGTTTGCTGCAGGGGTTGCGCAGAATATCCGGCAGTACGTTGCAACAAGTGGTGAAGGTACCAAAGGTGGCCGCGTGAATCTGACTTATCCAGGGAGTGATACTCTGACGCCCAATCCGCTCCATCCGCCCGGGAGCCAGCCGCTTGAGCGAGGGGAGCCTCTGGTTAAGGCTGACGCCTTGGCTTATCTGCTGTGGGAGGTCAAAGATCTTGCAACGCAACGCGTTTTTTTAACCGATTTTGGGATGTTGGCGGTGTCAGACACTGACGCCGATTTGTTGATGCGTGGATACGGTCCTGAACCCTACATTTATGTGGCGAGCAAAGGCAAAAAAGACCGATTCTTAGGCGGCGGATTTACGTTGTCATCGCGGGAAGACTTAGAGACCTTGGCTCATGCCACCGGCCAAGCAATACAAACGCTTATGCGACCTGGTGGTGGCGAGATGGTGCAGCTTCAGGACCCAAACGGCCTGGTGGTTGAAGTCTGTGCGGGTATTGAATCCGTGCCACCCTTGCCAACCCGGCGTGACCCTCTGCCGGTTAACACGCCCCAAGACAAAGTGCGTGTCAATCAAGGTCAGCGTCCGGAGCTAGTCCCTGCTCCTGTGCTTGGTCTGGGGCATCTTGTTACTGCGGCCAACAACATGCGTGAGGTGTGTGAGTGGTATATGACTCACCTCGGTTTGATCCCGACAGATGTATTATGCAGCCCCGATGGTGCTCCGATGATCGCCTTCATGCGGCTTGATCGTGGGGATAAACCTGCCGATCACCATAGCTTTGTAGTTGGCAAAGGCGGTGGTAAAGGGTATCTGCACAGCGCCTATGAAGTGGTGGACGTTGATGCCATCGGTCAAGGACAGCAGTTTCTCAAGGCCAAAGGGTATAACCATGTCTGGGGCATTGGCCGTCATATCTTGGGCAGCCAGCTGTTCGACTACTGGCACGATCCTGCTGGACATGAGTTTGAACACTATGCCGACGGGGACGTTTTTACCGCCGAACATCCGACTCAGTACCATCCCATGGACCCGGGTAACATTTATGCATGGGGTCAGGACATGCCCAAGAGCATGTTGGCACCCAGCCCGTCTCAGCTACTGAGCATTTTGCGCGGATTGTTTGATGGATCCGTCACGCTGCAGTGGTTGAAAGGAATCATGCAAATCACCAAGCGGGCACCACGCCCCTGGCTGTAAGAAAAAACAAACAATAATCAGGAGATGTGCCAATGGGTGTTTCGCTCGTACGTTATCTAGCAGATCAGGGTGAGCCTTCGTGGGGTATCCTAGATCAGAACAACATTCGCAGGCTTGATGTCACCAATGAGCATCATGCCGATGTGATGTCCTTGTTCTTTGGAAATCGTGACGCTTTTGATGAGGCGTTAAGCGGCAGCGTTACCGCGCTAGACCAGGTTGAGTTGTTGGCTCCGTTGTCACGGCGCATCCAGCTGATCGCCCAGGGATTGAACTATGTAGACCATCGCATAGAGGGAGGTTTTAAGGAGAAAAGCACTCAAGACGCCAGTGAGACCGAAGAAAACCTGCTGTTTTTCAAAGCGAGCTCAACCATATCCAGTCCCAATGCCACGATTTTGCGCCCGGCAAATACGCAACTGCTTGATTATGAGATCGAATTGGGAATTGTCCTGAAACGGGACGTGCATGAAGCGGTTGAAGTCACAGAAGACAATCTTAACGAATACTTAGGTGGGATTGTGTTGTGCAACGACGTCTCCTCACGAGATGAGATGTTTGGGGCACCCGCGATGCAATGGTACAAAGGTAAGAGCCAACGCACCTTTTGTCCTACTGGCCCTGTTTTGTATCTGATGGAAGCACAGGATTTTGAGCACCTGTACAGTCTGGAGTTGGAGCTCAAGCTTAATGGCGTGACCAAGCAGGCAGCGTCCACATCTCAGCTTATTCACAAGCCTCCCAAAACCATATCTGAGCTGTCTCGATTTAACGATCTAAACGCAGGCGATTGTGTTCTCACTGGTACTCCGGGTGGCGTTTTGACTCAGCTTACGCCCAAGTCGGCGTTGGCGATTCTGTTGAATATGCGAAATGATGCAAAACGACGTCAAAAATTTACCCAGGCACAACTTGCGCAGACCGATTTTCTGAAGCCGGGGGACCGGTTGGAGCTATCCATCAGTACTCCCGGTGGCGAGATTGATCTGGGCTGTCAGAATAACGATATCGCAGACGCTTAAGGCGTATGGTTGCGATAGACGCGATTTGTCAGGTTGTCATATGCGGGGCGGGGCCAGTAGGCGTGACGTTGGCCAACCTGCTTGGCGCTCAAGGTATACATGTCTTGGTTGTCGATGTAGAGCCGGATATCCTGAATATACCTCGAGCAGTAGGCATCTGTGAGGAAGGTTCGAGGATTCTGGACCAGGCTGGATTGTTGAACCCAGACGCGGTGTCATTACAGGAGATTCGCAATATCCATTTTACCGACGCAAGCGGGGCAAGTGTCTTTCACGTCAACACCGAGCACCGGAACAATGGTTACCTGACGCAACGCACTTTTCATCAGCCCCAATTGGAGCAAAATCTACGCAAAGGCCTATCCCGCTATCCTAATGTGCATCTGCATGTTTCCACCGAACTCGTCGGTTTTACGGACCAACAGGATGGGGTTTTGGTTGAACTGAAGGTAGGGGATCAAATCCATAATGTGAGTTGCCAGTACCTGGTGGGATGTGACGGCTCTAAGAGTCCGATTCGCAAAGCCTTGAATCTCTCTTTTACTGGTAAAACCTACGCCCAGGATTGGCTGATTATAGATGTCGCCAATAACCCGATCCTGGATGATGAGATTTTCTTCTCCATTGACCCTGAGCGGCCGGGTATTACGCTTCCGTTACCCAATGGCCGGCGGCGTTGGGAGTTTGTCGTTAAAGACAATGATACGCCTGCCCAGCTGTTCGACGATGCCTTTCTGACCAGCTTGCTGGCCCCGTGGGGAGACTTAGACCAGATGCAGGTCGAGCGCAAAGCGATCTATACCTTCCACGCACGCACCGCACCAAGCTTCCAAAAAGGCAGAGTATTTTTGGCCGGTGACGCGGCACACATTACCCCGCCATTTGCCGGGCAAGGGATGATGGCCGGACTGAGAGATGCGCAAAACCTGGCCTGGAAAGTTGCAGGTGTATTGCGGGGCGAGCTGACGCCAGAACTCTTATCAAGCTATACCACCGAAAGGAAACCGCAGTGCCACCAGGTAATCAACTTTGCGCAAATGATTGGCAGTTTTGTGTTGCCGCAAGATCGACTGCGTGCAGCGATCAGGGACAGTTTTATCAAGCTTTTTAAGCTTGTCGGCTTTTATCGACCTGAAGAGGGCGCCAGACTTGATCGGGTTCCAAATCACATCAATGGCAATTGGTGGCGCAATCAGCGTGTCACTAGAAAGTTGGGGACCGGTGTGTGGATTGAACTTGCAAACGTATCGTGTTCGTCAGGGTTATCTGAACAGAAAGAATCCCGCCCGCTGGATAAATGGCTCGGGCCATCTTTTTATGTGCTTGGATGGCAGCAAGATCCTTCCAGTTATCTATCTGACGCCACGCTTCGGAATTGGCGTCAGATGGGTGGAGACTTTGTCAGTCTTGGAGCAGATCAGTGCAGTAGCGTTCCGGTAGACCTGGTCGATGACGAAGGCGTTTACGCAGATTACTTCGACAACTGGCCGGTTGTTGTGCTTCGACCTGACCGCATGGTGCTGGCCAGAACGAATTGGCAACACCTTGAACAGGTGTTGGTCGAGTGTATCAATCAGATGGGAGCCGGCGTTAAAAGTCCGTCTCATGGCTGACCGGCCCATCTTGTCGAGAATTGAAGGAGAAAAAACGTGGAATATGAGAACAGACAAAACTGGGATCTTGATGCCTGGCCAGAGATGTATAGCAAGCTTAAAGAGCTGCAGACAATGATTTTTTTGAACCCACCAGGAATTGAATTGAACTTGATGGTGTTCACCGTCTCCAGTTTGGCTGCGGGTTGTCGTCATTGTCAGGCGCATGGCGCATTTGGGATGGATAAATTGGGTGTGAGTATGGAGAAGATTCAAGCGCTGTGGAGCTTTGAGAGTTCGCAGCTGTTTTCCGAGCGTGAACGAGCCGCGCTACGCCTGGGGTTGGCTGGGGGCACTACACCTAGCGGGGTGACGCCGGAGATTCACGCAGATGTGCGGGCACATTTCGAAGATTCGGAAGCACGCACTTTGATCGCTGTTGTTGCATTAGGTGGGTTCATGAATCGATACAATGACACCCTCGCGACGGTCACAGACGCCGAGTCCCGGGATTGGGCCCGGACACACCTTTCAGGTTTAGGTTGGTCTATTGAAAAACACACTGGCGAAGCGCAC
>JBCCIU010000020.1:0-122194 GCA_039028095.1 Pseudomonadota bacterium
AAAGGTCGATTTCGAAGTGTCTGTTTAGTTTGCGTCTGCATTTTATGGGCCTCTAAATCGGTCTGGCGTGGCTATTTTGGCTTGCTCAATGATGAATCTAATAAAATGAACGTGTTCATATTATAAAAATCCAGGCAAAGATCAAGCCCCAAAAACAGATGGCTTGTCTTGTGGCAGACTGGTGATTGACGACAGTGTCTTACCGGTTTGATCTGAAGCGGAGGCTGGATACCGGACGAGTTGATGCGGGTAGTTGATTCGAGTGTTCGTGAGGCGGCATGGCGCTAGACAGACGTTGGTCCCCCAAGGCGCCGATTAGAGGCGGGGCAGACTGCCAGACCTTAACTATTTAGATCGTGCGTTGTGTGTCGCTTCAAATCGACGCCAAAAGTCCTTGCCCAGGCGATCGTAGGCGCGCATAGCTGCGACCATTTTGGCACGCAGTTCGATATCTACCATCTCGCTGGGAAGCAGCGGGTCAAGGAGAATATCGCGGGTCACCGCACGGCCCAGCGTCAAAGTCTCGCGACCAACGTCTTCTTCGTTCAGATGTTCAAAGCGCTCCGTACTCTCCGCGAGCATTGTGAGGTTCTTTCGGTATTGCGCTTCCAAGCCATCTCTATCCCAGAGCGTGAATCTGACCGCCTCTGTTGGCGCGAGTTCGGAAATCGTATACGTGAGTGCTCTGGCGTCTAGACCCAGTTCTAACAACGAACTACGCAGCTCTGCCTGTTTCAGAACCAGGTTGTCGGGTCTGACCCAAAGACCAGGTTGAGGTTCGGCAAAACCAAACAGTCGCAGCGCTCTTTCTCTGCCGCGCAGGGCGGTTTTATTGCTTCGAGAAAGGTGAGCGACAAATACGCCGACCCAATCTCCTTTCCAGGTTTTGGTAGAGGCCTCAACCCTGGCCCAGTTTCTTACCAATCGATGCAGGGTACCGCTGCGCGATCCCAGCTCATAAACGCCGCGACCTCGCTGACGTAGGCTGCCATCTTTCACCAACCTTCCCAGTGCCACGCGGACGCTGGTCGAATCCAATCCGAAGAGTTCTCCTGCTGCCACAAAATATCGTGCAGATAGTGTTTCCCGCCTGGCTGAATCAATGAGAGTCAAGATCAGCGTTCGGGCGGTGAGTGTTGAAGTCGATGAGTTCATTTATTACTTATATTGACCATAGAGGCCATAACTTGTTATATTATAGGCTCGAGTATGGAGGCCTTGCTATGAACACTCTAGTCAGCCAAGAGTTTGTAGATTCCAGCGTCGGCGCAGCTGTAAAGCTCACCGATGTGCTCAGCCGTGACGACCTACAGCCGTTCATCAAACGATCGGATCTGCGAGCAATCTGGATGACGCTTGTTAACTTTGCCATTATTGCTGCGGCGTTCTCAATCGCCATTGTATGGACCAACCCATTCACTATTGTCGCGGCGATGCTGCTTATCGGGGCACGCCATCTTGGCCTGGCGGTGGTCTATCATGACTGTTCTCATGGTGTGTTCTTTCGTACTCGCTGGCTCAATGACTTTGTCGGTCATTGGATCTCGGGTGGCTTGCTTAACACATCAATGTACGCCTATCGCAGCTACCACCTCAAGCACCATCGCTTTGCCGGTACAATGGACGACCCAGATATGCCATTGGCCAATGCTTATCCAACCAGTAAATCCAGTTTGAAGCGGAAGTTCTGGCGAGACATCACCGGACAAACCGGGGCTAAAACCGTATACGGACAGCTCAAGCGCGTGCGTCCACTGCGCAATGCGCCTTTCCTTTCTTCTCATATTGCACTCTTCAGTGCCCTGTGGCTTGCAGGTGCACCCTGGGCTTATGCGATATGGTGGGCAGCGCATATCTTTGTCTATTATCCGATATTGCGACTGCGGTTCATCTCAGAACACGGTGTTGCGGTCAATCGACTTAGTCCTGACGCGCGCGAAAATACCAGTACGACGGTATTGTCTTGGTGGGAGCGGCTATTTGTTGGCCCAAACTACGTTAACTTTCACCTAGAGCATCACTTGAGTGCTGCGGTCCCATGCTATCGTTTGGCGCGACTGCACAAGGTGCTAGATAGCCGCGGTTTTTTTGATGCCTTCGATTGCTTATCTCGAGGTTATACAGACGTATTGCGAAAGGCCGTGCAGACGGCCTAGTTGGGCTGCGGGCTACAATAGTTCCGCCAGCTGTTCCCGATGCCAGCTGGCATCGCCAAACAAGAATTGACTATGCATCTGTCGTTTGTGATAGATCTGTACATCAGACTCCCAAGTGAAACCGATACCGCCATGCAGCTGGGTTGACCGATTGGAGCAGAACGACGCGCAATCGGAGGCGCTGGATTGCGCCAACAGTGCTGTTCTTAAGGCATCTTCAGGATCGCTGTCCCAAGCGCATGCTGCGTTGTAAACGAGCGAGCGGGCCTCATCCACCGCAATCATCATGTTCACGATAGGGTGTTTTACCGCCTGAAAGAATCCGATCGGCCGATCAAACTGAGTTCTGACCTTTGCATATTCTGCGGTTGCCTGGAGCTGCCATTCCGCCGCGCCTGCCATATCAGCGGCAAGCAGCGTCAACACAGCAGGCCAGGCTCGTGACAGGGTGGGTGCGCCTTGGCCTGGCGCGATGATTTCCTGAGCTTGTGTATCAGCGAAGGTCAGTCTTGCTTGATCCCGGGTTAAGTCGACAATTCGGTCTGGTGACAGATGCACATCTGTTCGGTCGACATGATAAAGACCTACTTCGCCGTTGGCGTCTTTTGCTGAAACGATATAGCCGTCCACCTTATCGGCGTCCTGCACGTACCAGCTTGTGCCAGTCAGACTGCCGTTCTGTACGGTGACATCGGTAGAGTCTGCCTTTAGGGAACCTTCTTTTCCGTGGACAGCAAGCGCCATACTTTGGCCTGCCGCAATCAGTTTTAGCTGCTCAGTGGCTTCGGCTTCACGCAACACAAAGGTGGCCTGAAGCGTGCTGGTCAGCGGTGTGGGCGCTGCAGCCCTTCCCACCTCTTCCTGCACCGCCACGGCGGCCACTAATCCCATACCGATGCCGTCCGCATTTTCCGGTACGGCCAACAGGTGCCAACCTAACTGCACAATCTCCTGCCAGTCATCTGCTGCAAACCAACCAGGTCTCTGGCCGCTGATGTGAGGATCCTCGGTACCTTCAATCTGTGGGCGCAGCTGGTTGAGGGTTTCTTTTTCGTCGAAGAATCGTCGAGCCGCATCTTTCAGCATGCGCACTTCTTCATCAAAGCCAAAGTTTGTTGCTTGAGCCATACTGCCTCCTACTTCGTTTTGGGCAGGCCCAGGACCCGCTCGCCCAATATGTTTCGCTGAATCTCGCTGCTGCCGCCCGAGATAGTGCCCGTGTAAGAGTTCATGTAGCTCAAGGACCAGCGACCGTCGGCCTCCGCGTGTTCATCACCCACGTAAAGACTGCTGCGCATGCCTAAGATCCCCAGGGCAATCTCACCCAACTCCTGGCGCACCTCGCTACCGACCAGTTTGCCCTGCAAAGGGATGCGCATAGCGCCACCGTTAAGTTCATCTACTCGCGCGCGTCTGGCATTTTGAATAGCCGCTTCCGTTCGTTCATAAATTTTTACAATGCGATCTCTCCAGACAGGATCGTCCCACACCCGGCGTCCATTGCGTGTGGTGGCTTTGGCGAGTTCGATCACCTGTAGCACGCCGCTCATCGGAGACTCACTGCTCGCCACGGCCCCAACACCTTGGGCTGCACCACGTTCGCTGGTCAAAGTTGACATGGCCACCTGCCACCCGGCGCCAATTTCGTCGACGCGTAGATGATCTGGTACGCGCACGTCTTCTAAGAAGACTTCGTTAAAGCCAGCTTCTCCGGTCATTTTGTGAATGGGCCGAACGGTGACGCCTTCCTGATCCATGGGCGCTAAGAAGTAGGTGATGCCGTTGTATTTGTCGTTCTTATCGTTGCGCGCGAGCAACAGCATCCAGCTGGCCAGAGCACCCAGGCTGGTCCAGACCTTACTGCCGTTAATGATCCAATCGTCACCCTCTCGAACGGCAGAGGTTTGCAGGTTTACCAGGTCCGATCCTGCGCCTGGTTCGCTAAAGCCTTGACACCATATTTCCTCTGCGCTGAAGATGGGTTTCAAGAACCGCGTCTTCTGCTCCTCGGTGCCATGTACAAGCAGGGTGGGTGCGGTCATGCCCAGACCAATCCAGTTAATAAAATAAGGCACTTTGGCGCGGAGTACCTCGCTACTGGCAATGCTCTGAAAACCATCGTGGCCGTGCCCGCCATATTCAGGGGCTACATCCGTTGCAATCAGCTGGGCTTCGTAACATCTGGCCTGCCAGTCACACAGGAAACTGCGATGCTCATCATACGTCACCTCGTAGGCGGCCTGAGGCAGCGGCAATTTGGTGGGTGAGGGTCGATTTTCGGCCAGCCAGGCGCGACAGTATTCGCGAAACTCTTCTTTTTCTTCAGGTGTGCTCATTTCATCATGCTATTCGTATTGCCATAGATCTAGTATGCACCATCGGTAAATGTTGGGAAGAATGTATTTTCAACTTGTTATAATGCCAATGGGGTTAAGCGGTAGGATCGGCCGGTTTGACCGAACAGACATGACAGTCGTTTATGGGACCTGCAACCTTTATTTATTGCAAAACTTGAAATAGAGAGGCTAATTGATTATTTCGTTCCTAAAGCGCTGGCTGACTAGTCCGACACATGATCACCCCGAAACTCAGCTGAGAATTCGTGTCCTTCACTGGATCGGTTTGGTGGGAATACTGACCGTTGTACCTTTTACAACGGTGTTGCCTTTGCTTGAGCCCGATACCTATCAGGACTCGTTAGCGCTTTTTGTCTCCGCTCTGGTCGGCATCGTACTAAGCCAGATCTTGCTTCATCGTGGTTGGGTTGATTTTGCGGCGGCAACCATGTGCGCTCTAGCTTGGTTCGTGACATTGTGGGCCAGTTTTGCAACCGGTGGATTGGCCAGCCCCCAGTTGTCGATGGGGGTCCTCGCGATCATGCTGGCAGGCATACTGCTGAGCGGTTGGGGCGCGTTCGCCATGGCGCTTGGAATTGCCGTTTCCCTAATTGGTCTTGAGTTCTTGCGAGGTGTTGGTTGGCTACCGCAGCCTTATATCGCAGCCAACCCAATAACCGTCTGGATCTCACTGTCGACAGTTCTCATTGTCTCTGCGGTTTTATTGAATCTCTATCTGAATGCAATGCGTGTGGCGCGCGAAGACGCGGCTCGTACTGCAACTCTGCTGGCGGAAGAAATGGAGCGACGCCTAGCGACGGAAGCTGCGATGCAGCGTTCTCAAAAACTTGAAGCGCTGGGCAGATTGAGTGGGGGGATTGCTCACGACTTCAACAATATCTTGACCGTACTGCAGGGTGAGTCTGAGTTACTTCAAATGTCAGCGGCCTCGGGCAAAGTCTTGGATGGTAAACAAATGGAACAGTTGGAGCAGATCATCCGTGGTACTGAAAGAGCCGCGGCGCTCACCCGTCAGCTCCTGGCGTTTTCGCGCCAACAACCGGGGGTCCCAGAGCATTTGTCAGTAGACAAAGCGCTCAGACGAATTCATTCGATGTTGGAGCGGTTAATTCGGGCCGATGTCAGCCTGGAAATCAACGCGAACGCGGCAGAGGCGCCGGTGAACATGGATGTCTCTCAGCTCGATCAGATTGTGATGAACCTTGCTCTGAACGCCAGTGATGCCATGCCTGACGGTGGGCGGCTGCGTATAGAAACGCGCGTCACCAGTTTGGATAACAGCGACGTCGCCTACACGCCTGAAGCCCAATTGGGTGAATATGTTTGTATTGAGGTCTCAGACACGGGTGAGGGGATTCCACCCGATCATTTGGAGCTCATCTTTGATCCCTTCTTCACAACCAAGGGTATTGGGCAGGGAACCGGCCTTGGATTGGCCTCTACCCACGGGATCGTTACTGCGTCCGGTGGATTTATAGATGTTCGGAGTGAGGTGGGTATCGGCACATCGGTGCGTGTTTTTCTACCTAAAGTCGAGCCGGTGCCGGAGGTTACTGTTGCGGCTGCGAACGCTCAGCAGAAGACCACTCGGCGAAAGGTGCTGTTGTGTGAAGACGATTCGGAAGTGAGATCGATAACCTCTAACTTTCTAGAAATTGCTGGTCATCGGGTAACGGCGGTAGAGAGTGCGGAAGCTGCGCTGGAATGCCTGTCTGTATCGAACACGGATTTCGACCTGTTGTTGACGGATGTGATTCTTCCTGGATCGAATGGTGTCACCCTCGCTCGTGAAGCACGACATAGGCATCCTCAGTTAGATGTCCTCTTGATGTCAGGCTACACGGCGGACGTTTTAGAGAATTCTGGCGTGCCAGATGATATTGAGTTGTTACAGAAACCGTTCAGGCGAGAGCTCTTGATTGAGCGAATCAATGCGCTCGCGGTGTAGCTTGATTCTGAATTAGACCCAGAATAGTAGCGCCGCGGTCAGAAGCGCCCAGGTTTGTCCTGTGCGCCGCAGAATCGTGTGAGCCGCAGCGCCCTAAGTATTGGTCACCTCTGGATCCTATGTCAAAGAGCCCAATAAAGATGCTCTTGTATGGCGCAAATGGCATGGTGCCCCCAGAAAATCTTGCACCCAAGTGGATGTCTTGTCATCGGGTTGTTCTGCTGAGGTGTAACCGTCTTTTCCGCAGGTGACCGAACCTGTAAAGTTTCCAGGCCAGATCCGAAAAGCGAGCCATGAATACAAAAATTTCTGAAATTCCGATCATAGATCTCAGTGAGACAAGTGGATCGGCTGATATAACCGAGCTCGCCACATTTCTGGGACAGGTGTTTCATCAGGTGGGGTTTGCCGTGGTCACCAACCATGGGATCCCACAGGCGGTCACCGATGCTGCGTTTTCTCACGCCAGAGCATTCTTCGAGCTACCTTCGAAAGATCGAGCATCGATAGACAAACGACGCTCCCGCCATTTCCGTGGGTGGGAGTGCGAAGGCAGTGAATACACCAATAACCGACCCGATATTCGGGAGCAGTTGGATTTCTGGACACCTCACCAACCTCGACCCAGAGATGTGGAGCCTCACTATCTGCGCCTGCTTGGACCCAACCAGTGGCCAGATGAATCGATCGTCCCGGGGTTTCGACCAGCGATAGAATCTTGGATTGAGGGGGTGAGGCAGCTTGCTGATCTGCTGTTAAGACTACTGTCGATCAGTCTGAGGCTGCCTCCGGATCATCTGGGGCGGGCGTTTGGTGAAGAATGTATGTCGTTGTGCAAAGTTATCAAGTATCCGCCAACACCACCCGGACAGTTTGGTGTAAACGCCCATCACGATGCAGGGTTCCTCACGGTGCTTGCCACAGATGGTAATCCCGGATTGGAAATACAGGATGCAGCAGGTGACTGGGTTCCTGTGCCCAACGTTCCAGGTGGTTTGATCGTCAACCTGGGCGAGGTTCTTCAGAAGATGACCGGCAACTACTTTGTCGCAACACCACACCGGGTGCTAACAGCCGGAAAACGACAGTCTTTGGCGTACTTCCATGGTCCGTCTTTAGATATGCCCTTGCTGCAGTTGCCGTTAGAGCCTTGTTTCGCCGAAGCAGTCGCGGCGAGTCCGCGGCATGCCAATGCCGGATTTATGATTCAAATTGATGAGGCTGAGGCAGGGGCGGCAGACATGTCCAGCCCAGCTCACCCCGATGTTTACGGTGACCAGTTATGGAACTACTTTAAACGTAGCTACCCCGAAAATGTGGCCCTGCATTATGGTGCGGAACGTTAACGTCAGGCGGCATAGCATCCGTGCACCCCAAAACTGTAAACTGTATCCATCAAACAGCAAATATCTTAACCATTTTGGCCGAGTGATTTAATCATGAGTGATCAATCCCAAGCGGTACCCTATATGGCCCGTTCCCATGCTTACTACGAAGCCCAAGGCTTCGATAAACACTATCAATACGCCCACAACGAAGATATTCCATTTACGCAACTGCCCAAACCACTCAACCAATGCACATTGGGGCTGGTAACCACGGCGAGCACCTACGCTCGCGTACCGTTGGAACCCCGCAAGGTGGATTCGGCACCGATTGAGCCTGAGCCCACGCGTCTTTACGCAGATGATCTTTCCTGGGACAAAGCGGCCACTCATCTGGATGATTTATACAGTTTTCTTCCCTTGGCCCAACTACGCGAGCAGGTCGAACGAGGCAATCTAGGGGCGTTAGCGCCCAACTTTCACTGTGCACCTACTGAATATAGCCAACGTGCGACAAAGGAAGGTGATGCTCCCGATATTCTGAATCGTCTGAGGGCGGATGGGGTTGATATCGCGCTGCTTGTCCCGCTGTGACCCGTTTGTCACCAAACCGTGAGTTTGGTTGCACGACATCTGGAAGGTAATGGCATTCCAACGCTGATTATTGGGTCGGCTTTAGACATTGTCGAGCATTGTGGCGTACCGCGTTATCTGTTTGTGGATTTCCCTCTTGGCAATCCGTGCGGTAAACCTTGGGATCGAGCCATGCAGTCGCGCATCATGGACCATGCGTTGAATTTATTTGCGCAGGCGCGTCAACCGAGCACCGAGCATTCGGAAGAGCATTGGGGGAGTGATGAATGGCGCAGTCGTTATATGGAAGTGTCGGATGCAAACCGTGAGGAACTGGCTTTAAAAGGTGAAGAATTGCGCGAGCAGCGCGCGGTTCGGCAACCGAGGACCTAGCCGAGGACCTAGTAGGACGGGCTCACAAACCGGAGTCTATGAGCCCGTTGTTGGACGAGATTAGAACCTGAACGCGGCCTCTACAAAGATTTGTTCGCCACGGCTTATACCAACCAGTTGGTCGTCACCGGTTGGCGGTCGGAACGGTGCCGGTCCGGCAAAGGTCATGATCTGCTCATCCCCCAAATTCTTGGCAATCAATGAAACCCGCCAGGATTCATCGGGGGAAAAAACGGAAACGTTTAAGTCCAGCGTCGTGAAACTGTCCTGAACCAGCGCGCCCGTAGGGTTGGTAATCGGGTCAAACTCAAAGCCTGCGCCAACAAAATAGTCATCCTTATAGGCAATGTTTGGACTGATACGAAGGCGAATGCCATCCGTCAGGGTTGTTTCCCAGTTGATCGCCAGGTTTCCAGAGATGTCTGGTGCGAACCCTGCATCCCGTCCCTTCAGGTTGTCGCCTACACCTGGTGTGCCCGAAGGGAAGAAATCGCCGGTAATCTCCGCATCCAGGAAGGCCCAGGAGCCTGACAGGCTGAGACCCGGTACGGAAGTTGACCAGAAGAAATCAACTTCAAGACCCTGAGTGGTGACTTCACCCGCATTAAAGGTCCGGAACGCGAAAACACCTGGGTCAAATAACTGGACTTGTTGATCCTCGTAAACATAGCGATAACCGGTGACGTTCAGCGTTAGCGCGCGATCGAGGAACTGTGATCGCAGCCCCACTTCCCATCCCTCTGATTCTTCTGATTCAAATCGCAACAGCGCCGACGAGGCCGCAACCACTGCTGGATCTGGGCTGATGAGCCCAACCACCGAACCTGTGGGTAGTGTATTGTTGTCTACGCCACCGGACTTAAAGCCTGTTTTGTAGGCGCCGTATACTGAAACATTGTCGTTAACCAGATAACGCAACACAAATTCTGGCGATACATTGTCGTCTTCAAATTTGATATCCGGCGATTGGAATCCTGAGCTCACGGTACCAAAAATTGCCACAACGCCGGCGTGAACAAAGGGGAACGCCACAGACGTGCTCTTTTCCTCATCTGTCCATCTCACGCCACCTGATAACTCCCAGCGCTCGGACAATTGAATGTCGACGCTGGCGAAAAACGAAAGCGCTTCGGCTTCAATGGGTCGGTCGGCTAACCAATCAAAGGTTGCGCCTGTGACCGGGTCTGGTCCGAATGGCGGACCGAATACGCCGAGGAGGGATGGATTAAATGCGTTTTGCGAGGTTTTGTGGCCAATGTCTCGGTCTTCCCAAAATCCACCGAGCTGAAAATTGAATGGTCCGTCAAAACTGCTGACAAGCCTTAGTTCAAGCGTGGTTTGCTCCAGCGTATTTTCAAACGGTGCCGAAAGGCCTGCCGCACTGCCATCTGGGTTTTGGCCAGTTGAGTTGAAGGTGTCGTTGTACTCGTTCTCCAGATCGACATATCCAGTTAAGACGGTCAAATCAAAGGTTTCGCTGAGATTGAAGTCCAATTGCAGACGGGTAAAGACGACGTCTGTGTCGTTGTAAGCCAAAAAGATATTGCGTCCTTCTCCGGGCGAACCAGGAGGTACCGTATCGATCAAGGCGTTGGCATCAGGGCCTGTAAAACGTCCGTCGTCGATATCGCAATCATGTGTAGGAAGAAACAGGTCGATGCCTGGGGTGCCGCCAAAAGCGCCGCCTAACAACACTGACGGGTCAGGCAAACCGTCACCACCACAAAATATATCGATGGCGTTGTTCAGGATATCTGAACGCTGCTTGTTGTAATCGACCTTCAGGTTGGCACTAAAGCGATCGTTGGGTGTCCAGAGCAGCGTGCCGCGTGCGATCAGGTTGGTTAGACCCCGATCCGGATTGACTGTGGGGTTTCCATCGGCAATCTCTACAAATTTGTCGATGTCTTGATACTCGCCGGCTAGTCTGAACCCCAAAGTCTCTGTAAGTGGACCTGAAATGTACCCACCCAACGTTGTCCCTTCTTCTTCGAATTCGTAAGAAGTTTTAAGGCTGCCTTCCCACTCCTCGGTGGGGTTAGCCGATCTCAGTGACAGTACACCTGCAGACGCAGCTTTACCGAAGTAAAGTGATTGTGGCCCCTTTAACACGGCAAGTTGTTCAACATCAAAAAAGGCGCTTTGCAGGAGTCTTTGTGTGCTGACCGAAACGCCATCGTAGTTGAGGGCAACGGCCGAATCGAAGGCGTTGGAGATAAAAGAAGATCCCACCCCGCGTAGGGTGATTTGTGCGCCCGCACCCGAACCGCCAACGGAAACGTTTAAAGCAGGGATGCGACTTAATAAATCGGTCGCTTCGTCAATACGAAAGGTGTCCAGCGTCTCTTCACCGAGGGCGGTTACGGCAACTGGTGCTTCCTGTAGAGATTCCTCAACGTTTCGCGCAACAACGATGATTTCTTCGATGGTGTTGTTTGAGGCGGTCTCAGCCGCGTAGAGCATGCTTGAAGGCAGGTGCGTCAATATAATGAGGGTGGCGATCACGCTCTGCCAAATACACACACCGGGTCTTTTGATCGAAAGGTGACGGTTGATTGAAAGGCGAGCGTTGGTTGCAATGCGGTGGGTTGGCTTCTTCAATTTCCTCTCCTGAAATGTAAATCTGCGCAAGCTGGTTGGACTCGAACTACGCCCTGACGACCATGCATAGCCGGGGCCTTGAATCCAATGTTGCGACAACCCTACAAACTTCTAACTGATAAAGCGAGGCAAAAATTCACTTCGGTCATTTCGATTTTTTACGAAGCCACTGCACTTTGAAGGCATAATACGGCGATGAATCAAGCGCAAGAACAGGAACAGCAGGGTCAGGATTTATCACGCGAACGCCTTTGGGTGCGGCTACCGAATTGGCTGGGTGACGTGGTGATGGCTGCGCCGCTTCTGCGTGGTTTGCGCGAACAGCGACCACAAACCGAGATCACACTACTCGGCAAAGCGGCGTTTGAACCGCTTGTCACTACGCTTGGAGTGGGTGATCAATATCTGCCCTTGCCAGAAAAAGGTCGAGGTTATTTTAAATCCTTCTTTGCGTTGCGTGCGCAGTCGCCAGATTCCTATTTGTTGTTTACCAACTCGTTGCGCGGTGACATGGAGGCGTTTCTTACGCGCTGCCCACATCGGTTTGGTATGCGGCGGCCGGGCAAGCCCCGACCACTGTTGACGGATGCCTACCGGTTGGGAAAAGAGCTTGATGAAACACAAATACACCAGACAATCGTGTGG
The DNA here is from genome assembly GCA_039028095.1 of Pseudomonadota bacterium. GTDB lineage: Bacteria > Pseudomonadota > Gammaproteobacteria > Pseudomonadales > Azotimanducaceae > UBA4421. The sequence goes on from JBCCIU010000020.1 coordinate 11,999, forward strand.
TCAAAGATGGCCGTGGCATACGGCATGGCCGAAACCGTCGATTTATCTCCCTTTGGTGCTGATTCGAACACAGCAGCAGGGCGTATCGGTTTAATCTGTGGGACTGAGAATGCTCCCGAAAAACGCTGGCCGGTTGCCTCTTGGCGCGAGCTGATAGATTTGCTTTTGCAGGCGTATCCGGCGGTGCAGATCGCTCTTTACGGCACGCCAAATGATCGATTGATCACCGATCAGGTGAGTGAGGGGCATCCAGCAGATCGAGTTGCCAATCTGGCGGGTCAAACCGACCTGGCACAATTTTGTGATGCGCTGCGCTCGTGCGATCTGGTCTGTTGTAACGACACAGGTGGAATGCACCTTTCGAACTTGCTGGGCACCCCGGTCGTTGGTATTTTTGGTCCCACCAATCCCGTTCGTACCGGACCGATTTTCGATTCTCACCAGACAATTGTGCAGCCTTTGGGGTGTCCCGCAACCGGCGGTTGGGATATAGACGGTGTGACGGTACAGCAGTGCTTTGATGCGATCCGAGAGGGTATGCTCAGGCTACACCCTTGAGGCGCGCGATTAAGCACAGCCAAACTAAGGCGCAGGGACACCACGAGTTACCATCATGCAGATTAACAGGTATAAAACATGCAAGTGAGTGAAAATCAGCGACTGCTTGAACGCGCAAAACAGGTTATCCCAAACGGTATGTATGGGCATGAATCAACTGGGTTGTTGCCCGGCGTCACGCCGCAGTTTTTTTCCAAAGCGAGTGGCGCCTACCTATGGGATTATGATGGCAATCGTTTTATCGATTTAATGTCTGCCTTTGGCCCGAACCTGTTTGGCTATGGACACCCTGAAATTGACGCTGCCTACACCGATCAACTTACACAGATAGATGCTGCAACCGGACCCTCCGGTGTGATGGTCGACCTGGCTGAGCGATTTGTCGAACAGATTACTCACGCAGATTGGGCGATGTTCTGCAAAAACGGCACCGACGCTACCTCTATGGCGTTGATGACGGCACGCGCCTATCGTGGCAGGAAGAAGGTCTTGTTTGCCTCGGGCACCTATCATGGCGCTGCACCTTGGTGCACACCACTGCCGGCCGGCACGGTGCCAGAAGATCGTGCGCACTTTGTGTACCACCAATATAACGACACACAAAGTCTGCTGAGTGCGGTTGCTGAATGTGGCGACGATCTGGCGGGTATTTTTGTCACACCTCATCGGCACGAGGTGATTGCCGATCAGGAGTTGCCTGATCCAGACTATGCAAAAACGGTGCGTGAGGTATGTGACGATAAACAAGCGCTGTTGATTGTCGATGACGTGCGTGCGGGATTTCGAATCAACCGAGATTCGAGCTGGTCGGATCTGGGCGTTGCACCAGATCTGTCGACGTGGGGGAAGGCTATTGCGAACGGCCACGCGATTTCGGCGTTGGTTGGCTCAGAGAAAGCACGTGCCGCGGCGGCAAGTATCTATGTGACGGGTTCATTCTGGTTCGCTGCAGCTCCTATGGCTGCTTCACTGAAAACGCTTGAACTTATCCGTAACAGTGACTACCTGGAAAAAACGATCCAACTGGGTGAACAGCTGCGTACCGGACTTTTTCAAATTTGCGCGTCACACGGGTTGTTGATCAGCCAGACTGGGCCTGCGCAAATGCCGTTGATTATGTTTGACAATGAACAGGGGCAACGCGATCCGAAAACCACGTACGCATTTGCGCAAGGCATGGTAGAGGGTGGCGTTCATTTCCACCCTTTCCACAATATGTTCATCAATGCCGCGATGACACAAGCTGACATAGAACAGACTTTAGACGTTGCCGAAGGCGTGGCTCGAGGTATTCGAGGCGGTGAAATGCCGACTCTTGATCCTGCGATTGAGGGGTTTTTTGGCATGTTCGTCAACTAAATATACAATTTTATCCATAAAGAAGCTCACCCCCGGGCCGTTTATGACAATATAACTGCATATATTGCCGTTCCCGTTGACCCGCTTCCTGCTTCTTTTCGCGTGTAAAGGCTGTGTCACACTTCCGCTAGGATGGTGCTGCACGACTCATCGGCTAATCTAAGTTAAACTATAGGGCTAAGTTAAATAAGATTTTCCGATGCTGATCAGCGGGGTACGTAGGAATGGCGTTGGAGATGTTTTTCAGCCTAAAACTAGTGGATCACGATGAATTTATACGCTGCATATCTAGACGAGATTGAGGCCCGGAAGAAAGACGGGTTAAACCCTAAGCCCATTGAAGACGCGGAACTGGTCGAAGAGCTCATTGCCCAGATTAAAGACCCTGATCATGTGCATAGAGAAGATTCCCTCAATTTTTTTATCTACAACACCTTACCTGGCACGACAAGCGCTGCCGGTGCAAAAGCGACGTTCCTCAAGGAAATTATTCTGGGTGAGGTTGCGATTGAGGAGCTCGGCCAGAGTTTCGCTTTTGAGCTGTTATCGCATATGAAGGGTGGACCTTCGGTTGAGGTTCTACTCGATCTGGCCCTGGGTGATGACCAGTCGATCGCGCAACAGGCGAACGCTGTGCTGAAAACACAAGTCTATTTGTATGATGCGGATACTGACCGCCTGGCGGCTGCGTACAAAGATGGTAACGCGGTTGCTGAGGAGCTTTTGGATAGTTATGCAAAAGCAGAATTCTTCACCAAGCTCCCTGAGATCGAAGAAGAGATCAAAGTGGTTACTTATATCGCGGCTGAAGGGGATGTCTCTACAGACCTGCTGTCGCCAGGAAACCAGGCGCATTCCAGATCAGATCGGGAACTGCATGGTAAATGCATGATATCGAATACCGCCCAGTTTGAAATTCAAGGATTGCAGGCACTGCACCCTGACAAACGAGTCATGCTGGTGGCCGAAAAAGGTACCATGGGAGTGGGTTCATCACGTATGTCCGGGGTGAATAACGTGGCGCTGTGGATGGGTAAGCAGGCCAGCCCCTATGTTCCGTTTGTTAACATCGCGCCCATCGTTGGCGGCACAAACGGTATCTCACCTATTTTCCTGACCACGGTTGGCGTGACCGGTGGCATTGGATTAGATCTAAAAAACTGGACCAAGAAACTGGATGAAAACGGCGAGCCGGTTGTCGATGAAGATGGGGATACGGTTCTTGAAGAAGTCTACTCCGTTGCCAACGGAACCGTGTTCACGATCAACACGAAAACGAAGAAGCTGTACGACGAAAATGGTGAAAAAGAGCTGATGGATATCGCGGCTGCTCTAACGCCACAAAAGACGGAGTTTATTCGCGCCGGTGGCTCCTATGCCATCGTTTTCGGTAAGAAGCTCCAGACATTTGCCGCAGCAACGCTGGGGGTAGATCCGTTGCCTGTGTTTGCACCCTCAAAGGTTGTGTCACACGAAGGGCAGGGGCTCACAGCGGTCGAGAAAATCTTTAACGCCAATGCGTTGGGTGTTTCCGAAGGCGCGGTCTTACACGCCGGGTCGGATGTTCGAGTAAAGGTGAACATCGTGGGATCGCAGGATACCACTGGACTGATGACCTCTCAGGAGTTGGAAGCCATGGCGGCCACGGTGATTGCACCAACCGTCGACGGTGCGTATCAATCGGGCTGTCATACTGCATCGGTCTGGGATAAGAAAGCGCAGGTCAACATTCCAAAGCTCATGAACTTTATGAACAAGTTTGGTCTGATTACAGCGCGGGATCCCAAAGGGGTCTACCACTCTATGACGGATGTGATTCACAAGGTACTGAACGATATTACGGTTGACGATTGGTCCGTCATCATTGGCGGAGATTCGCATACCCGTATGTCTAAAGGGGTCGCCTTTGGTGCTGATTCCGGTACCGTAGCCCTGGCGCTAGCCACGGGTGAGGCGACCATGCCCATCCCTGAGTCCGTTAAAGTCACTTTTAAAGGTACCTTGCAGGATCACATGGATTTCCGTGACGTTGTGCATGCAACGCAGGCCCAAATGCTTAATAAATTTGGTGAGAACGTTTTCCAGGGTAAGGTGATTGAAGTACACATCGGAACGCTGCTATCCGATCAAGCCTTTGTGTTCACAGATTGGACGGCAGAAATGAAAGCGAAAGCATCCATCTGTATTTCCCAGGATGAGACGTTGATCGAATCGTTGCAGATCGCAAAACAACGCATCCAGATCATGATCGACAAAGGCATGGACAATGCGAAACAAACGCTGCAGGGCTTGATTGATATTGCCGATCATCGAATTCGCGAAATCCAGACCGGTCAAAAACCAGCGCTCAAACCAGATGACAGCGCCGAGTACTTTGCAGAACTGGTTGTGGATCTGGATGAGATTGTGGAACCGATGATCGCCGATCCCGATGTTCACAACGACGATGTCTCTAAGCGCTACACCCACGACACCATTCGACCAATCTCATTCTATGATCAGAAAAAAGTTGATCTCGCGTTTGTTGGGTCCTGCATGGTGCATAAGGGCGATTTGCAGGTTGTCTCTCAAATGTTGCGAAATCTGGAGAAGAAAAACGGTGGCGTCGATTTTAACGCCCCCTTGGTGGTTGCGCCGCCGACCTACAACATCGTTGATGAGTTAAAAGAAGAAGGCGATTGGGAGATCTTGCAGAAATACTCGGGCTTTGAGTTCGACGATGCCTCGCCAAAAAATGAAGCCAGGCTCAAATACGACAATATTATGTACCTGGAACGTCCGGGTTGTAACCTGTGCATGGGAAATCAGGAGAAGGCGGAAAAAGGAGACACAGTCCTGGCGACGTCCACTCGATTGTTCCAAGGTCGGGTTGTAGAAGACTCGGAAGACAAGAAAGGTGAGTCTCTACTGGCTTCCACACCGGTTGTTGTGCTTTCTGCAATCCTTGGCCGGACGCCAACTCTGGAAGAATACAAATCCGCAGTAGACGGGATTGTACTCACTGAATATGCACCACCGCTGGAAGACCCGCCCAGAGCCGTGGGCTAGGTGATACCCTAAAGCGATCGGGGCGTGGTCAATCCTGTTCAGGGCGCGCCTCTTTCGCCAATGCATCTGCAACGCCGCCCAGTCGACGTTCTGCTCGCTCCTGTTCTTGACCTTTCGCGGCAGCAGACATTTCCATCATCATGTAGTTCGAATGCGCTGCTTCCACGGATTGGCGATAACCCATAGCGTCTTGTGCGGCGTTGATCGAGTGCTTCAACATCCTCAGAGTCATCAGGTTGCTTTCGGCAAACTTTTCAGCCTGCGCGAACGCAGCTTCGTAATGTTTACCGTTATCGACAACCTCTGTCACCAGACCCAGATCTAATGCTTCGTCTGCGTGAATAAAGCGATTCTCAAAAAGAATCTGTTTGGTTTTTCGAATGCCAAGATCCCACGGGGCCGTAAACAACTGCAGGTGGGTGGGAAGAAATTTGGCGTCTTTTGAACAGATGATGAGATCCATGCAGGACGCGATCATGAATCCCCCAAAGATGCAGTAGCCCTGGACTGCCGCGATGGTGGGCTTTTTTACATCGCGCCAACGCAGGGAATTTTCGATAAACAAATGCCAAGATCGATTCAGACGGCCCATGGTACCGTCGCCAAACGGCTTTTTTGCCTGATCCTCCATCTCTTCCGGTGTCCCCAGATCGTGCCCGGCTGAGAAGTGTTCACCCTTGCCTGCAAGGATGATGACCTTTACAGAGTTATCGTAATCAAGTGACCGAAATGCGTCTGTCATTTCATCAAGGAGCAAACGGGACTGAGCGTTTCGATAACGCGGGCGGTTGAGCCATATGGTTGCGATACGGTCTTTGCGTTCAAGCTCTATGTGCTGATAAGTCATTTTTGTCTACCGGTATGGTGAGTGAATAGCTTTGGCCGGTTTGTTGATCCTGTGGCCAGCCACTCTGGGCCCCTAAAGACGCTATCAGTCGACTTTAGAAGGGTCAAATTTATGAGTTAACCTAGCCGCCGTTTCATTTTGTCCCACGCTTTCCACGCGCAGGGGACCACGCGCAGGGGACACACACCTAAAATTTGCGAGACATGTCCTAGGCAACAGCAAGCTGCAACACCTATCAAATCGGGTGTTTCTGTGGATAAGCGAGTGTGGTGTGGGAGAAGTCGCACATATAAAAGTGTGTGTCCCTTCAGGTATCCCCTTCAGGTATCAATTGATCAGCAGGCATGAACTTGTGCTGCAAGGTCAGTATGCTATGCGTGATAGGCGTATACCTTTTTGCTGAATTTGACATGCAGAATGGTTAGCCGTGCCTTATGACGGCGCTTTGTACAATTTTTGGGATTCATAATGAAAGAGTTTGCTGGGAAAACTGCGGTGATTACAGGCGCCGGTTCCGGGATGGGACGCTACCTTGCCGTGCTACTTGCCAAAGCTGGAGCTAACGTTGCGATCTGTGACATCAACGAGGAGACCTTAAACGGTACCGCGGCGATGGTGAAGCAGTATAACGTTGCCATGTCGACACATATTGTTGATATGGGAGATATGGAGCGCATCGAAGCCTTACCCGATGAGGTTCTGTCGCGACACAGCGCGGTTGATCTTGTGTTCAATAACGCCGGTGTCACCATGGGATCTTCCTTTGCGGGCATGTCCGAGGAAGACTGGGATTGGGTGATGAACATCAATCTCAATGGTGTGGTCAAATCAAGCCGGGTGTTTTTACCTTTGCTTAAAGACCGTCCGGAAGCGGCCATCATTAACACGTCTTCGATCTTCGGCATGATAGCCGTCGCTGGACAGTCTGTTTATCACGCGACCAAATTTGGGGTGCGCGGGTTTACGGAGAGCCTCGCCAAAGAATTTAAGGATACGTCTGTTCAAGTACATTGCGTTCACCCGGGACATGTGGGCACCAACATCATCTCGAACTCGCGTTTCAACGAGGAAGACGACGCCACATTCATGCGCCAGGATAACGTTGATATTGACGAGATGGCGAACATGTTTAGAACCGGAGGTATGCATCCGTCTCGGGCAGCACAAATCATCTTGAATGGGGTCAAGCGCAAAAAGAGGCGTATTTTTGTGGGACTTGATGCCAAGCTGATGGACCTGGCACAACGCATCACACCGATGCACTACGAAAAACTTTTGCCTGTGATCAACGTGCCATTGTACTTCTTGCGCAACAAACGCTCGCTGAAAGATCTGCCCGAGGAACCTTGATCGTCCCACCCCGGAAATGGGCTTGCGTCTTATTTGGGTGGGACGTGCACATCGGGATAGGTCGGGGGATAGATTGGGACAGGGGATAGATCGGGACACACACAAAAAGGGGATAGATCGGGATAGATCGGGACACACACAAAAAAATTATGCGATATCACGCACACGCAGGCGGGTAATAAGTTATGTCCCCGTAATCATCCCGGACAAACCTTTGCTGGAGAGAATTTCGATCCAATAGCCGTCGGGGTCCTGAATAAAGGCAAGTCCGCGCATAGCGCCATCGTCTGGCTTTTTAATGAATGGCACGCCCAGGGACTCAAAGCGTTCGCTGGCGGCATAGACGTCCGGCACAGTAATGCCAATATGGCCAAAGCCTCTGGGATCTTCGTTGCCATTGTGGTGTGAAAAATCTGGATCATCTTCCGTACCGTGATTGTGCGTTAGTTCCAAAAGGGCAGGTTGCTCAAACAGCCATTTGGCACGTTCCGCGCCGTCCTCAGGGATCGGCTCGGTGGGATAACCTAAAAAAAACAGTGAAAACTTCATGGCGGGAAAGTCGAATTTTTCGATCAGGGTCATGCCCAGGACATCCTGGTAGAACGGGATGGTCTTGTCCGGATCTTTTATCCGGAGCATGGTTTGATTGAGTATATATTCCGATGTCTCTGACATATGCAAAGGTCCAAAATTGCAGATTAAGTGTAGCTAGTTTTCTATAGGGTCAGCCTAAGATGGGCCCTGGGCCGGGGTGCACACCTCCGAGCGTGTGATGAAACGCCGACCGCTGCCATTGTCCAGAGAAAACATGCCGCCATTGCCCGGAACCGCATCAATAATCAAAGATGTATGTGACCACCGCGCGAACTGATCCGCACTCATGTAGAAATCAAGGCCGCCGATGGCGCCCAGTTTGTGATCGTTATCCCCCAGCGGAAACTCGTTTCGAGGCAGACACATCGGTGCGCTGCCGTCACAACAACCACCCGATTGGTGGAAGATCAAATCCTCGCCGTGGCGCTGCTTAATCTGGCTGATGAGATCAAGCGCCTCGGCTGTAGCGGTGACGGTACCGGGCTCCATTAAAAGAAGCCCATCGGATTTTCGTCATAAGAAACCAGCAGATTCTTGGTGTTGCGATAGTGCTCCAGCATCATCTTGTGGTTCTCCCGCCCAATCCCTGACTGTTTATAGCCACCAAACGCAGCATGGGCTGGATAGTGGTGATAACAGTTTGTCCAGACCCGACCGGCTTGTATGGCACGTCCCATCCGAAATGCTCGATTGCCGTCTCTTGACCAGACACCAGCGCCCAGCCCGTAGAGTGTGTCGTTAGCAATTTCCAGGGCTTCAGCTTCGTCTTTGAAGGTGGTGACGGATACCACCGGGCCAAAAATTTCTTCTTGGAAGATACGCATATCGTTCGTGCCTTTGAACACCGTCGGTTGAACGTAGAAGCCATCAGACAGCTCGCCTTCTAAAACTGCGCGCTCGCCACCCGCCAGACACTCGGCCCCTTCATCTTTCCCGAGCTTCAGATAGGTCGTAATTTTGTCCAGCTGTTCTTGGGAACACTGGGCGCCGAGCATGGTGTTTGAGTCCAGTGGATGTCCTTGCTTGATTGCAGCAACGCGATCGAGTGCGCGCTCCATAAATGCGTCGTAAATCGATTCCTGAATCAGTGCACGACTGGGACAGGTGCAGACCTCCCCCTGGTTTAAGGCAAACATCGTGAACCCTTCCAAGGACTTGTCAAAGAAAGCGTCATCTTCGTTCATCACATCGGCAAAGAAAATGTTTGGGCTCTTACCGCCCAATTCAAGAGTGACCGGTATGATGTTCTGACTGGCATACTGCATAATCATGCGCCCGGTGGTGGTTTCGCCGGTGAAAGCGACCTTCGCAACGCGAGTGCTCGACGCAAGTGGTTTACCGGCTTCCAGCCCGAATCCTTGTACGACATTAACCACCCCCTCGGGCAGGATGTCCGCCAGCAGTTCCAACAGCACCATAATCGATGCTGGAGTCTGTTCCGCTGGTTTTAAAACCACACAGTTGCCCGCGGCCAAGGCAGGTGCCAGCTTCCAGGTCGCCATTAGAATTGGGAAATTCCAAGGAATAATCTGGCCCACGACACCCAGAGGTTCGTGAAAGTGATAAGCATAGGTCTGTGCATCGATCTCTGCCACAGAGCCCTCTTCGCTGCGAATGCATCCTGCAAAATAGCGGAAGTGATCAACAGCCAGCGGTAGATCTGCTGCCATGGTTTCACGGATGGGTTTCCCGTTATCCAGACTTTCGGCCACTGCCAGAGTTTGCAGGTTAGCTTCCATAATATCGGCAATACGGTTGAGCAGCGCGGCTCGTTCTGCTGGCGACGTTGCGCCCCAGCTGGGCGCTGCTTTGTGTGCAGCGTCCAGGGCCGCGTTGACGTCGGACTCATCGGATCGGGCAATCTGGCATAACGTGCGGCCGGTGATCGGGGAGATATTTTCGAAATATTCGCCGTTGTTTGGTGCGGTAAACTGGCCGCCGATGAAGTTGTCGTAGCGGCTCTTAAACGGATAATCAAACCCGAACGCGCCGGTATCGACGGCGGCTGAAATTTCTTCTGCGGTTGAACTCATAAGACTCTCTCCTCCTGCGATTTAGCGTTCCCCTTTGTACCACGCTCTGCGCCAGGGCACTAGAGACTCATGGAGGCGTTGAGCCATCCTGCCCATCGTCCGATGATCCTGTACGTGCTAGCATCAACTTCGCTATGTGCCCGTAAGCATGGACATCAGAAATCACGACGAATGGGTCTTGTTTGAGTATTCCAACGAAAACTAAAACTGATTTTTACAGGTTGGGCTGAGCGTTGAGTGCCTTGGTATACCTGAACGGGAAATGGTGCGCGCCAAAAGAGGCGATGGTGAACGTGGGCGACCGCGGGTTTTTGTTTGGCGATGCGGTATATGAGGCCGCACCCGCCTATTCAGGCCGCTTTCTTCGATTGGATCTGCACATGGCAAGACTGCGTAGAGGTTTGACAGCTTTGCGAATTGGAGCGGATGTAGATGCAATCGAGCGTTTGCATGGCGAAATACTTGAGTTAAATCAACTTGAAGAGGTTGCCTGGTCCATGGTTTACACCCAGATCACAAGAGGGGTGGCGCCACGCAGCCATGCATTTCCTGATCCTGATGTGGCACCCACTGTCTATCTTTTTGCAAAATCGCTCACCAAACCCAGCCTCCAACGTTGGTTGCAAGGTTATGCGGCTGTCACGTTTGCTGATCTCAGGTGGCGCAGGGCCGATCTAAAAACGACTATGCTGTTGGGGAATGTGCTGGCGCAGCAGGCTGCTGTCGATGCCGGGGTTGATGATGTCATCATGATCAGCGATGGAATGGCCCTTGAAGGAAGCCATGCCAACCTCTTTGTTGTTCAAGATGGTGTTCTATTCACGCCGGCCTTGGATCGCCGGGTATTGCCGGGAGTCACGCGAGTTATTGTGATTGAGCTTGCCGAGCGACTGGGTTTGCAAGTGGTAGAGGAAGCGGTGTCAGAGACTGCATTGCGACAGGCGGATGAAGTATTTCTTTGCGGGACGACCACCGAGATTCGCCCGCTGATCACCCTGGACAATCAACCCGTCGGCAATGGGCAGGTAGGCAGGGTCACAGCTCAATTGTACGAAGCCTTCCAGCAGATGCTGGAAGAATCATAAGAAAAAATTTGGATGAAGGAGTATGAACGTATGGAGAATCCTGCCGAGCGGTTCGATTACATCGTTGTGGGTGGTGGATCGGCTGGTTGTGTTCTGGCCAATCGGTTGAGCGCCGATCAGGAAACATCCGTTTGCTTGTTAGAGGCTGGTCCCGAAGATAAAAGTCCGTTCATCCATATGCCTTCGGGGTTTTTGATCAGTCTGCTCACGCGTGGGCATAACTGGGGTTTTGAAACCACCCCCCAACCAGGCTTAAACGGTCGCGTGGGCTATCAACCTCGAGGTAAAACGCTGGGTGGTTCCAGTTCGATCAATGCGATGGTTTATATTCGCGGTCAAAGAGAAGATTATGATAGATGGGCTCAGCTTGGTAACTCAGGGTGGGACTATGACCAGGTGTTACCCTATTTCAAAAAAGCCGAGCACTATGAGCCGGGTGGACAAGCCGATTATCATGGAGAGGGCGGACCGCTGAACGTAGCAAATCTGCGGGCGCAAAATCCCACCGTACAGAACTTTCTTGATGCGGCGACGCAATTGCAGCTACCGCTGAATGAGGATTTTAACGGGGCGAACCAGGAAGGATGTGGTGCCTACCACGTGACCCAAAAAGGCGGTCAACGATGCAGTGCTGCTGTTGCCTACATTAATCCGGTCGCTCATCGCCAGAATCTGAACGTCGTAACCGACGCGCGTGTTGCACGGGTTGTGTTCGAGGGAAAAAAAGCCGTCGGCGTAATAGAGCGCCGAGGTGGACAAGAGCGGTATCTGGAGGCCAGGAAAGGCGTCATTTTAAGCGCGGGCAGTTTTCAGTCACCGCAAATTCTCATGCTGTCTGGGGTTGGACCCGCAGATGCATTGAGTAAGGCAGGCATCCCGGTGCTGCACAACCTGGCTGGTGTAGGGCAAAATCTACACGATCATCCAGATTATATTCTGACATACAAATCACCGTCAAAAGATACCGTTGGCTTTTCGCCAAGCGGGATGTGGGCGTTGGTTAAAGGTTGGTTCGATTACTCGCGTAACAAACAAGGCGCGCTAACCAGTAATCTCGCCGAGGCTGGCGGATTCCTCAAAACCCAGCCAAGCGAGGCGCGTCCTGACGTGCAGTTGCACTTCGTGCCGGCAATCGTGGACGATCATGGCCGCAAACTGAACACCAACCACGGCATCAGCTGCCATGTCTGTGTGTTGCGACCTGTCAGTCGAGGAGAGGTTTCGCTAAGTTCTGCAGATCCCTTTGATGCGCCTGTCATCAATCCAAATTTTCTGGCGGAACGTGAAGACATGGACCGTATGATTCGCGGCTTTAAGCTGACCCGTCAAATCATGGAAGCGCCGGCATTTGATGGGATTCGCGGAGATCCGCTATACATCCAAGGCGTTACTTCTGATGATGAGATTGAGCAAGAGATTCGCAATCGTACGGATACCGTTTACCATCCTGTTGGCACGTGCAAAATGGGCGTGGACGATATGGCTGTGGTTGATCCTACGCTTAAGGTTCACGGGCTTGAGAACCTGCATGTGGTTGATGCATCTGTCATGCCGGAGGTGGTTTCAGGTAATACAAATGCCCCGACAATTATGATTGCAGAAAAGGCCGCAGATATGATTCGTTCATCGGCTTGACCTTTGGCAGCGGGCTGCCCCTATTTGCGATACTCCGCAATGATGCGCTTGACTTCTGCAGAGGGCAGTGCACGCACTGTGCGCAACTCGCCAGTTATCTCATCATGGCTCTGCATGTCCTCAGCGGCCAGGGCCGCATTTACGATTGCCTCTTCAGTGGCTGCTGCGGCGGCGACAAACAGCGGTGTCATCTCATCGTTAGCCAGAGTTTGAGCGGAACGCTTGTCCCGGCGTACACTTTCAGCGGTTGAAAAGGCGATAGCGTAATCGCCTGAGCCATTGGATAAGTTTGCACCAGAGCGCGCAAGGCCTGCAAACGCACGACCGGCCAGACGTTTGAGATTGCGGCTGGAAAGTGGTGCGTCGGTGGCCAGGACGATCACAATAGATCCGTGTTCGGTCGTCTGAACGCGGGTGTCCGTGGCCACACCTTGCTGGCCGATCAGGTCGCCTACTGGAATCCCATCCATGACAAAAGAACCACCAAAGTTGGTCTGGACCAGCACGCCTACCGTCCATTGATCGACCAGGCGCGAGCTGGTGCCGATGCCACCTTTCCATCCCATGGCGATGGTGCCGGTACCGGCACCCACGTTGCCTTCCGGGACGGGACCACCCATTGCATTCTCAAGCGCAGCCTTCATGTGTAAGGGGGTCAACGTCTGCGCCCTAATTGCGTTCAACCGCCCGTCGTTGGTCTCACCGACAACTGCATTGACGGATCTGACACTTTCGTTGCCCGGCTGATTCAATGTCCAATCGATCAGCGCCTGCATACCAGCCGCTACAGACAGGGTATTGGTCAGCAAGATGGGCGTTTCCAGCTCCCCAAGTTCCTCAATCTGGGTAGCGCCGGCGAATTTGCCATAGCCATTCATCACACTTAATCCGGCGGGCACTTTTGCCTGATAAATATTTGTGTTGTGGGGAAAGATGGCGGTGGCGCCAGTGCGTACGCCGTCTCCCTCGATAACAGTTTTATGTCCCACAAGTACGCCCGGGACATCGGTAATTGCGTTGTGTTCTCCTGGTGTGCCGTTGCCTGGGGTAACTCCCAGATCTCTGGCTCTAGGGTCAGCGTAAGACATTGGCATTCCTATAGCTGTAAACACCCAGCAGGCGAGAGCCAACGCATGAACATTTCTCAAACGGGTTCCTCCTGTGACGCGTTACTCGATTAACTTTCATGGTGGACAGTCTAATCAACTTGTTAAGTAATCCAAGGTACCAAGGGTACCCAGTCATGCACCATCCAGACCCATGCCAGTACATGCATGGGTAACCACAACACAAGACTGCTAAGCGTGTGAAGACGTGAGTCGATTGGTCTACCCGCCCACCATATGAGTGGTAACAGGATGCCCAATACCCCTGCAAGCAATGAGCTGACTGCAGTTATGGCAGACACCAGGCTGAACGTGCCAAAGAGCTTGGTTGCCTCAGCATCCCCGAGCAGGCCAAAAGCCAAAAATAGATAGCAGGCTAGTAAGAAGGCTGATGCTGTGGTGACTTGGATGAACGGATAGAGCCTTTGTGCAACGGGACCTTGGGGTGAGCGTTTAACGATCAGCCAGATCCCCTGCAACAGAAACAGAAGGCTTGTAATGATGGCAATGTAGGCGATGTAGCGCCAGAAGAAGGCTTCAATGCTCGACACTTTTTTATACGGCCCTGCGCGCAGCCAGTAGGGATCACCTGAATAGTCTGCAAAGGCAGCTGTAGCGTGGGGTGAACCCTTGGTTGCGTATCCACCGTTTAGTTCGACGTACCTACGGGTAAAGTTTCCCTGGGGCGAAAATCGCTCCACCTGCAGGCTTTGGTCTTCCTCATCCCGGGTGATGTGATATTGGTCCAAGCCATAAAACAACCACTGTCGCGCCGGCATTTCGTGCCCTACGTTGATGTACCAACCAGATCCTGCTGAGGATGAGTTTGAGACGCGTGCTATCGCTTTTGATGGAGCGGATTTGATATCCCGGGATTTATGCAGGAACCTGGCAGTAGCTTTGCGCGCAGCGCTCATGGCACGCTCATCAATACTGTTAGTCAGAATAACAAAGCCATGACGATGCATTGTGCTATATGCGATATTGGTTCTGAAACCCTCTGTTTTGCCCCAGTGCCCGCGAAAATAATGGCCGTCAATCATGTGACCAAAGTTTCCCCAACCGTAGGTGGCGGCGCCCGGACTGATCTGTGCGGCAAGGGCGGCTTCGCCGGTTTCCATACGCTTGAGCCACTCACGAGAAATCCACGGTTGGCCGTCGCTCAACAAACCGCCGTTGGCATACATGGCCACAAGTCGAGCAAGGTCATGAGCGTTTGTTGTCAGACTGCCGGAGGGTCTGATCATCATCTCCCAGTCAGGAATCATCTGTTCGGAGGCGTCATAGCTCTTGGCCAATTTGGACGGATCTGAGCCGTAGGTCGCAAAGCTTGCGGATTGCATCCCCAATGGGGAGAACACTTGGGATAGAGCCAGTTCATCAAAGGTGGAGCCGCTGACATTTTCCAAGACAGCAGCCGCGATGGTGTGTCCGGGATTAGCGTAGCTATAAAACGTCCCTGGTGGCCAACGCAATGTGACAGGCCCCAGCCAGTTCAGATACTGTTTTGGCGAGGCATCTCGTTGATCTGTCGCGTACTCTGCAAAGCTCGAACCGGGTAATCCACCGGTATGTTGGAGGAGATGTTGAAGCTGCAGGGGCGATTGGGATTGCCATGGGTTCTGGAATTTGAAGCTCGGTACCAATGTCCGAATTGAATCCTCTGGTTGCAGCTGTCCAGCCTGCATAAGCCGCATCGCAATCAGCGAGGTGATGTTTTTTGAGACGGAACCGGCCCGAAAAACCGTCTGCCTAGTCACCGGCGCTTTTGTCTCCAGGTTGGCAAATCCGTAGTACCAGGACTCAGCGATCTGTCCTTCGCGCACAACGACTACCGCAGCGCCTGGGATGTGTGATGCGCTGAAGATCTTATTCAGTTCCGCCAGATAGGCAGCTCCGTCGGCCTCCTCAATTTCCTCTCCACCGGCGCTGAAGCTGATTGCCAGACAAAGGCAATAGATGAGTGGCCTGATCACCCTCAACGACCTTCGCCCTCGGTGGGAAATGCCCCGTTGAAGCGAATGTTGTTCTGTTCAATGCCAGATTTCACAATATCTATGCCGCCTGCTTGAATCATCCACTCCAGACGATGATCCCTGTACTCCCGCTTGAAGCCAGCGTTTATGGCTGCCTGCATCATTGTCGGATCGAGCTCTGCGGCCTGTGCCTGGCTGGTAACGGCCGCGACGTCTTCACGCGCATTAATCTGCTCGAGCCACAGGGCAAGACGAGTGTTTCGCTCGGGTAGTATGTCAAAGCGGCCCGCACCGTTAACAAATGGAATCACGCAGATGTCAGTCCAACCGTAGCGACTCCCGTTGAACCAGCCCGCCTCGGACAGCTGAGGTTCCAGCCATTGATACCAACCTTGGATTTGTTGTTCGGCATAAGCGTGCATCTGTTCTCTTTGGGCATCTTGAGCTCGATTGAATATGAGTATCTCGCCTAGTCCCCAGGTATTGCTTTCAAAGTGCGTGTCCATGGCATCTTCGATCAATCTGCTTTTTACTCTCGCTGTGGCCGACTGCGGGAGCAGCATGGGTTCTGGCCATGTTTCCTCTATGTACGCTCCAATCACTGCCGAGTCGTAGATTGCCAGTGTGTCGTGCAACAGAACCGGCACTTCGCCTCTGGGACTGGCGGTAAGGAAGTCATCGGTACCTGCTCCGATCATCGGAGTTTCAACCTGAAAATCTAAACTCTTGAAGTGCAGGGCAAGTTTCACTTTTTGGGCATATGGGGACAGGGGGTGCTCCAGTACCTTAAGGGTCATGTTCGGTGCTCCGTGTTCCAGCTCGTCACGGCCGAGCCTTGGGCGGTAAATAGTCGGCAGGCGGTAAGGTGATTTGCCCTGGCGTGCCGTCGATAGACTGGCCACTCAAGAAGCGCCTGAGCAAGGGACGGATGAAATCCGGGCGCTCGCGATAGAGTTCTTCGCTGATGCCGTGGGTGGCGCGCTCAACAATAACCAGATGGCCATTGTGATATCCGGCAGAGGCGGATTTAGCATTCATTAAAGGCGTTGAAAGATCATGGGTGCCGTGTAAGAAAAGTGCGTCAATGTCGGTTTTTAAAGGTGCCTTGAATGCCTCCGATACCCCCGGTGCCTGCCAGGCTTCACAGCCTCCCCAGTAACCCAGATTGATATCACCCAGGATCGCGATGGCAGGATCGGATTTCAATTGGTCGGACCTTGCTCGGCTTGGAGGTAGACCGCAATCGATGGCTTGAAACTGCGCGCGCGGGAAGGCGGGTGAATCTGAAACGTCTGTTTTCATGCGTAGTACCTGCTGTGCCAGGGTGGAGTAGTCACCTTCCAACGCGGACAGCAAACTGCCAGGCCAGGCTTGCGGACCGTTGCGGCGGGCGCCGCTGCGCCATGCCCGTTTGAATGATTCTGGCCCAATGACAATGGTGACAGACTCACCGGTATCTGGATCTGTTGTGATGACCTTTACTGGGCTTTTGGTGAGTTCCTCAATTTTGCGTTGTACAGCAGCAAGGATTCCTCCCTCTGGTATCAGGGGCGCGAGATCTGGATCTGCTTCGGCGTCAGCGAGAATGGCTTTCAGGGAATTCAGGATACCGGTTGGCATATCGAACGTATGGTCGATATCTTCAATACCCCAGACAACGATGCGACTGATCTGCTCAGGGAAAAGTCGGATGATGGTGAATGTCGATTGGGAACCAAAACTCCCACCGTAAATGCTGAACTTCTCATAGCCTAGTGCCTCACGCAATTGATTTACATCCCGAGCAAGCGCAGGTGCAGAATATCCATCGGGATCTCGGCCCAGAGCTTCCCATCTTTGCCTGGCCTCGCGTGCGGCTGCAAAGGCAACCTGTTCTATGGTCGCCGGAGTCATCAGCACGGCTGGATCACCCTGGGGTAACTTGGTGTCTGCATTGAGGAAAGGTAGGGATAGTCCTGCGCCGCGTTGATCTGGGATGACAACATCGCCAACGGTACGAAGATCTTCGAGCAGTAGCCTAAATGCGGACCCGGAACGCCCGGATTTCAATCGGGTCAAATAAGAGCTACCGGGACCACCTGCCAATACAAAAATTGGATCCCCCGGGTTTTCAGCGGTGCTGTAAAAGCGCATGACGGATATTGCGATTAGCGGACTTTGGGGTTTTTCGCGATTTTCCGGCACAAAGAAATAGCCTCGTTCTGCGGTGGTACTATGGCCATCCGAGAAATGGACAATGTCGGGGGCCAGGTATAGGTCGCCGGGTTCGATGGCGTATCCAATGCCTGGCATCAGCGCACCAGCGACCAGTAGACGGGTGATCATCTTCATAAATTGAGGTCCTCTAGTGCTTCCGCATTTAGGTCTTGCCAGGCTTGAATATGCACCTCAAGTTCCTCGAGCAGCGTATCCAGCACTTGCCGCTGGGCCTGGGTCGGCGCGTCTGCAGTCAACACCACGGCGCCGTTGAGGTGCGCCAATCTGTCATTCAGCTGTATCGGATAGGCAATTTTGTCTTTTGGGCTTGCGTTTTTTACCTGGTATAGATGCGCTTCTATTTCAGCACTTGCCTCTAAGAATGCTAATCGAGCTGGTTGCGACTCAGGCTTCTCAGGCGCGGTTTCGATGCGTTCTCTCAAGGCCCGGATATCAATGACTGTTTGATTAGCCAAGGTGATGGCATCACGCACGGTCAATGAGAAATCGAGCTGCGATTTGAGCGCTTTTTCCGACGCATCACTTCGTGGATCGGCGTGAACCACAATGGGTTGCTGCAACGTCAACCCTGCCTTCGTATCTATATCGACCTGAATAGAAAGGCGGGCGAGGTATTGGCCGGGAACTGCCAGCGGTCCAATTATTGGATTCATACTTTCCAAAATCATGCCCTCGAAGATGGTGGCGCCATCGTGGCGTAAATCCCAGGTCAGCCGATGGGCCCCCTCATCAAGGGGGTGAGCTGGTCTTAGCTGTCGCACCACGGCACCCTTCGTGTCGAGGATGTCCACCTGTACTTCTTCTGCACGAGTCGGTAGGAAGAAATCCAGCTGGGCCGGTTTCAAATGTCGAATTGCCCGAGCGGGTGAAAACAAAATGGGATTTTCGATTGAGCCAGATCGGCGTCTGAGATCGCGTAAGGTGGCGAGTCCCTCCAGGATCCAAAAGGATCGGCCATGGGTAGCGACAACCAGATCGTTGTCCTTCACCTGCATCCCTGTGATGGGAGAGTTTGGCAGGTTCAGCGACAAAGACTGCCAGTACTTACCGTCATCAAAGGAAACATAAACGCCACTTTCCGAACCGAGATATAACAACCCTGGTTCAAAAGGATCTGCTTGCAGGCTGTGCCCAAAATCGTTCCCGGGCAGGGTTTGATCAATTCTCGTCCACGATTGACCAAAGTTGTTGGTTTTGAAAACGTAAAAGGAGCGGTCGCCCATTTCATATCGTTTAGCCACAAGATAAGCGGTGCCTGCGTGGTGGGGGGAGGGGGCGATTGCGCTGATGCGACTGTGCGCGGGGAGCATGGCAGGCGTTACATTTTGCCAGCGCTCACCTGCATCTCGGCTCAGGTGCACAAGGCCGTCATCTGACCCGGACCAGATCTCTTTGCTCGAAATCGGGCTGATGGCAAGGCTGTACAGAGTTGCGTAGACCTCGGGTCCGTCCTGGTCTTTTAGAATGGGCCCACCCGTCTCTCCAAGGGTTTCCGGCTCCGCTCGGGTTAAATCCTGACTTAATCGATCCCAACTTGCGCCTTGATCCATGCTGCGCCACACATGCTGGGACCCGATGTATATCGCATGCGGGGGCTTGGGGTCGAACACAATCGGATAGGTCCAATTCCAACGCTCGCGCATGGTATCTGCCGGCTGACCCATCACCAGATAGGGATAGGGGGCAACGTCGCGGATCTCACCGGTGACGCGATTGAAGCGCAACAGCTGATTAGTTGCTCCGGTAAAAAATATATCCGGGTCTCCCGGATGTTGTACAACATGACCCATTTCGCTGCCGGACACATGGTAATAGGGTGCAAAAGGTGCATTAAAGCCGTTGATACCATGTGGATTGATGTTGGGAATACAGACCGAACGATTATCTTGTTGAGCCCCGCAGACGTGATAAGGGAAATCACTGGTGACACTGGCTCGGTACATCTGGGCTGTCGGATAGTCCTGCAGCGTCCAACTGGCGCCACCGTTTACCGTGACGCTGCCACCCCCATCATCACCAACCACCATTCTGGCGGGGTTTTCTGGATCAATCCAAAGGTCGTGAATATCCACGTGTCGAGTAGGAATTTCGTTAAAAGTGACGCCTCCGTCGACGCTTTTTTCCAAGCCAAAACTGAGAACGTAGACCGTGTCAGCGTCAACCGGATCCGGTCGCAGCTGCATAAAGTAGAAAGAGCGCTGCCAGAGTTTGCGATCCCCATTGATGTGTTGCCAACTTAGACCAGCATCATCAGATCGGTATAAACCACCCGCCTGAGCCTCGATGTTGGCGTAGATGCGATTCGAGTCCGCAGGTGAGATCGCAACGGTCATCTTACCCAGAACAGTTTGCGGCAGACCTTTAGCGTCTGTGATGTTCTGCCACGTATCACCTCCGTCGGTGGAGCGATACAACCCCGACTCATCGCCTCCACTCCAAAGTTGCCACGGCTTTCGATAAACCTGCCAAGCGGTTGCAAACAGAGTATCTGGATTGCTCGGATCCATAGCTAAATCGATCACGCCGGTCCGCTCCGAGATGAATAGAATTTTCTTCCAGGTGTCACCTGCGTCGGTGGAGCGGTAAATTCCGCGTTGCGAGTTGGGGCTGAATGGATCGCCCAGGGCTGCGGCGTAAATCACATTGGTTCGATCTGGGTGAATTCGCAGAGTGGTGATGGTTTTGGTTTGGTTTAAACCAGCATGTTGCCAGCTGCGACCTGCATCGATACTCTTATAGACGCCATCTCCTTGAAGCACGTTGCCACGCAATTGTCCCTCACCCATACCGATATAAAGAACATCAGGATTGTCCGGGTTGACTGCAATGGCGCCTACCGATGCGCTCTGAATCTGACCGTCGGTCACGGCAAACCACTCGCCGCCACCATCTGTGGTTTTCCATAACCCACCCCCTGTGGCCCCAAAATAGTACTCGTTGGGCCGTTTCATACTGCCGGCTACAGCAATCGATCGACCTCCGATGTCTGGCCCGATATTCCTCCAGCTCAACATGGTGAAGGTCTGGCTCAAGTCTTTGGCTTCCTGCGCTTCGGCAGCAGCAGTCGGGATCAGTACAGATTCGCTCAACAAAAGAGCAAACAACAGGTAGGTTAGAGTGACGTGATTCAGGATTTTGTTCATGTCGATACAATGCACCTTTATAATGAACGCGTCGACCCCGGATACCTTGTATGCCTGATCTACCCATTTCGTTCGAAGACATAGAAGCCGCAGCAGAGCGTATTGCGGAGCATGCCGTGTCGACGCCCTTGATCACCCACCCAAAACTTGTCGCGCGGGGATACGGCAAGGTACTGATCAAGCCGGAATGTTTGCAGCGCACGGGCTCGTTCAAGTTCCGTGGCGCTTTTAATCGCCTTGCCGCGCTAGACGACGGCCAGCGCGCAGCCGGCGTGGTCGCCTGGTCATCGGGAAATCATGCCCAGGGTATTGCAGCTGCCGCTGAGTTGTTGGGCGTGCGTGCGGCCATTGTGATGCCTGAAGATGCACCCAAGGTAAAGCTGGCCAAGACAGCAGAATATGGCGCAGAGATCGTTTTGTACGATCGGTACAAGGAAAGTCGGGAAGACATTGGGCGCAGACTTGCCGAGTCGCGTGGCGCGGTGTTGGTACCGTCCTACGACGATCCACATATCATTGCCGGACAGGGCACCACGGGGTTGGAAATGGTGTTACAAACGCGCAGGGCAGGTGCGCGGCTGGATGCTGTTTTAGTCTGTTGTGGAGGCGGAGGCTTGACTGCTGGCGTTGCAACGGCGGTCAAAGCGGTCAGCCCGGAGACGAATATCTATACGGTAGAGCCTGCTGGTTTTGACGATCATGCACGCTCTTTCCGCAGCGGAACGATCCAAAGGATAGATGGCCAAGCAAGGTCGATTTGTGATGCGCTGTTGGCGCCCGAGCCCGGGGAGATGACCTTTGCCATAAACCGAGAACTTGTGTCAGGCGGGCTGGTTGTCAGCGATGATGAGGTACGTGAAGCGATGCGTTTTGCGTTCAGCGAGCTGAAGCTGGTGGTTGAGCCTGGCGGCGCCGTGGCCCTGGCGGCGGTTTTATCAGGCAAGCTTGAGGCAACGGATACCGTGGGTGTGATTATCAGCGGTGGCAACGTAGATCCGTCGCTCTTTGCCCAGATACTAGGATCAAAGGAGAGCTAATGTACTACGTCTCGGAGCAAGCGGTTCAGGATTGCGTGACTCAGGCTCAGGTAACAGAAGCCATTTCAAATGTTTTTTCGAACCTTGCTAATCAGAGCGCGCGCAATTTTCCAGTGGTCAGGGAGACGCTAGGCCACGCAAATGCAGTGTTTGGATTCAAATCTGGTTTTGATCGAGACCAACTCAACCTGGGCGTCAAAGCGGGTGGATTGTGGCCTGGAAATCGCCTTCGGGGGATGGCAAACCACCAGTCGACCATCGTGTTATTCGATACGGAGAGTGGTGCGCCCCGTGCGTTGGTGCGCGGTACCTATTTAACCGCGTTGCGCACAGCTGCAGCCAGTGCGCTTTCGGTTCGTTATCTCGCCCGTCAGGATGTGACCACGCTCGGGATCATAGGCACTGGTGGCCAGGCGCAATGGCAATTGCGAGCGGCGCTTGCGGAGCGAACCTTCGCGAAAGTATTGATCAGCGACCGCAATCCTGGCGCCGCTCACGCGCTGGTGGATCAGTTGAGTGAGATCAAGGTGACATGTGAGGTTGTTCCGGTGGAGGCGCTGGTGCGAGCGAGTGATGTCCTCATCACGGTGACGCCCAGCCGTGCCCCACTGTTCGAACACGATTGGGTGCGCTCGGGTACGCATCTGGCGTGCATGGGGACAGATACCATCGGAAAACAAGAAATTCCCATCACGCTGGTCGCCTCTGCCAGTCTTTTCGGGGATCAACCGGAACAGGCGGTGACGCTGGGCGAATGTCAGCACGCGGCAAAATCCGGCGCCGTCGATACCAAGACGATTACCACGTTGGGTCAGGTCATCACTACACAACACCCAGGCCGCCAGGACCATGACGAGATCACCCTGTTTGACAGCACTGGAATGGGGCTGCAGGATCTTGCTGCCGCCCAGTTGGCCCTGGAACAGGCGCAGCAAGCGGGGTTGGTCATCGAGTTACCCGACTGATGTGGCACTAACGATTGACGCCAATCATGTTGAACAACACATACCCAGGCCAGGTCAGCAATGCGGCGATGCCGAGCAGGCTGACATGACAACGCCACAGCAGCGCCCGCCAGCCAGGTGTTGCTGAGGTCATCCATACAGCAACGGCTGAAAGTACAAAACCGGCGCCACTCAGACCAAACAAGTTTAATAAGACGACCAGGAATATCAGGCGAGTGGTATCCCCATTAAATGCGTCGATATAGGCGATATCACCCACGCTTTCGTAGCCGACCAGCGCAACCAACGGCATCAGGATAAACAAACCCGCCATGACCAGCCCGTTGCGACGAATCCATACGGCCGCCTGATTGGCGCGAGGCCACCATGGCGAAGCAAGCGCACTCAGAGAGATTAGGAAACCGATAGTCATCAGTGTGCTGACCAAACCTGGATCGCTCAACCCGTCCACTTTGCGCCAGGCACTGCTGGGTCCTGCATGCAGGTAAATATGCGGGCTGTCAGCAGGCTGACGAAAAATAAACCGTCTGCCGGTGTCTGAATCATAGACACCTGGGGCAACGCGATTGGTTTCGAAGGACCCAATCTTCAGCCCGTCAGCCGAGCCAGGCTTCACTTCCAAAACCGCCCCTGCGGCGAAAAGCGCGGAAAAAGCGCCCATAGAGCGGCGCTCGGTCCAATAGTTCCCCAAGATTAGTTGTGCATCTCCCATCGCTTCCGGCGCGCTCACCGCGGCTGGTTGTTGGCGCGACCCCACAAACTCTTGAAGAAAAGCCTGCCAGGGAGAGTTGTTCTCAAATTTTACGGGTTCCTCTTGACCTTCGGGTTTGACCATTCTTCCGACGCCAAATAGCGAACCGACTAGGTCACCGACGGAGGGTGAAGTGGATCCGCGCAGAATCGAAATCACGACACCTGCGTTGCTGTCGGGGAATACCCCGAGTTGGCTTTGTGTGCCAGGTAGGCCACAGCCGTGGGAGACATATCGATGCCCGCCAAAATTTTCGGGGTAAAAATGTAAACCGATTCCGGCTTCAGAAGGATGATTGCGGAATTGAACCTGCTGCATTTCTTGCCGCGAAGCGGCGGATAAAACTTTCGCGTTAGCGCTGGCGCTGATGTCAGCGTGCATGGCGACGTATCGCATCATGTCGCGGGGTGGCGCGATGATGCCACCCGAAGCCGCGGTTAAAGGGTGCTTGGGATAAAAGCCCACCGCTTGCAGTTCTCCATTGGCAAACCTCCCGTAAGGTTGTGCCAGCCTTGGGGGCACA
This sequence comes from Pseudomonadota bacterium, assembly GCA_039028095.1. Lineage (GTDB taxonomy): Bacteria > Pseudomonadota > Gammaproteobacteria > Pseudomonadales > Azotimanducaceae > UBA4421. Next base: position 36,226 of record JBCCIU010000020.1, read on the forward strand.
CTCGTATCGTGGTGCATGATCGTATCTGTCATGCCCAAGGGGACAATAATATGTTCCGCCACATAGTCGGACATGCTTTGCCCTGACACGTCTTCTATGATCACGCTTTCCAATGCGACGCCCAGGTTGGCATATTGACCCACTGTGCCGGGTGGGCGCTCAATGTTCTCTTGGAACATTTCGGCAACGATGTCTTCACTGACTGGAACGGGTATGTCCAGCTTGGTGCCCTGGGGGGTGAAATGTCCTGCCATCCCCGAGCTGTGTGTCATCAATTGCCTGATTGTTACGTCATCGCCATATGGTGGTGGGAGCTGGTAGCGTTTCAGGTACTTGTTAGCGGGGTCATCAAGGGATTGGATCAGGCCGCGATCCCTCAGCTGTAGAATGGCCGTAGCGGTGAATGTCTTGGAGACGCTACACATGCGAATCATCGTGGCATTAGGATCCAATGGAACCTTTCGCCCCAAGTCTTCATAACCATATCCTTTGAGGAACACGGTTTGACCGTTCTGTACTACGCCGACTGATGCGCCATTAAAAATACCTGCATCCACCCGTGGCTGAAAAAAGTTATCAGCCCAGGTCTGCAATGCTGCCTGATCGAACTGAATGGCAGACCAGCTAAAGGGTGCGACCAAAAGGGTGACCAGACAGACCAGAAGCGGTTTAAGAAGTCTTACAAACATGTGTGCTCTCCCAAGTACGACTGGGGATGATAATTGTTTTATGTGTGATTAAATACCAACATGAAATTCAAACTTTTAATTCCGTTGTGCTGCATGTTGCTGATGCTGCCCGTTGCTGCAACAAATGCTTCCGATCAGTTTGACCTATTACTCAAGAATGGTCGCGTATTTGATGGATCTGGTAACCCCTGGTTCAAAGCTGATGTCGGCGTGCGTGACGGAAGAATTGTGGCCCTCTCGAGAGCAGGACTGACAGGGACTGCTGATCAGATTCTGGACGTGACAGGCTCAGTTGTTGCACCCGGGTTCATAGATCTTCACAGTCATGCGGACGACTTCTCGGGGGCCCAGACGGGCCTGCGCTCCGAAGCGTTGAGCCGTCGGCAAGCGGTGAATATTGTCTCTCAAGGGGTCACGACAATTGTGGTCAATCCTGATGGGAGCGCACCCCCGGGGTTGTCCATTGGTGCCCAGGCACGGGCGCTGATGGATCCCGGTGTGGGTGTTAATGTCATTCTGATGGCCGGGCACAATGCGATTCGCTACGAAGTGATGGGTGACGACCATCAACGCCCGGCCTCAGCGCAGGAGATATTGGCCATGGGAGAGCGCGTGAGTATCGCCATGCGGCAAGGCGCATTTGGTTTATCGAGTGGCCTTGAGTATCCCCCGGGACGCTATAGTGAAACCGAAGAATTAGTTTCTCTCATGCGGGTGGTTGGCAATTCTGGTGGCATTCATATTTCGCACATACGATCTGAAACCAGCGCACCAATGTGGTGGGTACCCAGTCAAGATGAACCTTCACCCCCGCAGCTTTTAGATGGCACAGCAGAGATCATTCGAATTGCGGAGCAGACCCACACGGTGGGCGTGATTACCCACATGAAAGTGCGGGGTACCACACACTGGGGACAAGGTCTTAATGTGATCGAGTTGGTCGAAGCGGCCCGCGCGCGTGGGGTACAGATATACGGAGACCAATATCCCTATCAGTCCAGTGGTAGTGATGGGGCGCTGGTGTTGATTCCCCGTTGGGCCATTCACGTAGACGGGCCTGATCCCGACTTTGCGGCTGCGCTTGCAAAGACTCTGGCGGAACCGGGCAATCGAGAGCTGGTAGACTTTGACATCAAACATTCGATTGCTTTTCGGGGTGGGGCTAAGAACATTGTTGTGTTCGACCATCCACAAGAGGACTTTGTGGGGGAAAATCTCTACGACTTGGCACGGCGGTTCCGACTCAGCGAAGTGGATATGGCACTTAAGCTTCAGTTCGAAGGCTATAAAGATCGTCCTGGAGGCGTGCGGTTGCGATCCTTTTCGTTGGCCGAGGCGGATATGGAAGCGTTGATGCAGCGGCCCTGGGTTGCTACAGCATCCGACGGCGGTGTGGCCATTCCGATAGATGGACCGACCGTTCACGCCCGCTACTATGGCACGTTTCCGCGCAAGATCGCTCACTATGTGCGTAAGCGAGGCGCATTGGGTCTGGCCCACGCGATACGGGCCGGCACATCGCTACCCGCTCAGATCTTGGGGTTGGATAATCGCGGTGTAATTCGGGTGGGCGCTGTCGCGGACCTAATCGTGTTTAATCCAGACACCTTCGAAGATCGCGCAACGTTCCAATCACCACATCAAACGAGCACGGGTCTGGAGCACGTCTGGATTGCGGGAAAACCCGCAGTGCATAAAGGTCAACCGACCAAATTGCTGCTTGGACGGGTGCTGACTAAGTCGGGGCAAGGGCGCTGAACCTCTCAGACCCAGATCTCGTCACGCCAGGTCTGATACTCAATCGAGCCCAGCTGGTACGCAACTCATCCAGATTTAAACGCCACTTTGCTTCCCATAAGGTGACGCTGCGCCCGCACTTAAAGACGGTCAAGAATGTGGATGCCGCGAGGTTGCTCGTGTCCGGCAACACTGGACCCGCCACGGTATCCACCCTGCGCGAGGCAGAAGCATTTGGGCAAGCAGGCATGACTGATTTGTTATACGCGGTAGGGATTACACCCCAGAAGCTGGGGCGCGTTTCGGGACTTCGCCAACAAGGGATTGACCTGAAGGTGATTGTCGACACGCCGGCTGTTGCCAAGGCGATTGCGGAGCACGCAACAAATAAAGGTGCGATACCTACCTTGATCGAAATAGACACCGACGGCCATCGGTCCGGCGTACCGATGAACGATGAGGCGCGTCTGATTGAGACGGCTGCGCAGCTTGATGCGGCCCAGTGTTTTGCCGGCGTCATGACGCATGCTGGCGGTAGCTACGATTATCAGGACGCAGAGCAAATTCTCAACTGGGCAGAGCGGGAACGTAGTGGCGCAGCTCATGTGGCGGACGTTCTACAGCGGGCAGGATTTACCTGCCCGACTGTGAGTATTGGATCCACGCCCACGGCGCTCGCTCTCAAGAACACTTTGGGTATCACAGAGGTGCGTGCGGGCGTCTATAGCTTTTTTGATCTTTTTCAGGCTGGCGTTGGGGTATGTGCAGTAGATGACATTGCGCTGAGCGTACTGACCACCGTGATTGGTCACCAGCAGGACAAAAACTGGATCATCACCGATAGCGGTTGGATGGCGCTGTCTGCCGACCGAAGCACAGCAAAGCAGCGTGTCGATCAAGGTTATGGATTGGTCTGCGATATCGAAGGTCGCCCCCTTGTAGATCTGGTTGTGGAAGGTGTTAATCAAGAACACGGCATTATTAGTCTGCGGTCCGGTAGCAAGCGAACACTTCCTGAACTGCCAGTTGGCACGCGTTTAAGGATATTACCCAACCATGCCTGTGCCACCGCCAGTCAGCATGCTGAATACCTTGTTGTCGAAGACGGACAAGAGGTGGTTCAGCGCTGGCCCCGCATCAGCGGTTGGTAATGTGACTAGCTGGCTTCCTGGCTCTTCATTTTCATTTTGGCTTGCAGCTGGGCTTGGGAGGGACGCCTTTGTCCTTCCGAAGAGATTACATCAGCCACGGCCAGTTTTTTGTGTCCTTCCAGGTCGATATCTTCCAGTTCAATTTCACGGGCCATAACGGCACGTTTCCATTCCTGGTGTTCCGCGTCTCGGGCGTGAAATTCTGGCATGACTTCGTTGGCAAAGAGTTCCAGCGAGTCGCAGATGTCCTGGTGGCTCGTTTTTCCCGATTGATTCAGCAGAATGATCTGGTCTATGCCGGACGCTTCAAACGCCTTAAGTTTCTTTCTAATCGTATCTGGTGATCCGATCAAACCAGTATCAAAGGTCTTTTGGGCTTTCTCACTGTTGCGCCAGGTCTGGTATTCCTCCCACAGGTTAACCGTACCGGGTGCATAATCATGGGTGCCGTTGTATTCCAGGCAGAAGACAAAAAACGTCCAACCTTCAGCTTTTGCCCGTGCCTCTTCATCAGTCTCGGCGCACATGAAACCGGAGACAATCGCGATGTTTGGATTCATCTCATAGTCACAGATTTTTTCGACCTCATCGCTGGATATGATGTTGTAGTACTTGTGCACCCAGGCCTGGGCGCCTTCCGGGGTGGCGAACTGAAAACCCAGAGCCCCAATGCCACGTTTTGCAGCGTACATGATGGTGTTTAAATTCGAGCAGGCGACCCACAAGGGTGGGTGCGGTTTCTGCAGTGGTTTTGGAAGGACATTGCGATTTGGCCATTTCCAGTATTTACCCTCAAAGCCATAGTCTTCACTGGTAAAGCACGGCAGCATGGCACGAAAACCCTCTTCGTAGATGTCACGTTTTTCTCGAACTTTAGCGGCAAAAGGATGAAGTTCGGTGGGACCCGCGCCCTCTCCAGTACCAAGCTCAACACGTCCGCCAGATAAAAGATCCAGATTAGCGACTTGTTCGGCGATGCGTATCGGATGATTAGTGGTCAGCTGAAAAACGCCGTGCCCCAGGCGGATGTTCTTGGTTCGTTGACTGGCGGCAGCTAGAAATGCAGTGGGAGAGGAGCCGTGGCTGTATTCCTCCAGAAAGTGGTGTTCAACCTGCCATGCATAGTCGTAACCGCTGCGGTCGGCAATTTCTATTTGCGTCAACGCGTTCTGGAAATGCTCATATTCACTGAGTTCGGTCCACGGCCGCGGAATCTGATGTTCGTAGAAGACGCCAAATTTCATTTATCTCTCCCCAGGATGTGAGTGACTATCGTACCGCAAAGTTACAAAAAGTTAGACTGCTGCGACCCGAGTACCCGCTACCAAATCATGCAGGCTTCGACGTTGTGCGCTGATCGCAAAGGCCAGATCGATGAAGGGAACAACCGCAAATATTCCAACCATGGGGTAGAGGACTGGCAGATAGAGTAACGGGAAAAATAACGCGCGAACCAGGATTAAGTTCCACCAGTCAGGAACGTCTCCGTTCAGGGTAACCACACGAATCCTGGTCATCCATTTACCGATGGTTTGCCCACGCCGACACAAAAGCCAGCCGTTTAAGAGCAGGTATGCGGTGGTGCCGAGGATCACCCCACGAAACCAAGGTTGATAACCGGCGTAAGCGTCCGCCGTTTCCATCAGACCCGTAACAATCATCAGGACAAAGCTGATTGCTGGTACGAGGATAAAATCTATACCCGTCGCAACTATGCGACGCCAAATGGCTGGATGTTCCACGGCTGTGCGTTTGCTTGCGCTCAACGTGTGGTCTCCTTTGTCACCTCATAGACCAAAAGCGCATTGCCGGGTCGTTGACCAAAACCACCATAGCCTGAGATTACAATCAATTGATTGTCGGCAATGGTGGGTCCGTGGGCGTCGATGGCGCCACCGTAGGCTACGACCTCATTAACGGTTTCATAATCCCGCAGCGTATCGTCTGCCCAAAGCAGATCTCCATTGTCGGTCGCATAAATTTCGATCATGCCGTCCAAGCCCCCGGTGACCACAATGCCAGGTCCGGTGCTAATTCCAGAAGACAGACCACTCCAGCACTGGCGCCCTTCGCACCTGCTCACCCTGGGTACTGACCAGCTGCGTTCGCCTGTTGCAGCATCCAAGGCGAACATACCCGGCTCGGCCTCGCCCTCTCCGGGCATCGCTTCGACGTCACTGATGGGGATAAGCACTCGTTCATGTTGAGGGTCGTATGCGATCCCCCAATGCACACCGCCCAAAGCGCCGCCGCGACCAATCTTGTGGTGCCAAACCGTATCGCCGGTGTCCGGATCAATGGCCCAGACGTCGCCAGACTTTTGACCAGCCAGCACCAGATCTTTGCCGCTGTTCAGTTGAACAAGTACCGGAGGGGCCCCGAAGTCTACATCTGGTCCCATTGGGTCTGGGCAATTCACACCACTAGTGGTACAGGCCATATTAAACGCGTCACCCTCCGTGAATTGTGAGATCCAGCGGGCCTTACCTGTGTCGATGTCCACCGCAAAGATGGCGTCCGACGTGGTGGTTGCTGGATGGCTATAATTCTGACCGGTACCGTAGTAGAGCAAGCGTCGTTTTTTGTCCAAGGTAGGTGCACCCCAGACCGGTGCACCGCTGGGTCCGTGCGTCTGCACGAAAAAATAGTGACTGCCGGTGACTTCAGGCTGCTCAGGAATAGTACGTAGATACCAGTTGGTTTGGCCGGTGGCCAGATCAAGTGCTGCCATGCCACCGGAGGTGGTGCAACAGCCATAGAATGGTATAACGGACAAACCGATTTCCATGGAAGACAAAGGAACGAACACCTGCTGCTCGTAGACCAGGGGGCTACCTGAATACATGGCCACAGGATTGTCGTCAGTGATGGTCCGTTGCCATAGGGTCTCCCCGGATATTGCGTCTACTGCGATAACGCCGGATTCACGACCTGATAACACAAGTACCGCTTGCCCGTCGATGGTCCCATGAGATATCGCCGTAGCGGCGTCGGGAATATCTTTGTTCTGCCAGCGTGTGCAACCGGTGTGCTTATCCAGCGCGACCAGACCTAACCCACCATCGCCAATGAAGATGGTGTCTTCGCTCACCAAAGGAAAAACCCTGGGGCGATCCGTGCTGAAACCATAAGACCACTTCAGCGATAATTCTCTGGCGGTGGCTGAAGTGATTGTGGTATCGGCTTGAAAGCGTTGTCCGGCAAGGTCGACTCCCCAGCCCGTCTGAAAGAACTTGTTGATACCTGGTTTTTGCGTACAGGACTCGTTCGCGAGACTCAATTGCGCCCAGATCAGTATGCCAACGATAAGGCTAACTCTAAACACGATCCACAGCTCCTTGATTTTGTTCTGTTTTGTCGTTTAAGGATGTGGCGGCCAGGTCTTGCACTTTTTTGTCGCGGCTGAGTACCAAGTAAAACGCGGGCAGTACAAACAAAGTGAACAACGTACCCACCAACATACCAGCGGCGATCATCAAGCCTATGGCGAAGCGGGAGTTGGCGCCGGCTCCAAAAGCCAGGAGCAGCGGAACTACCCCCAACACGGTTGCAAAAGTTGTCATCAAAATAGGACGTAATCGCAAACCGGCAGCTTCCAGTACCGCAGTAAAGTGATCGCTGCCCTCGGCATATTTCTTGTTTGCAAAATCGACGATGAGAATGCCATGTTTGCTGATCAATCCGATCAAGGTCAATAATCCAACTTGGGTATAAATGTTCAACGTCGTCATGCCCAGGGCCAAGGGCACCAACGCACCAAAAATGGAGAGAGGTACACTAATCAAGACGATAAACGGGTCTCGGAAGCTGTTAAATTGAGCTGATAGCACCAGGTATATAAATACCAGTGAAGTGGCAAACAGCAGTAAAAATCCTTGGGTCTCCTGGACAAAACGTCGCGATTCACCTTCGTAACCAACGCGGTAGCCTGAGGGAGCAACTTCTTTTAATGCCTGTTCCATAAAATCCAGTCCATCCCCCAGAGTGTTCGGTGGTAGAACCAGGCCCTGTACCGTGACACTGTTCAATTGCTGGTACTGTTTTAACGTACTGGGTTCGACAGTTTGTTTCAGCTTGATTACCGTGGACAGCGGCACTAACGAACCATCATTGGTACGCAAGTAATAGCGTTCCAGCCACTCCTTGGTCAGGCGAAAGTTTCTATCCGCCTGGGGGATCACTTTGTAGCTACGCCCTTCAACACTAAACCGATTTGTCTCTGCTTCCCCTAACATGATCTGTAGTGTTTGTCCGATGTCACGCATGGATATGCCGAGTCGTGCGGCAAGCTCACGATCGATATCCACACTGACCTCTGGGCGGGAGAAGCGGAGATCTTTGTTGACGAATGCGAACAGACCAGATTGGCGGGCTTTGAGCAGCACCTCTTCGGCAACTCGGTCGAGTTCGGCGTATCCCACGTTGGCCGAGATGACAAACTGCAGCGGTAGGCCCGAGGATGCACCGGGCAATCCACCCGCCGGAAAGGTAAAAATTTCTAATCCGCTGATCTTGTCGTACTTCGACTGTACTTCCTGACGAATCTCCTCCAGGGAACGCTCGCGCTCTTCCCATGGAATAAGTTCAATACCGCCAAACACCGAAGAGGGTTCGTTGACCTGCCAGGAATGGCTGACTTCTGGGATGGTCTGCCAGGCTGCTACCATTTCATCAAGGAAAAAGGTGGTGTATTCCAAACTTCCATAGTCGGGTGGGGTGGCTACGGCGAATATGTTGCCGCTGTCTTCTGCTGGTGAAAGCTCTTTTTGTGCAAGTTGATAAAGTGCGGGTAAGCTCATGAAGATCACAATTGCGAACAGCATGACCGCCCCTCGGTTGTTCAAGCTGTGTACCAATAGCGTCTCATACCGGTGATGCAGACGGTCAAATCTTGCATCCAGCCAATCTGCAACTTTCCCCTGCTGGTCGTGATCTTTTAACAAATATGCGCACATCATGGGACTGAGTACCAATGCAACAACGCCTGATACCACTACTGCACCTGCCAAGGTCAAAGCGAATTCGCTGAACAACACGCCTGTGAGGCCACCCAAGAATCCAATGGGCAGGTAAACAGCAACCAGTGTGAGCGTCATTGCCACAACGGGCAAAGCGACCTGTCGCACGCCGATCAGTGCGGCCTGGTAGGGGGTTTCCCCATTTTCAATGTGTCGATGAACGTTTTCTACCACCACAATGGCATCGTCAACAACCAGACCGATGGCAATCACCATGGCCAATAACGTTAAGAGATTGATTGAAAACCCCATCAACCAGATGAGAAACAATACGGTGGTTAATGACAGGGGGATGGCGACGATGGGAATAGCCACCACTCTCAACGAACCCAGGAATACAAGGATCACCAGCACGACAATGATCGATGCTTCAACCAACGTTTGGATGACTTCGTTAAGGGCTTCGCCGATATAGATGGATTGATCAGAATCCATAAAGATCGTGAGGTCAGCTGGTAGCTGGCTATCCAACTCGGCAATTTTGGCTTTAACGTTGGCGGCCATCTCCAGGGGGTTAGCGCCGGGTGCCTCTGTTACCGCAATAAAAACTGTTTCCTGACCGCTTGAATACACGGCCGATTCATAGGTTTCGCTGGCCAGTTCAATTTCTGCAATGTCTGCCAGGCGAACCCGTTTGTCTGATTCTTGGCGCACGACAATTTCACCAAAACTCTCCGGGTCCTGCATGTCTGTCGCGGCATCTACGCTGGCTCGAACCAGTTCTCCTCTGGTGGTGCCCGCTGCCGAAATATAATTATCTCGTTGGATAGCCGCATTCACATCAATAGCGGTCACGTTAAAAGCCGCCATACGGGCCGGGTTGAGCCAGATACGCATGGCAAAGTTGCCGCTGCCTAACATGCGTGCTTCACCCACCCCATCAACGGTACTCAGGACCGGTTGGATGCTACGCACGACATAGTCTGCAATCTGCTGCACTGACATTTGATCCGATAGAAACGCCAAATACATCATGGCATCCCCACCTGTTCGATTGGTGACGACAGGGTCTTCGACGTCACGCGGGAGTTCGAATCGCGCTTCGTTAATTTTGGTGATGACCTCGCTCATCACTTCTGTGGAATTTTCACCAAGCCTCACCCAGACTCTGATTTGTGCCAGTCCGGGGTTACTTTCGGAGGTGACGTACTCCACACCCTTTGCTGCAGCGATGCGTCTTTGTAGCGGAGTGGTGACAAATCCCTGGACAGTTTCGGCGCTGGCGCCCGGGTAAGCTGCGGTGACAAAAATGACACTTTTCTCAACCTCTGGATATTCGCGCAGCGACAGTTCACTGGCCGCCTGTAGCCCTAACAGGAGCATGATGGCCGAGAGTACCAGTGCAAGCACAGGGCGCTGGATAAAGATGTCGGTAAATCGAGTCATGTTAGAGGTTGACGTTGTCGTCGATGACTACCTTGACGCCACGAAACAGTTTGTTTTGTCCCACGCTGACAACCTGTTCGCCAGGGATTAAGCCACCCAGCACTGCGACCTGGCCGTCTTTCACCCGGCCTGCCTTGACAACTCGGGCAACTGCCGTGCGGCTGCCGTCCTCGAGTTCTTCAATAACAAATACTGTGTTTCCCTGCAGGGCATAGGTCATAGCCGTTTCCGGTATCGAAACGATCTCCTGGCGCTCACCCAGGTCCACCTCGAGCACTGCAAACATTCCGGGCAGCAGACCCGCAGATTCCTTTAGCTTTGCGCGGACCAGAACGTTACGGGTATTGGGGTCAATGCGGGCGTCAACGGCGCTGACCTCAGCCTGGAAGCTTGATCCTTCAAAAGCGTCTACCGAAACAGCGATCTGCAATCCTGGTTTCAAACGGGGTGCATATCGGGCCGGCACGGTAAAATCGATTTCGAGTTCAGAATGATCCTGCAAGGTCGCGATGACCGTGCCGGGTGAAAGATAGTCACCCACGTCAACTTGTCGGATTCCCATGGTGCCGTTGAAGGGTGCCTCGATTTGTTTGTTGTCCAGACGTGCTTCGGTTTCTGAAAGCTGGGCGCGGGCTCGCTCCAAGTCCGCTCGTGAACGGTCGAATTGTGTCTGTGGGATTGATTTTTGGGCGACCAGTGCCTGGTCTCGTTCGAAGAGTATCTGTGCCAGTTCCAGCCCTGCGATCTGGTTCTGCCGACTGGCCTGTTCCACCTCATCGTTCAGTACCACCAACAGTTGACCGCTCTTAACGGTTTCGCCGGAATCAAAAAGGATTTGGGTGATCTCGCCGCTGGTCTCCGAAGTCAGCTCAATACCCTGGATCGACTTGATGGTGCCAACGGCACTTAGCGTTTCATCCCAGACGGCCTGGCGTGCTGTGGATACAGCGATCGTGACCGGAGGTGGTGAAAAGTCCATATCCGCGAACGCGCTGAATCGTTGATACAGATACGCACCAATGCTGCCGAATATGGCCAGCAGCAACACAATGACAACAACGTACGCTTTCACAGGTTTTTGGTCCCGATAGATTGGGGTCATAGTAACCCAATCTAAGCTTCAGGTTTGTTGCTTTTATGACTCGTACTGCTTACTTGTCCTGACGCACAGCCCGCCATTCACGCAGGTCTTTGGTCACCATGCAAATGACCAGGACCGCGCCTGCATAACCGACGGTGGGGTAGATTAGATTTACCAGCTGGCCGAAAGGAACAATACTTCCACCCAGGACCCCGACCAGCGCAAGAATCATTGCCAATACCTTGTATGAAGTCGCGTGCTCCTGCGTGAAGCGAACGCAGACCACCCATAACATAGGACTAGCGGTGGTATAGATCCCAAGGGTAATGAACACACCAAATACCAAGGCGAGTTCGCTCGTGATGCCCTGGGCCAGAGTCATGGTCGGCATCGCTACCGAGGCGACCTGTTCCATTTGACTGAGCAGGGCGAGGGTGACAAACAACATGGTGCCCATCAACAATGTTGGTCCCAGCAGTGCCGCTGAAAGCGTCTGTTTTTGGTTACTTAATCGCTCCCCGATGGCCGGCAAAAAACTGGCTAACCCCATCAAACTGAATCCGACATAAAGTACACCAGACAGCGCCCAGTTTGGAGAAGCCTTGAGCAGATCGAGTTCTCCTATCACGTTCAGGTTGGCACCGATCTGATCGCCGTTCTGCACCAAGGCGATCAGACTGATTATCAGGGTGAGCAGGACCAGGACAGGACCCACCGCTCCGATGACGTCAACGATGCGTCGCAATCCTAACAAGATCGTCGCGACTGATATTGCTGCCATGAAAATTCGGCCAAGCCACTCTGGTAATCCATATGCCTGGTCTAGCGCTGCCCCCGCGCCCACGATCATGACCCAGTACACACAGGCAATAAACGCAATGGCATACCACGCCATTAATTTTCCCAGTACGTTGCCGCAGTAGTGCTTGAACGTTTCTTCATTGGTGGTCAAGGCGTGCACCCGACCTGCTCTCAGTAGAGAAAACGCGACGTAGGCAAAAAGCAAGAGCGTGATCGCAACACCGCCAAGTCCCCAAAGACCGTAGGCGGCGTAAAATTGGATCGACTCCTGGCCGCTGGCAAAGGCCGAACCCAACAAAAAGGCCACAAATGCGCCTGAGACTTTGACCACCGATCCCATAATGACTCCATCAATCCAGCTGCGGCCCATACTACACGGCCCGAATACCAAATTGAGGCTTTCGTGTAGACTAGTTCGCCTTCTTTGAAGCAGTTGGGGAGATACGTGTGAGTGTGCGCGACGGGTCGACGGTCAATGCAGACGCAAATCAAAATAGCCCGTTGAAAAAACGGGTGCTCGCCAGCTTTTCGGCGACTGCGGCACCACTTGCCGCGATGACACTGCCGATCGCGATCTATGTGCCGCCTTTTTATGCGGAATCCATTGGCCTCAGTCTGGCCAGTATTGGACTGATATTTACGCTTGCTCGAATCTGGGATGTGGTGACAGATCCGATCATGGGGGCCGTCATTGATCGCTACAGCACGCGCTGGGGTAGGCGTAAACATTGGATTGCGATTGGTACACCGATTCTGATGTTGTCAGTCTATAACGTGTTCCTGCCAGGAGATGACGTGTCCGTTCTCTATCTTGGCACCTGGATGTTCTTTCTGTACATCGGCTATACCATGCTCACGATAGCTCACCAGTCCTGGGGAGCGGAGTTGGCGACAACTTACGACGAGAGATCACGCCTGTTCAGCTGGCGTGAGATATTTGTTGTGGGTGGTATGACGGTTGCTCTGGCGATCCCCGCGATAATCGAACAGACGGGGTCAGGCGCTTTGTCCGACCGGGTGGCGGGTATGGGTATCTTTGTATTGATTCTATTCCCCGTGGCTATCCTGCCGACGTTATTGTTTGTGCCTGACAAACGCAACGCCACCAACGCAGCTGTAGATTGGGCAACCGCAATTAAGATTCTCATCGCCAATCGAATCTTATGGCGCTTGTTGGGATCGGTGTTGTTTTCAAATTTTGCCTCAACCGCATCGGGTAGCATGTACGTGTTTTTTGCCAGCTATATTTTTGAGCTGCCGTCCCATGCAAGCCTTGCCCTGCTGTTCTATTTCCTTGCGGGCACCCTGGCGATGCCCGGTTGGATGAAGCTTGCGATTTCGCTGGGTAAAGAGAAAGCCATAAAAGTGGCGTTGACCTATGGCATCGTGGCCAAGGTTGGAATTTTCTTTGTGGTGGACCCGGGTAACGTTACGGTGTTCTGGACCTATACGCTGTTAACCGGCGTTGCTTTTGGCGCAACCCCAACGTTACTGCGCTCGATGATGGCAGATCTGGTCGATGTGGATGAGCTCGAAAGTGGGCAGAAACGCGCCGGTCTATTTTTTGCCTTGTTGAACACCATCGATAAACTCGGAAGCGCCATCGCAGTGGGGCTCATTTTCTTTATCCTAGAGCGTGTTGTGGGGTTTCAGGCTGGCGCAGAAAACTCGCCCGAGATTATTGATGGGGTACTCATCGTCTACTGTTTGGCTCCCATTATTGCTTATCTGCTTACGTTTGTGCCGCTGATCGGTTATCCGCTTAATAAGAGTGCTCACGAAGAGGTGAGGGAGGCGTTAGCTGCTCGTCAGGCACCTGCAGTCTAAGTCAACTATTTGGATAGCTCAGCTAACTTGAAGTTGTCCCATGTCACCTGTTTGTCTGGTGCAAAGACAATCCAGCGACGAGATCTACCACCTGCGGTGGCGCTGTTTGGAGGAGGATCTTCCACCGCTGATTGACCGTGCCCTCCGTTATACTTTTTACCCATCTGCACACGCGCCACCGTCAATCCGGAATCTGCAAGCTCTGCTGCTTCGTCTTCCAGCACCCGGGCTGTACCCTGCAGCATGATGGCCTGCAGTTCAGGAAATTTTTCATTGCGATCCACAATGATGGTGCACTCGGGATTGCGGCGCAGGTTGACCACTTTTTGTCCCCGACCAAAGATATACACCCTCCCTTCTGCCCAGCCGAACCACATCGGGGTGATGTTGATTCGCGTGCCAGGCCCGATGGTGCCGATGCGACAGTTCCAACTGCTGACCATGATTTCTTCGATTTGATCGTCGGTTAAGGCGAGTTTTCTGGACAAGGGCATATCTGCGCGGCCTGCGTTGATTTATCTGGACTTTACCAAAGGCGATGGTGATGAGCTAACGGTCTGGGGCAACGGCCTTCTGGGGTTTGTGGCAGGTGTCTAAATCACAAGATTTTGACGCGTCTGCAGCTATTCTGGAATGAATCTTCAAAAGGTGCTGTCGATGAGTGAACTGATTAAAGGTATGGTGTTTTTCTCTTGTTTCCTGCCAAGTTTCACCCGTATTGGATATAACGCCCGCAAAACACTGTGGCGGAAGGAGCGCTGGGATTTTTCTGATCAAAACTGGATTGTGACCGGTGCCACCAGCGGCATTGGTCTGGAAATTGCCCAGCAGGCCGCAAGGGCCGGTGCGCAGGTACATGTGATCTCTCGCAATGCGCAGAAGCTGGCTGAGGTAGAGGCGAAGGCTGGTACAGCCATGGTGACGCACACCGCAGATCTTTCCAATATGAACGAGGTTCAGCAAATTGCCCAACAGCTCCCCAAGGTGGATGTGTTGGTGAACAATGTCGGATTGATGTTAAACGAACGTCATCTAACCCAACAGGGTCATGAGCAGAGCTTTGCAACCAACGTACTCGGGCACTATCTGCTGACTGAAACCCTGGATGCGCTTAAGCGACTTGAACATGGCACCGTTATCAATATGAGCTCGGGTGGTATGTACAATGTCCCCATGACACTGGAAAGGTTGCAGGGTGGCGACACCTTTGATGGCATGCTGACCTATGCCTATCAAAAACGTGCACAAGTGTTGTTGAACAGCTGGTGGCGCGCCAAAGGACTCAATAGCTATGTGATGCATCCTGGTTGGGTTGACACGCCAGGTGTTGAAACCGCCATGCCAGACTTTTACCGCCTGACCCGCGGTGTTCTGCGCAGCCCATCAGCTGGTGCAGATACGGCGCTGTGGCTGGCTGCCCATCAGCCGGAACAGCTGCACGATACCGCGATCTGGTTTGATCGCAGTCAACGCAATGCCCACTATTTCTCTGACACCCGTAAGGGGGCCAGCGATGCTGAGCTGATCAGCTATCTTGATCAATGTCTTGCGGGCGCAATGCCGCTGGTGGCCTGATTATCAGCCGTTTGAGCCTGCAGTTGGGTTTGCGCCTGGAATTGGTGTCCATATACTAGGTGGCAATGTTTGGGTAGCTAACAGGGTTAAGAAATTGGTTGTATTGCGTTCTATTTTTGCCCCATGTGTGCTGGTCGCCATGTTGATTACGTCACCTTCTTCTTGGGCAAGTGATTTCAGAAATGCCACCTGGGGCATGCTATTTGATGAAGTAATTGCTTTGCATGCGGGAGAGTTACCTGCTGATCGACGCATTGGTTATGTCGCTTTCTCCTCGATTCTTGCAGACCTTGAGGTAGAAATTTTTTATCGATTTGATGCGGATGAACAACTGGTAGCCGCAGGCTATGTCATACAGGCAGAGCCCGAGCGCAGCCAAATGGCTCTGGATGACTACGGTAAGCTCAACCAGCTGCTGCGAAAGCGTTATCCGCAATCAGAAGAGCCGCGTCAACTGTTCACTAAGCAAACGTTTGCTCAAGATCCAAAACAGTGGGGGCGTGCATTAAGGGTGGGTCAATTGTCACTTGCATGGCAGCATGAAGAACCCAGGACACAGATCAGCCATACCTTAAGGGGCAACCGGCGGGCTCTCGCACACGTATTGGAATACACTGCGATCCTCGAGACAAGCCAGTCCGACGCGCTCGATCAGCTCTAGTCGTAGCGACCCATCAGAGGGCGGCCGGGAAAAGTATCTGCAACCAGTCTGCCCGCATCGATCACCAGAGTTCCGTTTACAAGCACGTAGTTGATGCCATTTGAAGTTGCCAATCCGCCCGTGAACGTCGCTTTGTCGATCACCTTTTGCGGGTCAAAAATCGTGATGTCAGCATCGGTACCAACCTGGATTCTGCCTTTTAGTTTCGCGCCGGGCGCAAGCGTCTCAAGGCGTCGAGCTGGCATAAGGGTCATTTTCGCCAACGCATCTCTTAACGGAATCGTATCTTCTTCCCTGACGTATTTGCCCAGAACGCGGGCAAAAGTACCCGCCGTCCGCGGGTGCGCGCCGGGTGCGTAGGGCATGCCATCTGATGCCACCATCACGCTATCACGTTGCAAGCCCGCCTTGATCCAGTCCTCCTGCATCATGTGGATAATCACGACCCCGCCTGTGTTTCGGTATTCGGCAAAGGATTCTGCATTCAGACGTTCGCCGGTCTCCACCCACTGTAGATCTTCATAGCTGATGTTCATCCAATCCTGCCACCCTTCATCAAACAAGGCAGATTCGATGCTGGTTGAACCCGCTGTGTAGGGATAGATCTCGGTAGATACATCCAGCCCACGTTGCGCTGCGCCTTCTACCAGATCAATGCCCAGGCGTATTTCACCCAACGCCATGCTGTTGATGTGAACGATATGCAGGGGTGCCCCGGTCGCAGCTGCGTTTGCGATCATTTCTTGAATGCCAACGATGCCTGGGTCCCGCACGTGGGTGAAAATCACAGCGTCGTGTTTGGCTGCGAATTCGAACAGCTTGAACATCTCAAGTTTGGTGGCACCAGGTTGATAACCCACGGGAACCCCAATCCCCAGCGCACCCCCGTCCAGTTCGAATCGCAACGCCTGCGCCATAGATTCAAATTCGGTTTCGTTAACGGGGCTGTAGTTGGCCGTCGCCAGTTCCTGCATTACAAACATCCGAACTTGCGGGCTGTCCAGTCCATGCTTATCGAGCAGTTGCCGGAATGCGGGTAGCTTGTGTCGATAGGCTTCCATCGCGGTCATGCGTGCCGCAGTCTGGCTCGCGGAAGCGCCAAAATTCACCAGCGTTTTGCCGATTTTGTTTTCAAAAAACTCGCGAATAGGGTAGCTGCCAGATTCGAGTTCCAACGCGGTGGTTACCCCGTCTGCAACCTGAAAACGATGTGCCTGATTGGTTTGTCCGTGGACATGCAAATCTATGAAGCCGGGCGAGACAACCAATCCGCTGGCATCGATGGTTCGGCTACCCTGAATTCGCTTCTCGGTGACCGCGACGATGCGATCGCCCTGAATGCCAATATTGCGGATGGCATCCAGACCGGTTTCCGGATCGATGACTCGACCGTTGTTGATAACAATATCGTGATTTTCGGCCCAGGCACTGCCCCATACGAGCCACAGGGCAGAGAGAATAAGATAGCTGACTCTAATCATGATCTTCCTCAATGCAATGCCTAACCATACCCCAAGGCAGCAAAATTTACTTGGATTGAATGTTTCTACCTGTCGGCCGAGCCAGCGACCGGTTTATAATGTGCCGCAGTTCTATTGGATGTAATACATGCCCAGGCCTGCGCTGACTGAACAACAGCGGCAACAAATCCGTCGGAAAATTAGAGCCGCAGCAGCGGAAATATTTGCAGAGGTTGAATCAGGCCAGATCACCGCGCGCGCGTTGGCCGAGCGGGCAGGTGTATCCGTCGGGACGGTATATGCGCATTTTGGCAATCTGAACGAGGTCTTTCAGTCTTTGTGGCGGCGTCCGGCCGGGCGGCTGGTGGTCGATCTCAAAGAGATTTCTACGACCCGGGAAGATCCCTCGGTGAAATTACGTCGTATGCTGCAATCCTATGTTGATTTTGCCAATAGCCACGCCAGCGTTTTTCGCAACGCTTTTTTGTATGTGCGCCCAGAGCATCAAACACCTCCACCTCAGGTGGCACTCCAGGATGATCAGTTTTTTCAGCTGTTTCGTGGGGTGGTTGCTGCGGGCCAGGATGAAGGTCTGTTTCGACCAGGCGATCCTGACACGATTACCCAAACCGTTTTGTCTGCCGTGCACGGCGCGTTGGCCTTGCCCATCAACTGGCATCGACTGGCGCTCGATGACTCCAAAACTCTTCCCGTGCAGATGATCGATGCAATGTTGGAATGGCTTGCTTCACGTTAAACTGGTGATTTTGGAGAGCTGACTTGCAGGAAAGACTGGGAATTATTGGCGGTGGCCAGCTGGGTGGTTTTCTGTGTCAGGCAGCCAAACAGCTTGGTATCCACACAACGGTGCTCTCTCCTACGTCCGAAGGTCTTGTGACTGAACATGCAAGTGAGATGATCAATGGAAGCTTTGATGATTTAGCAGCTGTAGATAAGCTGCTTACGACCTGTGATGTGATTACCTTTGAGCTTGAAGACATTCCCGTTGAAACGTTGCAAAAACTGGCAACCCAACGCAGCGTTCGCGTTTTCCCGGAGCCCAGCACCATGATGCTGATCCAGAACAAAGGCAAACAGAAGGATTGGTTGGTCGCTAACGGTTTTCCTACCTCGAAACATCTGCGTTTCGATAACGGTCTGGACCAGCAGGGCTGTTTGGAACAACTGGGACCAGACTTTGTGATCAAAACGCAACGAGGTGGGTACGATGGCCAGGGGGTCAAGGTTGTGAGAAATGCCCAGGTTCCCTCGGAGTATGATCAAGTGCCCACCATTGCAGAAGCTTTGATACAGGATTTTTGCGAGATTGCAGCACTGGTTGCGCGGGGTGTTGATGGCGCGTGTGTTGCCTTTCCCTTATTTCAGTCTGACTTCGACGATGAGGGGAACGTCGTGCGTCGAGTTGTATGCCCTGCACCCGTTCGTGATGAAGTTGCCGAACAAGCGAATGCGTTAGCCTGTGAAATTGTCACCGCTATGGGGGGGACAGGCATTTTTGCAGTTGAGTACTTTTTGACCGATTCACAATTGTTGGTGAATGAGATAGCTCCCAGGGTTCACAATGTAGGGCATCTGACTATTGAGGCGAGCAATGTCTCCCAGTTTGAACAGCACGTTCGTGCTGTGATGGGGATGTCCTTGGTGGGGCCCCAAGTTAAGACGGCAGCTATGGAAAACTTACTCTATGAGGAAGCCATCGCCGCAGCCTGTCTCCAGTCGTCGGATGTCAAGATCCCGGACGTCACTGTGCACTGGTATGGCAAGAAGTCTCCGAGGACCTTGCGCAAGATGGGGCATTTAACAGCGGTGTCTGATACCTTGGTTGGTGCGGGAGAGCTTGCGGATCAAGCGTTGGAAGCGCTGACTGCCATTAACGCCGCAGCGGCGGATCAGTAAACGAAAAAATCGAAATCAGGAATATTCAAAGAATGCCAGAAGTCGCCATAGTTATGGGGAGTGATTCGGATCTTCCAACCATGTCTCAAGCTCAGGATGTGCTCGAGGAACTTGGTGTAAGTACGTTTGTTTCCATCGTCAGCGCCCATCGTACACCTCGGCGTTTGTTCGAATTTGGGGAACAAGCAGAAGCACGCGGATTTTCGGTGATCATTGCCGGCGCAGGTGGGGCAGCTCACCTGCCTGGGATGCTAGCATCTATCACTCCGCTACCCGTGATTGGCGTCCCGGTGAGCGCGACGAAACTTGCGGGTGAGGATGCGCTGCTGTCCATCGTGCAAATGCCTGCTGGTGTGCCGGTCGCAACCGTTGCGATCGATGGCGCAAAGAACGCGGGTATTCTGGCAGCGCAAATGATTGGCATTCACAATCCACAGGTCAGGGACCGTGTGCGCGCCTATAAAGAATCGTTGGAAGCTCAAAGCCTGGCCAAGGCTGACAGGTTGGAGAACTCGTCTTGAGCTGTCCGCTCAGTCCACAGCCAGCATGAGTAGCAAATTGCCTGGCATGTGATTGTAGATGCCATAGCCGGAACTCAGCAGCAACATACCATCCTGGGCGATAGGACCCGCAGCCCCCCCAAAAGACCCGCCGCTAGTCTGGTTACCCGAGTTGGTTGTAAACGTGTTCTTCGTATCCAGATCCCACAGGACCTTACCATCCTCCAGGCGGTAAGCTCTGACGGTACCGTCCATGGCGCCAGCGATCACCAAATCTCCGATCACGGTTGGCACCTGTGAGATTCCCGGGTGACAGAATGCCAGGCCATTACATTCGTCTTCGTGAACGGTAGACCAGAGTATTTTTCCAGTATCTATGTCGAGTGCATGCATGCCCGGGCTGTCGGGGAATGTATAGGCGCGACCGTCTGACATATCGCTGATCGGCACCAGAATCATCTCATTTGTCGCGGCCATACCGAAGTGGATGCCCCCCTGAATACCGCCCCGACCCACCTGGGTTTGCCAAATCACCGCACCGCTGTCTGGATTTAACGCGTGTACCCACCCGGATTTTTGTCCACTGACCAGGAGCTGACCGTGGGCTTTGCTTTCGACTAAGATCGCGGCACCGCCAAAATCGAAATCTGGACCGTTTTCTTCAGGACAGTTTTCCGGGGTGTCGGTATCGCAGGCAACATTCCAGGCATCGTTTTCTGTGGCCTGGAAGGTCCACTTCACTTCTCCTGTAGACAGATCCATGGCGAACAAAGCATCACTGGTTTTGGTGGCTGGAGATGACATGTTTTCGCCTGTACCAAAATACAACAGCCCTCTTTTGGTATCGATGGCTGGGCTATTCCATACTACGGCACCGGAAGGTCCGATCATGTCTGTGCCGATGGCATTTTTCTTTTGCACCACGGGCGGCTCGCTGATGGTGTAAGTTTTCCACAACGTTTCTCCTGTCCCCGCATCGACGGTGAGGATTGAGCCCCGAAAGGTGCAGCAGGCATATTCCGGGTTGATCGCCAGGCTCACCTCCAAAGATGAAATGGGTATGTGTAGGTTGCCGTTGGCATAGGACGGGGTGCCGGTGATGGTTGCGTTAGGGTGGTCGTCAGCTCTGATTCGCCAATGGGCCGTACCCGTACGGGCATCCAACGCGTAGACATTACCCAGAACGTCGCCAAAATAGGCCGCGATTTGCTCGGGCTCGGGTCCCTGCGCAACCACGATTGCCGTTCTGACTTCTGCAGAAGCCTGATAGGCCCAAACCTTGCAGCCAGATTTGGCGTCCAGTGCGTAGACTCTTCCGTTGTGTGAGCCGACATAGACCAGTCCACCTGCAAAGGTGGGTTGGGAACGAACTCTGTTGGCACCCGGAAAGCTCACTGCCCAAAGCGTCTTAAGACTTGCGACATTCTTTTGATTGATGCCTGCCACAGCGTTAGGGATAGAGCGCGTATTGGTCGGCTGAATACCCCAGTTTATTGCTGCGGAGCTTGTCAGCGTGTCCATAGGTAGCTTCTGGGAGCAAGTTGGTACATCAGTGACCTCGGTTCCCAGGGACGTACCGGCTAGATATTCAGCCACTTCTCTTTTTTGTTGATCAGATAGAATGGCTGCTTCGTTTTGCATGACTCCTGTGGTCATGGTGTTGAGAATTGATTCCGGTGTCATCAGGCCGATCATGTCTTTATGAGGCGCTTTCTTGACGGCCCCCAGGTGGCAAACGGCGCAGGCTTGATCAAAGTGGGCCTTGCCGGGTAGCCGTTCTTTTGCCTGGATCGCATCTTGCAAAGCTTGCATGCTGTTTGGATCGATCTGATTTTGCGGATCGCTCTGCTGATCCATGGTCGTTTGGTTTGTTGTGGTCGGCGTCGTGCTGCTTCCCGCTTCGCTGCCACCACAGCTCGCTAAACCTGACATGACCAAAAGAAATAGCAGTATGCCCGTGCGCTGCGATGATTCTGCCGTTCTCATAACACCCCTCAAACTCTCCTCTTAGAAAATGCTATCAGTTTCTCCTCAATGATCATATCTTCCTTGGATCGGGTGAACAGAAGCTGCCATCCGAGTAAGTCGCCAGAGAAAGCTAGATCCTTTAAGTCAGGTGTCGGGAGTGCGGGTGTCAGGGGTTTCCCGGATGGTGGGTCAACCCATTTTGAGGGGATGCCCAGGATGCTGCCGACCCTGTCCAGCAACTGTCGGTGGGATGCAGCCAGGATGAATCGTCCAGGCTACCGGCTTTGATCCAGATGAAATCAGGATTGTTGTCCGCTCGCGTGAACAACTGGGGGCCGCAGTTGGCACAAAACAAGCGCGTGACCTGGCGTGTGGAATCGGCTGTCAGGGTGAAAGATTTGATGCTGGCTTCACCCGTGATTGTGACCGCTTGATCAGGCAATCCAAACACGGTCGCGAAGCCACTACCGGTGACCCTCTGGCAGTCGACGCAGTGGCAGTGAACGGTTGCTATCGGCTCATCATCAAATCGATATTGAATCATCCCACATAGACAGGATCCTGTTTGCGTGTTCATCCTCTCTCCCGTGTTGCGTGTCGTTGATCAGTAGTGGTCTGGGCAGTGCGCAGCATATCGAGTCGCGAATAGTCGATCGAGTTGGTTCAGTTGTTTGACGTCACACTGTGCAAGACCGGAATGTACCAGATCGGAGATGCGGCGGGTGCCGGTGAACGCGGCGCTTAAGGCGCCACTGCTCAGGGTGAGATCAGGCGTGGCCGATGACTTTTGTATGGTTGAACCTTCCGGAGAGTATTCCAGCAACCAAGTCCCATCGTTCCAAGGTGTCAGATTATCCGGTGTGAGTTGGATGTGCACTTGACCTTGAGCGTCATAACCCCGGTTGGTTAGTGCAAGGCTTGCGTCAACCACCCTGAACCATGAGGCTTCGCGATCTACAGATCGTAGCATTCTGGGCTCGTGGACCAGGTCCATCAGCGGATCATCAAGTGGTGCGTTCTGCCAGGAAATCCGGCCAACCAGATCATGTGCGGCCAGGTACTGCCAGAGCGCCTTGTAAGCCACTATGTCCAACCAGGCCAGATCCTTGATCACAATTTCCTGCCCACGCGCCGGGTGGTCCACTTTGTCTGACCGTAGTGAGTAGATGACATAGGCATACAGTTTGTTGTTGATGCTTGCCTTGGCCATCCACAAGGGTCCGGTATCGCTTGTCTCGGCCAGAATTGTCCCTTGCCACATGGGACTGCCTCGATGCAGGTAGCCAAAACGTGGCTGGGCAAATTCACGATAAAGGCCTTTTGCTTGGGTAACGCCTTCTCGGGCGGCGATCCGGGTCACCGTCACCTCCGTGGTGGGCGGCTGCATCAAATTCAAGTCCACGCTGTCGATGCTGTAGGTGCGATTGGCGCCCAATTGAGCAAACCCGTAACGGCGATAGATGGCGGCCTGAGATGCCCAGAGACCTGCGACAGCCTGTCCGGTTTCGCGTTGATTGATAAACGCCTGAGTGACTATTTTGCGTAGTAGTCCCCGCCTGCGGTATTCCGGACGCGTCCCGACTGCAGTAATACCGGCGCAAGACAGGGTCTGGTTTTGTGCACGTATGGTGAATGGGAAAGCAGCATAGGACGTGACCATCAGCTCGCCGTCAAACGCACACAAGGTCCACTCGGGTCGATGCGAATTGCGTACGACATTGTCTGGCCCGTCACCAAAGGCACCGCCGTAAGAATAGGCACCCATCAAACCAAGCTGATCCATTTCTTGTGGCCTTGCAGGTCTGATCTCGAAACTATCGCCCATCTACCACCCCTTCGTCGTGCATTGGTCTGTGATCACTGGCAGTGATACTACCATCGAATCCAATTTTGGCATTATTTAGCTCTTTGCAGCTTCTGTTAGGATTAGGCCTTTGCTTGATTTGAATTGGGGAGGGCGTGTATGGGCCTGAAAAAACTGCTGATTGCCAACCGTGGTGAAATCGCGATCCGAATTGCACGCGCAGCCCAGGAAATGGGCCTGGCGACCGTGGCTATCTACAGTTCGGACGATGCGACGAGCCTGCACACGCGTATCGCCGATGAAGCTCACTCGCTTGAAGGAGTTGGTGCCAGGGCTTACCTGGATATGGACCAAGTGATCACGATTGCTAAGCGCGAGGGCTGTGATGGGGTGCATCCAGGTTATGGATTTCTATCCGAACAGGCTGAATTTGCCCAAGCGTGCGAAGATGGCGGGATTAAATTTGTCGGACCTGATCCTAAGCACCTGGCGCTATTTGGCGACAAAGCGCAAGCCAGAGCTGCGGCAATTGCGGCGGGCGTGCCGGTACTCCCTGGGATTGACCGCGCTGTGACACTGACGCAGGTGCAAGAATTTTTTTCCGACCATGCAGATAGCGGCATCATCATCAAAGCACTTGCCGGTGGCGGGGGACGAGGCACGCGAGCGGTCACTCAAGTCTCCGATATAGAAGAGGCCTATCAGCGGTGCCAGTCCGAGGCTCAGGCGGCCTTTGGGATAGGCGATGTTTATGTCGAACGGTTTATGCCAACGGCAAAGCACATCGAAGTTCAGATCATAGGTGATGGTCAGGGTGGTGTCGTTCACCTGTGGGAGCGTGAATGCAGCGCTCAACGACGTAATCAGAAAGTGGTTGAGGTGGCACCCGCACCACACCTGCAGTCGGATACTCGCGAAGCCATCCTGAACGCGGCGGTCAGTTTTGCCAGCAGTCAAAAATACGCGAATGCTGGCACGTTTGAGTTTCTGCTGGATGCAGATTCTGGTGAGTTTGTATTTATTGAAGCGAATGCTCGATTGCAGGTTGAACACACTGTCACGGAGGAAGTCACGGGTGTCGATGTGGTGCAAACGCAGATTCAAATTGCCGGAGGCGCTAGCCTTACCGACATTGGCTTGTTACAAGAAAACGTGCCTTTGCCCCGCGGGTTTGCAATCCAATGCCGGGTGAATCTCGAAACTATGGAACCAAGTGGGGCTGTGCGACCCTCTCAAGGCACGTTGACTGCCTATGACCCGCCCAGCGGACCTGGGGTGCGAACCGATGGATTTGGCTATGCTGGCTTCACGACATCAACGGCATTCGACTCTTTGTTGGCCAAGGTGATTGTTTCCTCTCGGGGGGGTGATTTTGCGGCGGTCGCGGCCAAGGCGAGACGCGCGCTGGCGGAGTTCAGAATCGAAGGCGTCGCCACCAATCTAAGTTTCTTAAGTAACATATTGGCGCATGCGGATTTTGTGACTGGTGCGTTGCACACACGTTGGATAGATCAGCAAGCTGACGGGCTTGTCGCTGGGGATATATCACCAAGATTCGTATCACGGTCTGTTGTGAACGAAGAAGTTGGCTTCGCTGGCGCACGCGTGGACACAAATGATCCGTTGGCCCTATTTACCCATGATGCCGAGGTGAAGGCCGCGCAAACCGCTGCTCTACCTCAGGTTTCAGAGGTTCTCACAACGGGCCCTGACGGAAGTCTGGGAATGAGTTCGCCGATCCAGGGCACGATTGTCAGTATTGATGTGGCCCAAGGAGACGAGGTGCGTTCAGGCCAGGGTGTAGCGGTGGTTGAAGCCATGAAAATGGAGCACGTGATCGAATCAACCGTGGATGGTGTCGTTCGTGAAGTCACTATGGCGGCAGGTGACGTGGTGCGGGAGGGATATCCCATTGTCTTTGTTGAAGAGGCAGAGGTGGCCGGTGGGCAGACCACTGCGCAAGAGACCTTGGATCCGGATTTTATCAGACCGGACCTTCAGGAGAATCTGGATCGGCACGCCTACACTCTCGATGAGAACCGCGCAGAAGCTGTCGAGAAGAGGCATGCACGCGGTGGGAGAATGCCGCGAGAGAATATTGCCCAGCTGATGGACGAAGGTTCCTTTAAGGAATACTGGCCCTTGGTCGTAGCACGCCAACATAAACGTCATGACATCGATACCTTGCGCAAACAAACCCCTGGTGACGGGGTGGTGGCGGGCATTGGAACTATCAACGCTGACCTGGTCGGTGAAGAAGCGGGTCGTGCCATGATTGTTCATTACGACTATACCGTGCTGGCGGGTACTCAAGGGGCGCGCAACCACTACAAACAAGATCGTATGTTTGAACTGGCCCATCGATTCAAAATTCCACTGGTTCTATTTGGTGAAGGGGGAGGTGGACGTCCGGGCGACGACAGTACCGGTCCTGCAGTTGCGTTTGATACGCCGACTTTCACAACGTTTGCTCAATTGTCAGGAACTATTCCGTTGGTTGGCGTAAATCATGGGCGGTGTTTTGCAGGAAATACTGCGCTGCTCGCCTGTTGTGATGTGATCATTGCCACTGAAGACTCAACCATTGCAATGGGCGGGCCTGCGATGATTGAAGGTGGTGGCCTTGGCGTATACACCCCTGAAGAGGTAGGTCCCATGTCTTTTCAAGTGCCAAACGGAGTGGTTGACATACTTGTTAAAGACGAGGCTGAGGCAGTGGAGGTCGCCAAGCAATATATTTCTTATTTCCAGGGGCCAGTTGAATCATACGAACAAGCTGACCAACGACCATTACGTCATGTGATCCCTGAAAATCGATTGCGCCTATATGATATGCGCGAGATTATTCACACCATAGCTGACGTAGGATCCGTCTTGGAGATCCGAGAGAAATTTGGTGTTGGCGTCATCACCGCGTTTATCCGGGTTGAAGGTAAACCCATGGGCGTCATTGCTAACAATCCGCATCATCTGGCCGGTGCAATCGATTCAGATGGGGCAGACAAGGGCGCCAGATTCATGCAGCTGTGTGATGCATTTGATATCCCGATCCTAAGCCTGATGGACTGCCCTGGCATGATGGTAGGGCCAGATGTTGAACAAACCGCGCTGGTGCGTCATTGCACCCGAATGTTTAACATCGGCGCGAACATAACGACCCCTCTGTTTGGTGTGATTGTCAGAAAAGCCTACGGATTGGGGGTTCAGGCGATGTGTGGTGCCAGCGCGCTGGTCGGCTTTTTCACGGTCGCGTGGCCCACGGCTGAATTCGCCGGAATGAACATTGAAGGTTCCGTTAAACTGGGTTATCGCAAGGAGCTTGCTGCGATTGAAGACCCTCAGGCGCGTCTACAGGAGTTCGAGACACGAGTAGATCGCGCTTACGAAAGTGCGAAGGCGGTAAATGCGGCTGCAGGGGGTGGTCTGGATGATGTGATCGATCCTGCCGAAACCCGTTCCTGGATAGCCGAAAGTCTGAAGCGTCTGCCCCCCACCCCGGCGCGCACCGAGAAGAAATACCCCTTCATTGACACCTGGTAGCCTGTATTTGCAGCTGATGTGATGCTCAAACATCGTAAAAACGCGATATAGGTGTCAGCAGACCCTAAAGTGTGATCTGCGTCAAAAGATTGACGTATTGAATGCGAAATAATTGCCGAATGATGGCAGTACTGGGTCAATTCATCGACCAGACTGTGTTGCACCCTGCTTCGGGGTTGGTGTGAGAATAGGATGACTCACCTTTGATACGCGTATGGTTGGTAATTTTCGGAATATGCCTGGTGCAAGACGTTTATGGCGCACCGGGGGATGTTCTATTTTCTGACGATTTTGATGTGGGCGCGGGGTGTGACACGCTGGCGCCTCAATGGACCACCACCAGTACCAATCTGGGCGGGATTGGCACGCAAACCTCAAATTCGGGCAACTGCGCCATGTTCACCCGCGGCAACGTGGTCTCAAATACGAGTATTACCATCGATTTAGGCACAGTGACCGGTGCGGATCTTGATCTGTGGGTGCGCAGAGGCGCAGACAGCTTCAGTGAAGATACCGATGCAGGGGAAGATCTGGTCATCGAATATATTGATGAATTTGGATTGTGGATTGCGCTGACCGCCTTGGCAGGCAGTGGGACCAACGGTCAGATCATTAACTTGAATTTTGAAATTCCCGCCGATGGCCTGCACGCTGCTTTACAGATTCGTTTTCGCCAAACCGGCGGGAACGGCGGACCTCCGGCTAACTCAGGGATTGGCTACGATTATTGGCACATAGACGATGTGGTATTGACCGAAACGGGTACGCCGCCACCACCGCCGCCCACCTCCAGTCTGGGCGCCGGTCTTTGTGATGATTTTGAAAGTGGCTTCACCAATTGGCAAACCACTGACACCGTGGCTTCGGGTATCAACAACGACACCGCAAATTCCACAGTCAATTCGATGTTCTTGCGACACAACGCGGTAACAACCACCGCCTTGCCGTTTGATTCAGCCGGGGTCAGTGATTTTGAAGTGTGGGTTCGCCGCGGCGCTGACAGTTTCAGTGAAAACCCAGACGGCGGTGAAAATCTGGTCGTTCAATATCTAAATGCCAGCAGTACCTGGGTCACGCTCGAAACCTTTACCGGCAGTGGGACTCAGGGTCAGATCTTTAATCGCACTTATAATCTGCCGGACGCCGGTCGTCACGCAAATTTTCGCGTCCGCTTTACGCTCACGTCCGGCAGCGGCTCTGATTTCGACTACTGGCATGTGGACGATGTGTGTTTTGTCGCGGGCGCAGCGGACATCGAAATCAGTAAAACGATCACCTTTGAGCAGGACCCCGTAAATGGAGCCACGGACCCTTTTGCTATTCCGGGTGGGTGGATGATTTATGAGCTCACGGTAACCAACAACGGTATCGGAGTGCCAGACGATAATTCGCTTGTCATCAGCGACAGTTTGGACGTCAATACCACCTTCTTTGCCGGGGACTTTGATGGAGGCGGCTCGCCTTTTGTCTTTACCAATGGTACAGGCGCCCAAGATAGCGGATTATCCCTACCGTTTAATGCGTTGGGTGATATCGCCGACGGTGTTGAGTTCCTTGATGGGTTGAGCAGCTCGATCACGCCCAACCCGGATTTTGATGAGGATGTACGAGAATTTGTCATTACATTTCCCGGTCAAATGGCAGGCTCCTCTGATGCCGGATCACCAACGTTCAGCATCGAGTATCGTGTGCGGCTGGAATAATTTTCAACCCGTTGAACTAAGCCGACGCGGTCGAGTCTGACCACTATGCGTCGCGCTTTCTTACCGTCATTTTGGTTTTTACTGGGTTGTGGTCTGGATTTTACATCTGCGTTTAGCTACGCCGAGGAAGCGCAGACCAAAGCAAAACTGCCCAATGAAATTACTGATTCTGCGTTACTTAACTCCAGATTTCTCTTGTTCGGATCGGGTAATCTGCATCGACAGACGTTGAAATGGACCAGTCGTAATCGACGCATGGATATGGTGCCTGCGTTGATTATCTCACTTCGCTACTTACCTGAAGATCGGCGCCTGGAAGTGGTCGAAACTCTAAAGAGAGTGACCCGTAAGAGATTTGGTGACGATTGGTTTCGCTGGATGCAATGGCAGCAGGCTAACCCTGAGATTAAACCGTTTGATGGATATGACGTGTTTCTCAGCGCAGTTTTTGGCAACATTGATCCCGGGTTTCGGGATTTCATCTACCCGCGCGTGAAACGATCCATTCGCCTTGAAGAGATTGTCTGGGGTGGCGTTGCGGCTGGTAGTGGTATTCCACCGCTAAATCATCCCGATTTGGTGCCGGGTAGCGAAGTCGCTTATCTTGATGATCAAGAGCTGGTGTTTGGCGTCTCCATCAATGGGGACGTTAGAGCTTATCCTTATCGCATCATGGATTGGCACGAGATGCTGAACGATACCGTGGGTGGCCAGCCGGTCAGCCTGGCCTATTGCACGCTATGCGGTTCAGGAATTCTCTTTGATACAACTCATGCAGACCAAACCTTCAGCTTTGGTTCGTCGGGTTTGTTGTTCCAGTCCAATAAGCTGATGTTTGACCGTGGGACAAACTCGCTTTGGAATCAATTTACGGGACGGCCTGTTGTTGGGACCCTTACGGACAGTGGCATTGAGCTTGAAACTTTGCCTCTGGTCACAACCACTTGGGGGCAATGGCGTCGCCAACACCCGGACACAAAGGTGTTGAGTTTAGAAACGGGCTTTGAGCGGGATTATCGGCCGGGTCAGCCGTATGGGGCCTACTTCAAGAGTCCACGTCTGATGTTTCCTTCACTGACCGATGACAAACAACTCAAACAGAAAGAACAGGTATTTGGATTGCGCCTGTCAGGCGCGAACCGAGCTTGGCCTCTGAAAGACTTCAAAAGTGGTCAGGTGATCAATGACCAGGTTGGTGTTCTGGGGGTTGTTCTGGTGGGAGATGCAGATTCACGTTCGGTCCGAGCCTATCGTGACGGGGGATACGATTTCAGAAAGTTCGGTACAAGTCTCGAGAAAATTGAACAAGAAGATGGCGGTGTCTGGCAGGTGACTGAGCCCGCGCTGATTGGTCCCGATGGTCAACAGCTGACACGATTGCCGGGGCACCTGGCATTCTGGTTCGCCTGGCACAACTACCTGGGTGGCGATTCTCTGCGCAAAGCGCCCTAGTTGCGTTACACTCACCCCCTTTGGACCAGCACGTTGGGGAGCAAGGGTGAGCTATAACAAACCAATACCCAGGCAGGGTATTCATACCAAGCCTTTCTGGGAAGGCGCAAAGGCCGGCAAACTGATGTTGCCGAAATGTTGTGATTGTAATCGAGTTCACTGGTATCCCCGACACCTCTGCCCCATTTGTCATTCAGACAATTTGGAATGGGTAGAAGGCAGCGGTGAGGGCACCATTCATACTTATGCGGTGCAACACCTGGCCTTTGGTCCTTGGGCAGAAGAGGCGCCTTTTGTGACCGCCTATATCGATCTTAAAGAAGGCGATCGGATGCTCACTGTTCTGCGTGGTGTAGATCCTGAAAAACCCGAAGACATCAAAATTGGCGCTAAAGTTGTGGTGGAATTTGAAGCGGCGGATGACAAAACTCACATTCCGTTCTGGCGTGTAGTGGAGGACGCATAGATGCCTGGTACCTTATACAAATCCGCCGCCATAGTGGGGGCTGCAGAAGCGAACGAAATCGGCTTTCTGAAGGAGCCCGTCACCTCCCTGCAACTGCACATCGAAGCCATCAAGAATGTTTGCGATCAAACGGGAATCCCGATCTCGCGCATCGAGGGGGTGTTCTCGACCGGGTGGTCCACCGAGCTATGCGAACATTTGGGGATTACGCCAAAGTACATCGATACCACCTCCGTTGGGGGTTGTTCTTTTGAGATGCATGTCCACCATGCGATGGCCGCCATTCATGCCGGGATCATAGATATTGCGCTGATCAGCCATGGCGAAAACGGCGACTCTTCACGAAAGATTGGCGGTGGTGGCTCTGCCAATTACGGCCGTGGTGCGGGTAACGCCTCTCCAAGTCACGAAATGACCATGGCGTATGGTCTGGGCAGCGCACCTTCAAATTATGCCCACGCCATGGTTCGGCACATGCATCGTTACGGCAATGTGCGCGAAGATTATGCACATATCGCTAAAGTCAGCAGGGACTGGGCAACCTTAAATCCGCGTGCAGCGATGTATTCGAAAGAAAAACATCCCTTTGGTGGTCCGATCACGGTGGAGCAAGTTGAAGAAAGCCGTGTGATCACCTGGCCCTTAACCATTCTGCACTGTTGCATGGTGGCAGACCATGGAGGAGCGGTGATTGTGGCAAGCCCCAAAGTTGCAGCGTCCCTGCAGACTAAACCTGTTTGGATTGCTGGTGCCGGTGAGAGCATGAGCCACGGCAATATGCTGGAGATGGATGATTTCACCGCAACGTCCGCCCGCCATTCAGCCCAAGCCGCCTATACGATGGCCGGCATGGGTCCGGCTGATATGGAAATGGCGCTCATCTATGACTCGTTCACCATTACCGCAGCCATTACCGCTGAGATGCTAGGGCTTGCGCCTTTGGGGGAGGGTCATATGTTGTGGAAAGACGGTCGTGCGGCACCCGGTGGTAGTTTCCCGATCAACACAAACGGCGGTGGACTCTCGTTCAATCACAGCGGGATGTACGGCATGCCGTTGCTGATTGAAGCTTATCGTCAGCTGTCACAGACGGCCGAAGACGGGATTCACGGCGACCCAGGTAAGCAAACCAGTGCTAGAACGTGCGTAGTGAACGGCACCGGTGGAACCCTCTCAACGACGGGCACCTTGGTCCTGATTGCTGAAGACTAACGCGATCAAACTATCCTAGTCGGTTTGGGCGGCTCTCAAATCCGGTGGTAGGTCCGGTGCCAAAAAG
This sequence comes from Pseudomonadota bacterium, assembly GCA_039028095.1. Taxonomy (GTDB): domain Bacteria; phylum Pseudomonadota; class Gammaproteobacteria; order Pseudomonadales; family Azotimanducaceae; genus UBA4421. The sequence goes on from JBCCIU010000020.1 coordinate 68,241, forward strand.
AGCGCATTGATTTCTGTGTCAAATTTTTGGCGTCAACTGACAATTACGGGGTCTAAGCTATCCTCATCTAATGAGGTATAGATTAGCCCTAGTCTTAGTGTCAACGATCTGGGTTGGGGGGCAGGGGAATCTGTCTTTCGCTGATGCGCTCTGTGCTGACACCACTTCAACCAGCGAAGCCGGAACGTTGACCGATTCGGGAGGATCAACGGGTCGGTATTCAAATTCAGAAACCTGCTCTTTCCTGATCGAAGTTTCTGCAGGTTCGGTTATAGAGTTAGATTTTCAGTCATTTCGTTATGAAAATACCTACGACTTCTTGCGAGTGTATGACGGCAATTCGACGGGTGCGACCAGATTAGGGGAGTTTACAGGGCCTTCTGTACCCGCTGCCGTGTCATCAACATCTAACCAGATGTTGATTATTCATGAATCTGACAACACCGTTACAAGAGATGGGTTTGTCGCCACCTGGTCAACCAGCGTTCAAAATAGTTGTCCAGATCTCACCGTTGCAGACAACTTTGACGCGGTTTCCTATTCCCAAAATGCAGGCTCGCAGAACTGGCTGACCAACTGGCTGGAGATTGGCGAAAGTGACGGCGAATCATCTGGGATTGCCAGAGTCAATAACTCAAATTGTTCTGCCGGAAACTGTTTGCGCTTAGGTGAGCCCGGCGGTCCCTCCAGCTGGACCGATCGTGGCGTGTCGCGCAGCCTGGATTTGAGCGCGTCGACCAACGCCTCTTTAACCTTCAATTACTTCACAGGCTTTAGCACGGGTTCTCAATCTGTGACCCTGCAGGTCTCTACAGACAATGCCAACTGGCAAACCTTATCTAGCTATAGTGTCACGTCGACCAATTTCAGCGCCACACCTCAAACTTTTGATCTCTCGGCTTATACCGGTGGGACCGTGTATGTACGTTTTTTAACATCGGGAAATTCCGCGACCACCGGTTTTTATGTAGATGATGTACGCCTCACCTATGACCAGGATTGTTCACCCACAACACACGCCGAATACAGGTTCGATGCGGCATCCTGGTCTGGGGTGAGTGGTGAGGTGTTGGACTCAGGCGGTAACGGCTACGATGGAACGGCGAGCTCGGCAGGCACAACAGCGGATGGCGTTGTTTGTCGCGCAGCGGACTTTACCGCCAGCGGCTCAGATTATTTAGATATTGACTATCGGGCCCTGGATGGGTTGGAAGATTTCACCATATCGATTTGGGCCAAGACTTCAGCCAGTAATCAATACCAGACGATTCTCTCCGGGGCGAACGCAAGCGTGACTAACGAATTGGTCATGCTGATGGAGACTTCGCCCGAATTTATCCCGGGTATCTCCATTACCTATTTCTCAGACGCAGCCGCGATATCGAGTGCAGACTACCGAGATGATGTATGGCATCACCTGGTTTGGACCCGGGATGCTTCAAGCAATCGTAGCTGTTTCTACCTGGATGGCACTTTGCAGGGGTGTTCAAACCATCCCTCCAGTGATGATGATGACCCGCTAGATATTGATGCTGACGGTTTTATTATTTCGCAGGACCAGGATGCTGTGGGAGGTGGTTTTGATACAAGTCAGGCCTGGGACGGTTTGTTGGATGAACTCTTAATCTTTGACAGTGTTTTGCCCGCCCAGACAATTGCTGATATCTACACCAATCAGTCGGCTGGCTCAAACTGGGATGGCTCATCCAGAAACTGTTCACGCAGCATCCGCGCAGAATATCGCTTTGATGAAAGCTCCTGGTCAGAAACAGCAGATGAAGTCCTTGACAGTTCTGGCAACGATTACCATGGCATCGCCTATGATGCACAACCGGTGGAAGGGAAGGTGTGCCGAGCCGCTGATTTATCAGGGGTCACCACAACCGATTATGTTTCACTAAACTCAGATGCATTGGATGGACTCAGTGATTTTTCTGTCTCGTTCTGGTTAAAGAGTGCCTATACAGGCAATGTGGCGATCGTCTCCGGTGCCCAGTCCAGTCAGGCCAATGAACTGCTCGCCTGGTTTCCTAACTCAACCACCATGCATCCTTACATTAAGGGCGGTACCAGCGGCGTCGCGGTGGGTTCTATATTCAACGATACCTGGCGCCATGTTGTTTGGACCCGTTCTGGATCGGACAACTGTATCTATGTTGATGGCACCCAAGCCGCCTGCGTAACCTTGAGCACCGGCGCGCTTGCCATCAGTGACGGTGGTCTAATCCTTGGGCAGGAACAGGATAGCGTTGGCGGTTCGTTTTCGGCGAGCCAGTCATTTAAGGGCCTACTTGATGAACTGTTAATCTTCGACTCTGCTCTGAGTTCTGGCGAGATCAGCGCGATTTATGCCAATCAGAATGGCGGGCTTGGCTGGGACGGGACCGCTCGAAGTTGTGAAATTGAAATCAGAGCGGAGTACCGGTTTGATGAAGCTTCCTGGTCTGAAACCGCTGATGAGGTTGTGGACAGTTCTGGTCATGGCTACCACGGGATAGCTTATGACATGCAACCCACCGATGGCAAAGTCTGTCGGGCTGCAGATTTTTCTGGCACGACCATAGCAGATTATATCTCGTTGGACGCGGATGCCTTGGATGGATTGTCCAGCTTTACCATCGCGTTCTGGATGAAAAGTGCCTACTTTGGCAACGCGGCGGTACTGTCGGGTGCCCGCTCCGGACAAGCGAATGAGGTGCTCACCTGGCTGCCAGCATCGACAACGGTACGACCGTTCATCAAAGGCGGATCTAATACGGTAACGATCAGCAGTGTGTTTGATGACACGTGGCATCACATTGCCTGGACGCGCTCGGGATCTAACAACTGTATTTTCGTCGATGGTTCCCAGGCTTCCTGTGTCACGTTGAGTACCGGTTCTGTCACCATCGACGATACCGGCCTTGTGCTGGGTCAAGAACAAGACAGTGTGGCAGGCAGTTTCTCTGCCAGTCAGTCGTTCAAAGGGTTGCTCGATGAAGTTCTGATCTTTGATGTTGCCTTGGATTCGTCAGAAATCACCTCAATTTACGACAATAACGACGGTGGCCTAGGCTGGGATGGTGAAGCTCGATCCTGCCCGAGTATCGGAGCAAATGGTTTCTCCATTACTCATGATGGCGCGGGAATTCACTGTGTCAGGGAACAAGTTACCGTGCGCGCCATCGACTCTGGTGGCGATCCAGTCACCGGATATCTTCAAGAGGTTACGCTGGATACCGGCACAGGGAGTGGTACCTGGAGTCTTGTTACCGGGAGCGGATTGTTCAGCGATGCGACAGCCGATGACGGTACGGCCGTCTACACATTTGTCGCTGGCGATTCAGGACAAGCGACCTTTGGTTTGGATTATCCCAACGGCACGCCAATTATGGACATCGATGTGTTCCAGACCAATAACACGTCCATACGAGATAATGATGCTGAGGGTAACCTGGTCTTTGTTCCGACCGGATTTACCGTCACCGCAAATGCCGTATCAAACCCGCCACCTGCGACGATCAACGACCCTATTTTGAATCAGACGGCAGGGGTGAATATTGATATTCACCTTGCCGCGTACGGTCAGGATCCTGAAGATGGCAGCTGCGGCATTATTGAAAGCTACCAGGGTGTAAAAACTCTGGCTGCTTGGCAAACCCTGGTGAATCCTACCTCTGGCACTGTCACAGCGTCAGTTAACGACGCACCGATTGGTGCTTCGGAGGGTGCAGCGACAGATCACACCGTTACCTTTACGTCAGGCCAGGCTGTGATTGCTGGAAAATACAAAGATGTGGGCCGCCTGCGGTTGCGATTTCAAGACGTAACGTCGGGGGCAACCTCGATAGCTGGATCAACCAACGAGTTTGTCAGTCGACCGGCAGATCTTCGTATCGTGGATGTCGAAACTACCGGCGGGGACGACAATCCAGCAGCCTCATCGAATACAGGAACGCGCTTTGTTCGAGCTGGAGAGAGCTTTGTTGTGGTTGTGGATGCGCTGGATGCCGAGGGCGACCGTACGCCAAATTATGGGCGGGAAAGCCCTGCCGAAGGTTTGGTGGTGAGCAGTGACAGAGCGGTGTTACCCGTCGGCGGGAATAATGGCATTGCGAATGATGGCGTGCTGATTGGTGGAACGGCGTTTACGCCACAATCCCTGGCAGGACGCTTTTCGAGTTCGACGGTGGCGTATGATGATATCGGGGTCATCAATCTGATCGCTAGGGTGGGTGACGGCGACTATCTGGGCACCGGACAGGTCAACGGCACGGTATCGGGAAACATTGGTCGCTTTTACGTGCATGAGTTCACCCTCAGCGGTGCCTCCTTATCGGGCGCGTGTAGCGGGTTCACCTATATGGATCAGCCCGAATTAGGGATTGGGTTTACCGTTGAAGCGAAAAACGCACTGGGTACGACGGTGACCAATTATGATAGTGGATTGTTGGGGTCTGACATCGCGGATGTGACATTGGTTGCTGAAGATGCGGATGCCGGTTTTAATCTAGGCAACCGCTTGAGCACCTCGCTTGCAAGTGTTGGTTGGTCCAGCGGCACGTTTTTACTCGATCAATCAAATGCGGCCTTTTCTCGGCTGGGGACACCGGACGGTGCTTATCTGGATCTTCAAATCGGGGTTCTTGTCACCGATGCGGTGGACACAAGAGTTCTGGACACTTTGGACATGCATGCTGCGGCTTCGGGAGATTGTGCATTGAGTGGAAACTGTAGTGCGGCAACCATCGGCAACACCCAGATAGGCTATGGGCGATTGTCTTTGCTACCCGCCCTGGGCCCTGAAAACGTCGATCTACCGGTGGTGGCTCAGGCTGAAATCTTTCAGGGAAGCGGGTTTGAGCCGTTTACGTCTGATAGCTGTACCACCTATCAAGGCAGTAATGCATCCCTTATTGCTTACGGGGGTAATCTGGCCGCGGGTGAGACATTGGTGTTGGGACCGGGAGCTTCGACAACATTGGATGCAGGTGTTACACGTATCGACAGTCCCCTGTTGTTGGCAGCGCCAGGCTTTGGGAATGATGGCTCGGCGGACATAGAGTTGATCACAGATACCTGGTTGCGGTTCCCTTGGAGCGGGGGGGTTGAGGAAAATCCGGTCAATACCGCCCGGTTCGGTAGCTACCGTGGCCATGATCGTATCGTGTTATGGATGGAAGATCCTTAAGAGGGGCCTGAAGTCATCACGAGGGTCTTTAACGAGGACCCTAATTTGGGGTTGGATTCTATCCTCAAAAAATAGATGCTACGGTCTGCTGCGAAGTTATTGAGATGTTTTGTGGAATATATCAGCCCTGAAGAAGCGCAGGGCATGCCTGGATTGCGACTTGCTTTAACAGCAGGTTTGCCAGCTCCATTTGGTATGTCGGCGCGTGCGATCTTTGATCTTAAACAAGTGTCCTACACACCTGTTTTACAGATTGGTGGTGCAGAAAATGAGGATCTTCTGGCGTGGACCGGGCATCGAAACGCGCCGATTGCAGTGTATGAAGACGAAGCCCCTCGAACGGGCTGGCTCGACATCCTGCAGCTGGCCCATAGACTTGGCGCCGGACCAAACTTGATTCCCGAAAGCCGGTCGGATCGAGTAAACATGATCGGTTGGACACATGAGCTCATCGGGGAGTCCGGCTGGGTCTGGCAGATGCGATTGATCATGCTGGGCCTCGGTGGCGAAGAGCAAGCGCAAATTGCAGCCCGCACCAACCCCATGTATCGACAATACGGCTACAGCGAATCCTCAAAAGCGCAGGCGGTGGATAAAGCAAATGCAACGCTTACGGCGTTTGCGGATTTTGCGCTTAAGGACAAATCATCCAGCGCTTATTTGATTGGCAATCGGCTCAGTGCGTTGGATATCTACTGGGTCTACTTCTCGCAGATTCTGAAGACGTTTCCGCATGACATTTGCCCAATGCCGAAAGGGCTGAGGCAGGCCTATGATTTATCCAGCCAGGCGTGTGGCCTTGACATACCTCAACTGATTGAGCGGCGCGACTGGGTCTTGGATCAACATAACCTGCCTCTCGATTTTTAGACAACCACACTTTTACTTAACATAAGGTTTCTCATGACAGATAAAAAACCGACCGCAGGCGTCACGTTTGGGAGCTTGGCAGTACTTGGCCCGCGAGCCGTAATTGATATAGCTGCCGAAGCCGACGGGTTAGGCTATGGTTCGCTATGGACCGTAGAAGCCAACGGTACAGATGCATTTAGTCTGTTAGGTGCAGTTTCCGCTGTAACTCCGAACATGGGTTTAGCTACCGGGATTGTGCCTGTACAGGTGCGTACTCCGCCCCTTGCTGCCATGTGTGCCGGCTCGTTACAAGCCATGAGCCCGGATGCTGATGTGTTGCTTGGTGTCGGGGTCTCAGCGCCGGGTATTCTGCGTCAGCACGGCGCGAAGGTGGCGGATAAACCGATCAAAATCATGCGCGAGTATGTAGCGCTGCTGCGTGAATGCCTGTCCGGCGAATCGGTAACTTTTGAGGGTGACTATTGGCAGGTCAAACGCTTTCGACTGGGTGTTCGCCTGGGTGAACGCCGCCCGAAGATTGTGCTGGCTGCTTTAGGTCCGCAGATGCTGAAGCTGGCAGGTGAAGTGGCTGATGGTGTTTTGCTGAACTACATCCCGGTCAGCCATGTACCCGCTTCCATAGAGCAGGTCCGCAAAGGTGGCAATGCAGAGATATTTGCCTACGTCCACGCTGCGGTTGGAGATTATGAACAATCCCAGCGTTCGGCCCGTCGAGATTTATTCAACTATTCCATGGCTGATGGGTACGCCAACATGTTTCGTGCCGCTGGCTTTAGTCAGGAAGTGGATGAGTTACGGGCTCGTCAGTCGGAAAAGGATCGCGATGGCGCCGTAGCTGCCATCAGCGAGCGGATGATCCAATCTATTAATCACATTGGTGATGAAGCAAGCGTGGCCGATTTTGTTAAAGGCTATGTGGATGCAGGCGTCGAGCATCCGGTATTGATGCCCATGCCCTGGGGTGACGATCGTCGGGCGGTGGTTTCGCAGACGATGCGCGCCGCTGCGACCGGGTTTGGCTTAGCTTAGCCTGCGACTTCGCGAAGGGTTTTGGTTTTCAGGGTGGGGTAACCCGCCGGTTGATAGGTATAGATCAGTGCGGGTCGTGCGGCATCGGATGTATTTGGTCCCGAACCATGAATGATGTGCGGGTTAAAAAATACCAGCGACCCGGCCTGATGTTCGCAGTGATATACCGTCGACTCGTCAAATGTGTCGGGATCTGTGTAAAAGCCACCAAGTTGGCTGCCGTCTGTGGTGCCGGGAAGAACGCCCTGATGGTGACTGCCGGGAATCAACTTAAAGCAGCCATTCAATTCACTTTGATCACCCAATAGCAACATGACGTTGGGCAACAGGTCGACGTGGTTGCTGTCATGGATCCAATACGGAGAATCCTGGTGCCAACCGAATCCGTTGCCACCGGCGCACTTCAGATTGAGCTTTGCTGTCCACAGCGCCAGTTGGTCTTGATGCAGAATGCTCCGAATGGGGTCCGTGAAGCGAGGGTCATCTACCAACGATGCAAACAGAGGATGCGCGTCGTAGATGGGCTCGATCACGCGAGGTTCTGTGAGGTTCTGTCCAAACTCAAACTGCACTGTGTAGTGCTTCGTATCACAAAAGCGTTTGCCGTCAAGATGATAGTTCTCCCCCTGTAGGGCGGCCAAACACGCTTGTTCAACTACCTCATGAACGACGGTTTGCAGCCGATCTATCTCTTCCACGCCAAATGCTGCGGAGCGCACGCAAAACCCAAGTGATTGATACTGTTCCAGTTCTGATTGACTGAATCTGTGCCGGTTCATAGTGCGGTCTATGATAGTCTGTTCCAGGTTAGATCACATGGGGGAAATTGGGTGCAAAGTCGCAGAACTGTACTAAAGGCAACCGGCGTTGCCCTCGCAGGGATTTCAATTAATGGGGCAAAAGCCGCTGCTTCAAGCGGCAGTGCATTGGCAGCAAACAAAATGCAGAGTGCAAAACAAATGTCTGAATTTGGATTTATGTCAGCGGGGGAATTGCTTGAGTTGTTGGCGTCAAAAGCCGTCAGCTCGGTTGAACTGACACGGTATTTTATTGATCGAATCGAAACTTATGACAAAGATATAAACGCGGTGGTGGTGCGTGATTTCGAACGCGCGCTTAGCGTAGCCAAAGAAGCCGATCGTGCCCTGGCAAAAGGGGCGAGCCCCGGTGCTTTGCATGGGTTGCCCATGACGGTAAAAGAGTCATATAACATCGCCGGGCTTAAGACCACCTGGGGCTTTGCCCCTTGGAAAGACATGGTTGCCCGTGAAGATGCCTTGGTCGTCCGCCGCTACAAGGAAGCAGGGGCGGTGATCCTGGGCAAAACCAATGTGCCGCCTATGTTGGGGGACTATCAAAGCACCAACGAAATCTACGGTCAGACCAATAATCCCTGGAATCTTGAGCGTACCCCCGGGGGATCCAGTGGCGGTTCAGCCGCAGCCCTGGCTGCGGGTATGACCGGTCTTGAAAGCGGGTCGGATATCGGTGGGTCTTTGCGTAATCCGGCCCACTACTGTGGCGTCTATGGACACAAACCCACGTGGAATATCATATCGATGGCGGGGCATGCGCCGCCGGTGGTGCAAACCTCTCGCGAGGTTGACGTGGCCGTGGTGGGACCCATGGCGCGGGATCCACAGGATCTCAAACTTGCTCTGGACCTGACCGTTGGACCTCATGAGCTGAAAAATCCAGGCTGGAAAATTGACTTACCTCAGCCTCGTGCTAAACGCCTGCAGGATATGCGGGTTGCATTCTGGCATAACGACGAGGCAGCCCCCGTGACCGAGGAGATCGAAGGTCGTAGCCGGCAGATTATGGCATTGCTGGCTAAGGCAGGTGCCACAGTCAGCGACACGGCGCGTCCAGATATTGATCAGCAAAGCGCAGCGTTCACCTATCTCAATCTAATGCAGGCTGTAAATGCCTCGGGCGTGCCGGAGTCGGTCTTTGCGCAGAATGTTGAAGCGGCACAAGCCTTTGCTGAGGATGATATGTCTGTATCAGCGTTGTTTGCCCGTGCCTCTGTGCAAAGTCATAACGACTGGGTGAATTTTGATGTCCATCGCAATCAGGTCCGTTATGCCTGGCGGGATTTCTTTTCCGACTGGGATCTGCTGGTCTGCCCGATTTCGAATACCACAGCCTTCCCGCACGATCATGGACCCATGGATGGGCGGCTGGTGGATGTGGATGGCGTACAACGACCCTATTTTGATGCTTCATTCTGGGCGGGGATGGTCAGCTTGCCAGGCCTGCCTGGAACCGTCTTTCCCACGGGTCCGGGAAAGGATGGTTTGCCGATTGGACTGCAGGCCATTTCTGCGGAATTTCATGATTACACGACCATCGAGTTTGCTCGCCTGATCCAACAGGAGATAGGCGGCTTTGTGCCACCGTCGCTTTAGAAGATTTAGGGTGTGACTAATAGCTATTTGGAATATTAAGATTCAAAAACGGAGTATCTTGATATAACTGCGTCTTCTTACTGTATGGCAAACGGTTCTTTCTGTTTTGCACCCAGAAGCCATACAGTGAGCGTATGCAAGCTCAATTTCCGAATACAGATCTCTCTCAATGCACGCCAGCCCAGGGCGCGGCGACGTCTCGTCTGGACGAACAGGACATCGAGGAATGGAATGATCTCTTTCAGTATTTAACGGCACCTGCGCGGGTGGAATTGGCGCTGCGTTTTTTTCCTGGTACCCATGTTCTGAGTTCGTCATTTGGGGCTCAAGCAGCAGTCAGTTTACATCTGTTGTCTCAGGCTGCGCCTGAGATACCGGTTGTGCTGGTAGACACTGGGTATCTGTTCCCCGAAACCTATGAATTTGTGGAGCAGCTCACAACTCAGCTCAACTTGAATCTGCATGTCTATCGAAGTCTCAGAAGTCCTGCTGAACAGGAGGCCTCTGACGGTCAGCGTTGGCTGCAGGGAGAATCCGGATTAGATGCATACAACCTGGAAAACAAGGTTGAACCCATGAATCGAGCGCTTGAAGAGTTAAGCACCGGGACCTGGATTACGGGGATCCGACGTAGTCAATCAGAGCATCGTCAGGACACGCCTTTTGTACAGCAAAAGCGACAGGGAGAACGGGACTTGATCAAGGTCTCACCCCTCGCGGATTGGAGTGACAAAGACGTGTTTGAGTACCTGAAGCGTTTTGATCTGCCGTATCACCCCTTGTGGCATCAAGGATATGTGTCTGTTGGAGATACGCACACAACGCGCTCAATTTATGAAGTTGATGATGAATCTCAGGTCAGATTCTTCGGCATAAAAAGAGAGTGTGGGCTACACCTCTAGCTAGTAAATCCGGTCCACAGCATCCTGGCTGACACGATTAACAAGAGAATACCAAAAACCTTCTTGAGCTCTTGGGCGGGTACCTTGTGGGCAAGTCTTACCCCAATTGGCGCGGCCGCGATAGCGCCTAAAGTGATGGCGACAAAGCTGTAAATGTCCACGAAGCCCTGCGAGCCGGACGGGCCGGGGTTGTGAGCAAACATGTAAGCCAAAGCGCCAGCCGCGGCAATTCCCACACCCATTGCACTGGATGTTGCAGTTGCGTTGTGAACCGGGACGTTAAAGTAAATCAGTGTAGGCACAATCACATTCCCCCCTGCGATTCCCGCTGTACCTGCGATCAAGCCACCGCCGAATCCCACAGAGCTGGAACCAAGAAAGCCAGGTAAGATCCGGTGAGCTGCTGGTTTCCAGTTGGTCAACATGACCACCCCGACAAACAGCAGAAACAAGCCGATGATCACTCGTAAGGTGGTGCTCGGTAGGTAGGGAATCAATGCGCCTGCAGTAAAACTGCCTATTACAAAGAAGGCGAGCAGCCGTCGAAAGATATCCCAGCGCACCATGCCTGCCCTGATCTGTGTGATTGCGGCGGATAGGGAGGTAAAGACAATACAGGCAAGAGAAGTTGCCACTGCCACAACCGTAGTGGTCTGTCCATGTTGGCCGGTGGTTTCGTAGAGCAAGATCAGGCACGGCACAATCACCACGCCTCCGCCTATGCCCAGCATGCCACCCAGAAGACCTGAAACCAAGCCGATACAGATCATGATCATCAAAACTGGAGTCGCGATTTGGATGAGCTCGCTCATGTCTCTGCTCCTTTGGTCGACCGAGGCTTAGAAAATACAGGCACAAAAAAAGGGCCGCTGTGCAGCCCTTTTCCAACCCGTTAGGGTTTTGCTCGTTGTAGGATCAACTACGTGAGCTGACCCTCGAAACTCGCAATAGATATCACTGATCACCTCCTTATAATTTGCCCGTAGTAAGGCGGATTATGGTGAGATTCGTCCCATTTGCAAGCACAAAGTAATACCCTATGGTGTTATTTTTTAGCATTTAGGAGCAGACGTGGAACAGCTACAAGATCGGGTCGCCGCCATCACCGGGGGTACTGCAGGAATAGGTCTGGGGATTGCGCAGAGTTATCTGGCTGAAGGTGCCAAAGTTGTCTTGATGGCGCGCAACCCGGACAAAGCAAACGCGGTTCTACAAACGCTGGATGTTGGTGATCGAGCCACGTTTTATGCGGGTGATGTGATGGATCAATCTTCGGTGGAGGGTCTGGTCGATTATACGGTTGAGCACTTTGGATCCATTGATATTTTGGTCAATAACGCCGGTGGTGCGGGTGATTTACAGCCGTTGATGGAGCTTTCAGACGAGACCTTCGACGAAACCATGAAGTGGAATGTCTATTCCACGTTCTGGGCCACACGACGTGCGCTAAAACATATGGTGCCAAAGGGCTCGGGCAGAGTGATTAACATATCTTCGACTGAAGGCAAGGTAGGTAAACCTGTGATGACGGCTTATTCCACCGCTAAACATGCCATTAATGGCATGACTAAGGCGGTGGCACAGGAGGTGGGCGAGGCCGGAGTCACGGTAAACGCAATCTGCCCCGGACTTGTGATCACGGACATTGTGAGAGAAAACGGACCAGCCACTGCTGAGGCCATGGGTATAACTTTTGATGAGATGGTTGCGATGTTTGCTTCAGAATCGGCAATCAAACGGCCAAATACGGTAGAGGAGGTGGCCGCTATGGCTTTGTTGCTTGCATCGGACGCTGGTGCGGGCATTACCGGCGCACTGTTGAGCGTGGATGGTGGTACGGCACCCTATTGAGCAAGCCGCGGCCAGGTTTAGTACAATGCTGGGCTGACTTTTGAATTACTGATGAGTGATCCCTTATGACAGATAAAGCCACAGACCAGGATTGGCAGGCGCTGGCGGCCAAAGAGCTCCGCGGTAAGCCGGTGGAGGATTTGACCTGGGTCAGCCCCGAAGGGATCCCGATTAAACCTCTCTACACCGAGCAGGATCTTGAAGATATCTCTCATCTGAATACGCTGCCTGGGTTTGGTCCATTTGTTCGTGGCCCTCGGGGTACGATGTACACGAATCGGCCCTGGACCATTCGGCAATACGCTGGCTTCTCCACCGCGGAAGAATCCAACGCGTTTTATCGTCAGAATCTGGCTGCTGGTCAAAAAGGCTTGTCGGTAGCATTTGACCTTGCGACTCACCGGGGGGTTCGATTCTGATCACCCTCGGGTTACCGGTGATGTGGGGATGGCCGGCGTGGCCATCGATTCTGTAGAGGACATGAAGATTCTGTTTGACGGCATTCCCCTGGATGAAATGTCCGTCTCCATGACCATGAACGGAGCCGTTTTGCCGGTACTCGCAGGATATGTGGTTGCGGGGGAGGAGCAGGGCGTTGCGCAGAAAGATCTGGCCGGCACCATTCAGAACGATATTCTCAAAGAGTTTATGGTACGAAACACCTTTATTTACCCGCCCGAACCAAGCATGCGCATTGTCGCTGATATCATCGGCTATACAGCAGACAACATGCCCCGTTTCAACTCCATCTCCATTTCGGGTTATCACATGCAGGAAGCAGGTGCGAATGCGGTACAAGAAGTGGCGTTTACCCTGGCGGATGGTATTGAATACGTACGATCCGCCCTGGCAACCGGACAGCAGATCGACAAGTTTGCCGGACGTCTTTCGTTCTTTTTCTGTATCGGCATGAATTTCTTTATGGAAATTGCCAAGTTGCGTGCTGCCAGGATCTTGTGGCATGAACTGATGAGTCAGTTCAATCCAAACAATCCTGCGTCGCTGATGCTGCGTACCCACTGTCAGACGTCGGGTGTTTCGCTCCAGGAGCAGGACCCTTATAACAATGTGGTACGCACCACCATTGAGGCTATGGCCGCTGTATTGGGGGGCACGCAGAGTCTGCATACCAACGCCTTGGACGAAGCCATCGCCCTGCCCACACCCTTTTCTGCTCGTATTGCCAGAAACACCCAGATCATCCTGGCGGAAGAAAGCCAGATCACCCGTACGGTAGATCCGCTGGGTGGCAGTTACTATATCGAATCGCTGACAAATTCCATCGTCACGCATGCCCGTAAACTGATCAATGAAGTGGAAGCTTTAGGTGGCATGACCAAGGCGGTTATTTCCGGTATGCCCAAACAACGGATCGAGGAAGCTGCTGCGCAACGACAAGCGCGTATTGAGCGCGGCGAAGATGTCATCGTTGGCGTTAATAAATATACCGTTGAAGAAGAACAAGGTGAGCTGGAAGTGCTGGCGGTTGACAATACCAAGGTCCGTGAAGCTCAGTTGAGACGCCTGGCAGAAGTGCGCAATAGTCGTGATGATGCGAAAGTTCAGGCGTCTATGGACGCCTTAACAAAAGCCGCGGCAGAAAATTCAGGAAATCTGTTGCAACTTGCCATCGACGCTACCCGTAATCGAGCCACTGTCGGCGAGATTTCTTATGCACTGGAAAAGGTCTACGCGCGGCATGAGCCCGTCGCCAAAATGACACCTGGTGTCTACGCAGACAGCTACTCAGATGATCCTGCGTTTACCAAAGTGCACGATGAGATCAAAGTGTTTACCGATGTTGAAGGGAGAGCCCCCAGTATTCTCGTGGTAAAGATGGGGCAGGATGGTCATGATCGCGGGGCCAAGGTGATTTCCAACGCATTTGGTGATTTTGGCTTCGACGTGACCATGGGGCCACTCTTTCAAACCCCCGAAGAGGCAGCAGTCCAAGCAAAAGCTGAGGACGTGCATGTGGTCGGAGTATCAACACTCGCCGGTGGACACAAATCCCTGGTACCAGAAATGATTGAGCTTCTGAAAGAGCAGGGTCTTGAGGATGTCATTATTGTGGCTGGTGGTGTGATCCCCCAGCAGGACTACCAAGCACTCTATGATGCCGGGGTACACGCTATTTTTGGTCCAGGCAGCAATATCCCGGACGCTGCAAGTAAAATCCTGCAGCTTATCCCGGGGAAAAACAGATAGCGTGCCCTTAGCCCATCATCTGCCGCACGGCTTTTAACATCTTTTCGCCGTAAGGTGGTCGCAAGCCACCGAGCTCGGCGACGTTCACCTTGCTCTGGGTGTAGATGGCTTTGGCATGGCTGAAGGTTTTGAAGCCGTCGAACCCATGATAGCTGCCCATACCCGAGGGGCCTACGCCACCAAAAGGCAGGTCCTCTTGAGCGATGTGCATAATGACATCATTTACTGTGACCCCGCCTGAGGTTGTGTGGTTAAGTACTTGATTTTCCTCTTGTTGATCCGTTCCGAAATAGTACAGGCCGAGGGGGCGCGCGTTGTCATTGATATAGTCAACCGTTTCCTCAACCCGGTCGTAGGATTTCACCGGCAGCACAGGGCCAAAGATCTCGTCCTGCATGACCTGTAGATCATCGTCCGGATCAATTACCAGGGTTGGTGGGATTTTGTTGTGGGGCTGCTGTCTGAAGTCTTCCCCTGCCGGGTTCATTTCAACCACTTCAGCACCTTTTTCCCGAGCCTGTTCAACATAACCGTTGATTCGCTCGTAATGCCGTTCATTCACAATGGACGTGTAGTCAGGGTTGTCCAGCAGGGTGGGGTACATTTTGGCGACGGACGCTTCTGTGGCTTTAACAAAGTCGCGCATTTTTTCCGTGGGGACAAAGACATAGTCCGGCGCCAGACAGATTTGACCGGCATTCAGCATCTTACCCGCCATGATGGCATCGGTGGTCTTGTTGATGTCCGCGCTGCGACCGACAACAACTGGAGATTTGCCGCCCAGTTCCAGGGTAACGGGAACCAAATTTTCAGATGCAGCGCGCATCACGTGTTTGGCAACCGAGGTGGCGCCAGTAAACAGCAGGTGGTCAAAGGCAAGGGTGGAAAAATCTGCTCCGGTTTGTGGACCTCCATTAATCACCGCAATTTCGGTTTCATCAAAGGCTTCTGTGAACGCTGCGGTCATCGCTTCCGAGGTCGCCGGGGTATATTCACTGGGCTTTACCATGGCCCGGTTACCCGCCGCCAGAATGCCGGCCAGTGGGGTAAAAGTTAAGTTGGCCGGGAAGTTCCAGGGGCTGATCACGCCCACCACACCTAATGGTTGATACTCAACCCTGGCTTTTGCACCTAAAAGGTTCAGTGGGAACGGACCCACTTTGCGTTTTTCGGGTTTCATCCAGGCTCGCACATGTTTTTTGGCATGGTGAATGGCGGCCACGGAGCTTGCGATATCGGTAAAGAGGGATTGATGTTCGCTGCGGTGGCCAAAGTCCGCCGTCATGGCCTTGACCAGGGGTGTTTCATGTTTCTTGATCGCCTGCTCCAATCGTGTCAACCGATCCAGTCGGGCCTCTAATGTCACGACCCCTTCATCTAGGTAAGCTCTTCTCTGATGCTCAAGGGTGTTTAACATGTCTTCTTTTGATGTGTCCTGCATGGTCTTTTCTCTTGATCGATGTGCAATGGCCGCAAGGGTACTGTATGTGAACCCTTGGGATCAATTTCCATACCCGGGCCCTGGTGTGCTTGCGGCAGATCAGACGGCGGCGTATTTTGATGCAATGAGGCATACAGATGCTTGAGCCGATTACCATGACAGATCCAACGGAGCGCTATGTCCTGCTGGAACGGGCTGACGGCCTTTTTGTGGCCTCTGACGGGGCGCGTCCGCCTTCCCAGATGTCGGATGCGGGTCTCTGGCGATCGTCCGGCGATTCCTGGGTGAATGCTGCCGACGACTCATTGCTCAATCCCAGCGAAGATCTGCATCGGGTACCGGGCCCCGACAGGCTGTTGTCGACGCTTGCTGCTGAATTTTCTACCCAGGGGTGGATCTGTCTGCCTGGGATTCTCGATAAAAAGGTGGTGGATGAATTACGCCTGGTTGCCGGTGATCAGGTTGGCGTCAAACAGGGTGGTTTGACCGAACGCGCCGCCGTGGCACAGGCGGTAGCAGAGCCGGTATCCCTATGGCTGTGCCAGCAATATCTGGGTTCTACCGCCATCAAGATTGCCCATCCGCCGTCCATAGCAGTGGTTGGCCAAGATGATGGTCAGCGTGATGTGCAAGGTTGGCATTCGGACTATCCGTATCTCTGGGGGATTACGGATGCCGTGCCCCAGATACCCAGCGAGCTGATCTTGGGCGTGCAGCGCAACGTCTGCATCACCGATTTCAGTCGAGACAATGGCGCCACCATGTTTGTGCTGGGGAGTCATAAGAAAAATAGTGGACCACCACAAGACTGGGGGCTGCAGCGTCATTATGGTCGGTCGGGATTCCGTCTTGAGTCAGGTTTGCCCTACCAGGGAGAAGGTGACGAGGCGGTGCAGGTCATTGAAGCACCTGCTGGCAGTATCCTGCTCTACGACGCACGAACCTGGCACCGCCAGGGTATCGGTTGTGTGCCCGATCTTCGAGCAGCTATGCTGCAAGCAATGGTGCCGGCTTACGTGGCACCTTTTTATGACACAGCGGAAGAATACGAGGCCCTATGTCAGGCAGCATTCTATCTGGACTTAACGCGTCGAGAAAAAGAAGTGCTGTCACAATTGCTGGTGCATGCGCGCCCCACCGGGTCCTAGCCGTTCGATGACCCTGACCCTACTCGAATTCGAGGATCGGTTGATCCACCATTAAGCTGTCGCCTTGTTCGGCGAGCACCTTGGCAACCACAATGTCTTCTTCAGCCCGCAGACTGTTTTCCATTTTCATCGCTTCGACCACGGCCAGCTCCTCGCCGGCTTTTACTTCTTCACCTTCACTGACGGAGAGTCTGACCAGCAGGCCTGGCATGGGAGAAAGTAGAAATTTAGACAGATCCGGCGGAGCTTTCTCCAACATGAATTCAGTAAGCTGTGCCGCTCGGGGTGTCAAAACCGTGAGCGTGGTTTCGCTGCCACGGAAAAACGCTTTATAACCGGCTTTGTGGCTGTCCATCTGCACGTTCACCGTGCGATCGTTGATGGATGCGACCACAACGTTTTCGCCAAAGTTCCAGTCAGTTTGGATTTTGTAGTTTTGACCTTGGTGTTCGACTAAGAAATTCTGGTCATCTATTTCGGTTATCGTCAGTGGATAATGGGTTTTGTTAGCCACCACAACCCACTCGTTGCGTGATGCAATCTCAAACCGGCGGGTCTGTCCGGTGATCTCTTGATTGCGTTTTTCTTTCTTTGCGTGGGCGACGGCCGCCAACGAAACAGGCACTAACGGATCACTCTGGGGCACATCCGCTGCATGGAATCCATCCGGGTATTCCTCAGCGATAAAATTAGTGGTGAGCCTGCCTTCACGGAACCTTGGGTGTATAAACAAGGCGTTTAAAAAACTGATGTTGTGGCTGACCCCGCGGATGTAATAGCTGTCCAGAGCATCTGCCATGTGTTCTATGGCTTCATCCCGAGTCTGTCCATAGGTCACCAGCTTGGCGATCATCGGGTCGTAAAACATGGAGACTTCAGAGCCTTCTTCAATACCCGTATCAACGCGTACGTGGTCGGTTTCTTTCGGTGCTTCATAGTTCACCAGCCGGCCAATAGAGGGCAGGAAGTTCCGGAACGGATCTTCGGCATAAACCCGGGCTTCCATTGACCATCCGGTCAAGGTGATGTCTGCCTGAGTAAGACTTAACTGCTCGTCATTCGCCACCCGTAACATGTGCTCCACCAAGTCTTGACCGGTGATATATTCGGTTACCGGATGCTCAACCTGTAGCCGGGTGTTCATTTCAAGAAAGTAGAAGTTTTTGTGCGCGTCTACGATAAATTCCACGGTTCCGGCGGAGCAGTAGTCAACTGCTCGAGCCAGAGCTACCGCCTGATCACCCATGGCTTTGCGCGTTTCTTCGTCCAAGAAAGGT
The DNA here is from genome assembly GCA_039028095.1 of Pseudomonadota bacterium. Lineage (GTDB taxonomy): Bacteria > Pseudomonadota > Gammaproteobacteria > Pseudomonadales > Azotimanducaceae > UBA4421. The sequence continues at coordinate 86,551 of JBCCIU010000020.1, forward strand.
GAGGGTGCCTCTTCGATCACCTTCTGGTGGCGGCGTTGGATCGAGCACTCCCGCTCGCCAAGATAGATTGCGTTTCCATGCTTGTCCGCCAACACCTGGATTTCGATGTGTCTGGGTTCTTCGATAAATTTTTCGGCAAACACACGATCGTCGCCGAAACTTGTTCTGGCTTCGTTGGCTGCCCGTTCAAATCCATCTCGACACTCATCATCATTCCAGACCACCCGCATACCTTTGCCGCCGCCTCCGGCGCTGGCCTTTAACATCACGGGGTAACCAATTTCCTGGGCGATGGATACCGCATGGTCTGGTCCGTCGATCACGTCGGTATAGCCAGGGATCGTGTTCACGCCGGCTTCTTGCGCGAGTTTTTTTGAGGTGATTTTGTCACCCATGGCGTTGATCGCCTTTACGCCGGGTCCGATGAAGGTGATGTTCGCCGCTTCCAATGCCTGGCAGAAGTCTGCGTTTTCTGACAAGAAACCATAACCAGGATGTACCCCTTGCGCACCGGTGTCTTTGCAGGCCTGAACAATTCTGTCGATCCGTAGGTAGCTGTCAGCTGAAGCTGCACCACCGATGTGTACGGCTTCATCAGCCATGCGCACATGAAGTGCCGCTGCGTCCGCATCCGAATAAACAGCCACCGTGCTGATACCCATTTTTTTGGCGGTCTTAATGACGCGGCAAGCAATTTCACCGCGATTTGCGATCAGGATTTTTGTAAACATATCTCTTTCTTAAGCTGCGGTTAGAGTGGAATGTTGCCGTGTTTACGCCACGGATTTTCCAGGTGTTTGTCGCGCAGCATGGCGAACGAACGGCAGATGCGTTCGCGGGTTTCGTGCGGCATGATCACGTCGTCAACATAACCGCGACTGGCGGCAACAAATGGGTTGGCAAACAGGGCTTGATACTCGGCAGTGCGGCGCTCAATGCCCTCGGTGTCGCCAATCTCTTTGCGAAAAATGATCTCCACCGCCCCTTTAGCGCCCATCACCGCAATCTCTGCGCTGGGCCAGGCTAGATTGACGTCGCCGCGAAGGTGTTTGGATGCCATCACGTCATAGGCGCCGCCATAGGCTTTTCGGGTGATCAAGGTGACTTTCGGCACGGTGCATTCGGCGTAAGCGTAAAGGAGCTTGGCACCGTTCTTTATGATCCCACCATATTCCTGGGCGGTACCCGGCATAAATCCAGGCACGTCAACCAGCGTCAGGATGGGGATATTGAACGCGTCACAGAAGCGTACGAAGCGTCCCCCTTTTTTGGAGGAGTCAATATCCAGACAGCCTGCTAAAACCATTGGCTGGTTGGCCACGACGCCAACGGTACTGCCTTGCAGGCGAATGAAACCGATGACGATGTTTTGTGCGTAATCTGGTTGGATTTCGTAGAAGTCGCCTTCATCGGCAACTTTGTGGATGACTTCTTTAATGTCATAGGGCTTGGAGGGGTCTGCGGGTACCAGGGTATCCAGCGAGGGCTCGTGGCGATGGCCAGAATCGTCGCTGGGTCGTCTGGGTGGCTTCTCTTTGTTATTTGCCGGCAGGAAATCGAACAGCTCCCGAGTGCGCAACAATGCTTCGATATCGTTTTCGAAGGACAGGTCTGCCACGCCGGACTTTTTGGTGTGTACGCTGGCTCCACCCAGATCTTCGGGGGTCACTTCTTCATGGGTGACGGTCTTTACGACGTCCGGGCCGGTGACAAACATATACGATGAATCTTCCACCATAAAAATGAAATCTGTCATCGCAGGCGAATAAACAGCGCCGCCGGCACATGGGCCCATTATGACGGAGATCTGCGGTATAACCCCTGAGGCCAGGACGTTGCGTTGAAAAATCTCTGCGTAACCGCCCAGTGAAGCCACCCCCTCCTGGATCCTTGCGCCACCAGAATCATTAAGGCCGATAACAGGAGCGCCCACCTTCATCGCCTGATCCATCACTTTGCAGATCTTCTCAGCAAAAGCTTCAGACAGAGCGCCGCCAAATACTGTGAAATCCTGGCTGAACACAAAGACCAGACGGCCGTTGATGGTGCCGTATCCGGTCACCACACCGTCGCCGGGGATCTTCTGCTCTTCCATACCAAAATCGTGAGAGCGGTGTTCGACAAACTTATCCCATTCTTCGAAACTACCTTCGTCCAATAGGACTTCGATACGTTCCCGAGCCGTGAGTTTGCCCTTGCTGTGCTGTTGCTCTATCCGCCTTTCGCCACCACCGAGCAGGGCAGCTTCTGACTTGTCCTGCAATTTTTCGATGATGTTTTGAGTCTCTGGCTCGGTCGCTTCAGCCATCGTGTCCCCTTAGTGAGTCGCTAAATTTTTGCGCCGCAAATTATAACCGGGAGGCCGATTTCAGCCAAACCTGGAACGGTGGGCATTTGCGCTAATCGTTTGTTGAGCTATTGGTGTTTCGGCAGTTTTGGCAGATCAACAAACTGCGCCTGCCTTCCTTGGGATTGTGCGTCAATCGCCTCCATAATCTCACCCGAATTCATCATGCTGGTGTTCCATATGCTGATGTAGTCGAGGGCATCAGCGGTGGTATGGTCACGGGCATAGTTGATCATGCGCTTGCTGCCATATACGGCGACGGGTGCTTTACTGGCTATCTCGGCAGCAATACGCATGACTTCCTCTAGCATGGCGCTCTGGTCGCTGAAAACACGATTGACTAAACCGCATTCCTTCGCCTGGGATGCATCCATCGCCCGCCCGGTATAGGCGAGTTCTCGAACAATACCCTCAGGGATCAGCTTCACCAACCGAGGAAACGTCCCCACGTCAGCCGTGAGAGCAATATTGATTTCCTGGATGATAAAAAAGGCATCTTCAGTTGCGTAGCGCATATCGCAAGCGGTAGCCAGATCCACACCACCGCCAAATGCGCCACCTTGTACCGCCACCAGAACAGGTAAGCGACAGGCCTCCAGGCAGTTGAATGAGTTTTGCATATGCAGAATGTGGTTGTATGACGCAACAGCTCGTTGTTTTTTTGCAGCTTCACGTCGACTTGCGTCAGCTTCAGCGCTGTCACCGAACATGGACAGGTCCAGGCCTGCCGAAAAGTGCGGTCCAGTAGAGGAAACAACAATGACCCGGGCTTTGGCGTGCTCGTCGATGTCTTGAACGATTTCCGGCAGTTCCCGCCAGAACGCTGCGTTCATGGCATTGCGTTTGTCCGGTCTGTTGAGCTGGATGTGGGCGATATTGTTGGCGATCTCCACTGCAAAACACTCGTAGCTCATGCTGCGTCCTCCCGTAAAACGCCTAATTATACGCAACTGGGGCTGTGATACCCTTCACCGTTTTTGACGGAACAATTGGGGCGTAGAAATGACCGGAGTGTTGGACAGGAAAGTAGCGGTGGTGACTGGCGCGAGCAAAGGGATTGGCAAGGGCATTGTGGAAGGTTTGTGTGAGGCGGGTGCGACTGTGTATTTCACGGGTCGCACCCAGAGCGCGACCGTGCCGCCCGAGCCTATGACATTGCAGGCAACCGAGCTGTCAGCAAACGCCTTGGGTGGCGAAGCGATCCCCGTGTGTGTTGATCACAATAACGATGCCGAAGTCCAAGCGCTCTTCGAACGGGTTGACGCAGAGCAAGGGCGCTTGGATATCCTGGTCAACAACGTGTATCAAATCCCGAGCCCCCCAGCCATGGGCAAAGGGTTCTGGGAGCACCCTGTCTCGGTGTGGGATGATCAATGTGGGGTGGGCCTGCGGGGCTACTATGTGGCCTCGGTGTTCGGTGCGCCCATGATGGTCAAGCAAGGCAGCGGATTGATCGTCAACATCTCCTCGCGAGGTGGCCGTGAATATGTGTTCAGTGCCTCATATGGGGTTGGAAAGGCCGGTGTCGATCGAATGGCACAGGACTTTGCTGTAGAGCTTGAGCCCCATGGCGTGTGTGCAGTATCCGTGTCTCCGTCGAAGGTCAAAACCGAGTTTATTCTGGAACAGGTGGAAAATGGCACCATGCAAATCGACCCTGAGTCAGCGCAAAGCGTACGATTCAGCGGTCGTTGTGTCGCCGCATTGGCGGTAGCAGATGACTTGATGGCACGATCAGGTGGCATCTACACCGTTAGCGAGTTGGCAGAGATTTATGGGTTTACCGATCCGGATCGAGACTAGTTTTGCTCTGAACCTGGTGATTGCCCAACAATACCTTCTGCAAGCAGATGTTTAATCTCTGTTTCTTTTAAACCGTATTCAGCAAGCAACTCGAGGGTATGTTCACCGGTCTGAGGTGCTCGCTGCGGAGCACGCGGTGTTTCATCACTGAATCCAATCGGTGTGGCAAAGGTTTTGTGGTTGCCTGGCAGCTCCCCATGGGAATCGATTAGGACGTTGTTTGCGATTAGTTGTTCATCTTCCAAGACCTCAGCATTTTTATAGCTCAAACTGAAGACGATACCGGCAGCATCCAACCGTTCGCAGATATCCGCGGCATCAAACTCCAAAAACGCCAGTCGAATTTTTTCTTTGGCATAAAAACGATTTCGAAACAGCGGTTTCACCGGCTCTAACTTTTCATCTTCCAGCCACTCAGGGTGTTCTAGTACGGAGACAAGCTTGGGCCAATCGCGCTTGATGTTCTGCACTGCGACCAGAATGTGGCGTCCGTCTTGTGTGGTGTACACGTTCTGAGTGGGGTTTGAATAACCTTCTTTGTCGCGCCGCTGGGCAACGTCAACTCCTGCCAGAACCCCCTGCAGGTTCAGGCCGTTAGCCCAGGCACCCGTTGCCGCTAGGGAGGTTGATACCATGCTGCCTTGACCCGTGCGGTCCCTTTTGTACAGGGCCGTTACAATACCAGCGTACAGGGTCATTGATGTCGCATGGTCACCCACGCCACCCGCTGGCATAGCCGGTGGAATATCTTTTTCATGCATCATGTCCAGGATGCCCGTTCTAGCAAACCACCCGGTCAAATCGAAAGCACGGCGGTTTGCATCGGGTCCTTCCAGTCCGTAGGCAGAGATTTGCGCGAAAATCAGTCGCGGATTAGCCGCCTTCAGCGTGTCCCACTCCAGACCAAATTTTTTGAGCTGTTGGGTATTGAAGTTGACCACAAAGACGTCCGCCTGTTTCAGCATGTCGAGCAGTACGCGATATCCTTCGGGGGTTGAAAAATCCAGTGCCAGTCCCCGCTTACTGCGATTGGTCAGTTGCCACGAGTAATCACTGGGATGTCCGGCCGCGATGGAGCGATGTCGATCACCCACCAAGGGCTCAATTTTGACAACGTCAGCGCCGAAGTCGGCAAGCATGGTAGCTGCAGCGGGACCGGCGAGGAACGAAGCAGCGTCAATAACCTTAAGCCCACTGAATATCTGCGACATCTCAATTTCCCTTTATTCTAGGCAGCACTGATTGCGCCATAAGTTGTTCGTTAGTGCCCGTATAGCCACCCGGGCAGGCCGAATTTAAAATGATGGTTTGGGCGCCCGCGTCAATATACTCGCTCAAGCGTGCCACACATTCGTCTGGATTACCGGCAATGGCGTATTTGTGGACTAATTTTGAAAAGTCCTGATTGTACTGCTTTGACAAGCGCTCGGCAGCCATGTCAATGGCGGTTGCGGAGTCTTCATGGACTGCAAAAAAGATGAAGAGCCCGGGTCTGATGGGCTCCTTACGATCAAAATCTGCCGCTTGAGTGTTAATGGAGACCAAACTCGATTCCAGCTGTTCCGGGGTGTACATATAGGGAAGCCAGCCGGTACCGAAGCGCGCGCATCGGGTTTTGGCGGCCTCGGATCGACCTGAAATCCAGATAGGCAACGGTGTCTGCTTGGGCTTTGGTGAAAGCGTCAGGCCTGGGATCGAATTGAACTTACCCTGGTATTCCACATGATCTTCAGAAAACAGTTTCGTTAAGATATCCAATGATTCGTTGGTGCGGGCACCACGCTCCTTCACTGGGACCCCGCAGGCTTCAAATTCTTTTGCGAACTCACCGCCGACGCCAACCCCGAGGTTAAAACGGCCGTTAGATACCATGTCCAGGGACGCAACCTGTTTGGCGAGCAGCGCCGCTGGGTACAGGGGCACCAGAGTGATCGTACTCATGAGTTTGATGGTACTGGTGGCACCGGCAGCAGCGGCCAGCGAAATCAAACCGTTATTGATTGGACCGTAGAAGAATACATGTTCTCCGGTCACCACAAAATCGTAACCCAGTGCTTCTGCTCGCTGGGCGCTGCCGGCCACGTCGTCCAGGCGCGACAGGCCGATGCCGAGTTCAATTTCGCTCATAAATCCCCCCCGATCGCTGTTCCAGCAGAATAGCCTACCAATCGTTAATGTGCATCACCGTGTCGATAGGCGGCCGGTAAGCCGGCTTGAAGTCGGTACCCTTGGTGTACGCGATGGGTATCAAGGCGACCTGCATGTACTCTTCATAGGGGATTCCCAGGAGCTCGGCAATCTCGGCTTCGTGCATCAAGTGCAGGGTGGTCCATGCCGTTCCAATTCCCCGAGCACGCGCTGCCAACATGAAATTCCAGGCGGCGGGAATGATTGAACCCAATGTGCCCGTTTGGGCGATGATGTTGGCATTTTCTCCGTCCGTACGACCCGCGATGCATGGAATCAACATAGCTGGGACGCGTCCCATATTTTCTGCAAGAAAATCTGCAGAAGAGGCTGAGCGAACCTGACTTGCGGTCAACTCGTTGTCCCCTGTGTCCATATGAAGCTTGTGGATGGCGACTGGCATATCCCGATAAATCTCGAATGCTTGGCCATAAAGCTCACCAATTCGTGCGCGTTTGTCTGGGTCGGTGACAAACATGAATTGCCACCCTTGAGCATTTGAACCGGTGGGTGCCTGAACGGCAAGTTCCATGCACTCCTTGAGAACCGTTTCTGAGACAGGTCGGTCGAAATCCAGGCGTTTACGCACTGCTCGAGTGGTGGACAGCAGTTCGTCGTTGGTGAGGTTAAGTTGGTCATGAGGTTGTTCGGACATTTGTATACTCCCTGATCATGTTGGCCGGTTTTTTAAGCTTAATGAGAAGGTATTCAACTAGCTCGTCAGTGTAGTTCTGGCTGGTCTGCTGCTCTCTCAAAGCGTCTGCCATACAGTCTAACCACATATTCATTTCGATGTGGGTGACTGGAAGGTGGGCGTGCACACCTGGAATGCTGATGCGACCGTAGCGTGACTGATAGAGGCGTGGTCCACCCATCCACCCGACCAAAAAGGCGGCTAAGCGGTCTCGTGATTCGCTGAGATCCTGCGGGTGCCAATTTCTGATCACCGAATAGGCTGGGTTGTTGTCCATATGATCGTAAAAAGCATCAACCAACAATCGAATACCGCGCTCGCATCCCGCAGCTTGAAAGGTGGAGTCCTTATGGCCGAATTGGTTCATGGTGGTTCGCCGCCCTTCTTGCAAACGCTCTATTGCTACAAACGCGCTATTCCTAACGCTCCCAGAGGGTGGGCAGGGTTCGTGGGTTCAGTGCGGTCGGTCATCGCCCTTACTCCGGCTTGTTAGGTGTTTTTGATCCGCCGCCCTGAGCACCAAACATTTTGCCGAAGACCTGCCAGGGTTCCATGGCGGTTTCGAACATCGACTTTACAAACTCTTCGCGTTGTTCGTTTGATGCGTCGAGCCTCTGAGCGAATTGATCTACCATCTTTTCCTGAAACGCGCGAATGTTGGGTAGCCCTAAGAATTCTCGCGCTTCTTCTGGGGTCAGGTCGATTTCAATATTGATCTTCATCTGGCATCCTTTGGGTTTGGCTCATCGTATTACCAAACAACAAGCAGTACCAGAAAACCAGTAGTCCAAGCAATCAAAAGGTATCTTCATGCGACTTAGCGCCTCAGACGCATCGTTTTTATATGCAGAATCCGCCAGCGGGCCCATGCATATCTCCTCAATTTACGTATTAGAGGGGGAGCTTGCCTACGAACAAGTACTTGAGCATTTCGCCCAACGAATACACTTAGTGCCTGCCTATCGTCGAAAAATTGCCCAGGTCCCATTCAATATGGGACATCCCACCTGGGTTGATGATGATCGGTTTGAACTGACCAACCATGTGGTTAACCACGACCTGGGTAGTAATGTCGATCTCGAGGACGGTATCGACTACGCGGTGGCCTTAAATGAACCTATGTTGGATAGGAGCAAACCGCTTTGGATGTTACATGTCATCAAAGGGGTCGCCGATCGGACGCTGTTGTTGCAGGTAACGCACCACTGTATGATCGATGGCGCTTCTGGGATAGAGTTAACCACGATCATATACGACCTGGATCCGAACCCCCCCGAGATCGAACCCCCTGCTGAAGCCTGGCAACCAGAACCTGCGCCAAACGGTGGTGCAAGGTTTGCGGCTGCATTGGGTGAAAATCTCAGGAATCTCAGGGCTCCGGAAGCCAATGCCTGGTTAGATCCCAAGGTGCAGGAGAAGCAACGCAAATTGTTTCGTCGCGCGCTCAGCGTAGGCGCTAATTTTGTCAGCAAACCCGCGATTACCGCACCGTTTAATGCATCTGTTGTGGGACCCAGGCGGAAAGCTCGGTATTTAAAAAAATCTTTCAGTGATATCCGAGAGATCAGGCGCGCGATGGGCGGGACCATCAACGATGTGGTGCTCACCGTCATCTCCGAGGCGGTCGCCCGCTATCTGGAAGCCCACAACGAGCCTGTAGAAAACCAGAATCTGCGACTCATGTGTCCGGTAAACGTGCGCACCGAGGATCAGCAAGGTGCGCTGGGTAATCAGGTGTCAGCCATTTTTCCGATGTTACCAGCCTGGTCGATGTCGGCGACCCACCGTATGGGTGTGGTGATTGCTGAAATGGAACGCATCAAGACTGCGCAGGAAGCTCAGGCCATGACCATGATGACAGAATCAGGCAGTCAAATGTGGCCGTTGGCTTTAGCGCCCACCCAGCTCACAGGGACACAGTACGACCCCACAGCCTGGATGGCAAAGGTGCCTTGGCCGGTCCTGCCCAATTTTGGTTGGCGTCCTCCGAATTTTGGCATCAACTTTGTTTGTACAAATGTGCCCGGGGTGCAAGTGCCGCAGTACATGGCGGGCCACGAGGTGTTGGATACAATAGGCCTGTTGATCCTCACCGGTAATATTGGCTTCAGCCTCACCATCCTCAGCTATAACAAACAACTATTTTTCAACTTCATTTGTGAGCCTAGGATGTTGCCGGATTTAGAGCTTCTGGTTGGAAATGCTGATGATGTGTTTAACGAATTGTTAAACGCCTCGCAACAAAAAATTAAATCTATGAGTGGAGAATCACAATGAGTAGCGAACAGGTCAGTTTGCCTGATGGTGCAGTCGTTACGCTGCAGGAAATGACTAAGGCTGATCGCGATGCGGTTGTGGCCTTTGCTAAATCCTTACCGCAAGAGGATCTTTTGTTCCTCTCAATGGATATTACCCGTGGAAAAGTGGTAGATGAGTGGATAAAAAATATTGAGGCAGGGCGCACAGCATCGCTGCTCGCCTATGACAGCGAAGGGCTTGTCGGGTATGCCAATGTTCATCGAAATGCAACACCCTGGATGCGGCGTGTGGGAGAGATCAGGGTAAACGTTGCGCCAGCCTATCGCTCAAGAGGTTTAGGTCGTCTGCTGATCAATAGAATTTTCGATGTTGCCAGAGACCTAGAGTTGAAGAAAATTATTGCTCAGATGACTGCGGATCAGCGAGGCGCACAAAATGCTTTTCGTAAGCTGGGCTTCGTGCCTGAAGCCATGTTGGCCGATTTTGTGGTCGATCGAAACGATGTCACTCGAGATTTGGTGATGATGACCTTTGACGTAGACGGACATACAGACCAAGCGGGTGACGTGGTTCAAATATAACGCTTTTGAACAAATCGGGACAGGACGATGAGACTAGGGGCGCTACTGCCACCCATCCTTGACGGCGGTGATTCACGGATTGTTTCCCATCAGGTGAATGAGCTCGTCGATGCCGGCTATGAAAGTTTGTGGATGGCGCAGGCTGTGGGTCGTGGATTTATGATCACCGATCCGCTGATTGCCTTAACGGCCGCGGCGGTGATCACTCAGGCGCGAAGAGACGCGCAGCAAGTTGAGTTGGGCACTGCGGTAATCCAGCTACCCCTGTATCAACCAATGGATTTGGCCCATCGCATCTTCTCACTGCTGCAGATTGCTGGTCCTCGGTTGGTGCTTGGGGTTGGAGCTGGATCCACCGAAACCGACTTTAATGCGTTTGAGCGGGACTACACGTCTCGGTTTCAAACCTTCAATGAAGCTTTGGCCGCTCTGCGCGAAATTTTTGCTACCGGAGGTATGAGCGGCGCTCAGCTTAGCCCCTGGGCCAGCCTTGATCGTGAGGTACCCATTTTCTACGGCACCTGGGGTAAGCGGGTACAACGGGCAGCCGAGGAGTTTGACGGTTGGATAGCTTCTGGACATTACCGAACGGTCGATGAGGTGTGTGGCGCACTTACAGAGTATCGCAAGGCAGGTGGTGGTCGCGCGATTGTCTCGACGTTGCAGGTCGGCGCGGATACCGACCTGGGTGAGTTCAAAGAAAAGCTGCAGACGTTTGCTCAGGCCGGATTTGATGATGCCGTTGTGATGCTGCTCCCTGGCGGTCCCACGCCAGATGCGGTGCATAAGCTTATCCATTAAGCGTCATCTCCTTTCCTCCTGTGACGTAAGTTCGCACTTTGCTTCAATTCTGTGCAAAATGTTCGGCTCGTTAATTTGCTCTAAATACTTGATAGGGGGAACCGATGAACTTTGAGTTTGGCGACGACCAGAATCTGGTGCGCGATCAAGCGCGAGGGTTTTTGGCGGAAAACTGCCCACCTGCCGTCGTGAGACGGGTACTGGAAGGTGATGAGTTGTATGCGGAAGATCTGTGGCAAAAAATAGTCGAAATGGGTTGGACCGCAACTGTGATTCCTGAGGAATATGGCGGTCTCGGGATGAGCTATCTGGAGCTGGTTGTGATCGCCGAAGAGTTGGGTCGTGCTTGTGCGCCTGTACCTTTTGGTTCCTCGGTCTATCTGGCAACTGAAGCGATCTTAGCGGCGGGTTCCACTGAACAAAAGGAAAACTGGCTACCTAAGTTGGCGGCGGGAGAGGTCATTGGCACACTTGCTTACGCGGAGGGTGGTGGGCAAACGACTGCAGCATCGCTCAAGACTGCTGTGGAAGGTGGCAAGATCAACGGCTCGAAAGCCGTGGTTGCGGATGCACAAATCGCCCAGCTGATGATCGTTGCCGCACGCAGCGATGCGGGTGACGGGTGTAGCTTATATATCGTTGACATGACGGATGACGGCATCAGTCTGGAAGGTGTGAAGACGTTAGACCCTTCGTCGAATCACGCAGATGTTTCATTTAATGGTGCGTCAGCGCAACTGTTGGGCGGTGAAGGACACGGGTGGACCATTCTTGAAGCGATTCTGGACCGAGCGGCAGTGTTATATGCGTGGGAACAGCTTGGTGGTTCAGAAACCTGTTTGACGCAAGCAAAAGAATACGCCCTGGGTCGATATGCCTTCGGCCGCCCTATTGCGTCCTACCAAGCGATCAAACACAAGTTGGCGGACATGTATGTTAAGAACACCTTGGCGCGGTCAAATGCCTATTTTGGCGCTTGGGCGCTTAACACTGATGCGCCGGAACTACCTCTGGCCGCAGCAACCGCCAGGGTGGGGAGCACCCAAGCCTACTATTATGCCTCCAAAGAGAATATTCAGACCCACGGTGGGATGGGGTATACCTGGGAATTCGATTGCCAGTTTTACTACCGGCGTAACAAAGTGCTTGCCGTGGTGATCGGGAGCGAAGGGGTCTGGCAGCAAAAATTAATTAACGCCGCCGCAGCAGCTGACGCGGCTTGAGCCAAAGGAGATAGCGATGGATTTTGAAGATACAGCAGAAGAAAAAGCGTTTCGCGATGAAGCTCGTGCCTGGCTGGAAGCTAACACACCCCCGGAGGCAGAGTTGGCAGGGCTGGATCACATGGAGCGCGGCAAACTCTGGCAAAAGCGTAAAGCCGAAGCGGGCTGGGCGTGCATCAAATGGCCGGAAGAGTTTGGTGGTCGTGGTGCCAGTGCAATTCAGCAGGTCATCCTGGGACAGGAGGAGGCTAAGGTCAGTTCTCCTGAGACGGGCATGTTCAGTATTGGCCAGGGCATGGCCGCGCCCACGCTGATGGCCTGGGCGAAGGACGAAGATAAACAACGATTTCTACCACGGCTGGCCAGTGGCGAAGACATCTGGTGTCAGCTTTTCAGTGAGCCCGCAGGGGGATCAGATTTAGCGGCGCTACGCACCAAAGCTGAGCGTGATGGTGATGACTGGGTTGTTAATGGGCAGAAGATCTGGACTTCGGGTGCGCATTATTCAGACTACGGTATTCTTGTTGTCAGAACTGACCCGAATGTGGCCAAGCACAAAGGACTGACCTATTTCTTTCTAGATATGAAGAGTCCTGGTATCGAGATCAAACCCATCAAACAGATATCCGGCGAGTCCAATTTTAACGAAGTGTACTTCACGGATGTTCGTATCCCTGACAGTCAGCGACTGGGTGAAGTTGGTCAAGGTTGGAATGTTGCTCTGACAACGTTGATGAACGAGCGTGCCAGCATTGGATCTGGTGGCGGCGGTACAAAATTCAGTACCGTCCGTGAGTTAGCAGAATCCGTTGAGATCGATGGGAAGCCAGCGATCGAAGACAGTCACGTACGTGCGAAGCTTGCCAGTTGGTATGTACAGGAGAGTGGGCTGAAATATACGGCCTACCGGACATTGTCGGCTTTGTCCCGGGGTGAAACACCTGGACCGGAAAACTCCATTGGTAAATTGGTAGGTGGTGTTAAGAGTCAGGATATGGCGTCTTTTGCGATCGATCTGTTACAACAGCAAGGGATTGTTCGAGACCGACAAACTGATGAAGCGTTTGCTGCCCTGTTCCAAGACACCTATATGTCGATCCCTGGTCTGCGTATTGCGGGGGGTACAGACGAAATTATGGCCAACATCATCGCAGAGCGGGTTCTGGGACTGCCCCAGGAACCGCGGATGGACAAAGGTATGGCCTTTACCGACGTACCAACCGGATCAAACTAAGCGACGCGGTTAATCGAACAAACCGCGAGGATTACGCCCCATCAGGGCGTAATCCGGCCCCTCGGCCTGCCATCCATAAGGTTGCTTACTGCCAAGTAGCTTAAGCAACCGCTCGTTATTGTGATGGCGAGCGGTAAAGTCTTCTGGAACGACACCCTTATGCTGCTCTTGTGTCTGGATGTATTGCCTGGCGAAATACACCGCCAAGTTCATTCGAATGCCGGGGATTTTCCTTGCATAACTGCCGTGCCATGTGTTGCCGTGCCAGATAACGGCGTCACCTGGTGCTAAGTCCATCGAAACCGCCGCGGGATTTTCTGTGTCACCACCCAGCATCATTTCGGTAGGGCTTGGTTGTCTGGCCTGCACATGGCTGCCTGGGACTAATGCCAACGCCCCAGCGTCTTTGCTATAGGGGGTCAATGCGTAGTTGATGTTGGCAACCTGGGAATAAGGTGGAAATGGGGCCGGCATGCCGTTACCGTTGTCGCTGTGGAGAGGCAACATGCCGTTGTCTCCGGGTCCCTTAAAATGGCAGCCGAGGCTTGAGAGCAGACAGCTTTCGCCAAGCAGGTAGGTCATGAGGGCTAAGGGCCGCCGCTTGATGGCAATTTCTGCAAAAACATCGTTGTCGTAGAGCAGATAGGGTAGATATGTCATACCCTCAAAATCTTCAGCGGTGGCTGTATCCAGATTGATCGTTTTGCCCGTTAGTCCTTGGACCCGATCTAGAATTGCCGACTGGGCTCGCTTGATTGTGGACTCATCCAGCTCACCTTTTAGTGTGGTGAACCCTTGGGTTTCGAGCTCGTTGAGATGTTTCTCAAGTCCAAGATCAGAGATTTCGGTCAGCACCCGATCCCGCGACTGACTTTGCTGGCGACTTAAGCTCTGGGCCATCTTGGCTAAGTCATTATGCTGCATTTGAGTCCCCCCTACCGTCACGCAACGATGTATGCATCGATTCCTGCAATTGGATGATTTTAGCCAGATTGAAGGTCTTTTCACAATTGGGCCATGTAGTACACTGGCGTCTTCGATCGATTAGGGGAAGGTTTGCAATGCAGTTAATGTCGGAACAACAGTGGGCGGAACGATGTGCTGAAGATGGCGAGTTTCGGCTGGCCTCTAGGCACTGGAATGGTGGAATCACGCTCTCCATCGGCGAGCAGAAACTCTCGCTGGCCTTAGATGAAGGCGGTGTCAGCCCGGGTGTCACCCAACATACCGATGGCTTGATTGAGTATGCTGGCCCCGAAGACACTTGGGAAAAACTGTTAGCCCAAGTACCCGAAAGGTTTCACAACGATCTGATGGCTAATATCAGTCAGGCTCAGGGACTAAGCCTGAGTGCAGACAGTGTGGTTCACGGGCAATACTATGCAGCGGTGATTCGAGCGGTCGAGCTTTTGCGCCCGGCGCGCGATATGGGGCAGCCAACCGTTAAGGATGTCGGCGCTGCGGGCCGTTTCGACATGCCCGTTGGTCGGTACGTTCATCTTAACCTGGATGGTGCAGATCATCGAATCTACTTCGAAGAGGCAGGCCAGGGCATTCCCATCCTTATGCAACACACAGCAGGGTGCCACGGCAGCCAATGGCGGCATCTGTTTGAAGTACCGGAAATTACCGAACGATTTCGGTTGATTGCCTATGATCTGCCGTACCATGGTAAGTCAATGCCCCCAGTGGAAAAACAATGGTGGTCGCAGGAATACAACTTAGAAGGTGACTTCCTGCGCTCGGTACCCGTAAAACTTGCCCAGGCCCTGGACTTAAAAGACCCGGTTTTCATGGGCTGTTCGGTCGGTGGACTGTTGGCGTTAGATCTTGCGCATAAACACGCTGATCTTTTTAAGGCGGTGATCTCTGTTGAAGGTGCTCTGCATATTGAGGGAAGTACCGCAAACTTTGGCGAATTCTGGCACCCCCAGGTGAACAACGAATATAAGGCACGCTTGATGGATGGGCTGATGTCGCCGAATTCACCCGAGGCTTATCGCAAGGAAACTTCATTTGTCTACGCGTCAGGATGGCCGCCGGTGTTTATTGGTGACCTGCATTATTACGTTGAGGATTATGATCTTCGAGGCGTTGCTGGAGAGATCGATACCAACAAAGTGGGTGTACACATCCTTTCTGGTGAATACGACTACAGCGGTACCAGTGAACTAGGCCAGGAAGTGCACCAGTCCATTGCGGGTTCTACTTGGGTTGAAATGAAAGGTGTAGGACATTTTCCGATGTCCGAAAACCCTGCGGCTTTTATCGAATATTTACTGCCGGTGCTGGACAGGATCGCCTGAAGCGTTACAGGGTCAACCAGCCGCCATCACAAGGCACATAAGCACCTGTCACAAAATCACTGAGTTCGCTGGCAAGGAAAAGGGCAACTTTACCTTGCTCAATGGGGTCACCCCAATGGCCTGCGGGTAACCGGGCAATTCGATCGGACACAGTGTCCGCAAGGGGATTCCCGGTGAAATTGGGTGGTGTACCCGTGATCGGCGGTGGCGGACCATCCTGAACCCAGGTTGGTCCAGGAGCGAGCGCGTTCACATTTATGTTGTGCGGTGCCAGCTCCAGTGCCAGCGCCTTGGTAATCTGAGCAACCGCAGCTTTTGAGCCATCGTAGGTCACGCCTACCCCCGGCGTGACCGCCTGGGTTGATGAAATGTTGATGATGCGGCCTCCGCGCGCTTGTTTGATCATCAAATCTGCGGCCGCGCGACAGCAGTAGAACACGCCATCGACGTTCACAGACCACAACGTGCGCCACATTTCATTGCTGATGTCTCGGACGGGACCGCCGTATTCGCTGTAAACACCAGCATTGTTAACAAGGATATCAAGACCGCCATATTGCGCCTGCATATCCTGCATGGCTTGGTCCACCGCTTTGGAATCTGTAACATCGAGCGGCATGGCAACCACTCCCAGGTCAGCGGCGGTAGCGCGCAGCATGTCGGGATGGATGTCGCTGATCACTACTCGCGCGCCCGCCATGGATAACGCAGTAGCAATCCCGCGTCCGATACCTTTGGCACCCCCCGTGACATGGGCGGTCTTGCCGCTTAGGTCGATCCACTGTGCTGCCTGGTTCATGAATGCTTCTATCCTCTCCAATTGACCCGGATTCTGGGTACATGGTTCACTAAGTGACGAGTTGAGTAAAGGGAGAGCGAAGCGTGCAGCAACAACCGCTGACGGGCGTGACCGTTTTGGATTTTGGCCAGGTCTACAACGGCCCTTATTGTGGGTTCCTGTTGGCGCAGGCGGGCGCCCGCGTGATTAAGGTTGAATCGTTGATCGGCGAGACGCTGCGCGCACGCGGACAGAAGACCCCAGCCGCATATGCGTTTGCATTGCTCAATAGTAATAAAGAGAGCTTTACGCTGAATATCAAATCCAGCGATGGCCAAGCGCTGCTTAAGGAACTGGTTAAACACGTCGATGTGGTCTTCGAAAATTTTGCACCGGGGACCATGGACAAATATGGGATTGGTGCTGATGTGTTGCGCGGTATCAAACCCGAGCTGATCTACGCGTCGAGCACCGGTTATGGGGTCAGCGGGGGGCCCTACCGTGAGTTCTTAGGCATGGATATAACGCTGCAGGCCATGACCGGGGTGATGAGTATCACTGGTGAAGATGGCGGACCGCCGTTAAAAACCGCCGCGGCTTTTGCCGATTTTATCGCCGGCACGCACATGTACGCAGCCATAGTCAGTGCCTTGTTTGCCAGAACACAATCCGGGGAGGGTGCTACGGTAGACATCTCCATGCAGGACTGTGTCTTCCCCACCTTGGCCACAGCGCTAGGTTCTTACTACGTGGCAGGTGAACAGCCCAAGCGTGCCGGGAACCGTCACCCGGGTCGAGCCCTGGCGCCTTATAACGTCTATCCAGCCCGTGACGGACACATTGCGATCATCTGTATTCGTGAAGGCCACTGGCGCAAACTATGTCAAGCGATGGGGCGGGAAGAATTGATGGAAGATCCGCGGTTTGTGGATTTCGCAGCGCGCACAGCCAATATGGATGAGGTGGATGCTGAGGTTTCGGTCTGGACACAGGCACATTCGCGGGCTGACCTGTTCGCGATCACTCAACAGTATGGTGTGATCTGCGCTCCGGTTCAGGCTTTGGCTGATGTGATCGATGATCCGCATCTTTTGGCTCGGGGCAGTATGAAGATAAGGGCCAACGAGGACTTTGGCCAGATTGCCCAGTTGCAGACCCCAATTCGTTATCGTGACATTACGCCGCCAGAGCTCACAGACCCGCCGGAGCTTGGCGCGCATACGGATCGGGTGCTGAAAGAAATGTTAGATTTGTCGGACGAGGACATTGCAAAATTACGCCGTGCCGAGGCTGTTTAGAAAAGTACAAATAGGGTATAAATTGCCGTTTGGGCGAAGTTGAGGGGGATTTTATGGCGACCAGTATTGCGGATCAGGTGCCCATTGCAGAAGGCCTGTTTACCTGGCCATCCAATGATCCGAGGCTCATTGGGTCCAAATGTGCCAACTGTGGCGTAGTCACGTTTCCGGCGCAAAATAGTTGTGCGGCCTGTTCTGGCACCGAGACTCAAAATATTGAGCTGGCACGACGCGGCACACTTTGGACCTATACGTTGCAGTGTTTCCTGCCGAATCGCCCCCCGTACGACGGGCCGGAGACGCCAGAAACCTTTAAGCCTTTTGCTGTAGGCTATGTAGAGTTGCCGGACCAAACCCGAGTCCAGACAAGGATCAAGACAGAAGACGTTGAGAAGCTGCATGTGGGCATGGAGCTTGAGCTGGTCGTGGAAAAATATATCGAACGTGATGGCAAAGACGTGGTTGCCTACTTTTTTCAGCCGGTAGATGAATTGAGTTAATTGGGAGAAGATTAGTGGATGTAGCTATTGTTGGGATTGGGATTCACCCCTTTGGAAGAACCGATGGCGTCACCGGCCTGGAGCAGGGTGTAGTCGCTGCTAGAGCCGCCTTGGATGACTGCGGACTGAGCTGGCAGGATATGGAATTTGCCTATGGCGGTACCGGTGCGGCAGAGAAGCCCGATACGATGGTCTCCAAATTAGGTCTGACCGGTTTGCAGTTCATTAATGTTTCCAACGGTTGTGCCACGGGCGGTAGTGCGCTGCAAAGTGCTTATATGGCGATTAAATCCGGCATGTTCGACGTGGGTGTTGCTGTGGGTTTTGACAAGCATCCAAGAGGCGCTTTTACCGTAGACCCTGAAGGTAGTGGACTGGGTAAGTGGTATGGCGATATTGGCATGGCGCTTACTCCCCAGTTTTTTGGGATGAAGATTCAGCGCTATATGCATGAATTTGGAATATCGGAAGAAACGTTAGCCAGGGTTTCGGTGAAGAACTTTAAGAACGGGGCGATGAACGAAAATGCGTGGCGCCGAGAAGCGTTCAGTTTTGAGGATGTTATCACCTCACCAATGGTTTGTGCGCCACTGCGGAAGTACATGTTCTGCTCACCAGCTGAAGGTGGTTGTGCGATGATTTTGTGTCGTGCAGACAAAGCGAAAGAATTTACTTCTAAACCGATCTATTTAAAGGCGGCGGTGGTTAAGACACGAAACTTTGGCTCTTTTGAGGTGTTTTCGCAAAATCAGGCGCTGGACCGCGCCGATTCGCCAACGGTCAGGGCTTCCCAAGCTGCATTCGAACTGGCCGGTGTGGGGCCGGAAGATATTGATGTGGCGCAGCTTCAAGATACAGAGTCAGGTGCCGAGATCATGCATATGTCCGAGAACGGCTTTTGCAAAGACGGCGAGCAGGAAGAATGGCTGAGCAATGGCTGGACAGAAATTGATGGTCGTCTCCCGGTGAATACGGATGGTGGCTGTATTGCCAATGGGGAACCCATTGGGGCTTCCGGTCTGCGCCAGGTTTACGAAATTGCCCTGCAGTTGAGAGGTCAAGCCGGTAGTCGACAGGTACCTAACAATCCCAAATTAGGCTACACCCATGTGTATGGTGCACCAGGGCTGTCCGGTGTGAATATTCTGAGCACTTAAGGAGCCGGGGCCGGCTCGGTGAGAGTAGTACCGGTGTGATCAACGCCTGCCCACCGATTGATCATGGAGGCGATATCGTTCACTCGAACGGGCTTTGACAGATAGTCATTCATGCCTGAAGCCAGGCATGCTTCTCGGTCACCGCTGAGCGCATTAGCGGTCATCGCGATGATTGGCAGTTGCGTGAGTTTCAGTTCCTGTCGGATAGCCTGGGTCGCTGCAAACCCATCCATAACAGGCATTTGGCAGTCCATAAGGACAATATCGAACAGCTCAGGACTCATGCCTAACACATCTAAAGCTTCCTGCCCGTCATTGGCAATGGCGCAGTCAGCACCACATTTCTTCAGCATCGACCGAGCTAGTATCTGGTTGGTCTGATTGTCTTCAACCACAAGTACCCGCAGGCCGTGGAGTTTTTCCTGGCTGTCTTCCTCTACTTTTGGGCGCGCAACTTCGGTCTCAGTCAGTGGGATTCTACAAATAAATGTGGCGCCATCTCCGAATTTTGAGTACACCTTAAGGTCACCTCCCATGAGCTCCGTGAGCTGTTTGGAGATCGCCAGTCCTAGTCCGGTACCGCCATATTTTCGTGTGGTGGAAGCATCAGCTTGGGTAAAGGGCTGGAACAGCCGGGTTTGCTGTTCCTTGGTTAGGCCGATACCCGTATCGCTTACTTGGAACTGCAGCGTGTTCAGGGGCGCGTTGGAAATTTCGACGGTGACCTGTCCATGTTCCGTAAATTTGATCGCGTTGCCGATCAGATTCGTGAGTATTTGAGTCAGTCGGATTTCGTCCCCCTTCACGAACTCGGGTACATCAGGCCCAATGGTAAACTTGAGTTCCAGCTGTTGTTGTTCTGCCTTGGTTGAAAACAGATCCCGCATATTTGAAATGAGGTCTTTAATGGATATGGCCTGCTCATCTAAGTGAAACTTGCCTGCGTCCATTTTGGAATAGTCCAGAACGTCGTTGATAATCCCTAACAAGTTTTTGGACGCGCGGTCGATGCGCTCTACAAAGTCTTTTTGATCTTTACCCAATGTCATTTCACGCAGCAGGTCACTAAACCCGACGATGGCGTTCAGCGGAGTGCGGATTTCGTGGCTCATATTGGCCAGGAATTGTGTTTTGGATTCAGCGACCAGTTCTGCCTGTTGTTTTTGTGCTTTTTCTTCCGGAAGTCGAGCTGCCAGCCCCAGGGAGGTAATGACGCCCAAGGCCAGAACGGATACGTCTCGCACATGCAGGGTGATGACATTCAGCGGGAGAATACCTGCCGCAGTCATGATGGAGATGACCGCACCCGTGGTAAAAATTGAGGCGCCAGCTAAGAACGTCTGAGACCCAGGTATACCTCGATATACTGCATAGGCGCTGACGGCTGCGCAGATCAGCGGAGAGAGTGCGGCGGAGGTCAAGGCGACATTTGCAATACTCTGGCCGACGGGAAGGAATACGATCAACAAGATAACCCCTGCATAACTGCGCATCGCCAGGTTAAGACGCGGCGCCCATTGTTTGACATTCAGATAATCTGCGGTGAAGAACAACAATCCCGCCACGTAAAATCCTCCAGCCATGCGAAGTAAAATCATGTGCCACGACGGGTCGTCGGGGTAGACGTAGTGACTGCCCAAGCCGGTGTCGATAACGCGTAGGGCGAGGATGGCAGTAAACGTAACGAAGAAGGTGAAAAACACAGACTCTCGTACAACCAGGAAGACGCCCAGGTTGTACAATGCCAGAAAGACCAGGATCCCAAGCATGCCACCGAGAAAAAGCTGATCGGCACTGATGTCCAAAAACCACACGAACGGCGATACTAGGGTTGGCGTGACCATAATGAAGGCATCGTGTTGTACCTTCACTTCAATCCGATGTTCACCCGGCCTCATGGGTACGTAGAAAGTAAACACCCGGTACTTAATCGTTCGTTCTGAGAACGGCTGGTCTGAACCGGTTACTTCTTCATTCACCAATTCGCCATCAATGTAGTGACGAAAAGTCAGCTTACCGATGTTGCCCGATCGCAGATGGTAGAACCAGTTTTCGCGATAGTCGTAGGCTGACTGGGTCGCGGTGAATTCTGACACGATCCAGGTGGCATGTTGCTGGATACCCAGTGCCAAACCCGAACTGTCGACTTTTTTCCATCCGTCTGTTGGTGCGTCTTCCTGAGCGAGCGGAGATTGGGTGATTTTTGAAATCAGGCCTAACTCGTAGCTCTGGTTTTCGGCGCTGACCACAAGCTCCGAAGCGTTGACCGCAGGTGTCGTGATAAAGCACGCGCTCGCCAGGATGTAGGTTAGAAATCTTCGAATGGTCATGACCTAAAGTGTAGGTGGCTTTGCCCAACACAAACGCTTACGCTGAGCGAACAGGCCGCGCACTGTGACGCTGCGCACATTTGAAACAATGTGGCTGAGCGTATGAAGAGCAATTGAAAAGTAACAAAAGAACAGTAGAAGGGTACGAAGAGTCAGTTATGGAGAATGTCAGTTTTACCGCCAGCGATGGATGGTCCGTCGCCTTGTACCATTGGCCCTGCAAAGACCCATTGGGTGTTGTGCAGATTGCACACGGGATGGGCGAACATGCCCGGCGGTACGATTGGGTTGCGCAACAACTCAACGAAGCAGGTTATGCGGTGTTGGCCAATGATCACCGAGGGCACGGTGCAACGGCGCAGCAAGAAGGGACAGAGACACTTTGGGGTTACATGGGGCCGGACGGTTGGAATCGTACGTTGGCAGATATGTACGAAGTCAGCGCTTATGCAAAAAGCCTCTATCAGGGGCTTCCCCTGACACTGCTTGGCCACAGCATGGGGGCTATGTTGTCTACTCAGTACATCACTCGATACGGTACCAGTATTGAGGGGCTGATCCTTTCCGGTTCACCCGGGTTCAAGAGTGGCGGTGCGTCCTGGATATCTCGCTTGATCGGCGAAATCGAAAAGCGTCGGCTGGGGGCAGACAAGACAAGCCCTGTGTTACAGAACCTTTTGTTTGGCGGTGCGAATAAACCTTTTGAGAATTCTGAGTCAACCGGCTACGAATGGCTAAGTCGTGACTCTGGGCAAGTGCAACTTTATGTCGATGACGAGGCGTGTGGATTTGTTCTTGCGACCGGATCGTTGTTGGATATGTCGGCTGGAACCAGGGCAGGTCAGCGCTTAGAACAGCTGAAGAAAATTCCGTCAGAGCTCCCGATTTATGTATTGTCAGGTGTTGATGATCCTGTTCACGGAGAGCAGAAAGACTTACATCGTTTGTTAATGTCCTTTTCCCAAGCTGGGACCAGCGCCCCTGAGGTCCGATGGTATCCAGGTGGGCGCCATGAAATGTTTAACGAAACCAACCGTGAAGAAGTGATCAGCGATATGCTGACATGGTTAAAGCGTGCGGGGTAACGGGATGGATGCGCAGCAGATTAAACAAAATGCAAAGGATGTGGCCCGGGCAATTCGAGCCCGTGATCTGTCTGCAGAGTGTGATGCGTTGAGGCAGTTACCTGGGGATATCGTCGAAGATCTGCGAGCTGCCGGAATATTCCGTATGAACATGCCGAGCCATTGGGGTGGCCCCGAAATGACGTCCATGGATCAGGTGGAGGTGATTGAAACGCTCTGCCGTGCTGATGGATCAGTGGGTTGGTGTTCGTTTATCTGGTGTGACTCTGGTATTTACTCTGGGTATCTGGAAGAAGATGTCGCTAAAGAATTATATCCGGAACTGGATCTTGCGCAGTCCGGATGGGTTTATCCAGCTGTGGCAGCAGAGGAGGTGGAGGGTGGCTATCTGGTTGATGGTCGCTGGATATTTGGCTCGGGTTGCAATCACTGTGACCGACTAGCTGCAGGCGTTATCGTGACCAAAAATGGCGAACCTGTGCTGGGTAAGTCCGGCATGCCCTCGTGGCGAATCTTGTTGGGAAAACCCGAGCAGTTTGAGATCTGTGATACCTGGTACACCATGGGACTAAGAGGCACAGGCTCCCATGACTATGTTGCCAAGGGTTTGTTCATTCCTCATGAACACTCCTTCAGGTTTGGTGACCCCGCACCTCGGCAAGGAGCGATATGGGCAAGGCCTGACCATTTACTTCGCAAGATGAGCGGCGTTCCCTTAGGCATCGCTCGAGATGCTTTGGATCGGGCGATCGAGATTCTAGAAACCAAGACCGACCGTCGCTCGGGCGAGCGATATGCCGACAATGTGATTGTGCAGGAAACCATAGCGGACGCCGAAGCCCGCTTGGGTGCGGCGCGCTGTTACGTGTTTGATTCGTTGGAACGACAATGGGAAAAGATTGAAAAGAATCTTCCGTTGACCGAGAGCGAGCGCGCAGCGCCTGTGATGTCCAGACAGCTTGCGTTTCAAACCGGCCGTCAGGTGGTGCAGTTGTTGTTTGATTTGGTTGGGGCAGACGCAGTCTACAGCCGCAACCCATTCGAACGACAACTTCGTGACATGAATACTGCGTGTCAGCATATAGTGGCACAACGCAAGACGCTCCAAGGTCCCGGTGGCCTGCTGTTGGGTTCGGACAAAATTGCTGCTGAAATCATGCTATAGGAGATACCGTGGCGGTTCGGATACATCATGTTGCCTATCGATGTAGAGATGCGAAAACCACAGTTGAGTTTTATCGTGATCTTTTGCTCATGCCCTTTCAGATGGCGATAGCAGAAGATCGAGTGCCGTCCACTGGGGAAGATGACCCTTATATGCATGTGTTTATGGACATCGGTGGTGGGAACAGCATCGCCTTTTTTGAATTACCAAATTCACCCAGCATGGGCCGAGATGAGAACACGCCTGAATGGGTTCAACATATTGCGTTCGAGTTAGATGACATGGATGCGTTACATGCCATGCAAAAGAGGCTTGAGGCGAACGGAGTAGAGGTCTTGGGTCCAGTGGATCACGGCATCTTCGATTCCATTTATTTCTTTGATCCCAATGGGCACCGACTTGAGTTTGCCGTCAACAAGGGCACGCCTGAAGAACTTGCACGATTACAGGAGGTTGCCGTGGACATGCTTGAAGAGTGGGACGTCACACGGCGTGCACCTAGACATGCAGATTGGTTGCACAACAAATGAAAACCCTCGCGATAGCTGTAGTCGCCTTTTGCCTAACAAGCTGCGGTCAAACACAGGCTCCGATTGAGCGTCCGCTGAACTTTTTGATCATCATGGCTGATGATATGGCCTATACCGACATGGGGGCCTTTGGTGGCGAAATCAAAACCCCCAACCTTGATCAGCTTGCGTATGAGGGTGTACGGCTGACCCACTTTCATACCGCACCCAGCTGTGCACCGACGCGCGCGATGTTGCTGACCGGTACGGATAATCATCTGGTCGGCTTGGGTTCACAGGGTGGCTTGGTAACACCCGCCCAGGCTAAGCTTCCTGGTTATGGAAATGCGCTGCTGCCAGAGTATCCAACCATAGCTGAAATGCTCAAAGCGGCTGGGTATCAGACGTTTGCATCAGCCAAATGGCACGTCGGGTCGAAACCTGAAGCGTTACCCAAAGCACGAGGCTTTGATAGAAGCTTTGTCTTGCTGGAGGGGGGTGCGGGTCATCTCGACGATACGCCGATGTTTTCTCACTATAACGCCAGTTGGTTGGAAGACGATCAACCTGTGGCGTTGCCTGAACACTTCTATTCCACGGATGAAATGACCAACCGCCTGATTTCTTATCTGGAGGGCAAAGACCAGGACGCGCCCTTTTTTGCTTATCTCGCCTTCACCGCGCCTCACTGGCCCCTGCAGGCGTTACCGGAAGACATAGATAAATATGCACAGATTTATGGTGAGGGGTGGCACCAATTACATCGAACGCGACTGACAGGCGCAAAAGAGAGTGGTGTGATTGCCTCCGACGTCCAGGGGGTGCCTTGGGAACCAGGCGTGCCGGATTGGACTTCGCTAAGTGCACAAGAGCAGCAGTTGCAGACAAAGACGATGCAGGTCTATGCGGCCATGATCGATCGGTTGGATCAGAACGTTGGAAAGCTGATTCAGTTTCTTAAGGCCCAAGGGGAATATGAAGATACCGTTATTGTATTTTTGTCGGATAACGGGGCCGAAGCCCATATGATGGAAATACCGGCTAATAGGCAAGGTTGGGTGGATGAAAATTTTGACAACACGCTGGAAAATTTAGGCACTGCTCGCTCCTATATCACGCTGGGTCCTGGATGGGCGCGTGCAACTGCCGCACCCTTCAGAGATTCAAAGAGTAAAATCAGTGAAGGTGGGATTCGTGTTCCCGCGTTTGTGAACTTGCCTGCCCATCGGCTTGATCAAATACGAGGACGCGTGGATCACAGCTATCATCGCGTTATGGACTTAGCGCCCACGCTGTTGGATGCGGCTTCGGCAGACGTATCCATTCCAAACTATCCAGATGCTTTTAAGACAGGGCGATCCCAGTGGCACAGATGGACAGGTGGGCCGCCAGCTTATGCTGACGACGACATCGTGGCGGCCGAATTGTACGGGCGACGCATGGCAAGGCAGGGTCGTTGGAAGGTGTTGTTACAGGAAGCACCTTACGGCACGGGTCAGTGGCAGCTGTATGATCTGGGCACCGACCCGGGAGAACAGGTTGATCTCAGTGACGAGTTTCCAGAAGTAAAACGGCGATTGGTTGAAGCCTGGCAGAACTATGCGGTTGAAGTGGGCGTTTTGTTACCCGAAGAAGCACCCTGGTACTAGGCTGATAGTAGCCTTTGTCTCCTGCCATCAAACTGCCATTTTTCCCCCGACAGCCTGATAGATAGCGTCTACACTTATTTATATAAGTAAATCTCCAGGCTGGACGGCTACCTGTTTGTGGAAGAACAAAGGTCAGAATTAGATCGATGGCGGGAGCGCTTAAACGCCACGGGTTTACCTGTGTTCGCAAGAACTGTGCGTGAAGTAAGCCACGTAGCAACCAGTACCGCATCCTCCGCGAATGACTTGTCTGATGTAGTTGGGCGAGACGCCAGCATGGCGGCCAAGGTGCTGCAAATTGCCAACAGCCCAGTCTTCAACCTGCAAAATCGCACCATCGAAACCATTGGAGAGGCGGTTGTTCTGGTGGGTTTTAACTCAATTCGGGAGTTGGCGATTTCTGTCTCGGTGTTGGAGGAGCTCAAGAAGGGTCTTCAGCACGAACAGTGCGCACGCTTGATGTCGCGGGCGTTTCACGCGGCTGCCCACAGTAAATTTATCAGTCAGATCAAACAAGCTTCTGGTGGGGAAGACGTATTTGTAGCAGCATTGTTAAAAGATGTTGGACCAATGGCATTCTGGTCCAGGGCTGGAGACCAAGGGGATCAATTGGCGCGAGCACTGGAGGGTGTCCCGTCCGCCCTAGAAGAACAGGTTGAACAAGATTTCCTGGGTTTTTCCTTGCAGGATCTGGGACAAACGCTGGCGTTGGACTGGTGTCTTGGAGATCTATTGAATCAGGTTCTTAAGAACCGTAGTGATCACCTGGGTGTGAAAAGCGTGATGATGGGGCACAAATTAGCCAAGGTCATCGAGGAGAACTCGATTGAATCTGACATTGCCCAACGATCGATTCGTGAGCTTGCTCAGCAGTTAAACCTACCGGCTTCTGAAGTTTGTGTTGCGGTGGAGGAAAATTTCTCCGCTGCTGCGGACCTGGTGCGTCATTTGGGATTGCCGGCAAAACCAGAGACCGAAGCAAAAGCCTGGCGGTCTGAGGATACTCTAGCAAACCAGAGTGGCGGGCAATTGCCAGCAGATGGCCAGCGGGTGTTGGAAGTGCTCGATGAGTTGGCGATGGGTATGGAAGAAGGTTGGGGGCGTGACCGCTTAATGGAGCGCGTGGTGCAGAGCTTACCCTGTGCTTTGGGCTATCAGGGTGGTGCCTTCGCATTGTTCACCCCAGCTAGAGATCAGTTGGTTCTCAAGTATCGCTCGGGCGCGCCGGTGTTTGAAACCAATGTGATACCTCTGGCGCAACTTCCGATGGATGTGCTGGCACCGGGTGCGGCCAAGGTAGAAACGCGGTATGTCGACAAAACTGCGATCGACTGGGCGACGGTATTGATAAAACAAAAACCCGTCGGTGTTTTGTTTGGTCTGAGCTCTGCGACGCTGGAACTAGATGCAAAACGGATTGGTTGGTTCAGACAGATGGCGCAGCAATTGGCGTTGATACTGACCTCTTCGAACTGACCGATGCTTGTTGCCAGGTCTTCTCTGGGGTAACGTTCCGTTCCCTACCGACCCATTTATCCTGACGGGATCCAAGAGCTTGTTAATCTACTTGTTTCAACAGGGATACTACGCTCAGCTACTGTTGGTTGTGCTGACCCTGATCTTATCGCTTACCTTACATGAGTTTGGTCATGCGGCGGCGGCTAAGATTCAGGGCGATCTGACAGCGCAACGTGCGGGTAGATTGACGCTGAATCCGTTTGCGCACCTTGATTGGATAGGATTCCTGATGGTGATTCTGGTCGGGATAGGCTACGCAAAACCGGTTCCTACGGACCCTCAATACTATCGTTCCAGATACTCAGAGTTGTGGATTGCAGCAGCAGGTCCATTCATGAACTTCCTGATCGCGGTGATTGTATGGAATGCCTATTTGATCGTGATCGGTTCCGGTGGTTTTTCGCAACAGGCCTTTGTTTTTGCCAATACTGTCGCGGGAATCAATCTGTTGTTGATGATATTTAACCTGATGCCACTGGGTCCATTGGATGGCTCTTACATTTTTCCCTATCTATTACCCAAAGCAATTCGACGCCGCTATGTCCTTTGGAATGATCGTTATGGCACATGGGCCTTTGTCGGTTTGATCGTGGCCGGCTTTGTCGGATTACCGCTTGGTCAGTGGCTGTTAGGTATATCCAGCTGGCTGCTGCAAAAAATTTCCTTCTTTTAAGAGATCAGGGTTAAGCGCTGGGTAAGTTCAGTTGGTGGTTGATGTGTGGAGCCCGGCTGAATGATGGTAGATAATGCTTCCAATCACTTCGATCTGAGAACCTGGTGCTCACGACCACTCAACTTCAGGCAGCACAGTCAATTGTGTATCGCCATATGCAACCCACCGCGACGTTCAACTGGCCGGGATTGTCCAATGTGCTGGGGGCACAACTATGGCTCAAGCACGAAAACCATACGCCCATAGGCGCGTTTAAGGTACGGGGTGGTTTGGTGTTTGCAGAAAATTTGGCCCACAGTGGATTCGACGGAGAATTGGTGACGGCGACCAGGGGGAATCACGGTCAATCGATCCCTTATGGGGCTTGCCGCATCGGTCTGGATGTAACGGTGTATGTGCCGCACGGTAACTCCAGAGAAAAAAATGCAGCTATGCGTCATTGGGGTGCCAACCTGGTCGAATTTGGTCGAGATTTTGACGAGGCTCGCTTAGAAGCAGCACGTGTGGCTCAAGAGCGAGGAGCCATGTTGGTACCATCTTTTGATGAAAGGCTGGTGCAAGGCGTGGCCACCTACGGTGCTGAGTTGTTTGACGGTGTGGATGGGTTGGACCGGATCTATGTGCCCATAGGGATGGGTTCGGGCGCCTGCAGCCTGATTTGGCTGAGAGATCTGTTGGGTCTGCCCACAGAAATTTTTGGCGTGGTTTCGAGCCGCGCGGATGCGATGGCGCGATCCATTGAGGCAGGCACGATTGTTGAAACCGAGGACGCCAAGACGTTTGCCGACGGGATGGCAACCCGAGTACCGCATCCTCAGGCCTTTGACATCATGGCAGCCGGACTTGCGGGAGTCGTGCGTGTGAGCGATGAGGAAATCGCTCAGGCGATACGGCTGATTTTTGAACATACACACAATGTAGCGGAAGGTGCCGGTGCCGCTGCCGTGGCTGCGGCGTTACAACAAAAAGACGCTCTGTCCGGAAAACGAGTTGCGGCGATTCTGACCGGCGGCAACATCGATCGAGAATGGTTTGCCCAGATACTCAACGGCGGGGTCCCGATACCGGGTTAGTATGTCTAGTAGATACCTCTTTCTCGTAGCCACATCCTCTTGGTTTTTGGCTTTCGGCATGCAGTCGGTTGTGTTTGCGTGGTTGGTCACAATGGTATTGCGCCAACCTGCCGAGCTGGTCGGTCTGGCACAAACCGCATTGCTCTTGCCAGGTATGTTGTTGATGCTTGTTGCGGGTGTTGTGGCCGACCGAATGGGTGCTGATAGACAAGCGATGTGGGCGCAAAGCTTAGCAGCGGTTGTACCCTGGGTGCTGATTGCCGCGCTATATTTTGGTTTTTTCAGCTATGAAATGATGCTGGTGTTTGCGCTTTTGATGGGGGCGGCACAGGCATTTGTGACGCCCGCTCGAGATGGCCTGCTCAATCATGTTGCGGGTAGTAAAGTGCAACATACAGTATTGTTGGCGAGCCTGTGCCAATTCAGTTTCCAGATCGTTGGCTATGGTATCGCAGGCTTTGCGGAGCTTGCGGGACCGCTTCCCATCTTGATCGTGCAGTCTGTCATGTTGACAGTGGGAGGTGTTGCCTTTGCGATGATTCGGCGGTCCAATCCGGTGGTCGTTCACAAAGAAGAAAAACCTGCAGTGGTTGCGGGATTGGTGCAGGGGGCAAAAACAGTTTGGGCGTCTAGCGTTATGCGAGTCGCTGTCATCCAGAATGTTGCGATGGCGTGTTTTTTCATGGGTTCCTTTATCGTTTGTTTCCCTCTCGTAATTCGCGAAGTGTTTGATGGCTCCTCTCAGGACCTTGCAGTGCTCAGCGCGTTTAACTCGGCTGGGTTAGTTGCGTCAATCCTCGTTATGTTGAAGGTGGGATATGTGGCGCGACCGGGCAGGGCATTGATCCTGGCGCAGTTTCTGGGTGCGATTGCATTGCTTGCTGGTGGATTGTCGACCAACTTTGCCTGGTTTGTATTTGCGATCTTTTGCTGGGGGGTATGTGGTGGGGTGGCCATACCCATGTCGCGCACCCTGATGCAGGAAATTGCCCCGGCCAATCAACGCAGTCGTGTGATGAGTTTTTATGCATTTTCATTTATGGGCGCGGGACCCCTCGGGACGCTCCTGGCCGGATATCTGGCTGGACTCATAGGACCTAAACAGGCCATTGTCATTAACGCTATTGCTATGGCCGTGGTGGTGATCATTATTGTCGCGACCACCAAGATGTGGTCTGTGCAATTTACCGGACATCCCATGCACGCCAGCGAATCGGATAAGTAGATCAGCGCAAGCCAATGAATTATCCACACAACAAAAAGCTCAGCGTAGATATTGGCGGTACCTTCACCGATGTTGTTTTGGCATCGGACGATACTTTCACCACGACCAAGGTCCTGACTACCTATTCGGATCCCGCGCTAGGTGTGATCGAAGGGGTAAAGAAAGTCCTGTCTATGACCGACACCCAGTCTGAAGAAATTGGCTTGGTTTTACATGGCACCACCTTGGCTACCAATGCATTGATCGAACGTCGTGGTGCGGTGACTGGGTTGATCACCACACAAGGCCATCGCGATGTGCTGGAGATGGCCTTTGAAAATCGGTTTGAGCAATATGATGTCAACATAGATCGAACAGAACCGCTGATCCCCAGACACCTTCGCCTGGGCATACCTGAACGGATGAATGCAAGCGGAGATGTGGTAGTCCCGTTAGATGAGGAAGCTCTTGGCAGACTTTTGGATACGTTCAAGTCTCAAGCGGTCAGTTCTATCGCCGTGGGTCTGCTCCACAGCTACGCTAACCCCGATCACGAGCTGCGCGTACGAGACCTGATCAATCAAGTGTGGCCTGAGGTTTCGGTCACTCTATCCAGTGAGGTGTGCCCAGAAATTCGCGAATTTGAACGCTTTTCAACCACAGCGGCGAATGCTTATGTACGTCCGCTTATGGCCAGCTATCTGGAAAGCCTGGCAGAAAACCTGGCGCAGCTGGGAATCAGTGCACAAGTACTGCTGATGACTTCCGGAGGTGGTCTAACCACTTTGTATAACGCGGCCCAGTACCCGATTCGATTGGTCGAATCAGGCCCAGCAGGTGGCGCTATGTTAGCTGCTCGCGTCGCATCTGAGAACGACTATGCGCAAGTCGTGTCATTTGATATGGGTGGCACGACGGCAAAAATCTGCATGATCGATGACGGCCGACCGTTACACTCGCGCTCGTTTGAGGTTGATCGTAGCTATCGATTTAAGAAAGGTAGTGGCTTACCCGTCAGAATACCCGTCATTGAGATGGTTGAGATTGGTGCCGGTGGTGGTTCGATCGCCAGTGTCGACGCGCTGCGCAGGCTGAGGGTAGGTCCCGATAGTGCAGCTTCTGAACCTGGTCCAATCTGTTACGACCAAGGCGGAGCAGAGCCCACTGTGACGGATGCAGATCTTGTTGTGGGTCGACTGCCGGCCCAAGGCTTTGCCGGTGGTTCCATGGTGTTGAATCGAGAGGCAGCATTGACTGGCCTTAAGACGGGCATCGGCGATCTGCTTCGGATGGATGTAGACTCTGCAGCCGAGGCCGTGCTGGAAGTGATCGAAGAGAACATGGCCGCTGCCGCTCGTGCTCATGCCAGTGAATGGGGTAAATCCATGGCCGGGCGGGTCATGATCGCATTTGGAGGTGCTGCCCCCATCCATGCCGCTGCTTTGGCTCGAAAGCTGAAGATTAGGCAAGTGCTCGTTCCTGCTGGGGCTGGCGTAGGTAGCGCAATAGGATTTCTAATGGCACCCGTGCGATTTGAAGTGGTGCGCAGTGATTACTCAACGCTATCCCGCTTGGATAGTTTGGTAATTGGTAGATTGGTCCAAGACATGTACCAAGAGGCTGAGAGTATTTTGTCCAGCGCGGGGACCGAGGTGGCCGATGAGAGTTTGCAGGCTTACATGCGCTACCAGGGTCAGGGTTACGAAGTTGCTGTGAGTGTGAACCGGGAAGATCTGACTATTGCCAATCTGCAGGCAGGATTCGAAGAGGAATATATCTCAACTTACGGACGCACCATACCCGGGGTGCCGGTAGAAATATTAAGCTGGACGCTTGCTTTGTCGGGTCCAGAGCCAGACAGTTCTTTTGCACACGTAGCAACAGAATTAGTACAGGAAGAAAGTGCAGCGGGCAGTGCGGTCATATGGGAAGGCGGCAACGCCGTTGACGCTCGTTTGGTGCCCAGAGGCAGCTTCACCCCTGCGGTTGCACATGCCGGACCGCTGCTGGTCACGGAACCCCAGACCACAGTCTACGTGCCCACGGGGATGTCCGTAGAACTAACGCCCAATGGAGATCTGTTGTTGCAGGAGAGCCCCGGTTAATGGACGAGCTGACAGTCCAATTGAGTTGGAATCGACTGCTTGCGATTGTTGAAGAGCAAGCCCAGGTGCTGATGCGAACCGCCTTCAGTACGGTGGTACGAGAGGCAGGTGATCTGTCGGCGGGCGTGTTTGATGTGCAGGGTCGGATGATCGCTCAAGCCGTCACAGGTACCCCCGGTCATGTGAATTCGATGGCAGATGCCGTGGCCAAATTTTTGGTCAGGTTTCCTTTAGATACCTTGACCTCGGGCGATGTCTTGGTGACAAACGATCCTTGGGATGGGACCGGACACCTGAATGATTTTACCGTGGTCACGCCGGTATTCATGCGCGGACGCTGTATCGCATTGTTTGCCTCTACGTCCCATATTGCGGATGTTGGCGGCCGGGGGTTTGGTGCGGATGCCAATGACGTATTTGAGGAGGGCATTCGGATTCCGATCTGCTATCTGTTTCGGCAAGGCAGCATAGAATCTGTACTACTCGAACTGCTCAAGGCTAACGTTCGAGACCCCCAGGTATTGGAGGGCGATTTGTATTCACTGACAGCCTGTAATGACTCTGGTGCCACTCAGCTTTTGGAGATGATGGATGACTTTGGTTTAGAAGATCTTGAGCGCCTGAGTGAAGTGATCATCACGCGCAGCGCTCAGGCGATGGCGCAGGAGATTGCCGCTTTGCCGCAAGGCAGTTTCGTAAATAAAATGATTATCGATGGGTATGACGAACCAATATTGTTGTGCGCTCGATTGACTGTGAGTGAGTCGCAAATCGAATTGGATTTTTCTGGGACGTCGCAAGCTTCTGCAAAAGGCATCAACGTGCCGTTGTCTTATACACAAGCCTATGCGTCCTTTGGTGTACGCTGCGTGGTAGGTAATGAAATCCCAAATAACGCCGGTTCGCTATCTCTCATTAATGTCAGTGCTCCGCCAGGCTGTCTGGTTAACGCAGAGTCACCTCGTGCAGTCTCAGCACGGCATAGCGTGGGTCAGATGTTGCCGGATGTAGTGTTGGGGTGTTTGTTTCAGGCGGTACCGGAGCGAGTGCCTGCCGAGGGGGCATCCTGTATCTGGAATCCGGTCTTTATGAGTTCTGTGGGTGCATCCCAGGAGTTTGTCATTAATCCCATTTTTAATGGCGGTACAGGTGCCCGCAGCGCCAAGGATGGACTGTCCACAACGGCTTTCCCATCCGGTGTGAAAACGACATCAACCGAGGTCAATGAGACCACGTCACCTTTGATGATCTGGCAGAAGGAATACACCTGCGATTCTGGTGGGAAGGGTAAATACCGTGGAGGCTTGGGGCAGACGATTCGAGTTACGCACAACCACAATGAAACATTTGTCGTCTCAAAGATGTTTGACAGAATTCGACACCCCGCACGCGGCCGTGGGTCAGGTGAACCCGGGCAGGCTGGTCGCGTTTACGTAGTCGACCCCGATGGCATGGTCAATGATCTGCCGGCCAAAGGTCGTGATGAAGTCCCTGCGGGTAGTACCTTGGTTTTCCAGACCCCGGGGGGCGGTGGGTTGGGCGACCGTGCAGATCGCGTTCCGGAGCTAGTTGCTCGCGATAGATTGAACGGTTACGTGAGTGAGTGAAGTCAGCCTGCAGATCAAACCCTGAGTGGCATAAGCCCGCCACACCAACCAACGCGGCCCGCGATCGTTCGATCCATGAGCGGTGCGGATTTCAACGACGCAAAAAAAACCCCGGTCAATGACCGGGGCTCTCTACGATGCTTGAGATTTTGCTATTACGCGGCTTTAACCTTGCGACGCAATGCACCCAGAGCGAGGATCGCACCTAACAACAAACCGGCACCTGGAGCAGGTACTTTAGCGTTTGCGAAGGTCACCTCAGAAACACCAGGTGATTGGTTGAATGACGCAATGGTATCCAGTGGCGAAATAGATGGCTGACCAACTACCTGAGCGAAACCGTCCCATGCGCCTGTGTTCTGATCAAAACCGATCGAGCGATAAGAATCGTCGAGCAGAGTGTCATCACGCAGAGCACGGAAGCCTTCGTCCATGTAGCTGAAACCAACGTAAGTCTGCTGGCTAGGCACAACAAAAGGTGAAGGTCCAAGCGTCATCGCTTGGTTACCGTCCCACTGTCCGTCCAGGCCAAAGCCTACAACAGACCAAGTATCTGTACCCACGAGGCTAGAGGTAGCATCGTTGCGCAGAGCGTAGAAGGTTGTACCGTCAAAAGCCAAGCCAACCAAGTCTTGCTGTGCAGGGGTTAGAAACTCGTTTGGGCCCAGTTGAGCCTGGAAACCGGTTGATACGCCGGCCGCATCGTAGCCGCGAACAAACCAACCAGAATCATTACCAAACAGTGCGTAGTAAGTTTGACCATCATTGGTGGCTGTGTCCGTAGAGCCCGGGATGGCAGGGATCGCATGTCCAATTTGCGAAATCAGGAGTGCTGCAGCAGCAGCAACAATCATGTACAACTTTCTCATAGTTCCTTTGTCTCCAATTCGTAGAGGACTTCAATCTAACATGTGGTCCAGAACGAACAAGGGCACCTTACATTTGGCTTACATTACGTACATTTAACATCTCTTTATGGCTCTTATAAGCAACTTATTTGCCGTTTAATTTTTCAATAAAATCATGCAGTTACATGAAATATGGCCGATTTGGTGGTGATCTACTCAGTTGTATTGGGGTAACCCCACTTACAATTAAACCAGGTCGCCCAACCCCCAAGAACACCAGCCTGGAATAACCCCGAAAATGAGCACCATCAAAGGCTGTGCATAGTTAAGCAACTTTGTGTCGGCTGCCAATTCGATGAAATTGTGCCAGGGTCTTGGAAACGCCAGCGGGTGCGCCACACAATTGGTCATAGGCCCAAGCTGTCCAGGCTGAAAGTTGGGGCTGACCATGCGCGGGTCACCATAAGGTTTGACAGGACGCAGTACTTATATAGAATGCGACTCCCCGGTGGTCGACCGGTTCTGTGTGCGGGAATAGCTCAGCTGGTAGAGCACAACCTTGCCAAGGTTGGGGTCGCGAGTTCGAATCTCGTTTCCCGCTCCAAATTCTATTAAGTGCGACTGCTTGCGAACTGAAGGCAACAGCTCGAGACCCTGCGGGTCACTCCTCCGAATTTCGTTGAGCCACGCGGTTTGCATACCGCGTGGGG
>JBCCIU010000021.1:0-107364 GCA_039028095.1 Pseudomonadota bacterium
GAGGTACCTGTGGCGCCTTTGTTATCCTTGCTCACTCATATTCTTATTATGCCCTTACGGGTTCATCATACCGTTGCAAACGGCTCTGCGTCACTAAACGAGAAAGCAAATTATTTCGTGATTGGGGACGGCTGGACACCGAGATGGTCGCGCTATCCCCAATGGCCCGGCTATGGTGCGACCAATAACTTTCCTTTGTGTCCCCCGTTAAACAAGAGGGTCAAAGCTTCCGGAAAATTGTCGATACCTTCCACGATGTGTTCGGGTAGGGTCAATTCACCGGCAGACATCCAGCCTGCGATATCCGCTTCCATGGCCGGGAAGTCGGCGGCGAATGTGTCTACCGTGAAGCCACGCATGCTGGAGTTTCGCTCTGCCAGGCGAAGGTAAAGGTTTGGCCCGCGCACCGAAGAAAGATCATCGTATTGTGAAATGGCGCCACAGATCACAACGCGCGCACCCTTGGTAATGTTATCCAGGACATCATCCAGGATTTCCCCGCCGACGTTATCAAAGAAGACATTGATTCCATCCGGCGCCAATTCGGCGAGCTTCGCGCGCACATCGTCTGATTTGTAGTCTATACCCGCGTCACAGCCCAGCGTGTTAACAACATAGTCCACTTTCTCAGGACCGCCGGCGATGCCGATAACCTTGGCGCCTTTAATCCTGGCAAGCTGGCAGGCCACTGATCCCACCGCGCCCGCCGCCGCGGATACGGCCACTGTGTCACTTTGTGCCACTTCTCCAACGCTGATCATGCCAGCGTAGGCGGTCAGCCCCGTGGTCATGCCCAATGCACCCAGGTAGGCGCGTGCGGGTGCAGCATCTTCTTGCAGCTTGCGGAACATGTTGCCCGGACCCACCAGGTGAGTTTGTGCACCGATGGGACCAAATACGGCGTCTCCTTGATTCAAGCCGTCGAATCGGGATTCCACGACGCGTGCCACGCCCAGGGCAACGACGGGTGTGTTGAGTTCCATGGTACCGTGAAATCCAGGGTCACCGTCCAGCGTGGTTTGGATAAACGCGTCTATTGAAAGGTGTTCTGCAGCAAGCAGTACCTGGTCGTCACCCAATTCAGGAACAGACTCCTCAATCAGCTTGAAGTCATCTACCTTGGGGTATCCGTCTGGTCTGCTGACCAGAACAATTTTCCGGTTGATCATGTGTTGTCCTTTTTGATGATTTTATACGTCTGCGATCCAACTGCCGTGGAAACCAGCGGGTACGCGATTTGGCAGATGAACGCGAGCAACGGGTTCCTGGTCCATTGTGGCCGCATCCACAATGATCAACTCGCTCCTGGCAATCGCTTCGTCGTAAACAAAACTTAACAGATAACCGTCGTCTTCTTGAGTGGCTGAAGCCTTGGGTACAAAAACCGGTTCGCCACCCTGCCGCCCTGCACCCAATTCGTGGGCACACGTGGCACCCGTCTGCAGATCGTATTTGCGGAACGCCGCCGCGGCGGGTAGCCCAGCTGCAAACTCGGCGGTGTATCCATAGCGGTGTTTTTGCCCTACCAGACTATCCGGTACTCGAGGGAATTCCACAGAGCGATCGTCTTGTTGAGCCTCATGGACATTGCCTGTTGTGGTATTGATTTCCCAGCGATGGAGTACCGGCGGGGCGTCGGGTACGCCCGGTTTCATGGATACCGCGCTACGACAGACGTCAATGACGATGTTGCCGCCTTCCTCATAGGCGTTCAGCGGGTGATAGACATAACAAGGCTCAATCTCGTACCACACCACGTCTGCATTGGTGCCATTGCGTGGCATGACCCC
The DNA here is from genome assembly GCA_039028095.1 of Pseudomonadota bacterium. Classification (GTDB taxonomy): domain Bacteria; phylum Pseudomonadota; class Gammaproteobacteria; order Pseudomonadales; family Azotimanducaceae; genus UBA4421. The sequence continues at coordinate 1,791 of JBCCIU010000021.1, forward strand.
CAGGCGGGCACCGTAATCATCGCTCCATTGGATCGGTAAACCTGAGGTGAAATTCTCCAGATTCCACACCAGGGGAAGATCCATGAAAATGACAAAGTTTTCGGTCACGTTGAAATCGTGGACCATGGTTGCGCCTTTCACTTCAATTACTTCACTTTGCACCAGTTCACCCTGGGCATTGGCGCGATGGTAGGTCAGATATGGAGGCATCATGCCATAGGCGAAAAACAACAGTTCGCCGGTTTTTGGGCAGAGTTTTGGGTGTGCTGTCATGCCAGTTTCCAATCTGCCGTCATAGCTGTAAGGACCAACGGTTTCCAGGTCTGGTGTCAGCTCATAAGGCCAGTGTCCTTCCTCAAGGGCCAGAATCTTCCCGGCATGACCGATGATATGTGTGTTGGCGAGCGATTTACTGCGCTCATCTTCTGTCCCGTCTGCCGGAAAAGAGGCAAGTTGCGGGGTCTGCACATATCGATTGCGATACCAGTTTGCGCGGCCGTCAGAGAGTTCCACGCCATGAATCATGCCGTTGCCCAGGAACCAGTGTGGCGATTCGCCAGATTCGGGGTTGGCGCCATTGCGTAGATAGCGGCCGTTTAACTCGGGGGGTATCGAACCAGTCACACTTAGCTCGGTAGCTGTCTCTTCCACAAAGGTGGGGGCAAAGTTATCGGACAACCAAAACGGTGTTTCGTGATCTATTGCTTCGCTCATGAATAATCCTCTTATCTGGCTGGTTGGGTTTAGGAGGGTTGTGGTTCGGGTCGCAGCATGGCGGTCATGCAATTAACCGCTTCTGCGATATAGTCTTCGCGCAGGGTGTTGGTGCCGGAGGCCTGCCAGGCCTTATAGGCTGCATCTACCACGGCAAACTGCAGCTGCGCCATGATCCGCGGGTTACCTTGGCGAATCTTGCCGCTGAATTGCACGTCGGTCATGGCGCTTTGCAACTGCATCTCTATGACGTCAATCATCAGATGATTCAGCGTCGTATTCTGGCTTTCGCCTAATTCCTTACCAACCTGAATCAACAACCGGTGAAGTGCGGGATGTTGGTCCATAAAATCGAATGCGGCTCTGACAACGTTTTCTTCCGACATCTGTTTTGGGGTTGCCGGCATGATCTTCATGGCGCCTTCGTGCAAAAAGTCTTGAGCGATGGCGTCGAACAGGCCGCGTTTGGATCCGAAGTGATGGAAAAGAATGCCTTCGGAAACGCCGGCGTGCTTGGCGATTTCTTGGGTAGTCGTTTCGCTGAAGCCTTGTTCCATGAATAGTTCTGTCGCGGCGGCAATCAGCGCGGAACGTTTTAGTTCCGGCGCTCTTCGCCTTTGCAGCGTTGCCTGGTTGGGCATAACGCAAACTACTCCTGCGGTAAATCCGTATTGAGTGACACTTTATAAAGTGCGACTCAATAAGTCAATGATTTCCCCATCGTCGCTATTGATCCGCTGGTTTGGTTATCATGTAGGCGATGGCCAAGTTTTACTTTTACTACTCCGCGATGAACGCGGGCAAAACCACCAACCTACTGCAAAGCGCCTATAACTATCGGGAACGCGGCATGCGTCCGCTGATCCTGCAGCCCCAGGTGGAAGTTGCCCAAGGTGCCGTGTCTGTTAGTTCTCGGATTGGCCTGCATGCCAAAGCGCGCCAATTTGGGCCTGGCGACAATGCCTATACTCTGACATGTCAAGAGTTAGAGGCGGGTCGCAGCGTTGACTGCGTATTAATCGACGAAGCTCAGTTTCTGTCCAAAGAGCAGGTCTGGCAGTTGTCTGAAGTGGTTGACGAGCTGGGTATCCCGGTGTTGGCGTATGGGTTGCGCACCGATTTTCGAGGTGAGCCGTTTGAAGGAAGTACTTATCTACTGGCCTGGGCCGATAATATCGTGGAGTTAAAAACGATTTGCGCCAGCGGCTCCAAGGCGACCATGGTGGTGCGGGTAGATGATGAAGGCAAACCCCTGACGGAGGGGCCTCAGGTAGAAATAGGTGGCAACGAACGTTACATCTCGGTGAGCCGTAAAGAATATAAAACGGTCACGCGAGGTGAGGCTAAAGTCGATCTACTGCAAACCCAATTTGATTGGGACTAAACAAAAAAAGCCCGGATGAAAGCAAAAGCCGGATGAAAAAAAGGGGGAGACATGGGTTTGATGAAACTGGGGTTGCAAACTGGGTATTGGGGGGCCGGACCCAATCCACAAATGGTTGAGATCGCTCAGGAGGCGGAGAAGCTGGGATATGATGCAATATTCACGGCCGAAGCCTGGGGCTCCGACGTATTTACGCCCTTGGCTTGGATTGGGGCGCATACGTCCAGAATTCGCCTGGGCACCGGTATTGCTCAGCTTTCTGCAAGAGCACCTACGGCAACTGCTATGGCGGCCATGACCTTAGACCATTTGTCAGGTGGTAGAATGATTCTCGGGCTTGGCGTTTCCGGCCCGCAAGTGGTTGAAGGATGGTATGGCGCGCCATTTGGCAAACCGCTGGCCCGTACCCGGGAGTACGTAAGCATTATTCGTCAGGTTTTAAAACGGGAACACCCAGTTGTGAACGAGGGCGAACATTACCCGTTGCCCTATACCGCCGAGGGCGCATGGGGGTTGGGTAAACCACTGAAATCCATTACCCACCCTTTGCGAGAAGATCTACCGATCTTTCTGGGGGCTGAAGGTCCAAAGAACGTCACCATGACCGCCGAAATTGCCGATGGATGGTTGCCGTTGTATTACTCGCCCTACCGCCAGGAGGTTTATGCGGACCAGATTGCTCACGCCAAACCAGGGTTTGAAATCATGGTTGGTGTGCCGGTGATCATTAACGAAGACATAGAAGCGGCCCTGCTTCCGCTGAAACACAACCTGGCACTTTATATCGGTGGAATGGGCGCGAAATCGCGAAATTTTCACAATGAACTGGTCCAGCGGATGGGTTTTGAAGAGGCTGCCGAGAAGATCCAGGACCTGTTTCTGGCCGGTAAGAAAGATGAGGCAGCAGCGGCTGTTCCAACTGAGCTTGCAGATGAGATCTCATTGGTGGGTTCAGTCGATCGCATTCGTGATCGACTTAAGGTCTGGGAAGAAACCCCTGTGACCTCTTTGCTGGTCTCTACACAGAATCTTGCACAGCTGCGCACCTTTGCAGAATTGGTGCTGGATAATTAGTCTCTGTCCACAATACCTGTATTTTGAGCATTGACTACGCGCGCAAGGACAGCGCGAGCCAAAAACCGTTGGTTTTTGAGAGGGTTGCGCAGCGGATTAGAAACATTTGGGGGAGAGAAGATGGATTGGCCAAAGCCACTAAAGCCGACCACAGGTCCGCTGCGACAGGACAAGATTGATGGTGCATACGAGGCAATGGGCCAGTGGGGAGATGCGACCCGAAAACTACAGTCCCGGGAACTGGTGCCGCCCGACATGATGTGTGGTTTGACGTTGTTCCTGTTAGGCAGTCAACCGCGTGACACGACTCGAACGCCCGAGATTCCCGGTGCTGGCGGGGGTGTCGCTGGCGGTGTCTGGGTTAGAGAGCGATATATTATTCGTAGACCACTGGGCCGCTATGAAGCGTTCAGCGTTTCTGGAGAGAACGTGGGTCGTCATGTGCACAAAGGTCGTCGCTACGGCACCAATGTCAGCCTGACGATGGGTCCTGACGGCGAAGATGTAGGCGCTAACATCACCACGGGACTATTACAGTACAAGGTGCAGGAAGGTCTGCAAGATCAGGTCGAAGGCATCGCTGCGAATCATCTGAAGGACTTTGTGCCCGACCGCGCGGCGGCTGCATCCAATCCACATGTCGAACAGCTTCGTTCACTGGTTGCAGGTGAAGATTTGAGTGGTCCGAGAATGCAGATTTCTTTGGCGATGATGCAGGCACGAGAAACCGCTCAGTCCGATAACCCGATCCATTCGGATCCTGAGATGGCTAAGCGTGCAGGGCTCAGCGAGCCTATCGCTGGTGGGTCACATGTGCTGGCTTTTCCTCTGGAAGCGATCCTGCACCGTTGTGGCCCTGAGTCGCTTCTGTACGGCAGTGTTTTTGATATTCGCTGGAAGTCGCCGGTGATGGCTGATGTTCCGGTCACCCCCAAAGTCGTGGTGGTTGAGGCGAGTACCGCTCAGGTTAGTCTGGATGTCAGCATGCAGCGAGATGACGGTGTGGCAGCGATGACTGGTCAGATCCAAATTCCCCTACCGGAGGCAAACAAGTGAGTCGAGCGCTAGAGGGTATTAGAGTTGTAGAGCTTGGTGACGAGCGTGCTGTACTGGGTGGACGCATCCTGGCAGATTTGGGTGCCGAAGTGATTCTGGTTGAGCCTCCAGGCGGTGGGTCAAACAGAGACGTAGCTCCGTTCCTGGAAGATGAACATCATCCCGAAAAAAGCTTTGCGCACCTGTATTTTAATGCAAACAAGCATTCTGTGGTTCTGGATCTGGCATTTGAAGCGGACAGGCAGACCTTTGTCGATCTGATCGCCACGACGGATGTGCTTCTGGATACCCAGGCACCGGGTCGGCTCGACAGATTAGAACTGGGGCACGCGCGTTTGCGTGACGTCAACCCTGGTCTCGTTCAGTGTTCCGTGACGCCGTTTGGCTTGAATTCTCCGCTCAAAGACTGGCGTGCAAACGATCTGGTTGCAGGGGCTGCGGGTGGTCTGATTCAGGTTTCCGGCTCGCCCCAGGGCATTCCATCTCAAGGAGGTGCCGATCCCTCCTACACCATGGCGGGATTAGCTGCTGCGTCAGCCGTAATGATCGCGCTGCACCAGCGCGACTTTGGTAATGGTGAAGGTAGTGGCACACATATCGATTTATCTCTGCAGGAGGCTACCGCACTGTCGGTGATGCAGACCCAAAATCCCAGTCAGTGGCAGTGGCACAAAAAGCTTCCGCGTCGACCGGGTCTATCAGCTGCGATGCCGTGCAAAGATGGAAAGTTCGTCGGCTTGTTAGTTCGTCCCGATCGGTTCGAGCAGTTTCTAGCCTGGGCGGACGAGGTGGGTATTGATCATGGCATGACCATGAAAGACTGGCACTGGGCTCGGCTGGAGTCGCCCCGTCAAGGCAACCCGGTTGCAGAAACCACCGTTAGATTATCTCAGGCGTTGACACGGGATGAGTTTGTCAGCGGTGCTTTGAAAGCGGACATCATTTGTTTGCCGGTGCTTGACTTTCCAGACCTGGAACAAGAAGAACAGTATATTGTTAACGATCAGTTTCTAGCCTTGGAACATGATCAGCTGGGAACGACGCTGGGTTTTGTTCGTTCTCCGGTAGATGCCATGGCAGACGGAGTAAGTCTGCGACGTGCACCCACACTTGGTGAACATCAGGCGTTATTGGACCAACTGCCGAGCGCCCAATCGCACAATACCGATGCACAATCCAAGCATCCCCAGGGTGCGTTGGCGGGACTTACGGTGCTGGATTTTAGCTGGGTTCTCGCGGGTCCCATCGGAACTCGCATTCTGGCGAGCTTTGGCGCGGACGTCATTCGTGTTGAATCCAGTACCAAGCCGGATTCAATGCGAAGTCAAATCGGCCCGGATGGCAAACCCCACCCTGACATGGGCGGGCTGTTTAACGTGGTTAATGCGGGAAAGAAATCTTTGGCCGTTGATCTGACTACGTCCCAGGGTATGGAAATCATCAAAAGGTTGGTCGCCAAAGCCGACGTGGTTGTGAATAACTTTCGGCCGGGTGCCATGGAGCGGATGGGCTTAGGTTACGAGGTCTTAAAAGACATCCAACCGGATGTTGTACTGCTGAATCTGCCGGGTGCTCACCGAAATGGCCCTTGGGCCCAACGTCCGAGCATGGGCAATATTCTCATGGCAGCTTCTGGCTTTAACATGCTAACCGGATTTGATGGAGAACGACCCAGGGGCATCGGCATTGCCTATCCGGATTTCACCTCGCCACACCTGTTGGTGGCAACGGTGCTGGCGGCATTGCGCCAGCGACGGCGTTCGGGGCAGGGGCAGCAGCTCCACTTAACTCAGCTGTCAGCGGTGTTGTCGCTGTTAGGCGCGCATTGGATGCAGTATAAAGCTACGGGCATACAGCCACCTCGAAACGCAAATCGTAATCCTAACTATGCACCGCACGGGATATATCCAACATTGGACGAAACCGATCCAGAAACAGACGCCTGGATTGCCATCGCCATACGAGGCGATGAAGAATTCGCTCGATTAACGGCGGCCATGGGTCGTCCCGATTTGGCGCAGGATCCAGCCTACGCAACCCATGGCCAACGTAAAGCTAATGAGGATGCGCTGGATGAAATGGTGCGTGATTGGACTCAAACCCATGAGAAATGGGCGCTGGCCGGGAAACTGCAGGCCGCAGGTATTGCCGCAGCACCGGTTGAGCACTTGAAGGATATGCTTGAGGTTGACCCACAGCTTTCCGACCACTATCAAACGATCAATCAGCCCGTACAACCTGAAGTCAACGTTCCCGTGGATCGGGAAGCCGCACGCTGGGTGGGACACGAGTTGTGGCTCAAGCGCTCACCCGGCATCGGTGAGCACAACCAATATGTGATCCAGGAACTGTTGGATTACGATGATGAGGCCTTTGCGAATCTGATGATCGCAGGAGTATTAGAGTAACCCGCTTTATTGCAGCATCAGGAAGAAGCTCGCCAGTGCCGCGCTCATCAGGTTGGCGAGTGACGCGGCGGCCACCGCTCTGAAACCCAGCTTGGCAATCAGCGGGCGTTGGGATGGCGCCAGCCCACCCAAGCCACCAAGCAGAATCGCGATGGAAGAAATGTTGGCGAAACCGCATAAAGCAAAGGTCGCCACGGCCCGGCTATGATCGCTGAGCTGCAGATCGCCCGTTGTCAGGTTCACGAATGCAACAAATTCATTTAACACCAACTTTTGACCGATGAGACTCGCCACGGTGGTGGCTTCCTCCCAGGCGACTCCGAGAAGATAAGCCAGAGGTGCCAGCAGCCATCCCAGGATTTGCTCGAAGGTTAGATTCGCGATTCCTACCAGATCGCCGAGCTGGGTCAGAATGCCGTTGAGCATGGCCACCATCGCGATGAAGGCAATCAGCATCGCCCCGATGGCCAGTCCCAGCTTAGCGCCGTCCATTGCGCCCATTGCGATGGCGTCCACCAGATTAGCCGGGCGTTCCTCATTGGCGATGTGCACGGTGGTTTCTTCTTCCGGTTCTTCGGTCTCCGGCAAGATGATTTTGGCCATCATCAAACCGCCCGGCGCGGCCATAAAACAGGCGGCAATCAGATACTTCAGTTCCACACCTAAGATGGTGTACGCCAACATGACTGAACCAGCGATTGATGCAAGTCCGCCGGTCATCACTGCGAACAACTCGGAGCGCGTCATACGATGCAAGTACGGTCTGACCAGTAGTGGGGTTTCGGACTGGCCGATGAATATGTTACCTGCGGCGCAGATAGACTCGGCTTTGCTGGTTCGCGTCAGAAAGTGCAGACCACCACCCAGCCAGGCGACGATGCGTTGCATGATGCCCAGGTGATAGAGCGCAGATGTTAGCGAGGCGATAAAGACAATGACCGGCAAAACATGGAAAGCAAAGATCAAGCCAAGTTTTTCAGTGTTGCCCAAGGGGCCGAACATAAAGCCGATCCCTGCGTTAGCGTAGTCGATAAAGTGCTGTACACCTCTGACCACGGTGTCCAGAGCAGCAACGCCCGCGTCGCTGTACAAAGCCAGACCTGCAAAACCTGCCTGAAGCGCAAACGCGGGTAGGACCGTTCTCAGTTTGATGTGACGTTTGTGGGCAGACATTAACCAGGCAATGCCCACCAGCAAAAGCATGGCGCCTACAGGTAACAGTAAAGCCATAGGTTTGTTCTTATTTCGATTTGGCTAGGCCCGCATTATGACCTATTTAATCGGCTCTTAGCGATCTCAATCGAATGATCTCAAAACTCCGCTTTTCCGCTCAGGCGGTTGCCGCATGATCTTGTACCGGCGCACGCCGATTTTCGCGCCAGTTATCAAATTTTGTCAGCAGCGGCGGTAAAAAGAGCAGGTCCAATAGCCACGCCACCAGAATTATTGGTGTCAACAGTAAGGCGACGTTCTGGAAGTGGAATGTGTTGGACAAAATCAGGATAAAGGTCCCCAGGGCCAGCGACAGCGTTGTGATTGTGATAGCGGACCCCGCGCGGTGCAGGGAGTAGGCCACGGATTCTTCGGCGGTCTTTCCCTCTCGTTTCGCGCTGATGTATTTACTTAGTACGTGGACCGAGTCGTCCACAACCAAGCCGATACTGATTGAAAACAACATCAGAATATACGGGCTCAATTCTCCGATAAACAAACCCCAGAAGCCGAATACGATAGTGGCCGGAAACAGATTGGGCATGATGCTCAGCAGCCCATAACGAACGCTACGCAAGCCGACCAACATGGTGAGGGTGATCAGGATGAAGCTTAAGGTGAACCCCTGCATGAGCTCCACGGTAATGGATCGATCCAGACGCGCAAACAAAATGCTGTTGTCGCCATGTAGCACTTTGTATTTTTCATCGACGTTCTCGGCAATCCACTGATCGATGCGATCATTAAAAGACAACAGCTCAAAGTTGGACAGGTTCGATGTGCCTACCACCAGACGAATAGCCGAGTAGTCAGCGTTAAACATAGGTTCCAGGTTAGGCTCGATTTCCTGGACCAGTTGATATCCCACCAGATAATCCACGATTTGCAGCTGATCATTCGGCAGAATATTCCAGGCTTCATCATCGTCGTGTTCAGCCTTGTTGCGCAGTCGCAGGTAATCGGTATAGCTGGTCACAAAACTGGCTTCAGGCTGACCCTCCAACCAGTTTGATAGTTCGTCCACCTGTTCCAGGAAGTCAACTTGCGTTATGCCGTAGTAGTCGCCGCTATCAATGCTGTACACCAGGGATTGATCATTGCCAATTTTTTCGCGCAACGCTTCCATGACGTGATGAAAATCAGAGTCCTCATCAATAAAGCTATAGCGATTAAAATCCAGTTGGTTCAGGGGCAACATCGCCAGCGTAGCAACGATCAGTGCAGTGCTGCCCCAGAACAGCTGGTTACCGCGGGTGGCCACCAGGTGGCTAACCCAGCGGATAAACCCATCCACGCCCAGAGGCTTAGGGACCTTGCTGGTCGGTAACATCAACACAATGGCGGGTAACAGCGCCAGGGTCACCACGTAGGCCCATATCACGCCGATGGCAACGATGTTGCCAAACCCGTAGATGCCAGGGGAAGAACAATAGTTGAGACTCAAAAATCCCATCGCGGTGGTGATGGTGGCCAGGGTTACCGGTTGTATATTGACCTTCAGGCTTTCGCGCATGGCCTGTTTACGTTCCAGACCCTGGTGAAGTCCTTGTACGTAGATCGATACGATGTGGATGCCGTCGGCGATGGCGATGACCAACACAACCAATGGTCCCAGGCTGGAGATGTTATTAAACGGAATGCCCATCCAGCCGTAAGAACCCACCGACATGGCGATGGTGCCAAAGGCGATGGTGAACAGGGTGACTGCAAAGCTTAGCGAGCGTAAGCAAAACCACAATAAAGCGATACCAATCCCGATGACCAGGGGTAACAGAAGCTGACGGTCTTTGATCTGGGCGTCGTATCCGTCTCTTTCAAACAGCACGTTGCCCAGCACGTAGATATCCACCTCGGGATAGATCTGTCGTAAGTCATCACGCAAGGCGATGACCGAATCGGCAATGCTCAAGCGCGTCGCCTGTTCGTCGGGGGTGGCTTTGTACTTGATGACAGCTAAGGCCATATCACCGGTTGGCGCAAGCAGGCTTTCGACCAAGTCTTCATCGTGAATGGCGATATCTTTGATGATCTCCAGCTCACCTTCTGCCAACGCGCCTAATTCTGGTAACAGGTAGTCACGGTCATATTTTTCCTGGTCAACCGCATTCAAACGACGGTTGATCAGCGAGCCGATGGAGATTGCACCCTCAATCTCCGTGTAGCGCGCAGTCAGATCGTCCATGGCGCCCAGCGCGGGCATATTGAAGACGTCTGGTGAGGATTCGAAGGCAAACAACACGCTGGTACTGGGGGGGAAGTCTTCCCGGGCTTGATCAACCTCTTCCTTATAGGGGTCGCTTTCGCTGAGTATCGAGGTGTAGGTGGCGTCGATTGTGGAGAAGTTCATTCCCCAAATGACAGCCGCACCGAGAAGTATGGTGAAAATGGCCAGCGGAACGCGGCGATCAACAAGAAAATCTGTGATGTACTGCATGAATAATTATGGCTTTGGTTGTGCTAAAGTTTAGATGTTTTTCAACAACAATGTAGGTAGTCCTATGTTTCCTATGTTAAAGGCTATTCGGAATTTAGTCTTGGTTGGTTTTTTTGCCGTCTCGGGCTTGGCTCACGCTGAACGTGTGGGCGATTTTGCGCTTTTGGATCAAACCGGTCGTCATTATCAGATGAGCTACTTTGGGGATCACGAAGCGGTGGTTTTGCTTGCGCACAGCACAGATGCTTCTTTCCAGGCGCAGGCTGAGGCATATCGTGCCGCTGCAGCAGGTATTGCAGATGAATTTAAAGACAAAAACGTTCTGTTTCTGTTTCTAAACTCGCGTCAACAAGACAGCCGGGCAGATCTGGCCGAATTGGCAACGTCGGTGCCCATTCTGGTAGATGAATCCCAGCTGGTTGCTGAGTCTCTTGGCATCTCCCGTATCGGGGAGGCGTTGGTTTTTGATCCTGAAACCATGCAATTGTTGTACAAAGGCGCTGGCGATGTGGTCCAGGACGTAGTGTCAGCTCACCTGCGTGGAACTGCCGTGCCTGAAGCTTTGGCTGCCACAGGATCTCAAATCGAGTTTGGTGGTCCTCAGCAGGGGATTTCATATGTCGCCGATATCGCTCCCATGCTGGAAGAAAATTGCGTCGCTTGCCACTACGAAGGTGGCATTGGCCCCTGGGCGATGAACAGTCATGCGATGGTGCGTGGCTGGTCCATGATGATGCGCGAAGTGGTGATGAATCGACGCATGCCTCCCGGCCAAATTGATACCCATGTCGGCAAACCTATTCACGACGTTGCGGGTTTGACGATAGAAGAACAACAGAAACTGATTCGTTGGATTGATGCGGGTGCACCGATTGACGGAACCAGAGATCCGCTTGCTGAGCTAAAAGTCTCTAATGCTAAATTCAGCCTGGGCGAACCTGATCTAATCTATACCGTGCCGGCGCAAGATATCCCTGCGACGGGTGTTATCGATTACCGTTATGTTCCGGTTGAGTTAAACCTTGATAAGGACGTATGGGTCCAGGCGATGGAGTTTGTGCCTGGCGATCGTGAGGTACTTCACCATGTGATTGCCTATGTGCAGAGCCCGACAGAAAAATCGGTTCGCGGCAAAGATACCGGCGCCGACCAGGGCGAAAACATGGCCGGATTTGCCCCCGGTCGTCAGCCCGATCAGTTCCACGACGATAGTGGGCGGCTGTTACGTAAGGGTTCAAACCTCTTGTTGCAGATGCACTACACCACTTCTGGTCGAGAGACGGTAGATGAAACACAAGTCGGTATTTACCTGCACGATAAACCGCCAGAGCACGTGATGTCCGGTGGTGTAGCCGGTCAGCGGCGCTTTATGATTCCTGCCCATGCAAAAGAACATAAGCTGCGTGGTGAGCAGGAAGTTGAGCGTGACGCTTACCTGTATCAGATGACACCCCATATGCACTTCCGTGGCCGCTACATGACCTACAGTGTTGAATATCCTGATGGCAAGACTGAATTATTACTGTCTGTTCCCAAATATGACTTCAACTGGCAGTTCAGCTATCGATTGGTAGAACCGGTGTTCCTACCCGCCGGCAGCAAGATTGTTGCAGAAGGAGCCATGGATAACTCTGATCGAAACCCGGCGAATCCGGATCCATCAAAACCGGTGTTGTTCGGCCTGCAAACCAAGCATGAGATGTTCTTTGGTTTTACCACGCTGCGCTATGTTGGTGACACGCCAGCGAGCATCGCGCAAGGTGATCTGGCTCAGGAAACGTCCAGTGCTGGTATGGAATAATTTGGCCAAAATAAACTTTTTTAACAGCATCAAGCGCCGCGCTCAGGGAATCCTGGCCGCGGCGTTTTTACTGGTTGTGTCATCTGGCTGCGGGGAGTCCGAACCCGCCCAACCGCTTAAGGAAAATGTCATGAGCAATACTGCGCCCTTCGGCACCTGGGAGTCTCCGGTGAGTGCCCAACTTGTTTCCAGCTCCAGTAACGCGGTAGTGGGATTGCATGTGGATGGTGAACAATTGTACTGGTTGGAAGCGCGACCTACCGAAGGTGGACGGATCGTGCTGATGCGGGCTAATGAAGATGGTTCGGGCACCGCAATCACTGGCGATGAAGCCTACATCAGAACGCTGGTGCACGAGTATGGGGGCGTTTCCTCGGTTGTTCACGATGGCAAAGTCTACTACGCCAACGTATCTGATCAGGCGTTGTATGCGCAGACCACTGAGCCGGGTCAGAACGCTGCAGTTCTTAGCGGAGTGGAGGGTATGCGATATGCCGATTGCGTGATTGATTCAACGCATAATCGCTTGATCTGTGTGGGTGAAGACCACTCTGGTGAAGGGGAAGCGGTTAATTTTGTAACCGCCGTGAGTTTGGAGGGTGAATCCAATGCACCTGTCGTGCTGTGGCAGGGTAGCGATTTTGTGGCGTATCCCAGGATCAGTCCGGATGGCAGCCAATTGTCCTGGGTCGCCTGGGATCATCCGAACATGCCATGGGACAACACCGCATTATGGCTGGCTGAGGTCCGGGAAGATGGTAGTTTGTCCAATGCCCGCAGGATTAACCAAGGTGTTGATGAATCGGTCCTGCAGCCCACCTGGGACAACCAGGGTAATTTGTTTGTGCTGACCGATCGCAGCGGTTGGTGGAACCTGTATCAGGTAGACCAGGACCAATTGTCAGCAGTACATGAGATCCGGGCTGAATTGGGTGGTCCGTTGTGGGGTCTGGGTACACAATTTTATGTGCTGGATAATCGTGGACGCGCCTTGATCGAACCTGGTAACGCTCAGGGTAACCAACTGGGCTGGTTGGATCTTGAGTCTGGAGAATTCAGTGCTCTGGACCTGCCTTATACTGGCTATGCGGGATTTCGTTCTACACCCAGCAGCATCTATATGCTGGCAGGACGCAAAGATGGGCCTGATGTGATTCTGAAACTTGATATCGAAACCAGTGCAGTCTCCGTAGTGCGTGAAAACGGCAGTCCATTGCTTGAGCCAGAACAGATTTCCAAGGCTCAGCCAATTACTTTTCCCAGCGCCAACGATACGGTGGCCTATGCCTATTACTACCCGCCAACAAATCCGAATTACACAGCGCCTGCTGGGGAAACTCCACCTCTGCTCGTGTTGATGCACGGCGGACCCACCGCGGCCACCTCCAGTAGCTTTAATATCGCCAAACAGTACTGGACCAGTCGAGGTATTGCGGTGGTAGATGTGAACTACCGCGGGAGTACAGGTTATGGGCGTGAGTATCGGCAGGCCCTGAACGGGATGTGGGGTGTCGTGGATCTGGAGGATGCGGTAGCCGTCACTAGATACCTTGTAGGTCAGGGACTGGCAGATCCAAACAGGTTACTGATACGTGGCGGCAGTGCCGGGGGATATACCACGCTGTCAGCCCTGGCCTTCACCGAGGAATTTGCCGCCGGTGCCAATTACTTCGGCGTGAGTGATCTGTCTGCCCTGGCTGAGCACACGCATAAATTTGAATCACGATACCTGGACTCCATGATTGGTCCCTATCCAGAGGCCAAAGAAGTCTACGAAGCGCGTTCGCCTATCAATGCGCTGGATGGATTTAGCGCACCGCTCATTACTTTTCAGGGCTTGGAAGACAAGGTGGTGCCCCCAGCCCAATCGGAAGCGATTTATGAGGCTTTAAAAGAAAAAGGCACACCCACGGCTTATATCCCATTTGAGGGAGAGCAACACGGCTTCCGCAAGGCTGAAAACAATATTACGGCCTTGGAAAGTGAGCTCTATTTCTATGGAAAGGTGTTGGGTTTTACGCCAGCCGGAGATCTTCCCGAGGTTGAAATCGACAACCTGAGCCATTGACCACGAATGCCTGCTACGTGCACATAACCACGCCCAAGGTGTGATCGTGTTCACTAAATTGATGGGCTCGTGGCATAGGTTCCACATTCCCACATAGGCTCTTCTAAGCTAATGAATGAGCTTGGTTTCAGCGTACAGGGAAGTACAGAAGGCGTTATCTGATGTCGAATGGCGTCAGGTAACGGTCTATCGAATATTTGGGCTTGGGTGTATCCCAGGTGTCGCCTATACCTATTGGGTAGCCTCCCAGGACTTCCCAGGCAATCAGATGATTCTTACTGCCAGCTTTATTGCCTACGCCTCATTGTCACTGGTTTTTCAGTCGCTTGGTCTGATCAACGTTCGAGTTGCTCGCTTGCTAGGCCCCATTGGGCTGGTCATGAGTTTGATCGTTGCCGTTTTTGTGGGTTACAAAATGCAGGTGTTTAATCTGCAGATCAAGGATGTGACCGAGAGTATTTTGCTGCTGGCTTTTGTGGTCTTCATGTTTGGTAAGGTCAGCCTGGTGCTCACTTGGGCGGCGCTGAGTTTCTTGGTGATGATGGCGTTTGCCCTGGGTGCAAGCGATCCGGTTTATCCTGTGACCTCTTATCTTGTGAGTCTTGTTGCGGTGGCGGCAGTAGCCTCTACCGTGAAGATACACCTGATTAACACGTCCCTCGCAGTCGCTAAATCCAACGCGTTGCTCAATACGGTGTTCGAACAGACAGGTGACGCGCTGTTGTACGGCGATTTGCGCACGATGTCCGTTGCGGGTTGCAATCTGAAGCTGTGCGAGATGTTTGAAACCCAATCTCCCGAGGTCGCCACCCAATTGATTCTGCAGGCCTGGAGGGAGGTGCATGCTAACGACGAGAACCCGGAAGACGCGTTATGGCATGATCTTCAACAAGGTGGTCGGGAAGAAGATTTCCCGTTGATGACCGCCAAGGCGCGCCCTTTTGTTGGACGGATCTCCATGCGTTCCCTCAAAGGACTTGATGACGTCAACATGATGTTGCGCGTCTCTGACATTACAGACCTGCATGATAAACAGACTGAACTGGCAGAAGCCCGAGATGCTGCAGAGGCTGCCAGCGAAGCAAGGGCTGCCTTCCTGGCGAACATGAGCCATGAAATCCGCACACCGATGAATGGTGTGATAGGGATGACGTCGCTGTTGATGAATACCCCCCTAAACAAAGAACAATCGAGCTACGTTGAGACGGTCCGGTCCAGTGGAGAATCGCTGTTGAACATCATCAACGAAATTCTGGACTTTTCTAAGGTCGAAGCTGATCAGATTGAGCTGGAAGAGCAAGTCTTTGACCTTGAGCAGTGCTGTGCCGATGCCATGGATATTGTGAGTCCAATTGCAGCGCAAAAAAATCTTGAGCTGATTTTTGATCTTAAACCTTGCGATGCTCGCTTGGTGCGAGGTGACGTACAGCGGCTTCGGCAAGTGTTGGTGAATTTGTTGTCCAATGCCATCAAGTTTACCGATGAGGGTGAGGTCATGCTGGCGGTCAAGTTTTCCGATGCTTATGGGGAGCAAGAAGCGGCGACTTCTACCTGCCAGTTAAAGTTTTCGGTCGTGGATAGTGGCATTGGCATTCCGCCCGAGAAAATAACGGGTCTGTTTGATGCTTTTGTCCAGGCTGATGCATCAACCACCCGAAAGTTTGGCGGGACCGGCCTGGGGTTATCTATTTCTCGCTCACTTGTGCAATTAATGGGTGGTGACATTCAAGTCTCCAGTCAACCTGGTGAGGGCTCAACGTTTTCTTTTGAAATTCCCGTCAGCTGCGCGGTTAACCAGGATGCAACAGATCTTGTGTTGCCAGCCGGACGGCGTGTATTTGCGGTGGACGACAACGAATCCAATCGTAAAGTCCTGCAGGGGTTGCTTGATTGGTTTGGCTTGGAGTCATCGATTTATCAGCATCCCGAGGAATTGCTTGCTGGCCTTGATGAGACGATGCCTGATTTGATTATTACGGATATGGCCATGCCCGACATGGACGGGGCAGACTTGGCGCAGGCTCTGAAACACAGGCTAGCCAATCCGCCCCCGATGATTCTGTTAACCTCCCTGGATCGTGGAGATGTCAGTTGGGACCAGTTTGCTGGCGTGCTGCGCAAGCCCGTGCGGCCCACGGACCTCTATCAGTCCATTGCGCAGGTGCTCACCGATGCCAACCAGCCCGAGAAAGCGGTCAAACTGAAAGTAGACGCCATGCAGGAATGGCAGGGTGAATCGGTTCTGGTCGCTGAGGATAACGTGGTCAACCAGAAAGTGGCTCGGCATATGTTGAAGAAACTTGGACTGCATGCAGACATTGCCGGGGATGGTCGGGAAGCGGTTGAGATGTTGGCACAAAGACGCTACCGCCTGGTTTTTATGGATATACAAATGCCTGAATTGGATGGGTTGGAAGCAACCAGACTCATCCGCTTGGAATCAAGTATCGAGCAACCTTACATCATCGCCATGACCGCCAACGCCATGGCCGAAGACAAAGATCGCTGTATGGCTTCCGGCATGGATGACTTTGTCGGGAAACCCATTCGAGTACAGGATATCGATCAAGCGCTGCGCCGCGCCAGCGCCTCCGATCGGCTAGGCACAGCAGGGCTGAGTTAAGCCGGATCGAACGCACAACCTCCGGATTGTGCCTCGACACCTGTCGTGTATTCTTATACCGACATGACAGGGGAGAATTCTGATTAACGGCTTTGAATATGTAGCGCAAATCCTGAAGGCTGAAGGGGTAGAGTTGATGACCTGTTACCCCAGCAATCCACTGATCGAAACGGCAGCCAAAGAAGGTATTCGCCCGGTAGCCTTTCGGCATGAGCGCGGCGCCATTATGGCTGCGGATGGCATCAGTCGTACCTGTGATCGTCAGAAGTTTGGTGTGGTGGCGATCCAATCTCAAGCTGGTGCTGAAAACGCGTTAGGGGGGATCGCACAAGCTTTTGCGGACAACGTACCGATTCTTGTTTTACCCGGTGGGGTTTTCCTAAACCAGATTTCGGTAAAACCCAATTTCTCAGCAGCGCAGCACTATCAACATATCACCAAAAGCGTGGAAGCCATCTATCGGCCCGAGGATGTCGGTGCGGCTATGCGCCGGGCCATACACGCGCTCAAGAATGGACCTCCGGGACCGGTTGTGGTGGAGCTGACCCAGGATGTATGCGAAGCCGAAATTCCTGACAAAGCACTAAATTACAGCGCCCCGCGCATGGCGCTCCAACAGCCGGCCCATGGCGATATCCAGGATGCGGTGGCAGCTCTGCTGAAGGCGAAGAATCCAGTGCTTTGGGCCGGTCAGGGCGTGCTTTTTGGGGGGGCTACCCAGGCATTAGAAGAGCTTGCGGAACTGACCGGTACGCCGGTGTTTTGTACGATGCCGGGTAAATCCGCCATGGATGAAAGGCATCCCCTGTGTCTAGGCGCCGGATCCGGGCTGGCGCCTAAGGCGGCGTTTAAATGGCTGAAAGAAAGTGACTGTCTGCTCGCCCTGGGGTCCAGTCTGACGCGAACTTTTTATGGCCAACCCATTCGTGGCAACGACAAAATTCTCATTCACAATACAAACAATCCAGCAGACATCAATAAAGATGAAAATGTCGATATTGGTCTGTTGGGCGACTCCAAACTGACCATAGAGGCGTTGATTGAGGAGGTCAAAGCCCAACGAGGTGATACGCCCGCGGATGTGTCGGCCTTAGCTGCGGAGATTGCCCAGGTTAAGCGCGAGTGGCTGGAAGAGTGGCAACCTCTGCTGCAATCTGATGAGGCACCGCTTAACACCTATCGTGTGATTCATGAGATTGATAAGAATCTGGATAGGCAAAACAGCATTGTGACTCACGATGCCGGTGCCCCTCGAGATTCGATTGTGCCTTTTTACACGGCGACTGCGCCCCACAGTTACGTAGGGTGGGGGAAAACCACTCATCTTGGCTTTGGTATTCCCCTGATGATTGGCGCAAAAATGGCCAATCCGGACAAATTCTGCCTAAACCTCATGGGAGATGGCGCCTTTGGTATGTCGGGATTGGATATAGAAACCGCAGCCCGTAGCGGTTTTGCGATTACCACCGTGCTGCTTAACAATGGTGGTATGGCCACTTACCCTGGGGGCTTTCCTACGGCTCGTGAGCAATTTGGGGTCTCCCACATGCAGGGAGATTATGCCCAAATCGCAGAGGGTATGGGCGCAACCGGTATCAAGGTGACTAAACCGGATCAGATGGGAGCAGCCTTGAAGCAAGCGCAAAGCTTGAATGCAGAAGGAAAAACTGTGCTCATTGATGTGCATTCCAATATGGAAGCGAAGAAATCTCACTATTCATAACGGCTTGGGAGTATTTATGTCGACCGTTCGTCTGGAATCGCCTGAAGAACTGGGTTTCGACCCGGATAAACTTAGAGAAAAATATCGTCGGGAGCGCGACAAGCGACTCCGTGCTGACGGCAATGACCAATACGTCGAAGTTAAAGGCGACTTCAGTCATTATGTGGATGATCCCTATATTCAAACACCCATTCAACGAATGCCACTGACGGACGAGGTTGATGCGATTGTTGTGGGCGGTGGCTTTGGTGGTCTATTGGCGGCTGCTCGGCTGAAGGAAGCGGGAGTAACAAAAGTCAGGGTCATCGAAAAGGGCGGTGACTTTGGTGGCACCTGGTATTGGAACCGCTATCCGGGTGCTGCGTGTGATACCGAGGCCTACATCTATCTGCCCCTGTGTGAAGAGTTGGGTTACGTCCCTTCCCAGAAATATGCCCACGCGCCGGAAATTTTGCAGCACAGCAGGAATATTGCTGAGCATTTTGATCTATATGCGGATGCCTGCCTGCAAACCCAAGTGACCCAGATGCAGTGGGATGAAGCAGCAAAGCGTTGGGTCGTGCATACCAATCGTGATGATGCCATGCGCGCAAAGTACGTTGTCTTGTCAACAGGACCCCTGAATCGCCCGAAGTTGCCAGGTATCCCGGGGATCAGCACCTACGGTGGGCATACCTTCCACACCAGTCGGTGGGATTATGATTACACAGGTGGAGGTCCTGATGGGGGTCTCGACAAGTTGGCGGACAAAAAGGTGGGTATTATCGGCACCGGGGCTACCGCGGTTCAGTGTATTCCTCATCTGGGCGCAGGCGCTCATGCACTGTATGTTTTTCAGCGTACGCCGTCCTCCATCGACGTGCGGGACAACCGAGAGACTGATCCCGATTGGGCAGATACGCTGCAGCCGGGTTGGCAGCGCGAACGCATGGAAAATTTCAATACGCTCACCTCGGGCGGCATCGTAGAACAAGATCTGGTGCAGGACGGTTGGACCGAAATTATTCGCAATCTAATCTCCCTGGCCAACTACCGCGGTAAAGACACCGACTGGTCATTGGTGCCGCAAATGATGGAAATCGCTGATTTTAAGAAAATGGAGCAGATTCGCGCCCGCGCAGATGCGCTGGTTGAAGACCCGAGCACGGCTGAGGCGCTTAAACCTTACTACCGACAGTTTTGTAAAAGACCCTGCTTCCATGATTTCTATTTGCCAACTTTCAACCGCGACAACGTCCATTTGATTGACACCCAGGGGAAAGGGGTAGAAGCCCTTACCGAAAACGGGGTGATTGCCAATGGGGAAGAGTTTGAGCTGGACTGTATTATCTTTGCCACCGGATTTGAGGTTGGAACCGAGTTTACCCGACGGATCGGTTTCGACCTGATCGGCAAAGATCGCGTCAGGCTCAGCGAAAAGTGGGCCGATGGTGTTCGCACGTTACATGGCATTCACAGTCATGGTTTCCCAAACCTGTTTTTTATAAGCAACTCCCAGGCTGGGTTTACCACAAATTTCCCTCATGCCATGGACGAGGCGGCCCGCCACATCAGCTACGTCGTTGGGGAATGTCAGGCGCGTGGCGTAAATGTGATTGAGGCGTCTAAAGCCGCTGAAGACGAGTGGGTTGAAGAGATCATTCGCCTCTCAAGATTTAACGAAGATTTTCAGGCCGCTTGCACGCCAGGTTATTACAACAATGAGGGTAAGCCGAACCCCAAAAGCGCTCAGAATGGCGCCTATGGCAAGGGGCCAAACAAGTACTTTGCCATCACAAAACAGTGGCGCGAAGACGGTGGTTTTCCCGGCATGGAGTGCAGCTAGTCAATTCGCAATTGCGGGTGGGACCGGTTTGAACACAGGTGCAAATGGTCTTCTATTGGTCTGAGGACTTTCCGTGTTGCGATTTGGACCTTGGCGGATGTTTTGATTGGTGCGCAGAAGATTGCGGGGTAAATAACGCGGATAGTAGTAACGGTTGGTGTCATAACCACTGACGGGGCTGCGTGCATCATTTACGCTAGGTGTTCTGCGGATTTGATCACGCAGGATCGCCTCTCTGTTCAGACGCGCACTGGCAAGATCCTCGGCCAGCGCCAGTGTAGCCTGAGTTCTGGATGTCACGCGAGCTGCTTCATCGGGGTCTGGCTCTGCGACAATAACGATTAAGACCTCGGCCTGATCTGTGGCTACGTCAGAAAAATAGGCCTCGCCGTGATCACCGGTACTTGCGTACACCAGAGATTGAGCTGCCCCCGATTGTGGAAAAAGCGCAGCCCAGGCCACGGCGAGAGCAACCTGAAAATTTCTTTTACGGGTTGGTAGAAATTGATTCATACCCCTTTAGACTACGCTTTTCGTCAATAATTCCCAGCGAAATCGTTTAATGATTATTACCGAGAATAGCCCGATTGCGTTTAACGACCCGCTGCCAGATAAAGTGGACGTGGTGGTGATCGGTGGTGGTGTGATCGGCACCAGCACCGCATATTTTCTGACCCAGAAAGGGTTTCGTGTACTGCTGTGTGACAAGGGGCGGATCGCGGGCGAACAATCCAGTCGCAATTGGGGTTGGATTCGTCAGCAGGGGCGGGATGAGGCCGAACTACCCATCGTAATGGACTCACTGGCAACCTGGGAGTCACTGAGCGCCCAGCTGGATGACGATATCGGCTTTTCTCGCCAGGGCGTCTTGTACACGGCATCAAACGAAACGGAATTGGCACAATTTGAGGAATTCATGCAGCTGGCTGAACGCTATCAGCTGGATACCCGTTTGCTGAGTTCTAACGAGGTCGACAAGCTGGTGCAGGACAAACCGGGCCAGTGGGTCGGCGGTATGTTTACACCTAGTGATGGCCGTGCGGAGCCTTTTCGAGCAGTACCAGCGTTAGCTAGACTGTTAAAGCGAGAGGGCGGTGTGATCCGAGAGGCGTGTGCGGTGCGTGGCGTGGAACTGACCGCGGGACGTGTGAGCAGCGTTGTGACAGAACATGGGTCTGTTGCGGCCGACGCGGCGGTGTTGGCGGGGGGTGCCTGGTCCAGTCGATTCCTGGGGAACCTTGGTGTGAAGTTACCCCAACTTACGGTGCGTGCTACTGTGGCACGCACAGCTCCAGCGGCGCAGATATTCGCCGGCAACGCGGCCTTGGATGAAGTGGCGATAAGGCGTCGTCAAGATGGTGGCTACACCATCGCTGCAACCGATATTAACGAGCACTTTGTGGATCTGGATAGTTTTCGATTCTTCTTTAAGTTTCTGCCCGCATTGCGGTCGGCGGTAGGTTTTATTCGAATAAATATTGATCGAAATTCCATCGCAGGTTTGTTCGAAGGGCGACGTTGGAAGATGGATGAGGTTTCGCCGTTTGAGCTGCAGCGAGTACTCAATCCACTGCCTTCCCGCCAGGCCATTCGCAAGATGCGTAAAGGCTTACGAAAACGAGCGCCGCAACTTGCATTGGCAGAATTCGTTGAATCCTGGGCCGGGATGATCGATGTGACACCTGACGTGGTGCCGGTGATGGATCAAATCCCCCAGCATGATGGTCTGTTTGTGGCCACCGGATTCAGTGGTCATGGTTTTGGAATTGGTCCGGGGGCGGGCAAAGTTATGGCCGGTATGGTTGCCGGTGAAACGCCAAACTTTGATCTTGGCCGATTCCGTTATACGCGATTTTTTGATGGCAGCCCGATTGTTCCGGGTCCGGGGTTATAACCCCTTAGAGTGATCCCCGAACAATTTGTCTCCACGCTCTTTCCATAGCAGTTCAAGTTCCGTCTGCAGCGCGTCGCGGCCAGCCTGTGCCTCAGGGTCGTTCGGGTAGTAGGCAAGCTCTGATTCTGGATCTCCGGCGATACGCGTACCGGTGAGTACCCTGGGTTTGGCATAGTCGTAGGGGCATGCTCGATGTAGTAACGCGCGATTGTCCCAGATCATCGTGTCGCCCACCGACCATGTGTGGGTGTACACACGCTCAGGCTCGGCGACGACAAAATCCACCAGCGAGCGTAACAGTGAGCGACTTTCCGCTCTGCTCAATCCGGGGATGCCGAACGCATGGCGCCCGATAAAGAGGTTTGGCACGCCTGTTTCAGGGTGGGTCTTCACCAGCGGGCGCAGGTATGCCTCTCCGTGATAAATCGAGTCTTTGTTCGCCGGTGGAAAATCGCCCAGGTCATTTGCCTGGGAATACTGGGTTGAGTGGTAGGCTGAAAGAGTGGTCACCTTGGCTCGGGTTGCATCATCAAGCGCAGCGTAACCGGCGCGCATATCAGCAAGTTGGGTCTCCCCCCCCTGTTCAGGTACCACCACAGCAGACAGCATGGCGCACTTGGAGCTGACGGGCCAGTAGGTTGAGTCGGTATGCCAGGCCTCGTTTCCGACATTGGTGCGCATACGTTGGGTTTCCATTGGGATCACCGAACCATACTCACCTTCTGATATCTTCTCCTGATTGGCCATGGGTACGGCACCAAACTCCAGTTCGCCAAATCGTTTGCCAAACTCGATGTTCTGGGCTTCTGTTAGATGTTGGTCCGGAAATACCAGGAATCCGTACCTGAGAAAGGCGGTCTGAATGGCGTCGAATTGTGCTGTTGTAAGCTTTTGTAGGGCAACACCTGTAATCCTTGCGCCAAAGACTTTGTCGGGGATGGGATCAATTTTAATCATGACATCTCCTCGCTTGCGCGGTTGGATTCTGGCTGGGCGTGTTCAGGATACTCTATTCCTGTGCCAGAATGTGATGGGTGATGATGTTTCGAGGATGTGATTACAAGTCAGATGAAGCTGTTGGATCGTTATCCAGCCCTCAAGTTTCCACTCTATCGGCGATATTGGCTGGCATCATTAGGCTCCGTGGGTGGATGGCAGCTTGCCTCTTTGGCCATGGGGTGGTTGGTTTTTGAGCTGACCAAATCAACCCTGGATTTGGGGATATTGGGCGCCGCGATTGCAATACCCGCGATTGCTTTGACGATTGTGGGCGGCGTGGTTGCCGATCGATTTGAAAAGCGCTCGATCCTGTTGATCACCACGTTGATCAACAGTTTTCTACTTTTTCTGCTGGGGGTACTGGACTGGACAGGTGTGATCACGGTCTGGCAAGTCTGGTTGATCGCTGGTGCCATTTCCCTGGTCAGTGGCTTTGATTGGCCCACCCGACGGCCTTCTTTCCCCATCTTATTGATCGCGAAGGCTTGCTTTCAGCTGTCGCCCTTAACTCGATCTTATGGCAGGTCACACGCATGGTGTTACCGGCCGCGGGCGGTGTAATGCTGGCGGTATACGACACGAGCTTTATTTTTGTCGTCGCGGGGCTTGGCTATCTGGTGATGTTTGTCGTGGTTTGGACCATTCGGCTCAAACTGCCAGGCCGCCGGGAAACATCTGCTCTGCAGCAGACCTGGCAAGGGGTGGAGTTTATTCTGACCCAGCCGATGTTTCGAAATCTGATCCTGCTGTCTTTTGCGACCATGTTTTTTGTTTCGTCGTATATGCAGGTCATGCCAGCGTTTGCAGCCTTGTTTAATGCCGGTCCCCAAGGTTTTGGCGTGTTGATGTCCGCCACGGGGGTTGGATCGATCGTGGGTACTTTAGTCGCAAGTCACCTGGGCACAAATGGCCGCTATGGACTATCTATGTTGGGTGGGGCTGTGTTTGCGGTCATCGCGTTGCTGGGTTTTGCGGCGAGCGCCTTGGGCGCGTTTTACTTACTAGGTTTGGGCTTGGTGATGTTAAGCGCCCTAGGTACTTCCATATTTCTGATTCTGTCGACCACTGCCATGCAGGTGCAGGTGCCGGATGACCTGCGCGGTCGGGTCATGGGTATCCATGGCATCACCTATAGTTTGATGTCGCTGGGGGGGTTGTTCACCGGCGGCGTCGCACTCCAGTTGGGAACACCCTACGCGGTTATGTTGTCGCTGTTCCTTTATATGATCATCATCGGCATTATAGGCTTCGGTTCATCTGCGGTCAGAGACTATGCCGGACCCGATTCATGAGGCCTGATTTGGATTGAGTTTCATCCAGAAAAAATTGACAGAATCGCCAAAAAAAGAATCAACCAATCGAAAGTAAGTAGAGCCAAGGGGGGCAAAATGGAGACAGACTTATTACCCGTGCGTGGATCGCCCGGTTCACCGTACACAAGGAAAATGTTGGCGTTGCTCAGGTTTCGGCGGATTCCATATCGGTACATTCAGGGTGGGCACGATGATCAAGATGAATTGCCGGAACCAAAGGTAAAACTGATTCCAATCTTCTACTTTGAAGATGAGAATGGCGAGTTGGTTGCGGAAGTTGACAGCACGCCGATTATTCGACGGCTGGAGGATGAGTACCGCGGACGGTCGGTGATTCCGAACAATCGTGTGATGTCGTTTATCAACTATCTTCTGGAAGACTACGGCGATGAATGGTTAACCAAAGCGATGTTTCACTATCGTTGGTACTACAACGACGACATTGAAATGGCTGGGTCAGTGCTGCCACATTATGGAGGTGTGGATCGACCTGACCAGGAATTGCTGGCGATGAAACAGATGTTCTCAAAACGCCAGATCGACCGTCTCTATGTAGTGGGATCTAATGATACGACAGCGCCTGTAATTGAAGGCAGTTACCGTCGCTTTTTATCATTACTCAACGAGCATCTTAAAACCCATCCTCATCTGTTGGGCTCAAGACCGGGATCGGGTGATTTCGGATGTTTTGGTCAGATGACCCAGTTGGTTCAGTTTGATCCAACGCCAGCAAAAATAGCCGCCAATGAGTTTCCGCGCATTCATGCCTGGGTGAGTAAAATGGAAGATCTTTCGGGACTTAGTGTGAGTGAAGACGCTGACGACGGTTTCTTTGATCCCTCCGAAGTGCCGGAAACGCTTACCGCCATCCTTGAAGAAATTGGACGGACCTATGTTCCGGTGATGATGGCCAACGCCAAAGCGCTTGATCAGGGGGCAGATGAGGTGCGTTGTGAGGTTGAGGGTGCAACCTGGGTCCAGGAACCATTTCCCTATCAGGGGAAGTGTCTGCAATGGCTGCGTATTGAGTATGCCCGCCTGAGTGAAGAGGAGCGAGCTCAGGTGAATGCCATTATTCACGGAACCGGCTGTGAGGCTCTGATCGCGCCCCCGGCTTAGGTCAAGAAGCTGGCTGCTCGCTTAGCACTCGGGCTTCCAGCTTAGCTAGAATCGCATCGATGCGACGGCTGACGGCGGTACAGTTCCGGATCATCTCAATTTTTGGCCAGGTTGCCTGTTCTCCTTCATGAATAAGTGTGCGGGTTTCGGCTTCGTTGAGATTTGCCAACAGTTTGGTTGGGTCAACCCAGCGATAGTTGGGCAAAATGGTAATATCAGCAGTATAGTCCTGGGATAACAAGCCAAACCACATGCGGGTCATGATGTTTAATGGGTAAACAGGGCGGACTGCTCGCAGCGCGAGTGGATAAACCAGCTTCGACCACTCCCTGAGTCCGGCTTGAAATAGCGATGACACCTGCGCCAATGCGGAGTCGGAGTTGGGATCCTGCAGTGCCCAAAGCACAACAGGGTTTGTCTGGCTACTGATGAAGTGATTGACCCCGTACAGGCGCATCAGCCGGCGGGATGGTTGGTCGTCTGTGACCGAGCCGTCAATCCACTTCCGTGTCGCGATGTAGGGCTTTCGCTCGCCGCTCTTGGTTTTTGCTGCCAATGTGACAGGGGGAAATATGCCGGGAATTGCACAGCTTGCCAGGACCGCCTCGCGGACACAGGCATTTGGCGACGTGATGTGATTTAGCACCCGCGCTCGCTCATTGAGAACGGCTGGGGATACGGAGATGTTGATACTGCGCCCGGTTTCTTCAAGTGCCTCTTCAAAGGTCATATCGGGAATCAGGTGAGTGATGGCATCCCATAACCCATCTGCCGAGACTGAAGAATTGTCTGCACCATTGGTTTCGCTGAATGCTGAACTGATTTGTTGAGCATCCATCAGTCTGCTCAGCTCTTTGTCCCGATAACAGCCGGTGACCGCAGCAACAAATGATCCAGCACTTGCGCCACTGATGACTCTGGGTAGGAGATTTTGTTCATGCAGCGCTTTTACGACTCCAACGTGGAACGGGCCTAGTGCACCGGCACCGCTCAACATCAAGGCGGAGCGCCCAAAACAGTCGGCGCTGCGTCGAAAGAAGTGGAGTTTCTCTGGCAGGCTGATGACGTCGTCACTGGTCTGAGCAAGCTGGTCCAAAGCCCCTGTAATTTCGTTGATATAGTTTGTGACCAAGGTTTTTGTGCCGGTTTGGCTGCGCTGATAGAGTCTTGGGGAGCCCATGCCGGCCATGTTGCCGTGGATCCCCTCGTGTAGATAGAACAGGAGCCTCTGTGGATCTTCTTGTTGACGAACCTCCTGCAACTCGTCATAGCGTCTACGTATAACTTTATAGTCGTAGAGGTTCGTTTCCTCGCGTTCTTTCCAGCGTTGAGCGCCGTTTCTGGCGTCCAGCGCCAGCGCTTCTTTTTGCCAGCTGTCAAAGTCCGGGTGTGCAGAATTGTGTCTAGCCAATCAAATTCTCTTTGTTCGTTTATTCATCGTGAGTTCCATTAAGTATAGCGGCTTGACATGATTCTTTCAGGGTTCACCCGGGAAGCACGCTGGGTTTATCAGCGCGTAGTCTCTCTATGTTCTGACGTCCAGGGGAAGAATGAACCGCCACAGACCCTCCTTTTCACCACTGTCTTTCATAGCCTTCTGGGCCTGGCGAAGTACTGCACCGGCTTCTGTCCGGTCGCGAAACCAACGGTATCCAGCCCAGGCGGCGGGGGTATGCGCGGCCAGTTCGATAGCGGCCATTTCGTAATAGCCTCGAATGTCCTGTCCAACGCGAGATGGTATGCCCGGTATTCCTGCCTCCTTCCAAGGCATGCCAGCAGCGACCTCGATAAAGGCTTGAATAGCGTCAGGGATGGCATCAGCGTCCAAAAGCCGTGCCGCCCCTGCTCGGTTGCCGAACCTGGCCACAGCCCGATCGTAGGCCGGTCGGATACCTTTGGCCTCGTCAACCGCCGGATGCACGCTGGTGTCAAAGCGTGGCGGCAGGGTAAACATGAGCGCGTCTTCGGGTGCGTCCTGAATGCTCTGCTCAAAGTCCTCGATAGTGGGTGATGAGACAGCCAGTAGTTCAAATGCGTGGCCCAATACCTGGTGTTGGAAGGCCGGGTCGTTGGGTTTGCCCAAAGGACGTCCGAGTGGGAAGTCGCAGAATAAACCTCGGGGTGGCGCGGTGTTGTAGAGTTGCTCACGGATTGATCCGATGGTGATGGTGGCAATCCCAGACGCTTCGAACACGTGAGCGAGCGTACTGACCGTACGCGTGCAAAGAGGTCAGACCGGAGTTAACAGGACAACGTCTACCTCCTCGCGCACCAGGTCAGCGGCAATTGCTGGGCCAGCATCCAAGCGTATGCCCGAGAGATCAAACTGATTTCCAGCCACGGCGTAGTGGGTGTCAGCAACGCGCCCAATCCGACCTTGCTCTGCCAGTTCCGTGATCCGATCGATCGGAAAGACGACGTTAAGGTCTGCGGCAACGCCCACAGCGTCGAAGTTTGGACTCCAGTGTCCAACCACAATATCCCGACGGTTTGCGTGCAGGTGACGATATCCCGTGTCTGTGACCGCAAAGTCTGGTTCATCTGCGTGATGCATGGATGCCGAGGTCACAATCGCTACACAACTCTCGGACAAAGGTTTTGCCTGAGTGAAGGCTGTTTTTTCGAACTGCGGACAATCCACCTTAGCTGCCCCGGCTTTAATCTGTTGATCGGTCATCAATTTCTCCCGCTACTTAACCGCATCTTAACGTGTGTGAGAAGGTATTTCAGGTAGACTAAGTGGTTCGAAGATACGCATTGTCACCAGGATAAGGGGAGCGAAACGTGGCTATTTCCATCAATCCGGACACCGGTTTAAAGATATTCAATACCAGGGCGGCTAAAGCGACGGACAAAATCGCCGGTCAAGGGTATGGCGTAACGGAAGACGTTGCGCTGAAAACCCTGCCGGAACAACCCGCCGGCGCTGTCTTCAATGCAGCGGAACAAGCCAGATACCGTGAGTTTAAGGAGGCGCGTCGTGGTGCGGCTGACTATATGGCAATGGAGGGTGAGTTCTCTCGCTACCTGGAGGACGTTTATTCAGCCGATCCGGTGCCGCGCGAATCCTTGGAAGACGAATGTGAAGTGTTGGTGGTCGGTGCAGGTTTTGCTGGTCTGCTGTTGTGGCACAAACTTTCCGAGGCCGGATTCACCGACGTACGCTTTTGTGAGAAAGGTGGAGATGTTGGCGGCACTTGGTATTGGAACCGCTACCCAGGCATTGCCTGCGATGTAGAGTCCTACAGCTATCTACCACTTTTGGAAGAGATGGGTTACATCCCCTCCATGAAGTTTGCGTCTGGCTTCGAGATTATGGAGTACTGTCAGAATCTGGCGCAGAAATTTGGCTTTTATGATCACTGTTTGTTTCACACCACCGTCGAAAAAACAGTTTGGGATGAGGACACCTCACGCTGGACGGTCTATACAGACCGTGGTGATGCGATGCGGGCCCGGTATGTGTTGCTCGCCAACGGCATCCTGACCACACCCAGATTGGCGCGGATTGATGGCATGGAGACATTTCAGGGAGAAACCTTCCACACCTCGCGGTGGGACTACAACATTGATTTAAAAGGCAAACGGGTAGGTATCATTGGTACCGGGGCTACAGCGGTACAAGCCATTCCCGAGCTTGCCAAGGTGGCTGGGGAGTTATTTGTTTTCCAACGTACTCCCTCGTCTATCGATGTGCGGGATCAACGCGCGACCACAGAAGAAGAAAGAGAAACCTGGCAAAATGAAACCGGATGGGCCCGCGCTCGACGCGCCAGATTTGCCAAGATTTCCACCGGGCGGACGGCCTTGCAGAGCAACGATGACTACTTGGCGGGAAAAATAGCGGACTTCAAGGAGCGAAAAACTCACGCGAAACCGCTCAGCCCGGAAGAAATGATTGAGAAGCAGCTGAATTCCAACTTTCGAATCATGGAGCAGATTCGGGCGCGTGTAGATGCCATTGTTCAGGACCAGGCCACGGCACAAGCATTAAAACCCTATTACCCCTATGGGTGTAAGCGCCCTACATTCCATGACGAGTACCTGCCAACCTTCAACCTGCCTCATGTCACACTGGTAGATACTGCGCCGCGCGGTGTGACCAAAATCAATGAGCGGGGTGTGGTGCACGATGATCAGGAATACCCTTTGGATGTGTTGATCTACGCCACCGGGTTTCAGTGGATGGCAACTTCAACCTTCAACATGATTGAGGGTCGAGATGGGGTGACGCTCCGTGATAAGTGGGCGGAGCAGGGGACAAAAACCTTCTTAGGAATTCATAGCCAGGGTTTTCCAAACCTGTTTATCGTCTCTGGTCCCCAGGGTGGTGGGGGAAGTTTTAACTTTACCGACGCGATTGAATCCCACGGCGACTACATCGTTTGGTTGTTGAGTACCCTGCGTGAGCAGGATATGAACATCGTTGATATCAAATCAGAACCAGAGGAGCAGTATGCCGATCATTGTAAAGCGGCTGACATCATGACCGCGCCGCTTCGCGATTGCCTTTCGTACTATAACGGTGAAGGCAATGCTGAACCTGGCAGTCTGGCCTACTACGGTGGTGGCCAATGGCACAAGTTCCGCATCAAGGCGCAAGAGACTCTGGATCCTTATGTTTTTGCCCGTTCCAACAGATAGGGAGTAAACATGAAGTATTCCATTGCATTGGCATCTGAAGTCGACAGCTACCGCTGGGTTAAGCGGGCAGAGGAGCTTGGTTTTCATGCGGCCTGGTTTTACGACACCCAGTTACTGAACCCTGACGTCTTCATTTGCATGGCGTTGGCCGCCAAAGAAACCCAACGCATCCGTTTGGGTACTGGTGTTCTGGTGCCTAGCAATCGAATCGAACCCGTGACGGCAAATGCGCTGGCCTCCCTGAATAAGCTGGCACCCGGGCGCATCGATTTTGGCGTAGGGACAGGATTTACCGCACGTCGGACGATGGGTTTGGGCGCTATACCCCTGAAGCGCACCAGAAAATATATAGAGCGTGTCCAAAGCCTTGTCAGAGGTGAGCTGATCGAGTGGGACTTTGAGAATAAGACTCGCAAAATCAAGTTTCTGAATCCGGATCTGGAACTGATCAACGTAGATGATCCAATTAATCTCTGGGTGTCTGCATTTGGCCCAAAAAGCCAGGCGATGACCGCCGAGCTGGGCGCGGGCTGGCTGAATTTTGGCGCCATGCCCGGTGCGGTTGCCGGATTGGAATCGATGCAGCAGCAGTGGGCTGGCGCAGGCCAAGCTGGCCGGGTCCCCGCGGCGTTGTTCTTTCTTGGTGCAGTGCTCACGGGTGATCCGCAAAGCGATGCAGACAAATTGTTTAAACAAGCCGCACCCCTTACAGCGGTCACTATGCACAATCTCTCTGACGAAGGGGGTGCCATGGGCGGAATGCAGGCTGAAGGTGAATTAGCTCAATTGCATCAAGCCTATTTGCAGGAACACGCCAAGTATGAACCTGCGGATGCCAAGTACCTGAGCAATCATCGTGGTCACTTGATGTTTGTTCGCCCCGAGGAAGCACATTTGTATCCCCAGGAGCTGATCAAAGCCACAACCATGAGCGGGACACATGAGCAGCTCGTGGATAACATGCGTATTCTCAAGGACGCTGGCTACGAGCAGGTGGTTGTCCAGCTTGTGCATGGTGAAGAGGCTGCGATAGAGGAGTGGGCTGCTGTTTTCCAGTCGATTTAATACCAACCTTGGCCGCGCTCTTCTGATGTTTTTGCTGGCGATACCATCGGTGTCGCTACTGGCAGACCAGTGTCGCCCTGTGGCGGTGGTGACCGGCTATTGGCCGCCCACCAATGAAATGCTCAGACCCTGGAGTGAGCATCCTCTGCAAAATCCTGACGGATGGCAGGGTGACAACTGGCGGGGTCTGGGCTATGACGTATTTGCCTATTTCCCCGAATTTCCTCCAGATGGTGACCCGACCAACGACAAAATAGGTGACCCGGGTTCCGTAGGGTCACCAGATTTTGATTTTCAAGTGGACTATCAGGCAACCAGTCGAGATTTCTGGCGGATTATGGACGCCAAACAACCTCGTGTGCTCATCACCACCAGTCGCGGTGGCGATATTGGATGGGAACTAGAGGCTGTCGAAGGCGGTCATGGGCAGCCGACAGACTGGGCGTCGGATAAATGGGGGCAGGTTAAGTATCCGCTTGCGGACAGTGTTGATCCACGTACAACAAACCTGCTGCAAACCCATGCTAACTCGCGGCTGGAGAGTGGTCTGCCGTTGCAGTCCATCGCTCGTGTATCTGAAGCCAAGGGTCTTGCCCAAGTGGCCATAGACCATAACACCAGTGGGAATTATCTGTCTGGATTTATGGGGCTGCATGGTCTGCACTTTCACTACTCTGAGCCGCAAAATGTGGCAGCGGGGCATATTCACGTTGGACGGCATGTTAAACCTGAGGTTGCCAGAGCTTTGTTTGAAGTCACACTTGAAACGGTGCTTAAAGCGCACCCTCCCAAGTGTAGTGAGTCTGTTACGGCGAAAATGGAGTAGACGTGGGACCCAGTTGGGTTGAGATCACCGATTGCGCCATCTCGATAAACTCGCACAGCATGGGGCGGGTATCCCGCGGGTCGATGATGTCCTCTATGTTAAAGGCTTCCGCGGTTCGAAATGGTGACGCAAGAGCGTCAAGTTTTGCCTCAATCTCAGCCCGCTTGGCGTCGGGATCGTCCGCTTCCTCGATCACCCGTCGATAGGCTGCTGAAACACCCCCACTGATGTGCATAGAGCCCCAGTGTCCGCTGGGCCAGGCCACACGTTTGAACATGCCGCTTGGACGGTCGTGACATTGTCCTGCCACTCCATAAAGTTGTCTGATGATGATGGATATCCAGGGCATCTGGGTGCGCAGCGTGGCGGTGACAATGCGTGCCCCCGCACGCACAATGCCCAACGCCTGCTGGTCTGGGCTCGCCAGAAATCCTGGCTCGTCCGCGAAGTACACCATCGGGATATGGAAGGTGTCACACATCTGTATAAATCGTGTCACTTTGGTGCCCGCAGCGACATCCATGCTGCCGCCAAAACGCTTGGGATTGTTGATCATCACCCCACAAGGATAGCCATCAAGGCGGGCAAGCCCCACGATACGAGAACGACCGTAGTGGGGTGTGATCTCGAAGAATGAGTCCTTGTCCAATACTGCTTCGAGTATTTTGTGTGGGTCGTAGATCTGTCGTTTGTTGCGGGGTATGAGCGACAACAGCGCTTCTTCCCGGCGATGAGGGTCATCGTCCGTCTCGATTCTAGGTGGCGTCTGCCAGACGTTGCTCGGCAGATAGCTTAGAAACTGTTTAATCATTGAAAATGCCTCGTCTTCAGACTCGGCGAGATTGTCTATCACACCACCCTTGTAGATTTGCGTGCGCTCATCACCCAGATCTTCCTTGCTGATATCGATGCCAAGGGCGGCCTTCACGACCGGAGGACCACCGGCGAACACCTGGCTGATACCTTTGACCATCACGCTGAAATGAGACAGGCAGGCATCTACGGCGGGCAATCCGGCAACTGAACCCAGCGCTGCGGATACTACGGGCACCTCACACAGCAGTTTTTCGATGCCCGGCGTCACCGGGTTGGTGGGGATATAGGTGCGCCCAATTTGTTCAAACGTTTTTACGCTGCCGCCGGTGGAATCCAGCAATCTGATATAGGGGAGACGCCAGTCGCCAGCCATATTCTGTGCGTGTCCACCTTTGTTGCCGATCGCAGCGTCAGCTGCACCGCCACGCACGGTAAAATCGCCCCCGTTTAAGACAACACGTCTGCCATCCAGTTTGCACGTACCGATCACGGTATTTGATGGACGCACATGGACCAGCTCATCACCCTCGTAAGTGGCGGCACCGGCAAATCGTCCGATTTCTTGAAAAGATCCAGGATCGCACAGCAGGTCAAGGCGCTCACGGATGGTGAGCTTGCCGCGGCTGTGCTGCACGGCAATTCCTTCTTCGCCGCCCATCTGCTCGGCAAAATTCCCTCGTTTTTCGATTTCATCTATTTCTGGTTGCCAATCCACCATTGCATCTCCCTGGTAGCTGACTGAAGTATCTGTGACCCGCAATCGTGCGGCAAGCGGTACCCCGATGTTCGTAAAGTTATCCACAGGGCAGGAGAAAAAAATTCATAAGACATTTTGTCATGAATAGTTCATCGTTAGATGGCACAGTAAACCACGCTTATGGCGGTGTGTGTGCTGTGTTGGGGTGAAGCCCAAAAAGGTAAAAGACCAAGAAAAGGTAAAAGACCAAGAAAAGGTAAAAGACCAAGAAAGGGCAAAAAAACCAAGAAAAAGCAAAAGAGCCCAAATAGGCGAAAGAGTCCAAGTAGGCAAAAGAGCCCAAGTAGGTAAAAAAAGCCAAAAAAAGGCCAAAAAAAAGCCGCAGTGGCTCAGTTTCAATAACACTAAATATCCAATCCGGAGAGTTACATGATCGGGAACATCCGATGGCGAGCATTTATTGGCATGCTGCTCGCTTTATCTTTTGTGCCAGGCAGCGTGCTAGCGCTGGAAACGTCCTCAGCGGTCAGAGGGGTAGTGACCGACCAGGCTGGAAATCCAGTGGCTGGCGCCACGGTCACCGTGCGCAACGAAGGGACGTCACTTACTCGTCAGACTGAAACCAATGCATCTGGTGAATTTTCAATTCGCAACCTGCAGGTGGACGACGACTACACGATCAGCGCATCCGCCAGTGGTCATGAGTCCGCCAGGTTGGAAGGCGTTGCGCTGTCCTTGGGTCGCGTCGCCGCAGTTACCCTGGCCATGCAAAAGAGTGGCCCCATTGAAGAGGTGGTGGTGACAGCACGTAGGGTGACCTCACAGGTTGCCGTGGGTCCAAGCGCAACTTTTGGTCTGCGCGAACTGGAGACCTCGCCATCCATCAATCGTAATATTGCGGATGTGTTGCGAATCGATCCTCGAATCTACGTCGATGAATCTCGTGGTGACATCAATGCCATTCAGTGTGGTGGCAAAAATTCTCGTTTCAACAGCCTGACTGTGGATGGTGTGCGCACCAATGACTCTTTTGGATTGAACGCCAATGGCTACCCAACCGAACGTATGCCGTTCTCCTTTGACGCCATCAACCAAGTATCAGTCGAGCTTGCGCCGTTTGACGCATCATACGGCGGCTTCACCGCATGCAATATCAACGCTGTGACCAAGTCCGGGGGCAATGAGTTTTTTGGCTCGTTCTTTTATGACTACACCAACGATGATCTGCGGAATGACTCGCTTGAAGGGGACAGTGTTGAAACCGGTGACTTCACCGAAAAGCGTTATGGCATTACCGTGGGCGGTCCCATCGTCAAAGATAAGCTCTTCTTCTTCGCGGCCTATGAAGAATTAGAAGGAGCCAACCTGTTCGATCGTGGACCGATAGGTTCCGGCGCGGTGAACGAAGTATTGGTAACTCAGGCTGAGCTGGACGAGATCCTTCAAATTGCCCGCGATATCTATCAGTACGATCCAGGTACCATTCCGAACAGTGCGGATAATGAAGACGAAAAACTGCTGGTTAAGCTGGACTGGTACATCAACGACAATCACCGCATCGCGCTGACATACAACTACAACGATGGCTTTAACATTTCTGAGGCGGACGACGAGAATACCGAATTTGAATTCTCCAATCACCTTTACGAACGAGGCGCAGAACTCGACTCCTGGGTGGGTACACTCTATTCGGATTGGACCGACAACTTCTCCACCCAGTTTCGGATTGGTACGTTGGAATTGGATAACCGACAAATCTCAGTCGGTGGTACTGATTTTGGTGAAATCAGAGTGGAGCTTGATGACGTTGATGTCTACCTGGGTGGTGATGATTCCCGTCAGTCCAATAAGTTGAACTACGAGGTTGATACGATTTCATTGACCGGCACCTACCAATTGGAGAACCACACCATATCATTTGGTTATGAGCGTGAGGCGCTGGAAGTCTTTAATCTCTTTGTTCAGCACACAGAAACCGAGATCCGCTTTGATGGCATTCAGAATTTCCGCGATGGGTTTGCTGATGCGATCTACTATAACAACGCCCCTTCTAACAACCCTCAAGATGCCGCGGCTGAATGGGGATACGAAGTGAATACGCTATTTGTTCAGGATGAATTCAATCTGACCGATCAGTTAGAAGTGCTCGTTGGTCTAAGGTACGACTGGTATACGAGTGATGATAAACCGTTAGAGAACGCTGAGTTTGTTGCAGATTACGGGTTCTCTAACTCCACCAACCTGGATGGCGAAGGGTTGCTGCAGCCCAGAATTGGCGTGACCTATTTTTTTAATGATCAACTGACCTTTCGCGGTGGAGTAGGTCTCTACTCTGGTGGTGATCCGAACGTTTGGCTGTCCAATAACTTCTCTGCCAACAATGTCTTGCAGTTTGGCCAACGGGGCCGTTCGTTTGGCTATACGGATGGCACGCGCTCCCTGTTTGCCGCTGATGTTGTATATGCCGGTTTGGAAGCGGGTGTTCCAGCGGGACCTGGCTATGGAGTTCCGCAGGAACTCTTTGACGCGGTGGCAGGTGGTACCGGTGACAACTTCGAATTGAACTATCTGGATCCTGATTTTGAATTGCCCTCCGAATGGAAGTTCTCTGTTGGTTTTACCTACCTGTTCGAAAACGAATACACGCTACAAGCAGATGTGTTGGTAACCCGTGGCAACGATACCGCAATCGTTCAGCGTGCAGATCTTGAATTTCAACCTCCTGCTGATGGACCAGCTTTTGATGCAGATGGATACCCCAACTATGTTAGTGCTCGTCTGCCAAGCTTTGTATTGACCAATTCGAGCAAAGGAAACGAGTCCGAAGTTTTCTCGTTCTCCGTGAGTAAGTTCCATGATAACGGTATCGATTGGCGAGTTGGTTATTCCTATACAAATGCTGAAGACATAAGTCCGATGACCAGCTCGGTGGCGTTCTCCAACTACGTAAACCGAGCTTTCTTTGACCCACAGGAAGATCGCCTTTCAACCTCGAATTATCAGATTCGCCATCGATTCACGGCCGTTCTCAACTGGGAACGTGCGTTCTTTGGTGACAATATGACGAGAGTGTCAGTTTACGCCTCAGCGAATGAAGGACCTCCTTACAGTTTTGCGTTTGATGGCACCATCAATCCTTACGGGTTCACACCGTTCCTCGATTTCCAGGACAACGTTTTAGCGCCTGGGGATGATCGTAACGATCAGGAAGGTTCCTGGTGGGGTAAGGTGGACATTCGGGTTGAACAAGAGTTTGGTTTGGGCGACTTCGGCAAAGCTTCTGCTTTCCTGGTCATAGATAATTTCACAAACCTGCTAAATGATGAGTGGGGTGTGTTACGCGAGGTAGACTTTCCCAACAATGTAGAGCGGGGTAATAGCCCTGAGTCGACTGTCGGTGACGCATCACGGTACGAGATTCGCTTTGGGGTGAAGTACGCCTTTAATCAATAACAGTTGATTACTCCTCATCTCCCAAAACGGCCTGCTCTTTGCAGGCCGTTTTTTTTGCAGGTTACAATGGCTTGAACTTATCTCTCCTGCGCGCTTAAATCGATTCGACTGAGCAAATGGATTGGGAGGATCAATGCTCAAGCCCTACATTGTGTTGGATTTCACTGACGAACGAGGGGAAATCGGCCCCATGCTGCTGGGAGATCTGGGTGCCGACGTCATCAAGGTAGAACTACCCGGAGGCACCACTGCTCGGTCGGCACCACCTCTGCTGCAAGGAGATGCGCCAACCAGGAGCCTGCAGTTTCTGGCGTTTAATCGGAACAAGCGATCCATCGTGCTTGATCCAAAAAAACCGGCTGACCAAGAGGTTTTGGAAAAATTGCTCGGGCGGGCGGACTTCATTTTTGAATCAAGTCCGAGTCGAACTCTGGAAGCCTTTGGCTATGACCACGATAGGGTCTGTGGGGTCAATCCGAGGGTTGTCCACGTGTGCTTGTCACCATTTGGGTTGGATGGTCCATACAAGAATTTTGTTGGGAACGATCTTGTGATTGCTTCGATGGGTGGACCGGTTTATCTGCAGGGCACGCCGGACCGCCCCCCCGTGCGGCTGAGTGTCCCCCAAGTCTGGCGTCACGCGGGTGTTGAAGCGGCAGCTGGGGCAATGGTGGCTCACGCACGCATGATAAACACCGGTAAAGCCCAGTTTGTGGATCTGTCTGCCCAAAGCGTCATGACTTGGACCATGTTGAACGCTATGGACGCTCATGCCATTCAAGGTTTTGATTTTCGTCGTGGTGGATCGGCCGTAAACAATGGCAATGTGATCCTGGATATTGTTCACCCAACTTTGGATGGCTATGTGGTTGCGCTGCCAATGTCCAAGCTGTTGTTGGGGTGTAAAGAATGGATGCAGGCTGAGGGGGTCATCACGACGGAATTTGATGAGGTGGACTGGGAGGACTACGACGTTAATGTGCGTGACCCTGACCTCAAGCCGCTGAACCTGGATCAAGCGGTTGCGATTTGTCGAAAGTTTGTTGGGAAACACACCAAACAGGAACTGTTCGAGTTTGGATTGGCCAATGGGTTGACCTTCGCGCCAGTAAACACCCTGGATGAGCTGCTCGCGTTGCAACATGTGCAGACCCGCGACTATTGGGACACATTACAAGTGGGTGGTCATGCCGTAAAAACGCCGGGTCTTTGGTGCAAGCCGTCCAACGGCAAGATTAGTGTACGACGCACAGCACCGCAGCTCGATGAGCATGGCGCGCAGGTTAGAGCAGAACTCGATTTACCTCGGCTAAGCCCCAGCTACCCGGATCCTGTGGGAGAAGAACTGCCGTTTGCTGGGCTCAAGGTGGCCGACTTTTCCTGGGTCGGCGTTGGTCCGATTTCGGCTAAATATCTGGCCGACCACGGTGCCGAGGTGGTGAGGGTCGAATCCGAAAATCGCCCCGATGTATTGCGCGGTGGTGGTCCGTTTAAAGATGCAGAACCCGGTATCAATCGCTCTCAATTTTTTGGTGACTTTAACACCTCAAAACAGAGCATGACTTTGAATATGAAATCTCCTGAAGCGATCGAGATTGCCAAAAAGCTGATCGGCGATAGCGATGTGATGATTGAGAGCTTTGCGCCCGGCGCAATAAAGCGGATGGGTTTGGATTATGAGTCGGTCAGTCAGTTTAATCCCGGATTGATCATGATTAGCACTTGTCTGATGGGGCAGACAGGTCCCGCAGCTGGGATGGCGGGCTATGGCTATCATGCCGGAGCCATGGCTGGATTTTACGAGGTGATTGGGTGGGCGGATCGAGATCCCGCTGCCCCCTGGGTCGCTTACACAGATACGATTGCACCTCGCTTCATTTCTACCCTGCTGGCTGCAGCTTTGGATCACAGGCGGCGCACCGGCGAGGGTTGCTATATCGATGTGGCCCAGATAGAAACCGCGCTGCATTTCCTTGCCCCTGAATTCCTCGATTTACAGCTGAACGGATATAGCGCCAGCCGCATGGGTAATCGTTTACCCTATCTGGCCCCCCAGGGGGTTTACCCCTGTTTGGGTGAGGACAACTGGTGTGCAATCGCGATTGATGAAGAGGACCAGTGGCGCGCATTTGCGCAGCTGATGGATCGAGATGATTGGCTCAGCGAAGCATACGATTCACACACCAAACGCGCGGCGCACCATGACGAGATCGACACGGCCATCGCGGATTGGACCCACGCTCAGGAAGCACAAGCGCTGATGCGCAGGTTGCAGGCGCAAAAA
Organism: Pseudomonadota bacterium; assembly: GCA_039028095.1. Taxonomy (GTDB): domain Bacteria; phylum Pseudomonadota; class Gammaproteobacteria; order Pseudomonadales; family Azotimanducaceae; genus UBA4421. The sequence continues at coordinate 41,223 of JBCCIU010000021.1, forward strand.
ATTCCCGCCGGCGTTGTGCAGAAAAGTAGTGATTTGCTAGCCGACCCGCAATATCAATATCGAGGGTTTTATCGATACTATGATCATCCGGAAATGGGCAATATCCCTTATGCCGGGCATCAGTATCGGATCAGTAACTATGACAATGGACCGCGCGGACCAGCGCCAACAATGGGTCAGCATAGTTTTGAGATTCTATCTCTGCGTTTGGGTTTAGCAGATGAAGCGCTCGCGGAAGCCTATGCCACCGGTGTGATCAACTGAACTACGAGACTCTTCGTATTGAATCACATCTGCTGAATGGATAACGAAGTAATCGGCACTAGAGATCAGCCTTGTTCCAAATGTAGTTTGATCGCCGCTGTTGCCCACTTGCGTATGTCGGGATCAAACGCCCACTGCTGTGCGTTTCTGAGGTAGGGCAGAGCACGGGGGTTTCCCAAAAGCCGCAAAGATTCCCCAAGCAGGTAGTTCACTCTGGGTGACCAAGGTGCGCGTTTGTAAACAATGTTCAAATAATTGACCGCGCCACCTGGGTTGCCGCTGTACAACTCGGTTACGCCCAGCCACATAATTGCGGTGAAGTGATTGGGGTTGATGGCCAATACATCACGCAGCAACAGCGTAGCGTGCTGCCAATCTTCCAAGCAATCAAGTGTTCGATCTAACGGGCACTTTGTTAGTCGGGCAAGGGCCTTTTGCATCAATACGTCGGGATGCGCAGGATCCAGGGTTATGGCTGTGTCCAGAGCGCTGTCCGCCTGCTTGGTCTTGCCATATCGCAGGACACCTGCAAGTTGGGCCCACAATGCCGCGTCGTCAGGCGCCATTTTGATCAGTTTTCGATAGAGCCTTTCGGCTCGGCGGGGATTGGTCATGGTGGCCGCTTGTGCGAGCAGTAAATCCACCTCTGAGTCAGTCAACTGGATATGACTGGGTGTAATGGCTTTTGCCGAAGGGTGGGTCACATGGCTTGGTTTGCTGCGCAGGGCTGTATATCGGCGCGTCAGGTTGTGTACTGCAGAAGGCGCCATCTGCAGGGTTTCGAACAGGTCGGCCTCTCTGTTAGCCAGGTGAGTGTTGAGGCGTTGTCCCAAATGCGGATTGGCTACCGCTCTTGAATTGAGCAGCATCCGCGTCAGGGCAGCAGAATGTTTGTAAAACCCGTTTATTTTTTTATGAGGCCAGTCCTCCAGACTGGTGGTCTGGACGAGGCGTTGCAAAGGTATGCGCGGCAGAGAGCTCGCTTTGAACTTCTCTGGGATCGCAAAGTCTGTGGTGGCAGAGACCGAAGCGTCGTCCACGCTGAATTGTGTTGTGGCGAGGATCGTGGCCAGACCCTCTTCGTACCACAACGGGTACGAAATGGGCTGCGTACGCACACGATAGTGAACGTACTCATGCAAGGTATGCTGCAGCAGATCCCCGTCCGGGGACGGACCTACGATCAGGGAAGTTCTGGAAATCTCCGGTTGGGTGTAGGCGGCAAAGTGTTTGTTGTTTGCAATCTGAGCGAACGCCCGCCGTTTCGAAAACAAAATCATGCGCAGTGGCGGTGTCGCCACATCGGCCTTGGGAACAAACGCATCCAAAACCTCGTCAAACCATACGATCTGTCGGAAGATCTCTTGAGCCTCGGTTACCGGAAGGTCCGTTATCAGCTCTGTTTCTTGATGAGTGAGCTTGTGCCAGGCACCATGGGCTGGATTTATGAACACGACGCACAGCAGCAGTGAGGTCAAATTGATGATGCACCGATGCAAACGGACGCTGGACAACACATCCTGCTTCAGTAGAGGGCAGCCGTGAAGCTTAATGTGACCATTCTTATTTTGTTTGGCTTTGTTGCCACGAGGGTTGCGGCAGAAACGCCACAGGATGATGCGGCGCGTGGCATTGCCGAGCTGCCAGCAAAAATGCAGTGTGTTGCTCGACAGACCGCTGGCTTTCATGACTTTCCGCATAACGAAGAAGCATATGAGGCGGTAGTCTTTTTTGAAAGTAAGTTTGAACTGCGGGTAAATCGAGTCTTGATGGCGCATCTGGTGGACGAGTCGCCTTACGATTTGTTTCTGACGTTGATGAAGGATGGAGATGTGTCCGAATTGCAATGCAGTCGCATCAGGGGAGCTGCCAGCCAATATGGCGTGAGCTGCAGCAGCCAGCCACCGGCTGATCTGCTGCTCTTGAACCTTGAAAATCTGCGTTTCACCCGCACCGCAATTGGCGGTTGGACGTTTGTGGGTGACAGTTCAAGCGAGCAGACAGAAACCGGTGAGTCGATTTATGTCGAATACGGTGCCTGTCACTCGAAGTAACTACTCCGCGTCCAGTGTTTCAGCTTCTTCCAGTAGTTTTGCAACCGCATCACTGATTGGTTTTTCTTCCGTCGGAGTTGTTTCAGCAGAGACGTTTATCTGTTCTATGCTACGTAGCCTTTCTTTGACCTGCAGAGACGCCACTTGAACAGTCTGCTCGTCGTTCGCCTGGACGCTCAAGGAACCGAGCGTCGCTACAGTTGCCGCTGTGATGATGCTCACGCATCTGAACGAAACGTTTCTCATATAGCCTCCTTTAGCTGGCCAGTATCAACCTGGTCAGTATCTTGGTAATTAAAGTCTAGTTTTTTGGGCCTGCAAAATCTTCTCGATGATCCCAAACGTGGTGTTCGTTCATCGCATAGACAAACCGGTAGTTTGAGTGGCGCTTTTTGCGGATGACATTATCCGAATCCAGAAGCCATACGTCGCCATCGGGTTGTTTCAGTGCCAGTACGGCATGGTAACCCCGCAGCTTCTTCTCGTACACCACTAACACGCGCATGTTTTCGGCTGTAAATCCCAATTCACGAAACATGAAGTATTTGGCTGTGGCGTAGTCTTCACAATCGCCCTTGCTGGTCAAAAACTCCAGAAGGCTTGACCAACGGCTGCGGCTTACCCCAATTCGATTACCCTGTTCGTCATAGATTCTTTGGGGATGGTCTGCATCGTATTTGGTGCGATTGATATAGATATTTACCAGGCTGATTTTTTCATCGCGAGTGAGATCCCGGGCACGGCTCAACATGCGATTAAAAGAACGGGTTCGCCCCCGGCAGTGGTCTAGTGGCGCAGAGCACGCCAGCAGCTGGTTTCGCTCCTGCTGATGTTGAGTCAGGGTTTCAGCCCAACTTGAAAAGTTGTGTGCCTCGGTCAGATAGTCTTCAGCGGATTCGAACGTATAGTTTTTCGCTTGCACCGTACCTGCCAGTACCAGCAACCCCAACATGACCCCTGTTGTTAAACCGAACGTGTATCTGTGTATCTCCCAGTTCATTACTTCATCCATCAGCCGATGCACCAGTCCATCCACCAGCTTGACCATCACCCCATCCATCAGTGTATGGTGGGATGAGTGAGTGTCAGTCACAATGTGATGTCGGACAAAAATCATATTGCAAGCCTGTGCTGCCTGGGTACAGTTACGGGGTACCGAGAGGAGCAGTTTAGTGAGGTCAGAGCACGTTGGTAACCGAAGATTTCGGAAATCTGCTGATTAGCCGCCTGATTGCCGGATCGATGCTGATCCTGCTAATGGGTGGTTGTGTTACGGCACCGGTAGAGGAAGTGAAACCGCCGCCATCGTTTAACTCGGAACTGCTGACGGGCGAGATCCTATTTGGTGAGGTGGTTAGGTCTTCGGAAGCACCCGCTCATGACATTCTGGGTGTGGATCAGGCCATGCTGGAGTTTGTGGGTGATATCGGTGAGCGCCGCCTGTCTGTGGTTCGCTTCAACCAGCTGATCGACAAGCTTGAAGACAGTGGTTTTTTTGGCAACACCTACAATGCCAGTGTGACGTTGACCGCAGCCGATACCTTTCACAAGAAGATCGGCAACTGTATCTCCTACACCAATCTGTTTGTTGCTTTGGCCCGAGTGGCCGGGCTGGAAGTCCACTTCCAAATTGTGCCACCCGTGCACCCGACCTGGGACGCACAAGATGGTATGTTGATCAAGAACAACCACATTAACCTCTCCATCCGTGGGCAACGTTTCGATCGCAATCGCGGGGATGGCTACACTATCGATTTTAATCTGGTTGAGCCTGATCCAGATGCAGAAGTCAAACGGGTATCTGATGAGTATGCCGCGTCGCTGTTCTATGCAAATCTTGCCATATCCTCCTTGTTCGCCAATAAACCTCGAGAGGGTTTTGCCTATCTGGTTCGAGCGATTGAGACGGAACCGGGTAATCCCGATCTGTGGATTAATTTAGCGGCGATATACAATCGGTTTGGTCAACACCGGGCAGCGATAGAAAGCCTCCAGGTTGCGGGCCAAATCGATCCCAGAGACCGAACTGTCGTCTCCGCCTTGGAACGTACTTACCGCATCCTAGGAGATATCGAGACTGCCGATCGTCTGGCAGTAAAAGTTCGACGACACCGCCAGTCCAACCCCTACTACTTTTTTGCCTTGGCCCAACAGGCGCGGGAAACAGGCGATTTGAATGGTGCCCTGGTGGCTATTGAGCGAGCCATCAAGCTGAAAAAGCAAGATCCACGCTTCCATCATCTGCAAAGCGTTTTGCATCAGGCACAGGGGGACGCCAAGCTTGCGCAAATCAGCCTTCGCCGGGCCAAACGCCAGGGTTGGCGTGGTTGATTGTCAACGGCAAAAGCTGAAACATCTGCTGGTCTAAGCGCCCAGATTTTTATGAGCGCGGTGATGACGATTGAAGGTAAACTACTGCTATCTTAAACCGTTGGAGGGTACGGTGAGTGAAGCGATTAGCGATTTTGATCGTGAGCAAAGTGCGACAAAATCCGGCTCAAATGTTGTTCGTGAGCAAGTAAGCCCGCAGGAATGGCAAACAAGGCAGGATCTGGCAGCGGCATACCGCATGGTTGCCCACTATGGTTGGGACGACATGGTATTCACCCACCTGTCTGCGCGAGTGCCGGGTCCTGATGAACACTTTCTGTTAAACCCGTTTGGATTTTTGTTTAACGAAGTCACTGCGTCCAACCTTGTTAAGGTCGATATTGAAGGCAATATCGTTTTGGATAACGGTCATCAGGTGAACGCAGCAGGCTTTACTATTCACAGTGCGGTGCATATGGCGCGAGCCGATGCAAATGCGGTGATGCATCTGCATACCGATGCTGGCGTTGCGGTCTCCAGTACTAAAGCCGGTCTTTTACCACTTAACCAGCACGCGATGTTTGTCTACCACGATACGGTTTATCACGAGTGGGAGGGTGTTGCCCTGGATCTCGATGAACGGGAGCGATTGGTTAACGATCTGGGTGAACATCATCTGATGATTTTGCGTAACCATGGGACCCTTGCGATAGGCGGTAGTATCGCCAGCTGTTTCATGCGGCTGTATTACCTGGAACGTGCGTGTAGCATCCAGGCCAGCGCCACGGCTCAGGGTGATTTGCACCAGCCTACCGACCAGGCCATCGAGATGATGCGGCGGACATTCCATAATCCAAATTCCTGGGAAAGCATTGCAGCGACAGCATGGCCGGCGATTCGACGCCAAGCTGATCGTTTAGATCCCTCATATATCAACTAGGACAAGACTGAGATGACCATAGAAACTGTCAATTCTGAAGCGTTTTTAACAACCGGCTACGAACGAAATCACTTTTCCCAGGCCGTAAAATCTAGCGGGCTGATGTTCTGCTCTGGTGTGATCGGCACGGGCGCAGATGGCCGCGTACCTGAGGACATGACCGAAGAATTCAGAGCAGCCTTTCAAGGTGTGGTGGATGTATTGGCGTTGGAGGGGCTGGACCTGTCGGATGTTGTAGAGGCCACAACCTATCACGTGGATATGCCTAACACCCTGGGTGCCTTCTTTGCGGTGCGCGATGAGTTTCTGACACCTCCTTGGTCAGCTTGGACCGCGATCGGAACCACAGCCCTCGCCATTCCTGGCGCGCGGGTAGAGATCAGAGTGACCGCCCAGCTGAAGTCCCAGCTGAAGTCATAGTGCGACCGGTGAAACATCATCTGCTTCAAATGTCTTTTATGCTCTTTCTATGTGCCGTTGTTATCGGTTGTGGGGGAGCATCAAATCAAACTGCCGAACAACCGCCGGAAACAGTGGACTCCCAACCCCTTGATCTTTCTCAGGAATCTATCCGCGGATTTGTTGAGGAGGTGGACGGTGAAACTAACGTGGAATTGACTGAACCCGGCGAAATACTGCCTGAGCTGTTGTCGGAGGATAAGGCGGAAAAATCCATGAGGGTATCCGGCAACGTCCTCACCAAAGAAGAAGCCGAAAGCCTGCAGGATAGCGTGGATGGTGTGGAGCTGAAATTAGAAGTTAAAACCAAGTAAACTGCACGCAGGTGTGGTTTGGGAGAAATCAAGTGGGATCTGCTAACGATTGGTCAGTGGCACGGCTTTCCGGCAGTCTGGGTGCTGAGGTAACCGGGATAAACTTGGGTGGGGTCACGACTGATGATATTGATCAAATCAAGTCCCTGCTGTTGTCACACAAAGTTCTTTTCTTCCCTGGGCAAGACATCAGCCTGGATCAGCACGTTGCCCTGGGTGAGCATTTTGGCGCTATCGAAAGTCATCCCAACCTGAAAAACCCGTTTACCGATCATCCCGGCGTGTTTGAACTGGCTGCCACCCAAGGTGGTATAGCGGACGAATGGCACTCGGATATCACCTTTGAGGAAAGCCCCTCAATCATGTCAATTCTGCATATGGTGAAGTGTCCAGAAGTGGGCGGGGATACCATGTGGTGCAGTTTGGAGCAGGCGTATGCAGAACTGTCTCAACCGATGAAGGAATTATGTGAATCGTTAACTGCTCTGCACGATGCGCTACCGCATAACCGACCCGACAAAATGGCAATCCATCCCGTGATTCGCCTGCATCCTGAAACGGGAGAGAAGTCGCTTTTTGTTAACGAACACTTTACCCGTCGAATTGTCGAGATGAATTGGAGCGAAAGCGAAAACCTGCTGAGCTATCTGACCCAGTGGGTGAAAAACCCGCGGTTTACGGTCCGCTATCGCTGGACCGCTGGCACCATCGCAATCTGGGATAATCGCTGCACCCAACATTTTGTCCTGAATGACTTTGAAGGCGAACGGATTATCCAGCGCGTTACTGTCATGGGTGACAAGGTAGATGGTGCGCAGGCTCCTCAATACGACCCCTATGTGCGGCCTGGTCCTCTCTCTGCCACATCGCGGCACGATCGGCAGCTTGCTCAGTACCTGAAAGGCTCCTCAAAACAAGACAAGCCCGAACAGCTCACAATGGCCAAAGACGGTTGAGCCGAGGCTAGGTCACCAGGCTGGATGTATTTGTCTGCGAAGGGACAAATGCGTTTGCTCGAGGATCGGGATAACACTCCGCCTGTTCACTTTCGAGATCACCACTGATTCTAGTGCCGCGCAAGACCCTCGGGTGGTCTTTGTTGTAGGGCCGAGCGCGATGCATCATGCAGCGGTTGTCCCAAACGACAGTATCACCGACTGTCCAATGGTGGGTATAAACCCTTGGGGGTTGGCAGGCCTCTTCCATCAGCTGATCCAATAACGCGTCAGATTCTGCCCTTGGCATGCCAGGTACGTCATGGGCATGTCGGCCTGTGTAGATCGACTTGCGGCCGGTCTCCGGGTGTACCTTGATGACATCGCGCAATGGTGCACCTTTGTCATGTAGACCGTAGATATTGTCGGTTGTATGGGTGTAGCCCGCTTTTTCCTGGGAATAATATAGAGAATGGTAAGCCTGGAGACTCTCCAGCCTGATCTGTAATGCGGGGTTTAAGGCATCGTATGCGGCCCGCATATCTGCAAATTCGGTCTCTCCCGCTTCGGGGGGAATCTCCAACGCTGAAAGCATGGCAACTTTGGAGGCAAGGGGCATATAAGTACTGTCCGTATGCCAACCTTCATTGCCTTTCAGCACCTGATACTGCATGTCATCAGGCTGCGCGAGCGTGCCGTCACGGCGTTTGTTGGAAATCTGAACGTTTGGTCCTTGCTGACGTGGTGCCAGTTTTTCGGTAGCGCCAAAACGGCTGGCAAAGCGTCCCTGGCCTTCTTCATCCAGGTGTTGTTCGGGGAATACCAGCACGCCGTACTCTAAAAAAACGCGATATAGTTCGGCCCAAACGTCGTCGGTTAGATTAGCAAGATCAATGCTTGTGACGCGCGCGCCCGGTGCACCTGCATGTGGCGTTACGTTAAAAAAATGAAATGACATGGTCATCAGCCTCTCCCAGCTCACAACAACGTTTAAAGTATACCTTGGCGTTATTGTCTGTCACTTAGCACTTTTGCTGTGATTGGCGTATAAAGTCTGTTGAGATCGTGACGATTATTGGGGTGAATATGGGCTGGAAAAAAATCCTACTCATTGTGATCGGTGTGATCATGGTGGGTGGCGTCAGCACCGGATGGTATTTAATCTCGAACACCGATCTGGATCTGTATGGGCCTATGTACAGCAGTAACTGCTCCAGCTGCCATGGTGGAGATATGTTGGGCGGTGATGGGGGGCCGGCCCTGGTGGGGGTGGGGTTAACTGGTGGCGATGACCACGAGGCGCTGCAGTTCAGTATTCGAGAGCAACACCCAGCCCTGAACGGATTTGTTGGGGTTTTGGAAGATGTAGAAGTGAAAGGGTTGGCGATCTACGTTGGCGAGTATCGCCTCGGACAGCGCTTCACCGAGTTCCGATACGACCGCGAACTCAACCTGCCGGAACAGCCTCAAACCAGCGAGGTTCATTCCTTCTCTATTGAAACGGTGATCGACAATCTTGATCCGTTGATCTTTTCCATCGAACCGTTGCCTGATGGCAGCATACTGGTTAGCGAAAAAGAGCGTGGTTTGTCGGTGGTCGATACCAACGGGGTACAGTCGGCATTGATAGAAGGTACGCCCCAAACCGGTGGCTCATTCGACATCATGGGGATCCAGTACGGGTCTGGTTGGCTGTTGGATGTGGCAACGCATCCGGATTACGCGAACAATGGCTGGATTTACCTGCATTACACACACTTGCTTGGCGACGAGGACACCTTGAATCCGATTGAGTCATCAATGAATCGATTGGATCGTGGCAGGATTGTGGACGGTCAATGGACGGATGTTGAAACCATCTGGCAGGCGCCTGAAGAGTTTTATGTGGCCACGCCCGATACTGGCGCGGGTGGGAGGATTGCCTTTGACGATGCTGGACATGTTTACATCTCTGTTGGGATTAAGTCTGCCGAAGGTACTCGGGAGATTACGTCACAGGATTTGAATCAACCGTATGGAAAAATTCATCGCATCAATGACGATGGATCCATACCTTTGGACAACCCCTATGCCGCTTCTGACAACACGGTTCAACGCACCATCTGGACCTATGGTCACAGAAGTCCCCAGGGACTCGAATGGCATCCGGAGCGTGGCACGGTCTGGAATTCCGAAATGGGTCCGCGTGGGGGTGATGAGCTCAATGAACTGTTGCCCGGGAGGAACTACGGCTGGCCATTTTTTTCAGAAGGTCTTGAATATTCCGGCGTTCATGTTGAACGGCACAAACTTCACTCGCTGGAGTTTGATGCCAGCGAGGTCCAACGCACGCTGGTCAACATTACGCCGTCACCAGCCATCTCCAGTTTTATCTTCTATACGGGAGATAAATTCCCAAACTGGCGCAACAATGTCTTGATCGGCTCGCTCAAAGGCAGTTCCCTTTTTCGTATGGTTTTTGACGGAGACAAATTTTTGCATCAGGAGACGCTGATCAAAGATCTGGCTCGTATCAGAGATATTGAGGTGGCTGATGATGGGCTGATCTATCTTTTGCTAGAGCGGGAGCAGGGTAGCAGCATTGTCCGCCTGGTGCCGGACAATCAACATGCCGGTCAGTCGCTTGCAGGTTTGTCCGGGGGTTCTTGATGGAAAATTTTCAGTTCCACCATCTGCGAGCATCGGCGAATCACAATCGTGAACTAGTGACCGCGCTCTCGGGTGCGGATCTACCTGTGTGGGGTGTGTTTACTGGTTTGTTTGGTATGGCGACGAACGAAGTCTATCTGGTGGTCACTGAGGATTGCGACGATGCTGTGGTTGGCTTGGGGTTTGATGTACTTCGATCAGAGGCCTGGCATCCCACCGCACGACCAACTTCACCAGATCGGCTGAACAGTCCAGGTCTGTATGTTTTTCGACGTTTCCATATCCGGCAGGAAGATGTAGCGGAGTTAGTGTCGTTGTCGGAAGCGGCCTGGGAGACGTTTGAGCATGGGGCAGACTATGCCTCTCGGCCTGTTGGACTGTTTGAGCCACCCGGAACGAACGGTGAGGTGCCAATGCAGTTGGTTACCTGGTATGACGGGTTTGAGTCGTGGGAAAAATCCCGCACGCCCGCGCCGCAGGCCACAGAAAATTTCCGCCGGCGTCATACCCTGACCTCTACCTCCTATGCGGTGGCCACCCGCTTGGTGACCGGTTAGCTGGTCTGACAGTAGTTTGCGACTCGGTCTAGCGCGTTACCCAGTATTTCAACCGGCTCCGTCAGGCTTAAACGCACGTAGACCGATCCGCTTGGACCAAAGCAACGACCAGGGAGAACGGCCACGCCTTCAGTATCCAGCAAGCCGCGACTGAAAGCTTCGCCGTCTTCGGCCACTGCGCTGACGTCGATCATCACAAACATGCCACCCTGGGGCGTATGTAGGTTCAGTTTGGGAATTTGTTGCAGGCGCGACACAACAAAGTCTCTGCGACGTTGGTATTCCACGCGCATTTCTTCCACGTCCCGGGCATCGTTAGCCAAAGCGTAGGCTGCAGCGTCCTGGATAAACTGCGATGCCCCGAAGAAGGTGGCGCCGGACATGCGCGTGAGGTGCCCTGCCATTTCCTCGCTGGTGATCGCCCAACCCACGCGCCAGCCGCTCATGGCGTGAGATTTTGATAAGCCATCGATGACGATGACGTTGGATAGATCCTCCGTGCAGTTGAGCATCGAAACATGTGGTTCGTCGAACGTGATCAGCGAATACACTTCATCGCAGATCAACCAAAGATTCTTTTCTCTGCACATGTCGGCCAGAGCGGCCAAGGTGCGTGCCGGAATAAGATTTCCGCACGGGTTCCCCGGGGTGTTGATCAGCACACACTTGCTATTGGGCTCAACACGATCTCGAACCGCGTCGATGTTTAGCTCGAAACTGGGCAGGCTCAACGGCACCGTCTGGCGCTCTGCCCCCAGGGCTTCTGTTGCGCCGTGGTACCCCACATACATGGGTTCGGGGATTATGATGCCGTCGCCAGGGTTGAGAATGCAGCTCATGGTTGCAAAAAAAGTGGCGGTGGCACCGGGGAAAGTGACAACCTGATCGATGGATATGGACTTACCCGTGTTTTTGGATTCCAGCTCGGCGATCGTGCGCCGTAATTCTGGCTCGCCAGCCGCAGGGGAGTAATGGGTACGCCCTTTGTTGATCTGCTTGATCACATATTCTGAAATATAGGGCGGTGTATCAAAGTCTGGGTCACCCACGCTCAGCAGGATGATGTCATCTCCCGCTTCCTGGCGGGCCACCGCATCATAGTGCACAGCCCAGACATCGCTGCCCGGTTGGGCGAGACGTTGTGTTAGATCACTGACTGGAAGGTTGGACTTAGCCATACCATTCTCCTGAAGCGCGATGAATAAAATCGTCTTGTTGAACCAAAATAAGGCTCGGCAGACTTTCTTTCAGTGTTTGACGTATGGCGCGGGTCAATCCCTCAGTGGATTTACACGAGATCGCTTTGATTCCGTAAGCCTCGGCGATCTTTCGATAGTCTGGCGCGCTGATACGAGTACTGGAAGAGCCAACGCCGCGCGCACCAAGACTGTTGGTGATCTCCTCATACCCCTGGTTCTGCCAGATGATGATGGGTACGCCCAGCTTGTTATCCACAGCGGTGGCGATTTCCGTCAGCGAAAACTGGGCGCCGCCATCTCCAATAAGCGCTACAACCGGCAGGCTAGTGCCAGTTCTAGCACCAAATGCGGCGGGTATTGCGTACCCTAACGTGCCGAATCCGGAAACCGAGTGAAAATATCGACCCGGAAGCTCGCATTCGTACATCCAGGTTGCGTAGTAAGTGGGGCGCGTCGAATCCCCCACCAGGATCAGGTCCGGTGCAGCTCGTTTTATGGCATCAAAGAATGCCTCAAAGTCGGCATGATAGTGATGCTCGTTCAATATCTGAGAGCGAAGAGTCCGGGCTCTTTGGCTGCCTCGTTTGCGCGCCTGCGGAAGGGTTTTGAGCAGGTGGCCAACCCAGTCTTCTACCCGTGCTCGTATGTGGTCTTGCTTTGTTAGACCTCCAATCGCGTGCTGCGCGACGTTGATTGCGATGATGCGCCCCTTGGGTTCAGGCGTATGATTCATCAGCAGGTCATAGTCGGTTTCCCCAAGCTCAGTGCCCAGTGCTAACACCAAATCTGCCTGGGCAATCGCGCGTTTCAGGCAAGGCAGACTGGGGCTGCCGCCTGTAGATAGAGGGTGTGAATAAGGCACGATGCCTTTGCCGTTGGTTGTGCAGATCACTGGCGCATCCATTCTTTCCGCCAGTGTCTTCGTTTCGGGACAGCGCCTAGCGCCTCCGCCCACCAAAATGAGTGGGCGTTTGGCTTGCCTGAGCGCTCGGGCGACTGTCTTGGTGCCAGGCCAGCTGGATTCGGGTTTTGGCTCGCGAGGTTCGCTTTTCTTAGAGAAAGTGGCTTCGCGCCCCAGGACATCGACGTGAACCTGAACGACCACGGCGCCTGGACTGGGTGTGGTCGCCAGCCGGTACGCCTCCCGGATCTTTCGGGAAACGGAGGTCGCGTTGTTGATGGTGATAACCGCTTTCGCCATACCTTTGCTTGCCAGGACCTGGTCAGGCATCTGGTGTAGATGCCCAAAACTGGTGGTGGAACCGCTCAAGGTGGTGATCACTAACAGCGTATTGTTGTCCTGTTGTGCCTGGGTGTTGCGGGTTGCGCCGTTTAAGAATCCGGGTCCGCTAATCAGAAAACAAACACCCGGCCGGCCGGTCGCCCGCGCGTATCCATCGGCCATGAAGGTGGCGCCTTGTTCATGTCGTGTCGTGGTGTGTCTGATTCGTGTTTGTGAAAGCCCACGGTAAAGTTCTACAGTATGGTTTCCAGGGATCCCAAACACTTCGGTCACCCCCAAATCCTCCAGAGTTTTAACCACCACCTCACCCACCGACAGGTGCCCCGAAGTCGTGTTGGCAGTCGCATTAGAAGGTTTTTTCCGGTTTATCTTATTTTTAGCCACGCCTCGATCTCGCTCGAATCAAAATCAGGATCGATTCAATCGGATGTCTCAGCCCGCGGCAAGGAAATTGTGGGTCATTGGGTGTTTGGATAGGATGGGGGTCATGAGCGAATTCAATCAGCCACTATCCGGGAACGAGATGCCGCGTTTTGGCGGTATTGCCAGTATGTTCCGCTTACCGGTGGCATCGTCGGGGTCGGAACTTAATGTGGGTATAGTTGGGGTGCCCTTGGATATTGGCACCAGTAACCGCAACGGTACTCGGTATGGTCCACGTCAGATCCGAACTGAGTCGGTATTGGTGCGTCCCTATTCCATGGCCACGGGGGCAGCACCTTTCGATTCGTTTCAAGTTGCGGATCTGGGTGATGTGGCGTTGAACGCTTACAGTCTGGAGAAATCTGTCAGCCTGATCGAAGCGCACTTCGGGGACTTGCTGGCGCATCCCATTATTCCCATCAGCCTGGGGGGCGATCACACCATCACTTTGCCCATCTTGCGCGCCGTTGCTGCCAAACACGGTCCCGTAGCCCTGGTGCATGTTGATGCGCACTCAGACACCAACGATGTGATGTTCGGTGAATCTGTCACACACGGCACCATTTTTCGACGGGCCATAGAAGAAGGGCTGGTTGAGCCTCGGTGCATGACGCAGATTGGCCTGCGGGCCACCGGCTATAGCGCAGAAGATTTTGATTGGGCAAGACAGCATGGTGTTCGGGTGGTACAGGCAGAAGCGTGCTGGTATCGCAGTTTAAGCCCGTTGATGGATCAAGTTAGAGAAGTGGTGGGAGACAGGCCCACCTACCTTTCCTTCGATATTGATGGTTTAGACCCCTCCGTCGCACCGGGCACGGGGACCCCGGAACCTGGCGGGCTTACCGGTGCTCAGGGTCTGGAGATTATACGTGGGTGCTTCGGGTTGAACCTGGTTGGCTGTGATCTGGTAGAGGTGTCACCCCCCTACGACACAACGGGGAATACGGCGTTGCTGGCCGCAAACCTGGTTTTCGAAATGTTGTGTGCACTGCCTGGTTGTCGGCGGCGATAGGTATCTTTAGTGATTAGAGACCGTCGGTGATGAGTGTGCGGTGCAGGGCTAGCTGTTGCAGGGTTCGTTGATAGTCACCGACTACGCGAATGATCAGGTGTTGAGCGCCGGCCACGACGTAGCTGTGCAGGAACTTCAATATGGTTTCGATGTTGCCACCGCAACAAGCCTGAATTCGCCGCATGGCTTGGGCAGGTACCTTGTAGTATTGCTCCAGATAGTCATTCAGCCTGGTTTCGGCCAGCGTTTCATCCTCATCCAGGCAGAGTGTCAGGTACAGACAGGTCGTAGGCGTTTTCGCTAACACGGCGCATTCATTCTGGTAAAACCTGCAGCGTTGACCAAATGTATCTGGATCGGGTCCTATTGGCATCCAGCCGTCAAACTGCCTGGCTGCTCGTTTGATGCCTGCCTCAACCCCAGCCCCTAGCCAGATTGGTGGACCGCCAGCTTGTACTGGCGTTGGAGCAAGTTGTTGCTGCTTCAGGTGCCAGCGTCCCTCCCAATCAACTGGCTGGCCGCGCCACAGGGCGCGACACAGATCAAATCCTTCCAGCAGACGACCTACTCGTTTTTCGAACGGTACGCCTGCAGCCTGAAACTCAGCCCGAATGGTAGGCACGTCTGCCGCAATGCCTGCACCAACGACCAGTCTGCCTTCGCTCAACTGGTCAATGGTCGCTAATTGCTGGGCCAGCACCACAGGGTTACGCAAGGCGGGTAAGAGGACCGAGGTCCCCAGCTGCAGCTTTGGGATGACGGTTGCCAGTCCACCTAATAACGTGAGTGGGTCGTGTCTGGGCCGTGCAGTGAGAGAGTCTCCAACCCATAGAGAATCAAATCCTTGATCGGCGGCGTATCGACCGGCGTTCAACAGCGACGTTGTGCTGTGATCGCCACGCATCACCTGTTCCCGCGTAGGGATCAGATAGCCCAGTTTTAATGCTTCGCTCATGGGTTTATCTGCGCTCCCTAAGCGTCGGGCACGTACCAGATTGCAGAAGACCAGGCCCGTTCCTGAATCGTTTTTGCAAGATCAGATCTGGGTTGAACGCCGGCTCTGATCGCATCCCACGTGGACCACCGGCAGGTTGGATTTTCCAACGCTCGGACATAATAGAAGGCGCGGTGAGTTGCGTTGAATTGAGGATCTTCCCAGATGGTGGATAGCTCCCCGGCACCCACATCCTTGTTAATCGCGCAGGTGGTAAGGTCGACCGTGGCTGCGTTGTCGGGGCATCGATGAGTTTCTGGATCGACCTGACCGCCGTCTGAGCAGGCGACATCGTAGACCTGTTCGAAGTGTTCGCCATCAATCGTCCACCCTTTGATAATTTGTAGACGCTGCAGCGGTGCGCCCATGGCATCGCGGGCCGCCCAGACCAGGAATGTCGGTGATTGATCTGCTTGCCCGATCAGTTCTGCACCCATGGGTACGCCCGAGGCGTAGGCTGCGGTCCACGGATTGTTGCCCTCCAGTGCATCCGCTCCAAACTCGTAACCTGCAAACAATCGGACTTGAATGCGTGGTCCCGAGGTTGCAAATGTTTCTTTCCTGCGGAAGGCCGCATAGATGTCATCGCGCGTATTGTCGTCTGCCCACACACCGGTGAGGCCTGATGCCCCCCAGGTTTCATAGGCACCTGTTGCATAGGGCCTGCCATCGATGTCCTGGATACCAACGCGACCGGCAGACCGAATCACCTCAGCATCCGCATCGGAAAGGGGTACCGAGCCTCGACGGGAGCCATCAGCATCCAACAGTCCCACCTTGGAAAAATAGGTCTCTTCGTACAATGAAGCCGCTGCGGTGTGCGTGTCTGATGCGCCAACAAAACCAAATTGATACGCATTGGAAAGCCCTTGGTCCTGTAAGGTGAGCCCATTAAGTAACGCCTGCCGAGCGTAAGATCCGTTAGGTTCGCTAAGCAGGGTGGTGGCCACGCGGAAAGGCATAATCTCGAAATTTGCCCATTCGTCATTATCGGAGAGTCGCGGATGGGTTTCCGAGGTGCCTTTTACCTGGGTGATTTCCACGATCGGTTCGTTGCGCAGGCGTTGCTGCGAGTAGTCATCGTCCAGTGGGTCCCCGGCCCAATCCACCATCTTGAACATCTGTCCGTTAGAGCCATTGGCATTGTGAGGGATGGCCAGCGATTCTATGCCTTGTTCGCGAAGACCATCCATCCAATCCCACAGACCTTCAGGATTTTGTGAGTGAAAGCGCGAAAACGGCATGGCCGGGAGTTTGTCCGCATTTTGAAAGATCACGTTCCTGTGCAAATTACCGCGGTCGTCGGTTGAAGAAGTGTACTCGTAGGCCACAAACGTGGTGAAGTTGCCTGGATCATTGTGCGTTTCAGCGGCGAGGATGATGTCTGCCCAGGCGTCCTTAGCGATCTGATTGAGCATCTGCACACTGACTGAACCGTCTACCACGCCGCGAAGGGTATCCGGCAGGAAGGTAGTAAAGGCAGTCACTCGCTGAGGCAGGCTTTCAAAATTTTGGTTTTCCGGAGCGTTCAGGTTATGCAAATTGCTGACGTGAGCATAGCGAGAGAATTCGGAGCTGGTGTCCGATGCGGCTTTGACGGCCCCCAGGAACATGGCGTGGTCTGTAACTGCATAGAAGTCTAACGGTCTGGGGAGCTGAACCTCAAAGCCCGCTGGATGCATAATCGCAGCCCCCTTAGCATATTCGTATGCTTCATAAGGGGTGGCGACTGTGCCAAACGCGTAGGCGTCAAATGAGTAATCCGTGTGTACGTGCAGATCACCAAATAGGGCTTGTCGTTGGGCATTGGATTGTGGCGACGCGTTGATGGTGTCTGGCGGCATGTCAAGGCTGGCGCCGCCGAATCGGCGCTGAGTCGTGGGTTCTCCTTCTGCCGTATCAGCCTGGTTGGGCGCAGATGTGTTCTGTTCTGATGGTGAACACCCGCCGAGCGCCAGCACGCTGCTCAACACCGCTAGGCTAAAAAATCGATTTGATTGACCAAGCATAGGTCTCCTCCTTCCCCAACTAGAGCAAATGATGATAGCTTAATCGGCCTTCTAATGAAGCGTGCATGAAACGCCAATGAAATTTAAACTTCGGTGATGCGACTTAGAGGGAAAAGAGCATGGCCACACCCCACGTCAAACAGGTAGATGCACGACCTACAATCGTGTTCGGCGCTGCGCCTGAAACCGATATTCCGATTGGTGCAGATCGATACATTAGCGAAAGCTGGCTGGCCCATGAATATGAAGCATTGTGGCCCCATACCTGGATGTTCGCGTGCCTTGAAAGGGATATCGATGAGCCTGGTGCCTATCAGGTGTTTAATGTGGGACGAGAATCGATCCTGATCACCCGGAATGACAACGGCGAGCTAAGAGCTTTCTTTAATGTTTGTCAGCATCGTGGCGCCAGAGTGATGACGAATGACTTCGGTTGGGTAGATCAATTTATCTGTCCCTATCATGGTTGGACCTACTCCACGGATGGCGAACTGGTATACCTGCCGGATCCCGAGCGGTTTTCTCCCCGGGTAGACTGTGCCAAAAAGTCGCTGCAACCGGTTCAGGTGTCTGCTTGGGCTGGACTGGTTTTTGTGAATATGGATCTGGATGCAGCGCCATTGGAGAATTTTCTGGGTCCTGTGATGGCTGCGGTGGATCCTTATCAGCTGGAGAAGATGACCTTAGTGGGTGACCAGACGGTCAGTCTGGCCTGCAACTGGAAGGCGGTTTTTGACAATTTTGGGGAGCTCTACCATGTTGAGCACATTCATCCTCAGCATGAACATCTGTTTGATTGTCCCACAGCTGAGATCCACCTATATGAACATGGACACACAGCGGTGATCATCGACGGACATACGGTCAATTCGCGCATGGCGATTCCTGAGGCCCCAAACGGATATATGGAGATGCAGCTGCAAAAATTTGGTGTAGACCCTAAGGTCTATCAAGGACGAATTTTGGAGGTGAGGGGTGATATTCCAAAGATTCGTCGAGAAGCGGGTCCCCGCCTGGGTTGGGACTATAGCCGATTCAGCGATGCCCGGCTGAGTGATATAGAACAATATAACTTGTTTCCCAACACTATGATTACGGTGCAGCCAGATGATGCACTTATCACGCGTGCCAGGCCGCATCCAACCGATCCGAACTTATGCCTGTGGGATAAGTTCACCTTTCACCGGCAACCGGATCCAAAGGTTGCTGAGGCGGCGGGCGTAATCTTTGAACCGCACGATGCAGAAGATGTGAAACCCATACCCCGACCGGAACATGACCAGTTTACTCAAGAAGATATTATTGAGGGACGCAAGACGATGACGATCACGATCGATCAGGACATTCATTTGATCAGGGATGTCCAAGCAGGGATGCACTCACGAGGATTCAGCCATCAGACATTGTGTGACGATGAAATACGAATCCAGCACTATCATGACTGGCTTGCGCATCGACTGGGGGTGAACAATGCGGCCTAGTCTGGTGTTGATCTGTTGGCTGTTCAGTGGGGTCGCACATGCGCTGTCTTGTGAGCAAACACCTGCCGAGGCCGCTGCGCCCGAACTGGCGCAGTTTCATTTTCTTGTCGGCCAACACACCGTTCAGCTCCACGCCTGGACCGGACATGCGTGGACGCCACCGCGGCCAATAAGCGCGCGTTGGAATGGGTGGTACGGCCTGGAGGGAATGGCAATCTATGACGAGTGGATAGATCCGGATCCCCAGCGAGGAGGATTAGGGGTGAACGTGCGCACCTTTGATGCCAAGGAAAAACAGTGGAAGATGATGTGGGTGAGCACCACGGGACTTCAGGTGCTGGACCTTCGGGCCCAGATCTTGGATGGCGTGCTGACCATGTGGCAGGCCTATCCGGCACGACCGGGTTGGCAGGCCAAGTTTGAAATTTTGTCTGAAGACAGCTGGCAACGGATTGATTATACCCAGGATGAGTCGGGCGAATGGCAACCCGGGTTTAGGCTGGTTGCAAAGCGCACCGCTTGCCCCTAACCCGGGATATTGTCTATTGGGGTTTCGCTTACTATTGTTGGCTTAGAAAAGCGCTAACTCGATCTGCAACGTTCTGGCGCAGGTTCATGTGGTACAGACTGTAGTCGTACACGTGCATGCTGTTCGCCATCATGCGCTGAGGGAAAGATTCAGACCTTAGATCTGTGACGGCAAGTTGTCCGTCTGCCACACACTTTGCATCAGCAATAGCAACTTCGAGATCCATGGCGGTAACGTCTTCGCCCTCGTCTGCCAGCCCATAGGTTGGATAGCCAATCGCGCCGGCGTTCAACGCATGTTCTGCAAGACCGCCTCCGTCCCGCCAGGAGAGCGGATTGGTGCAGAGCAGTTTTTCGTTCTGGGCAAATGAGCCACCGCTTTCTCCCTCCATGGCGTTCCAGCCAATTGCGCAACCTGTTTGCGTTGAGCTGTCACACGCGGGTAAAGACCCGAGCTGGCTATAGGTAACAGAAAATCCAATTAAGTATGCAGCCACCATGCGCTCTTGCAGCGGTGTGTTGGTAATTTTTTCTCTGACCAATTGGGTGGCGTGTTTTGTACCTTGTGAGTGTCCTGCGATAACAAAAGGCTGTTGCGGTTCCAGGCGTGTTAGAAACACATCGAAAGCTGCTGTGACGTCTTGATAAGCAACCGCCAGTGCTTGGGCGCCATTATCTCCTTGGTCCAGGAAAGAGAAAAACGTCGCCTGGCGATACCTGGGTGCGTATACGTCACAGCAGCCGTTAAATACGCTGGCCTGGTGGCGCAAAATTCGCTGATCTACAACCCAGTTGGCATCAGCATGATCCAGGGG
Source organism: Pseudomonadota bacterium (assembly GCA_039028095.1). Taxonomy (GTDB): domain Bacteria; phylum Pseudomonadota; class Gammaproteobacteria; order Pseudomonadales; family Azotimanducaceae; genus UBA4421. The sequence continues at coordinate 61,409 of JBCCIU010000021.1, forward strand.
CTGATTCCATGTCTTGCCAAAGTAGGAGGTCGGGTGCACAAAGAACACAGCAACGCCGGTGGGGGATCGTTCAGTACCCGCTGGCATCTGATCGCTTGGATCCTCTTTGTCTGGCAGGGCCGCCCAGTTAGCGTCGTCGCCGTAATCGGGTGCCGGTGGTGGCGCTTGTTCACCAAAGTTATGCTCCGGCGCAATCTGAGTCGACATGGCGAAAATTGCGATCTCCATGCGAAAGAGGTAGCCGATAGTCAGGACGAGCGCGACTGCGCCGCCGAGGATGATTAAGAATTTTTTCATTGTGACTTAGAGTCTCTCAAGGTTCAGTCTCGTCGGCCAGAAAATTCCGGCTCTCTTTTTTCTACAAATGCAACCGCTGCAGCTTGCATATTGCGTGGGATAAGGACCGCCTGATGCGCCATCTCCAAATCCAGCTGTCTGCTGAAGGTGTTGTTTGCTGCGGCATCGATACTCTGTCTGATCCGAGTCATTGCGGCGGGTGCACAGCGTGCCAGGCGTGCTGCGGTATCGGCTACAGCATCGTCCAACTCATTGTCCGGGACGGCCGCCCAGATAAGACCCATTTCCTGGGCTTGTTGTGCAGTGATTCTGTCTCCCAAAAGCGTCAGCCCCATCGCTCTTGCTCGGCCGACTCGATTGGGGATGCTCCAGGTTGCGCCCATGTCTGGCACGATGCCGAGGCGAGGACCAAATGTTGCGACAAAAAAGGCACTGTCGCCTGCGATTGTAATGTCGGTTGCCAGTGCCAAGCCTAAACCGCCGCCTGCGGCGGCGCCGTTTACCCTAGCAATGGTGGGGACAGGACAGTCGTAGATGTCGCGCATGGCGGTGGTGAAAAAGTCGCCGCTGCCGCCTTCGCTACCGCTGCCTTCTGCAGTTTGCTTCAGGTCAGCGCCTGCACAGAAACCGCGCCCGCGCCCGGTGATGACAACCACTCGAACGGACTCGTCCTCACGCACTTGATCGATCGATGTGCTGATTCCACCCATGAGCTCGTTGTTCATGGCATTCAGGGACTCAGGTCGGTTGAGAGTGATGGTGGCGATGCCGTCTGCGGCCTGGTATTCAACAACTTGTTCGCTCATCGCTGTCTCTCCTTAGTTATTACTGAAGCCCGAAGGCGCTTGAAAGCCACCGATTTCCTGGGAGACGAGTCGGGCAAACTCGATCGTTCGGTGGTCTCGATAAGGTCCGCTGATCGCTTGGATGCCGATGGGTAGGCCCGTTTCTGATGGACCGGTTGGGAACACCGTACTCGGCAGGTAAGACGCGATGACCATGCCGGCCCAGAACAAAGGTTCGAAGTAGGGGCGTTCATCGCCATCTACGTTTATTGTGCGCTCGTGAAAGGGGCGGTGATCGTGCTTGATAGCCGGCACGGTAAATTGAGGTGCGATTAGGATATCCCACTCGGAGAAAAACTCATCCCAGGCTTCGCGCAGCTTTTCTCTCCTGAAATTATGGCGGATCCATTCGCGATGCAGCATGACCGCCGCCCGTGCGTTGATCGCCGGGGTGGATTGATCTCCTGGATCGGTGGATTCCGCTATGGCTTTCATTTCTGGCACACGTTCGTTTGGTTGTGCGCTGGACATGACCGCTTGTAGCAAGTTTTGATAGGTCACGTGAGCTTTGGTTGGATCAAAGTTGGGTCGCGCGGTGTCAGAGACCTGGGCGCCCAATCCAGACAGAACTTCCCCCACCTTGTTCACCCGCGCCTGGGTTTCTTGACTGACGGGTGCGATGTCTTGAGTGGGCCAAAGGGCGACCCGGAGTCCTCTCAAATCGGTGCAGTCCGCTTCGGGCAGCGCCAGCTGCCAACCTACCGCTTCTCTGGTTGTGGGGCCTGCCATAACATCAAGGGCGACATGCAGGTCGCCTGCATCGCGGGCGAGCGGGCCGCAGACCGACAAGTCAGAATCTGGCACACCGGGCATGAGTTCGTGACCCGATTGCGGGATCACTCCCCAGGTCGGCTTGTGGCCGAACACCCCGTTAAAATGGGCCGGGGTTCGAATGGAACCGCCGATGTCTGAGCCGGCTTCCAAGGCGGAAAATCCTGCCGCTAGTGCGGCGCCGCTGCCGCCGGAGGATCCTCCAGGGACGTGATCTAGGTTCCAAGGGTTGTTGGTGGTGCCGTAGATATCGTTGTAGCTCTGAAAATCGGCCAGATCAACGGGTACGTTGGTCTTACCCAGGAAATGTGCACCTGCCGCTTTGAATCGGGCAACCGACAAGCCGTCTGTGCTTGAGATGTTGTCTTTATGGCTGGGTAGCCCCCAGGTGGCGGGGGTGTTCTGCAGGACGTAGGATTCCTTGATGGTCATGGGTACCCCGTGCAGTGGTCCGAGCGACTCGCCTGCTGCTTGAGCTCGATCCGCCTCCGCGGCGGCGGCCAGGGCTGCGTCAAAGGTTCTTACGACCACCGCATTGACCTTGGAGTCGTGTGCCTCAATGCGGTCGATATAGTGTTGCGTGATTTCCACGGAGCTGATGTCTCCGTTCTTAATGTGCTCGGCAATCTGTAGCGCCGACGCAAAAGTCAATTCGTCTGACATGGTCCCCTCCCGTATTCAGCGTAAGGTACGAAGATTAGCAAATCCCCAAAGATTTAGTATGCTGGATGATCAGCCAAGAATGCATACAGGGGAACCAGCTATGGTGGATTTGTATTGTCGAGCAGTGATGAATTATGCGGTCAGCGATGCTGCGGTGGATTCGGTGGAGGTGGACATACACAACGCCCGTAGCAACTCAGAACTGGCCTGGGAGGCGGCTGGATTTGAACTGATTGAGCATGAATCGCAGGTGAGTGACTGGACTGATGAGGCGGAGATTGCGCAGTACTATTACGCCGAAATGGAAGCTGAGGCCAAAGCCCTGACCGGTTGTGATCACGCCTTGATTGGTGGGCATATTCTTCGTAACCCCACGGAAGCCGCCAAACATCTGGATTATGCGCCTATTCAATATGTGCATTCGGATTTCACTCATACCTACGGAGATCTCGTCAAAGGTCGGTATACGAGCTACGAGCCGTTTGCGCAGAAGGCGTTGGATCGGGCCGGAATTGATGCCTCTGCGGTGACCGATGCCAGCCGAATCCTGATACTACAATTCTGGCGGAACGTAGGACCGGTGGAGATGGACTTACCCTTGGCGTTTTGTGACGCGCGCTCGGTTCCCGAGGAGGATCTTGTTTCGTTCCACGTGCCGGAATATGGAGGTGATTCGGTACCCTTTGATACCTTTGGTGTGAGCAAGCCGGAATTGGAAGGCGCTCATCGCTGGTACGTATTTCCCGAACTTGACGTCAACGAAGCTGTAGCCTTTCGTACCTATGACAGTGAGCGAGCCGCCAACGGTGCGCCCTTCTGGACGCCTCACAGCGCCTTTGCTGACCCGTTGGTACATGGTCCCAGAGCAAGGCACAGTATTGAAGTGCGGGCTACCTGTTTGTTTGCCTGAGCTGCGCCAATCATGCGCAAACTGGTCATTGCCTTTCTTGTTGTAGTCTTTTTGTTTGCTCTTCTAGTGGGAGAGCGCCACCGTATTTTATTGAGCTTTATTGGAACGGGCGAGCCCCCGCCATTGTTAGACGCGGTGGATGAGGGCTCTCAAGCTACCTGGTTTGATGATTACTTCATTGTGGTACCCATTGACGGGAATACCTACGCCATTGGTGAGCCCAGATATGCGCAGCAGAATTTCAGCTATCTGATAGCGGGTGAGCAGGGTGCAATATTGTTTGATGCGGGACCAGGGGTGCGCGACATTCGACCTGTTGTGGAGTCACTCACCCAGTTGCCTGTGACCTTTGTGCCTTCGCATTTCCACTATGATCATATCGGCAATGATGTCACCTTCGAAAGAGTCGCCGTCATCGATTTACCCCACATCCGCGAGCGAGCCCCCGAAAACCGTTTAACGTTAACTTGGCAGGAACACGTTGGTGCAGGGGAGGGTTTCGATATTCCTACGCTCACGGTCTCCCGTTGGCTGCAGCAGAACGAGCTAATCGATCTGGGTGGCCGTGTTTTGAAAGTGCTCTACACGCCGGGACACACACCTGATTCTGTATCACTTCTTGATCCGGCTGCGGGTATCCTGTTCAGCGGCGATTTCCTTTATCCAGGACCATTGTACGCCTTTCTTGCGAACAGCAACCTTGGCGACTACCTGCAAGCCGCCGATCTGGTGCTGACGAACGTTCGCGAGGACGTACGAATCCTGGGCGCTCACCGCGTAGAAGCCCCAGGCGCTCCGCAACTGAGAGCAGGTGACGTACACGATCTGCGAAAAACCTTGGTGGCTATTCGCAACGGTCAGCGCAGCGCCCCGCTAAGCTACCCCCAGACGTTCGCCGTAAACGAGCGCCTGGTATTGCTGGTAGAACCAAATCCCCTGCAAAACTGGAACCCGACCTACCCCTCTAGACCCTAGGTGGACACACACTTCGACAGGCCACCTCACGTGGCATCAAGCTTCCTTTTTTGATTTCTCCCTGGTTAGCACCTGCTTTCTGGTTATCAGCGCGGTTTATTCTAGTTTGACTGGACTTCCATGGGCGTTTTCTAATTTGCGGGTAAGCGAATCGCGAGTTTGAAAGTTTTGGGGTCGAGCGAGGTTTGACTGACTTGTCGGCCGTGATTACGCGTAGTCGAAGAGAGCGGGGTTTTGAGCGCGTTGCTTCCGTTCTCGATTAACGAGCATTGCAATCCAACTCTCAAATTTGTCGTCCAGGCGAGTTTGTTTGTGGCTCAGATACACAATCGCAAGGTTAAGCTGCTGCGCATAGTGTTTTAACGTACAGGACAAACTGGTTGTCGGAGTAGGGCTGTCAGAGTGTTCTTCTTCGGATTGTGTTTCCCATAATGGAGCGAGATACGCTTCAAGATCTGCTTCGTTTATTCGGTGTTGGAAAAGCCGTTCGTTGATTGAAGTATGACTTGAATCTCGCAAGGACTTAGCAATCTTTGCTGCAACTGGGTTCAGATCTACATACGCCATGCAGGTCAGGAGGTCCTGCTCCGTGAGCAGCGCACCTGAGTAGAATCTGGATTCGAAAAAGTGGCCTTTAGTACCTGATTCATGATTTGCCCATACGGCGAATGGCTGCTTGAAATGTTTCATGAAGCCTGAAAGTGAGCCTAGTGTGCCGCGGCATTTTTCAAGCCGAAGAGGATTAAGCAAAAGCTCGTGGTAGCGAAGCGTTTGCTTAAAATTGAAGTCCTCTACTTCAGTTGGACCGTCCAAGGTTTGATCTAAAGGCAGGCCATGAAAGACAGCGCACCACCTCTTGGCAACCTCTTCGTCCGACCATCTGGCGGCCTCCTTCGGGTCGTAGCGGGCGACCAGGTGGAAGTGATTATCCATCACTGAATAGCTGTAAATCTTTATGGGGAAAAAACGAGCCAGGTGCTTCAGTCTATTGAGCAGAAGCGCTTTCCGGTGGTCGTAATTCTGCCCGGTGATCGGGTCATCCCCCAATAAAAAGCCCCGTTGAACAACGCGGGAGGTGATGTGATAGATACCGACGTTCTCAGGATCAACATAGTGAGATCTGGGTTTGGTCATATGCCAATGGTCGCGCATTAGCTAGAGCTTTTCTGTGCGACATTGGCGAGGTGTGTTGTGTGATTGGGGAAATAGACTGCCTGGCGAGCCGTTCCGAATCAGCAAGTCAAATCTAGATGTTGAGTTTCTTGTTGGAGTCTGTGTCCCGGTCGGCCGTCGCGGTCGGCCGTCGTGTCCCGGTCGGCCGTCGGCCCCGGTCGGCCGGTTTCCACTCAATAGCAGGCGGTGCCAGCGGGTTCGGCGATCACCTCGTTTTCGATGTGGCCCAGGCCCTGGATTTCCACGCGTACGACGTCACCGACCGAGAGTGTACCGGGCGGTTTCATCGCCGCGCCAACGCCCGAGGGTGTGCCTGTGACAATAACATCGCCGGGTTCCAGGGTGCAGACAGTAGAGACGTATTCGATGATGTCGTAGCTGTTGAAAATAAGATCATCGGTGTTGGAATCCTGTCGAACTTCGCCGTTGACCATGGTTTTCAGCTCTAGGGCGTGCGGATCGACCTCATCCGGCGTCACCAACGCGGGACCGAGTGGACAGTGTGTGTCCCAGGATTTGCCCATGGTGAACTGCGGAGGAACGCCGCGCATCTGCCAGCTGCGGACGCTGACATCATTGTTGACGGCAAAGCCGGCGATCACACCGGGTGCTTTATCGCTTGGGACGCGTCGACACCGTTTACCTATGATGACCGCAAGTTCACCCTCATAATCGAGCATCTTGGCGTCCTCTGCCCAGTGAATGGGGTCGTAAGGTCCGTTGATTGAGGTGTTCTGTTTGGTGAAGACTATCGGATTTGCTGGCAGGTCCATGCCGCTTTCCTCTGCATGCGCACGATAATTCAGACCAATGGCGAGTATTTTGCCTGGCCGGGTTACTGGACTCTCTAGCCTGACCTCCTGCAGCGCAAAATGGCTGGCCGCGGGCGCTGCTGCGGCTGTGCTCATTGCCTCTGGTCCTGCGTTGAGCAGGAGGATCATGTCCGTGGGTAGTTCAGGCGCAGCCTGACTAAGGTCCGTCACTGTACCGTCAGACAGTTTGCCAACGCGCGTACGCCCATTTTCGGTGAAGGTGACTAATTGCATTGAACTCCCCAATAATTAACCGGCTGGACAGGCAGGTGTGCGATGCTGTCCAGTCGTTTATGATCAGTACATATTTTTGGCAGCATAGTCCTGTAGACATTCCGGGGCAACTTTAGCCATTCATCCTCAGGGGGAGATTCGATGAGCGAAGCACAAGATCTTAACTATGTAGGCACCCGACCCATACGTCCGGATGGTGTCGAGAAAGTCACCGGTAAAGCCAGTTACGGTGCGGATGAAAAACTACCCGGCATGATTCATGGAGTGGTGATCAGAAGCCCCCATGCCCACGCACACATCACCCATATTGACGCCAGCGAAGCGCTGGCTATGGACGGTGTGTTTGGGGTGATCACGGCAGCGGACTTCCCCAGTCGAGAAGGCATCAGTGTCGGTCGAAAGCGCCTTTTCGAAAACGTCATCGCCAGCGAAAAAGTTTTGTATCGTGGCCATGCGGTGGCTGCCATCGCCGCCAAGTCAGTGTCCTTAGCCCGGGAGGCTGCAGATCGGGTCAAGATTGAATATGACGTGCTCGAACCCGTTCTGGACATGCGGGAAGCGATGCAGCCAGATGCGCCAATCCTGCACCATGACATGTTTACGCAGGGGTTGGCTGAAACACCTGACACACCCTCCAACATCCCCTCCAAAACTCGCATCACCAAGGGGGATGTTGAAGCCGGCTTTGCAGACGCGGACTTGATTGTGGAACGCACATTCGTGACCCCCATGGTTCACCAAGGTTATATCGAACCCCATGCGTGCCTTGCTGATATCACCACGGATGGCCGTACCACCCTCTACTGTTCCAGTCAGGGGCACTTCGGTATTCGCGATATGGCGGCTCTAGTTCTGGGTATGGACACCGGCGACATCAAAGTCATTCCCTCGGAAATTGGTGGTGGTTTTGGCGGTAAGACCGTGGTGTACCTGGAACCGCTGGCGATCAAGTTGTCCCAGATCTGTGGCCGGCCTGTACGAATGATTATGAATCGAAGCGAGGTATTTGAAGCCACAGGACCGGCACCAGGCACCATCAATACGGTCAAAATTGGTGTCAAAAACGACGGTCGGATTACCGCGATGTCGGCAGATTTGTTGTACGAGGCGGGTGCCTATCCAGGTAGCCCATTAGGTGCTGGCGCCATGTGCATTTTTGCACCCTATGATGTTGAGAACATTCGAATCGAGGGGTTCGAGGTGGTGGTCAACAAACCCAAGGTAAATGCTTACCGAGCACCAGGCGCACCCCAATCCATGTACGCGGGAGAATCGGTTCTTGACGAAATCGCTCAAAAACTGGACATGGACCCCATCGATTTCAGGCTTAAAAATGCCGCAATCGAAGGCACTGCAGCCGCCTACGGCCCAAAGTTCAAGAAGATTGGCCTGGTGGAATGTTTGGAAGCTGCCAAATCGCATCCCCATTATCAGGCGGCGTTAAAAGAAAATCAGGGCCGCGGAATTGCTGTCGGGTTCTGGTTTAACGCGGGTAACAATTCCAGTGCCGAGGTGCATATCGCGGAGTCGGGTATGGTGCAGATCGTGGAAGGCAGTCCTGACATTGGCGGCAGCCGCGCGTCTATGGCCATTATGGCGGCTGAAACCCTGCAGATCCCCTATGAGCGAATTCGGGTACGCATAGGTGATACGGATAGCACAGGCTTCTGTAATACCACCGGCGGCAGTCGCACAACCTTTGCCACAGGCATGGCGGTCATCAATGCCTGTGAAGACATCATCGCTCAGTTGAAACAGCGCGCCGCCATCACCTGGGGTGTCGATGCCGAGCAGGTTGATTGGGTGGACGGGCAAGCCGTACCCATGCCGGGTGTGAACGTGGATGCACCGCCCCTGCCGTTGGCCAAAATTGCTCGGGCATTTCCGAAAACCGGTGGTCCGATTTCCGCCCGAGCTTCGCTGAATGCTCAAGGTCCAGGTCCATCGTTTGCGGTGAACTTGTGTGACGTTGAGGTGGATCGAGAAACGGGCGCGACCACGGTCTTGCGGTTTACCGCGATCCAAGATGCCGGTAAAGCCATTCATCCAGACTATGTAGAAGGCCAGATGCAAGGGGGTGCGGTGCAGGGTATTGGTTGGGCTTTAAATGAAGAATACATCTACGATGCCCACGGTAATCAGGAGAACGCCGGGTTCTTAGACTATCGAATCCCGGTGGCAAGTGATTTGCCCATGATCGATACAGAAATTGTTGAGGTGCATAACGACACACACCCTTATGGCGTGCGTGGCGTTGGCGAAACACCCATCGTTGCACCCCTGCCAGCGGTAGGGAATGCGGTGAGTCGCGCGCTGAATCAAAGGATGACAGAACTGCCTATGTCGCCGCCTCGAATTCTGGCGGCCTTGGACGACTAAGCGCATGTGTACTTCACATGACGTCGAAAATCAGACGGAGTCCGATGATCCTAGAAGTGGCTATCAGCGTGTGACTGATTGGCCACGCTACCCCGAAGGTATGCACTTTGAAATGGGGAGCGGTGTGGCGGTAGACGAACAAGGGATTGTTTATCTGTTTACCCGGGATGTTGAACACTGGGCCGCACACCCATTAGCCATGACGACCAAGATGGGTAAAAGCAGCGTGTCCATGTTCGACCGAGATGGCGACTATCTGGGCAAATGGGGGAAGTCTGACGAGGCTGGCTTTGCCTTGGGTGCACATACCATTTATATCGAAAAAGATGGCATGTTCTGGACCACCGATCGCGATGGACACACCGTGCGAAAATTTACGCCCGAGGGAGAGTTGCTGCTGGAACTCGGCACGTTTGCCGAGTGGGGTTGCGATGAAACTCACTTTAATGGCCCAACTGCGGTTGCGGTTCAAGACGACGGTACAATTGTTGTGGCAGATGGCTATTGGAACTCGCGCCTGGCCTTTTACAAGCCCGATGGAACTTTCGTCAAATCCATCGGTGAATGGGGCAGGGGCCCTGGCCAGTTCAACACCCCCCATGCGCTCACCATCGATTCACAAGGGCGATTGCTGGTGGCGGATCTGGTGGGTGGAAACTTCCACGACTACATGACCGTGCCGGGTCAAATTGAATCACACCGTACCCAACCTGAAGAAGGTGCCACTCACCGAATTCAACGATTCGATGCGAATGGCACCTATATTGACGAGTGGACACACATCCTGCCGCTGAGCCTCGCAAGCTATAACAAGCGGATTTACGCCAGCGACAAAATGAGCAACCTGGCCATACTCGACGAAGACACGGGTGAGGTTTTACAACAGGTGGAGAAGATCGCCATCTATATCCACCAGCTTGCAATCGATGCGCATGGGGATCTGTACACCGCGTCGGTTTATCCGGAGCATGCAGGGGAGGCCCGGGGTCCTGAAGGGCCCTCACACCGAAGATGGACAAGGGCCGCATAGGGGATTGCAGAGGGTACGAATGAAAGTACTAAAGTAGGGTGCAAAAAAGGGTACTAAAGGGGGATACATGATCATTGTTGTAGCAGCGTTGGAATTTGAGGATCAGGCAGCACGTGACCGAGCGGTTGAAATCACGGTCGATGTGCAGATGGCAACCCGGGTCGAAGAGGCCGGATGCCAAGATTATTGTTTTGCACCAGATCCTTCGGTCCCCACCCGAATCCAGGTTTATGAACTTTGGGATGACAGCGATTCCCTGGCCGCTCATTTTGAGCACCCTAACTATCACAAGATGGTGGAGCTGCTGGGTCAAGCTGGCATCAAAGAAAGTATCAATCAGGCTTATCTGGTAGAGCGCGGAGAGCCGGTTTATGGACCGAATGGCGAAAAGAAGACCGCGTTCTTTTCAGACTAGCCGCACTTAAGCTCACTAATTTCGCTGAGTCATCTGCCGCCGCTAACGACCGTATTGCTGCGACGTTCTCCAATTGATGTCCGACACAACCGAAATCGTTCTCATTTTATTTTGTAAATGAGAATTAATCGTGTTTAGATTGAGATCTTATCAAAAAAGAACAGACACCAGATGGAGATCGCGGGATGAAGAAGGGTTTCATGAGAACCACCCTACTACTGGGGATAGTTGGCCTACTGGCCGCATGTGAGGGAGATGATGGAGACGATGGTGCGGCGGGTCCAGCGGGACCGGCTGGTGCCGCTGGCGCGCAAGGCCCTGCTGGTCCATCTGGTACGCCGAGTTCGGTTTCACGTGAAGATGTGGTTCGAACGAACGCAAACATTGCATATTCTGCTTACTCAGACTCGCTGTTAGCTGCCATCTTTTTGCAGGATGCTTTAGAGGAGTTCGTCGCTGACCCAACTCAAGGTAATTTCGACGCGGCTAAAGATGCCTGGTTGGCTTCCCGCGAGCCATACGGACAGACAGAAGTTTACCGCTTTCGCGTGGGTCCGATTGATGCTCTCCTGCCTGATGGGACGATCGGTGAAGAAGGAGATGGCCCCGAAGGCGCGATCAACGCCTGGCCGCTTGCAGAGGCTTTGATCGACTATGTCGCGAATGACGTAGATGGCGATGCTAATCCGGAAGTGCCAGCGAGCACAGCCAGCATTACTGACAACATAATCGCAGACGCAGTGACGTTCCCTGCGATCACAACCGATACGGTTCGTGATAATTTTGAGCTAGGTGGTGATGAACGAAATGTCTCCAGTGGCTATCACGCGATTGAATTTCTTTTGTGGGGTCAGGATCTGAATGCTGATCTGACCGGATCTGGGCCGCGGGACGCAACCCCCGGCCAACGACCGGTGACGGACTATGACAACACCGGACTTGCTTGCACGAGCGGCACAGGGGTGCCAGCTACCGCGATTACCTGTACGAGACGTGGCGAATACCTATTGGCAGCGGCTCAACTATTAATCGATGACCTTACGGACGTGACGGATGCTTGGAATCCCAACACGCCTGGTAACCACTACAGTAACTTCGTCGCGGGTGGTGACACGTCTCTGGCCATCATTCTTGAAGGCATGGGACGTTTAGCATTTGGTGAGCTTGCTGGAGAGCGGATGAATATTGCGTTATTGACCAACAGCCAGGAAGATGAGCATTCATGTTTTTCAGATAACACTCATCGCGACATCTTCTTGAATGCAAAGGGTGTCCTAAACGCATACCTTGGTGACTACCAGCGTGCTGATGGTTCGGTCATATCTGGTGCTGGCGTGGATGACCTTCTTGCTGCAGAAGGGCTGACCGATCTGGCTGCAGATATGCGCGCAGCCCTGGAAGACACCATGCTCAAGGTTGGCGTTATTGATCAGGAAGCAAAAACCGGTGTGCCTTTCGACAACCAGATACAGATAGGCATTACCGAACCTAATATCACCTCTGCGATTCAAGCGTTGTCCAGCCAGACCGATGTGCTTGAAACGGTGATTACCGGTCTCCAACTAACCACAGGTGATTTGCGCCAGGATACTGAAGAGGACATTTAGTCTCTTTTGCCTGACGTTAGGTATTTTTCTAACTAGGTAGAGTTATGAAAGTTTGGGGTGACCTAACGCGCGCAAGTGCTCTGCTTGCGATGTGTGTGACATTTGCCTCCGCTTGCGGAGGCGGTGGAGGAGGAGGGGGCGGCTCTGCGCCATCCCCACCACCCGCACCGCCACCACCGCCCGAGCCGCCACCGGTGAGCTTTGCAGTCCCTGATGTCGCGACAGATGAGCATCTTGCAGCCGGGGACGCCTCCATTAGTTTGATGAATGAGGATGCCTTTGGAGCAAGTCCTGAATCGATTCAGCGAAATTTTAGATTGGATGCCACCTTCAAAGGGGGTAATGCCATTTTTCGTAACGATCATGAGGGTGAGGGGCCTCTCCTAAATGCACGGACCTGTCAGGGTTGCCATATACGCGACGGGCGGGGATCGGTACCCGCAGATACGCTTACGCCAATGGACTCTATGTCTATCCGACTAAGCACGGGTGTTGATGCACAGGGTGCAGTAATCCCCGACCCGATTTACGGAACCCTTTTGCAAACCTTTGGCTTAGATTCTTTTCGTGGAAGTGTGGCCGATGGGCTAGCCTCTTTTGAAGGTGGTTCAGGCGCCGCCATTGGCGAGGGCTTTGGTTTTGTAGAGTATGAATCTGTTCAGGGCAATTTTAATGATGGAACAGCGTATGAGCTTCGCAAGCCGACCTACAAAGTACGTGATCTATCATATGGCGATTTGTCGCCAGATGTTCTGTTTTCGCCAAGGATTGCCCCTTCGGTATTTGGCTTGGGTCTTTTGGAAGTCGTATCGGAAGACGATATACGCGAGTTGGCGGACCCCAATGATGCTGATGGAAATGGAATCAGCGGTCGGGTAAACGAGGCGTTTGACGTAACTACTCAGACCAACCGGCTCGGGCGGATCGGTTTGAAAGCCACTGTTGGATCATTGCTTGCGCAAACGAGTGGGGCATACGTGAGCGATATGGGCGTCACGTCCAGTTTTGTACCTGACGAAACGTGTACGACTGTCCAGACGACCTGCCTTGATGCGGCCGCCATTGAGCCTAACCGCCATCCAGGCGGTGCTAATGGGGTTGATATTTCCGATGTCGAACTAGCCTTTGTAGAATTTTACGTACGTTTGCTCGCTGTACCTCAGCGAAGGGGTTTCGACGAAGCAACGCAATCCTGGGACGAAGGCGTGCTCGCTGGGAGAACGCTGTTCTTTGAATCTGGATGTGGTGCTTGCCACCATTACTCTTTTACCACTGGGGTAGCCCCAGGCAGTGTTTTGGGAGAGATTGATATCAATGTGTTGGTACCCAACGCGCCAGATATAGAAGTTCTTTCCGGGCAACGCATTTATCCCTATTCAGATATGTTACTTCACGACATGGGTGGCTCCTGCGACGTAATCAGCAGAGAAACCGAGGCGGGTAATGTTTGTGGTGCCGGTGAAAACTGTTTTTGGGTGCAACGTTGTGAAGGGTTAGCTGATGGTCGTCCGGAAGGGCTGGCTTCAGGTGCCGAGTGGCGCACTACGCCGTTGTGGGGCTTAGGGCTCGTAAAGACTGTAAATCCTAACGCAACCTTTTTGCACGACGGCCGAGCTCGGAACATATCTGAGGCGATTTTGTGGCACGGTGGAGAGGGTGAGTTTAGCCGAGACGCCTACCTAGCTATGAGTGCGCAGGAACGTGATCAACTTCTTGGGTTTTTGGATTCGTTGTAAGCTGCTATGGAAAGATTAACTCTTCGACTTGCAGGCATTTTCCTTTTCGGCACTGGACTGGCTTTGTGGACAGATCAGCTTGTAGAGAGTTATACGCCTGCCGCCACCACCTTGCCCAAACCCGGGGCAAGTTGGGAGCGTCTGCATCAGCCTTCCGGAACATTGATCGCCCCGGCTGCGCATCTAGATTCTGAAGGCCGGCTTAAGTTTTATACCGGCCTGTCTTTCTTTAAAGCACCCTGGATTAAATCCCCAGCCTCGACCACCGCTAGGGACGGTCTAGGGCCCTTGTTCAATGCTAATTCGTGTATCAGTTGTCACAAGAACGGAGGACGTAGCCGCTCGCTGATCACAGACCCTGAGACGTCGACAGCTGTAGTGCGTATCAGTATCCCGGTTGATGGCGAATCAGTTGCCCCACATCCCGTCTATGGCAATCAAATCCAAACTAAGTCGACCTATGGAACCATGGCAGGGGAAGGATTGGTTGCAGTAAGTGTGACTGAAACTCATCAGGTTTTGCATGATCGTCGCTATACGTTGCGCAAACCAAGCCTGGAATTTAGCCCGATTTCAGGTCGTGCTGAGGGTTATTTAACCTCTCTTCGTGTTGCACCTTCTCTAATCGGTATGGGTTTGTTAGAAGCGATTCCAAGCGCCCGTTTGGAATCGCTTGAACAGGCTCAAAAACAGACTGGTCAGGTTAGCGGTAGGATCCATTGGGTCGAGTCTGCAGATGGGAAAAAAGTACCTGGTCGATTCGGTTGGAAAGCTTTGCAACCTGATGTAGCAGCTCAGACAGGCAGTGCATTTCGTGACGATCTAGGAATTACAAACCCCTATTTTCCCGATCCTCCGTGTACGGCGCAGCAGTCACAATGCTTACAACAAGCGCACGGTAACGATGAGGATGAAGGCGTAGAAATCACCCAATTTCTTTTCGACTATGCGGTGCATTTTACCGCAAATATTCCACCCCCCGCTGCGGGAAAGCTCACGCCGAAGGTTGCGCAGGGGCGTGAGTTGTTTGAACGGATCGGTTGTGCCGCCTGCCACGTACCCAGCCATCAAACAGAATTTGGTGAGATCTGGCCCTACTCCGACTTATTGCTGCACGATATGGGTGAAGGCCTTGCAGACCATCGCCCCGAGGGTGATGCAACAGGTCGTGAATGGCGGACGCCCCCGCTCTGGGGTTTGGGGACTCAGAAGAAGGTATCGGGTCATACAGAATTGTTGCATGACGGACGAGCGCGCAATTCGGTCGAGGCTGTACTGTGGCATGGAGGGGAGGCCGCTGCGGCTCGTGACAATTTTACTTCTCTTTCGGATGAAGAGATCGCTTCAGTACGCGCATTTTTATCTGCGATTTAGGAGGACTTATGCATCGAATAATCAAAACTAAACTATGGATTGTGGCGCCAATTTTCGTGCTACTTGCGGCTTGCGGTGGTGGTGGTGGGGGGGGTGGTGGAAGTTCTGCTCCAACACCTGCGCCCGCGCCGACGCCTGCACCCAGTGACCCGTTGGGTGATGTTGGCACTCAGGCAGAAGAGTTTAATCGTCTCGTTGGGGCCTTGGCCGACGAGATTATTGGCCCCAACCATGCAGACTTCGCCAATCAGGTGGTTGCGTTAGAAGCCGCACTCACTGAATTTTGTGGCGCCGCACCGACCAACGCTTTGACAGACCTGCAGCAAGCGTGGCGTGACGCTATGGATGCTTGGCAGCGCCTGCAGTTGATTCGTTTTGGGCCGGTAGACGTTGACAATATTGGCTTTCGAATCCAGTTTTTCCCGGATTCTAACAACGCTGTGCAAAACAATGTTGAACAGGTCCTGGGCAATGGTAGTCCTATAGATGCAGCTGCGATCGCGGCGAGTGCCGTGGGTGCTCAGGGGTTACCAGCGCTCGAGTTCATACTTTTTGAGCTGGGTGGCTTAGACGATCCCGTAGAAGGCGCACGGCGCTGTGAGTTTGTGACTGCGGTTGGGCAGAATATTCTCAATATGGCGAACGAGCTTTCGAATCAGTGGGCGGCTGATGGCGATTTCAGGAACGACTTTGTTGGTGCGACCGGTTTTTTCCTCGATGCAGACGATGTTTTGGTCGCCATTTTGGAATCACTGGCCCAACAAGGTGAGTTCATTGGCGATCAAAAGATAGGGCGCCCTGTTGAAGCGGGCAGCGTTAATGCCCTTGAGTCTTTTCGCGCGATGTACTCTTTGGAGAATATCCGCAGCAATATCATTAACTACGGCAGCTGGTATGACGATGATCAAGATACCACCTATAGATTTAATGATTATATCGAGCGTGTTCTGCAAGGCGAGACGCTCACGGAAGCAGTGGGTGCCGAACTGAATAGCGCTGCCACAGCGCAAGGTGGCATCACCGCCACGTTGGAAGACATTGTTGGTGGCCAAGCCACCGGTGACATTGAATCCATTCGGCTGGCGTTCCAAAATCTTGCCAATTTGGCTGTTGATATCTCTGTTGCCGCAGGTGTAGAGATCGGCTTCAATAATCAGGAAGGCGACTAAACGATGCGCAGGAGAGCGCTGCTTCAATCGGGGATGGTATTGGGCGCGATGGGCCAGGTTCCCGGGTGTGCGAAGGCGGCGAAGCCCCATGTATTAGCAGCCGCCTCGGATCGGCAGCAGAACTATTGGCTAACCGGGATGGATGCTGATTGGCAGCTAATGTTCAAGGTTCCGATCCCGTTTCGTGGACACGAGATCGTCTATCATCCCTTTGCGCCTAAGGTTGTACTAATTGCCCGGCGTCCCGCCACATGGCTCTACGGCTTTGATTTAGCAGATCCACATCAAGGTAGGTTGATCCAGTCGAAGCAAGGCTATCATTTCCATGGTCACGGGGTATTTGACCCATCCGGTCAATGGCTTTACACCGCGGAAAATGATTACGTACGGGGTCGAGGTGTCATCGTTGTCCGTGATGCCCATACGCTTAATCCAATACGCTATGTTGATTCTGGGGGAATTGGGCCGCATGAAATGAAATTGTTGCCCGATGGAACCATGGCAATCGCAAATGGTGGGCTCCTGACGCATCCCTCCCAACCCCGTAAAAAGCTTAATCGGGACAATTTTGAATCGAACATTGCGTTCTTGGATTTAGCAGATGATCGAATCTTGGATCGAATTCCCGCACCATTCAGTCAAGTCAGTATGAGGCACCTGGATATTGCGGATGAGAAGATCGTCGTAGGATTCCAGGATGAAGGACCTTCAACCCGATTGATCCCTTTAGTTGGTGTGATCGGAAAAGATCGGCGATTCAGTATCCCAGAGATCGATGCAACAGCTCTACGGAGAATGAAAGCCTATACCGCGAGCGTCGGTGTTAGCCCAAGTGGTGATGTCGCTGTTATTACCTCTCCGCGAGGACATACGGTTTCCGTCTGGGATCTTAACCAGCTTGAGCACGCAGGGAGCTTTCGACTGCGAGACACCGCAGCCGTAGATTGGTCAACCCGAACAAATGGTTTTGTGATTTCTGGAGGCGGTGGAGACGTTTTCTCGATTTCCTTGGACCGGTTGTCTAAGTGTGAAACACCTCCGTCTGACAAGAGGGTCCACCGGTCGCTTGCAGGATTAATGTGGGATAACCACCTTAAGGTAGTGTGACGTTAATGAAATACAATCACGGTTTCGGCGCGCTTATTCTATTGAGTTTGCTTAACTCGGCGCCAGCGATGACTCAAGATCTGCAGGTTAATCGCGATCAGCGGTTTATTGAGGAAGTGGTGGTGATCGGTTCCAAAGAAAATGCTGCCCAGGTCACCGGCTCGGGCACCTTGTTAGACGCAACGGATCTCGAAGCATTCGACCATATTGATTTGAGCCAGGTCCTATTGTCCGCGCCTGGCGTCTACGTGCGTGAGGAAGATGGATATGGCTTGCGCCCGAACATAGGCATACGTGGCGCTGCAGCAGACAGGAGCCAGAAAATTACGTTGATGGAAGACGGCGTGTTGATCACTCCGGCCCCTTATTCTGCGCCTGCGGCGTATTACGTGCCCAATGTTGCGCGCATAGATCTCATTGAGGTTTTGAAGGGACCGTCAGCGATTGAGCATGGCCCTCACACGGTTGGGGGGGCAATTAACTTTGTGACGCGACAGGTTCCCGACGACGATTTCGCCGAGATCGATCTAAGTGCGGGAACAGATGGCTATTACAAAGCGCAATTTGCCTATGGAAAAAGTGGAGAAACAGTTAGCTATCTTCTGGACGGGTTGTTTTACGGGACTGATGGTTTCAAAGATCTTGATGGAGGCGGAGACACTGGTTTCAAGAGAAACGATGTAAACGTAAAACTACGATGGCAGCCCCAGACTGAGCGCGCCCAATCTTTGACACTCAAGCTAGGGTTCAGTGATGAAGATGCGGACGAAACCTACTTAGGTTTGACCGATGAGGATTTTGATCGTGATCCTGACCGCCGATATCGCGCGTCACAACTCGCTAGATTCGAGTCGGAGCACTTAAAGATCCAAGCAAACTACAGCTTGGCTATTGATGACAACTGGCGATTCAACGCGAAAGCTTACCATCATGAGTTTGACCGACAGTGGAACAAACTAGATGGGTTCATATTTGGCCCTGCATTGCTTGCAGTATTTGAGCGGCCCCAGCAATTTTTGACGGAGTATTCTTTGCTAACCGGTACCGCGAATTCGCTACCAATAGGCGCTCAGACTTTGGATGTGACGAACAATGATCGCAGTTTCGAATCCCAGGGCCTTCAGTTTACTGTCAATCACACCGTTGAAATGTCAAATGTGGCGTTCGATACAGCTATGGGCTTGCGATTACACCACGATGAGGTGGATCGGGATCATATGCCTCGCGGATATCTAATGACAGATGGGCAACTTGTTTTTGATGGGATTGTGAGATCGCCTAAACTTCTAAATCATGGAGAGACCGATGCGCTAGCGATTTATCTGGCACAAACCATTTCGTGGCAGACAATTTCGATTAATCTAGGAATTCGTTACGAAGATCTTCAAGGCGAGTTAGATGATTTATCGAATGGGCTTTCGTCAGACGCGGACCAGAACTTCGTTTCTCCCGGTTTAGGCGTTTATTGGCAGATATCGGAGCGATTGGGTGTGCTCGCTGGCATCTACCGGGGTTTCTCTCCGGCCGGTCCAGGGTCTGGAGCTGATCCGGAGGAAAGCTTGAACTACGAGTATGGGTTTCGTTATGCCCGCGAAGATCTAAGCGTCGAATTGATAGGTTTTTTTAGCGACTACGAAAACCTGCTTGGAAGGTGTCGGGTATCTGATGCCAGTTGTAATCCTGGTGAGGAGTTTAACGGTGGCGAAGTCGAGGTTTCGGGCGCAGAACTTTCCGCAGGGTATTCTGTCAGGCTGTCAGATTCGCTTAACCTCAGCACTCGGCTCACTTATACCTTTACGACATCTTCTTTTGAGACAGGTTTTCTATCCCAGTTTGTCCAGTGGGGCGTGGTCGAGGAAGGCGATGAGTTACCTTATCTTCCCGAGCATCTGGGTCGGCTGCAGTTGACGCTTGACTCAGGGCGTTGGACGCTTGGGGCGTCTATTCGCTTCCAATCCCAGATGCGCGAAGAGCCTGGGGATGGGGATATAGAAGACGGTCTGCATACGGATGACCTTCTTGTGGTTGACCTTGAGGCGTCCTGGCTCTTTTCCACACAAACAATGTTGCAGTTGATCGTGCAAAACGTCGACGATGACGCATCGATTGTTGCACACAGGCCCTTCGGAGCCAGACCGAACAGAGGGAGAGCGGTGATTGCCCGCCTGCGACACAGATTCTAGACTCTTGGCTTAATCGGTCAGGTTTTGACCTCTTAAAAGCAGTATGATCAGGACCTCGACCAGTCTCGAGAGGCAAAATGAAAATACTGATCGCCAATGCCCGGATCTTCTGTGCCCTGGACGAATCTGTGATTGAGTCCGGTGGCCTGCTGATCGAGGACGGCATGATTACCTACGTAGGCCCGGACGAGGGGGTCCCTGAAACAGGTGAAGGGACCGAAGTAGTGGACGCCCTGGGCAAGTTTGTGATGCCAGGCATGACCGAGACCCATGCGCACCTTTCTTTTGCTGATGCCAGCCCGTTTGCGATTGGTGCTACGCCGGTGGAAGAAGCCACGCTGACCGCGGTGCGCAACGCCGAGCTGATGCTCAAATCTGGTTTCACCTCAGCGATCAGCTTTGGATCTACCTACAAAATAGATGTAGCCCTTCGAAATGCGATTAACACAGGGCGCATTAAGGGACCTCGCTTGATGGCCGCAGGACGGGATCTGGGCGCGACAGCCAGCAATGTGGATTCTCCTGGCGGTTTAAGTCAGATTGCGGACGGGCCGTGGGCGCTTAGAAAAGCTGTGCGAGAACAGCGCCGTGATGGGGTCGATGTGGTCAAAATTTTTATTGATGGTGAGGCGATCAACCCCACCAACCCACCTGGCGAGTTGTCATTTTGTGACGAGGAAGTAGACGCCGTGGTGGATGAAGCGCACCGGCGGCGGTTGCGCGTCGCCTGTCATGCGCGTAGCGCAGATGCCGTTAAACAAGCGGTACGGGCCGGAGTAGATTACATTGGCCATGCAAACTACTTGGATCAGGAAGCTGTTGATCTGTTGGCATCCAGCAACGAACCGGTCTATGTGGGGCCTGCCATTGCCTGGGAGATGCAGTATGTCGCTCAATGTGAATCTTTGGGGGTAAGCCCTGCAACAGTGCGCGAACAAGGATATGAGTATGAAATTGAAGCGACCGTCAAATCCGTTGAGATGATGCGCCAGGCGGGGGTCAAGCTGGTCGTAGGGGGTGATTACGGCATCAGCATCGCTCCCCATGGCACGTATGCCAAAGATCTGGAATATTTTGTCGACTTGTTTGATATGCGCCCAGCAGAAGCTCTGATCTGTGCTACCCGTCATGGCGGGGAAGCCATGGATGCAAACGGTAGCCTGGGGACGCTTGCTGCGGGCACGCACGCGGATCTAGTTGTCGTAGACGGCGATCCGCTCTCAGATATTTCGGTATTACAGGATCATGATCGCCTGACCGTTTATAAGGCGGGTGCTATTTAGTGCATTGGTTGGTCAAAACACTGCTGGCCGGTCTGGTGCTGGTGGGTTTAGGGGTCATTGGGGTGAGCTGGTATCTCAGCACCTACGATGACCGTGAAGTGTCCCGCGTCGCGTTCATGGAAGGGTGTGCCAGCTGTCACGGGAGGGAGCTCGAAGGCTCGAGTACCGGTCCGTCTCTGAAAACTACAGATTTGAAATATGGTGATGGGACTCAGCAACTCATCACCAGTATCCAGGAACGCCATGAATTGCAGCCTGCGAAACTGACGCCTTCAATGACCAAGGCGTTAGCACTCTTCATTATTGAAAGAAGGCAACGACTGCCCAGCATCACCCAATCTCACAACCATAAAATTCCGACCGGCGTTGTGGTCACGGAGCATCATGATTTCCGGGTTGAAACACTGGTCGAGCTGCCCAGTGGACCCTACTCCATGGAGCCCCTGCCAGATGGGCGTATTCTGGTGGCAGAAAAAGTACGTGGTTTGTCCGTCGTCGATCAAAATGGACAACAGGGTCCACTGATTGCAGGTACACCCGAGGTATGGGGTGAGATCATTCACATCCGAGGGTCCTATGTTGGCTTGGGTCAAATGTTGGATGTAGAGCTACATCCCGACTATGCAACCAATGGATGGATCTACTTTTCGCACACAGACCGATGTCAGCTGGACTGTGGTTCACCCTGGCCCAGATCCATGGTGCGGGTCGTGCGGGGGCGGCTAGCGCAAAACCAATGGGTGGATCAGGAAATCGTGTGGGCTGTGCACAAGGATAACTACACTGTGGTACCAGATGGGGTTGCTGGTGGGCGCCTGGCGTTTGACGGGTCTGACGATTTGTATGTTACGGTGGGCGGTAAAAGCACCTACGATAACCTGCACGTCATGGATACGCCCTACGGTAAGATTCATCGCGTACATGACGATGGGCGTACGCCGACCGACAACCCTTTCTGGAAATCCGCGGACGAGAGGTCGGCAGCCTCGGCCAGAAATACTGTCTTCTCCTACGGTCACCGCACCACCCAGGGGCTGTCTACCGATCCCAGAACAGGCCTGATTTGGAGTACTGAAATGGGGCCGCGGGGCGGGGATGAGGTCAACAGAATACAGGCTGGCGGCAACTACGGCTGGCCGCTGTATACCCATGGTCTTGACTACAACGCCAAACCGGTTTCCATCGGCACCGATCTGGGTCTGGATTTTCCCGTCACCGAAACCATCCTGCCCGTGGTCGATTTTACGCCAGCGCCATCCTTGTCAAATTTTACGTTTTATGAAGGTGCGCGATTTGAAGAATGGGAGAATGATCTCCTGGTCGGTAGTTTGCGGGCACAAACGTTGTTTCGAATTCGGCTGAATGGCGATCAGATTGTTGAGTTAGAAAGCCTGATCACCCACCTTGGGCGGATTCGTGATGTCGAGATTGGGCCAGACGGGTTAGTCTATGTCCTATTAGAACATGGTAAAGGTGGGTCCATCGTAAAGCTGGTGCCCGCGGACTGAACACGATAAATAAAATTTGGAATCTAAACAGGAGCAAAAATATGAAATTTGGACTCATTCCCGTAAACATTGGTGTCGAATCTGTAGATCAAATGGTGGGACTGGCTCAACTTGCGGAAAATAGCGGTTTTGAATCGGTCTGGACCTTTGAGCATGTCATTGTGCCATTGGACTACGAATCGAAATACCCCTACGACGCCAGCGGTAAGATGGGCGCAGCACCAGAATCTCCTTTTGTGGATCCACTCGTTGCTCTAACTGCAATTGCCGCGTCCACCAAAACCATTCGTCTGGGTACCGGAGTAAACATTCTGTCTCAGGTGAACCCGCTTTATATGGCCAAACAGGCAGCCAGTCTGGATTTTGTCTCTAATGGACGTTTTATGCTGGGTGTGGGGATCGGTTGGCTGCGTGAAGAATTTGAAGCCTTGGGAGTGCCTTTTGAGCGGCGTGGTGCTCGATTTGACGATTACGTTGTGGCGATGAAAAAGATCTGGTCCGGCGAAGTTGTCGAACATCAGAGCGATTTCATCAACTGGAGTGGATTTAAGAGCTACCCGCTACCCGTGCAGAAGCCACATCTTCCAGTGATCATGGGTGGTGCGGCCGGTAAGATTTATGAACGGATCGCAAAACATGGCAATGGCTGGTACGCACCCATTGGTGATCCTGGTGAACTGAAGGCGGCCCTGGATAACTTACGCGCGGCCTGTGACGAGCATGATCGAGATTTCAGCGAGATTGAAATTACCACCATGTGGCCAGGCCGAGGTGGAAAAGAAGCGGTCGAAATCATGGCTGATGCCGGCGCACATCGCCTGGTCGTGCCGATATTTGCGCTGGGCGCCAATCCGATCGAGGGAATCCAGAAGCTGGCAGAGGATGTGATCGCCTAAAGCCGACCAGCGCCTCAAAAAATCATGTAAAAGGGGACTTTCCTGGAGCGAAAGGTCCCCTTCGGTTCTTCAAGTTCACCCGCACAGCCTGCTAGAATGCGCGCCCAATTGATGGGGTAATTGTTGACTGATTTTCAAAATACCAGCTTTCTCGGCAAGGTGCTTTCTGGACCATTTACGATTCCGTCCGGCATTGTTGCTACCGCAGTTCCTATCATCGAATACCTGTTCCGAAATGTCCCTGAAGTAGGGGTCATGACCACCAAAAGTATCTGCATGGAGCCCAGGGCCGGAAACCGGGAACCTATACTCAGCCAATACGCGCCGGGTTGCTTTGTCAACGCCGTAGGCTTGACCAACCCTGGTGCAAGTAGATCGGCTGAACTGTTCGAGCACATGACCGTGCCCGAGGATAAATTTTTTCTGATCTCCATTTTTGGCGGCGGTATTGAAGAATATGTTGAGGTAGCAAAGCTTCTGTCGCCTTATGCGGATGGCCTGGAATTGAACCTGTCTTGTCCCCATGCCAAGGGATACGGGATGGCCATGGGTCAAGACCCTGATCTCGTACGTGACATCACAGCTGCGGTCAAAGCCGTTGTTGATGTGCCGGTTGTGCCAAAGCTTACGCCCAATGTTGATGATATCAAGGTGATCGCTCAGGCCGCGGTGGATGGGGGGGCAGATGCCCTGTGCGCGATCAATACCGTCGGTCCTGGACTGCATACTGCCCATGGTGCGCCAGTACTGAGTAACGGCATGGGCGGCATGTCCGGTAAAGGCGTGCTACCGCTGGGGCTCAAATGTGTCAGCGAGATACGATCATGTGTGGACGTGCCTGTTATCGGCTGTGGTGGCATCAGCAGCGCGGCTGACGTAAAAGCCTTTGATGATGCCGGAGCGGACATTTATGGCATCGGGTCAGCGCTTATCGGCATGACGTCACCCGAGATCAAAACCTATTTTGAAACGTTGGCAGATGATCTTGAAAAAGTGACCGGAAACGCTGAACGGCAGATTCAATACAACGTGGATATGTCTTTTACCCCGGTCACCCTGGTTGAAAACCAAGCGGTCACCGATGATATTGCGATCCTGAAGTTTGATCGCGCCATCGACATTCAAGCGGGCGAGTTTATTTTCCTGTGGATTCCCGGGCTGGGTGAAAAGCCTTTTTCGGCCCTGACCGATGCGCCTTTCTCCCTGGTGGTGATCAATCTTGGCCAGTTTACGGAACAGCTGATGTCACTGCCTGTAGGAACACAGTGTTACGTTCGCGGTCCACACGGCATCCCAGCGATTCCGCCAGATGATGCTCGGGTTGTGGCGGTGGCTGGTGGGACTGGATTGGCGGCGGTCTATCAGCTCGCTCGTGACTTTTCCAATGCGGATATATTTGTGGGTGCCCGTTCTGCCGAGAGACTGTACTTTCTTGAGGAATGTGCTGAGATCGCAGA
The DNA here is from genome assembly GCA_039028095.1 of Pseudomonadota bacterium. Classification (GTDB taxonomy): domain Bacteria; phylum Pseudomonadota; class Gammaproteobacteria; order Pseudomonadales; family Azotimanducaceae; genus UBA4421. The sequence continues at coordinate 86,233 of JBCCIU010000021.1, forward strand.
TCTGCATGTTGCCACGGATGACGGTTCTGCGGGCCATCATGGATTGGTCACCGAATTGCTGGAACAACACCTGGAGACGCTTTCTTTAGAGGCCCGTGCAAAACTACACTTCTATAACTGTGGCCCTGAGCCCATGGTCCACGCAGCGGTTGCTGTGCAACAGAAATTTGTGCACGACGATCAGATTCACAGCGCCATCGATTATGAGACAAAATGTGGCGTGGGCATCTGTGGTGCCTGTGCAGCGCCAGACGGACGTCGCCTGTGCGTGGATGGGCCCTTCCTGACCAAGGCCTGCGGCGAGTAGTTTCCCTTCCCTGCAGTTCTGCTAAGCTATCTCGGCTAAGTGACATTCCTAGGGGGGAACAATGTACGAACACATTCAATACGATGTGACGGACCCGGTTGCCGTCATCACACTGAATAGACCCGATCAACTGAACGCCATTACCGGCCGTATGCAGGCTGAAATGAAACACGCACTTGCTGCTGCGGAAGCTGATGAGTCGGTTGTCGGCATCGTCTTGACCGGGGCAGGACGCGGCTTCTGTGCCGGTGCTGATATCGGTGGCCTTCAGGCCACTGCGGGAGGCGAAAATAGCGAAGCTGAGGATTTAAGTCAGTTCAAGGCGAAGCCGGGTAATCCTGATATGGGCGCTAACTTCCAAGTGACTTTTTCCTACATGTTGAGTATTCGTAAACCGCTGATCGCAGCCATCAACGGCGCCTGTGCCGGCCTTGGATTTGTGTTTGCCAGTTTGTGCGACATGCGCTTTGTTGAGCGCCAGGCAAAGTTCACAACTGCCTTTGTTAATCGCGGTTTGATTGCTGAACACGGATCAAGTTGGGTGCTTCCACGACTGTTGGGGTCGGCGAAAGCATTGGATATATTGTGGAGCGGACGTAAGTTCACGGGTGATGAGGCCGAGCGCATTGGCCTGGCAGACCGACTCTGTGAAGCGGGGGAGTCTAAAGAAGACGCGATCAACTACATCAAGATGCTGGCTGAAACTGCAGCGCCTGAATCGATCAAGATGATCAAAGCCCAGGTTTATCGTCATATGAATATGAATCTGGAAGATGCCATGAAGGAAACCAACGAATGGATGGCAGCCTCGCTTAAACAGGACGACTTCAAAGAGGGTGTGGCTTCTTTTGTAGAACGTCGACCGCCAAATTTCAAACGCGTATCAGAATAAGCTTACAGCACCCCTGGGTGCTGTCTGGTGCATACACTAGCTTATGAAAAATACGATATACCGTGCCCGCAAGGTCGTCACGATGAACCCAACCAATCCAGAGGGCTCCCACGTGGCGGTGAGGGACGGGATGATCCTTGGTGTGGGCGCCCTGAAAGATCTTATCGGTTGGGGCGAATATGAGCTGGACGAATCTTTTGCCGATCATGTGATCGTGCCTGGTTTTGTGGAAGCTCATGCCCACGTCATGGCCGGCGGTATGATGCTGCTGCCCTACGTTGGTTTTTTTGACCGACGCCGGGCGGATGGCAGCATCGCTAAAGGCGTAAAAAGCTACGCTGAACTGCAAGAGATCCTGCGCACTGAGGAAGCAAAGCTTGAGGATCCAGAAGAACCTCTGGTGGCTAACGGGTTCGACCCGATCTACTTCCCGGACCAACCGCGCCTCTCCCGCCATGATCTGGATAGGGTATCCAGTACGCGCCCGATTTACGTCCACCATGCCAGTGGGCATCTGGCTACGGTGAATAGCGCCATGCTTGATGTCAGTGGGGTCACCAACAACACTACTATAGAGGGGATTGGTAAAGACCACCATGGTGAGTTGGATGGGGAACTGCGTGAACCGGCCGCTATGGCCAGCTGTAAAATCGGCTATCGCGTTGTGCAGCTGAACAATGCTAAAGAACAAGCGCTCTGGGATTTTGGTTCGCTAGCTTGTCAGGCTGGTATAACAACGTGTACGGACCTGGCTGGGAGCGCCATACTTGCGCCTCGCGTGCTGGATATGTGGCTTCGCGTCACCAGTGATGAGCGATTTCCCATGCGTGTGGTTCAATACAACATTCCCGCCATGCCAGGTGCTCAGGCAGCGTTTGATGAGGTTGCTGAGCAGTTTGTGGTTTTACGGCAGCAAGAGACCGATAAGCTGCGTTTTCCTGGGGTGAAGTTCATTCTCGATGGCTCTATTCAAGGCTTCAGTGCTTTGATCAACCCTCCGTCCTACTACAAAGGTGAGGACCATGGGCAGCTGCTCACTGTGCCTGACCAGTTTGCGGACTGGTTACGTCCCTTTCATCGTGCTGGTCTGAACGTGCATATGCACTGCAATGGCAATAAGACGCAGGATCTGGCCATTGATACGGTGGAGAAGATTGTCAGGGAAGACCCGTGGTTGGATCATCGTCATACCATTACCCATGCTCAGCTGACCACTCAATCTCAACTGCGCCGCATGGCACGTATTGGTCTTTGCGCAAACTTCTTTGCCAACCACATCTGGTATTGGGGCGACCAACACTATGATATTACGGTTGGACCTGAGCGGGCGAACGGCCTGGAGCCGTGCGCGTCGGCGCTCAGGGAGGGGGTGCCATTTTCGATTCACAGCGATGCCGGCGTGACACCTTTGGGGTCTCTGCACACCATGTGGTGTGCGGTAAATCGGTTGACACCCAGCGGTCGCGTCCTGGGGGAAACGGAAAAGATTTCAGCCTATGAAGCATTACGTTCGGTGACAATTTCGGCCGCTTATCAAATGCATATGGACGACGAGATTGGATCGTTAGAACCTGGCAAGCGAGCTGACTTTGCCATCTTAGAAGAAGACCCGCTTGGCGTAGATCCAATGACCATTCGAGACATTGGCGTCTGGGGGACAGTCTTAGGTGGGGTTAAGTATCCCGCCCCGAGATAACCACCAATGATTGCCTTTACCGTGATCGGTGGCTATCTGGGGGCAGGTAAGACAACTCTGGTAAATCATTTGTTGCGACACAACCAGGAATCACGCCTGGCTCTGCTGATCAACGATTTTGGGGACATCAATATTGATGGCGATTTGATTGAATCGGAAGATGATAATCAGATCAATTTGACCAATGGTTGTGTGTGTTGCACCTTGTCAGATGGTTTTTTCGCGGCCATTGAGCAGCTGCAGGCCCTTGAGCCTTTACCTGATCATATTGTGGTGGAAGCCAGCGGGGTTGCGGATGTCGCTCAGCTCAGTCAGTACGGCAACATGCCGGGCTTAGCCCTGAACGGTGTGGTGATATTGGCCGATGCGGAGACGGTGCAAAACAAAGCCAAAGACAAATATGTGGCTCAGACCGTCCAGCGCCAATTAGCCGCTGCAGATCTGCTAATTCTCAACAAAGTAGATCTGATCTCAGCTGAACGGCGCAGTGCCTTGGAATTATGGTTAGCCAGCATCAGTGACGCACAGATCATCTGTGCGGATCGCGCCCAGGTTCCTGTGGAAATTGTGTTAGGGGTTTACGCAAGATCATTGAGACCTTCGGGACATGGCCATGAACGGTATGCCACCTGGTCCGCCACCACCGGCCCGATAACGTCTGCCCAAGCACAGGCGTTTGCACAGGCGCTGGACGCGATTGATCTGCTCAGGGCCAAGGGATTGATCCCATTGTCAGAAGGCGGGGTGCTGGAGCTGCACAAAGTTGGCAAGCGTCTGTCCACTCAGGTACATCCCGATCAATATCGCGACCAAGGTGATGTGGTCGCCATAGATCTGGATCAGAAGTTAGTCGTTAACGTGCTGGACGAGGTTGCTTCGGAGTATTTGCGTCCGTAAAAAATATTGATTAGCGTTGGGGTAGAACAAAAAAGGATGTAGAGATTTGAGAGGGGGATCTCGACAGGTTGGTCAGTTAATGCTGGTGGCGACACTGCTCTTTTCAGGTCTGTTTGTCGCACAGCACGCTATTGCACAGAGCTCAGTGGAACTGGTTCCAACGCTTGTTTACGAGGACGAAAACGGTGCCTATGAGCCGGTTTATGTCTCTCCCTATACCGGTATTCCTTACCAGAACAGCTACGGCTTCCTGCGAAAGACCAAATACGGCCCCGATACACCACATTTTGATTACGTGAACCCGGATGCGCCAAAGGGTGGGGTGTATCGTTCCGCGGACATGGGTAACTGGGACAGTTTTAACCCGATTCCGCTGCGCGGGCGATTGGTGCGCGGTGCGTATTATTGGGTGAAATCCTGGCGCTATTTGTGGGATACGCTGATGCGGCCTTCACTTGATGAGCCGGCTTCGTATTACGGATTGATTGCACGAGGCATTGCGGTCAGTGAAAAAGGTGACTGGGTAGCCTTCAAGTTGCGGGATGAGGCCCGCTGGCACGACGGGCGACCGATTACCGTTGAGGATGTGCTGTGGACTTTGGAAATCTCCAAGTCCGACCTCGCGAACCCTGATATCTCCCAGCAGTTAATCCCATTTACCCATGCCGAAGAGATTGGTCCGGGGGAGGTTAAATTCCACATTTCAGAAGAATTCCACGGGGATCCCTTTCTACCGATTCGTGCGGGAGATATCCCGATTATGCCCAAACACTTCTGGGCCACCCGGGATATCTTCAAAACCACGGTGGAGCCAATTCTAGGTTCAGGGCCCTACAAAATAGGGCGGTTTTCGGTTGGGCGCTGGGTTGAATGGGACCGGGTGCAAGACTATTGGGCTGCGGACCTGGCGCCTCACGTTGGACACTTCAATTTTGATACCGTCCGCATCGAATACTTTCGCGATGACCAGGTCCAGACCGAGGCGGTTAAAGGGCACGTCATTGATGCCCATATTGAAAACGTGCCTCAGGCTTGGGTATCCAGCTATGACACGCCGGCCATGCGCGATGGGATGTTAAAACGACTGGTTTATAAGTGGGGACGCCCTTCAGGTATGTGGTGGAGTCTGTTTTGGAACCTGGACCAGGAGCGCTTTCACGACATCCGCGTACGCGAGGCGCTCTGGCTGTTAAGCGACAGCGACTGGGGGAGAAAGCGCAGCTATGGCTTTTTTGGTAAGGCCACCAGCTTTTTCACCGATTCGGAACTGGCGGCGGTGGGGTTGCCCAGTGAGTTGGAGTTGAAACTCCTGGAACCTGTGCGGCACATGATTCCCCCTCGCGTGTTTACCCATCCTCCCGAAATGCCCCCGGGTGGCGGAGGTGGTTACAACCGAGAACATGTGCTGCGTGCCTCGCGATTGTTGACCCAAGCCGGATGGGTGGTCGAGGATGGCGTACTGGTTCATCACAAAACCAAACAGCCCTTTGAGCTGCGCTTTCTTGCGGTTTCGGCAGCGCTCGGTCGTGGGTTTGTTCCCTATACGAGAAACGTGCAAAGACTGGGCATCAAAACGGCCATCAGCGCACCAGAAATTTCTAATTGGCAATATCGGATGCGAAGCGGAGATTTTGATGTAGGTTCGATCTGGTTTTTACCCGAAAACCTGCCGAATGATCTGATTCGAAATCAGTTTTATTCTGAACTAGCAGACTTTGATTACAGCTATAACTGGTTGAATCTTAGGGACCCCGCCGTGGATGCATTGATCAATGCCGTGTTTGCCGCTCAAACCTGGGATGAATATGTGGCCGCTTACCGCGCCTTCGACCGGGTGATGATGTGGAATTTCTATTTTGTCCCCAGCACTTCCAAAACAGAACATTCCATGGCTTATTGGGATAAGTTTGGCCGCCCCCAGAACCAGCCGCCGCTAACGCGCCATCCTCAGGTCCCGACCTGGTGGTGGGACGCAGCAAAGGCAAAAGCTGTCATCGACTATCTTGGGGGTGGATGATGGGGCTTTACGTTGCTAAGCGGCTGCTGCTGATCCTGCCTACGCTTTTCGGCATATTGTTGATCAATTTCACCATTGTGCAGTTCGCGCCAGGTGGACCGGTTGAACAGACTCTGGCGCAGATTTCTGGTTTGGCTGGATCCAGCACCGGTGCCATTTCAAGTGCCGGTACCAGCCCGGTCAGCGCTACGGGATATACGGCAGGTGCCGGGTTGGACCCGGAGTTGATCAAACGCATAGAAGCGCAATTCGGATTTGACAAACCTGCCCACGAGCGGTTCCTGATGATGCTGGGCAACTATGCTCAATTTGATCTTGGCAACAGCTACTTTCAGGACCGAGCCGTGAGCGAGCTGATTATGGAACGCCTACCGGTGTCGCTGTCCCTGGGGCTCTGGTCACTGCTGGCGATTTACAGTATTTCCATCCCGTTGGGCATCGCCAAAGCGGTACGGGATGGGCAGCGATTTGACGTACTGACCTCCGCAGTTGTGTTTACCGCCTATGCAGTTCCCGGTTTTCTGTTTGCGATTCTGTTGATCGTTGTATTTGCGGGGGGCTCCTACCTTGACTGGTTTCCCATGCGAGGATTGGTCTCAGATAATTTTTCAGAGCTGTCGCTGGTGGGCAAGGTGGGTGACTATCTATGGCATCTGGCGCTGCCACTGACCGCCTTGACTATTGGTGGTTTTGCGACCTTGACCATGCTGACGAAAAACAGCTTCCTCGAAGAAATCAACAAGCAGTTTGTCCTGACCGCGCGATCAAAGGGCTTGAGCGAGCGCAGGGTGTTGTACGGGCACGTATTTCGAAACGCCATGCTGATCGTTATTGCAGGCTTTCCTGCTGCCTTCGTGGGCATCATCTTTACCGGCGCGTTGTTGATCGAAGTTATTTTTTCTCTCGACGGAATTGGATTGTTGGGTTACGAAGCGGTCGTAAAACGAGACTACCCCATTCTCTTTGGATCCTTGTTTACGTTTACCTTGATCGGCCTGGTCATGCAGCTGATTGGCGATCTCACCTACGCCCTGGTGGATCCCAGAATCGATTTTGAGACGCGCTCGTGAGTCCCATCAATCAGCGGCGCTGGCAAAATTTCAAAGCCAACAAAAGGGGTTACTACTCGGCTTGGATATTTTTGGTTCTTTTTGCAACCACATTGTGTGCTGAGTTCATCGCTAACGATAAGCCGATTGTCATGTCTTTGAATGATCAGATCTACTTCCCCGTGCTGATCACCTACACCGAGGTTGAGCTTGGAGGTGAGTTTCAAACCGAGGCGGATTACCGAGAGGCGTACATGCGCAATCGCATAGCCCAAGAAGGTTGGGCGATCTGGCCACCGGTCCCATTTGCCGCGGATACCATTGATTGGGCACTTGAACCACCTTATCCGAGCCCTCCGTCATCACGACATTGGTTAGGTACAAATGGTTCTGGGAACGACGTATTGGCGATCCTGGTTCATGGAATTCGCCTGTCTGTATTGTTTGGTCTAACCCTGACGTTGGTCAGCTCGACCATCGGTATAACCGTTGGTGCACTGCAGGGATATTTTGGCGGCCTGACCGATCTGCTGGGGCAGCGCTTTGTAGAGATTTGGGCGGGATTGCCCATATTGTTGATATTGATCATCTTGGCCTCGATGGTGGAGCCCAATGTCTATTGGTTGCTGATGGCACTGGCCGCGTTCAGTTGGATGGCGTTGGTTGGCGTCGTAAGGGCCGAGTTTTTGCGTGCTCGAAATTTTGAATTTGTCAGAGCTGCCCGTGCGCTTGGGGTGGGTGATATTACGATTATGCGTCGTCATGTATTGCCAAACGCCATGGTTGCCGCGTTGACGCTTCTGCCATTTATTCTCAACGGCGCGATCACCACGCTTACCGCGCTGGACTTCTTGGGTTTTGGATTGCCGCTGGAGGATCCGTCTTTGGGTCGCCTGCTCCAACAAGCCAAACGCCATCTGCACGCCCCCTGGTTAGGGCTGATTGCCTTTCTTTCGCTGGCGGTCATTCTGACGCTGCTCATCTTTATTGGCGAGGCAGTCCGGGATGCACTGGATCCGCGGCGAACGCTGATCGGCTCAACGGGTGCACAACCAAACAGTGGGGTTAGCACAATTGGCAACTGATGCTTTTGTCTCCGTCGAAGATTTGTGGATCCGTTTTGAAGACAATGACGTGGTTCGCGGCGTCAGCTTTGCCATCAATCAGGGCGAAACGTTAGCGCTGGTTGGAGAGTCTGGATCGGGTAAAACGGTGTCGGCACTGTCGATTTTGCAGTTGTTGCCGCCTGCGGCCCGCTACCCTCACGGCTCGATCAAAGTTGGTGGAGAAGAAGTGATTGGCAGTACGCCTGCGTTCCTGCGTGGTCTGCGTGGTGGTGAGATCAGCATGATCTTCCAGGAGCCGATGACATCGCTGAACCCGTTACACACGGTGGCAAAACAAATCGGTGAAACTCTGGTGGTTCACAAAGGCATGAACCGCGTGGACGCCAGAAGCAGGGCGCTGGAACTGTTGCGGCTGGTACAGCTCCCGGACCCGGAAGCAAAGTTAAAAGCCTATCCACATCAGCTGTCTGGCGGCCAGAGGCAACGGGTGATGATCGCCATGGCTTTGGCGAACGAACCCAAACTGCTGATTGCAGATGAGCCGACCACAGCGTTGGATGTCACGATTCAAGCCAACATCCTTGCACTACTAAAATCTTTGCAGAACCAACTGGGGATGGGGTTGCTGCTTATTACACATGATCTTGGGATTGTGCGCAGCATGGCTGATCGTGTTTGTGTGATGACTCAGGGTGAGATCGTCGAGTCTGGGAGCAGTCATGCAATCTTCGAGCAGCCCGAACATGCTTACACACGGAAACTTTTGGCTGCCGAACCGCAAGGCCAGCCCGGTCGTTTTGACCTCAGCAGCGATCTTGTGATGAGTACGAATGATCTGATGGTGCGTTATACCTCCAGCCGTGGGTGGTTTGGTCGCAAGAGTTACTTTGAAGCGGTTAAACCTCTTGGATTAGAGATACGCGAGGGACAGACGGTCGGCGTGGTGGGGGAGTCGGGCTCAGGGAAAACATCTCTCGGACTTGCCCTGCTACGGTTGATTGACTCGCAGGGGGGGATTGCTTTGCGTGGGACTGCTTTGCAGTCGCCTGGGCATAAACTTTCTCAAAAACAGGTAAAGCCGCACCGCAAAGACATGCAGATGGTGTTTCAAGATCCGTTTGGCAGCTTGTCCCCGCGCATGTCCATTAAACAGATTATCGAAGAAGGCTTGTGGGTACACGAACCCCGCTTATCTGAAGCAGAGCGTGCGAACCGGGTGGACGACGTACTTAGCGATGTGGGCCTAGATGCGCGGATGAAATTGCGCTATCCACATGAGTTTTCTGGTGGGCAGCGGCAGCGCATTGCTATTGCTCGGGCTTTGGCCTTGCGTCCAAAGTTTATCGTCATGGATGAACCGACCTCCGCGCTGGATATGTCGGTGCAGGCACAGATTGTAGATTTGCTGCGGGACTTACAGCGTAAATTTAATTTAGCCTATCTTTTTATCAGTCACGACTTGAAGGTTGTAAAGGCGCTGGCGCACTATTTGATTGTTATGAAAGATGGCGCAGTTGTTGAACAGGGTGTAGCGGATCAGGTATTTGCATCACCGGTCGCCGACTACACAAAAAAGCTGCTCGAGGCAGCCTTCGCTGAGCGGATTGGGGATGAATAAAACAGCCAATCGAATCATTACATTTGCGGGTGTCGGAGCTGTGATTGGCCTGCTGTTGGTTGTACTCGGTCTGGTGCCTGTGCCTGCCGGTTCTGCTGGCGGATTTGGCGCGTTGGCCGGCGTTGTCGCAGCGCTGTTGCTGGGTCGGAAATAGATCAGTCTTCGCTGTACAAAACGCCTGCTTCAGTCAGCAGTGCAACCTCAGCATCTGACAACCCCGCTTGATCCAGTATCTCGGTATTGTGCTCCCCGGCTAAAGGTGCGCCGCGCAAGGTGTTGGGGTTGTTGGAGAAAGTGACCATGGCGCCGTGGCGTTGATAATCACCCCAAAGCTTATGTGTTGCAGGGGAGAACATTTGGTTCGCTGCCACTTGAGGGTGTTCCAGCCAGAATGTTGCGGGCAGGTCTCCATCAGCTTGCGCACAGGGCACTCTGAAGTTGCCCAATATATCCAGACAATCGGCTTGCGTTCGTGTGGCGCAGAATGATTTGAGCGAGTCCGTGTGGTGCTCGGTCAGGAGCCTGTTGAGCGCTTGAGTTTCAGCGGCTGTTACCGCGGCCACAAAAATCCAACCATCGTCGGCACATGGGTAAAGCGAGTAGTTTGTGGAAAGGCCCTGGAGCTCTTTATCTGGCAGCAACCGTCCAGGTTTGCCTTCATAGGCTAGGAAATCGTCGTGGTTGGCGTAGGCGTTTGCACCAAACATATCCACCCATACCTGTTGGCCCTGACCGTTAGTCTCTCTGGCAACCAATGCCAGGAGCACGCTGCTGGTAATCACCAGGGCGGTGTTCGGGTCGGGATTCACCTCGTTTGCGCGCATCACGCGGCTTGTCCAAAGCTTCAGTGCGTCAAAATCCAACAGCTGCGTCGGCAGAGACTCTGCCATTTGGTACATGACGCCACCTATGGCCGCGCCAGGAATAGGGTGTGTGCTAGGACGGTTTGCCCCGGGTCCGTCTGGACCGTAGCCATTACTCTGCAGGTAGATGATGTTCGGATTAACCGCTTTCACGGCGTCGTACCCAATACCCAGTTTTTCCGGGACACCGGGTCGAAAGTTGTGAATGAGAATGTCTGCGTCATGCAGAATCTGCAGCACGGCTTGATTCCCGGCCTCAGATTTCAGATTAACGCTTATGCTGCGTTTACCTGCGTTGACGCGGGTAGAGCCTATGCCACCACCCATGCCGCGGTAGGGATCGCCGCCAACTTGTTCCACTTTGATGACTTCTGCGCCCATATCAGCGAGGAATGAGGCGGCCAAAGGGGCTGCGATGATCGTTGCAATTTCGACAACCTTGACGCCTGTCAGCGGTGCCTGATGGGAAATTTCTTTCGGATCGAGTTGGCGTGGATCTGTGATCCATCGGGTGACCATGGACTCCGAAACTTCCGCGTTGGCTGCCGGGGTGGCAGGTGTTGCGCTCAGTTTTGCCAATGGTCCAAGCTGGCGGACGCCTTCCAACTCGACGACATGTCCATTGCTCACGATATCCGGGTCCAGCATAGCTTCTTGAGTGGTTTGATAGGGGGCAGCCACAATTCCGCCATCGGCCACGAAGTGCTCCATCCAGGTATTTGCGGGCTGGTCCTGAATACGCTTCAGCATTCTATTGCGGAAGGCTTCATGTTTTTCTGGTGGCAGCATCAACTGGGCAGGATTGAAATCTGGATCAGAAACGACGTCGATCAAATCCGTTGCGATTAGAAAGTTATCAAATAGATGAGGCAAAAGATTCCCAAATTGCATCCAACGCCCGTCGCCGGCTTGAGCCGGGTGGTAAAACAGCGAAGGCAGTGGCGGCTTTTCGGTGGCGGGTAAGACAACAGGAAGTTCGGGATGTGCTTCACGAAATTGTTCAGCTAGCGCCGTGCCCTGTTCGTAAGCCATCAAGCCACGCAAAATGCTCGTTTCTACTAAGCGGCCTTGATTGGTCCTGCCACGCTCATACAATGCCGCCAATACTCCACTTAAAGCGCTTTGGGCGCAGGCGTGTACGCCAACTTGCAGGGCAGAAAAAACTGGGCCGTCACGATCTGTCAGCCCGGTAAATAGTCGCATGCGGCCACTGAGGGCCGCCGCAACATGTTCATATCCCGCAATGTCTGCCCAGGGACCTTCAGGACCAAAACCAGTGATGTGACACATGATCAGATGAGGGTGGCGATTCGCAATCTCGGGGTAGGTTAGATGATGTCGTGCGAGTGCGCCCGGTCGCCAATTGCAGACCAGCACGTCCGCACCTGCGCACAGCTCGTGGAAAGTGTCGCGCTGGGCGTGGATATCGAGTTCGAGTAGAGCTTTTCCACGTCGCCACATCGGCGCAGCAGCCAGCTTGTTCAGTGGATGATCCGGCTGATCCAAAAGCAGGACTTCTGCACCAAAATCGGCCATCACCATGGTCGCAAGCCCGCCAGCCGGTCCCGCACTAAGATCTAGCACCCGAATCCCGTTGAGTGCCGTGACAGTCATCTGACCTCACCTTCTTTTGGTTCAGGCATTGGCTTGTCTGCTTTGCGTGTGTTTATCTGTTGCATAATTGATCGATGTTCATCTCGGTTAAGTCGATAGAGAGAGTAGATGCTTAGGGAAACAATCGCCGCAAGGCCCATTATCGGTCCTGCCGTAAAACCCAAACGAAACAATATATCTTCATCGAGGTCGCCCGGCACCGCCTCAAATGGCAAGCGAACAAATAAATCCAACATGACACCCGCAAAAAAATGGCCAAAGGAATAAGATGCTTTGGCGAAGAACGCGCGCGCCGAATAGAATAACCCCTCTTCGCGTTTGCCGGTGGCTAATTCGTTCTGATCGATCACGTCTCCCAGCATGGAATAGATCGCCACCGTACCCACGCCCAGGCAGAAGGTGAATCCGGCGGCGTTGGCGATCAATAGCGGTAACAGAAGCGGATCACCGTTAGCTGGCATGACATCGAGCAAGCGCAGATTGACCACCAGTTGAGCAAACAAGGCAACCCCTGCGAGAGACCCCAACATCACGGGTTTGCGATCATATCGTTTCATCAAAACAGGTGACAACAATGCGCCAGCCATCGCCGCCGGTGCGCCCACCAGTCCAATCCAACGGATCTGATCTGGTTGCAGTTCCCAGTAGTAGGTGTTGATAAAGACGTTCAGCGTATCGTAGATGCCGCTGGCAATCATGAAGAAGAAATAGCCGATGATCAGGACCAGATAGTTACGGTTTTGAAAGGTACGGCCGATCTGTTTCAGCAATGACATCAGCGTCAATCGTTCCTGATCTTGTGGCGGATCATAAAGGTCGGGTATGTGTTTGGCCGTTCCTGCCGCGCACAGCCAAATCGCAATGATGAGCACGGCACAGGCAAACAAAACCAAGGGGCCGTAGGCGCTCGGATCCAGATGACCGGGAACCATCACTTGATCCGAGGCTCGCAGGCGTTCGCCTTCGAAGAACACGCTCCAGGCGATAAAGGCAAAAGAAGCGCCTGAAACGTAAAAGAACACGGTGTTTGCGCTGAAGAGTTGCGACCGCTGGTGCTGATCTTTGGACAGCTCACCACCCAAGGCCAGGTGCGGCACGCTATAGAGGGTCAGTAGGGCACGACTTAAGATAATCCAGATCGCAAGCCAGGCGAATAGACCCATCTGGGCGTCTTCTGGCGAGGCAGTTAACAGTTCAGGTGGGTTGAACATCAGATAGATGGCAATGGCCAGGGGTACTGGTGCGACCACCAGAAACGGATGCCGTCGCCCCCAACGGGAACGAAAACGATCCGACCAGACACCAACCACCGGATCGCTCACAGCGTCTCCGATCATAGCCAGAGCCACAGCGGCGCCGATCAACGTGTTGGATAAGCCAATCGCTTGGTTGTAGTAAATCGTGATGAACGTGTTAAACAGGCCGAGGTAAACTGCCTCGCCCATAGCGCCTGTTCCAAATGCAACCTTACTGAGCAGATTGATCTGATTTGGATCTGAAGAACGCGTGGCCAACGTACCGCTCAGGAAAGCTTCATAAGCTAGCCGAGGTAATCTGGGTCTCGCCCGTCGGGGTAAGGTGCTTCCCGAGACATGATTGGGCTGTCGCCAGGTTTGCGATTTTCGTGGGCTCGTTTCCAGGTCGCAAACGCGGTGAGAATATGTACCGGGTCACCATGAATTTCGGTAAAGCCGCCGTTTACGGATCGTGTATCAAAGTAAGCAGCGTTCACCCCGTCAGCCCAGAGTTCACACGCGTTCTCAAAACCCAGCTCCAGCAGACGCGCCCGGGCCGCTGCAAAATCGTTAACCAGGCAACCGGAATGATGAAATCCCTCTTGGCCTTTTTCGTACATATCCCGGTAAATAGACGGGGTATCACAATGCTGGGTGATAAATTGAATCTGGTTGTCGCCTAGATAACCAAAGCCGTACGACACATCCGCTTCTTGAGGGGTGCCTCGATATTGAAACTTATCCGTCTTGTGATGATGAGTGACCACAAACGGACCGGCACCATAGAGGGTATGCCATTTGTGCGCGGCTTCTTCTACGTCGTTGACATAGTACGCATGCTGAAAAATAGGATATAAGGCTGTCATTTTATTTTCCTCAACTTCTATTCCGTCAGTCTTAAGGTCACAAGATTTGGGTCTGCGGTGATCTGATCAGGGTAAAAAGGAAGATCCAGCCATTCACCCTGTGCATAAAGTTCAGTCTGATCTGCATAGTGGGGCGAGCTCGGCTCCGGTGACTGGGAATAGGTCAAAATGCCGGTGGGCACTACTTTGCCTTCGTCATCCCAGCTGACCACTTGTATGTAGCTGTTGCCGTGAATGATGGGCGCATAACCCTTCTCCCCGTTCAGATCACTGACGATCATGCTGAACATGCCTGCCCAGCCCTCGCCACCGGGTACTGGAATGTTATTGCCATTGCGCGCTGCGTATTGGATGTCACCCAGGCGAGCATCCAGAGCCAGACCTGCTTCGGTAATTTTGTCAGCCGCATTGTTCAGCGCGGTGGCCAGCGCCTGTTTCACCGTATCGGTGGTGGTGATGCCTCGAGGGGTGTTTACGGGATCTTCGACGTCAAAAGGCGTTGCATACAGGTCTTCAATGTTGCGTGCCTCTTCCCAGAATTCTCGCCACAGGTGACCACCTTTTGAGTCTACTGTCATAGTGCGATCCCACTTCTCCAAGGCGGCACAAGCATCCTGATTGGTCTTCTGGCTGCCGCAGATGGCGGCCAAAATTTCCTCCAGCAAAAGTTCTGCGCCATAGTTGCGGTGTGAGTACAACAGATCCTGGATTATCTGCGAGGTATATTTTGTTTCTGTCTGATCTATCTCATCCAGATAGACCAAGCCTGCCCGGGTACGCAGGCTACGTGCCGTGCGTTCTGAACCAATGATTGGCGAATATCCTTCCAGAGGTTGATCAGGGTTGGATAGCCAGTAGCTATCGTTGGAGTTGGTTACATAGCTGGCGGTTGTTATGCGGGGCATCTCTTCTGCAGGGAGTGCGCCCGGTACTTTGGAGCGCTCGTCTTCTTCCCATTCACAGCGGCTGCGCGTGCCATCCAGCATGATGATGCCTCGAGGCAGTGCCGGATTAGGAATCTGACAGTCTTCCAACTGAGCAGCGTTTAGATTAGGCGTGCCTGATATATCCGCGTAGTAGGCATTGCCGTCTTTGTCCGCTGCGATCGTGTTGGTCCAATACACGCCTTGTTGGTGTAGGGCCTCTTCCAGTTCTGCAATGGACGTGGCCTTGTTGATCATCGAGTAGGTTTTTGCAGTTTGATAGTTATCAATCACCGCATCACGCAGTGCAAATGCAACCTGTCTATTCCAGGGCAGTTGTTCACTTGTGACCATCGGCCCCAGATGGGTTAGGTAGATGTTCTGTTTGTGGGTGCTCCCGCCAAGATCCACCTCCACTTCTACGGGTGTAATATCCTGGTAGACCCCATCAAACAGGTACTGCATGGGGTTTTCTGGGTTGATGGCCAGTCGATACAAAGTAAATCTGGTTGCGGTAGAAACGGTATGCGTCCAGGCAATATCCTTGTTAAAGCCAATGGCTACTCGGTTGGTGTTGAGTAAACTCACGCCCATCACGTCCAGTTCACCGGGTATTGTGGTGTGAATCATGTGGAAGCGAGAGGGACCGTGCCAGGGATAGTGCGGGTTGCCGAAAAGGATGCCCCGACCGTTGTGGGTTGCGTCTTTACCCAGAGCAATCGCGTTGCTGCCTATCCCTCGTGGCATATCAAAGTCGGTTGTATGGTAAGCCGCTGCTTTTTCCAGTTCGCCCGGCGGCACCGCCCCGGAGATTTCTTTTGCAAAACGGGCCAGGCCATAGCGAATGCCGACCCCGGTCTGCATGCGCGTCACATCATCTTCATCGATGGGGCGTAGCCACGCGGCACCACGACAGGTGACGTCCGCATCCGAGTTGTCTTTCAGATAACGATTGTAGCCATCGGCATAACCGCGATTGAAGGCGACGGTGTCTTCGCTCTGTACGGCAATCGCGGCCGCGACCTTATCTGCGGTGATGATGGCTTTGTGGAACACATCAGAGACCAGTGCATCCGCTTCATCGGGGAAAAATTGACTCTTTTCACCACGCACCGTGATTAGATCTTTAGCGATGACGCAGATACCGTCTTTGGCAGTCGCGTAGGCATACCCGAATCCCAGGCTACCCCAATCATCTGCGTTGACATGGGGTATACCGTAGCTGGTCCATTGAATAGTGGTGTCGTAGGTATGGGTTGAGCCGTTGGCACCCGCCGCCTGATCTCCCGGTGAGCAGGCGACCAGTAGTGTCGTTCCGATCGTGATCGTAAATAAGTCTATCGTTCTAGCGACGCTGGTGCGTATCCTGCGCATGATCCCCCCGGTAGTTGTGCAAGTCCTGACCGAAGAGTATCACACTGCCATATTGCGTACCGCAGGAATGAACGCACGTGCCAGCGCATGGGGTGTGTATCGCCAAGCCTGACTTAACCATGCAGGTGGTTGGGTCATCTGCGGAGGCAGAGGTTTTGAATGGGGGGAGATACGTTCATAGCTCAGGTGCTGCGGACTAAAGCCAAAGTTCTTCTTAAAAGAGAATGCCCCGCTGTCTGCCAGGGAACGTCCGAAATCGAATGTACTGTAACCCTGGGCGACCGCCTGGCTTGCGATTTGTGCATAGACAAAGGGTGCGGCTTTGAGATCTCTAGCTTTCGCAAATGCGGCAGCATAGTAAGGGATAACTGTTTGTTGAAAGTAGTATGTCATGACCCCCATCACGGGCTGGCCTTGGTGCATGACCCAATGCACGCAAAAGTCCTTTTCAGCCAGCCCCCGCCCAATCGCCAGCAGTGGTCTCACGCCCAGCCCCGGACTCCCAAGCTGCTGGGTGGCTCGGTCATACCAGCGCGCAAAGGTCTGTAGATCTTGATTAGTGTGAATGGAGAGTCCCAGTTCCATGGCCTTTCTCACATCAGCTCTACGTTTGTTGGGAATCCACAGCAAATTTTCGGCATCCGACGGTATTTCTTTGGTGAAGGTCGCGTGCGGGCTTTGCACACTGGAGACATTTCGATGTCTTAGCTCAAGCAGGCGCGCACCATCTTTTTTTGCCAGAGTCCCCGCAGCCTCAATAAGAAATCGTCGGCTTTCGTCGTCCACGGCAATACAGCCGCAAAGCGTGGCAAGTGGTAGAGAGACCAGATCCTTGTGCAGAGGCCGTCGAATCCCTGCCAGAGGCAGAAGCCCGGTAATCGCGCCATCCTGCTCTGCCGCCAGGTAATGTGTCTTCAGCCCTAAGCCCTGATGGAGAATCTCCGCCCAACAGGACTTGTGAAACAGTGTTGCGTTGTGCAGCTGATCAACCGTCTTGTCCCAGGCGTCGCTTCCAATCTGATCCAGGCTAACCAGTTTCAATGAACTTCCTTTGATGCCGAGTAGCCTGATGTTGTGCTGCCAAAATCAACGCGATGACATAGGGGAACAGCAGCATGATGTTGTACCTGGGAATGCTTATTGAGACGCCGGCGTGTAGTGCCACCAGAAAAGCGATGGGCAGCATCCACCACCGGGCTTTGGTATCTCTGAATAACCACCAGCACAAGGCGAGTAAGCCCAAAACGCCGAAATATTTCCCCACAAACAAACCTCGCCAGGCCAGTGGGATGGACGTCATCACATGCCAGGGGGCTTGGGGCAGTACCTGCTGAGTTAACAGGTAACCTAAAGCACCAGCATCGCCAGCTTCCGCTCGCACACGTCTCTGATCCTCGATCCATTGGCTCATGAACGAGTTGTTGGCAGTGTCTTTTAACGGTGCGTACCAGTCTTGTGGAAATAATGCCGCGGCCAGATCATCGCCGCTGTCGGGTAAAAAGAACACAAAGGCTGCAATCCAGTGTTTGCTCTCCATACGGTTATAGGTCAATCGTTGGACAAGCACTGTGTCGCCATAGCTTGAAGCCGTGAGCAAGGGCGCTCCAAAGTGCAGTTGATTGCGTGCCAGCCACGGTGAAAGAGTGATAGCAAACACCACAAGAAGCGCCGGTATCTGTTTGCGCGCGGGTGCCCAGAACAGACCCGCGATCACTAAAAAGCCGGTTAAATAGAGGTATTCTGGTCTGGTCAGCGTCAGTAAACCCAGCGTCACGCCAAGCCCTACTCCAACTATGCGAGTGGGTTTGTTTAGAAAATGCTGCCAAGCGACAAGAAACCAGGCGAACAATGCGAGGATCAATATCTCGGTTCGCAGTTCTCTTGCCGCGTCAAACAGCACGCCAGAAAAAGCTGCCAGGAGCACGGCGAGAGTAGGGAAAACCCAACTCTGGACATCGTTTGGTTGCCAGAATCGGACCATAATCCACAGCGCAACAAGCACCAGCACACAAAGACCATATTGCAGCATCAGAACGGCAGCATAGCCTTGGCCACAGCCCGACTGTTCGATCGGATCCTGCTGCACGCAGAGGAGTGTATTTTCGAGTGCCGGACTGGCATATGCTGCGGCTGCCAGCAACAAGGGATAGGCGGGTGTATTTGCCGCTCCGGGTGTATCTACATTGGTTTTATAGTTGTGGCTGATACCAAACGTGCCATGTTGCACCATACTCAAGGCATAGTTGATGTAGCGTGGTTCGTCTTTGTAGATACTGGGCCGAACGTCGTCGGCAAACAGGTGGTGCAGGCATGCCAGCAGAATCCCGATGCCGCAGACCTGGAGTAATTCCAAACGTGTGTGTTTCGACTTAGGATGCACCGGTCAGGTAATTTTAGGTTAAGCGCCAAAATGGTAGCAGTAACGTCCGATCAATCAAACGGTCCTTCAACCGGTCATCAAACACATTCTAAACAGAAACTGGCGGTGGTGATTCCCTGCTATCAGGTGAAAGAGCACATCCTGCAGACCCTGTCGGGTATACCCGATCTGATTGACCTGATTATTTGCGTTGATGACGCCTGTCCGGAAGGAAGTGGCAGCCTGGTTGAACGGACGGCGACAGACCCTCGTATCCAGGTGTTGCGACACGATCACAATATGGGCGTAGGGGGTGCCATGGTGACCGGATATCGGCGGGCGCTAGAGGTTGGCGCACAAATCGTCATCAAGATGGATGGAGATGGACAGATGGACCCGGCACTCTTGCCGCGCATTGTTCAGCCCATCCTGGAGCGGCAGGCGGACTACGTAAAGGGCAATCGCTTTTTTGTCCTTGAAGACCTTGCGCAAATGCCTCGTCATCGAGTGATAGGTAACGCAATTCTTTCGTTCATGAGCAAGTTTTCCTCGGGCTATTGGCAAGTATTTGATCCGACCAATGGCTATACCGCAATACATCACACAGCACTCAGTCTTATACCCCTGCATAAATTGCACCGGGGGTACTTTTTTGAATCAGACCTGTTGTTCCGTCTGTCTACGATTCGAGGTGTGGTCACAGCTACTTCCCCAATAGGCTTTAGTGCGCTGTGCAAACGTCGCATTAGTTGTTTTGGATGGGCTTTCGTCATTGACACTGAGTTACATGCTTGAAAATCACAAAATTGCGTCATAGCGCCTACGAATGCAGCAATCATTAAATCCTCATCAACATCATATTGTTCCAAATGTAGCGATTTGATCTCTAAATGCCGAGTTTTTCGATGCGCTTTACAATCCATCCGCCCGATGAACTCATCGCGGTACAGTAACGGCAGACAGAAGTAGCCATAGCTGCGCTTGGCTGCAGGCACATAGCATTCTATTTGATAGTCATATCCAAACAAGGCTTTGAGCCGGTCGCGCTGGATGACACTATTGTCAAATGGAGAAAGAATCCGCAAACGGCTATTCAATCTCGGAAGACGGCGCTCCAGCGCGCCTGTTTTAATTACGAATACTTCGCCGCTACTAAGTTGCACTTGCTGTAAATCGCCTTGCCTTAGTCGCTCATCAACCAGTGCTTTTACGGCTTTGCGCAGTTCGGTATTACGGCGCAGATAGGTCAGTCCTTTGAGCGAAACCAGCCCATGGCAGCGCAACTGTTGTTCAATAAGATGCGCCGCAAATTCTTCGATGCCGGGCATGTGCGTATTCACACTCGAGGGCAACACACGTTCGGTCAGGTCGTAGGTTTTTTGGAACCCTTCGCGATCGCTGACCATAAGGTCGCCTTCCATGTAGAGCTGTTCAAGCGCTTTTTTGGCCGGTTTCCAGTCCCACCAGCCGGCACGCTTGCCGGCATGGGTCTCCAGATCTCTGGATCGTAGCGGGCCGTCCGTTCGTATGCGGGCCAATAGTTCACGCATCAGTTTCGCATCGCGCGTCTTGAACCAATGGACCTGGCCACTTTTAATTGCGTGTTTATAGGGTAAGGAGAAGCGAAAATCAGCGATCGGCAGAAATGCCGCAGCGTGCGCCCAATACTCGAAAATGTCTCGCCTGAGCAGCAGTTGATTAACCATGGCCGGCTTGAAGTTAGGCACTCGCGAATACAGCACGTGATGGTGCGCCCGTTCGACCACAGAGATCGTGTCGATCTGTACATAACCGAGGTGGCTAATGGCTCTACGCGCACCCGGCAAACCACGCCCAAACGGCTGGGCCTGCAATAAACCCTGCGCACCCAGCGCAAGGCGGCGCAACCGCCTTCGCTCGCTCAGATATCGAATATTGATAATGTTCATACTTGGCTAACGCAAGTACAGGGCGATCAAAACAGTCTTTTTTAGCGAATGAACACAACCGATCTCAACTCAAGCTTCTACAACTTGGCTTGGATAGCATAAATCAGTGAATCGGAGATTTGCAAATTCCACAACAGCGTTTTCTCGGCAGAATTGCTGCAAGCAACGCCAAACCCCAAAACAGGGGCAATGTGATAATCCAGAACGGAACGATCAGGCCAAGAATAAGAAAGCCAATGATCCAGACCGCCCGACTCTTTTTCTCGACGCCGACCTCTCTATCGCATACTTTGCAGAACGCCATCGTTGTACCTTTTTATTGTCGTTTGATCGAGCCTCAGAGTGTAATGGTTTTTATAAAGACTGTCATTTTCAGCGATGAACAGTTACCAGATTACTCCGCTTCCATGCTATCGCTAAAAAATGC